>JAZBLX010000032.1:0-66144 GCA_037033465.1 Bacteroidota bacterium | reverse complement strand
TTCCCAACTTCCAAATAAAATTTATTTTATTTTTTCGTCGTTGTTTCTTTCCTTTTTGCCTTTCAATACTGCCAGCCTTTCAGCTAACAACCCTTCCTTCCGAAGCGGGATGCAAAGGTAATGATTTTTTCCACTCCTGCAGATTTTATTTGAAATAATTTCTGCTCCTTAATCCCCCTCACTCCATCATAACCAGCTTTTCAGCACATCCGTTTCCTCCGAAGCGGGATGCAAAGGTAGCAAAAAAAGTACGCCCTGCAAATGGAAAGGAAGATAAAATGGCATCCAAACCGTAAGGTGCTGGAAATCATCAGGGAAAAATTTCAAAAAGGTAAAACATTTTGGAAAGAAGGGTGTTTGCCGGGGAAAAGGGTAGCATGGGTTATAGGGGTAGCGGGGGTTAGAAGCAGGGCGCCATATCCGTATGGCGGTATCTTTTACTGGAAGCAAAAGGGCGGTATAAGGAGTTATTGATATGCAGGGCGGTTAGCAGGTGGTGGAGTTGAGGTTTATCCTAATTGTCGAAACAAATTGATAAAGACCGAATCCCCATAATGAGTTCGTAAAGACATATTAATACATAAATAACTCAAGCGATCAGTTTTGCTTCTTTAGTATCATAAGAAAACGGGTCTTCACACAAGAAAAATAAAGAATGATTTGGAGTGTATTTCAACGTGTAGTTAATAAAGCAATAACCTACACTATATATATAGTAGTAGTAACCATAGCAAATTCATAAGTCAATCATTTATCAAGCAATTAAATTTTCCTTATATCCATTACTGGGTATCCTAATATAGCAGTCATGCAAAGCATCCAGTTATGTTAAAAATTGTTAACTGTAGATCTGTACTGATTTGCTTTCCATAGCTTAGCGTCGAATTGTTTTTATTGATGTTATCGTATTATTAATTATCTTTGCAGAATGTTTAAAGTTAAACACTTAATTATTTTAGTATTTATTGCCGCATTGGGCTTTGCGGGTTGTAAAAGTCGTTTCGAAAAATTGAAGGCGAGTAACGATGTGGCTAAGAAATACCAGGAAGCGCTTCGCCTATATAATAAAAGGGATTACAGTAAGGCATTGGTGCTGTTTGAAGATCTTTCTCAGAAATACCGTGGCCGTGCGGAGGCAGAAGATCTGAACTATTACTATGCTTATACATTATATAGATTAAGTGACTTTACTACGGCGAGGTACCAATTTAAAAGCTTTGCAGATACTTATCCAGCGAGTAAGAATGCTGAAGAGGCCAGATATATGGGCGCTTATTGCTACTATTTAGAATCCCCTAATTTTTCTCTTGATCAGGAAAATACCTATAAAGCAATAGATGCGCTACAATTATTTATTAACTTATATCCATCCAGTGACAGGGCTGCTGCCGCCGGAAAATACATTACTGATTTAAGAGGTAAACTTGAAGATAAGGCTTTTGAGAATGCAAAAATGTATTTAACTACCGGTCCGAGTAATGTAGATAACTATAGAGCTGCCGTTATTGCGTTGAGAAATGCACAACGCGATTATCCGGACATTAAATATGCTGAAGAAATGGATTTCCTGATGATCAGGGCTCAGTACCTATATGCTAAAAACAGTTATGTAATCCGTCAGGAAGATCGCTATAACGAAGCACTTGCTTTGTATAACGAATTTACTGAAAATCATCCTGACAGTAAATTTGCAAAGGAAGCTAAGCAAGTCAAAACTGATGTTGAAGCCGGAATAGTTGCTACAAAACAAGAGCTTGCATTATACGCTGCTGATCAGGAAAAATACAAACAGATGCTGATCAAAACTAAAAAAGTTAAAGATACAGTTTCTACCAGACCAACTAACGCAGATAATACAGATATTAAAAACTAAGTAACACATGAATACTAACAAACCTGCTGTACCGAATACTACAGTTACCAGAAACGTACACGATTTAGATAAAACCACAGATAACTTATATGAATCTTTAGTGGTGATTGCAAAAAGAGCGAATCAGATTTCGAACAACGTTAAAGAAGAGTTACATGGTAAATTGGCAGAATTTGCATCCAGTAACGACAACTTAGAAGAGATTTTTGAAAATCGCGAGCAGATTGAAATCAGCAAGCATTACGAACGTATGCCTAAGCCTGTTTTAGTTGCGATTGATGAATTTTTGAATGAAAAAATTTATCATAGAAATCCTGCTAAAGAACAAAAGTAATAGTGCCATAGTGCATGGAGTTTTAAGCAAAGCGTTTTGTGCACACGCTCTCTGCCCTATGCTTTAAACTCTTTGCTCGATGCTTAAAAATAAAAATATAATCCTTGGCGTTTGTGGTAGCATTGCTGCTTATAAATCGGCTTTTCTAGTCCGGTTATTGATCAAAGCCGGTGCAAACGTTAAGGTTATTCTTACCCCCGATGGCGCAAATTTCATTACGCCACTTACCCTTGCTACGCTTTCTAAAAACCCTGTTTACACCCAATACTTCGAAGAGGAAACTGGTGTTTGGAGCAATCATGTTGAACTGGGCCTTTGGGCAGATTTAATCATCATTGCCCCAATTAGTGCCAATACTCTTGCAAAATTATCAACAGGAATCTGCGACAATCTACTTACAGCTGTTTACCTCTCTGCAAAATGCCCGGTATATGTTGCACCTGCAATGGATCTGGACATGTGGAAGCATGAAACGACACAGGCAAACATCAAAAAAATAGAAAGTTTTGGTAATACGATTATTGAACCTGGTAACGGCGAATTAGCCAGTGGCCTTTACGGAGCAGGCAGAATGGCTGAACCTGAAGAGATCATAGCTTTTTTAGATCATTCGATTCAACAATCAATGCCCCTATTTGGCAAAAAAGTAATGGTGACTGCCGGTCCAACTTACGAAGCCATTGATCCCGTTCGTTTCATTGGAAATCATTCTTCAGGAAAAATGGGATTTGCGTTGGCGGATGAATTGATTAACCTTGGTGCCGATGTAACCTTAATTTCCGGACCTACTGCTCAGAAAGAAAATCAAACACTAACACGGATTGATGTAATTAGCGCAGAGGAAATGTTTGATGCGTGTTTGGCTATCTTCCCGGAAACGGACCTTACCATTATGTGTGCAGCGGTTGCCGATTACCGTCCGAAGGTTATAGCCGATCAAAAAATAAAAAAACAAGAAGATAACCTGGTGCTCGAATTGGAAAAAACAGTGGATATTTTAGCCACTCTTGGAAGAAAAAAGAATGAGCATCAGATTTTAGTTGGTTTTGCATTGGAAACAAATGATGAGGAAAACTATGCAAAAGGAAAACTAGAAAAGAAAAACCTGGATTTGGTCGTATTAAATTCGCTTAATGATAAAGGTGCTGGTTTTAAATCAGATACCAATAAAATTACTATTTTTAACAAGGCATTGGAGCGGACCGTTTTTGAAACAAAACCTAAAGCAGATGTTGCGAAGGATATTTGTGCTGCTATTCTAAAAATCTTAAAATAATGAAAAGGATCGTCTGGATATTGTTGTTAATAGGCTTTGGTAAATTACAAGCTCAGGAATTAAACCCCAGGGTTACCTTATTGGCACCTCAGGTTTCTAACATCAGCAAGCCCACTTTGGACGCACTACAAAGAACGATCCGTGATTTTCTAAGCAATAATAAATTCAGTACCGAAAACTATAAGCCAACTGAACGAATAGACTGCAGTTTTGTGATTACCATCAATTCGTGGGATGGCGGATCAGGCTATGCCGCAGAGGCACAAATTCAAAGCAGCAGACCCGTATTCAATAGCTCTTATAATAGTACGCTGTTAAACATGAGTGACAAGAATTTCGATTTCAGCTATAACGATGGTTCAACGATCGATTTTTCTGATCAAAACTACATTTCAAATATTAGCGCACTCCTATCCTATTATGCCTATACCATCATTGCTATGGATAAAGATAGTTTCGCCAGAATGGGTGGAACAACTTATTACAAAAAGGCACAAAACATTATTAACCTGGCACAGGCATCAGGTAACGCCGGCTGGAAAGCTGCCGACGGTTTAAGAAATCGCTTCTGGTTTAATGAAAATGTATTGAACCCCGTTTTCAGCGAGTTAAGGGCTTTTATTTACAGTTATCATCTGAATGGTTTGGATCAACTTACGGATAATGATAAAGGTTTAAAGCAGATTGTTGATGCACTACCCGCCTTACAACAAATGGATAAACAAAAGCTGGGCTCAATTTTCCCGAATGTGTACTTTGCGTCGAAAGCCGAAGAAGTCACCAATGTGCTATCTAAATTGAATATGCAGGAACGCTTGAAAGCTTATAATATGCTATCCGAAATAGATCCGGCCAATATTGGTAAGTACGAAGGGTTGAAAAAGTAGGTATTTATTAGTGCAACCATTTTAAGTAAAACTGAAAAGATCAATCAGCTATTCTTGCCCTTAAAAATTGCCTCATCTTCATTACAACGCTTATCCCTATTATCCTCATCACTAGCTTTTAAACAAAAAATTTAAAATTATTTTGATGTTACGAATATCTTCGTACATTTGATTACGAAATAATTCGTACAACTTGTAACATATGGCTATTCAAAATATCAAACCAACAGAAGGTGAAATGGAAATCCTTCAGGTACTTTGGCAAAGGGGGAATGCAACGGTAAGAGAAGTTCATGAAGCACTGAATAAAAAAGATTCTGGTTATACCACTACTTTAAAATTAATGCAAATTTTACATGAAAAAGGAATGGTGGAAAGGGATACCAACCAAAAAACGCACATCTATAAAGCACTGGTAAGCCAGGATAAAACAGAAAAACACCTGGTGAATAAAATGATTGATAGCGTATTTAATGGTTCAGCAGCTCGTTTGGTAATGCAGGCACTTGGAAATCATAAAGCAAGCGCTGATGAGATTGATGAAATCAAAAAGTATTTAGATAGTTTAAAGTAAGCCTTTCGTTGATCGACGTACGTTTTTCGTTCATCGTTTTTTGAAAATGGCCGTCCTTAACCCTATCAGGAAAAAACACTATTAATAATATCTGTTAAAATAAAGCATAAAAATGGAAACTTTAGTACAACAATTCATCAAGGCATTTGGCTGGAGCATTTTAAATTCGCTATGGCAAAGCGCAATCATTTACGGTGTATTATTTATCATCATGCTAATTTTGCCTAAACTTGCCGCCAGATACCGGCATAATCTTGCCTTCTCCGCTATTGTATTAATGTTTTTTGTTTTCTGCTATAACCTTGGTGAACAATTGGTTTTAACTCAACCTGTCCATCAACTTCCAAATTCATCGCAGCAAATTCAGTTCAGCCAATACCTGAATAATTTACCAGAAACTTTTAGCAGCAAAGCTGAACGGTATTTTCCTTTAATAGTTGTAGCGTATGTCATTGGCATCTTTCTACAGCTATTCATTATTGCAAAAGGATATTATCAGCTTTCAAAACTAAAAAAAGAAAATTTAAGCACCATTCCGGACGATTGGAAATTAATTTTTGAAAACATAATTGCTAAACTGGGCATAAAAAAAGCAGTCAGATTTGACCTGTCCTCATTGGTAAATGTTCCTCTGGTGATTGGCTATCTTAAACCTGTGGTATTGTTTCCGCTTGCGTTGGTGAATGAGTTAGATAGCGATCAGGTTGAAGCCATCTTGATTCACGAATTATCCCACATTAGAAGACATGATTTTTTGTTAAACCTAATTAAAACCGCCATTGAAACACTTTTATTTTATAATCCTTTCGTTTGGATGGCCGGAAGATTTATCCATATCGAACGGGAACATGCTTGTGATGATCTGGTATTAAAAACGACAGGCAAGCCCTTAAAATATGCCCATGCCCTACTCAAACTCGAATTGATCAAAGACAATAATAGCCCTGCGTTCGCACTGGCGGCCACTGGTAAGACTCAAAATTTATATCAACGTATTAAAAGAATCACTAATATGAAAACAAATTATTTAAATGCCAAACAGCAAATCGCAGCTTTAACACTGGGTGTGGCCTGCATGTTATCTATCGCCTGGATTAACCCCAGCGAAAAGAAAAAAGAAATTAAGAAAGCGTTAACCACACAAATGGCAAGTATTAATACCGCATTTGAAAATTTAACCACTCCCCAGGATACCACTAAAAAACGCAAAACAAAGATTGTTACTGTTGATGCGAATGGCAAGAAAACGGAATACAATTCTGTGAATGAAATGCCCGACAGCCTTAAGAGAAGTATTTATTCAGACGAGTTCTCAGGATTGAGAAATGTGTTCATCTTCAATAATGATAGCACATTTACCTTTGGCGATTCGACCTTGCGTACAAGAATGGATAAACAATTTAATTCGCCAGAAGCAAAAGCCAGATGGAAAAAAATGGGTAAGGATTTAGCAGATAAATATGGCTCGCCACAAGCACAGGCGAAATGGAAAAAATTCGGTGAAGATGTAGCAAAAGAATATGGTTCGCCACAAGCACAGGCAAAATGGAAGAAGTTTGGTGAAGATGTAGCAAAAGAATATGGCTCTCCAGAAGCACAAGCAAAATGGAAGAAGTTTGGTGAAGATGTAGCTAAAGAATATAGCTCTCCAGAAGCACAAGCAAAATGGAAGAAGTTTGGTGAAGATGCCGCTAAAGAATACGGATCGCCTGAGGCACAGGAAAAGTGGAAAAAAATGGGTGAAGAAATGGCTGCAAAGTTTAATAACCCTGAATTTAAGGCAAAACTGGAAGCGGCTAATGAAAATATAATTATTATCAATGGCAAAAAGATGTCCTCAAAATCCAGAATGAATATCGATTCTTTATCTAAAAGCTATCGCTATGAATTTGGCACTCCTAACGGGCCAGATGTTTTTTATCGCAATAATCAAACACCGAATAAGGTAAAAGAATCTGCAGAATACAAAAAGCTAAAAGAACAGTTTGACAAAGAAGTAAAAGAACTGAAAAACAAAATAGAGAAGGAAGGAAAAGGCGAAAATTAATCAACCAAACAACCATAGTTAAACAGCGAAGATTATTCTTCGCTGTTTTTGTTTTCAATCGCCTCCTTGAAATAACTTTTTAGTATTTTCGCTCTAGTTATGCTACAAAAACTTTCTATTCGTAATTACGCATTAATTGATAGTCTTGACATTGAATTTGACAACGGCTTAAATATTATCACGGGGGAAACTGGTGCAGGAAAATCTATTATTCTGGGTGCACTTTCACTTATTTTAGGTCAGCGGGCCGAAAGTAAATATTTTTTCAGCCAGGATAAAAAGTGTGTCATAGAAGGAAACTTTATTTTGGCTGATGAAAATCTTCGCGAAATTTTCGAATCATACGATCTTGATTTCTCTAATGAAACAATTCTTCGTAGAGAAATATCGATTGATGGAAAAACGCGCTCCTTCATTAACGATACTCCGGTAAATCTTTCTGTTTTAAAACAAATTGGTGAAAGGCTGATCGATATTCACTCGCAACATGCTACCCAGGAAATTAACGATGCGAACTTTCAATTATTAATCGTTGATTCGCTGGCTAATCACCATAACCTTTTGTTTGATTACCGTAGTGGTTTTAAAAAACTGAAGCAAGAAAGCAACAGTTTGAAAAAAATTATTGATGATGCAAATGAAGCGAGAAGTAAACAAGATTATGAACAGTTCTTATTTAATGAATTAGAACAGGCAAATATAAAAGATAACGAGCAGGAAGAACTGGAACAGGAATTGGAACGCCTAACCCATGCTGAAACGATTAAAAGAGCTTTGCTCACTGCTGCAGGATTGTTAAACGAAAGCGAGCCATCAGCACTTCAGATCTTGAAAGAAACCTCACTACAATTGCAAGGAATTGAAAAATTTGACCCCCTGATTAATACTTTATATGAGCGCTTAAGGTCTTCGATCATCGAAATTAAAGACATCGCTGATGAACTTTCTGTAATGGAAGAAAATACGCTACATAGCGCAGACCGTTTAGATATCATTAACCAGCGGTTAGATTTATTTTATTCCCTTCAGCAGAAACACCGCGTAGCAAATAATACTGAATTATTAGAAATTCAATCTCAACTGGAGCGCAATCTAAATCAATTACTATCGTCTGATGAAAACATTGAAAAGCTTCAAAAGCAAATTGAGCAGCTGAAAAAAGATCTGCAAAAGCAGGCAGCTCAGCTGAGCATTAACAGAAAAAAAGCGATTAAAGTTGTGGAAGACCAAACGAGTGCTACGCTCAAAAGAGTGGGAATGCCTAACGCAAAATTGGTTTTAGCTCAAAAAGCTTTAGTAGAATTGAACAAAGATGGTTTGGATGAAATCACGTTACTATTTACGGCGAATGCTGGCCAGGCACCCGCTCCGGTAAATAAAGTAGCATCCGGTGGCGAACTTTCTCGCCTGATGCTGGCCATAAAAGCACTTTTAGCGCAACACACTTCCCTCCCAACCATTATATTCGATGAGATTGATACTGGGATCTCTGGAGAAACTGCCCTGAAAGTTGGTGAGGTAATCGCTCATTTAGGTGAAAATATGCAGGTAATTTCCATCACGCATTTACCCCAAATAGCTGCAAAAGGAAAATCTCATTATTTCGTTTATAAAAATGACGAAAACGGAAAAACAACAACAGGTATAAGAAAACTTAAACAAGAAGAAAGAGTAGGCGTAATTGCAGAGATGTTGAGTGGTAAAAACCCAGGATTGTCAGCTGTAGATAATGCTAAAGAATTATTAGGATAAATCAAGACGGAATAGATTTGTTATTTTAAAACTAAAAGATTAGTTTTAAATATGAAAGTGACTTCTCTATTCCTGCTCTGGATACTAACTTCTTTTACCTGTTTCAGTCAACAGTTTACATTATCAGGGACAGTTAAAGACGGACGAGGTGAAGCACTGCCGGGCGCGGGAATCTATGTAAGTGGTTACCAGATTGCCACGGTTTCTGATAACAATGGTAAATTTAGTTTAAAATTAAAACCTGGCAATTACGACTTGCTTGTCCAGTTAATTGGTTTTACTGCACTGAACAAAAACATCGTGATTGCCGATAAATCAATCAGCATCAATTTAATTTTAAGGGAAAGTATTACCCAGTTAGCCGAAGTAACGATCAAACCAGATCCAAACCGGGAACATTATATCAACATGTTCAAGGATTTTTTTATTGGCACAACGCCAAACGCCAGGCAATGCAAGCTGGTAAACCCAAATGTGCTGCTTGTTGATTATGATAAAGATGAATCTCTTTTAACCGTCAAAACCAATCAGTTTCTAATTATTGAAAACAAAGCCTTGGGTTACAACATAAAATACCTGTTGAATCTCTTTCAGTTTGATGGTAAATCACGCATCATTTATTATGAGGGCTTTCCATCTTATGAAGATTTAAAAGGCTCTTCCCGCCGGAAAAAGAATTGGGATAAAAAACGTTTAGCGGCATATCTGGGTTCTCCACAGCACTTTTTTAAGTCGCTTTATAATGGAAACGTAACGGAACAAGGATTTATAGTTAATAAAATGATCATGCAGCCAAACACTAACAGGCCAGCGGATAGTATTATCAAAGCCAATATAAATAGGTTGACTAAACAAAAGTTAACTAATGAAAAAACAATTTATATTGGCCGTGATGACTCACTCACCTATTGGATGAGGAAAAAAAACCTGCCTGCTGAGATCGCCATTTTAAGCAGGGCAAATGTCTTGCAGGATACTTTGGTTAAGACTGTAAACTCCACTATCAAAAAAATAAATTTTACTGATAAATTATTTATCTCTTATATCAAAGAAAAGGAAAATCCATTATTCAGTAACAGTATTGGCTTATCTATACCAAGACCACTAGATATGGGCGAAAACCAGGTTTCTACCGTTACCTTGCAGATTAGCCCGGTTTATTTCTATGAAAACGGCGGTATCTATAATACCAGAAGTATGTTATTTGCGGGATACTGGGCGTGGGAAAAAATTGCCGATAGCGTACCCATGGATTACATTCCCCCTTCATATTGATTTAAAATGTTAAAATAGTGAACTGGCATTTACAATATTATTGCTTTTGTTTACATTCGCTGCTATGATCAAAAGTCTGCTGGCTTCGTTAATATTCCTCTCCATTTTCACTAACGTATTTGCGCAGAATACGTTTTCAATTAGCGGAATTGTAAGAGATAAAAAAGACGGCTTGCCCGGAGCGAGTATTTATTTAAGTGGCTACAAAATAGCAACCGTGGCGGATAATGACGGAAAGTTTAAACTTTCTAACTTAAAGCCCGGCAGCTATGATTTACTGGTTCAGATTGTGGGCTACCTTCCCTACTCAAAAAGTGTAATTATTGCCGATCAATCTGTTCAGGTAGATTTAGTATTAAAAGAAAATGTAGCACAACTAGATGAGGTGACTGTTCGGGCAGACCCAAACCGGCAAAAATATATCAAACAGTTTAAGGAGTTTTTTATTGGTAAAACGCCAAATGCCCTGCAATGCAAAATCCTTAATCCGCAAGTGTTAAATGTGGACTTTGATATCACAAAGAGTACATTAACCGTTTCAACAACTGAGTTCCTGGTAGTTGAAAATAAGGCCTTAGGCTATCGGCTAAAATACATGCTCGATCATTTCGAATTTAATTCCCGTACACACATCATTTATTATTCAGGTCACCCTTTCTTTGAAGAGCTGAAAGCATCCGCAGCTAAAAAGAAAAAATATATTGCTGCCAGGGAAATTGCATACTATGGTTCTTCACAACATTTCTTCAGGTCTTTGTATGCCAATAAAACGAAAGAGGAAGGTTTTATTATTAATAAAATGATCAAGATACCCAATCCAAATCGCTATCCGGAATATCTGATTAATGCCAATCTCGAGAAGTTGAAGACGCTGCCAGAAAAATCCGGAATACGAAAAACTGCAGGGAAAATTGATACCGCTTTATTTTCCTTCTGGACGAAGCAAAAGGAAATGCCCCGTACCATTGACAAATTTTCGCGGGCAGAAGTATTGACAGATACACTGGTTCATGATTTTAATCAGAACTTAAAATACATCAGCTATACAGATGCACTTTTAATCCAATACACAAAAGAAAAAGAATCACTCGCCTATTCTAATACGGGCTTCTGGATTTTTAGACCGCTGGATGTTCCCGAGAATGAGATTTCCGTAGCTAATTTGATGGGCGAAGGTGTGCGTTTTTATGAAAATGGCGGAATCTATGATTCACGCTCACTTCTTTTTGAGGGATATTGGGCTTATGAGAAGGTGGCGGATATGGTACCAATGGATTATATTCCACTACCTAAAAACGGCATTTCAAATAACTAACATTCTTTCCACACTAAAGTATATTGCTAATTTTTTTAGTAATTTTATTTCATGGCAGATGATGGAAAAAATCAATATTTCAAGGGAAGAGGTGCCCAGGTAAATCCGCATAATAAATTTTTAAAAGATATTTATGTGAAAGAGCATGATGAAGGTATCGATGATTGGGAGGAAACCGATCGGAAAACCTCCTTCATCTTTGAAAACTCGAAAACCATTGTGAACAAGGTTGACAGTCCGGATGTTGGAATGGCCTATTCTCTAAATCCATATCAGGGCTGTGAGCATGGCTGTACGTATTGTTACGCCAGAAATTCACATCAGTATTGGGGCTATAGTGCTGGCTTAGAATTTGAACGAAAAATTATTGTAAAGCAAGACGCTCCTGCCCTTTTTAAAAAATTCCTGGAGAAGAAAGGTTGGGATGCCTCTACCATTTCACTATCGGGAAATACAGATTGCTATCAGCCTGCAGAACGCAGGTTTAAACTCACCAGGCAGTTGCTTGAAATTGCCCTGGAGTACAAACAGCCAATAGGAATGATCACCAAAAATTCTTTAATCTTAAGGGATCAGGATATTCTGCAGGAAATGGCTAAGCTGAATCTATGTATGGTGTATGTATCTATTAACAGTTTGAATGAAGATTTACGACAGATGATGGAGCCAAGAACAACAACCGCAAAACAACGATTGAAAATAGTAGAACAGTTAAGTAAAGCGGGAATCCCGATGGGTGTGATGGTTGCACCATTAATCCCTGGTTTAAGTGACCATGAAATTCCTAAGATTCTTAAAGCGGTTGCAGCGGCCGGTGCAGTAAAAGCAGGCTATACAGTAGTGAGGTTGAATGGCGCAATTGCACAAATATTTGAAGACTGGCTGCGTAAAAATTTTCCTGATCGATTTGATAAGGTATGGCACATGATTCAAAGCTGCCACAGTGGAAATGTAAACGATAGCAGGTTTGGCGACCGAATGCGTGGAGATGGCAATATAGCAAAAATAATTAGAGATAGTTTTAGGCTGCACTCCAGGCTCAATGGCTTAAATACAAATGAGATTATTTTAGATCATTCTTTATTCAAGGTACCGAGCGACCAGATGTCTTTATTTTAGATTTATTTGTTACCCAATTGAATAAAAGTTAGTTTTAGACATGAATATTGCTTTAGTTTCTTATTCCGACAAAGGTGCTTACGACAGTGAAACCGTTGAAAGTGAAGATCAGCGGTTGCTGACATTTTTACAAGAAAAGGGTTTGTCAGTTGAAATGGTGATCTGGAACGATCCTCAGGTGAATTGGGAAAACTATCAACTCGCTATACTCAAATCACCATGGGATTATTTTGATTTGATAAACGACTTTCATCAATGGTTGAATCATCTGGAGGAGAAAAAAGTGAGATTACTCAACCCCATCGACGTGGTTCGGTGGAATACAGATAAAAAATACCTGAAAGAGATTGAAGCTGCTGGATTAGACATCACGCCGTGCTCATTTATTAACAGAGATGAACAGGTAAATCTGAGCGATTTTTTTGAATTTTACCATACCGATAAGCTAATTGTGAAACCCAGCGTTAGTGGCGGCGCGAAAAACACATTTAAAATCACTTTTGAAGATGCTGGTGAAGTGTCCAAAAAATTAAACCTCCTTGTTCAGGATGAAGATTTTATCGTTCAGCCATTCTTACCGGAGATAGTGGAAAATGGAGAATGGTCATTTATATTTTTCAACGGAGTTTACAGTCATTCCCTGATTAAGAAAGCCAAAGAAGGCGATTTCAGGGTACAGCCGGCTCACGGCGGCTCTGTTCATCCGCAAAATCCAAGTCCTGAAGTGATTCAAAAAGCAGCCGCCTACGTTAATCTATTCGCAAAAAATTCCCTTTACGCAAGGGTAGACGGAACATTTGTTAATGAAAAATTTTTATTGATGGAACTCGAGTTGATTGAACCGTTTTTATTCCTCAACACTGACCCACTGAATTATGAAAGATATTATCGCGCCTTGAAAGAACTAATTTGATTAGATAAGAGAAAATTTTGAATGAGACTTATACTCATGTTAATGACAACTAATCCTCATTACAAATTATTTGCCTAAAGTAGACTGCGTTTCTTTCACCACAATTTGGCTAAAAAATTGCCAATCGATATGCGGCTGTTTCCATTTTGCCAATGCATTTTCGACAGATGCTTTCTGATCATCTCCTTTAGCCAAAGTACTGATTTCAGTAATGGTAGACTTTAAGCTTTTTAGAACAGAAAAAAACTGCCTGTCATTATTGAATGCTACCCGCCTATCTTTTACTCCCGACAGATATTCAAGATTTGAACTTTCGCTATAGGCATATTGCATCTTATCAAGCACAATTAAACGTTCATTAATTATATTAAGAGCAGCATTAGACAAAGGGATCTCAGCTATGGATACAATCTTCCTATTTTCGACTGTAAAATTTAAATTTTCGAAATTGATGATATGGGTACCAGGCTGATTGAAAATATACTGGGATTTAGGAAGATCTGCTGGTTGAATTTCTCGTAATTTAATTAGTGTTTTATTAAAATTAATACGATTTCCAACTAAATTTTTAATTGTAATGTTGGCATCGGTAGTAATCACCTCATTTTGTGCCTTAACATATAAAGAAACACTTAAAGATAATATGAGCAGAAGAGCAGATTTGATTCTCATGGCGCAAATGTAACTTTAAAAAATCACAAAAACTCTAATATTGTATGTTCAAAAATACACAGATAAAAGTATTTTGATAGTTTTAGATTGATAAAAGTCAATAATAGATGATTCATGTCCCGTTTTTAACTCTAAAACCTGTATTCTACCACGAAATTTAGTTTGCCCTGAAAAATGCACTCACATTTGCCAGTCCCCTGGTTTGATCTGATTGCAGACACTGCTGCTGTACCTG
The DNA here is from genome assembly GCA_037033465.1 of Bacteroidota bacterium. Lineage (GTDB taxonomy): Bacteria > Bacteroidota > Bacteroidia > Sphingobacteriales > Sphingobacteriaceae > Pedobacter. Next base: position 51,872 of record JAZBLX010000032.1, on the reverse strand, counting down.
ATGTTTTTGATCACCGATTTCTTACTCGAATTATATTAGACTATCGAGGATAATTTCGTCTAACATGCAAAAAAAAACTCCCGATTAAATCGGGAGTTTTAAATTATTTACTTGAAGAATCTTCTTCTTTTTTAGGCTCTTCTTTTTTCTTTTCGCCTTTTCGATGATTTATGGAAATCAATTCAGTTTCTTTGCCGTAATCAATTTCTAATACATCACCTTCAGACAATTCGCCTTTCAAAATTTCTTCTGCAATTGGATCTTCCAGATATTTCTGAATTGCCCGTTTTAAAGGACGAGCACCGAAATTACTGTCAAAGCCTTTCTCAGCAATATATTCCTTCGCATTTTCAGTTAATGCAATTTCATAACCTAAGGTATGAACGCGACCAAATAAAGCCTTCAACTCAATATCAATGATTCTGAAAATCTCATCCTTACCTAAGCTATTGAATACCACCACGTCATCAACACGGTTTAAGAATTCAGGAGCAAACGCACGTTTTAATGCGCCTTCAATCACACCACGACTGTGCGATTCTGCCTGGTTTGTTTTGGCTGAAGTAGAGAAACCAACACCTTGACCAAAATCTTTTAACTGACGGGCACCAATGTTTGAAGTCATAATGATGATTGTATTTCTAAAATCAACTTTTCGGCCTAAACTATCAGTTAATTGTCCTTCATCTAAAACCTGTAACAGAATATTGAATACATCAGGATGCGCTTTTTCAATCTCATCCAACAAGATTACTGCATAAGGTTTTCTCCTAACTTTTTCAGTTAACTGTCCACCTTCTTCATAACCCACATATCCCGGAGGCGCACCCACTAATCGTGAAACTGCGAATTTCTCCATGTATTCACTCATGTCAATTTGAATTAGTGAATCATCACTATCAAACATAAAACGAGCCAGTTCTTTTGCTAATTCCGTTTTACCAACTCCGGTAGGACCTAAGAAAATAAATGAACCAATTGGTTTTTTCGGATCCTTTAATCCTGCTCTTGTACGCTGGATAGCTTTCGTTAATTTCTTAATTGCATCATCCTGACCAATAATTTTTTCGGCCACTTTATCGAACATGTTCAAAAGCTTCTGGCTATCAGTCTGTCCAACACGTTGAACCGGAATACCAGTCATCATGGCAACAACTTCAGCTACGTTATCTTCAGATACTTCGTAACGTTTGGTTTTGGTTTCTGCTTCCCATTCTGCTTTTGCCTTATCTAATTCTTCAATTAAATTTTTCTCCGTATCACGAAGTTTTGCGGCTTCCTCATACTTCTGGCTGCGAACAACTTTGTTTTTTTCTAACTTAATATCTTCAATTTTCGCTTCAATATCAATGATATTTTGCGGAACATGGATGTTCGTTAAGTGTACACGAGATCCGGCTTCATCCAAAGCATCGATCGCCTTATCCGGCAAGAAACGATCTGAAATGTAACGGGAAGTTAAGTTCACGCAAGCTAAGATAGCTTCGTCAGTATAGGTTACACCATGGTGTTCTTCATACTTATCTTTAATTCTCGTTAAAATCTCAACGGTTTCATCCGGGGTAGCAGGTTCAACCATCACTTTCTGGAAACGACGATCTAAAGCACCATCTTTCTCAATATACTGACGGTATTCATCTAGAGTTGTAGCACCAATACATTGAATTTCGCCTCTCGCCAATGCTGGCTTAAACATATTAGATGCATCTAAAGAGCCCGAAGCGCCACCCGCACCAACGATGGTGTGAATCTCATCAATGAATAAAATCACATCTGTAGATTTTTCCAGTTCGTTCATCACCGCTTTCATACGTTCTTCGAACTGACCGCGGTATTTTGTACCGGCAACTAACGAGGCTAAATCAAGCGTAACCACACGTTTACCAAAAAGCACACGGGAAACTTTACGCTGAACGATGCGCAAGGCTAAACCTTCTGCAATCGCCGATTTACCAACACCTGGCTCGCCAATTAAAATCGGATTGTTTTTCTTTCTACGCGATAAAATTTGCGAAACACGCTCTATTTCTTTCTCACGTCCAACGATTGGATCTAAACGACCTTCTTCTGCAGCTTTTGTTAAATCACGACCAAAATTATCTAAAACAGGTGTTTTAGATTTAATGTCTGAAACCTTTTTAGGGGTGCTAAAGCTTTCTTCTTCACGATAATCATCATCGCCACCTGTTGATGCGCTATTTGATATATCATCTCTGAAACCATTTTTATTCACTTCTACCTCCTGTTTAAAAACATCGTAAGTAACGCCGTATTGTAGTAAGATTTGTGAGGCGATATTATCATCATCTCTCAAAACCGATAACAACAAATGTTCGGTGCCAATTAAATCACTTTTAAATATTTTAGCCTCTAAGTAAGTAATTTTTAAAACTTTTTCTGCTTGTTTCGTTAACGGAATATTACCTAAGTTAACTGTAACACTCGAAGTGCCGCGAACAGCATCTTCAATTGAGCGGCGCAATTTACCCGTATCTACTCCTAACGATCTTAAAATTTTGATAGCCATACCATCGCCTTCGCGAATGAGGCCCAATAATAAATGTTCGGTTCCAATGTAATCATGCCCTAAACGGAGAGCTTCCTCCCTACTAAAAGAGATTACATCTTTAACCTGTGGTGAAAATTTTGCTTCCATAATACCTTTCTTAACAGCTACGTCTCTAAACTATAAAATAAATTATAAAAAGAGATAGTACTGTTTTCTTTATTTTATCAACAATTGCGCCATGTGGGGAGATTAACAGCCTTTTGAACCATTATAACACCAAAAATTAATGTAAGAATATCGTTGCCGTAAATATGCCTGTATCGAAATATATCTACGTAATATCTGTTTTAAAGGTTTTAAAGTGCTTTTGAATTCGGCACTTTAACTCAATTTAGCTTTTGTCGGTTTAGTGTAAGGATTTTTCTGATGCTTTAAACTGACAAATTGTATCCTTTTGTAAATGCAATTTACAAGTTTTGACAGAAAAACAAAGGATTCTGACATCCTTTTACATATAAGCAAACAAAATATAATGAATTCCTCAAAATTATCCCGACGCAGATCGTTATGTTAAAACAACCTTGCCAAAATGCTTTTTGTTTTGAAAAACTGAGCCGTCATTTATGAATATTGAGGTAGTTTAACACGCGGCGAATTTTTATACTTAATTCCTTAATACGAGGTTATTATTACGCACTAACTCACTGAAAGTGATTGCCTCATTTGCGCTCAGTACTTTTCAGAAAATCTAATCAGATTTTTTTTTCGTAAGTGCTCTTGAATCACAAGAATTTAGCTTTCGTATGTCGGTACTTTACCAAAGGTTTTTTATTGTATTAATGCTGCTTACTGTTTTTACAGGCAGGATTTTTATTTATGCAATGCCTTTGCCAAAAGCCAGTAAAGAAATCTTCAAAAATCAAACTGTTGATTCTTCAGAAAAAACTGAATCTTCTGAAAAGCAAAATCAAGCAGAAGAAAAAGATAAACTGGCAGATTTTCTGCTTACCCGAATGAACGATTTCGACTTCATCGATCTTTACCATGCCAAAAACAACCAGTTCCCAGGCATCTTTAATTTGACACACTGTTATTTACAAATACCAGAACAACCACCCAAATAGTCTGCTCAGCGACTATTTTAAAATCCTTATCTATTATAATTAAACATTAAAAACATGATTAAAATTAAACATTTAATCGTAATAGCCTTATGTGCTATTATGAGCCCTATTGTCTTTTCTGCATGTAAAAAAGACAGAAACATTGATCAGGAAATACTTGCTCCGGGACCAGACGTAAATTTCTATGCTTTAACATCCGACAGTAAATTATATCTAATTAATGCGAAAAATCCATCTACAATAACTTCCACAGTAACCATTAGTGGATTACAAACCGCTGAAACCATTTTAGGAATTGATTTTCGACCTGCTACAGGTCAGCTTTATGGCTTGGGAAGTTCCAGCCGGTTATATGTGATCGATCAGAAAACGGGAGCGGCAAGATCAATTTCTTCAACTCCTTTTACACCTGCATTGAATGGTACAGCTGCCGGCTTTGACTTCAATCCAACGGTAGATCGCATTCGGGTAGTAACCAATACCGGGCAAAATTTGCGTTTGAACCCGGAAACAGGAACTGTTGCTGCAACTGATGGTGTGATTAATGGCGTAACGAATGCAAAAGTTTCTTCTGTAGCCTATACTCAAAACCGCGCTGGTGCAACAGCAACAGTGTTATTTGATATTGATGCTGCAACAGACAAACTTTACAGGCAGGATCCACCGAATGACGGAAAATTAGTAGAGGTTGGAAACTTAGGCTTCGACATTGACGAAATGGGTGGATTCGATATTAATGCTGATGGTTCTGCAGCGCTTGCAGCCTTAAAAGTTGGTGGCACCTCCAGTCTATACACTGTTGACACCAATAATGGTAAAGCAACTAAAATAGGAAACTTACCGTTAAATATTACGGGTTTAGCTATCCCTACAGAAGCGGTTGCTTATGCGGTTTCTAACAATAATGAATTACTTATTTTTAATCCTCTGGCAGCAACGCCGACTGTTGCAGTTAAAGCAATCACCGGGATTCAAACAGGAGAAACTATTTTAGGAATTGATTTCAGACCGTTGAACGGCCAGTTGTATGCACTTGGAAGCACCAGTCGTATTTACACGCTTAACACTTCATCCGGCGCAGCCGCAGTAGTTGGTACCGCACCACTTGCTACATTATTAAGCGGAACACAGTTTGGTTTCGATTTCAACCCAATTGTTGATCGGATCAGAATCGTAAGTAATACCGGTCAGAACTTAAGGTTTAACCCGTTGGATGGCAGTGTTATTTTAGATGGAGCGCTAAACCCAGCCACTACGGGCATCACTGGCGCCGCTTATACCAATAACTTTGCCGGCACAACAACTACGGTTCTATTTGATATCGATTCGAATAGCGATAAACTGGTAAGACAAGACAACCCAAACATGGGAATATTGGTAGACGTTGGTGCTTTAGGCGTAAATGTTGAAGGCAGCAATGGCTTTGACATCGGTGGTACAAGCGGATTGGCTTACGGCCTGTTTACGGTGGCTGGCACACAAAAAGTTTATAGTGTAAACCTATCAACTGGTGTTGCAACCCCTGGCGCAACTATTCCAAATGCTGCAAGAGGTTTTGCATTAGGTCTCGGTTTTTAACCTCAATTAAAAGATAGAATTGGCTACAGCTTAATTGTTGTAGCCAATTTTTTGTTTCAATAATTTTATCCCGTTTTTCTAAATGCCGGCTTGGGAATTTCCAGATGCGCTCTTAAGGTATTTCCCTCATATTCAGTCTTATAAACATCACGCTCCTGCAAGACCGGAACCACCAGTTCGATAAAATCCCTTAATCCGTGCGGATGGTCCTGTCTAACCATCAACATATCCATTGCACCGGCCTCATACCATAATTGTACCTGAGCCGCAACTCTTTCTGCCGAACCAAAGAAAAGTGGTACCGGTATACTGTTCCCTGGATGAAATGCCAACAGTTCCTTATATTTAGTCACCGCTTCTTCATCCGTACGCCCTACAATAGGATTTTGGCTGGTAATCACGATAAAGTCTTCCGGGCGACGTTCTTTTTCGATCAGTTTTGCCCTGATACCATTGGCTACCGCTATAGTATCTTCCATCGTTTGCCCATGTATAAAGGCGCCATCTGTATAGCTTGATGCATGATCCATAAAGGTAGGCGAAGTACCAGCGGTATAGAGTACCGGTCTGCCCTGCACCGAACGGCTCAGGTTTAACGGTCCATCCACTGAAAAGTACTTGCCCCGGTAATGTAGCGTGTGCATCTTAGCAGGATTCAGGTATAAACCCCGTTCTTTATCTCTGATAAAAGCATCATCTTCATAAGTATCCCAAAGACCGATCAGGATTTCCATGAATTCCTTGTTCATTGGATATTGGTCAGCCCTGGTTAAATGACCGCGGCTAAAATTGACCATGCCGCCCGGGTTAGAAGTCACCGCGTTCACGGAAGCCCGGCCATTGCTGATCTTATCGAGCGATAAAACCTGTCTGGCTACATTATAAGGATCGGTATAGGAGGTAGCAATGGTAGCCGATAAACCAATTTTTTCAGTTTTCATGCTAAGGGCCGACATGATCGTCATGCCTTCGAACATGCTGAGGTAATGTGGGATATTACCCGGGCCAACATGGCTGACATCAACCAGGAAAAGCGTATCAAATTTTGCCGCCTCGGCCAGTTGCGCCTGCTGAACATAGAAGTCTAAATTCTCACTGGCATCTGAGGGCATGTCTGGATGTTGCCAGCCTACAAAGTTCCAACCAACACCATCAATATTCGCAGCCAGCTTTAATTTTTTTCTTTCGCTCATTTTAAACGTTGCTAATTCGCGAGAGAAGCTTCTTCATTGATATCGTTCATCACTTCCGAAAAAAGCCGAACCGATTTTATCCGGTCTTCAAGGCTATGCGTAGGCGTAACAACAATGAGTTCATCTACCTTAGTTTCATCCAGAAATGCCTGAATTTGCTCTTTTACGGTTTGCTTGCTGCCTATAAAAGAATATTTCAGCATTTGATGCACTGCCGGATGTTGCTGCATGCCCCGTAGTTCATCCGTCATGGCGGTTGGCGGTTGCAGTGCCGTTGTGTTTCCGGTTAGTACGCCGACAAACATTTTGATCAGTGTAGTGAATAATCGCTCAGCCTGTTCATCGGTGTCTGCAACAAACACGTTAATGCCAGCTATGGTATAAGGCGCTTTTAACACTGCAGAAGGCTGAAACTCTTCGCGGTAAATGCGCAGCGCAGCCATTAAATGCGTGGAGGCAAAATGACTGGCGAAAGCATAAGGTAAACCTTTTTCGGCTGCTAAGTGTGCGCTGTCTGTGCTTGACCCTAATATATAAAGGGGTATATTAGTTCCCTCAGCGATAGCCGCCCTCACTTTTGAACTGCTATTTTCAGGAGAAAAGTAATTTTGTATCTTATTAATTTCTTGTGGAAAGGTATGGGCAGCCTGCATAAAATCGGACCGGATAGCCTGGGCAGTGGCCATGTCTGTACCGGGCGCCCTGCCCAAACCCAAATCGATGCGACCGGGGTATAAATGTGCCAGGGTACCAAACTGCTCAGCAATTACTAAGGGAGAATGGTTAGGAAGCATAATGCCGCCCGAGCCTACGCTGATAGTTTTCGTGTTCTCCGCTACATAACCAATCAGGAGTGAAGGCACATTGCTGCCAATGTGTTCCGAATTGTGGTGTTCGGCAAACCAAATCCGCTTATAATGCAACGCTTCTGCCTCTTTTGCCAAAGCGAGGGAATTGTTCAGCGTTTGTTTGATGGTACTGCCTTCTGGTACAAGTGCCAGGTCTAAAATGGAATAAGCAATCTCTTTTGTTTTCATATAATATACTGCAAAATTAAGATAAATTACTTTCCTTTGTATAGCATTTTTCCATTAGAAAGTAAATGAAATGTAATTATTAAAATGGCTTTAAAAAAACCTTATTGTGAATGTCTGGATACAGTAAAACCCTGTCCGCGATGCCCTCGAAGTAATTAATGGAAAATGGAAACTGGCGATTATCATTTCTATAGGTGTGGGTAACGAGCGGTTTACCGATATTCAGGATAGCATCCAGGGAATTACGCCAAAGGTGCTGGCAAAAGAACTCAGGGAACTGGAGGACATCGCTTGATCAGGCGCATCATTACCAAAGGATATCCTGTGAAAATTACCTATAAACAGGATGAATACGCCAACACGCTCACGCCGATCATTTACTCATTAAAAGACTGGGGCTTAAACCATATTATTAAGAATAAATAAGGTTGCACGTTTGTTTAGCTATGCCATTTGATTTATCTCTGGAATGAGATTATTAGCCGTCTTGGTGACGAAATCAGGGTTGAAAATACTATTGGCATGGGTTCTACCCCTTATTTCTTCACGTGATGGATGAGTTCAATTAATCAAAAAGAGCCATATATTGAAATAAAGGTAACTTGGGCTTTCAACGCCAGACGTTGACTATTTACCGCTAAGATGCACCTGGAAATAAAATAGCTGGTTACAAATCAAACATCTTTGTCAAAACCCGTCGTTTCCGGGAGGGATAGCTTTGTCCCCAGCAATAGCTAAATAGCGCAAAGTTGAGTATTTCTTAATCTTATTCAATAAGTAGCAGCAGCGCAAAAAGCGAGGTGTGCATTTTGCCTAACCCGATCAAATGCTTCTTTATCCCGTTTTCATTCCGGAAATGATGCGTTTTCGATGGATTTGCCCCCAATCAGCTATCGTAGCGGTAAGGTCTTTAAGCGTTTTTCCGTAGTCGGTTATCCGGTATTCCACGGCAACAGGTGCAGTATTTAATACATTTCGTTCAATCAATTCATTCATTTCCAAATCTTTTAGCTCACGGCTCAGCATCTTGCCGGAAATGCCCACAACCTCTTTCAGCAATTCTGAATAGCGCATCGGCCGATAACACAAACATGCAATAATGGACACTTTCCATTTGCCATTTAAAATTTCCATTGTATCGCTAATCGCCATTATTGTGCCGCTGCATTCCTTTATCAAATCGAAGTCTTGTTTCATATCATTCACCTGGTTACCTGGTTGTCACTATAACTTTTTGTCACCTGGTTACAAATATACACATTGAACTGATATCTTTGGCGATCAAATTAATGAATAAAGAAATGGAATTAATCAAGAATCTTAATTGGCGTTATGCTGTCAAGAAATACTCAGAAGAGTCAGTCAGCGAAGAAAAAATAGACCAGATTATCGAAGCCGTCAACCTTAGCGCCTCTTCCTGCGGAATACAACCTTACCGCTTAATTGTAATCACTAACCCGGAAGTAAGACAAAGGTTAGCAGTGGGCTCGTTTAATGCGCAAATCCACGCTTCTTCTCATTTACTGGTCTTTGCCGGATTAAACAAAATTACCAGCGATTACATTGTGGATTATGTTACGATGATGGAGCAGCAGCGAAATCTGGAGAGCGGAGCGCTCAACGGACTCAAGGATATGTTAATCACTTATTTCTCCCCTCAAACACCCGAACAAAATGCAATTTGGTCGGACAAGCAAGCTTATATTGGGCTGGGAACGGCCTTAATTGCGGCTGCAGAACTTAAAGTAGATGCAACTCCTATGGAAGGATTTGATCCGAAAGTATTTGATGACGTTTTAGGATTGTCAGAAAGGGGCCTTCACGCTTCCGTGATTATTTCTTTGGGATATCGGGATGCTGCAAACGATGGGCTCGCTTCGATGCCAAAAGTTCGTTTACCAATCAATGAATTTTCAAGCAAGATCAATTAACCTGTTATGTTACCCATACTCCAACTTCTAATACAAGGCTAAAGATCCTTATTACAATGCCTCCAGGTTTAAGAATTAATAACCAACCAAACTCTTTTTGGTGATAGAAGCAACAGATCGTATGAATCCAAGTTTATAGTAGCAAAAGGAAAGTATGAATTTGTGAAAAAGAAGATGTACTGCACCTAACTCGAACTATGCAAAAAATAGCTAACAAAATCAATATCAGCTTTTGTTATGCTATTTTACTTCATATTTCCTGGGTGATATTTCAATTATCAGAACAGGAACCTTAAATGATGCTTGTGTTTGTTTTGTGTGAAGTGTCTTGCCCTATACGAATCAATATAAAAAGCTTGTAACCTAATATCGGCAATAATTGCATTTAAGCCTAAATTATCAAAAACGGTGAATATTTGATAAGATTCCTTGCCCCCATTATGTTTGTCAATCTGTTCACTAAACGAACAATTGTATAATTTATCTATTGTACAAAATCACGAATAATGTTTATCTCCATCATATATTATTGATTAACCTTGGACTAGGATTAAATGATATTTCGATAGTAAGCAACATTGTAAAACATTAAGCGTTTCTTGTTGGATAAGCCACAATTATCTATACTAATTTTTTTTTATAATTATACAACCAAAGATTCAAAAAAGCCAAATCTATCTAAAAATTTACAGTATGAAAAAATTAGTTTTAACAGTATTGACATTGATGCCGGCAATGGTTTTTGCTCAGAATTCCACTTTTATTGTGCAGGGCAACATAGGTGCCTTCGGCACGCCCGCTAAGGTATACTTGAGATATCAGCTGGATAAAAAAATCATTATTGACTCTACTGAATTAAAAAACGGCAAATTTAAATTCACGGGCCATATTGGCACTGTACCCGAAATGGGCTATCTCATATTCAATCCAAAAGGAACTGGCTTTGATAGCAATAGTGATTACACATCTGTTTATCTGGAACCAGGCACAATAAACGTAAGCACTAAAGATCTTTTAGTAAATGCAAGAATTGAAGGGACAAAAATTAACCAGGAAAATGCAAGCTATCGTGCAGCTTTAAAACCGACAAAGGAGGGTTACGAGGCAATAGAAGCAAAAGAAAAAGCAGCGGGAGCCAAAGCCAAAACCCCTGAATTTATCAGGCAGGCTAAGCAGGAAAGAAAAGCACTGGATCAAAAAGAGAAAGCCATTAATGAGCAGTTTATCAAAGATCATCCAAACTCCCCGGTCAGTTTAGAAGCGTTACAAGCTTATGCTTATAGCGCGGACTATGCTGAGATCGCGCCATTATTTGAAGCCTTAACACCTGAAGTAAAGGCATCGTCAACAGGGATAGATTATGCAAAAGCACTACTGCAATTCAAAGCCGTAGCCATTGGTGCTGTAGCACCCGAGTTTGCCGAGCCAGATACCGCAGGCAAAATGGTAAGCCTATCGTCTTTTCGTAGTAAATATATACTGGTAGATTTCTGGGCATCATGGTGTGGCCCTTGCCGTGCAGAAAATCCTAACCTAGTAAAAGCATACAAAAATTACAAGAACAAAAACTTCAACATCATCGGTGTATCATTGGACCGGCCTAACGGAAAAGAAAATTGGCTAAAAGCTATTCATAAAGACGGCTTAACATGGACGCAAGTATCTGACCTTAAATTCTGGAACAGTGAAACTGTCAAAAAGTATGGTGTGCATCAGATCCCTCAAAACTTCCTGCTTGATCCCAGCGGTAAAATTATTGCTAAAAATCTGCGTGGCGAGGACCTGGATGATAAGCTTGCAGAATTATTTGGAAAGATTTAATTCATTATCGTTTAAAAAAGGGGCATAACTAATTTACTTTCTATCCTCTTAATATAGATGCTTTACATTCTTTTATTATACAGTATTTTGAAAATGGTCACAAAAAGTAGTCTTTTTTGGAGTTAAAACTCTGAATTTCCACTTTACAAACATAAATTCAATGTCTTGATAAAATAAGTGTAATAACTTTACATAGGACTAATAAAACAGCCCTGCTAACTTAATAACAGGGCTGTAATCTATATTACAATTCTATTGGTATTACTTCTTCAATTATCATACCTGTCACTGCTAACTTGTATGCTGGTGTTAAATTCGATAATACCAAATTGATATCAGTTGCTAAGATGTTTACAGGCGTTGCCGTTGTAGCGAAGCCAGAACCAGTTTTCTCAAAGGCAGTTGGTTTTAAGTTTTGGAATGTTCCAACGTTCGGTGACATCTCTCTAATTAATCCAACATTAAATTCATACTTATTGATATTCCAAGAAACTGATTTAGTACGATCAGCTGTCTCGATGTGATAATTACTGGATGGTTCAGTCTCCCATTCAATTGGCACAACGCTGAACCACATATTATACTGCTTGGATATATCCAGACCTGATAGATTGAAAGCAATTTTAGATGCCCAATCAGCAATATATGCACCCGACCTTCTGGTTTCATATGGGAACATATCCAAATGAATTGGCGATACTGCTGCATAACTAAATGTCGGAAAACCTTCACTATCCCATTTATTGAAGAACACAGGGTAATCCGAGAATGGCAACAAGAATCTCCAATTAGTGGCGTTGCCATTAACATCCACCAATGCACCTTGGAATTGATTACTCTCATTATCCTTCGCAGGTATGACAATATCATTCCACACATCCCCTGTATGAAGAATTTCATTTTCCAATGAACCCACACCCGCATTAATGAAATTTAATCTAACCTTCTTGGATAGTAAAGCTGGGCTGTTAGCGTTATTAGCAACTGCTAAATCATTAATTGTTACTGTTTTTAATTCAGTATCCTTATCACAAATAGTACCTGCAATACCATCATAATTTAATACTGGTGTAGCTGATTGAGATATTCTATTAATTACAACTTCAACTAATGTGTCATCACCAATAGCTAGTCTGGTTTCAACCACATTTACAACATTACCAGCATCAGTTATTAAGAATGCGGATTCATTATTTGCAACGCTCTTAACCGGCTGCGACATTCTCACATAAATAATATCACCAATGAAATTGGTTTTTGCATTCACTATTGTTGGCGCATCACCAGAACCTTCTGTATCAGTTGAAGCATTAGTAATTGCGGGTTGAGAGAAAATATTTGAGCCCAATGCAGCTACTATTTTATAATAATAATTAGTGGCAGCAAAAAGCTGGCTATCAGTATATGTTCTTTCTGTTTTATAAATGGTTGCAATTTCGGTAAATGTGCCATTTAAACTCAAACCCCTATAAATAATGAATTTATCAATTTTTGCTTCATCTGCATATTCCCAAGCCAATTCAATTGTATAAGTACTAGCATTAGTTGAATGGAAATTGGTTGGAACTGTAAACACACCCAAAGTTGATGCACCATAAGTAACAGTCATTTCACTTTGTGATTCACCATCCTCCAATTGAATTCTGAAAAAATATTTGGTATTCGGTAATAAACCAGATACAGTATATTCTCCATCTGTTAAAACGGTGTTATTGGCAATGGTATAACCTTCATTAACTTTGTCACTTACAAAAATCTTAGTCTTGTGGATGTTTCCAACATTATTGTCTCTCCAGGCTAACTTGATTGCTGACTGGCTTATTGATTGAATTTTGATTTCTTCTAATGGCTTAAGCTTTTCAACACCAATGTTCCTTGTTTTAACAAAAACAGGACATTCACCAACCTCAATATCAATAAATCTTACATCTCCGCTTGCTTGTGCTGGTACATTGGTTGATAAGCCTTTTAAGTCTTTTCGAACATCAGCGCCTTCAAATGTAATCACCTCAACCATCGTTTCCGATTCATCGAGAATTACCCTAACACTTTTCTTGTCCATCAACATATCAGAATACCAGATGAAAATACCTTTTTCATCATTATCTTTTTCCGCTGCAAAAGCATATAAGGTTGGATCAACGGTTGAAATAACATTTTCCATCGTCCAATCTTCTAAGCCAAGCTTCACAGCATGTTTAAGAAAATAACCATTTACTTCATTTCTAAAAGATGCTAGGTAATAACCAGTACTTAAATAGTGTCTATTCCAATCATCAGCACTTGTATCACCCTCGGTTAATCCATGAGTTAAGAAAGCAGCTTTATTTTTAATTGTTGGATCTAATTCTACTAATCTGGCGCCATCCTGATTTGAATACCAGAATAAGTTGATTACATCTGCACCAACATACATATTAATAATAAGTAGTCTTAATGTCCAACATGCCTTATACCAGCTTCTTTCAAGTTGTGTAGGGTAGTTAGGAGAACAAGAACCGCCATAATGCTCGCTATATCCTGTTTCAGTCAACCACATCTCTTTGGTTGGCATGTAAGTATCTCGGAAATGTGGAAAATCCCATAACTTACCTTTATGCGAATCAAATTGAGAATCTCTCTCTGGTCTTATTGCCCAGGTGTTTGCACTTCCATAACTTGAAGGTAAATCACTAAAAGCAACATAATGATGGTAACTGATTATATCTAGTGGGTAGTTTCCTACACCTCTATGGTAATCCCACCATTTCATCATTTTCCAGAAATATGCAGTTTCTGGTGCTACTGTTGCAGCATTTAAGACCTGGAATGACGGGTCTGCTGCTTTTACACCATAACCTGCTCCCATCTGCCCCTTGTGACCATCATAACAAGCAGAATGTATTGCAGCACTTTCTTCTGCATTGGTCCATCTGGTTTGCGCCCAGATACTATCACGTTCATTATTGATTTCTCCATAATTAACTAAATTCAAACCAACTTCTTGGCTTTCGCTAGGTTTCAATTGCATGAAGTTCATATCAACGTTCTTGTTGTTACCTAACTTACCTGCAATATTATACCAAGTCCGGGCAATGAATTTATAATTTGATGGGATTGTTGAAACTGCTAAATTATCTCTTTCAACTTCCGGGTCTAAAGGTCTTGCCTCTAATGCTTCTGCAACGGTTGGAATATAGCTACTGAAAGTATTATATGCAGACCAGTTGTTAAGTGTAAATAAATTGGTAACACCTGCATCTTTAAAGTTTTTGAGGTAGTCTAACATTTCCCAGCCACCTACACTTTCTTCATATTTAAATACTAAATCATCGGGTTGAATGCCTTGTACATCATCGTTCCGTTGTTGCCAGCTTGGATATTCAATATTCCAGTTAGCGTTGTTATACCATCTTGTAACAGATGATAAACTAGCCATAATATCAACATTCTTTTCACCCAAAAATCCGTTTACACCAATTCTGGCTTTCATGTCTCTGGTTGGGGTTTGGCGTTTTAACTTTAAGCCTTTAATTTCTTGTGCCTGAGACCTTACACCATAAATAGCAATTGAACCTAGATGGTAACTTCTAATAGCAATAGTAAAATACTTAGCATTGACCGCTAATGATGGATTGATATCAATTTTTATCCATCCCTGCTCGCCATAGTTGGCCTCAATTGTACCTATAATATCCCATTGTGTACCGTTTGAAGATACTTTGAAATCCATTCTTCTAGAATCTTGTGCCAAGTCATACCCTAATGATTGAACCATATCGGTATTAACATACACCCAGATTGAAGTAATATTCCAGCTACCATTTAAATCAAAGATTACTTCAGGTGAATCAAAATTATACCATCCCTTATTATATGGATTGCCCCAACTTCCAGAAATAAAACCATAATGCTCTGGCACATAAGGTGGTGGCACATCACCAGTATTGGTTGACAAAGGTGTAAGGAAAGAATAATTATCTGGAATACCATCTGGCTCGCCATCTCGGTTGCTTACACTTTCTTGTAATGCCAATCCCCTACCATCTAGATGGAAGTTGTTTTCATTTAAGGCATCAGATGGATTCTCTGTAAATGGCATTGGAAAGAAAGAGTATGCCTTATCAGAGGTATTATATAATGGTATCAGTGAGGGATTTGCGTTTGTTTCCATGCTGTTGTGAGGGGTGAAAAATGCTTCAATACCTGAAGGTAAGCTTTTCAACACTTTTCTCTGTACTAAATGCTCGCTTATTATATGAATAAAGTATCTTTTGATACACCATCTTTTACAACAACCTTATTTTCTGTTATCCTGCTCACATAAGCCATTGAATTTTCAGTTATCATTCTTTTCTTAAAAGCATATTTGAAAACCTCTCCTACACATTTAATCCTGACGTTGCAGGTAAAGGCGTTCCAAATCAACCCGATCATATTTTCCGCTTACAAATTTGTTAAGCTCTACATCAGTTACCAACCGAATATCCTCGGCTAGACCATGCTTATTCGAGATAGGGTATAAACAGCTTGTTATAAAACATCAGATAGCTTCTGGTGCTAATCTCCTTCTGTGGAATCGGGTTTACATAATTCTTTGAGAGAAACTACTGATGAAGAACATATCAAATATTAGATGTCCGCCTCATAAATTTGCTTTTTAGATCTTGATTCAATGGAGGTTAATATTATAGCTATTACCCTATTATCCTGGCTCCAGCGCAAAAGTTATGATATACTTTACAATCCACTTTGTTATAGGCATGTTGTTGCTATCTTTGCATTTGGATTTGCAAAACTGCCTGTTTGTAGTTTATTTGCATGCCAATGTGGTTTAGTGTAAAATTCCGCAGCAAACGCAATAACAGTTTACAACACAATCATTAATATGTCTGACGAAAAAATAATCTTTTCAATGGCGGGTGTAAATAAAATTTACCCCCCACAAAAACAGGTTCTAAAAAATATCTACCTCTCTTTCTTTTACGGTGCTAAAATTGGCGTAATTGGTTTAAACGGATCGGGTAAATCATCCCTCTTAAAAATTATTGCTGGTTTAGACAAAACCTATCAGGGTGAAGTTGTTTTTTCCCCCGGTTATTCTGTAGGTTATTTGGCACAGGAGCCGATTCTCGACCCTGAAAAAACGGTTCGTGAGATCGTAGAAGAAGGTGTTGCCAATGTAATAGCAACTTTAAAAGAATATGAAGAAGTGAATGAAGCCTTCGGACTGGAGGAAAATTATTCAGATCCTGATGCCATGGATAAGCTAATGGCCAGACAAGGTGAATTACAGGATAAAATTGATGCCATGGGTGCCTGGGAACTCGATTCCAAATTGGAGAGAGCGATGGACGCCCTGCGTTGCCCTGATCCGGAGACTAAAATTGGCGTACTTTCCGGAGGAGAACGTCGCCGCGTTGCCATGTGCCGCCTATTATTACAAAAACCAGATGTATTATTGCTGGATGAGCCTACCAACCACTTGGATGCAGAAAGTATCGACTGGTTAGAGCAATTCTTACAAAATTATGAAGGAACAGTAATTGCCGTTACCCACGATAGGTATTTCTTAGATAACGTTGCCGGTTGGATTTTAGAATTAGACCGCGGTGAAGGGATTCCCTGGAAAGGAAATTACAGCAGCTGGTTAGAACAAAAAGCAAAACGTTTATCACAGGAAGAAAAGACAGAAAGCAAACGGCAGAAAACCCTTGAGCGCGAATTGGAATGGGTGAGGATGGCACCGAAAGCACGTCATGCTAAATCTAAAGCGCGTTTGGCCAACTATGATAAATTAGCGTCGGAAGATGGAAGAGAAAGGGAAGACAAATTAGAACTTTTCATTCCTGCCGGCCCTCGCTTAGGTAATGTGGTGATTGAAGCAACAAATGTGACCAAGGCTTATGGTGATAAAATTTTGTTTGATAACTTAAACTTCTCGCTGCCACCTGCAGGCATTGTAGGGATTATCGGCCCCAATGGTGCGGGTAAAACCACATTGTTCCGTTTAATTACCGGGCAGGAAGAACCTGATAATGGTACTTTCCGTGTTGGAGACACTGTAGAATTGGGTTACGTAGATCAAATGCACAATGATTTAGATGCAGACAAAACCGTTTACGAAAACATTACCGATGGATTGGATAATATTCAGTTGGGAACAAAAGCCGTAAACGGACGAGCTTACGTTTCTAAATTCAACTTCAATGGCGGCGATCAACAGAAAAAAGTAGGCATCTTATCCGGTGGAGAACGGAACCGGGTTCACCTGGCAATCACGCTGAAAAAAGGTGCAAACGTACTTTTACTGGATGAGCCTACCAATGATATCGATGTAAATACATTACGGGCGCTGGAAGAAGCTTTAGAAAACTTTGGCGGTTGCGCGGTGGTGATCAGTCACGACAGGTGGTTCTTAGATAGGATTTGTACACATATCCTGGCATTTGAAGGAAACTCAGAAGTATATTTCTTCGAAGGAAATTATTCTGATTACGAAGAAAACCGCAAGAAACGCTTGGGTGATGTAGCACCAAAACGCATCAGATATAAAAAATTAGATTAATAATTACAATTGATTCTTATCAATTCTAATTATTAAAATTCAGCTTAGACAACTTCTACAGGCACTTTGCCTTAAAGTTGTCTAAGCTTTTTTATTTACTGACCAACAAATGTTGGCGGAAAAGCTGTAGGTTTTGGAGCTTCATTTGCTTTTCTTTTACCTCTGAAAAAGAGAAAAAGATTGATAAATAACATCAGGCCAAGGTAGATAGCAAAACCACCTATTTTTGAACCTAAAGCCTCCACCAGACTTTGGTAGCTGTTGGAATAAATACTAATCTTCATAATTAATAATGCAAAGCCAATATTTAATAAATAAAAGCCGGTTTCGAAAAGTTTATTGGTAGCATTTGCAATTTCTTCCCTGCCCTTAAAAATATCAAGCATATAAATCTTACTGTTTTTAAATAATGTTCTTGAAACATATAATGTCAAGAATAGGGCTATTGGCAAATAAATTGCATAACCGATTAAAATTTTGGTAGTTTCCATGGCTAAATTTTTAGATTGTTATTTAATTAATTTATGAATGGTATTGGTAAGTATGAAAATATTCAGATAATGCAGAACAGATAAAATGCAGATAATCACGGCCAGCTTTACAGCAAGGATCTCTACCAGTTGCAAAGGTGAAATGACCGTATCCCAGCTTACCAGGGTCATCGTACAATACCCGATATTAACAAGGTAGTAACAAACCAGAAGCGTCTTGTTAATCTGCTGACATAAATGTAAGTGATCAGGAATAAGCGCAGCCACGAATACATTTCCATTTTTATAGCAGGTTTTCCCAACAATAACGATGATAAAAACAATCACGGTGATAAAAACGCTGTATCCTATTAAATTGTAATTCATCTTGATTCGATTTTACAACACCTGATTGTTTTTTCAAAAGAATAACGCAATAAATTCAATCCTGAGACTGCAATTATCCTTATTCCTTTGACGATATAAAGATAAGAATAAGTTTCTGTACTTTCAAATATTATTGAAAGTTTTAAACAAAAAATAACCCTCAGTTTGTCCTGTGGGTTAAAATAATTTATTTCTTTCGGTTTAATGCCCGATCAATAGCCTTTTCAGTTACTTCTTCCATAATCTTATATCCTGCCAGATTCGGATGCACCCCATCAACAGTTAATTCTTGCCGCTGCCCTTTTCGTTTATCTACCAGAGGCGTCCAGTAGTCGATGATAGTGAAGTTGTTTTCCTTTGCATAAGCCTCAATCCTATTATTCAGATCAACTATTTTTTCGGCTGGTTGAATGCTTTTATTCCATGGATACTCATAAATGGGCAGGTATTTACAGAGAATTACTTTAATGCGATGAAGCCTGGCCAACTCCGACATTGATCTGATGTGATCCATGATACCTTCGTTGGTTACATGTCCTTTGTTACCTGCAATATCGTTGCTCCCTGCTAAAATAATTACCACCGCAGGTTTCAAATCAATTACATCTTGTCTGAACCTAATCAGCAATTGCGGCGAGATTTGTCCGCTTATTCCACGATCAATGTAAAATTGATTATTAAAATACTTCGGATCTTTTTCTTTCCAAAACTCAAATATGGAACTTCCTAAAAAAACGACCCTTTTCTCTCCTTTTTTTGGCGCAGGTAAGGCGGCATTCTCTTTTTTATATTTAGATAGCGCAGCCCAGTCATCGGAAAAATCTTCTTTTTGATCACGCACCGGTTGTTGTGCAAAGCTATTGTATGAGCATAAAGCTAACAACGCGATGAAGAGGTAATGTTTCATTGAAAATGCTTCCATTAAATGAATGTTATTTTTTCTCTTCTCTCGGACCTCTTTTATAGATTACTAAACCATTTAAAAAGTTTCGCAGGATCTGATCGCCACACGGTTTAAAATTTTCGTGATCTTCATTTCTAAAAATATCTCCCAATTCTGCTTTCGTTACTTTAAACCCAACCAAATCGCAGATCGTAATAATATCATCTGTTTTAAGTGACAGTGCCACCCTTAATTTTTTAAGTATATCGTTATTACTCATTTTTTTTAAATTATTGAATTATAGAAGGATGAATGTTTGAGGTAGTAAAGTTACAAATGAACCAATGACTGATCAATAACTGACTAATGAACCAAAGACCAATGACTAATGAACCAACTAACTAATGACCACTGACTAATGAACTAATGACCACTGAACTAGTATCAAGTAAACAACCTCAACTCGCTATTTCCAGTTTAAGTTTCTTGCCTTTAATTTTCTCGTTGCCTAGCACTTTCAAAAGTTGCTCTACTTTGCTGCGTTTTACAGCGATATAACTCGTGGAATCTTTCACCTCTATCAAACCGATATCATCTTTCTCTAATTCCCCTTTTTTAAGGAAAACACCTACAATATCTACTTTGTTGATTTTATCTTTTTTTCCGTTGGGAATATATAAGGTTACCCAGTCACTTGCCTCAGGCAATTTATAGTTTTTAGAAAGATCTTCTTCCTGAATATCTTCCGGCAGGTATTTATAATGTTCTTCTGGCGTAAGCACCACATAAGCAGTACCTTTTGCATTCATCCTCGCGGTTCTGCCATTTCTATGAACGTAAGAATCTTCGGTATAAGGCAACTGGTAATGTACAATGTATTCCACTTCGGGGATGTCTAGTCCTCTGGCTGCCAAATCTGTCGTGATTAGAATTTTATGGCTGCCATTCCTGAATTTAAGCAATGCTTTTTCCCGGTCAAATTGCTCCATTCCACCATGAAAAACATCATGGGCCAAGCCATGTTCGAAAAGTAAATCACTGATTCGATCAACCGTTTCCCGGTGATTACAAAACACCAGGGTATTTTTCGAACCGATTTTACTTAACAATTTGAAGACTGCATCCAACTTATCGGCAGCGGGTGCTGTAATTTTTTTAAGTTTTAAATCGGGTTTAACCTGCACATTTTTAGAAAAATCAATAGCTACAGGTTTATTTAGTTTAACAAAAGCCGGAATCTCTTCCATTTTTGTGGCCGATGTCAGGATTCTTTGTTTTAATGAATAAAGGGATCCAATAATGTACGACATGTCTTTTTCAAAACCAAATTCCAGCGATTTATCGAACTCATCTAAAATTAAAGTTTCTATAAAGGATTCATCAAAATTACGATGATCTAAATGATAGGCTATACGCCCGGGGGTTCCAATAAGTACCGCTGGTGGGTGTGCAAGATTGTTTTTTTCTACACGAACCGCATGCCCGCCATAACAGCAATTCACCTTAAATGGCGTACCCATCTGTTTAAATACCTGTTCAATTTGCAAAGCCAGTTCTCTTGAAGGCACCAGAATTAATGCCTGTACGCCCTTCACATCTGCTTTTAAACCAGCGAGTAGTGGAAGTAGAAATGCCAGCGTTTTGCCCGAGCCTGTTGGTGCAATCAATGTGATATCATGACCAAGTTTTCCTTGCTTAACGGCAGCTTCCTGCATCTCATTAAGTGCAGTAATATTTAATCTTTTAAAGGCATTTTCTATCATTATGCCAAAGATAAACATTTAAATAGCCTTCAGGAAGTTACTGTGCTTTAGAACTTAAAAAACTTATTCTTGAATCTTCTGATTAGCGAAAAATTTAAACGTTTTTCCAGCAGCATCAACATTTCTCCCCTGTTAAGCATAGATGATTGTACCTGCCCGGCTACCTGGTCTACCGATGAGCGGAACCTGTCTGTTAGATCATCAAATTTATTTGCTCTACTATTTTGTAACAACTGAAGTTCCTGAATAAGTTCGGCTCTCATAATATTTTGTGATTTGGGTTAACAATATAATATTAACGACACGCCGAAAGATTTGTTTCATAAACCTGCGATCAATATGGATAGAATTAATTAACTTGTTGACAACTAAACATTTGTTAGCAAATAAACAACTTAACATTAACACACATTTAATTTATACCTCTTATTTTTATAAAAGCTGATTACCATTTATTAACCCCAATAAAATTGCGTATGACCTGGAAAAAATTTAGTGGCGAAGTTATTCAATCCTCGATTCACGAGGAAATCGAAAAATCTATTATCAGAGAAACAGAAAACGGCTTCAAACTGAAAGTCTGCATTGGAACAGATTCACAGGTGAAAGGTGCAATTACCGATTTTGCAACCGTAATTGTGCTTTTAAGAGAACATCATGGTGGCTTCATGTATATTCATCAGGAAAAAAGCACGCAGCAAGTCAGCATTAAAGAAAGAATGCTGGTAGAAGTTCAAAAATCTATTGAAACTGCTTACTCGATTTGCGATCTGCTGGATGTTTATGATGTAGCACTTGAAGTGCATGCCGATATCAATACCAACCCCTTATTTAAATCAAACAAAGCACTTAACGATGCTATGGGATATATCATGAGCATGGGTTTTATTTTCAAAGCCAAGCCGGAAGCCTTCGCCAGCTCTACCTGCGCAGATAAAATGGTGCATTAGAAATTAAAAATAAATAGCCTTGCCAAATTGCTAAGTTCGCTGACAATTGGTCTATGCTAAAGCAAAGGTGACTCTGCGTACTTTGCTGTTAAAATAGGAATGTGAGTTTTTTTTGTAGGCGCTGCGATTAAACTTCTAATCTTGGACATGGCGAGCATATGCTTAGCGTACTTTGCGCCTTCCCTTTGCGTACTTTGCGGTTAAACTCCTAATTCTAGGAAAGGCAAATCCCTGCGTAGCGTACTTTGCGCCTTCACTCAGCGTCCTTTGCGGTTAAACTCCTAATTGCTGGCATGATCTTCACGCGCTTTGCGGTTAAACCAACAATAATCCCCCGCAACAACAACAAAATGCCTCCTCCGCTGTTAAGCTTTAAAATAAAAAATTGAAAACATACCGAATAGAGTTTACTCAAGAAATACCAGTTAATTTAGATACCGCCTGGGATTTTTTCTCATCGCCTCTGAACTTAGCGGAAATTACACCAAAAGACATGACTTTCGATGTAACCACGCCGAATATGGCAAATACGAAAATGTATCCTGGCCTCATCATCACTTATAAAGTTTCCCCGCTTCTCGGCATTAAGCTTAACTGGATGACAGAGATTACACATGTAAAAGACAAGGAATATTTTATTGATGAGCAGCGTTTCGGGCCCTTTGCATTCTGGCACCATCAGCACCATTTCCAACAAACGGAAAAAGGCGTACTAATGAAAGATTTGCTCCATTATGGCATTGGTTGGGGACCAATCGGACTGCTGGCAAACAGCCTGGTAGTCGAAAATAAAATCAAAGGCATTTTTGATTTCCGGTATAAAAAAGTGGAGGAAATCTTTGGTAAGGTTTAGCCGGAGCTTACCATTTTTTTGTCGATATCGTTTCTTTAGGTTTAGTTGGTTGTTTTACCGTTGCGTCTGTAGCAAGAAAAGCCTTTAAACTTTCGCCCAACTTCTCTATTTTAGCGTAAGTAGTAGCCTGGATATCTCTCCATTGACTGGCTGTAAGCTTATCAACTTTCTTTTCCAATGGCGTACCGATGGTTGTGGTCGCAACAAAATTGCCGTATCTATCTCGCTGGTAAGGAATGAATTTTAAATCTGTAAGCCAGAACCTATATTTTCCATCTCTGGCTTCAACTACCAGGTTGTAGTTTACCTCGCCACTTGGATGACCTACAACTAACACCGTTTTATCAATTACTAAGGTTCCTTTTGCAGAGACTGAAGAATCAGTAGCACTGACAATTTTAATACTTTTTTTCTGAGCAGCTACAAAATCTTCAGTACGCTGAACGATAATCCCCTTGCTTACCTTTTGAGAATCTACAACCTTATAATAGATAAACTTACCATCATCATCTGTTGTAAATTGTTTCTGTTGTGCAAATAAAGTGGCTGAAAAAAGAGTGACGATCAGCAGGAAGATGTATCTCATGAAGTTATATTGAGGATATTGAAATATTTAAAGTTAACAAAAAGCCGCCAGTTAATGCTGGCGGCCTGATATTAAAAACAACTAAATTTAAAAAGCGTATACCGCGGCTAGCGAGAACTGGCCTGCATTTGGCGCTGCCATTCCGTTATCCTTTACAAATGGCTTGTTTCCATTATGGTCCAATCTTACCTCTGGAATAAATGTTAAACCACCAGATTTAATATTCGCGGTGAAAGTAACAGCAGTATATTTATCACCGGCTACGCCCGCCACTTCCTTATATTTAAAATATTCACCTCTTAAACCAAGTGTTACCGCATCAGCAACGGCAACCTGAGGATAAAGTGCTACACCAGCGTAACCACCGCCATCATGATCAATATCATAATTAGCAGCATTTAAACCTAACTTAAATGCTTTTGAAATTTGATAAGAGGTGGTTAAATCTTCAATAGTTCCGTAACCGCCAGCTCCTGCGCCAGACAATACGTTCAGGTAGGCTGTCCATCCTTCAACAGGAGATACCATTAACTGACCGCCAATGCTGGATACACCACGGGTTGCAGTATAGACATTCCAGTCGTTAAATAAACCGGCCATTAAACTCACTTTATCTGAGAATTTGTAAGTTGCTTTAATACCTGCGTTCTGGAAAGGACCATTTGTAAATAAATAGGAAGTGGAATAGTTGAAGTTGCCCACCGGCGAAATCACTTCATATCCGATAAATGTGCCCATATAACCTGCGGTCATCGAAAATTTATCGGTAAAATCATAATTTACATACAGGTTTTGAATGTGGAAAGAAGAAACATCTTCAGCTGCATTAGGTAGTGATTGCGCCTGACCGCGAGGACCAAAAGAAAGCTCACCAACGAATGAGGCTTTACCTGTTCTCTTTTTAAGCACCAAATCAATCATACCTAAAGATACAGAGTTATGATCTGAAGCAAAAGACGTTTTGATGTTTGGCTGCTTTGCAAAATCATACTTAAAATAAGTATCTACAGATCCTGATATTTCAAGTGGCGATGTCGGTGCCTCTTGAGCGAGGGCACACGTAGTGCTGGCCATAGCAACTATAGCAGTTAAAAATTTCTTCATGTTTGAGCTTTTTGGGTTTAGATATAAATTTCTTAGTTAAGAAATTGGTTCGGTAAGCGGACTGTTTCTTTCGATATAAATCGCTCTTTCTTCTACTAATAAAGTGCCTTGAGAATATTTCTCATTGTGTTGCGACTCATCAAGACCCATTTCCTCTTCTTCTTCTGATACACGAATTGGCTGGATCAGGTTGATAAATTTGAAAATGATAAACGATACCACAAAGCTAAACAAGATTACAATTACAGCACCTTTAACCTGGGTAAAGAAGAATTCAGGATTGCCATAAAACAAACCGTCAGCACCAAGGCTATTTACTGTTTTAGTTGCAAATACGCCGGTTAAAATCATTCCTACAATACCACCCACACCATGACAAGGAAATACATCTAAAGTATCATCTAAGCTGGTTTTTTGTTTCCAGGAAACAACAAGATTGGAAATAACCGCAGCAATAACACCTATAAAAATACTCGATGGGATACTAACGAAACCTGCACCCGGGGTAATGGCTACTAAACCAACAACCGCACCAATACAGAAACCTAAAACTGAAGGTTTTTTACCTCTTGCAACATCGAAAAACATCCATGATAAACCTGCAGCACCCGCAGCAGTATTGGTAGTTAAGAAAGCGGATACCGCCAGGCTACTTGCACCTAATGCAGAACCAGCATTGAAACCGAACCAGCCAAACCATAATAAACCTGTACCGATTAATACATAAGGAATATTAGCAGGCGGAACTTCTTTATGCTCCATGTGAGATTTTCTACGTTTTAAGACTAATGCACCGGCCAATGCAGCCATACCTGCAGAAATGTGAACTACCGTACCACCGGCAAAATCCAATACACCCATTTTCAATAGGAAACCAGCAGGATGCCAGGTCCAGTGTGCCAACGGAGAATAAACAAACACCGCAAATAATACAATAAATAAAATATAGGAAGTGAAACGAATACGTTCAGCAACAGCCCCAACAACTAACCCTGGGGTGATGATGGCGAACATCAATTGAAATACTGCAAATAAGGAAAGTGGAATCGTTAGATCTGATCCGCCTTGTAAATGGGGCGCGCCTGAATTAACATTTTTGAAAAACAAAAAGGTGGAAGGGTTTCCGATGAATCCACCGATAGTGTCTCCAAAGGCTAAGCTAAAACCTACAACAATCCAAAGTACGGTAATTACGCCTGCAGCAACCACACTTTTAATCATCGTTGATAATACATTTTTCCTGTGAACCATACCGCCATAGAAAAAAGCTAAACCGGGTGTCATTAAAAAAACCAATGCAGAGGCAATTAAAATAAACGCCATATCCGGGCCACTATATTTTCCTTCATCAAAATTTGGAAGAAGTGGAATAAATAAAGCGAAAATCGCGACGATCAATAAGATCGCGAATGGCGCATACTGTTTTAAGGAAAGTTTAATCATTTTTTTTAGTTTAAATAGTTTATCTGATATCAATTATTAAATTATTTTCAATTTATTTTCATAAAAATACAACATATTGTAATTTTAACACCATTAAATGGAAATTTTCTAATAAAAACATATCATTATTATAAAACAATACGAATTAAACACCAATAAATAAAAATTCAGGAAAAATAAACCAGTTTTGATAGACATTTTTGACAAAAATAAAATCAAATTATTGCTATAGACTGGTTAGATCTGGTTAGTTTTTAATGAATTTCATGATACAAAACGTTAAAAAACACAAAAACCCACGATAAATCATAGGTTTTGAAGAAATATTTTGATAAAATTAAGTTATTGAGCTAAATATTGAGAGCCTTGCACCACGCCTCTTTTTTCTATTTCTTTATCCATATAAGTTTGAATTGCCGATTTATTAAGACCCCAGTTAGGCGCTATAAGCAAATCCCAGTCAGAAATACCAAAAAGTCGCTGAATTACAATATCCGGACGTAACATAGGAATTAACTCACATAACAAATCCGTATATTCCTCTAAAGTAAATAGCTTAAAGGGTTCTTTTTTGTACTTAGCACCCATGATAGATCCTTCTACCACATGAAGATGATGGAATTTTACAAACTTAATCTGCGGAAACCGGTTAATCTCATGAATATAGCCATGCATCTGCGCTTTAGTTTCCCATG
Organism: Bacteroidota bacterium; assembly: GCA_037033465.1. GTDB lineage: Bacteria > Bacteroidota > Bacteroidia > Sphingobacteriales > Sphingobacteriaceae > Pedobacter. Next base: position 24,998 of record JAZBLX010000032.1, on the reverse strand, counting down.
GGAAACCAAAAATTGTATGTACACAAAGGTCGAGTTTACTGTTTTCTAAAAGTTTCACTGCTGCCACAAATTCTCCATGACTGCAGCCGCGGTTAATCTGATCTAATGTTTCATCGTAGATCGATTCCATTCCCATCTCTAAGTCAACATCAAACCGATCGGCATAACTTTCTAATAGGGCAACTTTTTCTGCATCGATACAATCTGGCCGCGTGCCCACAGAGAAGCCCACAATATCTTCCGTATTAACGGATAAAGCTTCATCATACATCATTTTCAAATAATGCACGGGTGCATAGGTATTGGTATTCGGCTGAAAATAGACAATATACTTATCTGCACGGTAAGAAGTTTTTGCACGTGTCATGCCTTCAATCAGCTGATCCTTAATATTTGGATTTTGTCGCGAAGGTTCCGGGGTAAAAGAATCTACATTACAATAGGTGCAGCCACCGTAGCCTTTGCTCCCATCCCGATTAGGACAGGTAAAACCACCATCTACAATTACTTTAAACACGCGTTGCCCTTTATACTTTTCGCGCAAATGCGTTCCGTAATTTTTATATCCCTTTATACCTAAATCTACCAGTGTTCCCATTACTGCAAAAATACAGAATAAGTTTTATAATGATGAGTGCGTAAAAGAAGATGTGAAATGAATGAAAAACACAATTTATTTAACACTTTCGAAACGCTTTTTAAATTCTTCTTTCGGCATAATGTAAGTTAAGTACTGTTCTACATTATATTTAAATTGATTTTCGGTAACATCAACATTCCAACCATCGTCTGAACCTCTGGCTTTACTGATTGAATCAGGAAGGTCTTCTCTTACTCTGAAAACAGGTATTGGATTGTCGGGGGTACCATATTTAAGATCATCTAAATCATTTTTATTTATAGTTAACAATACAATTTTTTCTTTCATCACAGAACGAAAAGCAAGTCTTTTGTCCATTGGGAAGTTAAAAAATTTTATCACAAGAAATTTATTGATAGATGATTCCTTAAAAGTCAAATTGTAGATAGATTCTTTTGGATCCAGAAGTGAAGAGGTATAGCTTGTTGTTTTTAGATTTAAAGATTTAGGGATAAATAGCCTGTACTCGGAACAGTTTTGTATATATTTTGACATAGCCTTACTACCATTATTAAATTTATCTTTAAAAAAATAATTAATTCCATAAATTATTAAAGGAAATATAACTATCACTCCTACAGCCCAGCCAATTGCTTGTGATATTTGCTTATTCATTTTACAGATTGAAACTATTATTTCTTTTCAAACCTCTCCTGAAATTCTTCTTTGACATCACATAAGTTAAGTACATATATAATTATACTTAAGGTAATTTTGCACATATGGTCTGCCATTATTTACTTTCGTATCAGGGTTCTCTATCATGTTAACAATCCATCTTCCTAAATATTTTCTAAAAAATAAACCTAATCCTAATAGACCATATGCACTATATTTTAGAATGTTTTTCATTTTTCAGGCTGTTTGCCAAACATCTTTTCGAAATCAGCTTCGCTTTTTATGTAGGATAGATAATTTCTAGTATTATAGTTAGTTGTATAATTCTTAAATTCTGTCTCTGTTTTATAAGTAGGATTGCCAATGTCATCAACCAAACTATAAAAGCTATTCATTTTATCCGGAACTTCATAATAGATAATAGGTATTGGTTTCTGCTTAGTACCATAGGTAGCATCAGAAAGTTCATTTTTATTCACTGTTGCTATTATGCTAGCCCCATTTTGATCAACGTCATTGATGAATTGACCATACATTTGACTGGAAATTGAATTTCTGGAAAAAAAGTAATAAATACAAAAATATTTACCTAATTGATCGGCAAAGAAAACTGATATACGTTTATCTACATATGCGGTATTGTCATCTTTAGATAAATCGAAATTTCCCTGTACTTCAAAATGAGTTTTTGTTGTTTTAAAGTTCTTCATTACCAGGTGCAGTGTATCACAATTATCTAAATATTTTTGCACATAGGGTTTTCCGTTATTTACTCTTGTATCGGGATTATCTATCATGTTAACGATCCATCGTCCTAAATATTTCCCAAAAAATAAACCTATACCTAATGCTCCTATTGCAATATATTTTAGAATGTTTTTCATTATTTTATTTTTGTGTAGCAACAACACCATTATTATTGCCTGCATCTAGATTCGCTAGTACTTCTCTCTGGTCTAATATTTCAGTAATTAGATCCAATTTATCTTCTTTATAACTTTTAGCTATATAATGATTTGTAATTGCTCCGGCCACGCCAAAACCTAAGCCTACCCCTAAACCAATACCTACATTTTTAAATTCTCCTGAAAAAGTTTTAGCCCCCCAAACGGTCATTCGTTCAGCTTGCGCATAAGTTCCTCCCTGATCCATCACTTCCCTAATTATAGTCCTGTTTTGGTTAGTGATAGTCTCTACAGCCTCTAAACTTCCTTTACCTCCTCCGGCAACCGCACCCATAGTTTGATCTCTTTTGGCGCTACTAACTTCACCTTTAATATCTTCTTCAGGAGATGATCCTTCATTCGTTAAAGTATCGGTATAGCGACCTGTCTTAAAATCATAATTCCCAGTAACATAATCATAGGTGCCGGTGGCAATGCCTAATGATGTACCTAAGGGATCTGCCAATCCACTAAATCCACTTACAAAACCCATCCATAATTGTTGTTTTTGATGAAGATCCATTTCCTCATTATTATTTTTGGCAAATTTTTCGGCAGCTGTTTGAGCAAGCACCGGACTTATGAATGGCTGTAAAATTCCACCATTAATGCAATTTAACATGGATTTTTGTACGATGGCGTTCTTCTTGTTAAAGGAAACCTTATTGTGATAATTCTGCCATTTACTACCACTTTCCAAAGTACAATCGCATGCATGACCACTGGTAAAAAGTCCAACGACAGCCTTAACAGGCTCAACCAACATGGCTGCTGCACCTGCAACGGCAAGAGAACCAACAATTACACCGGTAGCAGTACTAGAAGCAGCGGCCGCCATACCTGCTAATATTACCCCCGCTGCTCCACCAGTGCCTACAACAGCTGCTACTACTATTACCGCAGCTGCAACGCACAAAATCCCGACTGCAAGCCCTGTAAACATTGCACCTAAGCCATTCCAAAATTTAGCAGGAGATTTACAAACAAAGGTTGCACTTAGTTTTTTATCTTCTATATTCAGCCAAAGTGCTCCTTTTGACGAGAGCACCGTTCTGGTATTTCTTGTCATCCCTAACTGCTGTGGAGATGAAACGGTCATCATCGTACAGTTAATTTTTACGCCTGAAGGAAGATATGAACTACTCATTAATTTATCCTCCTGATTTTATAATCCACGAATACTTCAATATTGTTTTTCACAACCTCGTTGATCGTCATTTGCGCATCTAATAACACATCATCAGTCTGGTCGTAGCTGATTTCAATTTGATGGATAAAATCGTAACCATCAAACTCATAACCGATCCGGGGCTTATATCTTAGATCGTAAATTTTCTCAAAGTCGTTTATGTTTAAATTTTTCCGATTTAACCTGCCCGATTTAAGGATGGTTATGGTTTCTGGGGTTTCGCTCGATATTGTATTCTCAAAATCCAACTCAATAGGCAGCCTATCAAAAAGCTGTGAATAATAAAGCTTGGTGTTGTTATTTACCGTAAAGTTTTTGGAAACAAGATAACGATCAAAAAACAAGTCAAAAAATGGCCGGATCTGAAAATCCTGAATTAAATTTTCGTGTGTAAACTGTGGGTCAGTATTATCCAGATATGCGGAAATGCTTTTCTTCATTTCATCGGATTGAACAAAAGATGTATTTTTGAGCACATCTTTTCTAAATGAATCCCAGTTTTCCCTAATTTGTTCAATATTCTCAATCTTATCTATCTTTCCAGTAGTAGGATTTATTGCAATCAAAGCATTGCTTTTTATTAAGTCAATCTTACTCATCAGATCGAAACTATCTTGTAGATATTCCGGTTGGATTTTTACTATTTGATCAACCAGCTTCACATCTATTAAAAGTTGATTTCCCTCTATTATTTTTTCAACCGTATATTCCAATTTTGTATCCGCATGGTTTTCAATTATACCATCTACTTTTACAACAACCAATTGTTCACTACGATACCTTGCCCTACCAGTTTTAAAACTGTTATCAGCTATTTTTTGTTCAATTGCACCTTCAACAACAACCTTATTGGTTTTAATTTCAACAGGCTGTTCTTCATCAAAAAATTTAAATCTGCTGCTCATATTAATTAATATCTACTTGACTACCTGTTATTGTTTGTACACCTCCCGAAGTTTGAGAAATGGTCGCATCCGAACAAACGACAATCGTTCCCTGCGATTCTAAATTATAAGTTTTACTACCAACATTTACCGCGGTTGTCCCAACTGCACCCATATTCACCGCTGTGCCTGGCATTTTACCCGCATTCGCATTAATCGCATCAGTACCCTGAATATTAATGATTTTCCCTACAATATCAATTGTTCCGTCCTTTTTCAAGGTGATGCTGCTATCGCCCGTCCGGATTACAATCGTTTCAGCAGATTCTGCCGTGATTTGTCCCGGACCATTCTCTACCTTTACATAGTTAGCTCCGTTTGTACCCAGATTCAATGCATGGTTTAAGTCATCAAAAGTAAGGGCACTTCCTTTTCTGGAGGTTAATCCTTTAGTATTACTGTTTTTGAAACCTGCACTATCGCCACTCTTACCATGGTAAACACTGCCAATCACCACTGGCCGTGCCACATTGCCTTCTTCAAAAGCAATTACTACCTGGTCACCTTTTTCCGGAATGACGTGAAAACCACGGTTTTTACCCGTGTCTCCACTTCCGGCGTTGGGACTCACTACCCTTAACCATTCTGTAGGGTCGTTGGTTTGACATTCCCATTTAAACCGAACCTTAATCCGGCCCTGCCCTTGTGGATCATCATTGTCCAGCACATCTGCCAGTTGCATATCCGGACTTGGCTTATCATAATTTTTTACCAGCAAACGTTCGGTTGTAGACACCAAACCTTCGAAAGTATTGCTATACTTACCCGTTCCGTTAATCTGGTGGTTGATGCTGGTGATTAAGAATTTACCCAGGCTTTCGGTGGCAAAGGCAATCTCCTGCCTGATGCTCATGGTAATTTCAGCAATGGTACCAATACCCAGTTCAGCATTATCGCCACCGGCATTCACTTTTAACAGTTCGCTGATGTGCGCCTTTTCCTCATTTTCTACATGGTTTTTAATATCACTTCCGTTGTCTACCCTGATTAATGATGGCTGATTGAAAGTTTTACTGTACATCAGATTCGATGCCTTTATCGCATGAGCCAGATCGGGATGGCCCTCTGCTTTACCAGTACTTTCGCTATGCACCATTTCATCCTGTTTAGGGTTATAGGCAAAACGTTTATTTTTGATGGGTGCAACTTCCATGGCATATTGCAAATTATGAACATCACGTCCATAAAATAAGGCCACGTCTTTTTGTTGATCAGGCTTCCCGAAATTAAGCTGTAAACCATCGTAGTATAACCACTCATGATATTCTCCGGATAACCGGTTTAAAAATTCCCAATCGCTTTCCTTATATTGAATTAAATAATCGATTGTAGATTGCCTGGATGCGTTCGCCACAATTTTCAAATCATTGGCTGGCGTATCCTTTGTGGCCAGTTTTACAATGTCATCTAAATCTTTATCCAGGTATGACCCCAGATCTTCACCCCGATCGATTAAAATGGTGGGGCTATATCCACTTACAATTAATACGCCATGGTAGCCATGGCTTTGCGAAAGTTCTACCTTGGTAACCAAACCAGCAAAATGTTGCATTCGCTCAGGTGAATGACCAAAAGATGCAGATAGTGTTTTGCCTACAAAATCCCGACTATCATCCAGATTGATCAACCCGGGAGTACCTAACTGATCATGATTGAAATGGAGCTCAAAGTAGTGATGCTGATTAAATGCCTGGAGCAGATTAAACGAGGCAAAATGCAGGATGGGAACATCTTCTATATTAATTTCTACAATAAGTTTATTTTCCATAATATATGTTGCTAGAGCGCAGTTATAGTTTTAAATCGATTTATAAATGGAAATTTTGTAAAGACCAGGATAAAAATGAACCTCAAACGGCATATTCGCTGTATTCCGCTTGTGCGAAGGCTCAATTACCTTTTTAGTATAAGGGTGAACTTCGATGGTATTCCCTTTTTTTAAATAACCGTTACCGATCATCGTATCGATATCAGTTGGTTTAACATGGATGCATCCATGCGATTCTGTCAGCTGAAATATTTTCCTGGAAACAGTTGAAGCTTCATCGCCCGGAGTAGTATGAATGAAGTCTCCCATAATGTATTCTTTGCCGTTCATTTTCCGGTCGTTGTTAATATCTTTAAAATACTTAACAGAAACATGCCCAAAATCATTGAACAGCCATTTGGTAGGAATAGGCGAATTAGGATAAAGTGAACGTTGATATTGCAAAACCATATCCCTGACACCTTTCTGATCGTTTTTATACTGCCCCCACTTAGCATTAACATCGGTTAATTTTTTCCATCCACCATTTAGTTTCACCATCACAATACCCCCGTCTATCCTAACATCGGTTCCCCAGGCAATGCCAGACCAAATTGCGTACCTGCCATAACTTACATGCTTCTCGACACTTTTGATCACGAATCTTCCAACAGTTGTGGAAGTTTGTGCATGTCCATCACCTCCCATCTTTACATCAGCTGGACCTCCATGGGCATCAAATTCTTTAATTTTTAAAAGCGTTTTCATTTTGGTTGATTATCTAAACTTCAAAACTTCGACAGTGACCACCTTCGCTTTGGCTATGTCTTTATTATCGTTAAAAGTCAATTTCAGTGAAGTACCTGGAGATAAATCCAGCATTACAGGAAGAGGCTGTGCAGTTACCCCTATTAATGGCTTCTCCGTTTTTAGCTTTCTAAAATAGCGGGTAAAATCTTCAACGATAAGCGAATCTGAAATACTTTTAGGTACCAGAAAAATAGCACCTGCCTTAATGGTATCGGTTACGCCATTATTGTGATAAAGCTGAATCACGATATTTTTTCCATCATCTTCTTTCGATGGGTGATGCATTATTAACGGAAGGCGATCAGAAAATTTGTGATTCAAAGCGTTAAGGTTGGCTTCACTGAATTTCACCAATGGAAGATGAGCAACGGAATCTACGTAAGTGAGAAAAAGTTGTGAATCTTTGATTTCCTGCAGATCCGCAGCTTGATGCTTACGTTCATTCTTTTGAGGTTCTCTATTACAACTAAAAAAAAGGCAAAGCAAAGCCATTAAAATCACTAACGGAAATACTTTAAATCTTAAATACGAACAAACCATTCTACTTAAAGTTAAATTATCTAAAAACACGCTTTACATCAATAAAAGATACATCCGGCGCTGCAAAACCTTAAATGAGTTTTTGGTACCGGATTACAATGTGACCGGAATCAATCACGTATAAGATGCAGATTGGATCTTTGCGTAAACCGAAAAAAATATAAATGTTAAAAGACGATGTCTGATATTATCTATACCCCGGTGGAGGGTAAAAAAGCGATGGAATAGATCATCGGGTATGTAAGACGAAGTTAGTCTAGCTATGAAAGCCATGTTGCTTAGGTTTGGAGGTTAACAATTTGGTTAATGTAGCTGGCTACAGGGTGACATAAATCCAAATATCAAGCCAAAATAATGTTTATCAGATGATTAAAGAATAACCAATTCTAAAAAGAGGAGACATAATAGGCCAGGAACACCTTGCAATGCGCATTTGAAGGATATTTCGAGCTTGTAAAATGTGGATAAATTACTCCACACAAAAAACTATAACTACAAACATGTAGTTAGACCGTATACTTAAGCGAAACAAAATCAAATATAAATGTAGTCTAAATGATATATTTACACCACTGAAACGCTTAATAACAATTCTAAAATAAATGACAAAAAAAACAGGTTAGCTTTAGTCTGCTACCTGTTCTTTTAACTTTAATATAGTTTAGGGGCTAAGCCTCTTTTTTATTGATAAAGAAATAAACGGGTACGCCTAATAATACGATGATAAGACCAGGCCAGGTATATTGTTGTTTATAAATGAGCAGTAAAATACAAAATGCTGCACCTATTATCAGGTAAATAACTGGCGTAAGCGGATACAGCCAGGTTTTGTAAGGTCTTTCCAGGTTTGGCTTCTTCAACCTTAAATAAATTACGCCAAAAACGGTGATCATGTAGAACAGCACAATTACAAATGAAATCATATCCAGCAGATTACCGTATTGGCCACTTAAACACAAAACAGAAGCCCATATCCCTTGCATCCAAAGCGACTTCTCGGGCACACCATTTTTATTATTCTTAAGGGCAGCTTTAAAAAACATCCCATCCTGTGCCATGGTTTGAAACACCCGCGCTCCTGCCAGCACGATTCCATTTACACAGCCAAAAGTAGAAATCATCACCAACACAGCCATTATAATAGTGCCTATTCCACTCCCGAAAATTTGCTCTGAAGCCGTAACAGCAACCCGGTCATTCACAGCAAATGCAATACTGTCCCGGTTTAAGGTATTGAGGTAGATAAAATTAACCAATAAATAAAGTATCATCACCGCCGATGTGCCCAACACCATCGATCGTACTACATTCTTCTTCGGGTTTTCGATTTCTCCAGAAACAAAAGTTACGTTCTCCCAGGCTACGCTCGAGAAAACTGATCCTACCATCGCAGCAGCAATTCCGCCCATAATAGTCATTCCGGAGATGGACTCCCATCCGGACTTGAGTAAATTGCCACTCGAATCTGTTTTGAGGTTATTGAATGCATCCCATCCGAACCCCATATTCCCAGTCCAAAAACTGTTCTTAACCAATAAAAAGCCTAAAATAATTAATCCTATTAAGGCGATAATCTTCGAGCCAGTGAAAATATTCTGGAGTATTTTTCCACTTTCAACACCTTTCGTATTAATATAGGTAAGCAACAGAATAACGCCAATTGCCAGAATCTGGATCCAGGTTATTTTATAGCCGCCACTTTGAAAAATGGGCGCAGCATCATTTAAAGCCGGTATGAGATAAGCTGTAAATTTACCAAAGGCAACTGCAACTGCCGCAATTGTACCGGTTTGAATAACAGTAAACAATCCCCAGCCATAAAGGAAACCCATCATTTTACCAAAAATTTCTTTCAGGTAAGTATATTGGCCACCCGCTTTAGGGAACATCGATGATAGCTCACCATAAGAAATTGCAGCGGCAACCGTCATTACCCCGGTAATCAACCAAACTACAATCAGCCAGTATCCGGAACCTAAATTCCTCATAATATCGGCACTCACAATAAAAATTCCGCTTCCAATCATCGACCCCATTACGAGCATCGCAGCATCGAAAAGACCTAGCTTTCTTTTGGAAGTCCCTTCTTCCTGTAATTTTTCCATTTCTCTAGTTTGGTTTATCCTTAGTTGGTGGCTAATTTATTTATAAAAAAAGATAAACCGCCCTCTTAGGTTGTAATTATTTCAATAGGATAAAAATTATTATATTGCTAATGAATAACCAAATCTCTTAAATCAGTGTTCTGCTAAATATGAGCATAGCGTAACTAAACTGATCAATATGAACCACTAACCAAATAATTAACTATGAAATTTTTACAAGACAACTTAATTTACAGTATTCCACTGCTGGGCCTCGTTGGTATAATCGTGATGATGATTAAAAGCGCCTGGGTGAACAAACAGGACGCGGGCGATAAAAACATGCAAGAGCTCGCCGGTTACATTGCCGATGGTGCGATGGCATTTCTCAAAGCCGAGTGGCGCGTACTGAGTATCTTTGCTGTTTTTACAGCGGCGCTTTTAGCTTATTCCGGAACCATTACCGAAATTAATGGTATTCCGATGCATTCGAGCTGGATTATTTCGATTTCTTTTATTATTGGTGCTGTATTTTCAGCAACTGCCGGATACATTGGAATGAAATCGGCAACCAAAGCAAATGTGAGAACCACGCAGGCAGCAAGAACAAGCTTAAAACAGGCCCTTAAAGTTTCATTTACCGGCGGCACCGTAATGGGACTTGGCGTAGCAGGATTAGCCGTTTTAGGTCTTGGCGGACTATTCATCGTTTTCTTACAAATATTTCATGTTACGAATGCAAATAGTGTAGAGATGAGAACTGCGATTGAAGTATTAACCGGATTTTCTTTAGGTGCCGAATCTATTGCACTATTTGCCCGTGTTGGCGGAGGAATCTACACCAAAGCAGCAGATGTAGGCGCAGATTTAGTTGGTAAAGTTGAAGCAGGAATTCCGGAGGATGATGTTCGGAACCCGGCAACAATAGCAGATAATGTGGGAGACAATGTAGGTGACGTAGCCGGAATGGGCGCCGACCTTTTTGGCTCTTATGTAGCTACCATTCTGGCAACAATGGTTTTAGGGCAAGAAATCACGGTTACAGATAAATTTGGAGGGATGTCTCCTATTCTGCTTCCAATGGTGATCTGTGGCTTAGGTATCATATTTTCCATCATCGGAACGTGGTTTGTAACCATCAAAGATGACAAATCAAACGTGCAAACCGCACTCAATCTTGGCAACTGGTCATCGATCATCATTACTGCGATTGCCTCTTTCTTTATTGTGAAATGGATGTTACCGGAAACGTTGAGTCTTCGCGGCTATGCGTTCACCAGCATTAATGTTTTTTACGCAATTATTGTTGGCCTGGTTGTAGGTACCATAATGAGTGTGGTAACTGAATACTTCACGGCCATGGGTAAAGGACCTGTAAACTCTATTATTCAGCAATCTTCCACCGGGCATGCCACCAATATTATCGCAGGTTTATCCGTAGGAATGAAATCAACTGTTATTCCGATTTTAGTTCTAGCCGGAGGGATTATGGCTTCCTATCATTTCGCTGGCTTATATGGGGTGGCGATCGCGGCGGCAGGGATGATGGCCACAACAGCCATGCAGCTAGCTATTGATGCTTTTGGTCCTATTGCAGATAATGCCGGCGGAATTGCTGAAATGAGTCAGTTGCCACCGGAAGTGAGAGAACGCACCGATAATCTTGATGCCGTAGGAAATACTACTGCTGCTACAGGAAAGGGCTTTGCCATCGCATCCGCAGCTTTAACATCATTAGCCCTGTTTGCGGCTTTTGTGGGCATCGCCGGAATTACCGCCATTGATATTTATAAAGCGCCGGTTTTAGCCGGTTTATTTGTGGGCGGAATGATTCCATTTATTTTCTCTGCGCTTTGCATTCAGGCAGTAGGGAAAGCTGCGATGGATATGGTACAGGAAGTGCGGAGGCAGTTTAGAGAAATTCCGGGTATTATGGAATATAAAGCGAAGCCGGAATATGATAAATGTGTCGCCATCTCTACAAAAGCATCTATCCGTGAAATGATGATGCCAGGTGCAATCGCATTAATCTCCCCGATTATAGTTGGGTTCACTTTTGGTCCGGAGGTTCTGGGCGGATTACTTGCCGGTGTTACGGTAACCGGCGTATTAATGGGTATTTTTCAAAGCAACGCCGGAGGTGCCTGGGACAATGCTAAAAAATCTTTCGAACAAGGTGTGATGATCAACGGGGAAATGTTTTATAAAAAATCAGAACCACATAAAGCTTCTGTAACGGGAGATACAGTAGGCGATCCTTTTAAGGACACTTCAGGCCCGTCAATGAATATTTTAATCAAATTAATGTCGATTGTATCCCTTGTTATTGCACCATATATCGCAGTAAAGGCAACTACGATTGATCATCGGGTAGAAGTTCGCAAGGAAATCGGTATTCAACAGAAAACAGGCGGCCTGAGCGACACAATTACGAATACTTTAACAAATACCACAAACACCACAGGTAATTAACTGTAAAAACATAGATATAATTTACTAGTAAAAGGGATTTTAATACAATCCCTTTTACTTTTTGCTAATTTTTATTTAGGTTTACCGCTTATTATCATAAAAATCAACAAACACAAGACTAAACAACTTATGAATCTAAAAAAGCCTATTGATGTGCTTATAGCAGAATCTGCTGAAAGTGGTGAGGGCACACTCAAACGGACACTGAGCAGTACAAGTCTCGTTGCACTGGGTATCGGAGCCATTATTGGGGCAGGTTTATTCTCTTTAACAGGTATCGCCGCAGCTGACCACGCAGGTCCTGCTGTAACTTTATCATTTGTTCTCGCTGCCGTAGGATGCGCATTTGCAGGCTTATGCTATGCTGAATTTGCCTCTATGATTCCGGTAGCAGGTAGCGCATACACATACTCTTATGCCACCATGGGCGAATTCATGGCTTGGGTAATTGGATGGGATTTAGTACTCGAATACGCACTAGGTGCTGCAACAGTGGGTGTTTCATGGTCTGGATACTTTAATAAATTACTCCACGAATTCGGGCTGGAAATGCCGCTCTACTTAACTAAATCATTTGCGGAAGTTGATGGTGGAGGGATTAATCTTCCTGCCGTTGTAATCGTTTCCTTACTATCATTGATGTTAATCCGTGGTACAAAAGAGTCGGCAAGCCTTAATAATGTTTTAGTAATTGTAAAGGTGGCTGTTGTTATCGTATTTATTGCACTCGGTTGGAAATTCATTAACCCGGCTAACCATACCCCTTATATTCCTGAAAACACAGGTGTTAAAGGTGAATTTGGTATTTCCGGTATTGCAGCAGGTGCAGCTTTGGTTTTCTTTGCCTTTATTGGTTTTGATGCCGTTTCTACCGCTGCGCAGGAAGCTAAAAACCCTCAAAAAGGGATGCCAATCGGTATTCTGGGTTCTTTAGTGGTATGTACCATCCTTTACGTTTTATTTGCTCACGTAATGACAGGATTAGTTCCTTTCACTATTTTTAAAGGTGATGCTTCTCCAGCTGCTACAGCATTTAAAGTAACGGGATATGGCTGGTTACAAATGGGTTTAATTATTGCAATTCTGGCTGGTTATACCTCTGTAATTTTAGTAATGTTAATGGGACAATCAAGAGTGTTCTATACCATGTCTAAAGATGGGTTATTGCCAAAATTCTTCAGTAATATTCACTCGAAGTTCAGAACACCTTTCAAAACCAACTTATTCTTTATGGTTTTCGTAAGTATCTTTGCAGGCTTTGTTCCGGTTACCGATTTAGGTCACATGGTATCAATTGGTACATTGTTTGCCTTCTCATTAGTGTGTATCGGCGTATTGTTATTACGTAAAACAGATCCGGACAGGCCTCGTCCTTTCAAAACGCCATTGGTTCCATTCGTGCCGATTATGGGTGTAATTGTTTGTGTTTATTTAATGTCTTCATTGCCGCTTGAGGCCTGGATCAGGTTAGCGATCTGGATGGCATTAGGAACTGCGATTTATTTCTTCTATGGTAAGAAAAATTCAGTTTTAAGAAACAAAGGAAAAGTTGTTCCACCAGTTGATCCGCCAAGACCAGGATTATAATCAAAAACATCAAATATTTACAAGCCCCGACCAAAAATCGGGGCTTTTTTTATGTTAAATAATTGTTAATAAATTACCTTTGCAAAAAAATCAGAAATGAAGCCCATTCTACCATTAAAAAGTAAGCCCTTAATTGCTTTTGTTTTCATATTGTTCGCTACAACTACTACCTACGCACAGCGAACAATTAATGATGTAATGGACTCTACTGTTGTTAATCATCTATTGATTATTTCAAAAAAATACGGATCACTCTCTTTTAGCGGATACCTGCAACCGCAGTATCAGGTTGCACAATCTAACGGAACATTGGCAGAATACCAGGGCGGAAATTTTGGAGAATACACCAATAACCGTTTTCGCCTGAGACGCGGCCGCTTACGTGCCGATTATATGTTAATGGATGATGACAACAATCCTTCTACTTATTTTGTACTTCAGTTCGACGGGACAGAACAAGGCGTAAATGTCCGGGATTTCTGGGGACGCTATTATGAGAACAAATGGAAATTATTTTATGTTACACTGGGCTTGTCTGGCCGCCCTTTTGGAAATGAACTTCAGCTTTCTTCTGCCGGAAGGGAAGCTCCTGAACGTGGGCGCATGTCTCAGATTTTAATGAGAACAGAGCGCGATTTAGGCGTTACCTTTACCTTTAATCCCCGCTGGAAAAATGCTAAGCTCAAAAATTTTGTTTTCGATGCAGGGGTTTATAACGGACAAGGTTTAGCAGGTCCTGCTGAATTTGATAACAGTAAAGACTTCATTTTTAGATTAAGCCATAAGCCTTATGTAATTAAAAGCATTCCCCTATCAATAGCAGGCGGAATCAGCACTTTACAAGGTGGTTTGAACCATCGCCTCCCGGTGAGCTACAAGATGGAACAGCAAAATCAAGAGTGGAAAATGGTAAAAGATTCTTCGGTCAATACCCTTAATGCGGTAGCACCACGACGGTATTACGGAGCAGATGTTCAATTTGCAACCACCTCTAAAAGCTGGAAAACGGAACTGCGGGCGGAGGTTATCTCCGGACTTCAAACTTCTACGGCAACTACTTCTGCTACGCCAGGCTCCTACCCGGTAGATAGCAAATCAATTCCGCTGCCTTACTACACCAGAAACTTTAGTGGTGCATACGTTACTTTCGTTCAGACGTTAAACAGTACCGATAATCAATTGATTTTAAAGTATGATTGTTATGATCCAAATACGAAAGTAAGTGGAATGGGCGTGACCGCAAACAAGGGATTAACCGCTGCAGATGTCCGTTTCGATACCTTTGGATTCGGCTTTTTACATCATTTCAACCCCCACTTTAAGGCTGTAATTTATTATGACATGATTAAAAACGAATCAACTGAAATTTCCGGATATGAAACCGACAGAAAAGATAACGTGTTTACCTTACGCACACAGTTTTACTTCTAATATAATTTCTAAAATAAAGTTTTAGCACAAATTGCGCTACCTTTGCCTAAAATTGCGCGGCTATGAAACTTGATTTTATGAAATTCGATTTAAACCAGATCCTCACCACAACAATGGTAATCTTTGCCATTATTGATATTCTGGGATCTATTCCGGTTGTGATTCAGTTGAGAAAAAAAGCTGGCCATATCGAGTCAGAAAAAGCTTCAATAGTAGCCACCGGACTAATGATCTTATTTCTTTTTCTCGGCGAATCGCTGCTGAAAGTGATAGGCCTTGATGTAGAATCTTTCGCAATTGCAGGTTCAATTGTAATTTTTTGCATTGCGATGGAAATGGTTTTAGGCTTAACTATTTTTAAAGAAGAAGCACCGGAAACGGTCTCCATTGTTCCTTTAGCCTTCCCATTAATAGCAGGCGCAGGTACAATGACCACACTCCTTTCGCTTAAAACAGAATATCAAACTCAAAATATTTTAGTGGGGATCGTACTGAATATGCTCTTCGTTTATTTTGTGTTGAAAAACACGGAAAGGTTGGAGCGGTTGTTTGGTAAAACCGGTTTAAATATCCTTCGGAAAGCATTTGGTGTGATCTTATTGGCCATTGCGATTAAACTCTTCAGAAATAATACCGGCTTATAATGCTATCTATATAGTTTCGGGGTACTAAATCCCATGTAACAACATCTACGTATATTAGTCAAAGAATAAATCTAACCAAAGATGAATAGCTTTGAGGAATATACATTGATAATCGGCGCAATAGCCGTTCTGATTGAGGCAATCAAATATCTTAAAAAGGAATTCAAAAGCCTTTCTTAAAAGGTTGATGGATTCATAGTGGTTGGTTGGTTTGTCGTTGTTCGTCTTTCGTTGTTCGTTCATGACGCGACTTATTACAGAATCGTCATTGCGAGGAGGAACTGCGAAGCAATCTATTTCGTAAAGTAGCTCAATCGGATCGCCTCAGCAGGTGAAAAATTCCGCTTCATAATGAAGAGCTCATGATGAGATCAACCATTAGATATTTACCAACACGAAGAATCGTCATTGCGAGGAGGAACGACGAAGCAATCTATTTCGTAAGTAGCTCGATCGGAATTGCTTCAGCAGATGAAAAATCTACTTCGCAATGACGAGCTCACGAGGAGATCAACCATTAGATATTTACCAACACGAAGAATCGTCATTGCGAGGAGGAACGATGAAGCAATCTTAATGCGATCGCTATATCTACATTTGCTACCTATCCAACACCGTTGGGTAGCATTATTAGAATAAATAAACAAGTAGAGAGCTACTAATCTCCTAAACTTCTAACCCTATAACCGCTAATCATTAATTCTAGCCCTTCTTTATCAACCGGGCTACAAACATTGTATCAGCCTGATTTTCATAGCCCTTAATTAATTCCATTTTCTCCAGTTCCAATGTAAAATTAGCTGTCAAATGTTCAACAACCGCTTCGTTTTCTGCAGCAAAAGCTGAACAAGTAATATAAATTAAAGGCTTTCCGGGTTTAAGATATTTAATTACGTTTTGTGCAATCGATTTTTGTATCGTAGAAAAAAAGCTGATTTTTTGGTCACTAAAAAAGCTAAGCATTTCTGGCGTTCTGCCCCAGGTTCCTGAACCGGTACAGGGCGCATCTAAAATGATTCCATCAAACTGATAATGATGAAGCACCTGATCGTTATTCTTTAAAAGGTCTAGCTCTTTTTTATGATATTTTTTTAGTCCTGCTAAACGAAATCGTTCATCAAGATTCTGCAACACACTTTCACGCAAATCACTTACCAACAATTCTATTACAGGCTCTAGACTATGTAATAGCAAGCTTTTTCCGCCAGATGCGGCGCAGCAATCCCACCACTTATCCCACTTATTGGGCTTGAAGTAATTTCCCGTATACTGCGAAGATAAATCCTGTACCTGATAACTCCCTTCTTTTAATACCGTTTCCAGCTTCGTTCCATTTGATATAGCTAAAGCAGTATCAGTAATGGCCCGGGCATTAATTTCTTCAGCCTGCAACTTCGAAATCACCACTGGTTGATCCTGAGCGGCAATACGAATAAATAAATCTGGCTGCTTAAAAAACGATATAAAAAACTCTGTCGGATCGATACCTTTAGATAAATGTGTACGGAAAGGGAACACATCTTCCAGGTTAAAATCTGGATATGCAGCCTTTACCAAATCTAGCTTTTCCTTTAATGGTTTAGAGATCAAAAGGTTCCAGTCAGGGAATTTTTGTTCCACAATAGGACTCAAAGTTTCGTGACAAAGAAAGTCAGCTATGCTTAACCGCTCCTCATTACTGCACCCGTTTAATGCTTTACCTAATCTATAATAGCTGTAAATGTGACGGGTTGCCCATCTTCTGTCAGACGACCCCATCTGTTTATGCTGTTTATAATACGTGGGCAAAAAGCGATGCAGGGGTAGCGTTCCATCATAATTCGCTAAAATTTGTTCAAAGGCGCGCAGCTGGTGAATAGCTTTCATAAAGAGAAGAATAATTTAGTTTACGATTTCTAATGCAAAGTTTTTATATTTCAATAGCATCAAACTGGTGTTAATGTACCCTAATTTTTCATCATAGATGAAAGAAAATGTATTGTGCAGGCCTTTATATTTTTCTTTAGTGAGGTATTCGCGGTATTCTTCACCATGATCGCTCAATAACTTCCCAAAATAATAGCCTACATCGAAGCCTTTAAAAGCATATTCTCCTGGCTCGAAACCATATTTATAACGATACTTTTTAATGAACCTGATGACACCAGTATTTTTATAATCGATTTTGTAAGATGAGGTAATAATGGTATTTAATGCTTGAATTTTATCCGTTGGATAATTTTGTTTCACCCAATTTGGATGACCAAATAAGTCGATATTATAACCGCCGGACGCCAGATTCTTAAGTTTATATAACTTTTCTATCGTTGGCAAAACAAACGCACGATCTGCAGATGCAACTACAATAGCATAGCGTTTTCCCTTTTGCATTTTAGTTTCAAAGGTAAAAGCAGATGCATATTCCTGAACCAGAAACTTACCATTATTCTTCAAATATTCCCGAACAGGTGCGGCAAAAGCTTCATCATCAGTCTTTTTAGGATTAATAATGACCACAATGGTACTAGCAGGATTAAAGTTCTTCGAAATGTATTCCCCAATATGCTCACCATGTATTTCAATATTATTTACAATAGATACGAGATTAGGATTGTTAAATTCTGCTGGATTAGATGCCGCAAGTGGCGATACAACTGTGCTGTTATTTTCTTTTGAATAATTGGAAATATACTTCAAACCAGCTGGAAATACCGGACCTATAATTAAATTGCTTTGCCGGAAACGTTCATTTTTATAGAGCACGGAGATATGGGCATTATCATCCTGTGTATCGAAAACGTTTAATTTAAAATTAAGCCCTCCCGCTGCTGCAGAATCCAATCCTAATCTAAATCCCTGGTAAAAATCAATAGGCATAGCAAACTTTTCGATCTGGGTTTTAGTAGCCGTCTTCAGATTTAACTCATCCAATTTAAAAGGGACTAAAAGCGAAATATTTGCCTGTGAGAACTTTTTAGCAGTTTTTTTCTCTTCTGGTTTTTCTTTCTCATTCGGTTTAGCAGTTTCCTTTTTTGTCGTCCTTACTTTCGGCGAACATGCCGCTAAAAACAACACCAACAGCATCAAAACCCAATAATTCCTTTTTAAATTCATACGTGTTCTTTTAACAAAATATGCCGGCAAATGTTTAATCTGCCAGCATAATCCTATTATTCTTTAAAAATGACTCCCGAACTAGGACTCAAAACGCTAAACTAATTTTATTCCCACTCGATTGTTGCAGGTGGCTTAGAACTGATATCATATACCACCCTGTTAATACCTTTAACTTTATTAATAATTTCGTTAGAGATTTTAGCCAATACCGGATAAGGTAAATGGCACCAGTCTGCAGTCATACCATCCAGTGATTCTACTGCTCTTAAGGCAATAACATTTTCATACGTACGCTCATCGCCCATTACACCTACAGATCGTACAGGTAAAAAGATTGCACCGGCCTGCCAAACCTGATCGTAAAGACCAGCTTCTTTCAGGTTATCAATATAAATTTTATCAGCATCCTGAAGGATTGCTACTTTTGCAGGTGTAACTTCACCAATAATACGAATACCTAAGCCTGGTCCCGGAAAAGGGTGTCGCCCTAAAATAAACGTTTCTAAACCTAAAGCTTTACCTACTCTTCTCACCTCGTCTTTAAACAAAGTTTTTAGTGGTTCAACCACCTTAAGTTTCATAAAGTCAGGTAAACCACCTACATTATGATGCGATTTAATGGTGGCTGATGGTCCGTTTACGGATACTGACTCGATAATATCAGGATAAATTGTTCCCTGAGCAAGCCATTTCACGTCCTGAATCAAGTGCGACTCTTCATCGAAAACCTCGATAAATACACGCCCGATAATTTTACGTTTTTGCTCCGGATCTTCTACTCCAGCCAATTGACCTAAGAATTTATCCTTTGCGTCTACCCCCTTAATGTTGAGGCCGAAATCTTTATATTGTTCCAGCACGCTTTCGTATTCATTTTTGCGCAATAAACCGTTATCTACAAAGATACAGTGAAGGTTTGTGCCAATAGCTTTATGCAATAAAACCGCAGCCACGCTGCTATCTACCCCGCCAGAAAGTGCCAAAACAACTTTATCATTACCTACCGTAGCTTTAATATCAGCAATGGTCGTATCAACGAAAGCTGTTGAAGTCCAATCCTGACTACAGCCACAGATATCGACAAGGAAATTTTCTAAAAGCACTTTTCCATCGATACTATGGGTTACCTCAGGATGAAACTGGATGGCATAAGTATTCGAATCTTTGATATGATATGCTGCAACTCTAACACTATCGGTACTGGCAATCAATTCAAAATTATCCGGAACGCTGGTAATGGTATCGCCATGGCTCATCCACACCTGAGAATCTATGTTGATTCCTTTGAATAATTTATTCTCCTGATTAACGAAACTTAAATTTGCCCGTCCATATTCGCGGGTAGATGAAGGTTGTACAGCACCACCAGATTGTTGGGCAATATATTGAGCACCGTAACAAACCGCCAATAAAGGATATTTGGTATGGTAATTTGATAAGTCTATTTGAGGCGCATCATCCTGGCGAACAGAGTATGGGCTACCTGAAAAGATAACACCTTTTACGTCTTCGGTAATCTCAGGAAGATTATTGAATGGATATATTTCACAGTAAATATTTAGTTCGCGAACTCGACGGGCTATGAGTTGTGTAAACTGCGAACCAAAATCAACGATAATGATTTTTTCTAGCATCCGCAAAGGTACCAATTAGATACGAGATTTGAGAGTGAAGATTTAAGATTTTGAAGAATTTCTACCAAATGATTTTCAAACCGCTGGATTGTATTGAACAACATTTACCAGCGATCCGATAGACTAATTTCTTCTGTATCATTGCAATCTTGATATATCAAGGCTATCCAAACGTCAAATTCACTCGCTTACCAAGTCCATATTCAAAGATTCGATAAAGCGTAGAAAGCTGAATGTCACATTTTCCGTTTTCAAGTCGAGAAATGTAACTTTTTTTTGTCCCTACTTTTTCTGCAAGCTGTTCTTGGGTCATGTTCGCTTCTTTCCTTGCCTCTTTCAACATTTCGCTGATCACAAAATACTGTGCTTTTTCTTCAAACTGATCTCTTTTTTCAGCACCTACTTTCCCATACTTAATATCTAATAACTCGTCAAAATTATTAGCGCTGATAATTTCTTTACTCATATCGTCTATTTTTTTAGCTTGAAATAACCATCCTTTAATTTTAGTGCCAAATCAATTTCTGCTTTTGGTGTCTTTTGTGACTTCTTTTGAAAGCAATTAAACAATACCACTAAATTTCCTTTATCAAAACAACAGAATATCCTATAGATATTACTTTCAACTTCTATTCTTATTTCATAAAGCCCATCGGTTCCTGACATGTGCTGAAGAAACTTTATTGGAACATTTTGAACAGTTGTTATAAGTTTGAAAATATATTCAATTTTCTCCTGTACTTTTCCATTCTGCTCCCGATAGAAGTTGAGAAAATAGTCTTGATAAAAAATGATTTGGCGCTGGTTATTCACCCGTCAAAGTTAACTTAAAAGTTATCGATAAACAAATATACTATTGCCTTTCGAAGACTAATAAATCACTGGCATAAATTTCTAAAAATCATTGAGGATATATCACATCTATTAAAAGCTTAAAATAGAGCATGGATATTAAGAAACAAACAACTTCACCTCTACCCCAAACTTTCTTAGAAAATCTACGCCTTCATCGCTAGGCAAACCTTTATAGGCCGCATATGATTTTGAGTAATAAACCAACTTAATACCAGAGGACAAAATTAATCTGGCGCAGGCGATACAAGGTGATAATGTGGTATACAGGGTACAGCCTTCTATCTTTGATCCGTTCTTTGATGCATAAAGAATCGCATTTTCTTCAGCATGCAGGGCAAGCGAACAACTGCCCTTGCTATCTCTGGCACAGCCATGCTCAGGCCATTCCTCATCACAATTATGTGTTCCTGCCGGAGGACCATTGTATCCAATCGAAATAATCCGCGTGTCTTTGGTAAGCACAGCTCCAACATGAGCACGAACACAATGTGAACGGGCAGCCAGATCTGTAGCCAGATTCATGAAAATGGTATCGAAACTTAATTTTTCCGTCATTTGATATCAACAAAAAAGCCACAGCGGATTGATCGCTGCGGCTGTAAAATTAGTTTAATTAATATTAATGTCCGCCAGAAAGTTTTTTATCAAAACTAATTCCCTGAGACCTTAATATGCCGCTCACTTTCCAGGCATAAAATGCCAGGTAAGCGAAGCAAATAATACCAACTATATAACTGTATTGGATACCCGTAAATTCAGATACAGCTCCCTGTAGCCAGCTGATAATACCACCACCCATGATCATCATAATTAAGAAACTACTACCCTGACTAGTGTGCTTACCTAGTCCGCTAACGGCCAAAGTAAAAATACATGGCCATAATGTACTACAGAATAAACCAACACTGGTAATGGCATAAACACTCACCATACCTTTTGTAAACATACCTATTAGTAATGCGAGAATCCCAATGGCGGAAAAAATTAATAACATCCTGGCTGGATTACCTTTACTGGCCATATCAGCAGCAATCAAAACCAAAATAATTAATCCATACACGTAAAACGGAGCTAAGTCATGATCAGCAATTGCATTAACCGCTAAGAAAATGCCAAATGCTAAATATGGCGCTACAAATCTTAAAATCTTTTGAATCCCTACGTTATCGGTAAAAGCTTCTACAGCACCTGTCCAGCGCCCAATCATCATACTTGCCCAATAAAGAGAAATGTATGGTGCAATATCATGAAGCGCAAAACCTAAATCTTTCTCCATATAGGCAGGCAAGTTACTCGCCGTTGAAACCTCAACCCCTACATAAACAAAGATTGCAATCATTCCCAAAACCAGTTGTGGATATTTCAAAGCAGATCCTTTAATCGATTTAGTATCATCTAATGAGGCTTCAACCAAAGCAGGTCTATCAGGTAATGAAGATAATTTCAGGAAAATAGCCACGGCAATAAATGCAACACCAAGAATCAAATAAGGAATTTTAACACTTTCTATACTAATATCTGAAGTCGCATTCGCTGCTGAACCAAAAATTGCAAAACTGACAACCAAAGGTCCGATTGTAGTACCAAAGTTGTTAATACCACCTGCCAGGGTTAAACGTTGAGAACCGGTCCTTATTGGTCCCAAAGCAATTGCTAATGGATTTGCAACGGTCTGTTGCAATGAAAAACCTAATGCCACGATAAATAAACCCGAAAGCATCAATGGGAAAGAGTGAAGATTTGCTGCCGGATAAAACAATAAAGTACCAACTGCAGAAATAACCAAACCAAGCGCTAAAGAATTTTTATAGCCCAACTTATTTACAATATCTTGTTTCATTAGAACAGATATACCATTATAAATTAAAGCACCTACCGTGTATGCGATGTAAAATGCTAAGGAAACCAGCTGACTTTCAGCTTGTGAAAGATCAAAAGCTTTTTTAAATACCGGAATTAAGATATCATTACTTGCAGCAACAAAGCCCCAAAAAAAGAATACCGTGACAAGAGGAATAAATTGGCCCCATTTGGTCTGTGTTTGTTCTGAACTCATTTTTAAAATTAGTTTTAGTGGGGCTAAACATAAATAAAAAAAAATTAAAAAACCGTAATTTTTACACTCCCGATCTAACAAAAATAAATGTTACATGTTTAGGTATAAAGTTGCATATTCGCATATTATAAACAATACAATACATGTTTGAAGCCATATTATTAGGTATTGGGGCAGGGATTATTTCGTCGTTTTTAACAGGTCCGGTATTCTTTGCAATGATAAAAACCAGTATAGAAAGAGGCTTTATGGCAGGGTTTTCTTTAGCTGTTGGGGTTATAATTAGTGATATCATCTTAATTGCACTGGTGGTTTTTGGCAGCCAGTTTGTTGATTACAAAGCTAGCTTTGACAAATATGTAGGTGCCATTGGTGGTATATTTCTACTGGCCGTTGGGATCTATTATTTAGTGTCGAAAATCAAAGTTCATTATGATAGTTCGACACTTCAAAAGGTGAGTAAAAGAAGTTATGTATTGAAGGGTTTTCTGATGTGCATCCTCACCCCGTCTACTTTAATGTTCTGGATTATTGTAAGTGGAATTATATCCGTAAAACTCAATAACATGCTGAATGAAAAACTGGTATGCTTTTTCATTGCCATGGTTACGCAGTTAAGCATCGATGCCACTAAAAGTTTCTACTCCAGCAAACTTCGCTATAAAATTAAAGAGGATGCACTTAAAAAGCTGAATAAGATTGCAGGTGTAATTATCATATTTTTCGCCTTTTGGCTGATTTACAAAACTTATATTCAGTTTTACGCGTAATCGTTTAAATCGTTGTTCGTCTGTTGTTTTTCGTTTTTGCCTGCTTTGTAGGTAAGAACGAGGTGCTCCTTCGTCCCACAAGACGAGCACAATTGGAAGAAATAGCGAAATGTCTAATCAGTAGTTCTGAATCAATTTACGATGACGACCGCTTTAACCCACCGTTTTATGGAATGACGAAAAAGGGCCGGTGTTAAATGAAGGCAGTAGTTAAAACGCAGGTATTCTTCGCTACGCTCTGAATGACAATATCGCTATGGCCACCTCGCTATCCGGCCTGGGAACTGATGGAAGGAGAAGCCGTTGAAATTTTTGCACTCACGTTCAAATACCCACAACCCAAGGTAGCGCGAACGGCTCTCTAAAAAGTATCTTTATTTCAAACAGAATCGAGCCCTTGTGCTACCGCCATTTAAATTTCGACGAGCTAATCCGATATCAGTTCCAAGCCTTGATTTTTGCTTCTTTTTATCAAGAAAAAGAAGATAGCCCTTCGGCGGCCAGCCGAGGCAAGCCAGCGTAGCGGAAAAAGCCTATCAGTAGCTATAACTGTTCTTAAACATCTCGTTATTGCCAGGAGGTACGACGAAGCAATCTCATTTGCAGATTCTTCGATTGAGATTGCTTCAGCAGATTTTTCATCTGCTGAAGCAAAGACGGTTTTTTTGAGGGATGAACTAACCGAATCGTTAGGATGAATTTAATTTAGCACCTATTGAAATTAGGTCCTGAATCAAGTTCAGAATGACGACCGCTTTAACTCGCCGTTCATAGAATAACGTAATAAAAAAGGTTCGGTGTTAAATGAAGTCAGTAGGGAAAAACGCAGGGATTCTTCGCTGCGCTCTGAATGACAATATCGCTATGGCCACCTCGCTATCCGGCCTGGGAACTGATGGAAGGAGAAAACGTTAAAAGCTTAAACCCCAAACTTTCA
>JAZBLX010000031.1:0-66253 GCA_037033465.1 Bacteroidota bacterium | reverse complement strand
GGGTGGTTAGGATTCTTGCTATCCTTGGTTAGTTAGGAGTCTTTAGTTGGGAGTCGGGAGTCCAGGATGGTTAGGATTCTTGCTATCCTTGGTTTGTTGGGAGTCTTTAGTCTGGAGTCGGAAGTCCGGGGTGGTTAGGATTCTTGCTATCCTTGGTTAGTTGAGAGTCTTTAGTCTGGAGTCGGAAGTCCAGGATGGTTAGGATTCTTGCTATCCTTGGTTAATTGGGAGTCTTTAGTTGGGAGTCGGGAGTCCAGGGTGGTTAGGATTCTTGCTATCCTTGGTTAGTTTGGCGTTATGAGTTTTTAGTTTAGCATGGCGTGAAAACCAAATAGTTAAAAATTACTGTTTTTCAGGTAATGAATTTCGACTTTTTCTTCCAGGCGCTAAACTCCAAACTCCTGTTAGGACTCATGACTTATGACTATGGTTTCCAAACTCAAAACTCCCAACTCCTCTATAGGCTACCTTTCAGGGACACATGACTATCGACTCAAGACTATGGACTCCAAACTCAAACTCACAACTATTTTACACCTCGGGCTAGTTTTTAATTCGAAAACCTAAGCAATAAATCTAAATTTGTGGCAAATCACATTTAATATGTTTATTAAAAAATCAATTTTAGGTTTAGTTTTACTACTAACGTGTATTATGGCAGCGAAGGCGCAGGTAAAAGTTGGCTTTGAAGTTTCTTTTAAAGAACCACAAGCTCATTATGCAGAAGTCCAGATGAATATTTCCGGCTTGGCAAAAGATTATGTAGATGTTAAAATGCCAGTGTGGACACCGGGTTCGTATCTGGTACGTGAATTTGAGAAAAGTGTAGAGGAATTTAAAGCTACTGCAGGTGGGAAAGCTGCTAAAGTAGAAAAAGTAAGAAAGAATACGTGGCGGATCTTTTCTGCCAAAGCAAGTGAAATCAAAATTAACTACCGCGTTTATGCATTTGAAATTTCTGTGCGTACGCCTTTTATAGATGAATCTCATGCTTTTTTATCACCAACAGGAATCTTTATGCATCCTGATGGGATGATTAAGTCGCCAAGCACGGTGAAAATAATTCCTTTTAATACCTGGAGCAAAGTATCAACAGGGTTAGCGCCGGTTTCAGGACAAGCATTCACTTACAAAGCGACCGATTTTGATATTTTATATGATAGCCCTATAGAAGTAGGTAATCAGGATGTTTTTGAATTTATGGCTGCAGGCGTTCGTCATGAAGTGGCCATGTATGGCGGCGGTAATTACGATAAGGAAAAGTTAAAGGTAGATATGGCTAAAATTGTGGAAGAGCCAACTAAGGTTTATGGTGAAAATCCAAATAAACATTACGTTTTTATCGTTCATAATTTCTTAAGAGGCGGTGGCGGTTTAGAGCACTTAAATTCTACTACTTTGGGTGCAACGCGAAATGCATACAATACAGAAGCAGGTTACAAAGGGTTTTTGGCGCTTGTAGCACATGAATATCACCACCTTTGGAATGTAAAACGTTTACGTCCGGTGGCTTTGGGGCCATTTGATTACGATAATGAAAACTACACCACCAACCTTTGGGTGGCAGAAGGTTTCACATCATATTATGAAAATAAATACATGCATAGGGCAGGCTTTAATGATGCTACACAGTTTGTTGCCGATTTGGCGGGAGCAATCGGAACAGTAGTAAATACACCTGGAGCGAAGTATCAGTCTGCAGCATCTTCAAGTTACGATGCCTGGATTATCGGCTATCGCCCCAATGAAAATTCAAGAAACAATTCCATCTCTTATTATAGTAAAGGAGAAGTAGTTGGTATTCTGATGGATTTAGAAATTATCAATGCAACCAAGGGACAAAAAAGCCTTGATGATGTAATGAAAGCCATGTATCTGCAATGTAAAACATTGAAACGCGGTTATACTGATGCCGAATTCAAAGCGATGGTGGAAAAAATCTCTGGAATTAGTTTTACTAATTTCTGGGCGAAATACGTTAATGGCGTAGATGACATTGAGTATAAAAAATATTTTGAATATGCAGGGATTGATGTTGCGACCGAAAATGCAACACCAGATAAACCTGTAACCGGAGCCAGCGGACAACTAACTAATAACGGAACCATTAATGTGACTTCAATAGGCAGAAACTCGGCAGCATGGATTGCAGGTTTAAACGTTAATGATGAGATCATCTCATTAGATGGTGTAACGGTAAATGATGCATTGGAAACCATTAAATTAAGAAGTGCGCAGCTATCACTTGAAACCTTACCATTGGTAACAAAGAAAAATATAGGCGAGGTTTTGAAATTAAAAGTAAAGCGTGATGGATTAGACAAAGAGATTTCTTTAACCCTCAAAGAAAATCCAAATGTGCGTTTAAAACCAACTATAAAGGAAGATGCAACGCCAGCTCAGAAAGCAGTGTTTGCGAAATGGTTAGGGAAATAAAAATAAAGATTTCTGGTTGTTTTTAGAAATGAAAAACCCGGTAAGAAATTTTTCTTACCGGGTTTTTTTATGCGCTATGAATTAAACTCCAAGCTTATGCTTTGAGCTTTTCACTATGTGCTTAGAAAGTATATTTGAATCCAAAGCCAAATCTTCCAGCTCCAAAATCACTATCATTATCACCTAAATAAATGGTTGGTCTCCAGTCGAAAGCAAAAGCTAATGGAGCACTTGGAATTTTAAAGTCCAAACCAACCATAGGTTTTAATGCGAAAGAGGTGTCGTTAAAACCGCCAAAACTGAAAAAGTTAACAGCTGGTCCACCACCTGCATACCACTTTAAGCCTGAAGCGCCCCTAACATTACCATGATACTGATAAAATAAATTTATTGTTGTAAGGTTGCTGCCAAATAATACTTCAGCCTGACCAGCATCGTTAGCCGTAAAAAAATGTTTAACTGATGGTCCAACAAGTGTAGCGCCATCACCAAAATCAAGGCCTAAACCAAGGGCAGTTTTGTAGCTTTGTGCTTTAGCCGTTGTTGCAGATAAGGCGAACAACGCCATGCATCCAAAAATTGTAAATAATTTTTTCATAATGGGATTTGTTAATATAAATTATTAAAAAATAATTATCAGCCTAACAACTTTAATGCCGATTATGCTTTTTGGGTAAAAAATACCAGGATAAAAAAAACAATGCTTGCATAGTAATTCTGTAATTCTTATGTTTATTAAAATATTTCGAAGGAAAGGTGTGGTAGAGTATTTAGGATGTCAATCTTAATTATTACATCAAAACATATCTTTAGATATGTCATTTCAGCTTTGATTTTTTTAACTTAACCAAATATTATAGAATGATATGGCTGCAGAAATTACGCGAGTTTTTGATCTATTAAAATACAGCTTGGAAGAGCCTAAGCAAGAATTCATTAGTGGTAAAATTAACGGGAAGTGGATAAATTATAGTACAGATGCTTTTTGCGATGCTGTTGATAACCTGAGCCGTGGATTAATTAAACAAGGACTTACAAAAGGTAGCCGGGTAGCGGTAATGTCTCATAACAGGCCGGAATGGAATATTGTCGATTTTGCCGTTATTCAAATCAGTGCCTATCAGGTCCCGCTCTATCCAACTTTAGCAGCGCACGACATTCAGTTTATTCTGAAAGATGCTGAGGTATCAGTTGTCTTTGTAGCAGATCAAATTTTATATGAAAAGATAAAGCCTTGTGTTCTTGAGGTAAATCCGGATATAAAAATATACAGCTTTAGTGAGGTTAAAGGGGTTGACGATTGGAAGGTATTAACCGATCTGGGCAAAACGGCTGTCGATATTAATTTGGATGAATACAGGGAAAAGGTTGAGCCGGAAGATATTCTTACCTTAATTTATACCTCAGGTACAACAGGAACGCCTAAAGGCGTAATGCTTACCCATAATAATCTGGTATCTAATTTTTTAAATTCCTTGGCTATCATTCCCAAAGGCGGAGATAAGGGCCTAAGCTTTTTGCCCTTGTCGCACATCTTTGAACGAATGATTATTTATCTTTATTTATACAACCGTACAGCAGTTTATTATGCTGAAAGTATGGATACAATTGTGGCCGACATTCAATATGTGAAACCAAATTTATTTTCCACCGTCCCACGTTTACTGGAAAAAGTATACGACAAGATTATGGAAAAAGGCAAATCATTAACAGGGGTTAAAAAGCGAATCTTTTATTGGTCTGTTGCTTTAGCAGAGCAATACACCATTGATGCCGGTGCATGGTATACTTTTAAATTAAGCATTGCCAGAAAGCTGGTGTTTAAGAAGTGGCAGGAAGCGCTGGGCGGAAAAATTGTGGTCATTGTTTCGGGCGGTGCGGCACTGAACCCACGCTTAGCCCGGATATTCTGGGCAGCGGGTATACCTGTTATAGAAGGTTATGGACTAACGGAAACCTCTCCTGTAATTACTGTAAATCGTTTCGGTGGTACAATGTTTGGAACCGTAGGTGAAGTAATCACCGGTGTAGAAGTTAAGATCGCGCAAGACGGTGAGGTATTAACCCGGGGTCATCACATCATGAAAGGCTACTATAAACGACCTGATTTAACAGCTGAAGCGATTGATCAGGATGGCTGGTTTCATACCGGTGATATCGGCGAACTCATAGATGGTCGGTTCTTGAAGATTACCGATCGTAAAAAAGAGATGTTTAAAACTGCCGGCGGTAAATACATCGCACCGCAAATACTGGAAAATAAATATAAGGAATCAATATTTATAGAGCAGATTATGGTTTTAGGTGAGAACAGGAAATTTCCATCAGCTTTAGTTATTCCTAATTTTGAAACCTTAAAGAACTGGGCAGCGAAAAAGGGAATTGCCTATACAACTAACGAAGAACTCATCAAAAATGATCAGGTGTTAGCAAAGTATACTGAAGTAATTGAGGCTTTAGGTGTTTCTTTCGGTAAGTGGGAACAACTCAAGAGGTTTGCTTTGCTGCCTAAAGAATGGAGTATCGATGGGGGCGAACTTACACCAAAATTAAGCTTTAAAAGGAAAGTAATTACTGAGAAAAATATCGATATCATCGAAAAAATATACAAGGATGCAGAAAACTATAAGGCCCAGAGTTAAGATATCTGCCTGTTTCATTGTTGTTGCGGTTATTTTATCTGGTTGCGTAACAGGGCAACTTGGAAAAAACAACAGTGGTGAATATAAAAACGGAATGGTGGTTTCTGCACATCCCGAAGCTTCGCAGGTTGGTATTGAAATTTTAAAGAAAGGCGGGAATGCCATTGACGCGGCTGTTGCCGTTCAGTTTGCGCTGGCTGTAGTTTATCCAAATGCAGGAAACATTGGTGGCGGCGGCTTTATGGTTTACCGATCTTCCAAAGGGGAAGTAAATACACTCGATTTTAGAGAAAAGGCGGCTGCATCTGCCAGCCGTAATATGTACTTGGATAGTGTAGGAAACCCTATTGTAGACAAGAGTTTATATGGGCATTTAGCCGCTGGTGTTCCCGGTTCTGTAGATGGCATGGTGCAAGCGCATCAGAAATATGGTAAATTAACATGGACGGAAGTTCTTAAGCCAGCGATAAATTTAGCAGAGAAAGGTTTCAAGATTACAAAGCGTCAGGCAGCAGAATTAAACAGCTTGCATCAAAAGTTCATGAAGTTTAATCCAGACGGAACCGCTTTTGTAAATCTGGAAAGTACCTGGAAAGAAAACGATCTGTTGGTACAAACGGAACTGGCAAATACTTTGAAGCTGGTTCAGCAAAAGGGACGATCAGGGTTTTACGAAGGAACGGTGGCAGATGCAATCGTTGCGGAAATGCAAAGGGGCAAAGGGCTGATTACTAAAGAAGATTTAAAAAACTACCATTCTGCCTGGAGAAAACCGATTACCGGTAGTTACCGGGGCTATAAAGTGATCACCATGCCGCCAACCTCAAGCGGCGGGATAGCGCTGGTTCAATTGCTGAAAAGTGTAGAACCTTTTCCCTTAAAAAGATGGGGTCATAATGCTGATTCTACCGTCCAGGTCATTGTTGAGGCAGAGAGAAGGGTTTATGCAGACCGTGCCAAACACCTGGGTGACCCTGACTTCTACAAGGTTCCGCAAAGTCAGTTACTTGATTCCGTTTACAACAGTAAACGGATGTCTAATTTCAATTGGGCTGCAGCAACGCCAAGCAGTCAGGTCTTGGCCGGGGAGATTAAGGGGGCTGAACACGAAGAAACCACACATTTTTCTATTGTAGATCATGATGGAAATGCAGTTTCCATTACCACAACCCTCAATGGATCATATGGCGCCTTGGTAGCGGTGAAAGGCGCCGGGTTTCTTTTAAATAATGAAATGGACGATTTTTCTGTAAAACCTGGCGCGCCAAATATGTATGGTTTAATAGGAGGTGAGGCAAATTCCATCGCTCCAAATAAAAGAATGTTAAGCTCCATGACGCCCAGTATTGTAGAGAAAAATGGAAATTTATTTATGGTAGTTGGTACGCCCGGCGGTTCCACTATTATTACATCGGTTTTTCAGACCATTATTAATGTGATTGATTTCGATATGAATATGCAACAAGCAGTTGCTGCTAAGAAATTCCATCACCAGTGGTTACCCGATGAAGTATACATAGAAAAAGAGGCCATTGATAGTCTGGCAATAGATAAGTTAACGTTAAAGGGTTATAAAATATCACCTCGGGGTGCAATTGGCAGAGTTGACGCCATTTTAAAAACCAGTTCTGGAAGCTATCAGGGTGGGGCAGATCCGAGGGGTGATGATACAGCCGTTGGCTATTAAATGATAAATTAAATTAATTTCATTGAAATGATATTTTTGGTATGGCAATTGCTCTTTGTGGCAAACGCTTACAAATTAATTTAACGAACATGAAATTAAATCTATTTAAATCTTTACCGGTTGCATTGGCCGGTTTGTTTATCGGAACTGCTGCTTCCGCCCAGGAGCCGGCTTCCCCAACAACCAAATTCAGAACCTGGTCTATAGGTGTAAATGCTGGTGGTTTAACACCACTTTCTCCGCTAGGTGGTAAAAATGATTTTAGCAATAACAAAACTAGTTTTGGTTATGGCCTTTACATTAAAAAACAATTTACGCCTTATTTCTCATTGCGTTTAGACGGAGTTAGAGGTAAATTAAAAGGTGATAATACAGAAGCTTACGAAAGTGGCTTGACAAACAACTCTTCGGTTCAGTCTTTTGATACCCAATTAGAATATTCGGGTAGTTTAAATGCTGTTGTTAACATGTTTAACATCGATATGTTCAAGAAAGAGAATGCTTTACAACTTTATACATCTGTAGGTGCAGGCTTGGCGGGTTACAAACCAACCATTACAACAGCAACTGGTACTTCACTATATGCGGGTGATAAAACGATTAGCGAATTAATCATTCCGGTAGGTCTTGGTGCTAAATTTAAAATATCTGATGCAGTAAACTTCGATTTAGGCTGGACAATCAACTTCGTTGATGGTGATAACTTAGATGGTTATTACAGAGGAGGCAATGATAAATATAACTATGCTTATGCTGGTTTAGAATTTGCATTAGGAAGTGGAAAACAATTGGCTTTCCATAATCCGGTTGCTTTAACTTATGATGAAGCATTAAAAGCTAAACAAACTGCTGACGCGTTAAAAGGTGATCTTGATGCTCAAAAAGCTGAAAACGCTAAATTACGTTCAGAAATGGCTGATCTTTTAAAAGATAGTGATGGTGATGGTGTTGCTGATAAATTAGATAAATGTCCTGATACTCCATCGGGTACAGTTGTAGACGGTTCTGGATGTCCGTTAGTTGCTCCAAAACCTCAGGTAACAATCATTACAGAAGAAGATCGTAAAGTAGTTAACGAAGCGATCAGGAACTTAGAATTTGATTTAGGTAAAGCTACTATCCGTTCTAAATCATTTGCTTCTTTAAATAGAGTTGCTGGATTATTGGTTCAGAAAAACTTTAGCTTAAAATTAGCTGGTCACACAGATAATACTGGTTCTAAAGAATTAAACTTACGTTTATCTAAAGAAAGAGCAGAATCTGTTAAAGCTTACTTAGTATCTCAAGGTGCAAATGCATCCCGTATTGAGGCTACAGGTTACGGAATGGGTCAGCCAATTGCAACCAACAAAACTGCAGCTGGTCGTCAGAAAAACCGTCGTGTAGAATTCACACTTTACTAGTCGATTTTAACATATACTTGAAAGCTCCCGATGAAAGTCGGGAGCTTTTTTTGTGCATTATTTTTCTGTCTTAAATGGCTTCGCAAAAGCAGATCTTTAGGGAAATCAGATGCTGACGTAATTTATTAATTAATGTACATCGCCGATAAGACATATTTGGCGCGATCAAATAATTTATCTGATTTCTTTAATTGTCTTTTTGATATTATTCAGATCGTTCATGCTAAAGTTTGGCACCTGGAAAGAAAACATCTGATAAATAAGCAATCCATCTTTACTATCGTAGACGCTGATAATTTTATCATTTGAACGTTTGGTGTATACCAGGTATTTGATGTTTGATTCCTTACTTAAAATCAAGCTATCTAATACCGCATTGGTTACAAACTTAAATTTATAACGATATTGTTCCTCAGCCGGAGCTTGTGCTAAACTAACTGGCTGCGAAGAAAAAACCTCCCGTACATATTCTGGAATGTATAATGTTTCTTCCACTAACTCCGGAAGTCTTTTTTTGTTGTAAAACTGATAATCCAGGCCCCTTGTTTGCTTCATCAATAAGCCATCATTTATCTGTTTCAAATAGCCACTTAGCAAACCTGCCGACCAGTTTAAGAATTTGGAATGATTGTACAACATGCCGAGTTGCTTAGATTTTGTCGCCCTTTTTGATCCGCCTTCTTCATTTACAAAAACAATTTGCAATGTGCTGACCGCATCAGGAAATAAAGTAACCGTAGCGAGGGTGGTTTCCTGCATCTGTTTTGGCTTGAGCGTTGGCGAGATCATTTTCAGCCCATAAACCAGATTTAAATTTTTAATCGTATCCATCTGTTCGCTGTAGGTATCCAGGTAGAAAAATGAATAATCTGTTGATGTTTGATAGTTGGCCAATTCCTCTGGCTTAATGATTTTATACGGTGTAATGGTCCAGCTCTTTTTTATGGCCTGTTCAAACTGATCGATATTTTTATAATCTGCATAAGGAAGTGTAAATAACGTAGTCGTTTTCCTGAAAGCCTCAAGTTTCTCGGCAATTGCAGGCACGTTTCCAAAATACGATACTTGTGCCATACTGCTAATAGCCAGGAGCATTGTTAAATGGATAAGGATAATCTTTTTGATCAAAAACATAATTCTGCGGATATGAATAGTGTACAATTATAATAAGAATCTTTTGACAATTATTTTGAAATCTCCTATTGCAATAACAAAATACATTCGTTAGCTTTGTTATGCAAGCATAATAAATCTGTGAAATGAAACAACAACAAACATTAGATTACCATGTCAAATTTGCGTGGCAGAACATGTTTAATAAGTATAATCAAATGGCTGCCAGCTTTGGGATTACCCAGGCAATAGGCTATATGTTAATTAACATTAACGATGATGAAGGTACTGCTGTTTCTAATCTGGCTGGCTTACTTGGTGTAAAAGCAACGAGCCTTTCGCGAATGCTGAATAATATGGAAGAGGCTAAACTGATCTATCGGGAGACTTCTGTTGGGGATAAACGTTCTGTAAAAGTTTTTCTGACAGATTTTGGGAAAGAAAAAAAGCAGCTGGCCAAAGGCGTTGTTCGGAAATTTAATGAGTATCTCGATGAACATTTTTCAAAAAAAGAAAAGGAAACGTTTATCAATTTGTTAATAAAATTAAATGATATAACTGTAGCATATACTGTTGATTAATAATTATGAAACGAAGCATTAATAAAGTTGCTGTTCTGGGATCAGGTATAATGGGTTCGCGTATTGCATGCCACTTCGCCAACATCGGTGTAGAGGTTTTGCTTTTGGATATTGCACCCAAAGAACTTACGCCAGACGAGCAGGCTAAAGGATTAACTCTTGATCAGCCGGCGGTTAAGAATCGAATTGTAAATACTGCCCTTCAAACAGCAGTAAAAACCAATCCATCACCGGTCTATTCAAAAAAAGCGGTAAATAAGATTAAAACCGGAAATTTCGATGATGATATGTCGAAGATTGCCGGCTATGATTGGGTAATAGAAGTTGTTGTAGAAAATCTCGACATTAAAAAGAAAGTTTTCGAACTGGTGGAGCAATTCCGCAAACCTGGAACTTTAATCACTTCAAATACTTCAGGCATTCCTATTCATCTAATGGCCGAAGGAAGGAGTGAAGATTTTAAAGCAAATTTCTGCGGAACGCACTTCTTTAATCCTCCGCGTTACCTCAAACTGTTAGAGGTAATCCCTACGCCATATACCAAACCGGAAATCACCGATTTTTTAATGCACTATGGTGATAAATTTTTAGGCAAAACGACTGTTTTGTGTAAAGATACCCCCGCTTTTATTGCCAACCGCGTAGGCGTTTATTCTATTATGGCTTTACTGCACCTGGTAGAAAAACTGGATTTAACAGTCGAAGAGATAGATAAATTTACTGGTCCGGCATTGGGTAGGCCAAAATCAGCTACTTTCCGTACCTCTGATGTGGTTGGTTTAGATACCATAATTAAAGTGGCTAAAGGACTTTATGATAATTGCCCTGAAGATAAGGCGCACGAAATGTTTAAACTTCCTTCATATGTGCAGAAAATGGAAGAAAATAAATGGTTGGGCGATAAAACCAAACAAGGTTTTTATAAGAAGACCAAAACTGCAGAAGGCAAAACAGAAATTTTAGCGCTTGACTTAAAAACGCTGGAATATAAGGTTCAACAGAAAGTTAAGTCTTCTACTTTAGAAATGACGAAACCAATTGAAAACCTTCAGGAAAGGATGAAGATTTTCGCCGGAGGGAAAGATAAGGCAGGAGAGTTATTCCGTCATTCTTCATTCGGGTTATTTGAATATGTTTCTGATAGAATTCCCGAAATTTCTGATGAATTATATCGCATTGACGATGCCATGCGTGCAGGTTTTGGTTGGGAACTAGGTCCTTTTGAACTTTGGGATGCTATTGGCGTTAAAGAAGCAATTAAAGGGATGGAGCAATATGGAAAACAGGCTGCGCTCTGGGTTCATGAAATGCTCGATGCTGGAAATACATCATTCTATAAAGTAGAAGGGGGCGTTAAAAAGTATTATGATATCCCGGCAAAATCGTACAAAGCGCTTCCAGGTATCGATGATTTTATCATTTTGGATAATATTCGCGAGCACAAAACCCTATGGAAAAATTCCGGCGTTTCTATTATAGATTTAGGCGATGGCATCTTAAACGTAGAGTTCCATACTAAAATGAATACCATTGGTGGTGATGTAATCTCGGGAATTAACAAAGCCATTGATATGGCCGAGAAAGATTACCGCGGATTGGTCATCGGGAACGATGGTGCAAATTTTTCTGCCGGTGCAAATGTAGGGATGATTTTCATGATGGCAGTAGAGCAGGAGTGGGATGAGTTAAATATGGCTATTCGTATGTTCCAGAATACTTCGATGCGCATTCGTTATTCATCTATTCCGGTTGTAGTAGCACCGCATAACCTCACCTTGGGTGGAGGCTGCGAATTTAGCTTGCATGCAGATCATGTTCAGTTATCTGCAGAAACTTATATGGGTTTGGTGGAATTTGGCGTTGGCGTAATCCCGGGTGGTGGCGGAACAAAAGAGTTCGCTTTACGTGCATCTGATGAATATAAAGATGATCAGATTGTTCAAAATGCATTAAAAGATCGCTTTTTAACAATTGGTATGGCTAAAGTTTCCACTTCTGGTTATGAGGCATATGAGTTGGGATACCTTCAAAAAGATAAATTTTCCATTTCCATGAACCGCAATCGCCTGCTGGCCGATGCAAAAGCAAAAGCCATTGAACTGGCAGATGCAGGTTATACTAAACCTGTCCAGCGAACAGATATCAAAGTGCTAGGCAAGCAAGGTTTAGGAATTGTATATGCCGGTGCAAATAGTATGTACGCCGGACATTATATTTCTGAGCATGATAAAAAAATCTCTGAAAAATTAGGTTACGTAATGTGTGGTGGAGATTTGTCATCGCCGACAGAAGTAAGTGAACAATATTTACTGGATTTGGAAAGAGAAGCCTTTTTATCACTGGCCGGAGAAAGAAAATCTTTAGAAAGGATTCAGTCGATTATCACCAAAGGGAAGCCGTTGAGAAATTAGGTATGTGATGTGAGATATTAGATTTGAGACAGGTGAATTCTTCATGACGAAATTATCAATATAAGCCATAGAAATGAATAATCTAAAGGAATTAAAAATCTGGAATAGAGCCATAGATTTAGCTGTTAAAGTTTATGATGTAACTTCGAGATATCCAACAGATGAACGTTTCGGCTTAACAAGTCAGTCAAGAAGAGCAGCTGTTTCCATTCCTTCAAATATTGCAGAAGGTGCTGGAAGAAATTCTCTTAAGGAATTCAATAATTTTTTAGGAATAGCAAATGGTTCATCATATGAATTACAAACTCAGTTAGCAATCGCTAATAAACTTGGGATCCTTGAAACAGAAAAGTTTGAATATTTACTTACTCAAATTGATGAATTACAAAAAATGACTTACGGTTTTCAGCAAATGTTAGAAAAGAAAATTAAAAAATAAATTTTACGATTTGAATAATAGGTTTGAGCAGGTCTCAGATCTAATGTCTCAAATCTCAAATCTTCAATAAAATGGAAGCATATATTATAGCCGGATATCGTACAGCAGTAGGTAAAGCACCTCGTGGCGTATTCCGTTTTACACGGGCTGATGATTTAGCCGCAGAAGTGATCAGGGCTTTGGTCGCATCGGTTCCCAATTTAGATAAAGAACAGATTGATGATGTAATCGTGGGTAATGCCACACCAGAAGCAGAACAAGGACTGAATATTGGCCGGATGATTTCCCTGATGGGTTTGGATACAGAGAAAGTTCCGGGTGTAACCGTAAATCGTTATTGCGCATCAGGACTGGATACGATTGCTACTGCCGTTGCTAAAATTAAGGCCGGCATGGCTGATTGTATTATTGCCGGTGGGGTAGAGGTGATGAGCGGAATGCCTTTTGGGGGCTGGAAACTGGTTCCAAATGCAGAAGTAGCAAAAAATAATCCCGATTGGTATTGGGGGATGGGTTTGACCGCAGAAGCCGTTGCCAATGAATATAACGTTAATCGCGAAGATCAGGATGCATTTGCGCTTAAATCTCATGAAAAGGCAATTCACGCCATCAAAAATGGTTATTTGAAAGATGGTGTTTTACCGATCACGGTAAACGAAAACTATTTGGATGATAACCTGAAAAAGAAAACGCGCTCTTATGTAGTCGATACGGATGAAGGACCACGCGCAGATACTACGCTGGAGAAATTGGCAAAATTAAAACCTGTTTTTGATGCGGTGGGAAGTGTAACTGCTGGTAACTCCTCACAAACGTCTGACGGCGCAGCCTTTGTTTTAGTCGTTTCTGAAAAGAAAATGAAAGAATTGAATGCTGAACCGATTGCACGATTGGTGAGTTACAGTGTTGCCGGGGTTCCGCCTAGAATTATGGGCGTCGGGCCGATTGAAGCGATTCCGAAAGCCTTGAAACAAGCTGGTTTGAAACAAGATGATATAGATTTAATTGAGCTGAACGAGGCTTTCTCATCCCAATCTTTAGCCGTAATCAGAACATTGGATTTAAACCCAGACATCATCAATGTAAACGGTGGCGCAATTGCATTGGGTCACCCGCTCGGTTGCACAGGTGCAAAACTTACAGTGCAGATCATGAATGAATTGAAACGACAAGATAAAAAATATGGAATGGTAACCATGTGCGTAGGAACGGGACAGGGAGCAGCAGGGATTTTTGAGTTGTTATAGATGGGAGATAGTAGATGTGAGATTTGAGACATAACATCCGTTCATGTTATTCTGATAAATAAAATGTAAATGAATAATTTAAAAGAACTAAAAATTTGGAATAAGGCTATTGACTTAGTTGTTGATGTGTATAAGGCAACCTCAACATTTCCATCTGATGAACGGTTTGGGTTAATTAGCCAATCTCGAAGGGCAGCTGTCTCAATTCCATCTAATATTGCTGAGGGCGCAGGAAGAAATTCAGTTAAAGAATTTAATAACTTTTTAGGAATTGCCAATGGGTCTTCTTATGAATTACAAACTCAATTGGTTATTGCTAATAAACTCGCAATTCTTGAATCCGAAATTTTGGATCCTTTACTCACTCAAATTGATGAATTACAAAAAATGACTTACGGTTTTCAGCAGATGCTGCAGAATAAAATTAATAAGAAGACAGGAGACACTAGATTAAGAAGGTAATTGGTCTCATATCTAATGTCTCAAATCTCAGGTCTCAAAAGAAGCATAAATTGATTTGAGTTTGACTTTGGGCTGGTCTCAAATCTCAAATCTCATTTCTCAAATCTCATAACAATGGAAACAACCGAAAAAAAGACAATTAAAGGCGGCGAATTCTTAATTAAGGAAACCGTTTATCAGGATGTGTTTATCCCTGAAGAATTTGATGAAGAGCAACAAATGATTGCACAGACCTGTCGCGATTTCCTTGATGCTGAAGTGTACCCTAATCTTGATAAAATTGATAAACAGGAAGATCCCGAATTAATGCCTGCGCTGCTAACCAAAGCTGGCGAATTGGGGATTCTTGGCGTTTCAGTTCCTGAAGAATATGGAGGCTTTGGCAAGAACTTCAACACTTCTATGTTAGTGGCTGATGTAATTGGTGCTGGTCACTCATTTGCAGTGGCACTTTCAGCACATACCGGAATCGGAACCTTACCAATCCTATATTATGGCAATGAAGAACAAAAAGCAAAATACATCCCAAAATTAGGTTCAGGAGAGTGGAAAGCAGCTTATTGTTTAACAGAACCCAATTCCGGTTCAGATGCAAATTCTGGGAAAACAAAGGCAATATTAAGTGAAGATGGTAAACATTATATCATCAACGGACAAAAAATGTGGATCACCAATGGTGGTTTTGCCGATATCTTCATTGTGTTTGCTAAAATAGACGATGATAAAAATTTGACCGCATTTATTATAGAGAAAGATTTTGGCGGCATCACCATGAATCCGGAAGAACATAAAATGGGAATTAAAGGTTCTTCTACGCGTCAGGTTTTCTTTAATGATTGTGCTGTTCCGGTTGAAAACATGCTGAGCGATAGAGAAAATGGGTTTAAGATTGCTGTTAATATTTTAAATATCGGCCGGATCAAGTTATCTGCTGCGGCCATCGGAGCTTCGAAAGCAACTTTAAATAACGCCATTAACTATTCGAATGAACGCAGTCAGTTCGGTCGGCCGATTTCGAAATATGGTGCCATCCGTTTCAAAATTGCAGAAATTGCATCAAAATTGTATGCCGTTGATGCAGCCAATTACAGAGCCGGACAAAATATCGACGATACCTATGATCATTTGGTAGCTGGTGGAATGGAATCTGGCAAAGCCAGATTGAAATCCGTAGAACAGTTCGCGGTGGAATGTGCTATTCTAAAAGTTTGGGGTTCTGAAGCTTTAGATTATACTGTTGATGAAGGTGTTCAGATTTATGGTGGAATGGGCTTCAGCGCCGATGCACCAATGGACAGGGCTTATCGCGATGCCAGGATCAATAGAATTTTCGAAGGAACAAACGAAATTAACCGTTTGCTTACTGTTGATATGATGTTGAAACGTGCCATGAAAGGTGAGCTTGATTTGATGGGGCCGGCCACAGCTGTAGCCGCAGAACTAATGAGCATTCCAGATTTTGGCGAAGAAGATACTACGCTGTTTGCCGCGGAGAAAAAAGTGCTGGCTAATCTTAAAAAAGCAACGCTAATGGTTGCTGGTGCTGCAGTTCAAAAGCTAATGATGACCTTAAGCAAAGAGCAGGAAATTCTAATGAACATCGCGGATATGGCAGGTTATGTTTATGTTTTAGAATCTGCTTTGCTGAGAACAGAAAAGTTAGTCGCTACAAAAGGGGAGGCAACAACAAGTGTTCAAGTGGATTTATTACGCATTTACATGGTAGAAGCGGTTGATGGTGTGGCTAAAGCAGGTAAAGAAGCACTTTGGGCTTTTGCAGAAGGCGATGAACAACGGATGATGCTGGTTGGTTTACGCAGGTTTACCAAAGTAGAGCCGTTTAATGTGAAAGATGCCCGTCAAAGGGTAGCACAAGAATTGATAGAAGCGAATAAATATATTTTTTAAGTTGAAAGGTTAAAGCTAAAAGCTAAAAGTCAAAAGGTAAAAGGTTTAGGGTAGAAAGGTTTAAGGTCTAGGTACGCAATCCCTAGATCTTGAACTTTTTTTTGCTTTAATGGGATATTTAAAGTGGGCAGTCAAGAAAAATTAATTGCTTATAGGAATTCGAAAGCCTATTTTTGAAAATGATTAAAATTAAATACTTAATTGCGCTTATGCTGCTTGTGGTAATAGCAATCTCCTCTTGTAAAAAAGACGAAGATCCGGATAAGCAGATTACTGATTTTATTGCGAAGAATAATATTGCTGCAACCAAAGATGCTTCTGGTTTGTATTATCAAATTATTAAACCTGGTACCGGAAGTTTTACTTATCCGGGCAATACAAGCATCACCATCAAATATGAAGGAAAATTATTAGATGGAACGGTATTCGATAATGGGGGAGGAAAAGAGCAAACCTTCCCACTTTCACAATTAATTCAGGGCTGGAGAATTGGAATTCCAAAAATTCAAAAAGGCGGCGAAATCAGGTTAATTATCCCTCCGGGTCTGGGTTATGGAAGCAGCGCTACAGGACCGATTCCAGGAAATTCTGTGCTTGATTTTAATATTCAACTATCTAATACGCAATAAGTTTAAAGACCAAAGCTGAAAGCTCAAACATAAACGATCAAGTGGTGAGATAGGCAAAGCAAGTTCAATATAAAACAGTAATAATGGCATACCACACAATGTAATGGTACATCATATTATTCTCTAATTTTTGAATGTTTTACTATCAGCTTTATTCTTTTGGCTTTAAGCTTTTTGTTAAAATTGGTTAAAAATTGGAGCAACCGTATTAAAAGCTTATTTTTGCCAATGATGCTTAAATTCAAATATTTAATACTGTTGGTGTGCATTGCAGGATGCTTTGCTGCCTGTAAAAAGAATGAAGCCTTCGAGCCCTACGATCCTGCGCCACAGTTTTCGATAGACACCGCTGCAATCAGAACATTTATCAAAACCAATAACATTCAGAATGTGATAAAAGATCCATCTGGTCTTTTTTATCAGGTCATTGAACCAGGGGCAGGAAGCATAACCTATACTGCGAATACGCAAATCACAGCTGATTACGAAGGTAGATTACTAAATGGAACTGTCTTTGACGGCTCAAGGGGTACGCCTATAACCTTTTCATTAGGGCGGGTAATCACTGGATGGCAAATAGGCATTCAAAAAATTCAAAAAGGAGGAAAAATCAGATTGATTATCCCTTCACTATATGGTTATGGAAATGTAGCTCAGGGGGCAACTATTCCGGCTAATTCTATCTTAGATTTTACTATCACACTTACAGAAGTTTCAAACTAAATGAACAAATTTACCAAACTTAGCCTTTGCTTGTGTTTATTGGCTACAGTACTTTTTAGCGCTTGCGAGAAAGAATATGATTCGATCGAAACGATTGATGATACAGCGATTCAGGCTTTTGTTAAGGCCAGCAGTATTAAATATACAAAAGACACAAAAGGCTATTATTACAGTGTAACCAATCAGGGTGCAGGCCCGGTCGTGAAAAACTCTGATTCTGTATTTTACTCTTATAAATTCAAAACGCTAAACGGACAACTATTACTTGAGAGTTCTGATGTTATGATTCCAGGCAAATTTTTAGGTTATACGGATCAATTTAGCATTAATAGTACAACGGTGAATTATGTTTTTGCTCCAATAAGAGAAGTTCTTTCAAAGTTAAACAGAGGAGGAAAGGCAACATTGATTTTGCCATCGAATCTTGCTTTTGGTAAAAATGGTTTAAGTGCTATTAATGTAGGTTCTAATGAGAATATTTTGGTTGAGTTAGGTATTTACACTCAATCGAAAATTCATCATATAAATGAATTCGAGTTAGATAATTTTCTAAGATCAAATAACCTAACAACAATTAAAGATCCAACCAGGGTTCGTTATATTGTTGCTCAACAAGGAACAGGAGCAACTGCAATTAATGAGAATAGTACAGTAGTTTATAAATATACCGGAAAATTATTGAATGGGATCATTTTTGATTCTTCAACGGACGGAACATTTTCATCTACCTTTGCTAATATCTCTGTTCAAGGATGGAAAAACATTGTGCCAAAGTTTACCGCAGGAGCAAAATTCAGAATGTTCATTCCATCCGATTTAGCTTATGGTCAAGCGGGAAGTCGAAATCCATCAACTGGAGACTTTATAATTCCACGAAATGCTGTTCTTGATTTCGATATTGAAATTGTAAGTGTTACGAATTAGCCAACGCTTCTTTAAAAATTCTTTAACTTGTACATTTATGCTCAACTATGGTTGGGCATTTTTTTTGTAGTAGGTTTTGTATAACTTATTTTTTAGTTGTATGTTTGATGGGTAAGGGAAAACATACAATATAAATATGAAAAACAAAATCAATTTACGCTGCTTAATACTACTATTACTAAGTGTTATCTCAATCGCTTCTTGTAAAAAGGATGCCAACAATGTCGGGAATCCGGATGAAAAACTTTTAACGAATGCTGTTAGTATCGAAAACGGCTACCTCAAATTCAGAGATCAAAAAGCTTTTGATTCTTTGGTTAATATTTTGATAAAGCCAGAAAATGCGCATATAAAGCCTAGAGAATTGCAAAAATTTAAGTCTTATAATGATGTTTATCTGGAAATAAGCAAGGAATACGAAA
This sequence comes from Bacteroidota bacterium, assembly GCA_037033465.1. Taxonomy (GTDB): domain Bacteria; phylum Bacteroidota; class Bacteroidia; order Sphingobacteriales; family Sphingobacteriaceae; genus Pedobacter. The sequence goes on along the minus strand of JAZBLX010000031.1, from coordinate 47,226 downwards.
ATGTGAATACCAATAAGTCATTTGATGATTTTAAGAATAAATATTCGCAAATAGTAGAGATTAAATCGGATAGCTCCTTGACGTATAAATTTGGCACCCCACTTTCTGCATTATTTACAAATAGCAAGGGGGAAGTAAAAATTGGTGATTTTACAACTGTATATACTAAGGACCAAAGAATGGTATCTTATAAGGGACAACATAAAAATGAATTTGAAGTTGGAACTATTAGCAAAACAGATCAAAATCAAGGAATCTTTGTCACTAATCTTTCCGAAAGGTACACTACTGCAAAAAGTAATCAAACGGCAAGTGTTGAGTCGACTACAACCAGAGCTGTAAAGTCTGCATTGTATTATAATGAAGATGGAAAAAGAAGGTTGTTTGTTGATGTTTGGGTTGATGAAACTCCAACTGATTGGGCAACTTATCCCATATCTAAGTATTATTGTACATCAAGGCAAGAATTAAAGAAAACATTTGGTGGATGGAGAACTAATGAAACAGATTATATTTTAATAATTTAAAATTATACTTGGACAGTTACAACAGGGGGAGTGGGATTCCAATATTTTAATTTAGCTAGTTATAGTGTTCAGGGAGTTTATGGCCCAGTTATAGTCGATATGGGAATAATAGGCGAGAAAATTATTCTTTTTCAAGGTACAGGTCATTTTACTTCTGGTGGGGTTCCAAATACTCCAATTTTCTAACTTTATTAATTTAAAGCTTCCTTAAAAACTTTTAAAACCCTTTCCCTTGCAAATTTATGCTCAACTATCGGTTGGGCATATTTTTTGGTCTCAAATTCCGGAACCCATTTTTTAATATATTCGAATTTAGGGTCGAATCGCTTGGTTTGTAACTCTGGATTAAAAACCCTGAAGTATGGTGCGGCATCGTTACCTGAACCAGCAGCCCATTGCCATCCGCCAACATTGCTGGCCATCTCGTAATCAAGCAATTTATTTGCAAAATAAGCCTCACCCCAACGCCAGTCGATTAACAGGTGCTTAGATAAGAAACTTGCCGTTACCATGCGTACACGGTTATGCATCCATCCGGTTTCGTTAAGCTGTCGCATACCTGCATCCACAAGCGGATAGCCGGTATTTCCTTCACACCAGGCTTTAAACTCAATTTCGTTATTGCGCCACTGTATCTTGTCGTATTGCTTTTTAAACGAATTGGAAGCAGAATAGGGGAAATGCCACAAAATCATCATGTAAAATTCCCGCCAGGCTAGTTCAGAGAGCCAGACGTTTGATTTTGCGTCAACAGCATCTTTTGCCACCTTGCGGATGCTAACGGTTCCAAAACGTAAATGCAGACCAATTCTCGTAGTGCCGGGCAACGCCGGAAAATCGCGTTTTTGGCCATATTCATGAAGCTTATCGCGGTAGCTGATTTTGGGGTATGCCAACTGACTCATTTCGAACTTCATCTCCTTCAACGTTGGTAGTGAAAGCTGATGGGTTGCAAGCAGATTTTTAAAATATTTCTTGGTTGGATAAGGCTTGAGATAAAAGTCATTCAATTTCGCATGCCATTGCTTGAAAAAAGGAGTGAAAACCGTATAGGGAGTTTGGTCTGCTTTCAATATCTCGCCTTTTTCGAAAATGACCTGATCTTTAAAAGTCTTAAATTCAATGTTCTCGCTCCTTAGAAACTCAGCCATGTTATCATCACGTTCACGGGCGTAAGGCTCGTAGTCATGGTTTGTGTAAACTTGTGCAACATCGTAGTCTTTTAATATTTCAGGCCATACCATTTCAGGCTTTCCGTATTTAACCAGTACATCTGATCCTTGTTTTTGAAGTGCAGTTTTTAAATCTTCGATCGTCTGATAAATAAAGGTAATCCTGGCATCATCAACTGCTAACTTATCCAGGATATTCTGATCAAAAATGAAAAGTGGCAAAACAGGATGTTCGCCTTTTAATGCGTGATATAATGCGGCATTGTCTTCAAGACGTAAGTCGCGGCGGAACCAGAAGATACTAACTGTTTTTGTCATTATTTAACTTTAAAGATGATGCCGGCTTAATTTGGTAGAGGTTAGCCAAAGCATCATCCAAATGTGTGAATTTAAATTTGAAACCCGCATCTAAAATTTTTTGAGCAGAAGTGTTGTTACTCATCAGTACGGCCTCAGCCCTTTCGCCCATTAACAGTTCTATTGCTTTTCTGGGCACTTTAACAGGCCATACAGGGCGATGTAAATGCCTGGCGATTGCTTTGGTTAAACCCTCATTGGTAACCGGGAATGGAGCACAGGCATTGTAATTGTTCTCCATATTTAAGTTTTCCAGGGCATAAATATACATTGCCACCATATCATCAACATGGATCCAGGGGGTCCACTGTTTTCCTGTTCCTATTGGCGCGCCAACAAAGAGCCTCACAGATTTATCCAATTGAGGCAATGCGCCACCATTATTACTGAAAACAATTCCGGTGCGAAGTTTCACTATTCGTAAACTTAACTTTTTCCCCTCATCAATAGCATCTTCCCAAAGTTTACAACATTCTGCTAAGAAGCCGTAGCCATTCGGACTTTCCTCCGTCAAAATCTCATCACCGCAATCTCCGTAAAAACCAACAGCAGAGGCTGATATAAAAGTTTTTACCTGGTGATTTGGCGTAGTTTTAATGGCTTTATAAATCAATGCTGTCGACTTTACCCGACTATCAATGATTTGTTTCTTTCGTTCGTCAGTCCATTTTTTATCTGCTACAGGTTCTCCTGCTAAGTGCATAATGGCATCAACGCCAACCAGGCAGTTCGCATCTATTTCTCCTTTGTAAACATCCCAAACAAAATTATTTGGATCGCTGTTCTTTTTACGGGAAAGCGTATTTACTTCATATCCCCGATTTAGCAACTGTTTTTTGAGTGCGGTTCCAATAAGTCCGGTTGCGCCTGTAATCAGAATCTTTTTCGCCATCTTTTTTAAACACTTAAGATGCGAAAGGGTTTTTTTAAAGACGAAAGACGAAAGACGAAAGACGAAAGACGAAAGACGAAAGACGAAAGCGAACTGCAACGATGAACGAAGGACGACCAACGATAGATGATAAACCAAAAACTAAAGACGAAGGACGACCAACGATAGACTAAAGACCTGCAATGATTCTACCTTTTGGTGCTTTAACCGAATAGCTCAATTTAATTGTCTTCGTTTCATTAGGTGCGATTTTCAGCTGCCAGGATAGCATTCCTGTTTCCTTATTCACCTCAGCGCCGTTGCTTTCGAGTAATTCGATTTCAATATCGCTTTCTGTTGATAGCGGATATTGATCTTTTAGCGATAGTTCTATGGATTCTTTTTTAGTGTTTCTAATCTTGATCAAATAAGTAAACAGTTGTTTTTTATTGCTGCCGATCAATTTTGTGCTGCTAAAATCTTCCTGTTTTTCTTTAGTGATGATGATCTTTTTGTCCTTACCCATGCTCACGCTCAGGGTATCCATAATGTTGGCAGGATTGATGAAAGATTTACCGGTATAAGTACCCTCAAAAATGAGATTTGCATTTCCTGCCTGGAGATTTAATTTTTCCCAATCTAACACATCAGCCAGTAAAAAAGCATCATTACTTAATCTTGGAGCCGCATAATACCTGTATTTAACTGGCACTTCATATTCTTTAAAAGAAACTGTGTGTGGTTTGTTATCGCTATTTACATCATAAGGAATATCTATATCAAAAGTTACACCCAATTGAGTTTCGTTCACAGAAGTATAGTTGTTTATGGTTGATGGAGCAGGCATCATCGCTTTTTTTTGCGTACTAGTGCCTCTAATTATAACGGATTCACTTAAAGTATTGTCAGCTATTTGAATGCCGTAAGCTTGTCCCATCAAGCCTTTCTGTACTTGTGTATAAGTCGATACAAACCAAGGATTTAAAGTTGGTGCAGTAATATTATAATTTGGATTTCCGGTGGATAAGGAAAGTTTAATTTTTTTCCAATCTAAACCGGTATTTTGTGTGATGGCTGCTTTATAAATCAGTCCGAGCGGTTTAGCTATGCTTGCAGATTTAATATCGTAACTGGCCAACCAGCTGGCAGCTGGGGTAATATATGAAATATTATAATCCGCCAATATTGTGTTTTTCGACATTAATTGCAACACCAGTTGCCCCAGTTGTTCGGTGGGGTTGTTTCTTAACTCATTCAACTGCTGCTGTAATGCACTGAGTTTTTGATTTTGATTTTCCTCAATCAGCGAAAGCGCAGCAATTGCGCCTCTCACTTCAGCATTTTTTGTCCGGTAATAATCAGCCAGTTTAATCAATTCGGTAACATTGGTGCCACTGCTGGTACCACCTGATTTTCTATTTTCATCTAATAAAACCAGTGTTTGTTCTTCAATGGTTTTTGAATTTCTCGTTTTAATTAAATCGGCAGTAATCAATTTAACACTATCAGTTAGTTTCTTAATTTCCGGATTCGCAGCATCAGTATTTAAAAAATCCCGGTTAAATTGAACGGCTAAAATGGTTACACCGCCAGAAACGCCTACCTGAATTGAATTTTCATTTATCCTCCCGGAGATGTTGTTGATTACAATTTCTGATGTGCCTGCAGGGAGATTGACTTTTCCGATATGGGAGAGCTGAGCGCCATTGTTATAGACGGTTACACTTTCTAAGGAGGCTTTACTTTTGATCTGTTGCTGAGCAAAAGCACTAAGGGGAAATAACAGCGCAAATAAGATTCTTTTCATCGGGTTTAATTATGGTAATTGTTTGTGTTTTAAATTGAAGATGAACGAATAGCCAGCTTTCCATAATTATTTTTTTTGTTGCCTGTATGTAAAGAATCTTACCAGTTTTTGATGCCTGAAAAAAATAAGATAAATTTGTATTTACTCTCTTAAATCCATTTCCGATAAAAGATGTCCAAAAAATTTTTAGTATGGTTTAGAAATGACCTCCGGTTGCATGACAATGAAATGTTGGTGGAGGCAATTGCTAAGTCAGATTCAATTTTACCTGTTTATATTTTAGATCCCCGCCAATTTGAGAAAACGAAGTATGGGACGCTTAAAACAGGAAGTATCAGGGCGCAGTTTATTTTAGAAAGCGTTTCGGGTTTAAGGAACTCCTTAAAACAAATTGGTGGCAACTTGCTTATTGCCACTGGGAGGCCAGAAGAAATTATTCCACAACTGATCCAGGAGTATGAGATTACTGAGGTATATCATCACCGCGAAGTAGCCAGAGAGGAAACACATGTTTCTACTTTAGTCGAAAATGCACTTTGGAAATTACGGGTAAATCTGAAACACTTTATCGGTCATACCTTATATAATAAAGAAGATCTCCCTTTTCCCATCAAAGATATCCCGGATGCTTTTAACCAGTTTAAGAAAAAAATTGAGCGCGATTCTATTATTAAGCCTTGTTTCCCGGCGCCGGATCGGGTAAATGTGGCCGAAGTAATTGACTGGGGAAATGTTCCTGCGCTGGAAGAATTGAATCTTGTTCCTCAGCAAAAGGACGAAAGGGCAGATTTTGAGTTTACCGGTGGCGAAGCTGAAGGTTTGGGACACTTGCTGAAAGTAATGGTTGCCATGCAGCAAGCTGCTACCACTAAAAATTTAATTCTGGTATCCAAACTTTCTGCCTGGTTGGCAATGGGTTGTCTTTCTCCAAGAAAAGTGTATTGGGAAAGCAAGAAAATGGAAGGTATGCCTAATACGAAGGCCATGTTTAACCATATTTTATTGGGTTTGTTATGGCGCGATTACTTCCGTTTTATGTTTAAAAAATATGGAAACACTTTTTTCCATCCTAACGGTTTTGGTAGCCAGGGTTTAGTGGATATAGAAAACGAACAAGAGAATTTCAGCAAATGGAAAAATGCACAAACCGGATTTGCAGTGGTTGATGCGGTGATGACCGAATTAAATCAAACTGGATTTATATCAAATATTGCACGTCAAACGGCCGCTTTATACCTGGTCAATAACCTGGAGGTTAGCTGGATTTTTGGCGCGGCTTATTTCGAAGAAAAGTTGATTGATTACAATCCGGCAAGTACCTGGGGAAATTGGGCTAATATTGCAGGCGTTGGCAATGACCAAAAAACGAAAAATGTATTCGATATCGATAAAAACATTAAAAATCTTGATCCAAAAGGAAATTATGCCTTAATCTGGACTTCCTGAACAAATGATTGACTAAGAGAATTTTGAATGATAGAATGGCTTGCTTTTTGATAAGATCAGTTAATAATTCATTCGATCAAAATCAATCGTTTATTGATAATGGTTCTATAATTCAAAAAATCTTATTTTAATGCAGTTTTTTGCCATTTATATAAGGTAAAATTCTAATTTTGTAATGCTTATAGTAAACAGTTAATAATGGATAGTTTATCTTATCTCAACGGCGCAAACGCCGAATATGTAGATTCTTTATATCAGTCGTATCAGCAAGATCCTGAATCAGTTGAGTTTGGTTGGCAAAAGTTTTTTGAAGGTTTTGATTTTGGAAGGGGTTCTGAGACCTCTGCTGCGAATGTGGAAACCCCGGAACAATTTTTAAAAGAGGTTAGTGTTTTAAATCTGATTGACGGATATAGAAGCCGCGGTCATTTGTTTACACACACCAATCCGGTTCGCGAAAGACGCAAGCACTTACCAAGTTTAGACCTTTCCAATTTTGGCCTTTCTGATGCCGATTTAGAAACTGTTTTCAACTCAGGCGTGGAGATTGGAATTGGTGCAGCAAAATTGAAAGATATTGTTGCTTTCCTGAAACAGACTTACACCAGCTCAATCGGAGCAGAATATAAATTTTTACGTACGCCTGAAGTGTTGAACTGGATTCAGCAGAAAATGGAAAGTACACGCAATACGCCAAATTTCTCGATCGACGAGAAAAAACGTATTCTTAGAAAATTAAATGAGGCTGTAAGTTTCGAAAATTTCCTCGGCACGAAATTCTTAGGCCAAAAGCGTTTCTCTTTAGAAGGTGCAGAGGCCTTAATTCCAGCATTAGATTCAGTAATTGAAAAAGGTGCTGATCTAGGAATTGAGGAATTTGTGATCGGTATGGCGCATCGTGGTCGTTTAAACGTACTGGCGAACATCATGCAGAAAACTTACAAAGATATTTTTGCAGAGTTTGAAGGTAAGAGCTACAATCCTGATACGCCTTATGGAGGTGACGTAAAGTATCACTTAGGCTATTCTACAGATGTAACCACTGTTGCTGGTAAAAGTGTTCACTTAAGTCTTTGCCCTAATCCGTCTCACCTGGAAACAGTTGATGGCGTGGTGGAAGGCATGAGCCGTTCAAAAATTGATTTTAAATATAGTGGCGATAATAGTCGTTTAGCGCCAATTTTGATTCATGGTGATGCATCTGTTGCAGGTCAGGGGATTGTTTATGAAGTGATTCAGATGGCAGGCCTTGAAGGTTATAAAACTGGCGGAACGATCCACCTGGTGATCAATAACCAGATTGGTTTCACTACCAACTATAAAGATGCGCGTACCAGTACTTATTGTACGGATATTGCCAAAGTAACTTTATCCCCAGTTTTCCACGTAAATGGTGATGATCCCGAAGCTTTGGTTTATGCAATTAATCTGGCAATGGAATATCGCCAGAAATATAAAAATGATGTGTTCATTGATATTCTTTGTTACCGTCGTTTCGGTCATAATGAGTCTGATGAGCCTAAATTCACGCAGCCGTTATTATATAAAACTATTGAAAAACACCCTAATCCAAGGGAAATATATATCGAACAATTAACCAAAGAAGGTAAATTGGAAGCAGGCCTGGCAAAAGAAATGGAAAAAGATTTCCGTGGAATTTTACAGGAGCGCTTAAACGAAGCCAAAGATTTTGTAGCGAGTAAAGATGAAGTTAAATTTGGTGGTGCCTGGGCAGATCTGCGCATGGCGACTCCAAAAGATTTTGAAACTTCTCCGGTAACAGCTGTTAAAAAATCTACTTTACTAGAAATTGGAAAGCGTATTACGACTTTACCATCAGACAAAAAGTTCTTCAAGAAAATTGAAAAATTATTTGCCGAGCGTACCAAGATGGTAAACGAAACCAATGTTTTTGATTGGGCAATGGGCGAGCAACTGGCTTATGGTACTTTGTTATCAGAAGGTAAAAGAATTCGTTTAAGTGGCCAGGATGTAGAACGTGGTACTTTCTCTCACCGTCATGCTGTTTTAACATTAGAAGATAGTGAGGAAGAATACGTGCCTTTAGCTAATATTTCTGATCAACAAGCAACTTTTGATATTTACAATTCACATTTATCAGAATATGGTGTTTTAGGGTTTGAATATGGTTACGCCATGGCAAATCCGAATGCCTTAACAATCTGGGAAGCTCAATTTGGTGATTTCTTTAACGGAGCTCAGATTGTGGTCGATCAATATATTGCAAGTGCTGAAACAAAATGGCAACGTGAAAACGGTTTGGTGATGTTACTGCCACACGGTTATGAAGGCCAGGGACCAGAACACTCTTCAGCACGTATTGAACGTTTTATGGAACTTTGCGCAGATTATAATATGCAGGTTACAAATTGTACTACACCTGCAAATTTCTTCCATGTATTACGTCGCCAGTTTAAACGCGATTTCCGTAAGCCTTTGGTAGTATTTACACCGAAAAGTTTATTGCGTCACCCTGCCTGTGTTTCTAAATTAGAAGAATTTACAGAAGGTGGTTTCAAAGAGGTAATTGACGATGTGAATGTTAACGTTGATGAGGTAACCCGGATCGTTTTCTGTAGTGGCAAAATCTATTACGAGTTATCGGAAAAACAGCAGTCAGACCAGGTGAAACATGTTGCCATCGTTCGTGTAGAGCAATTGTATCCAACTCCTGTTGATCAGATGGAAGCTGTTAAAGCTAAATACAAAAATGCTGCTGAAATTTTTTGGGTTCAGGAAGAGCCGGAAAACATGGGCGCATGGCCATATTTATTCCGCAAATTATATAAAACAGGCTTAAAAGGTATTGATGTCATTTCCAGAAAAGAAAGCAGCAGTACGGCTACCGGCTTTGCAAAACAACATGCCAATCAACAAGCTTATATCTTAGCTAAAGCATTGGAAGTTTCGATTAAAGAGGAAGAAGTAAAAGATGCAGCTAAGAAAGCAAGTAAGAAATTAGCAGAAGCAGATTAATTAAAGGTTGAGGGATGTAAGGTTGAAGGTAATATGCCTGAAAACTGATCACTTTCAATCTTGAAACATATAACAACAAAAATTACAATTTTAAAAATATGAGTTTAGAGATCAAAGTTCCACCAGTTGGTGAGTCGATAACGGAAGTTGTTTTATCACAATGGTTAAAAAAAGATGGCGATGTAGTTGAGATGGACGAAGTGATTGCTGAGTTAGAATCAGACAAGGCTACTTTTGAATTAACTGCAGAGCAAGCTGGAACTTTAAGAACCATAGCCGCTGAAGGCGATACATTAGCCATTGGCGCAGTAGTTTGTAATATTGAAGATGGTGGCGCTGCTGCCAGTCCGAAGGCAGAAGTTGAAAGTCCTAAGTCTGATGCATCAGCACCTGCTGAAGCGCCAAAGGCTCAAGACTCACAACAGGTGGCTAAGGACTCTTACGCTACCGGTACACCTTCTCCTGCTGCTGGAAAAATTCTTTCAGAAAAAGGTATTGAATCTTCTGCTGTAAAAGGAACAGGCGTTGATGGACGCATTACTAAAGACGATGCTGTAAAAGCGGAAGCTGCTAAAAAACCGGAGGCGCCGAAACCGGCTGCTGCTCCAGTTGCTGCAGGTGCACGTGCTGAACGTCGCGAGAAAATGTCTCCTTTACGTAGAACTGTTGCGAAACGTTTGGTTGCTGTAAAAAATGAAACGGCGATGTTAACTACCTTTAATGAGGTTAACATGAAGCCTATTATGGATTTACGTGGTAAATATAAAGATCAGTTTAAAGAAAAATTCGGTGTTGGTTTAGGTTTTATGAGTTTCTTCACTAAAGCGGTAACCGTTGCATTAAAAGAATTCCCTGCTGTAAATGGCCGCATTGAAGGTGAAGAAATAATTTATAATGACTTCGCTGATATCTCTATTGCTGTTTCTGCGCCGAAAGGATTAGTGGTTCCGGTAATCAGGAATGCGGAAAGCATGACACTTGCTGAAATTGAAAAATCTGTATTAACATTGGCATTGAAAGCACGTGATAGCAAATTAACAATCGAAGAGATGACCGGCGGAACATTTACCATTACAAATGGTGGAGTATTCGGTTCAATGATGTCAACACCGATTATTAATGCGCCACAATCAGCTATTTTAGGCATGCACAACATTGTTGAGCGCCCTGTTGCAGAAAAAGGTGAAGTAGTGATTCGTCCGATGATGTATGTTGCATTATCATATGACCACAGAATTATCGACGGACGTGAGTCGGTAGGTTTCTTAGTTCGTGTGAAACAGTTATTAGAAGATCCGGCTAGATTATTATTGGGTGTTTAACCCCTATAAATCTCCTAAAGGGGAATTGATATACGAGGAGCCTCTGATTTTCAATCAGAGGCTTTTTTGTTGAGGCAGCCGGGTTATTTAATACGCCATCAATAGCGGTCTTCTTTGCGAGGGGGTATGGACGGAAGCAATCTTAATGCGATCGCTATCTACAATAACCTATCGGTTTGGTGTCTCACCAACCGGAAACACATGCGCATAAATAAATCCGCATAAAGAAATTGCATAAAGCATAGGCTTGTTGGTGAGACACCAACCAGTAGTATTAATATGCGTTGAGCGGTAGCGAGACATTATAAACACGCTTTTTTATTATTATTCGTATTTAAAATGACCATAAACGGTCGTCCCTTACGAGGAGGTATGGACGGAAGCAATCTCTTTAATAAGATTGCTTATAATCGTGCAAATCTTTTTTGCCACAAGTCTAAAAGTGCCTGATAAGCATCTCCATTCAAACCCAGCAACTTTGCAAAGGCTGGTTCCGTTTTATAACCCTGCTTCTTTAATTCAATGATTTGTAACCTGAAATCCTCTCCCTTTTCTAACAGTAACTGATGTTCAATCACCATGTGGCGATAGGCATTTTGTTCAGTAGTTGGAATATTTTGACCAAAGATTTCAATTTCAAAGTCTTCTATGAAGAAATTCGCCTTGAGCGCATTTAAGGTTTGATTTTCAGAAATTTTAAAGCCTTTCTCCTGTTGAAAATTACTCAGCAAAGATTGCCTAAATTTTTCCTTATCCTGAACATAGCAAATGATATCTAAATCACTGCTATCTATATCGATGTTGAGTGGGATAGTTCCCACTAAAATAGGTTTAAACTCCGCCAGTTGCTCTATGGTATGATTTTCGTTTAAAATCAGATAAGCGCTTTGTTGCTTTGGATTTCCTGATTTTAAGTAAGCCAGATTCAAAAAATTCACCATTATCGATCATGTGGTTTTTCAAAGTTGATCACTTTCTTATAGATTGAAATATGAAGATCGTCAACTTTTTTAGGGTTTATAAGTCTTAATTAACAAAAAAACCTGTCTCGGTTAAGAAACAGGCTTATATGATTAAATTGTTTTCGATGATTTTAAATCTATCTTAATCTTCTACCATTTCGCTATTGATACTCACTTCGTCCTTAACATCTTCTTTGAAGTAATTTTTTTGAAAAATGAGTATAAGGATCACTCCAATAGAAATCGCAGCATCTGCGAGGTTAAAAACCGGTCTGAAGAATACAAATTCGTCTCCACCCCAAATCGGGATCCAACTTGGGAAGTGGCCTTCTGCAATTGGGAAATAAAGCATATCCACTACGCGACCATGAAACCAGGTTTCATAACCATATATTTTGCCATAAAATACCGAATCAATAATATTTCCCAGGGCCCCGGAAAAAATCAGTGCAACATTCAGGATTAATCCGCGGTGATATTTATGCTTGATTAAATAGTGTAAACCATAACCAATGCCTGCAACGGCAGCGATACGGAACAAAGATAAAGCCAGCTTGCCAAATTCTCCGCCAAACTCCATACCGAAAGCCATTCCATTATTTTCGGTAAAATGTATGATAAACCACTTTCCAATAATATTGAATTCCTGACCAAGGTACATGTTGGTTTTGATCCAGGTTTTTAATACCTGATCAGCAAGTAAAACCAAAAATATAACAAGTAAAGGTTTTGTATAGCCTTTCATTAACTTTGCTTTAATTTGGCTTCCATGCTCAAGGTTGCGTGAGGAACCGCACGTAAACGTTCTTTCTGAATCAGTTTGCCTGTTTCGCGACAAATACCGTAAGTTTTGTTTTCAATACGAACTAACGCATTTTCAAGGTTATCAATGAACTTTTTCTGACGAGCAGCCAATTGGTTGATTTGCTCTTTTTCCATTGTAGCAGAACCATCTTCCAAAGTTTTATAAGCACCTGAGGTATCTTCCGTACCATTTGCATTTGGATTACTCAATGAAGATGTCAATGCATTTAGTTCCTCTTTAGAACTGCGTAATTTATCTTGAATAAGTTCTTTAAATTCTTGAAGTTCACTGTCTGAGTAGCGTGTTTTGTTACTGTTTTCCATGTTTTTAATTTAGTTTTCTAATATATGGATTTATATTTTAGTTACTGAAATGCTTAATTCAACATCATCAATAGTGATTTTGTTTGCGTTTATTACAGTATCCGTTAATTCTAATTCGTCTGCCAGAATTTCTGCGCAAATGTAGCCCTTGTTTTTTGCAGCTGCTGTAGCTATAAGGTTATCATTTTGTAAAGTCACTTTAATTCTATCAGTCACTTCGAAGTTTAATTCTTTCCGTAAATTCTGGATTCTATTAACCAATTCGCGTGATAGTCCTTCTTGTTTCAATTCTTCTGAAATGGTTACATCTAATGCCACCGTCAGGCTACCTAAGTTAGTTACCTGCCATCCTGGGATATCCTCTGCGAAAACTTCTACATCATCGTTTAAATCGATAACATACTGATTGTCATTAGTTCCGACAACATTAATGTGGCCATCAGTCTCTAACTGTTGGATATCATCCTGATTCATTTTCTCTAAGGCCTCTTTCACTATGCTCATATCCTTACCAACTTTTTTACCTAAAGATTTGAAGTTCGGTTTCAGTTTTTTCTTTACGATGCCTTGTGTATCAGTGATGAATTCGATCTGCTTAACATTTGTTTCAGAAAGGATATAATCAGCAACTTTAGAAATTTTTTGCTCGAAATCGCCATTTAATGATGGAATTAAAATTTTCTCCAGTGGCTGACGAACATTAATGCTTGATTTTTTCCTTAAGGACAAAACCATAGAAGAAATATTTTGCGCATAAAGCATTCTTTCATTCAATGCGTTGTCAATTAAATCCTGATTTGCTTCATTCCATAAGGTTAAGTGAACTGATTGTTCGGCAGTTTTATCGGTAACCGTTAAGTTCCGGTATAACCAATCTGCAAAGAATGGCGCTACAGGACTCATCAGCTGTGCTAAAGTTTCTAAGCAAGTATAAAGTGTTTCGTAAGCGGCACGTTTATCATCAGTCATTTCGCCTTTCCAAAAACGGCGACGACTCAACCTGATGTACCAGTTACTCAAATGTTCATCTACAAAAGCCTGAATGGCACGTGTTGCTTTTGTTGGTTCGTAAGCATTGTAGCTTTCATCAACCTCATTAATCAGATTTTGCAATAGAGATAAAATCCAACGGTCTAACTCTGTACGGTCTTCAATTCTACTTAGGTTGTTTTTATCAATTTCAAACTTATCAATATTGGCATATAATGCGAAGAATGCATAAGTATTATAAAGCGTGCCGAAAAACTTACGGCGAACTTCTGCAATTCCTTCAACGTCGAACTTTAAATTATCCCAGGGATTTGCATTAGAAATCATATACCAACGTGTGGCATCAGCACCGTATTCTTGAATCGTTTTGAAAGGATCAGCCGCATTACCTAAGCGTTTAGACATTTTCTGTCCGTTTTTGTCCAATACCAATCCGTTCGAAACTACATTTTTATAGGCTACCTTATCGAAAACAAGCGTAGAGATGGCGTGTAAAGTATAAAACCAGCCCCGAGTCTGATCTACACCTTCAGCGATAAAATCTGCCGGGAAATCTTCGTTTTTGTCGATTTTTTCTTTGTTTTCAAAGGGATAATGCCACTGTGCATAAGGCATTGAACCGGAGTCAAACCAAACATCAATTAAATCGCTTTCGCGACTCATCGGTTTGCCGGACGGAGATACCAAAACAATTTCATCTACCACATTTTTATGTAAATCAACAAGGTCATAATTCTCTTCCGACATGTTTCCGATTTCAAATCCTTTAAATGGATTTTCTTTTTGGAAACCTGCTGCTATCGACTTTTCGATGGCATGGTAAAGCTCTTCAACAGAACCAATGAGAACTTCTTCTTTTTTATCTTCCGTTCTCCAGATGGGTAAAGGTATTCCCCAATATCTTGATCGGGATAAATTCCAGTCGTTGGCATTTTTTAACCAGTTTCCAAAACGACCTTCACCTGTAGATTTTGGTTTCCAGTTGATGGTTTCGTTAAGGTCGAACATGCGGTCTTTAACATCTGTAACTTTAATAAACCAGCTATCTAACGGGTAATATAAAAGTGGTTCATCTGTTCTCCAGCTGTGTGGGTAACTGTGGACGTATTTTTCTACTTTAAAAGCTTTGTTTTCTTCTTTTAATAAGATGGCAATTTCTACATCAACTGATTTTTCAGGCGCTTCGCCGGCGTTGTAGTATTCATTTTTTACATATTTTCCGGCAAAAGGACCCACATGTTTAGTAAATCTGCCCTGTAAATCTACAAGTGGTACAGGAATTTCATTATCATCTAATACAAGCATAGGCGGAATTTCCGGCACTGCTTCTTTAGAAACTTTAGCATCATCTGCACCGAAAGTCGGGGCCGTATGTACAATTCCGGTACCATCTTCTGTTGTAACAAAATCTCCGGAAATTACCCTGAAAGCATTTTCAGGGTTTTGGTATGGCAATGCGTAAGTGAGCAGCTGTTCATATCTGATTCCAACTAAGGCTGTTCCTTTACATTCTGCCAGGATTTGGTAAGGTATTCTTTTATCACCGACTTTAAAATCGGTAAAATCTTCTGCTTGATTGCTTTCAAAGAAAACCTTGTTGAATTGTTTTCCAACCAGGCTTTTCGCTAAAATTACGTTAGTTGGAAGGAAGGTGTACTGGTTGAAAGTTTTTACTAAAACGTAATCGATTTTCGGTCCTACGGTTAAAGCTGTGTTCGATGGTAAGGTCCACGGAGTGGTGGTCCATGCCATCAGATAGATATCGCCGAAACCCTGTAAAAACTCAGGTAGTGTAGCAGCCAATGCCTTAAACTGCGCAACAATTGTAGTATCCGTTACATCGCGGTATGCTCCAGGCTGATTTACTTCATGAGAACTTAATCCGGTTCCTGCTTTTGGAGAATAAGGTTGGATGGTATAACCTTTATAGATTAAGCCTTTATCGTAAATTTGCTTCAAAAGCCACCATACCGATTCCATGTATTTAGATTTGTAGGTAATATATGGATCGTCCATATCTACCCAATAACCCATTTGCTCAGTTAAATCGTTCCACACGTCAGTGTAGCGCATCACCGTTTTTTTACAGGCTTCGTTATAGTCTTCTATGGAAATCGTTTTACCGATATCTTCTTTGGTAATGCCTAATTCTTTTTCAGTTCCAAGCTCAACAGGGAGGCCGTGAGTATCCCAGCCAGCTTTTCTTTTGACCTGATAACCCTTAATTGTTTTATAGCGACAAAAAATATCTTTAATTGCACGAGCCATTACGTGGTGAATCCCCGGCATGCCATTTGCAGACGGTGGCCCTTCGTAAAAAGTAAACGGATTAGATTTCGGACGGGAAGAAATACTTTTCTCAAAGATGTTTTCCTTTTTCCAAAAATCCAGTATTTCCTGCCCTATTTTGGCTAGTTCTAATTGTTTAAATTCGCTATACATCAATCAAGTACCTCAAAAAATTAAGGATGCAAAGTTAAAATTTTTCGGTCAAATTTGGTAGTTTAGATGTAAATACTTTTGATTTGAAATTAATTAATATAGGTTTATCATTTATGGCATTGGCCGTGGTTGCCTTACCAATCTTTGTTTTAGCAGCAGCTGCAGATCGCAACATAGTGATGTATGGCTTTTATTTATGCGGCCTATTAGAACTTCTGGGAATTGTTTGTGTTTTAATTCATATCATTACCATAAAAAATAAGCCCAGATGATAAAATTATTGAAATTACAGAAAGCCGTTTTGGTTCTTATTGGCGGTGTAATCGCTTACATTTTGTATTTAGTTTTAGATGCTTCTGAGGTAGAAGGAGCGAGGTATTTGCAAATTTTAGCCGGAATACTCGTAATGGTTGGCGCTTTGTGGATGTTGTATCCTATACTTTTTGCAAAAAAAGATCTTGAGGGAAATGCCGAGATTATTACCGATCCTACGGTAGAAGTTCCGGTAGATGAGGAAGAAAAAAAGCCTGCAGGAGAATAGATTTTATATCGCATTGGGTTTCAACCCAAGGATGGTGTTAGAAAAGTCTAATTTCCAAAACGATTAATATTGTGTTTTCATCGGGAAGCCCAGGGTTGAAACCCGGGGCTAAGTATTCGATTTATGGAGGTTATCGCGAGTGCTCTAGCCTTGGGTTTCAACCCAAGGATGGTGTTAGAAAAATCTAATTTCCAACCTGATAAATATTGCGGTTTCATTGGGAGGCCCAGGGTTGAAACCCGGGGCTAGTGTTAGTGATCAAATTCCCCAGCGTTTCTTGCCGATTCATCGTCAGAAACAAATTTTCTCACCTTCTTTTTATCTAACCATAGAACCAGGGCAGGCAATAGGGTTAAATTAAAAATCAGCGCTACAAACAGGGTAATAGAGAGCAATAGGCCTAAAATTACTGTTCCGCCGAAAGTTGATGCGGTGAAAATCCCAAAACCAAAAAATAAGATTAAGGCAATATGCGTCATGCTTACCCCTGTTTCTGTAATCGTATCCGTTACTACTTTTGGAACGGAAAAATTGGTTAGATTTAATTCTTGCTGATAACGCGTGAGGAAATAGATCGTTTGATCTGAAGCCAGACCAAAAGCAATGGTAAAAATTAAAATTGTTGAGGGTTTTAATGAAATATCAAAGTAACCCATGATCCCTGCGGTAATGATGAGCGGAACTATATTTGGTAGGAGTGAAATGAACATAATGCCCAGACTTTTAAATTGAGCAAGGCGCAAAAGTGAAATCAGGATAATGGCCAGGCCAATGCTTTCGAACAGGTGTTTGAGCATATAATCTGTTCCTTTAGAAAAGATTACGCTTGAACCAGTAAGTTCTACATCAAACTTCGCAGGAGGTAAAATACTGTCGATGCGTGGTTTTAATTCCGCCATAATTGCATCCAGGCGCTTTGAGCCCACATCTGCCATTTGAAAACTGATTCGGGTGCTTTGATTTCCCTTACTAACAAAGTTGGTGAGCAAACTTGCATTGCCTTTTCCTCCACTTGCAATGTAAGCCAGAATGAAGTTCTTTTCCATATTATCCGGCAGGCGGAAAAATGTAGAATCATTATTATAAAAAGCCTGAGTGGCATATTTTAGTCCCATGTTTACTGAAATTGGACGGGAAAATTCTGGATAAGCCGAGATCATTTTCTCCAGCTTTTCGATTCTCTTCAGATTAGTCAGGTTGAAAACACCATTCTTTTTCTTGGTATCAACACTTACCTCCAGGGGTAAAATGCCTTCAAAATTTCTCTCGAAGAATTTCAGATCCGTTAAAATACCAGAATTTTTAGGGAGATCATCAACTACATAGCCGTTAACATTAATTTTCATTACACCAATAATGGCAACGATAGATATCACGATAGTACCTATATAAATTGAACTGCTTTTTTGCTGAACCAAGTGATCTGTTTTGACCAATATTTTATGTAAAAAGCCTTCTTCAATGTGGGTCTGTCCCTTCAACTTTGGTGCGGGTAGATAACTGAAAATAATCGGAATTAAACACAAACACATCAGCCAAGTAATCATTACATTAATAGAAGCAACACTACCAAACTGCATCAATAATTCACTTCCGGTAAAATATAATACCCCGAAACCGATCGCTGCCGTAATGTTTGCAATTAGCGTGGTCACTGCAATCCTTTCAATGGTGATGCTTAAAGCTTGTTGTTTATCACCGTGCTTTCTCAGCTCGTTTTGGTATTTATTTAGTAATAAAATACTGTTGGGAATTCCGATAATTACAATCAGTGGTGGAATTAACCCCGTCAAAATGGTGAGTTCAAATCCAAATAGAACTAACGTGCCAATGCTCCAGATTACCCCCATAATTACGACCAGAATCGGGAAGAAGACAGCATAAAACTTTCTGAAGAAAAACAGGAGAATTAATGCCGAAACGAGAATTGATAAACCTAAAAATAATACAAACTCATTACTGACCAACTTGCTAACTGCTGTGCGGATATAAGGCAGGCCCGAAATGTGCACCTGAACATTGGTTTTTTTCTGGAAGGTTTTTGCTTTTTCCTCAATCTGTTTTAAAATAGGATTACGGGCAGCTGAATTTAGAATTTTGGTATCAAAAGTAATAGCCATTAAGGTGGCGTTTTGCTTGTTGTAAACCAATCCTTCGAAGAATGGCGTGTTATAAAGTGTGTTTTTTATCGAATCCATTTCTGCATCCGTTTTTATCAAGCCGCCTGGAATTGCTTTCAGGATAAATTTCTGCGCAATGGTGTCTTTTTGTAATTGGAATATTCGGCCTGAAGAGAGCACTTGTTTAATGCCTTTTAATTTTTGGATGTCGTTAGAAAGCTGCACCCATTGATTATAGATTTCTTTTTTAAAAATATCCGGCGACTGAATGCCAACTACCATCACACTGCCATCTTCACCAAAAGTTTTCTTAAAAGCATTGTATTTTACGAATGCGCTATCGGTAACCGGTAGGATTTTACTCCCTGTATAAGATAGCTTTACATGTTTGGCCTGATAAGCCATGAAAACTGTTCCCAATACAAAAAAAGCAATAATGGCAATACGATTCTGAAGAATAAACCTCGATAGCTTTACCCACATGTGTTGTTTAATTTAAATTTAATGATAGGGACAAAACTAATCTTATTTATAAATCCGGTTAACTTTTGGTACAATTAAATTTGCACAAATAGTATACTTTTGAAGAAATGTTTCTGTAGGATGTTGCACAAGGTAAAAGGCATTATTTTAAAAACGACTAATTATAGCGAAACCAGCGTAATTGTGCAGGTGCTTACCGATAAATTCGGGATGCAATCCTATCTCATTAACGGCGTTAAAAAGCCAAAGGCGAAGATTAAAATGAATATGCTTCAGTCTCTGCATTTACTCGATATGGTGGTTTATCATAAAGCAAATACTAATATTCAGCGGGTTTCTGAGTTGAGGCAAACACCCGTTTTCAAAACCATTCCATATGATATCGTTAAAACCAGCATCATTATTTTCCTTAATGAAGTGCTTTATAAGAGTATCAGGCAGCAATCAGCTGATGAAAGCCTGTTCGATTATATTTTCAATTCTATAGCCTGGTTTGATGAGGTGGAGGATATTGATCCAAATTTTCATTTGTCTTTTTTATTGAAGTTAACACGCTTCCTGGGCTTTTCTCCAAATGAAAAAAAACGAAACGACCAGGTTTATTTCGATTTGCAGGAAGGAGAGTTTGTGTCTCGTGTGCCCATTCATTCGAATTATCTTCAACTTGAAGATTCACTTAGCTTCATTTCACTTTTTAATACCCCTCTTGAAAAAATTTCTGAAATAAAAATGAGTAATGCCCGGAGAAGGTTTCTGTTAGATAAGATATTGGTTTTCTATACCTTACATACGGCCTCGTTTGGTGAAGTGCAGTCTCATAAAATATTAGAAACATTATTAAGCTGAAAAAAGATAAAAAAGATTTGCGAAACAAGATTATAGCGCTATATTTGCATTCCCAAAAGGAAAGGGAAATTAGCTCAGCTGGTTCAGAGCACCTCGTTTACACCGAGGGGGTCGGGGGTTCGAACCCCTCATTTCCCACACTAAGCCTTTCAGGAAACTGAGAGGCTTTTTTATTTTATATCAAATCGGGTTAGTTTTCAATTTGATTATGCTTCTAAAAGAGAAGACTGATTGAATAGCAATCAAGGAGGTGTTTCAGCGTGAGATTCTAAATCAATCCCATCAGCAATCACTTTATTTCTTCCAATTTCAAACTTCGCAATCAATTATTCAGTTTTATATTCGAAATTGCAAACTGAAAATGACACACCTTGATGTTCAATAAAATAGTCCGGTTTATATTCTTTGGGAATTATTTTGTCGGCATTTTAGCTGTTGCTTTAACCATTGAGGCAACTTATCAGTTACGCCTTCCTTTCAATTCCCTAAATTATTACCTGTTGCTTTTTTTGGCGCCGACTATTTATTACACCTACGCTTACAATAAGGTTTCCAATCAGCCTTCAGCAACCAATCCCAGAACGCAGTGGTATTTTGAACATAAGAAAATTATCGGCTGGAGCCAGATTTTTCTTTTTGTTTGCTGCATATTTTTATCGCTCAATCTCCTGTATCAAAATTACCTGCAGATCTTAAATCTTCCTGTCATTTACTGGCTGGCAATCATTGTTATTGTTATTGCAGGTACGTTGTATTATGGACTGTTGCCGAGATCATTTTTGAAATTCAATTTGAGAAATACAGGCTGGCTGAAAGCTTTTGTTATTGGCTTTGTTTGGGCTTGTTGCGCCAACGTATTGCCTTTGATTATGCTCAAGATTGAAACCGGCATTGGTTATCACGATTCCGTGCTATGGGCATGGTTATTTATTAAGAACTGGATGTTCTGTACCGTAAATGCGATCATCTTTGATATTAAAGATTATCCTTCAGATGCAAACAGGCACTTGCGCACCTTCGTGGTTCGCTATGGATTGCGAAAAACGATTTTTAGTATTTTAATCCCATTGTTGCTGGTTGGTTTGATCTCATTAGGTGTTTTTGCCGATTATAAGGGGTTCGGTCTCCCTCAGGTTTTATGTAATGTACTGCCTTTCATATTAACCATTTATGTCGCGTATTCGATGCATCGCAGGAAAAATATTCTGTATTATTTAATGGTGATTGATGGCTTGATTTTGTTTAAAGCATTATGTGGAATCATGGGCATGCAATTTGTTCATTAATTACAATCCAGCCCTTAGATAAGATGGTGGACATATGTGATTTACCGCTTAAATTATTAAACACTTGCTCAACAACTACGATAAAATAGCTAATCAATATGATTTTTTAAGCAGACTGGTATTTTTCAAGTCGCAGGTACAGGCGCAGATTGATCAGTTAAAATATATCCCAGAGAAGAGTTCCATACTCATTGTTGGTGGCGGTACTGGGTGGATTTTAGAAGAACTTGCGAAAGTTCATCCATATGGTTTGGATATTGTTTATGTAGAAATTTCACAAAAAATGATCGCGCTTTCCAAAACCAGAGATGTCGGAAATAACAACGTGGAGTTTGTTCATCTAGGAATTGAAGATTTTAAAACTGATTTGCTTTTTGATGCCATAATCACCCCATTTTTATTTGATAATTTCGTAAAAAAACGTGCTGAAAAAGTTTTCCATTTTTTAGATAGCAGACTTAAAAAATCTGGCCTGTGGTTATTCGTTGATTTCTCATTAAATCCAAAAAACGGTAAATGGTGGAAATTTCTCATATTAAAGTCGATGTATGTTTTCTTTAAATTGATTGGCATTGTCGAAACGAACAGTCTTATTAATATTCATCCCTGGTTTAAAAATGAAGCATATTCGATAGTTAACCAGCAATTTTATTATGGAAGTTTCATTTCCGCAACCGTTTATCAAAAATAAAATGACAATTAATTAGTGCAACCTTATTGCATTTAATAGAATCTATTTTGATTTTTGTTCAAAAATTAGATATGGATTTTGATGTAATTATAATAGGCGGAAGTTACGCAGGTTTGTCTGCGGCTTTGGCATTAGGTAGAGCAACCAGAAAAGTGCTCATCGTAGATTCAGGCAAACCTTGTAACAGGCAAACGCCCCATTCTCACAATTTTCTTACGCATGATGGTGACACTCCAGCTGCTATTTCGGCTAAAGCAAAAGCTGATGTATTGAAGTATCCAACCGTCAGGTTTATTGATGGTAATGTAGAAAAGGCGAGTAAAACGCCAGGAGGGTTCGATATAAGCCTTGAAACAGGTGAAATCTTTTCTGCACGAAAAATATTGTTGGCTACAGGGTTGAAAGATACGTTACCAAGCATAAAAGGCTTTTCGGCATGCTGGGGAATTACAGTTATTCACTGCCCCTATTGCCATGGTTATGAAGTAAAAAATGAAAAGGTGGGATTGATGATGAACGGGGAACATGCCTTTGAGATGGCAAAAATGATTAGCCTGTGGAATAGTGATTTAACCCTGCTCACCAACGGGAAGTCACAATTAACAACAGCGCAGACTGAGCAGTTAAGATTAAAATCAATAAAAATTGTCGAAGATGAAATTATCGAGCTCGAACACAATAATGGAATCCTTGAAGATGTGATCTTATCAACAGGAGAGAAAGTAACCCTAAAAGCACTTTATGCCCGTTCGGAGGTTTCCCAGCATAAGGATTTTGATATTCAACTAGGATTTGAGTTAACAGAGTTTAATACGATAAAAATAAATGAGCAGTATGAAACAACTGCTAAAGAAGTTTATGCAGCAGGAGATTGCACAACACTAATGAGGTCACTATCTTTTATAAATTCTGCAGGAACGATGGCAGGAATTATGATAAATCGAGGAATAATTTCAGAAGATTTTTGATTGAGCATCAAAACTTAAAATATAATTGCACCAATAATTACAGCGATGAACATGACAGCCATTACAATTCTATCTGCATTTATCCACTGTGCTCTGGTTAAAGGAATTTCAACTTTTCTTACAGTTTCAGCTTTTGGTCTTGCCAGCCTGAATATCGAGGTGTCTAATTTAATAATCATAGGAATATGTTTTTAAAAGGTATATCTTTTAGGACAAATCCTACGCCAAAAAGTTTTGGCTTTTTGAAATGTGGATAACTTAAGCTTTTTTGTTAAGTAACCAACTTATTTTAAGTTTATTGCGTCATTTTTGATGGCTTGGAGTTGTTATTAGTGTATAGAATATGGTGCAGTATTTTATTTTGTATGTATTTGTTTTGTAGGCAGTTAAATGCGTTTTCTTTAAAAGATAGCATAGCATTAACCTAAGCGCTTTAGGTTAATGCTATAATAATTAATAAATTAGTAACCAGGGTTTTGCGCAAAAGGCCCGCCATTAAGATCAATTGCCCTGCTCGGGATCGGTCTTAATAATTTTAGCTGTCCGCCAACGCCGGCAAAAGGATTGATCCCCTTATCAAACCAATTGGTTTTAATATCGCGGTTATAAAGTCTGGTTCTTTCCACAAGCGTTCCGGTTCTTTTTAAATCAAACCATCTTTCATATTCGCCAACCATTTCTCTTGCACGTTCATCCAGAATAAAATCGATGTTAACATTTGCAGGGGTAATAGCCATCTCAGCAGTTCTTCCTGGTTTCGCCGCTCTTCTCCTTACTTCATTTATCCGCGCTGTTGCAAGTGCAAGGTTACCAGATTTGAAGTAAGCTTCTGCAGCAACCAAATAAGTTTCGCCCAGTCTAGCCAGAAATAAATCGCGGGTACTCGTTGCGCCCCCGAACTGAGATTTTGGATCATCAAATTTCTTAACAGATGGGGTAGCATTATCTAACACTGTACTTCTCGAAGCTTGCCATGCATTAGAATAAGGGATAATAGTAGTGGTAGCCCTCCGCGTAGGATCTGCTGCGCGCCATGCTGCATCAGTTGTGGTATCCCATTTTGGTTTGTAATAAAATCTGATGTTGAGGTTCGCCCTTTCTGCACTTCTATCATAATAATCATAATAACGTTGATACAAGTTGATCATAAATGTGGCATCAAAGCGGGCATCGTTTTCCGTAAACGTATTAAAGGTATATAAGGTTGGTACCAATACAAATGCCCGGTAAGGATAACCTTGCGCACCACCGGATCCACCCTGATAAGGGCCAAAAAATGCAGCTTGTGTATTTCCACCTGTCGTTGCGGTAGGTAATGAAGCGGCATCGAACTGAACAGAAAATAGCACCTCCTGGTCTTTCTCATTGCCAGGGTAAAATAAATTCTCGAAAGAAGTGGTTAAGGTTCTTCCGGCAATTGCCGCATCAGCAAAAGTAGCTGCGGTGGCAAAATCCTGCGCAGAACCAAAAGATTCATAGCCTCTGGTTAGATATACTTTTGCAAGAAAGTGGCGAACAGCTCTTTTGGTTACGCGACCAAAATCAGTGGTGGTTTCTGGAACCGATGCCAATGCTTCAGTCATTTCTTTGATAATAAAATCGTAAGTTTCCTGGGCCGTATTGCGCTTAAATTGTTCAACTGGCGAATCAAAACGGTCGGTTACTATACTTACTCCGCCAAAAGATTGCACTAATAAGAAATAATAATATGCACGAATAAATTGTACTTCCCCTTTTCTAATTGGCAAGGTAGCGCTAGTAGCCGTATTGCTATTGAAATATAGCGCCGTATTGCAAAGTTGAATAGAAGAATAGGTATTGGTGTAAAATGCAGTCACTTCCGCATTATCGGGGTTTAAATTTTGATATTCACTAATGCCTACCGGTTGTGCATCTCTGCCTTCCACGTACATATCCGTACCTGCACAGAACACATATGGTGAACTGTAAACCCGCCTTAATGTAGCATAAGTGGAGTTAATTAATTTCTCATATCCCTCTGCAGTTGCATAATATTCATTAGATACGATATTTGATTTATTTTCTTCTTCTAAAAACTTCTTACAACCTGTAAATAAGCAGGCAAGAATGAGAAGTGATAGTATAATTTGCTTTTTCATGATCCCTTTATTTAAAATTTCAGGTTAATGCCAAGTTGGTAGGTAATTGTACTTGGACCAGTATTGTTAATGTTTCCTACAGTTGTGTTAGTTTGTTCCAAGGTGATAGAAGGATCAATTCCACTTGCACTTTCCGGGTCAAAACCATCATAATTCGTCCATACTACAGGATTTAGCACGTTTGCATATACCCTTAAACTTTTGATTTTCAGTTTTTCGATCAGCTTGCTTGGCAAAGTATAGCCTAGAGAGATGTTCTGGATCTTCACAAATGAAACGTCTTTGTAATAACCCACTCCGGCAACGCCATCCCAATAGGGGCCGATGTTGTTAGGCTGCGGATAAGTATTCGAACTTCTTCCCTGCGTTACGGGATTTGCCGGCATATAATAATCGTTGTAAATTTTGTTTGTTCCACGATCATTGTAACGGGCGAAAACACTGTGGAAAGCACTGTAAACCTGCATGCCTTGTCTCGCAAATAGCGAAGCTGATAAATCAAAAGCTTTGTAGGTGAATTGTGTAGAGAAACCGCCAGTCCATTTCGGATCTTTCTGGCCAATAATTGCCCTGTCATTTGTGCTGCTGATTTTTCCATCGTTATTTAAATCTTTCACTTTCGCCTGACCAGGAAGCTGGCCATAAGTTAAGGCCTGTGCGCGTTCGCTTTCCTGCCAGATGCCATCAAAAACATAGATGTAATTCACATTAATGGGTTGTCCAATAAACCACGAATTCCCTACCAGATCTTGTTTTTTATCTAACAAATCGATGATCGCATTTTTGTTCCGTGCGAAAGTGAATGATGTTGACCAGGTGAAATCTTCAGTAGAAACGTTCACTGTTCTTAATGAAACCTCGATCCCTTTATTACTTACCGAACCTACGTTATCTTTAATGGAGGTGTAACCGGTTTCAAGTGGCAAATCTCTGTTGAGCAATAAGCCTTCTGATTTTTTATCATATAAATCGATCGATCCTGAAATTCGGTTTTTTAAGAAGCCAAAATCGACTCCCAAATCGAATTCGCGGGTTCTTTCCCAGGTAAGTGATGAATTGGGGAGCCTGCTGGGCGAATAACCTAAAGCCGGTGTTCCGCCGAAATCATAATAAGTTGGAGAACTCAAATTCATCTGCGTTTCGTAAGGCCTGATGTTATTATTGTTTCCGGCAACTCCGGCACTAAACCTTAGTTTTAAATCGGATACGAAGGTGGCGTTCTGCATGAAAGATTCTCTTGAAATCTGCCAGGCCACTGCTGCTGACGGAAATGACGACCATTTATTGCCCTCAGCCAGTTTTGATGAACCATCCCAGCGATTAGCAAGCGTTACAAAATACTTGTCTTTGAATGAGTAATTTACCCTGGCCAAAAAGGAGAGTATCGAGAATTGATTGAAATTACTGGAAGATAATTGCCTGTTGTTTGATGAACCTAAATTATAGAAAGAAGAGTTAAAAGGCAAGTCGTTTACTTTCGTAGTATCGCTTTCAAATCTATCCTTTTGCATACTATACAAGCCTGTGAAAGCAAAATTATGCTCTTTTATTTTCTTACGGATATTAACCACATTATCAAAAATGTACGATTGCGATTGCTGATTAACACGTTGTGCATCTGGTAATAAACCATCTCCAACGCCGGTTAGAGATCCCCAGTACCTGCCGTTTCTAACAAAGTTTACACTTGGCGAGAAAGTAGATCTTACATCGATCCAGCTGGCAGGTGCGTATTGAAGGTAAACATTACCTACCCCAAAGTGTCTTCTGGTATTGTTTTGCGAATTGGTAATCTCTAAAAGTGGGTTGACAACGCTGGTAAAACTCGAAACAACTGACGATCCTGGAACCGGAATCTGACCTGGTCTGAAAACAAGGTTTCCATTAGCATCATAAGGCTTGAAAATTGGAGCCATATTAAAACCATTTCTCACGGCATCATCACTTCCACGTTCTGTTTCTGTAAAAGAGAAGTTAATGCTCATTCCGGCAGAAAAACTTTTGTTGATCTTTCCGTCAACATTGATTTTAAAGTTATAACGGCTCAAATTATCCTGGAGAAAATTACCCTTTTCGTTTTGATAACCTGCCCCGATAAGGTATTGTATATCATTATTACTGCTTCGGCCAGATGCCGTTACCCAATGGTTAGCCTGAATTCCATCCTGAATGACGAGGTCTTTCCAGTCTGTATAATCATGATTGGCCACCGTTTGCAATACTGTTGGGTTGTCTAAACTTCCGATGGTATTTGTAAATGTTCTTCCGGCAATGAGTTCCGGTGAAATGAACGTGTTTTGTCTGTATTCCCACCATTCTTCGCCCGTCATAAAATCTGGCATTCTGGCTACCTTACGAACGCCAACATAACCATCGTAAGAAATTGTTGCGCCGCTGCTCTTATTGGTTGCGCCGTTTTTTGTGGTCACTAAAACAACTCCATTCGATCCCCTTGACCCATAAATCGCGGTGGATGCGGCATCTTTCAACACATCCATTTTGGCAATATCCTGAGGGTTGAGGAAGTTGATGTCTGATACGATTACACCATCCACTACGAAAAGCGGCTGACCACCTGCCAGGGAATTTTGCCCCCTGATTTGTACATTGAAATTCGCACCTGCGCGACCAGAACCTGCAGAAATATCAACCCCTGCAACCTGACCCTGAACAGCTTGCAATGCACTTACCGTTCCGCGTTCTGCGATGGCGTCGCCCTGTACGCTTCCCACTGCAGTAGCTACCTGCGATTTTCGTTGTGTGCCATACCCAACTACAACCAACTCATTCAGCTGACTTGCAGATTCAGTGAGGGTAACAGTCAGCGATTTTTGTCCGGCAACGGCTACTTCTTTATTATTATAGCCTACAAAAGAGAAGACTAACGTAGAATTGGGTGGCGCATCGAACGAAAAGGTACCATTTACATCTGTGGAGCCGCCAATTGCTGCGCCTTTGACTTTGACTGATACGCCAATGAGTGTTTCGCCTTTTTCGTCTATTACCTTACCCGAAATTCTTTGGTTTTGGGCCATTAGAACGGTATTAAACAATAGGAAAATGGCGAAAAAAAGTAATGTTTTTTTCATAGTTATTTGGTTAAAATTGAAAATAGTCATTTGGGATGACCACTATATTTGGTTACTTATTTACAATTTAGCCAACCCATTTCAATTCTTAACTATAATATCCATCAAAACTGTGCAATCGTTCCCGTAAATTTAATTTGAAATAGGCACGCATTTAAGGAATAAATGCTAAAAACCTTTTGGAATAACGTTTTAGTATTTGCTTTTGCAAATCAAGTGATAAACGGAAAAGCAGGAATACAGAACAAGTCAGTACTTATTTAGACAGTGAGTGATTCCAACTTCAATACCTGGTTGGTCCGTACGCTTCATTGCGCTCCGAAAAAAGCAATTGCCTTTACCTAAATTCAATCCTCTATTTTATCTTAATGACTCAATATTTCAGATGAATAGACGGGAAAGGAAGTGAAAATGCTCCTGTGAAGTGTGGTGTAATGCGGCCTTGCGCTCTGAATGAAAGTAATTGCCCTTACTCGAATTCAATTCTCGTGATTTACCTTAATGACCCTTAATGCCTTAATGTTTCAGATTAATAGACGGCAGAGTTGTGACATGCTTTTGAATGACACCTTAAAAACCTTTTGTTTCTTCTTCACCACCAATATTAAGTTTACTATGCTTTTTACCATACCAGAAATAAATAGCCAGGCCGATAACTAACCAAACTGCTAAACGCAACCACGTTTCCCAGGGTAAAAATACCATCATAGCGATGCAGGTTAAGATTCCGAGAATTGGAATTAATGGCACAAACGGAACCCTGAATGGTCTTTTTGCCTCCGGATTAGTTTTTCTCAAAATTAAAATCCCTACACATACCATCAGAAAGGCGAGTAATGTTCCGATACTCGTCATCTCTCCAACCACATTCATCGGTACAAATGCAGCAAAAAGACCAATGAAAATGCAGAGAATAATATTCGATTTCCATGGTGTTTTAAACTTACTGTGTACATCAGAAAACATTTTAGGGAGTAACCCATCTTTGCTAATAGAGTAAAACATCCGCGACTGTGCCATTAAATCGATCAAAATTACAGAAGTATAACCTATTAGAATGGCCAGAATAATCGCCTGACTTAACCAGCCGTAAGGCGTTTTTTCAATAGCTATAGCTACCGGGGCACCACTATTTGCAAATTCTTTGTAATTCGCCAAACCCGTCATCACATGACCAAATAAACCAAAAAGTACGGTACAAACAACTAGGGAACCAATAATTCCGATCGGTAAATCTCTGCCAGGATTTTTAGTTTCCTGTGCAGAAGCAGCGACCGCATCAAAACCGATGAATACAAAAAATACAAGCCCAGCACCACGCAATACACCGCTCCAGCCAAACTGTCCAAAAGTACCTGTGTTTTCCGGAATGTAAGGATGATAGTTAGCCGGATCAATATATTGCCAGCCCAAGGCAATGAAAACCAAGACTACACCAACTTTTAAAAATACAATAATGCCATTTACAATCGCCGATCCTTTAGTACCACGAATTAAGATAGCAGTCATTAAAACGACTACCAATGCTGCAGGAATATTAACGATGCCGTTCACGGTTGAACCATCAGCAAGTTTTGCTGTTTCGAAAGGAGAGAGGGTAAGTTGCGGGGGTAAAAATATACCCAGACTGCTCAAAAATCTCGTTAAATATTGCGACCAGCTAATGGCTACCGTAGCACAGCCAACGGAATATTCTAACACCAGATCCCATCCAATAATCCAGGCAAAAAGTTCACCCATTGTGGCATAAGAATAGGTATAAGCACTACCAGCTACCGGAATCATGGAGGCAAATTCTGCATAGCAAAGCGCAGCAAAACCGCAACCCAGGGCTGCAATTACAAAAGAAAGCGTTACCGCCGGACCCGAGTGATTCGCTGCTGCTAAACCGGTAATAGAGAATAAACCTGCACCAAGCGTTAAACCAACGCCAATTAAAATTAAATTAACGGGGCCTAAGGTTCTTTTGAGCGTACCCTCGCCGCTTTGGTTCGCCTCAGCAACGATGCTGGCTATTGATTTTTTCATGAAACAAGTTAAAGAGTTACAAAATTATCAAAATATATTAAATCTATGGTACTGGTAGAGCTTTGTTTTGCTATTCGATTGCAGAAGTTTAGATGGATTGCGGGAAGGAGAAACTTCGGAAGTTGACTTACAAAGTTTTGTTGGAATTGCGGGCAGGGAACTTTGTCAGTCTGATAATGAATTTAGATTCGTTTTTAAACTTGCGAAGTCTTTCCACGCTGATGCTCTTTGAGACTTCGCAAGTTGACTTACGTTCGGTCAAGATCATGCGCTTTAAGACTTCGCAATTGAAAGATTAACCAAAAAACCGGGTCTGTGAAGGTTGTCCAAATAAATCACTTAAAATTAATACCTTGATTATCAAATAATTAATGCATAATTAAAGATTATTTTAGTACTATGTATTGCATAGTACAATATAAAACATATATCTTTGTAATATGATAGCAGAAAATACGCAAACGCAAATGCGGAAAGGAATTCTGGAGTACTGTGTTTTATCAATTATCTCCCGGGGAGAGATTTATGCTTCCGATATTATTGCTGAATTACGCTCGGCAAAACTGTTGGTGGTGGAGGGCACACTTTATCCATTATTAACCAGGCTTAAAAACAATGGTTTATTAAGCTACAACTGGGTAGAATCTACCTCAGGTCCGCCTAGAAAATATTATACATTAACTGAAGTTGGTCGGGAAATTTTATCCAAACTAGATCAAACCTGGCAAGAACTTGCGTATGCTGTAGGCATATCGCAAAGCGGCAGCAATTCAAAAACCTCTTAACGCAAAAAAAATGGAAAAGACCATCATCATTAATATAGGAAATACAATTATTCACATCGAAGAAAGCGCTTATGATACTTTAAAAGTGTATTTAAATGAAGTGAAACTCTATTTTGCCAACCATGCGGATGATTTAGAAATTATAACAGATATCGAGAACCGGATTGCAGAGTTGTTTACAGAGCAAATGGAAGCGCAGAAAAAACAAGTTGTTGATGCGGCAGATGTGCAACATGTTATTGCTCAAATGGGGAGTGTAAAAGACTTTGATACCGTTGAAGAAAACGATGAGGAACCTGCATTTCAACCTGGTTACCAGCATCAGTACGCAGAGAAGAAACTATATCGCGACCTGGACGACCGTGTAGTTGCCGGTGTTTGCTCCGGAATTGCTCATTTTCTTAACACTGAGGCGAAATGGATCAGGGTTGCTGTATTACTTATGGCCTTTTTAGGTGGCTTCGGCATTTTGGTTTACATGATTCTGTGGATCATCATGCCTAAGGCACAATCGCGGGTGGAGAAAATGGAAATGAAAGGAGAGCCCGCAAATTTACAAGGATTTCAAAAAAATCTGGATGAGGAGTTGCAGGCAGTTAAAGAACGTTTAGGAGAAGTTAACAGACAAGCGCAACCGCTATTCGCCCGTTTTGGGATCTTTATAGGTGAGTTTTTTGAATGGGTTGGGAGGTTTATCTCCGGAACAGGAAAAGTAATCTTCAAAATAATTGCAGGTTTGATCATTGTTTTCGGTGCATTTTGCCTGCTGATGCTTATTCTGGGTACTGCCGCTTTTCAGGGCTTCTGGGATTCAAGTATCTATGATTCTTTTCCTTTCTCAATCATCAATGATGGCAATAGGGGCGTGATACTTTTCAGTGCATTCATCGTATTGTTTGTACCAATATTAGCGCTGGTATTGTTCTCTATCCGTGTTGCGTTTAATAAACAGGCAATTAATAAAACCTTTTCATTTGCCTTACTGATTATCTGGCTGGCTGGTGTGGCGACTGCTGGTTACCAGGCGGCAAAAATTTCTTCAGAATTTAAACAACATGCAGAATTAACACAAACAGTTGATTTAAGAACACTGAAAACTTACGTGATTGATATTGACAAAAGCAAATATTTCAGTAAGGAAGATAGCCTTGCTTACCACATCGACGCCAATAATAAACGTCAGGTGGTTATTGATGATTTTCATAATGGTCCTTTCGTTTCGCCAAATAATATCCGCATCAATATTAATAAAAGTGAAACGGGTACCACTCGTTTAATCCAGAAAAATGAATCTCAGGGGAAAACTTTTCCAGGTGCTTTGCAAAACGCGCAAAACATCAATTATACTTATTTAGTAAAAGATTCTGCAATTGTATTCAGTCCGCGGTTCCAGTTAAAAAAGGGTGCTATCTGGAGAAATCAGGAGGTGCACTTAGACCTCGAAGTTCCTGTAGGTACTAAATTAATTTTGAAAGACGTTGCATATGACTATATCAATAATACCTGGGGATGGAGCTGTAGCGAACGTGAAAACGACAACAATAACTTCAGTATTTGGGTGATGACAGAAGAGGGTTTGAAGTGTAAATATGAAATCGATCATCCGCAGGAAAATACAGAAGGTCAATAGATCCTGATTTAGGCTTAAAGAGTTCGATCATATGCCGATTTAAATTGCCAAAGTGTCTCGTTAAATATACGCCTTAAGAAAAAAAAATCATGAAAATATTATTTACGTTAATGACATGCCTTTTGGTGTGGGGGACATCTTTTGCCCAAAAATTACACACTATTACCGGAAAAATTGTAGATGAAAAGGCAGTTGTTGTACCTTTTGCAGTTGTTCGATTGCTAAATATATCGGATACCAGCAAAGTGAAAATGGTGGCTGCGGATATTGATGGTGGCTATAGGATAGAACAGGTAAAGGATGGTAATTACGCGCTTTCGATCTCTATTGTTGGATTCAAAACTAAAAAAACGGAACGTTTTGTTCTCAATGGCGATTTAGAACTTCCAACAATAAAAATGGAAAGCAACGCTAAGCAACTCAATGAGGTGAGTGTATCTGTTAAGAAGCCTTTTGTGGAACATCAGATCGACAAAACGGTATTAAATGTTGAAAATAGTATTGTTTCTACCGGAAGCACTGCGCTTGAGTTATTGGAAAAGGCACCTGGTGTGCAGGTTGACAAACAGAACGAACGGATTTTATTGAACAATAAATCTGGCGTGATGGTGATGATAGATGGCAAAAATAATTTTCTGTCAAGTGCCGATCTGGCGGTTTATTTAAGCAACCTGAACAGTAGTCAGATTGCTACCATAGAAATTATAACAAATCCTTCTTCAAAATATGATGCAGCCGGAACTGCAGGAATTATCAACATCAAATTAAAGAAGAATAAGGCTTTTGGTACAAATGGAAGCGTTTCTTCTACATATCGGAATGCCATAAGGGCTAATTTACCTAAAAATATTTATGGCTCTGACTTCAATTTCAATATAAATAACAGAAACGAAAAGTGGAATTTTTACAGTAATGCAAATGCTTCAAAAAATAATAATTTTTCGAACTTATTTCTGGAAAGAACCACCAGTTCTGATGGATTGCAAAGCGCTTTTAATCAAAATTTCCAAAAAATATATACAGGATCGAGATTAGCGGCTAAACTAGGTGCCGATTATTATGCCAATGAGCGAACAACGATAGGAATCATGGTAGATGGCAGTACGAGTACCCGAAAACTGGACAATTTTTCTCAAACCTTTATTAATGAAATTCGATCTGGAGTGACAAGTAATAATTCTCTGCAACTTAATTCAGATGCCAACACGCCCAACAAAAATTACAGTGCAAACTTCAACATTAAACACGATTTTAAAAAGGAGGGTGCAAGCTTGAATTTTGATGCTGATTATTCTGGGTTCAATTACAGTGGTGTAGAGAATTTCAACACTGATTTCTATAATGAAAACGGGATGCTTAATAATCAAACATTTATCAGAAACGACAGTAAAACAGATATTAATATTTTTGCTTCTAAAATTGATTTTACCTGGCCCATATCTAAAACGGCAAAACTGGAAACAGGTTTGAAGACCAGTTTCGTTAAAACGGATAATGATTTTCTCTCGTCAGCGTTTTTAAATAACGAATGGCAAAATATTGCCGGCCAGAGTAACCATTTTATTTATAAGGAAAATGTAAATGCGGCTTATGCAAATCTTTCCAAAGATCTGGGTAAATGGCAAATCCAGGCCGGATTGCGTGCCGAACATACTCATGCTACAGGAGCTTTGATCACCAATAACACTGAAGCGGATCAAAAATACCTATCCTTGTTTCCTACAGTATTCGTCAACCAGAAAATTTCAGAAAATAGTAAACTGCGTTATACCTACGGGCGACGCATTGACAGACCTAATTATCAACAGTTAAATCCTTTCAATTTTTATATGGACCCTTACACCATACAACAAGGAAATCCTTACTTAAAACCGCAGTTTACTAATAATTTTGAGGTGAGCTATAGTTCTAAAAGCGGATTATCCCTTTCTTTAGGGTATTCGAAGGTTAAAGATCTGATCCTGGATAGTAAAACCGCACAGAATGATAGCACAAGAATTGTAACCGTGGGGCAGGGGAATATTGGAAGCGGGGAGTATTATTCTGCGGGCTTATATTTTCCTTTGGCGGTTGCGAAATGGTGGAATTTGCAAAATAATTTCAATCTTTTTTACAACAAATTTAATGATAACAATTTGGAGGGAGCACCTTTTGAATTGAGTAAGCTGTCTTACAATTTTAATATCACTAGTTCAATTACATTGCCCGCTGACTGGACAATCGAAACTAATTTCTGGCTAAATTCTCCAAGGGTGAGGGGCCTGGAAAAAACGACAATTTATCAATATGCTTTAAATACAGGCGTGCAGAAAAGTTTCCTGAACAAATCTTTAAAGTTAAAACTGAACATCGATGATATTTTTGCAACAAATTATTGGAAGGGAACACTGAATTATCAGAATGTCAACTTACGGGTTCAGAATAATTATATCAACAGAAGGGTTTCCTTTAATATCAGTTACAGCTTCGGAAATCAAAATGTAAAATCAGCCAGATCAAGGAATACCGCAACTGAAGAAATGAAGAACAGGGCAGGACGGTAGTGAAGTTTAGAGTCTTAAGTCTATTGACAGAATCTCAAAAATCCGTCCTTGCGAGGAACGAAGCAATCTCTCTTGCAAAATAGATTGCTTCGTCGGCTGAAAAAGCCTTCTCGCAATGACGATACCCCGAGGATTTTCATTTCTTAAAATCATGTCATTAATATTGATTTTAAACAATAAATTATCCTTCAGGATGAGATCTTACATTTATAATAGCTGTTTAGCGCAGCTTATTATTAGCTATCCTGTTGGATTTCCTACTCTTTTAGCAAAGCATCAATCTCCGCATTAAAGTCTTTCACAAAATCAGTATAATATTTTCCGGTTGCTGGTCCGCTGTAACCGGTGTGGATTTGCGCTACCTCGCCTTTTTTATTAATGATAATGGTGGTGGGGAAGGAAAGAAAATTACTTAATGCAGGTAGTGACTCGGCCACTATTCTTTTATCTGGTGTTCCTGCAATTACCTGATCATACTGAATATCAAATTTTTCTCTAAATCTGTTTAGTGCTTTGCGTACATAGGCAGAATCAAGTTGTCTTTCGTAGTGGATGCCCACTACCTCCACTCCGCGGCCGCGGTTTTCTTTATACCAGGGTGCAATGAAAGATGCCTCATCTACACAGTTCGGGCACCAGGTACCAGTAATGGTTAATATCACCACTTTGTTTTTGAATTTCTCATCGCTCAGCGAGATCTTCTTTCCATTTACATCAGGAAAAGAGAAGTCCAGGGTTTTGTAACCCGCTTTCAGGTAGGTTAGTTTATAAGCATCGGGCAATGCTGCATTTTCATTATGCTTGCCACTAAAAGGTGTATTCCCCCTGGCACTTACCACTTCACCAGTGATCGTTCCATCTTTACCAAAACTTCCTTTATAATAGGATGGTCCGGAGCCTATGAAACTTGATAAATAAAAATTATTTCCTTCCACAATTCCTTCCAGATAACGCGAGTCGCCGGTAACGCGTAGAAATGTCCCGGAAATTTTATTTCCCTGTTGTTTGAAGAGGCCAACTGCATTTTCATCTTTTCCTGTAGAAGATTTGAACACCACATCATACTTGCCGGAAAAATCTGCCGCTGGTGTTTTACCAGTTGATTTAAACCGGTAATCTTTTCCTTTTGATGCACTTACAGCTAGCGGTGTTCCAGATTTATCCTGTTTTCTCAATGTTCCAACAAGTGAATCGCCTGAAATCTTGAACGCCAGTTCATTATCAAACTGATCCAGTGAAACTAAGATAGAATCTGAAGTCTGCCTCACTATTCCGCCTTCAAAACGTTCTTCAGCATTTAGGAAAACCAAATGCGGTTGATCTGTGCCTTTAGTTATTTCAAAATTAAATGGAACTTCTACGCCTGGTTTAATTTCAAAAATTCCACGCCATTTACCGTTTGCAACGAAAGCAGTTGTTAATTTTTGTGAAGGAGAAGATTTCTTTTGAGTTTGCGCTTGTACATTCTGCGAAAGCGTAAATGCAAATAGCAGAAATAAAGAAGATTTTATATTCATAAGGTGTTTTCGATCTAATAATAATGAGTCAAAGGTAAGCATGAAATGAGCATGGAAAAAATATTTTCAATAAAATCTATAGAATTTGTAGTCATTATGATTTTTATATTATCTTTGCGCCAGTTATTTTGAAATACTTATCAAGAAAGGTGGAGGGAATGGCCCTAAGAAACCTTAGCAACCAGCTTTGAATAGATATGGTGCTAATTCCATCCCAAAGCAATTTGGGTGAGTTAAGTCAGTTGAATGCAAATTATTATTAATAATATATGAGAGCACTCCTGATTTTATGGGCGTGCTTTTTTTATAAGCCAGTTTCGCAAACCTGATAAGTATTGATTTAGAGTTAAAGGAAATTTGATGGAAAAAACTAACAAAAAAGAATCGATTCAAAAAGTGAATTCAGGCGCCTTTTTAAGCCTTCGAATGTGCAAGGGTATTTGTTGCTGTAGTGGCTAATAAATACCGACCAATCATATCAATTAAATAAATTTTAACGACGGTAAAAAAATCGCATGAAGCGAAATGGAATCGCTTTGCCTTGATTTTTTACAGTCGACATACTAAAGATCACTAATTACACTTATTATGTTTAAGAAAATAAAGCTCCCGGCAATATTATTTTTGCTCTTGCTTTCCAACTTCGTTCAGGCGCAAACTATCGCAATTTCCGGAACGGTAAAAGGCGCCACGGGAGAGACACTTCCCGGCGTTTCAGTATTTGTAAAAGGAACTAAACAGGCCGTAACTACGGATAATAACGGCGCGTTTAGTATCTCTGTTGCAGGAAAAAGTACATTGGTTTTCTCTTATATTGGTTTTGCTACCCGCGAAATTGAAGTAACCGAAGCCACAAAGACTTTGGCAGTAACCCTTAACGACGCTGATAATGCGCTGGATGAAGTGGTTGTTACGGCTTTAGGTATTTCCAGACAAAAGAAATCTCTGGGTTATGCAGTACAGGAATTAAAAGGCGAAAGTTTAACCGAAGCACGGGAATCCAACCTGGTTAACGCACTTGCAGGTAAAGTAGCGGGGGTTAGGGTAACCAATAGCCAGGGCGATATGGGATCTTCCCGCGTGGTAATACGGGGTGAGACATCGATCTCCGGAAACAATCAGCCATTGTTTGTAGTGGATGGAATCCCGGTAGATAACTCACAACTTAACTCTGCTGGCGCGCGAGATTATGCCAACGTCATTTCTGATATCAACCCAAATGATATTGAATCAATCAGTGTGTTAAAAGGTCCAAATGCTGCAGCGTTATACGGATCACGAGCTGCTGCAGGTGTCATCATTATTAAAACCAAAACAGGAAAATCCAAAAAAGGCTTAGGAATTTCTTTCAATTCCAATGCAGTAATCGAAAGTTTGTTAACCTTACCGAAATACCAGGATGTATTCGGACAAGGATCTGAAGGGAAATTTAGTTATGTGGATGGGAAAGGCGCGGGTATAAATGATGGGGTAGATGAAAGCTGGGGCCCTAGGATGGATGGACGTTTAATCCCTCAATTCTTTTCTAAAGGCGTGGCCGTTCCGTTTGTAGCCCATCCTGATAATGTGAGAGATTTCTTCGAAACCGGATATTCTCTGGCCAACGGTTTATCTATCGAAGATGCGAGCGATAAATTTGATTACCGTTTATCATACAATAACCTGAAGCAAGTAGGTATTGTGCCCAACTCTGGTCAGGGGAAAAATTCTTTCGCCTTAAATACAACGCTGCGGTTAACGCCGAAATTAACCATTACTGCAAATGCTAATTATAGCAAATTGGGGTCTGATAACCTACCAGGAACCGGCGGTTCAAGGTCAACCAGTACCATGCTCCAGTTTGCCTGGTTTGGTAGACAGGTAGATATTAACCGATTGAAAGATTATTTGGATGAAAATGGAAATACTTTCAATTGGAACAATAGCTACTATAGCAATCCATATTGGGTAGCTTATGAAAATACAGTAGCTCAAAACAGAAACAGGATTATTGGAAGCGTTGGCTTGAACTATAAAATTATTGATGGCTTAAACTTCAATTTCCGTTCGGGAACAGATTATTATAATGATCGCCGGAAGATTAAAATTGCTTATGGTACGAATGGGACACCATTTGGTTCTTATACTGAAAGTGCTTTCACTGTAAATGAAAACAATACTGATGCAACTTTAAGTTATAACAAGCAATTAAACGATGATTTCAGTCTGGAAGCATTGTTAGGTGGAAATATTCGTTCCAGGTACATCGAACAGAATGATCAAAGTGCGCCACGTTTGGCGGTTGCAGGCTTATACACTTTAAGTAATTCAAGAGATCCTTTAACTTCTTCTAACAACTACAGCGAATTAAAATCTTACAGCGGTTATGCGTCTGCGCAAATTGGTTTTAGAAATTATTTGTTCGCCAATATCACGGCACGTAATGATTGGTCGTCTACTTTGCCAGCACAAAACCGTTCCTATTTTTATCCATCTTTTAACGGAAGTTTTGTGCTTACCGAAGCTTTCGACATTAAAAGTGAAGTATTGGATTATGCAAAAATCCGCGGAGGCTGGTCTAAAGTAGGTAAAGACGCAGATCCATATCGTTTGCTAAATACCTACACCTCCGGCGCACCATTTGGATCAAGTCCTCAACTTACACCATCTATTACAGATTTAAATCCGAACCTGAAACCAGAAACCACTACCTCATCTGAGTTAGGGGCAGAGGCCGTTTTATTTAACAAGCGATTACGTTTCGATTTAAGTTTATACAATACCAATAGCTATGATCAGATTCTAAGTGTTGACGTAAGCCAGAGTACCGGTTACAGATCAAAATTATTGAACGCAGGTAAAATCAATAATAAAGGTATTGAAGTGCAATTGGGTATTACACCGATTAAAAAGCAGTTTACCTGGGATATTGATGTAAACTATGCGGCAAACAGAAGCAAGGTAGTCGAATTAGATCAGGAAGGTTTACTACAGAATTATGTGGTGGCTACCAATTCGGCACAGGTAATTGCTGCTGTTGGCCAACCTTACGGAACTTTATTTGGTAATGCTTTCTTAAGAGATGGCAATGGAAACATTGTGGTAAATGCAACCGGCGCACCACAAACTGATCCTACCAAAAGAGTTTTAGGGAAATACACACCAGATTGGATCGGTGGAATTTACAACACCTTTAATTACAAAGGCTTTAGTTTGGGTGTATTAGTTGATGCGAGCTTTGGTGGTTCAATCTATAATGGCACTTACGCTACAGGAACTTACACAGGTGTTTTGGCATCTACTTTACCGGGAAGAGGCGCAGAATTTGGCGGGATTTCGTACTATTATCCAGATAACAAAAAGGAAAACGGAACGGTTAGGTTAGCCAATAATGCAAGTGCGCCGGCTGGAACTACAGTTTATGATGATGGGATGGTTTTCGACGGTGTAACAGCCGATGGTAAGCGAAATGAAAAGGTTCTTTCTGCACAAACGTATTATAAGTCTTTCCGTACGATCGATGAGGCCAATATTTTCGATGCTTCTTATGTAAAACTTCGTGAAATTAAGCTCACCTACAATTTACCAGCCAAATGGATCCGTTCCTTGAATTTACAAGGTGTTTCAGTTGCGTTGGTGGGTAGAAACCTGGCCATTTTGCACCGCAATACCGAAGATATTGATCCTGAAGTAGCCTTTAATACCGGAAACGGACAAGGTTTAGAAAGTTTATCAAACCCAACAACACGTACTTACGGAATTAACCTCAACATCAAATTTTAATCTTCACCTCATGAAAAATAATATCATATATACCCTTATTTTACTCTCGCTGTTTACCGCTTCTTGCCGTAAAGAGCTGGATGATGTAAATGTTAATCCCAATGCTACGGAGAATGCACAGCCAGATTACCTGTTAACTGCGGCAATTAAAAACACGGCCGATGCATATTGGGGAACTACAAATAATATGAACTCCAGTTTGCTTTTTGTGCAACAGTGGGCTAAGGTACAGTATACCGAAGAAGATCGTTTTATCTATTCTAATAGCAGCTTTACCTCACTTTGGTCAACGTTATATTCTACAACAATTACCGGATTAAATAAAGTAATTGAAATTGGCAATAACACTAATAATCCGAATTACAGAGGCGTGGCATTAACATTAAGATCATGGTCGTTTTTATTGCTAACAGATGCTTATGGCGATGTTCCATACAGTCAGGCCGGAAAAATTAATGAATTTATTACGCCTGCTTACGATAAACAAAAAGACGTTTATTATGGCATACTTGAAGATTTGAAAACTGCTAACGGTGTTTTAAATCCTGCCGGAACAGCCATCAGTGGCGACATTATCTATAACGGTGATATTACCAAATGGAAAAAATTTGCAAATTCACTGCGCTTGAGAATTGCACTTCGCCTTGCGGATAGAGAGCCAGCGAAAGCGCAACAGGTTTTGGATGAGATTAAAAGCGAGGGTGGCAGTTATATTAGTTCAAATGCAGAGATCGCTCAATTGATTTATCAGGTTTCTCCGCAGCAGAACCCGGTGAGTGCACAGTTTGATACGCGGGATGATTACCGGATTAGCAAAACCATTGTAGATAAATTATTCAGTTTGAACGATCCTCGTTTACCAATTTACGCGAGTAAAACCCAAACTGCTACGCTAGCAGAATACGTTGGATTGCCAAATGGCTTAACGAATTCAGAAGCCAGTAACCTTGGCTTTGCCAGAACATCAAGACCAGGTGCTTACTTCCTTACCCCGCAATCACCCGCGGTAATTTTCAGTTATGCAGAATTATTATTTGATCGTGCAGAGGCTGCAGCCCGTGGTTTAACGATAGAAAATGCTGCTGATTTATACAATCAGGGAATCGTTGCATCGTTGAAACAATTTGGCGTTGCGGATGCATTGGTTGCTAACTATACCGCTCAGGGAGCTGTTCAATATGATGCATCGAATTACAAAAAGTCCATTGGCGAACAAAAATGGCTGGCACTTTTCGGTCAGGGTTTAGAAGCCTGGGCAGAAAGACGCAGGTTGGATTATCCTGAACTTACTCCGTCTGTAAACACCGTATTAAATGGGCAGATTCCAGTTCGTTTTATCTATCCAGGCACAGAACAATCTTTAAACGGGCAGAGCTACAGAAATGCTGTAGCCAGCCAGGGAACAGATTTGCTCACCACCAGATTATGGTTTGATGTAAAGTAATTTAAAAGATTGTTTAATGGAAGTCGGTTGGTGTATGATCAACCGATTTTTTTATTTTAAAATTTGAGGGAAACAGGTGGTATTCAATAACTATTCAATCCGTTACAGACTTTTTTAGGCATTTTTAGTGATGATTGCTAACTTGTGTGCTTTTAAAAAGATCCAACATGAAAAAATTACTCCTGTCTCTGCTCTTATCACAATTCATGATCATCATTGCTTTTGGTCAGAATAAACCCGCTTTCTGGGATGATGTGCAAACGATTAAAAAATACGATCAGCAATACAAACCGCTTGTAAACCCAGTTTTGTTTATTGGAAGCTCTTCCATTCGTAAATGGGACGATTTAACACAGGTTTTTGCGAAATACAATGCCCTAAACCGAGGAATCGGTGGTGCCGTTACTAACGATATAACCTTCTATTTAAATGATGTGGTTTTTCCTTATCAACCCCGTCAGATAGTACTTTACGTTGGGGAGAATGATTTACCAAATGCACAAACCACACCAGATTCAGTATTGAACAGAACAGTTAATCTTTACAAAGCCATCCGGGCTAAATTGCCAAATGTCCCTATCGTTTATATTTCCATCAAGCCAAGTCCCAGCAGAGATGCCTTTAAAGCGAAAGCAGTCGCTTCCAATGCTTTAATTAAAGTTTTTCTTGCTAAAGAAGCCAATACCAAATATGTTGATGTATACAGTCTGATGCTCACCAAAGATGGAAAACTTCGTCCGGAGCTATTTGTAGAAGATATGTTGCACATGAATGCGGCAGGTTATGCCATTTGGAGAAAGGCTGTTGAACCGCATTTGCTACAGAAATAACTGCAAATGATCTGGATGGCGTTTGATCAATATAACTAAACATGATTTAGTTAAACAGATCCGTCACGTTTACATCGCCTGGTAATTCGTACATTTGATTCTCCATCTATCAAACGTTACAGTTTATATGTCGATAAAATTTTACTTTTCCGTTCTTTTTATATTTCTAATTGGTTCGTCCGTTTTTGCACAGAATAAATTTACACTAAGTGGTACCATTCGCGATGCCGGTTCTGGCGAAACCCTTATCGGTGCAACAGTTAAAATCACAGGTACTGCAAGTGCCGGAACCTTAACCAATGCTTATGGTTATTTTGCCCTTACACAAGTAGAAGGTGTTTATAGCGTAACCATCAGTTATACAGGTTATGCGCCTATTACTAAAAGTATCAATTTAAATAAAGATACTAAGCTAAACGAAGAGCTGAAAAGCACAAATGATTTAGCCGAAGTAACGATAAATGCCAACAATCGAAAAAACGAAAATGTCAAAAGTGCCCAGATGGGTTTGGAAAAGATTGATATGAAATCTTTAAATTCCATTCCAGTTTTACTGGGTGAAAAAGATATCTTGAAAACAATTCAGTTGCTGCCAGGTGTTAAATCTGGTGGTGAGGGCAATACAGGTTTTTACGTCCGGGGCGGGGCAGCCGATCAAAATCTAATCATTTTGGATGAAGCTGTGGTTTACAACTCCTCTCACTTATTGGGTTTCTTTTCGACCTTTAACGCAGATGCGATTAAAGATGTAAGTCTTTACAAAGGCGGAATGCCGGCGCAATATGGCGGTCGTTTATCTTCTGTTTTAGATGTAAAAATGGATGATGGAAACAATAAAGAATTTAAAGTTCAGGGGGGAATTGGATTAATTGCTTCGCGCTTAAAAGCGGAAGGGCCAATTGTAAAAGACAAAGGTTCTTTCATGGTCAGTTTCAGGCGAACTTATATTGATCTCTTCTTACAGGCGTCTCCCGATTC
Organism: Bacteroidota bacterium; assembly: GCA_037033465.1. Taxonomy (GTDB): domain Bacteria; phylum Bacteroidota; class Bacteroidia; order Sphingobacteriales; family Sphingobacteriaceae; genus Pedobacter. Next base: position 3,544 of record JAZBLX010000031.1, on the reverse strand, counting down.
TTCGATTAATGGAAGTAAACTGAATTTCTATGATATCAATGCCAAAGCAAACTACAAAATTAACGATAAGAATACCATTTATATTTCTGGTTATTTCGGTAAGGACAATATCGGAGTTAAAGATCTTTTTGAAAACAACTGGGGCAACGTAACCACTACCATTCGCTTGAATCATATTTTTAACGACCGCCTTTTTTCTAATACTTCCCTCATTTACAACAATTATAATTATACGGTTAGGTTGCTCAATGATGTGACTAATTTTAAGGCTACTTCGCTGGTTCGCGATTTCAACTTTAAGGAAGATTTTCAGTATTTCAGTAATAAACATACGCTGCGGTTTGGTTTAAATGCTACGCATCACCGCATCTCGCCAATTGATATCACCACCAGTCAGGCATCCCAGGTAAATCCGCTCACACAAGAAAAACGTTACGGTTTGGAAAGTGCAGCGTATGTTTCTGATGAATGGGCGGTAAATGAGAAGCTCAATTTTTTATATGGTGTACGATTGGCGGCTTTTTCACTTTTAGGTCCGGGCAATTTCAGTAATTATGATGCTGCAGGGAACATTATCAATACAGAAACCGTGAACAGTGGAAAGTTTTATAAAAATTACCTGAATCTCGAACCTCGCTTTTCAGTAAGTTATCTATTTAATGATCAGAATTCCATCAAGGCTTCCTATAACCGGAACACGCAAAATATTCATATCTTAACTAATGCTACTTCAAGTTCGCCAACAGATCAGTATGTATTAAGTAGCAACAATATCAAACCAGAAATTGCAGATCAGGTAGCGTTCGGATACTTCAAAAATCTGAATGAGAATAATTATGAAATTTCGGGAGAGGTTTACTACAAATGGATGCAAAATCAAATTGATTATAAAAATGCAGCGCAGTTATTGGCCAATTCAAATGTAGAATCAGAATTACTTTATGGAACAGGCAGGGCCTATGGTTTAGAGTTATTCTTTAAAAAGAAATTTGGGAAGTTAAATGGATGGGTAGGTTATACTTTATCCAGGACCGAGCGTAAATTTTCACAGTTAAATAATGGAAACTATTTTCCTGCAAGGCAAGATCGTACGCATGATTTATCTGTTGTTGGTATTTATAACCTTAATAAACGGTGGACATTTTCCTCAAGCTTTATCTACAGCACAGGGAATGCAGTTACTTTTCCGGCAGGTAAATATATTGTTGGTGGCCAAACCACTTATTATTATACCGAAAGAAATGCCGGAAGAATGCCTTATAACATGCGTTTGGATTTGAGCGCAACGCTGGAAGGAAAGCGTAAAGGCCGGTTCCAATCTAGCTGGAATTTCGGAGTTTACAATGCTTTAGCCAGAAAAAATCCTTATTCGATTGAGTTTATTAACGATCCTACGGATCCGGGTAAAACGGTTGCAGAACAAACTTCTCTTTTTGGAATGATTCCTTCGGTAACCTGGAATTTCAAATTTTAACTCATGAAAAAAAATATCATATACTTAGTATTGGCCTTTTTTAGTTTAACTTCTTGTAAGAAAATTATAGAAATAGATACTAATAATGCCGAACCTCAAATTGTAATTGAAGGGAAAATTGTTGACAGGTTGATCGAACAACAGATTATCATCACTAAAACGGTGGGTTATGATGAGCAGGGAATCTATCCGAAGGTAACTGGAGCAACGGTTAGCATGAGTGACAGCAGGGGAAATAATTATGTGTTTACCGAAAAAACGCCAGGTGTTTATGTAAACAGAATGCGTGGCGTGGCCGGTGTAACATACAATTTAGCGGTAACCGCAGATGGTAAGAATTATCAGGCAAGTTCTAAAATACCAAATTTTGTGAAACTGGATTCGATCGGCGTAGTAACAAATTCTTTCTTTGGAAATGAACGTAAAACGGCTGCGGCTTTCTTATCCGATCCGGCAAATGAAAGTAATTTTTATCGCTTCAATCTTTATGTGAATGGTTTATTTTCTGATCGGATTTATGTTCAGAATGATCGTTTAACGAACGGCAATAATCTGCGGATTCAATTGTTTTATGAAGCCAATGATGATGATGACGAAGGCTTAAAAAGCGGCGACAGTTTTAGCGTTGAAATGGAAGGAATTGATTCTAATGTTTTCGATTACTGGTATACGCTAAGTCAGCAAGATGGAAGAGGGCCGAATCAGGGCACAACGCCGTCAAACCCTCCGTCAAATATCTCAAATGGTGCTTTAGGATATTTCAGTGCGAATACTTTTCAAAAAATTAACGCTACCGTAAAGTAATGATTTTAGAATATTAAAACTCCTTAAAAAGATCATTGTTTTCTATATATGAAAGTATTTGTAAGCGGTAATATTGCAGCATTTGGCTTAAATAAGCTAAAAGAAAAAAATATTGGAATCACTCAGTGGAATGAAGATCAGCAAATTTCTGCTGATGAACTAATTGAGGCCTGTCAGGATCAGGATGCCTTAGTGAGTGTTGGACCTAATAAAATTGATGCAAATTTTCTGAATGCTTGTAAACATCTGAAAGTAATTGCACTTCATTCTGTTGGTTTCGATCAGGTTGATGTGGAGGAGGCTAAAAAGTTAAACATCCCTGTGGGCAATACTCCCGGTGTGTTAAGTGGCGCCACAGCTGATACTGCATTTCTATTGATGCTGGCCGTTTCCAGAAAAGCATTTTTTCTTCATAAAAAAATTATTAATGGCGACTGGCATAATTACGAGCCTACACCAGAATTAGGCATTGAACTAAATGGAAAAACCTTAGGGGTTTTCGGCCTGGGGAAAATAGGCTTGGAAATGGCAAAGAAATGTGCAGGTGCTTTTCAGATGCCTGTAATTTACCATAACAGATCTCGTAACGAAGATGCAGAAAAAGAGATTAATGCGAAATATGTTTCTTTCGATGAACTACTCGAACAGAGCGATGTGATTTCTGTACACACTGCATTAACGGATGAAACCAAAGATAAATTCTCGATGGAAGCCTTCAAAAAAATGAAGCCCAGGTCGATTTTTATCAATACGTCCAGGGGAGGGATTCATAATGAAAAACACTTGATTCAGGCATTGGAAGAAAAGATCATCTGGGGGGCAGGTTTGGACGTGACCAACCCGGAACCAATGGAAAAAGATAACCCTTTGCTGAACATGGATAACGTTGCGGTATTGCCACATATAGGTTCTGCAACCGAAGAAACCAGGGACGAAATGTCAAGACTTATTGCTGAAAATATCATCGCCGGATTGGAAGGTGAGAAATTACCTTATCCAATTTGGGAATGATATAGGATTAAATTTCCCGAGATCAAAAAAAATAAAAGGAGCAGATTCAAATAATCATCGCAGATTTTTCATCTGCAGAAGCAATCTCCATCAAAGAATCTGCAAGGGAGATTGCTTCGTCGTACCTCCTCGCAATGACGAAATATTTAAGAATAGTTATGGCTACTAATAGGCTTTTCCGCTGCGCTGGCTTGCCTCGGCTGGCCGCCGAAGGGCTTTTACTTTTTTGCTTGATCAAAAAAGTAACAAAAAAAT
>JAZBLX010000030.1:0-72225 GCA_037033465.1 Bacteroidota bacterium | reverse complement strand
GATCGGGCAAGATGCGCTGCCTTGGGTAGTGGGTTATGAAAGATTGTGGTTGAAGCTTTTAACGTTTTCTCCTTCCATCATTTCCGAGGCCGGATAGCGAGGTCTCATTCAGAGCGCAGCGAAGAATCCCTGCGTATTTGTCTACTCCCTTTATTCAACACAGAGACCTTCATAATCTATTCCATTAAAGATTGGTTAAAGCTGAAGTCTTCTGGAACTGATTTATAATCTAACGTAAATAGTTGCTGACATTAGGGAGGGCTATCCCCACCGGCCGTCCTCCCTAACTTGATTCAGGATCCTATTAAGATAGTGGCTGAACTAAATTCAGCATGACGATTCGGTTAACTTTTCAAAATAAATACATTGGCCTGCAGCTTCAATTCTCTATCGTCGCAAATATTTTACAGTAGTTATAAACTTAATTTAAACAGTTTTAGACTATCGATTTTCTGTTAGCAGGACACTACAGGTTGCCTAACTGCATTTTTAAGCTTATAATAGTGGCTTTAACCAAATATGGTGAGTGCTTAGGCATTCCATTCGCTTAAAAATATGTATATAAAAATATTATCGTTTACCAGGTGGATCATTTCAGCACTTTGCCTGTTAAGCATCTTTTCCACCTATACCACTGCCCAAACCATTTCTTTAAATGGTAAATGGAGATTTAAAATCGATGCCAAAGATGAAGGTGTGCAGGCAAAATGGTATTCGTCGGCCTTGCCAGAAACCGTTAACCTGCCAGGTTCCATGGCCGAAAATCTTAAAGGTGATGACATCACGCTCAAAACAAAATGGACAGGTAGCATTTACGACAGTTCTTATTTCTTTCATCCCCGTTTAGAGAAATACAGAAAGCCCGGAAACCTGAAAATTCCATTCTGGCTTACGCCTGCCAAACACTATACCGGTGCAGCGTGGTACCAGAAAGATGTGGAAATCCCTGCCAACTGGAAAGGTGAGCGTGTAGTTCTATCATTAGAATATCCACATTCTGAAACGCGTGTATGGATTGATGATGTGGAAATTGGCACACAATTTACTTTCGTTGTGGCACAAAATTTTGAGCTGCCAGCCAGCCTCAAGCCAGGGAAACATACCATCACCCTACGTATAGACAATCGGATTAAAGCCATCAATGTTGGTCAGGATTCTCATAGCCTCACTGATCATACCCAGGGCAACTGGAATGGGGTGGTCGGTAAAATGTTTCTCCAGGCGGGCTCGCCGGTCTATTTTGGCGATATTCAGGTTTATCCCGACTTAAAAAGAAAATCTGCCAAGGTAAAAATTGAACTAAAAGCAGGCGCGAATGTTTCTTCGACAGGGAAGATTACCTTATCTGCAAAGAGTTTCAATACGAAGAATAACATCAAGGTTAAGCCGGTAACTGTTCCTTTCGAGATCAGAAATGGTTCAGGCAGCTTAGAAATTGACCTTCCAATGGGTGATAAAATTGCTATGTGGGATGAATTCGATCCTGCGCTCTATCGCTTAACGGCGGTTTTATCAGCAAAGGATGGGAAAAACGAGGAGAAACAAGTTCAGTTCGGCATGCGTGAGTTTAAAGCTGTTGGCAGAAGTTTTGAAATTAATGGTCGCCCGGTATTTCTGCGCGGAACGGTAAATAATTGTGAGTTTCCATTAACGGGCTATCCAGCAATGGATGTTGCCGCATGGGAAAGAATTTTTAAAATTTCAAAGGCACATGGATTAAATCATATGCGGTTCCATTCCTGGTGTCCGCCGGAAGCAGCTTTTATTGCTGCAGATTTAACAGGCTTTTATCTTCAACCAGAAGGACCAAGCTGGGCCAATCACGGCTCATCAATCGGTGAAGGAAAGCCCATCGATCAGTTCATTTATGATGAAACCAATAGAATGACTAAAAGCTATGGCAACTATGCCTCTTTCTGCATGATGGCTTATGGCAATGAACCTAGAGGCAAACAGGTTGAATATTTAACCAAGTTCAACAATTACTGGAAAGCGAAAGATTCCAGAAGACTTTATACAGGTGCCTCAGTTGGCGGTAGCTGGCCCGTAATCCCAAACAACGAATTTATGGTTCGTGCAGGTGCGAGGGGTTTAGATTGGGGCAAAATGCCAGAAAGTTTTTCAACCTATGCGAAGCAGATTGAGCAATTCACGGTTCCTTTTGTAGCCCATGAAATGGGGCAGTACTGTGTTTTTCCGAATTTTGAGGAAATCAAAAAATATACCGGCGTTTACCGGGCAAAGAATTTCGAAATGTTTCAGGAAGATTTAGCCGATCATGATATGGCAGATCAGGCAAAAGATTTCCTAATGGCATCGGGTAAACTACAGGCACTTTGCTATAAAAACGAGATTGAAAAGGCCTTAAGAACGCCCAATTACAACGGTTTTCAATTGTTATCGCTCAACGACTATCCAGGGCAGGGAACTGCTTTGGTTGGTGTGCTGGACGCCTTTTGGGATGAAAAAGGTTATATCACCGCCAAAGAATTTAAACGGTTCTCTAACAGCACTGTACCGCTGCTCAAAGTGCCGAAATTTGTTTACACCAATAATGAAAGCCTGGATGCCTCGGTAGAGCTCGCTCATTTTGGCAAAGCGCCGTTAACCAATTCTAAAATCTCGTGGCAAATAAAAGATGCTTCGGGAGTAATTTTAAGAAAGGGAACCTTTGTTCAGAAATTATTACCCTTAGGTAATTGCATCCAGATCGGCGATATCCACTTTGCCTTAAATTCTATTAATAAGGCTACTCAGCTTAATCTGGAAGTATCTATTGACGGAACTGAATTTGCGAACGACTGGTATTTCTGGGTTTATCCTGCTGAACTTCCGAAAGCTAAAGCAAGTTTTTATTACACAGAAAAATTTGACGACCAGGCCAAAAAAATCTTGGATGAAGGTGGAAATGTGTTTCTGAATGCTGCCGGAAAAGTGGTTAAAGGGAAAGAAGTAGTGCAAACGTTTTTGCCTGTTTTCTGGAATACTTCCTGGTTTAAAATGCGTCCGCCACATACTTTAGGTCTTCTGTGCGATCCGAAAAATCCGGCACTGGCTAACTTTCCGACAGAAAGCCATAGCAATATGCAATGGTGGGAAATTGTAAATAAAGCGCAAACCATGAATCTAGAAGATTTTCCGTCTGGCTTCAGGCCGATTATCCAACCCATTGATACCTGGTTTTTAAATCGCAGATTAGCATTGGTTTTAGAGGCCAGAGTGGGCAAGGGAAAGTTAATGGTGTCCAGTGCTAACCTATCTCCAGATTTGAAAGCGTTGCCAGCGGCACAGCAGCTTTATTTCAGCCTGCAACAATATATGACGTCTGAAAACTTCAAACCTAAATATGAAGTTGCCTTTAACACGGTAAAGGATCTTTTTGAAAGCGCCTCTAAAATTCAGTTCAATACTTTTACGAAAGACAGTCCGGATGAGTTGAAACCGAAACCCAAAACGAATTAATAAAGCAAAATATTAACCACACCATTGCCATGAAGAAATTTATAATCTGCTCTACCTTAGTGATCACCCTGTTTTCGCAGGTGCTTTTTGCGCAAAAAGTTCCGAAAAAGAAGGCGGTATTAAAAGTGTTAAAATCTACAAATGCGTACTTTATGAATAAGTGGCCGGATGCAGGCAAATCGATCGTAACCAATAGAGAAAGGCCAAGCAACATTTGGACGAGGGCTGTTTATTATGAAGGATTGATGAGTCTTTACCAAATTCATCCTGATCAGGAATATTATAATTACGCTGTGCAATGGGGCGAAAAACACCAATGGGGTTTAAGAAATGGGGTTAGAACACGTAATGGTGATGATCAGGCCTGCGGACAAACATACATCGATTTATATAATATCGACAAAAAACCAGAACGCATTAGAGATATTAAAGCTTCGATGGATTTGATGATCCTATCTGATAAAGTGAACGACTGGACCTGGATTGACGCACTCCAAATGGCAATGCCTGTATTTGCAAAACTCGGTAAAGTTTACAACGACACTACTTACTATAGTTACATGTACAAAATGTACCTGCACAGTAAAAATGTAGAAGGTGGGGGTTTGTACAATGCCAAAGACGGGCTTTGGTGGAGAGATAAAGATTTTGTGCCACCTTACAAAGAGCCAAATGGCGAAGATTGTTATTGGTCGCGTGGAAACGGATGGGTGCTTGCTGCATTTGTTCGCGTTTTAGAAACCATGCCTAAAAATGCAGTAGGTTATGATGAATATTTAAAAACCTATCATGAGATGATTAAGGCTTTGGTGCCTTTGCAACGCGCGGATGGTTTCTGGAATGTAAGTTTACACGATCCAAACCACTTCGGTGGAAAGGAAACTTCCGGAACCGCTTTATTTGTTTACGGAATGGCCTGGGGGGTAAATCAGGGAATTTTAGATAAAGCCACTTATCTTCCTGTTATTGCAAAAGCCTGGAACGGGATGACAAAAGAAGCAGTTCATAAAAACGGATTTTTAGGCTATTTGCAAGGAACTGGAAAAGAACCAAAAGATGGTCAGCCGGTAAGTTATACCAGCATGCCAGATTTTGAAGACTATGGTTTAGGCTGCTTTTTATTGGCAGGAACCGAAGTTTATAAAATGAAATAACAGGTGTAATTCCATTCAAAATGATGAATAAAATATTGGCTGTTGTATTGATCTTATGGTCGTCAATGGCTTTTTCTCAAACCATAGGCAATTACAAGTCTGGTTTTAAAAGGCAAGGGAATGCCCTTTCCTTTACCACAACAAATGGTGAGGTAAAGCTCGATTTTTGCACGCCGGAAATGTTTAGAATCAGAACCAGCTGGACTGGCAAATTTGAGCCGAACGAAAACCTCATGGTAATTAAATACGATTGGGAAAACGTAAAGGCATTGGTGGAAGAAAAGAAAGACCAATTTTTATTAAGCACTGCTAAACTTCTAATCAAAATAAACAAGGCACCTTTTAAAATCGATGTTTATGATCTGAAGGGAAAGCTTCTCACTTCCGAAACGAATGGTTCCATTGCAAAGGAAAAGACTACAGTTGGGGTAACTAAAAAACTTCAGCCCGATGAACACTTTTTCGGTTTCGGAGAACGAATGGATTTCATGGATCGTCGCTTCAAAAAAGTAACGTTAAATGTAGGTCGCGGGAAGGGTTTGCCCCACGCGATAGGCGCCTACAATATTTTGGAAGCCAATTATTGTCCGGTTCCGTTTTTTATGAGCACAAAAGGTTATGGTATTTTCTTTCATAATTCTTTCTCTACAGCGTGGGATATGGGCGCAACCAATAAGGATCAGTACAGTTTTAAGGCTACCGATGGGGAGCTCGATTATTACTTCATTTATGGCCCCACTTTCCCCTCAATTCTTAACGCATATACCGCTGTTACCGGTAAGTCGCCTATGTTACCACAGTTTGCGCTGGGTTTGCATGCGGGTACCTATAGTGGTGGTACTTGGGGGCACGAAGAAAAAACATCCGATCAATATGTGGTGGAGCTCGCCAGGAAATACAGAACATTAGGCATTCCGGTCGACCTGCTTTGGTTAGACTCTACCTGGAGATTATTTGGTGATATTGGCGGTAAAGGAGCCACTTCATTTGAATGGAGGGAGACTTTTAAAGACCCGAAAGGGATGTTCGACAGCATTTATGCCATGAATTATAAAATGGTTGGTTTGCATCTTCGTCCGCGGTTTGACAACGCAAAGAAACTAAATCTTTTAGATCAGGCGCAAGCCAAAGGTTACACTTACCCTGAAAATGGGAAACCTGGCGAGTTTGTTAACTTCTTCGATGAAAAGGCGACCCAATGGTGGTGGGATAATGGCGTGATGCGGGTAGCCAAACTGGGGGCGAAATTCCTCAAAACCGATGAAGGAAGTGCTTTCGGGGCACTGGCCAATGAAAGCGAAAAGGTCGGTCCGACAGGGAAACAAGCCGAGCGTTTACACAACCTTTTCCCTTTGGCCTATGCAAAGGCACCGTTTTTAGCGTTCGAAAAATTTAATGGTTTCAGAGGCTTGAATCAAACGCGTGAAGGCTATTCAGGTATTCAGCGTTATCCTTATATTTTTGCCGGCGACTGGCCAAGCGAATGGCAATATTTTGCGCCGGTAATTAAGGCTGGTTTGAATGTTGGTATCTCAGGTGTTGGCTCCTGGGCGCATTGTATGGGCGGTTTTGAGCATCAGGCTGATCCCGAATTATACATCCGTTGGGTGCAATTTGGAATGTTTAGTCCGATAGCTTTGGTTTTCGGGATGGATCATCCGGGTTATAAAGAACCCTGGAATTACGGGGAAGATGCCTTAAGGAATTTCAAGAAATATGATCTTCTGCGTTACCGGTTATTCCCATACCTCTACACCACTATGCACCAGCAGTACGAAACCGGTTTACCAATGATGAGGGCACTGGTTCTAAACCACCAGGATGATGAAAACGTTTATGAAATAGCAGATCAATACCTGTTCGGAGACAACCTGATGGTGGCTCCGGTAACCACTAAAGGTGCAGTTACCCGTTCGGTTTATTTGCCCGAAGGTGTGTGGTTCAACTATTGGACAGGGGAAAAGTATGAAGGGAAAAGTTATCATCATGTGGTGGCACCATTGGATACCATTCCGCTTTTTGTAAAGGCCGGAGCGATTATCCCCATGCAGCCAGAAATGATTTATAGCGGTGAGAAACCTGTTGATGTGATTACATTAGATGTTTATCCATATGGTGAATCTAAATATGATCTTTACGAAGATGATAATCTGAGTTTAAATTACAAGACAGGAAATTTTGCACTTACAAAAATCACCTCGTCGCTAAGCGGTAGTGGCTTAGTATTAAAAATAGCGAAACCAGCAGGAGCATTTAAGCCGGCGAGTCACCAGTATCTGGCGAAAATTCATTGGCATAAAAGCGTAGCGCCTACAACCGTTGTAGAAAATAGTGATGAATTGAAAGCTGTTGGAAGTGCAGAAAAGTTAGGCAAAAACGCCGGCTGGTATTATGATTCGAAAAGTAAGGTGCTTTGGGTGAAAACCACAGGGAATAATAGCGGGGATATTGTGGTGAGCGCGAAGTAATGGTTAAGCCTAGCCATGTTGGTTGTTTTGAAGTTTTGTCATTCAGAGAGCAGTGAAGAATCTGCAGGCGATGGAAGACAGGCCGTTCATGCAGCAAACAATTAGTGAGCTATATGGATTAATGTCCCAATCGGTTTAAGATCCTTCGTGCCTCAGCATGACAGCGAGTCTACCTCAACGTTCAATATAAAATTTAAAAGAAAAAGAAATGAAAATCGCCTTCAAAATGAAACTGAAACCAGGTTTCGAGCAGGAATATAAAAAACGCCACGATGAGATCTGGCCGGAACTCTCCATGCTATTAAAGGAAAACGGCGTAAGCGATTACTCTATATTTTTAGATGAAGAAACGAATACTTTATTCGCCGTTCAGCAACAAAACGGAAACTCTTCGCAAGATTTAGGAAGCACCGCGATAGTACAAAAATGGTGGGCCTATATGGCAGACATTATGGAAACAAATCCTGATCATTCTCCCATATCACAACCGTTAAAACTGGTTTTTCATTTAGATTAATAATGATGCAAACGAAACGATTTCTTATCTTCATCCTGATCGGGATTTCCAGTCTACAAGTTGCCAATGCGCAGTTGCCCACCAAAAGGATGGTTTCCTGGCCAAAGGTGGAAAGCCAGATGAAACCATGGACAAGGTGGTGGTGGATGGGAAATGCCGTGGATAATAAGAATCTTGATTTTGTGTTACAGAAATATGCGTCTGCTGGTTTGGGGGGCGTGGAGATTACGCCTATTTATGGTGCGGTAGGTTTCGAAAAACAATATTTGCAATTCCTTTCACCGGCATGGATGAGCGCACTTCATCACACGGTAAAAAAGGCAAACGCGCTCGGCATGGGCGTCGATATGAATACCGGAACCGGCTGGCCCTTTGGTGGTCCGCAGATTAAACCAGAATTTGCCGCTACAAAACTCATTATTCAGGATTATAAACTAAGTGCCGGAGAGAAACTCGCTGAGCCAATCAAGGTAAAGGAGGCCAAACAAGATTTTGCTCAGCTCCAGGCCATTACCGCCTACGGGCCAAATGGAGAAACAGCAGATTTGCTTTCAGCCCTTCAAAAAGATGGAACATTATCCTGGTCGCCAAAGGCGGGAGTTTGGAATATTTATGCTGCTTTCGCAGGTAAAACCAGACAAATGGTTAAGCGTGCCGCACCGGGTGGAGAGGGTTTCACACTTGATCATCTGGATGAAAAATCGGTGGATGTTTACCTGAAAAGATTTACAGATTCCTTCAGCAATAAACCTCAGGGCATACGTTCTTTTTTTAATGATAGTTATGAAGTTTACGGTGCCACCTGGACGCCAACTTTCTTTGCAGCGTTTAAGAAAAACAGGGGTTATGAGCTCTCCAGCCATTTAAAGGATTTGGTTAGCAAGGATTCTACAGATGAAAATATTGCCCGTTTAAAATCCGATTACCGGGAAACGATGGATGAATTATTGCTGAACAATTTCACTAAAAACTGGACAACCTGGGCGCATGGATTGAAATCACTTACCAAGAATCAGTCGCACGGTTCTCCGGGCAATTTGCTCGATCTTTATGGCGCGGTAGATATCCCTGAGACGGAAACATTTGGTTCGAGTGCATTCGACATTCGCGGTTTGCGCAGAGATGCTGCAGATATCCGAAATGTAGATCCAGATCCAATTATGAGTAAGTTTGCTTCTTCGGCAGCCCATACCAATGGTAAACCGTTGGTATCCTCCGAAACTTTTACCTGGCTTACTGAGCATTTTAAAACGTCATATTCACAATGTAAACCTGAGGCTGAAGCCTTATTCTTATCGGGAATTAACCATATTTTTTATCATGGTACCACAAATTCGCCGCAAAATATTCCCTGGCCGGGATGGTTGTTCTATGCTTCGGTAGAAGTGAATCCAAACAATAGTTTGTGGCCGCATGCTCAAGGGTTAAATAATTATATTGCCCGCTGCCAATCCATTTTACAATCAGGAAAGCCAGATAATGAGCTGCTGATTTACTGGTCGGTTTATGATGTCTGGAACAAAGCTAAAGGCTTGGAGATGGCATTGAAAGTGCACGATGTGGATGAATGGTTGCATCCATCGCCATTTTACAAACTGGCTAAAGATTTATCAAAAGCAGGTTATGCTTTTGATTTCGCTTCCGATCGTTTATTGAGCAGAACACAAACTGCTAATGCGCTGCTGCAAACGGCAGAAAATGCTGCGCCATATAAAGTGTTAATCATTCCGGCATGTAAGCTGATGAGTCTGGAAACATTGGATCATATTATCCGGTTAGCAAATGGCGGCGCAAAGGTGATTTTTCAGGAACTGCCAAAGGATGTTCCAGGCTTAAATGATCTGGAAAATAGAAGAGCAAAACTGAAATCTACCCTGGCTAAATTCGGTTTTGATGGTGACAGAAATGTAGTTTCCAACTTCAAAACGGGTAAAGGAGCAATTATTTTATCTGCTAACATTCAGCAAGCACTTGTTCTGCAAAACATTAACAGGGAAACCCTTACCGATTCGGGATTAAAATTTATCAGAAGAAAAGGTAATAATGAAACGTTTTATTACCTGGTCAACCACTCTGCAAAAGACATTGATACTTATTTGCCGCTAAATGAAATGGGCAAAGCGGTTATTCTTGATCCGCAAAGCGGATTAATTGGTTCAGCTGCAATGCAAGACAATAAAGTCCGTGTGCAAATTAAATCTGGTGAAACGCTTTTTCTAAATCTGTCTAAAACGCCGTTGCAAAACGCTAAATGGAGTTACTTGAATAAGGCTGCAACTCTAATAAGATTGAATAATCCCTGGACGCTGCATTTTACAGCCGGTGGGCCAGAACTTCCTGCTGATCAGAAATTAGACAAATTAACATCTTGGACCGATTTAAAGGACCCAAAGCTGGCTGCATTTTCTGGAACGGGTGTTTATACGACAAATTTTCATTTACCTGCTAAGGCTGCCAAAGAGTATGTGTTAAACCTCAATCAGGTTGATGAAAGCGCCAGGGTTTGGATTAACGGACAGGAGATCGGTATTTTATGGAGTATCCCTTTTCAGGCCAGGATCGGTAAATATCTGAAAGCTGGTAACAACACAATTAAAGTAGAGGTGGTTAATTTAATGGCCAACAGGATTCGGGATATGGATCGTAAAAAGATTCAATGGAGAAATTATCATGAGATTAATTTTGTGAATATTGATTATAAACCGTTTGATGCTTCAAACTGGAATGTTATGCCTTCGGGTTTGATTGGTCCGGTAACGATTACGCCGTATCATTAACGTTGGTTTTCCTAAACTTGATTCAGGATCTACCGTCAATAGGTGCTAAACTAAATTCAGCACAACGATTCGGTTAGTACATCCCCTCAAAAAATCCGTCATTGCGAAGCTGATTTTTCATCTGCTGAAGCAATCTCCATCGAAGAATCTGGAAAGGAGATTGCTTCGTCGTGCCTCCTCAGCAATGACGAGATGTTTAAGCACAGTTATAACCTGATAGGGGCTTTCCGCTGCGCGGGCTTGCCTCGGCTGACCGCCGAAGGGCTATCTTCTTTTTCTTGATAAAAAGAAGCAAAAATCAAGGCTTGGAACTGATGTCGGATAAAATCGTCAAAGCTTAATTTTGGCAGCACAAGTACCCGATGAAGAATCGGACAATATGCGCTGCCTTGGGTTGTGGGGGGTATGAAAGATTGTGGTCGAAGCTTTTAACGTTTTCTCCTTCCATCATTTCCTAGGCCGGATAGCAGGGTGGCCATAGCGATATTGTCATTCAGCGCGCAGCGAAGAATCCCTGCGTTTCTATCCGCTGCCTTCTATTAACACCGAACCTTTTTACGTTATTCATAAAGCGATGGGCTAAAGCGGTCATCATCCTGAAGTTAATTCACATCTGCCTTCAATAGGTGCTAAACTAAATTCAGCAAGACGATTCGGTTAGTACATTCCCTCAAAAAATCCGTCATTGCGAAGCAGATTTTTCATCTGCTGAAGCAATCTCCATCGAAGAACTGGAAGGAGATTGCTTCGTCGTACCTCCTCGCAATGACGAGATGTTGAAGAACAGTTATAGCTACTGATAGGGCATTCCGCTGCGCTGGCTTGCCTCGGCTGGCCGCCGAAGGGCTTTTACTTTTTTGCTTAATCAAAAAAGTAACAAAAAAATCAAGGCTTGAAACTGATGTCGGATAAAATCGTCAAAGCTTAATTTTGGCAGCACAAGCACCCGATGAAGGATCGGGCAAGACGCGCTGCCTTGGGTAGTGGGTTATGAAAGATTGGGGTCGAAGCTTTAAACGTTTTCTCCTTCCATCATTTACGAGGCCGGATAGCAGGGTGGCCATAGCGGGGTGTCATTCAGAGCGCAGCGAAGAATCCCTGTGTTTTACCTACTGCCTTCATTTAACACCGAACCCTTTTTATGTTTATTCATAAGCAGTGGGTTAAAAGCGGTCGCCTTCCTGAACTTGAGTCAGGACCTAACTTCAATAGGTGCTAACTAAATTCAGCAAGATGATTCGGTTAGTACATCCCCTCAAAAAATCCGTCATTGCGAAGCTGATTTTTCATCTGCTGAAGCAATCTCCATCAAAGAATCTGCAAAGGAGGTTGCCTCGTCGTGCCTCTTTAGCAATGACGAGATGTTTAAGCACAGTTATAGCTATTGATAGGCTTTTTCCGCTGCGCTGGCTTGCCTCGGCTGGCCACCGAAGGACTTTTACTTTTTTGCTGATTCGATATAAGTTGCCAATAGAATTTATTAGCCCCACGCCGTCATTTCGAGCGAAGCCGAGAAATCTTTTCAAGTTGAAGAATGACTGTGTTCAAAGATCTCTCCATTGGGCTGCGCTCCAGTCGAGAAGACGATGATACGACGGTCATTTCAACTGTGCAGGGAGATACCTTTGAAACATGAGTGTTAGTTAAACCGTAAACGTTTTCTCCTTCCATCATTTCCCAGGCCGATAGCGAGGTGGCCATAGTCATATTGTCATTCAGAGCGCAGCGAAGAATCCCTGCGTTTTTGTCTACTGCCTTCAATCAACACCGAACCTTTTTACGTTATTCATAAAGCGATGGGCTAAAGCGGTCATTATCCTGAACTTGACTCACATCTGCCTTCAATAGGTGATAAACTAAATTCCGCACAACGATTCGGTTAGCACATCCCCTCAAAAAACCCGTCATTGCGAATCAGATTTTTCATCTGCTGAAGCAATTTCTATTGAAGAATCTGCAAAGGAGATTGTTTCGTCGTGCCTCCTCAGCAATAACGAGATGTTGAGAAAGGCTTTTACTTTTTTGCTGATTCGACATTTGCCAATAGAATTTATTAGCCCCACGCCTTCATTTCGAGCGAAGCCGAGAAATCTTTTCAAGTTGAAGAATGGCTGTGTTCAAAGATCTCTCCATTGCGCTTCGCTCCAGTCGAGAAGACGATGATACGATGGTCATTTCTACTGCAAGGGAGATGCCTTTGAACCATGAGCGTTAGTTAAGCAGTAAACGTTTTCTCCTTCCATCATTTCCGAGGCCAGATAGCATGGTGGCCATAGCGGGGTGTCATTTAGAGCGCAGCGAAGAATCCCTGCGTTTTCAGCTACTGCCTTCAATGAGTACCAAACCTTTCTTATTACGTCATTCCATGAACGGTGAGTTAAAGCGGTCGCCTTCTGAACTTGATTCAGGACCTATGTTTGATGTCACTTTTTTAAATCGATAGCCTCGATGAATGTTTTTTCTCGCCCTCTTCCTTTCAGGGGAAACGTGGCGACAGGCGAATAGGAATGATACGAAACTAATTTCTAGTTTTTTATTAAATAATGCTGTAGTACTTAAATTACAAAATCGATGTTACATGGCTTAAGTAAATCGATTTAAAGTCATTTCCGGTTGGGTTTTATTTTTAATGCTAACATCTTAGAATAATTAGACAGGATGGTACAGGATGGGCATAAATCGTTATGTTTCTATATTTAGTCAACCATAATACTAACCAAATAACTTTTAACCAAATATTTAATAACGTTCGCTTAACAGAATCTATGCAATAGAAATCTACATTTCTTTCCGACTTCTTTTTTTTCTTCCCTGATCCTCGTAGAACCCAGTTTTGCATACTCTTTTTTTGGCCGTTCGCATCCAATGAAATTGCTATGAGTAAAATTTTACCAAGATTTTTAATCTTCATTTTGACATTTGTATTTTTTCTGAGCAGTTGCAGAAAAAAGGAGTTTGACGAGTTTTATGGTCGCCCTGAAAATTTAGGAGAACCGATTTATCAGCAACTTCAGGCTAAAGGGAACTTTACTCAGTTTATAAGTTGCATTGATAAAGCAGGTTATAAGGAAACCCTGAGCGCTGCCGGTTCATGGACTGTTTTTGCACCTACCGACGAAGCCTTCAAAACCTACCTGCAGGAAAATGCACTGACAGAAATTACGACAGACCTTGCTACAAGAATTGTTCGCTTTTCGATGATTTATGATGGCGAAAAAACAGAAAGACTAAGTGATTTTTTCTCTTTAAAAGGCTTCGTAAAAAACAGTGCTTTTAGAAGAAGGACAGTTTATTATGATTTTGTTTACGATGACAAAGATCTGAATGGTAATGCGATTAAAGCTATAGCTACAAATCGCAACGGCATATATTTTCCCGGAGATTTTAACAACAAAAGCATCACGTACTTCTTATCTCCATTTATGGCCTTTTCTGGTTTATCTGCAGCTGATTACAATTTCTTCTATCCCAATATCGCGTTTAACGGCAATAATATCGGGCCAGCTCATTTACTGGCAGATCAACAAAACATTATCGCCGAAAATGGCGTAATCCACGTTATCGATAAGGTACTTACTCCACCCTTAAATATAGACCAATACATTAACAGCAAACCGGATTACAGTGCGTTTAAAAATCTGCTTGATAAATTTGTCACCTTTAGTGTCAATACCGATATTTCGCACCGGTATGAAGTTTTAAGCGGTAAAGCCGGCAACGTTTATGTAAAAAGCTACAGCACCCTTCTTGGTTTTTCACTAAACAACGAAAATTACCTGAAAGTGGATGTGAACGATGCCCAACAAAGTTCATATAGTATTCTGGCACCTACCAACACTGCTGTAGATACCTATGCAAAAAATGTTTTGCTTAAATACTGGAGAAAAAGGGGCATAACCAATCTGAATGAACTTTACGTAGTTGCACCCGATGTGATTAGGGACTATGTTAATTCCCACCTTTATATCAATACCGTTTGGCCAAGCAAATTTGCGCTCACCCAAAATTTCTTAGGCGATGTAACCAAGCAAACCACCGCAGATTTAATTGACAGACAGGTATTAAGCAACGGCTTTCTTTATGGAACAAATAAAAGTCAGGATGCCAGCGTATTTTCCACGGTATATGGTAATGTAAACCTTGATCCTGATTTTAATATCATGAAACAAGCACTATTGTACTTTAACCTGCAACTTTCACTAAAGATTCCATCCATCAGGTATGTGATTATTCCGATTCCTGATGCTACCCTGAGAAGAATGGGCTTTACCTATGATCCGTTTTTTGTTTCGCAGCCCATCCGAGGCGATCTTGCCGCTTTCAGGAGAATTCTTCAAACACATATTATCCCGCTGGGAAACCGGCCTGTTCCGAATTTCAATTCCGGAGCCGGAATTCTTGAGGCCTCGAATGGCGAATACATTAAATATGACAGAGGCAGATTACTTTCTGCCGGTACGCAAGACAGCGTAGCCGTAGCCAAACAAACCATTCCTGTAGATTCTATCAGCACTACTCCGGTAAACGGTGCAGTGGTTTATGGCAGGGAAGCCTTAACCTATACGGTGCAACCGGTTGGAAAACACATCGAAAGATATGGGAACATTCCTTCGGCACCCTATTACAATTTCTTCCAGTATTTATTTAACAGCTTTATATATAACAAAACCACGGGAGCCATTACCGGCTTAACCGATGGGGTAAACTACACTGTTTTTGTGCCTACTAATACTGCCATCGTTGCAGCTGTTAGGGCGGGGTTATTGCCTGGAAACACGACTACGGGCGTACCCAACTTTACCGCAACAGATGGTGTTTCGGTTACCCTGGTAAATAAGTTTATTCAATACCACATTATTAATAAAGCAACGGTAGTGAGTGATGGGGAAAAGATCGGTCAGTTCGAATCACTGTTAAAAGATGATAACGGCGATGCTGCAAAAATAAATGTATCCATTAATACCGTAAATTCTCTGCAACTGAGAGATGTAACGGGGGCTACTATCAATGTGTTATTAGGGGCGAATGATAGAAGTAACGTGCTATCTAACAGAACGGTAATACACCAAATTAACACTTACTTAAAATATCAATTCTAACCAAATATGACTAGAAAAATTGCATACAGTGCATTTATTGTATTGTGCTGTCTGTTGATGTCGTCTATAACCAGCGCACAACAAATAAATTATGTAAAAGGAAGGGTAATTGATAGGAAGGATAAGCAACCCATTATTGGTGCCTCAGTGGTGATTATTGATCAGGACCGCAGGGTGATTAAAGGGGTTTCTACCGATATTGATGGTAATTACTCACTTCCTGTTGCCAATAAAACTTATAGAATTACAGTGTCTTATATTGGTTATAAATCCAGTGCGCCACTGCCGATCGATAAGGCTGTTATCAATTTCCAACTGGAACCGGCAGATAACCAGATGGACGAGGTACAGATCGTCTCAAAAGCCAAAACGGATAACGGAAGCGGAATGTCGATTGATAAGAGAGACCAGACTTCTGCTGTTTCTACCATTAATGCAAAAGAGCTGGAAGATATGCAGGCCGCCTCCATTGATCAGGCTTTGCAGGGCAGGTTGGCTGGTTTGGATATTGCGGCAAGCAGTGGTGATCCGGGTGCGCCCATGCAAATCAGGATTCGTGGTACATCTTCTATCAACGGCGCGGTTGATCCTTTAATCGTGGTAGATGGAATGGCTTATGATATCACTATTCCTTCAGATTTTAACTTTGCTACCTCCGATGAAAATAATTACGGCCAACTTTTAAACATTGCCCCTTCTGATATTAAGGAAATCAGCGTGCTGAAAGATGCCGCCGCAACAGCTGTTTGGGGCTCTCGTGCAGCGAATGGTGTATTGGTCATTACCACTAAAAGAGGGGTAATGGGTCCGCCAAATATCTCATACAATTTTAAAGGTTCTTATTCGAAGCAACCTAGTGCTATTCCAATGTTAAACGGTAACCAATATTCTTCTTTAATATTGGAAGAGTTCTATAACGCAGGGCGACAATTCTCGACTTCTGATTTTGCAAAACAATTTCAGTATGACCCAAACGATCCTTACAATTACTACAACTACAGCAATAACACCAACTGGTTAGAGGCAATTACCCGCGTTGGTTATTTACAAGACCACAACTTATCCATTTCTGGTGGTGGTGAGAAAGCTAAATACCGTGCTTCGGTAAATTATTTCAACCAGAATGGAACAACGGTTGGCACCAGCCTGGGCCGTTTAAGTGCCCGGGTAAATCTGGATTACACCGTTTCTACAAAAATTCGTTTCAGTGCCGATATTTCCTATACCCATATTGATAACCAGAGTTTATACCCAAGCGGATCTAGAGATGCTAACGTAAGGGATGTGGCATACACGAAAATGCCCAACCAGGCAGTTTATGAATACGATGAATATGGAAATTTAACCTCAAACTATTTTAGTCCTGCAAATACAGCACAGGGAAGTTTCGTATATGATTTTTCCAATTCGAGGGTATCAGGAACTTACAACCCGCTTGCAATGGCCATTGCTGCCAGCAACAAGCAACTGGGCGAAAGGGTAATTCCGAAATTTGGTTTGCAGTACCAGATCATTCCGGAAAGATTGAGACTGAATGCCAATTTCCAGGCCGATATCAACAACACCAAGGTGAAGAAATTTTTACCGCAAATAGCTACCGGAAGACCGTTTTCTGAAGCCGTTGTAAATTATGCAGGCGATTCTGATGGCGATGCCTTCACCATGTCTACCAACATTACACTGGCTTATACCCCTGCAATGGGCAAAAAACACGATTTAATCACTTTCGCCAGGTTCGATAGCTACGATAGCCGCAGAACCGGGCAGGGGATGTTCGCCAGTAACACGGCGTCATCTTTTCTTGCAGATCCATCAATTGAGGGGAGAACAAACCAAACAGGTTCTGCTTACTCATCTTATGCGCAAAGCCGCTCGGTTGGGTTGTTATTAAATGCACAGTACAAGTTTTTAGACCGTTACATTTTTAATGCAGGAATCAGGGGTGATGGAAATTCTAAATTCGGCCCCAACAATCGTTATGGTTTATTTCCATCGGCTTCCGTTAGGTGGCGGGTTTCCGGTGAACCTTTTATGAAAAATACCACCGGATACATAGATGACTTAAGCTTTAGAGCCAGTTATGGTGTTGTAGGTAACGCACCTAAAAATGATTATTCATACTTCAATACATATCAGAATTACGGCTTTAGTTATTTAGGGTCTTCGGGGGTATTCCCTTCCAATATCGAATTATCCGATTTGCGTTGGGAGAAAGTTACCCAGTCTAACGTGGGTTTAACCCTTGTGTTATTAAAGAATACGCTGAATATGGATATTGATGTATACCGGAAACGGACTACTGATTTGTTCTATCAGGATTTAGCCATCCCGACTTACAATGGCTACTCATCCGTTGATATGAATGTGGGTACTATGGATAATCAGGGCTGGGAATTCAGCATGTTTTACACCGCTGTAAAAAGCAAAAAGCTCCGGGTAGACTTCAATTTCAATATCTCTCATAACCAGAACATGATTCGCGAAATTTCGCCACTGGTGCCAAGAGAAAATAACGCAAGAATTACCCAGAACAATGCTTTTAAGGTGTATTTACAGGAAAACAATCCTTTCGGTTCATTTTATGGATTTAAGTTTAAAGGGGTTTATAAAGATAAAAACTCAACCATTGCTCTGGATGAAAATGGCAACCAGATTATCGGTCCAAACGGACAGCAGATTTTTATGCGTTTTGCCTATCCAACAGTTGATTACGTATTTCAACCTGGCGATTCCATGTATGAAGACATTAACCATGATGGAAATATAGATTACAAGGATGTGGTTTACCTGGGTAACGGTAACCCTAATCTTACCGGAGGTTTTGGAACCGCAATTACCTTTAACGGTAACCTGCGTTTAGGTGTCAACTTTACCTATAGAACGGGTTACGAAATCATTAATGGAACAAAAATAAATACCACCAACATGTACGGTTTTAGCAACCAGAGTACCGCGGTATTGCGCCGCTGGAAAGCTGAAGGAGATGTAACTGATATGCCACGTGCAACCTATGCCACAGGTTATAACTTCCTGGGCTCTGACCGCTATGTAGAAGATGGATCATACCTTCGGTTAAGAAGTGTTACGCTGAAATACGATTTCAACAAAGACCTGCTGCGACGCATTGGCTTGAAAGGTTTAAGCGCCAATGTAACCATGGAAAACATCTTAACCTTTACTAAATACACAGGTCAGGATCCTGAGGTTCCGGTGCGGTTGTCTACTTTTTCTACCGTAGTTGATAATTCTACCACGCCACCCATCAAAACAATTACACTTGGTTTAACTGCAAATTTTTAATCTGCCACCACATGAAAAAAATGATATATAGTGTTGCAGTAGTCATGGTGCTGATCATGTCCAGCTCCTGCAAAAAATGGCTGGATACTCAGCCTCGCGACGGGATTACCAGACAAGGGTTCTGGAAAACGAAAGAAGATATTCAAGCTGCTGTTTCCGGTTGTTATGCCTCTTTATTGGCCTCGCCTCCCGGAGCTACTGATCGTGCTTTAACAGAATACATGTTTATGTTCGGCGAGTTTCGCGCTGATATGATTGATCCTGCTCCGGCAGCATCGAATGATGAACTGGATATCTTTAATGTTAATATTACCGATAACAACTCACTAACCCGCTGGTCGGCATTTTACCGCACCATTAATTTCTGCAATACAGTTATAGATAATGCGCCTGCTGTTAGAGAAGCAGATCCTACACTAACTGCTGAGCAACTGAATGCCTATTTAAGTGAGGTACTCACCCTGCGCAGCATGATGTATTTTTATTTGGTAAGAACATTCAGGGATGTCCCGTTAAAGCTTACGGCAACATCGAAGGATACAGATTTACAGAATTTACCAAAAACAGCAGGAGAGGCCATTCTGAATCGAATTGTAAGCGATTTGAAAACCGCCGAAACCGGAGCAGTAACCAGCTATGGCAATAGCAAAACGGATAAGGGGCGTGTAACTAAATTTACCGTGAATGCATTACTGGCTGATGTTTACCTTTGGATGGATAATTACCAGGGTTGCATTGCAGAGTGTAATAAGGTTATTAACTCTCAAAGGTTTGCCATGCAATCTGCGGCGTCTTCCTGGTATTTAAATGTATTCTTTAACGGCAGTTCTACCGAAACTATTTTCGAATTTAGTAACGCCAGTTCCATCAATAATGTTTTTTACAACATTTTAATTAACCGGAAGCGGTATATGGCATCCGCCTATCTGGCATCGGATATATTTGTGGCCGATGATGTAGACCCAGACCGTAACTTTGATGTTCGTGGTGATGCGTTCTATAATTCATCAGATTTAACCATCACCAAGTGGGGAACAGAAAATATCTCTTTCGTAAACTGGCAGGCTTACCGCATTACAGATGTTTTGCTGTTAAAAGCAGAAGCCTTGGCACAAACCGATGCAGGGCAGGAAGCACTGAACATTATTGAAGATATCAGGTTGCGGAGGACTGCAGTTGCAGCAACAGCCCAAACGGTAGATCCTGCAGATAAAGATGGCATTTGCGATTATATTCTGGCAGAGCGATCGCGCGAATTTGCATTCGAAGGTAAACGCTGGTTTGATGTTTTACGCATGGCCAAACGGGATAAATACCGACGTTTAAGCGTTTTATTAGGGATGGTTGCACAAACGGTTTCTCCTGCTGTGCAACAGTCGGCGCTTGCAAAATATCAGGATTTTAACAGTCACTACCTGCCAATTCAGCAATCAGAGCTCACTACCGACCCTGAACTGATCCAAAATCCATTTTATACCAGATAAAACTTAGCATGATGAAAAATAATTTTAATGTCCGCAGCATCACTTTTATGGTGATTGTACTGGCTTTTATATTTGTGTTTATAAATGCTTGTAAAAGGGAATCATTTACCCTGGCCACCACCGATGATGTCAATATTACAGGTTATCTGGATCGGTATCCGGAACAGTTTTCACTTTTAAAACAGATTATAGACCGGTCTGGAACTTCAGGCTTTCTTGCTGCTTATGGAAAATACACGCTCTTTGCACCAGATAATGCTGCGGTTACCGAATGGTTGAAATCAAAAGGGAAGGCATCTGTCGCTGATCTTACTGTAGAGGAACTTAAAGGCGTAATTACCTATCATTTACTGCCTGATACCATTGCCACCAATAAATTTACGGATGGTAAGCTACCGCAGATTACACTGTACGGGCAATATCTGCAAACCGGAGCGGTGAACCAGGGTGGGGTAAGTAGCTTTATCGTAAACAAAACCGCGAAGCTAACCAAATCAAATATCAAAGTAGGGAATGGAATTATCCATGTTTTGGATCATGTGCTTTTACCCGCTACGTTAACGCTGGCACAAAGCATTGAGAACAATCCACGTTATGCTTATTTTACACAGGCGCTAAAGGAAACCGGCTTTTATGATTCGCTGAATATTAACGGTGCCGCAGCAAAAGATACCACACGGAGGTTCCAAACTTTTATTACAGAATCTGATTCAGCCTTGAAAGCTGCTGGTTATGCCAGTTATGCGAGTTTCAGGAGCCGGTATTCTAAAACCGGAAATCCGAAAAATCACGCAGATAGCTTATGGTTATACATGGCTTATCACATTTCTGCAGGCCCCAGTTATACACCAGATATCATCAGTTCGCCAGCCATTTATACGCTGGCACCAAAAGAAATTATCACTACGAAATTTTCGGGTCAGTCTATTCTTTTAAATGAAGATGAATTTAATGGCGTGGTAGAACCCGGCGTGGAAATTAACAGAACGTTTAGTAACATCACGGCTTCAAATGGAGTACAGCATGAGGTAAAGAAACCATTCGCCATTAAAGTTCGTTTGCAATCTGCCGTTTATTTTGATGTTGCTGATCAACCAGAGTTGAGGGCAAACCCAAGGTGGCGTGGAAATTCTGCGGCAACCATTCCATTATTTGCGAATGGGGCAAATCTTACTTCAGGGATATTATTTTTTGATCCGTCAAAGATCACACAGGCACAAAATTATCAAACCGTAACGGTACCAGATGCAAGCCGTAAATACAACGGTAATGATTATCTGTCGCTTTCATTAGGGCAGAATGTTCAGCGGGCGCAATCCTTCGAAATCAGAACCCCGATGCTGGTTAAGGGCCGGTATAGAATATGGGTTTGCTATGCGCAGAATGGTTCATCTGGTGCTTTTCAGGTAGTGGTAGATGCGGGCCGCGCAGGCGAGCAAACTTTACCAAACCTGGTAGATTTAAGACAAAACTTAGATGTATCAGGTGTAACTAGTGCGACTTCAAGTTTGCCATCTGCAGATCCGTTAATGTTAACCAATGGTTTTAAACGCTATATGGCTACCACAGCTGATGTGCAGGGTAACTTAAGAGGTTTACAGCCAATAACGGGTAATACCTGGGGTTTGATGGTTGGCCGATTAGCAGGTACCGCTGATATTCAAACTACCGACAGACATTGGATCAAGTTTAGCATTATCACCACTGGTAACGGAAGTAACGGTGCTACAAACATCGATATGATTCATTTCATCCCGATTGATGATGATCAAAATTACCCGCGTTTCTCTATCTCCGGAACAGCATTTAACAGGCCATAACCAGTTTTACCATTAAGAATGTTCTAATGAAAAAATATATTTTAAATACCTTCCTCATTCTCCTTTCTGTTTTTGGCCTCGCAGGCTGTAAAGATACTCTGGAAGAACACAACGAGGTCGTTAATATTGATAATACCATTGATGTATTTCAGAAATTGGCAGCCCAACCCAATCTGAGTAAGTTTAGTGAATACGTAAGGAGCACAGGTTATGATCAGTTGCTCAGTTCGGCTCAAAACTATTCGGTTTGGGCACCAACAAATGATGCGCTTGCAGGTTTAGACCCAGCCATTGTTTCCAATCCGGCCAGGCTGAAAGATTTCGTAGCAAACCACATTGCCCTCACCACCGTAAATGCGCCGAAAACCATAAAGGATACCGTGAAGGTGGAGTTAATGAATAAAAAATATGCTACTATAATTGGAAATAAATTCGAAGACGCCACTGTTTCGGGTAACGGGCAGTTTGTAAAAAACGGTGTTGTTTATTCCATTAATCAGGCCATAACCAGCCGGTTAAATGTTTGGGAATATATGTTAAGCAGTACTGATGCACCATTGCAAACGGCCTATATCAGTACCATTACGGCTATGGTGGTAGATACTGCAAACGCTACCATTATTGGCTACAATAGCCTGGGTGCACCAATTTTTGCTCCGGATCCGCCAATGGTTTCCAGAAATGCTTACTGGGCTAATGTTGCCGATTTACGGGTAGAAAATCAACAATATACCTTTTTCATGCTCGAGGATGGTGCCTTTAATAGTGAAGCCGCTAAACTCACCCCGTACTTTTCTGTTGCCGATAAATTCGCATTAGTGCGCGATTTAACCGTAAAAGGTTTGATCACCCCAGAGCAATTGCCTGATACTTTATTATCGCTTAGGGGTGTTAAAATCCCGATTTCAAAATCAGCAATTGTAAAATCTTATCGGGCCAGTAATGGGATTGTATATGTCATGCGGGCATTGCCTTTCCGGTTGAAAGACAAAGTTTCGGGTTTCAAAATTGAAGGTGAAAATCCGGCAGGTTTCCGGGTGCTCCGAACAGCCAATACTTTTTACAGATTAAAACTCGACGATAAGGGCATACCCTACAACGATATTGAGATTTACAACCACGCAGTTGCGGAAAATTATATTCGCTATCTTAGGAGTGGCGTGCCATTGGTAAAATACAAAGTCTACGCCAGGGCCATTGCGGGTAACTCTGGTGATGCACAGGTTGCGGCCTTCACGCAGCGATATTTCATCTTTAATCCGCTTACC
Organism: Bacteroidota bacterium; assembly: GCA_037033465.1. Lineage (GTDB taxonomy): Bacteria > Bacteroidota > Bacteroidia > Sphingobacteriales > Sphingobacteriaceae > Pedobacter. Next base: position 48,876 of record JAZBLX010000030.1, on the reverse strand, counting down.
TCTACTATCACTGCACCAGTTTATGATCTTTTTGCCACCCAGCTGGTTAATCCGTTAAATTATAATGAGGTTTATCTGGGTGATTATTCACCCATGCAATATGGCTTATTGGATTTAAGATTAACATCTGCCAACAGCACATCCGTAAACGTAAATACGCTCATACTGGATTATTTGAGATTTGAACCTATTCTTCCCTAACCAAATAATTCTGAAATAAAATTGACTATGTATCATTTTACCATTATAAAAAAAGGATTATCATTGGCCTTATTCGGTTTAATGTATGCTGCTGCAGCACTTGCACAGCAAACCGATACCATTGCCACAGATTCCAGCGAATACAGCACTGATACCACAACTGTTAAAATAAAACAGAAAAAACTGGTGGGGCAGAAGATTACCGGAACGGTTGTAGATGGCTATACCAATAAACCAATTGTTGGTGCGAAACTTACCGTAACTGATTTCTCTGGGGCTTTAACTGATGATAAAGGTCGGTTTTCGATCATTGTTCCTAATTTAAACTCAACCATTTTAATTAGCAATACCGGTTATCATACCAAGTTGCTGGCGGTCCATGCCGGGAAAATGGCGGTAATTAAAATCTATCCCGCAGATTATACCTCCTTATTTACAGAGGTAGTGCTGCCTTCTGGTGTGCAAAACCTCGCGCGTACCTCCTCCGCTGTATCCACCACCAATCCTAAAGGTGGCTGGAGTATTACAGGTGAAACGCCTGATAGCTATCTGCAGGGGAGAATGGCTGGTGTAAACGCCATCAGAAGATCCGGAATGCCAGGCATCGGTGCCGATCTTTTTGTTCGGGGCTTTACCTCACTTTATGCAAGTAATCAACCGCTTTATGTGGTAGATGGAATGATCTACGATGCCAATGCTTATGGAACATCACTCACGGCGGGCCACCGGAATAACCCACTTCAGTTTATTGATGTGCGCGATATCGAAAGCGTTACTTTGATTAAGGATGCTGCGGCTGCAACAGTATATGGTACCAAAGCCGCTAATGGCGTAATGGTGATTACCACTAACCATGCGCAGGATCTGGCAACGCAAATTGATTTTTCTGCCTACAGCAGTATGAATCTGGTTCCCCGTCAGCTTTCCGTGATGAATAGCGGAGACTTCAGAACTTACCTTTCTGATGTATTGCAAAGCCAGGGTTTAAGCAGTGTCGCAATTGCTGCACTACCTTACATGAATGATGATCAGAATGCGGTTGCCAACCCAACTTATCCGGTTTATCATCAAAATACAGACTGGCAAAAAGAAGTTTTTAAGCGCAGTTTTGATCAGAATTATTTCTTGAAAGTAAGTGGTGGCGATAACATTGCAAAGTATGCACTGTCTGCGGGTTATGCTAAAGATAAGGGTGTTACAGATTCTACCAACAATGTGAACTACCATATGCGCTTTAACAGTGATTTAAACCTGACGAAAAAACTTCAGGCCAGTACCAACCTATCGTTTACCTATACCGAACAGGCCTTAAAAGACCAGGGAATTGCTCCGCGCACCAATCCAATTTTTCTATCGCTGGTGAAAGCGCCATTTTTGGCCAAAAATGAAATCAGTTCTACAGGCGCTGTTTCGCCGAACCTGGCAGATGCCGATATTTTAGGCGTGAGTAATCCGCGGGCCTTAATTGAGAAAGGACTAAACCAGAAGAAAGCTTACCGCTTTTTCGGAAACATCAATTTTAACTACGAATTAAATAAAAATATTACGCTATCCAACCTTACTGGTCTTACCTATGATAAAACCCAGGAAACACTGTTCATCCCAAGGAAAGGCGTTACTGATGAGGTTTTGGATAATAGCATCGGCGATAGCAAATTAGGTTCTCAGGTGATCAGGTACGCCAATGTGTTCAATGATCTTCGCTTTGCTTATAATAAAACGTTTGCTAAAAATCACCACTTAAATATAAAGCTCGGAACACGTTATTCGCAAAACTCGAGCGAGCAGGATTTCGCCATTGGTTATAACTCAGCTACTGATGTATTGATTAGCATCGGAAACAGTAATGCCTCATTGCGTTCGTTTGGTGGTGATATCGGCAACTGGAATTCATTAAATACATATTTCACAACCGATTACAATTACAAAGATAAGTACTACCTGAATTTTGCACTGGCTGTAAATGCTTCCTCCCGTTTCGGCAGAAGAGATGGCGCTTCTACCATCAGTTATACTAAAGGTGATTTAAGTATTGTTGGCGGAAGAACAGCTTTGTTACCTGCAATCAGTGGTGCGTGGCTGGTTTCTTCAGAAGATTTTATGAAGGGCTATAAAGAAGTGGGTTTACTTAAACTGCGCATGAGTTATGGCTTGGTTGGAAACGATGATATTGGCAATTATAACAACAGACAGTATTACGTTTCTCAAAATTTACTGGGTTTGCAAGGGCTGGTTCGTGGGAATATTGCCAATCCAAACATCCAATGGGAGCAGGTAGCCAAGTTCAATACAGGTGTAGATGCTTCGTTTTTTAATGAGCGCTTAAATTTGAGTCTGGATTATTATGTGCATACTACCAGCAAAATGCTGACCTATATTCCGGTAACTTCCATCGGAGGCATCGATTCTTATATTGATAACCAGGGCGGAATGAAAACTTCCGGACTTGATTTCGCTTTGAACGGCCGCATTTTGAATAAAACCCTTAAATGGGATTTGGGAATTAACCTGGGTACCTACAAGAATAAAGTACAAAGCTTACCTGGCGGAAATGATATTTTAACTACTTATGCAGGTGGAACTTACCTTACGCGGATTGGTCAAGCTGCTAATTTATTTTACGGACAAAGAACTAGTGGTGTATATTCAACAGATGCTGAAGCGGCTGCCGCAGGATTATCAATCGTAAACAGCGCTGGTGTTACACTTCCCTTTAAAGGCGGCGATATGCGTTTTGTAGATACCAACGGCGATAAAATCATTAATGGTGCAGATCGCGTGGTGATTGGAAATCCAAACCCGGATCTTTTTGGAAGTTTTAACAACACCTTTGGCTATAAAAACTGGTCGTTAGATCTTTTAGTCTCTTTTGTATTAGGAAATGATGTTTATAACTACACCCGTTCGGTGCTCGAATCTGGCGATGCTTACTATAACCAGTCTAATGTGATCAGAAACCGCTGGAAAGGCGAGGGCCAGGTTACAAACGTACCTAAAGCAAGCTTTGGTGACCCAATGGGAAATGCACAATTTTCTGACAGATGGATTGAAGATGGTTCTTACCTCCGTCTGCGCTCGGTGAATTTAACCTATAATGTACCGCTGAAAACCAAGGCCATTAAATACGCAAAAATTTATGCCACCGGGAATAACCTGCTCACCGTTACTAACTATTTGGGCTACGATCCGGAGTTTAGTGCGAATGGAAGTATTTTTACCCAGGGCGTTGATACCACACTGGAGCCACAGTTCAGATCGGTGCAATTAGGGGTTAGAATTGGTTTATAATTGATTATTTGATAAAACGATGAAGATGGATTTTAATAAAAAAGTTGTCGCCATATTTACAGTAGCCATACTTGCAGCAAGTTCATGGTCTTGCAAAAAAATAATAGATGAAGTGCCCGAAGATAAGCTTGATATTACCAATGCTTACCGCAATGCTGCAGATGCCGATGCAGCCGTAATCGGCTTGTATGGTCAGTTTCTAAGTTTAGAAAAAACATACATTTTACAGAATGAGTTAAGAGCAGATTTGGTTGATGTAACCCCAAATGCAGATCCATATTTAAAGCAACTGGCCAATCACACCACCACTAAGGATAATCCGTATATCGACCCCAGACCTTACTACAAGGTGATTTTAAACTGTAACGATATCCTTAAAAACTTCAAAATAATGGCTGATAATTTCCGCATGAGTGTGGACGATTACAACAAACATTATTCTGATGTGGGTGCACTTCGCAGCTGGATTTACCTGCAACTGGGTATTCAGTATGGAAGCATTCCCTACATTACAGAACCAATTGAAAACGTTGATGATATTAAAAATCTCAGCACTTATCCCCGCATTCCTTTTGACCAGTTGCTAACGCGATTGATTGACTTTACCGAAAAGCTACCTTACAAAGAAGTTTATGCTTACCCGACAGGTAATCCGCTGGTGATTACCATCGACGGAAATAACACGCAGAAGATCTTTATCTGCAAGCCTTTTGTATTAGGCGATTTGTACCTGTGGAACAACAATTATGTGAAGGCTGCGGAGAACTACCATAAGATTATGAATGTAGAGAACGATAATACCAATATCAACTTTGCTTACGATGCCTATAAAGTTGGCTATTACCTTTCTTCGGCTTACAGCGATCAATCCGTTAGGTACGGAAGATCGCAGGATGAAAGCAGCCTGCTTTACGATCAGGGCTGGAAAACGATTTTCAGTTCTCCCAACACTGGTAACGTTTGGAACATGGAGTTTCTGTGGGGAATTCCTTACAGCCCGAGTTTCAAACCTGGCAACCCGATGATCGAGTTTTGTTCGCCAACCTTTGGGAAATACTTAATTAAGCCTTCTAATGCTGCTATTGATAACTGGAATGCACAAAGGCAGTATAACGGCATCCCTTACGATGCACGTGGAAGGCTGTCTTATGAAAACACAACAGCAGGCCCGGCAATTACAAAGTTAACAGATAATCTTATTCCGGTTTCTAACTTAAACAAAGGTGGTAAATGGGGAATCTATCGCGCAGCGTTGTTACATTTAAGAATGTCTGAAGCCGCTAACCGCGACGGAAAAGGGAAGCTCGGCTGGGCCTTTTTAAATATAGGGATTGCCAATACTTTTTATGTAGGTACAAGAACTGCCGCCGGAGCTGCTGCACCGGTTTCTTTCGAAGAGATTAATACCATGGCTTCGCCTTATAGTTACCCCTTCAACTTTGATGCAAGATTTAATGGCGATTACAGAAGTGCATGGTACCGGAATACCGGGATCAGAAACCGCGCCGGCGTAACGGCTTTAAATGTAAGTTTCCAGACCGATGTGATCGGCCTGGAAGGTAAACTTATTGATGAAGCCGCTTTGGAACTTGCTTTTGAAGGAAACCGCTGGCCTGATTTATTGCGCATCGCCCGGAGACAAAATAATCCGGCTTTCCTTGCCGAAAGGGTATACCAGAAATTATTAAAAGATGGCGATCCGAATGCAGCAGCTGCGAGAGCAAAGCTGATGAATCCGGATAACTGGTATTTGCCATTTGAGTGGAAATAAAAAATGTTAAAAGCTTTCATCAAGTTAAAGGGTGGAAGCTTTTTGTTACAAAACTGCCTTGTCATTTTAGACCATTATCTTTAAATTTATTAGTTTAAAAACCATGATGAAAAAACTTTCTCCTTTTCTATTGATACTGTGTTTACTGTTTGCGTGTAAAAAGGATGAAACTGAAGGTGCCACAACTTCTCTGAATGGGAAATGGTCTACCGGAGGTTACCATTTCGAATGGTATGATGCCTCAGGAATGGTCGTTTCTCGCGGGGTGGCCGATGCGATTAAGACGTACTGGACATTTGAAAAATCTCAGATGACATTGAGCTATGACTTCAGATCTGACGTGATTACCTCTGGCTATAAAGTGGTGAATAAAGGAACTGAAAAACATTTGGTTATCGATAACGCCAGTATTGCCGTTCAAACCGAGTGGAAAATTGAATCTCAAACCGACCAGCAGATGGAAATCTCTACCAAAATTACCGATCCCGCCTTGATCACATTACTTCCTTTCAGAACTGCCGTGAGCGGCGTAAAGACTATCTATTTGGTTCGTGAAAAATAGTAGATTATAAAAACTGGTTGATGCCTGAGTTACAGGATACTACAGGACGCGTTTAAAGCCTGCATTGATGATATTTGAAAACGATGGTAGCGAAATTTATCCAATAACCAAATAGTACTAATTAATATTGCTAATAGCTTAATTGGTAATGTTCTTAAATTCATCTAAGCTATAGCAAAACCCGCATCCTCTATCTTATGAAAAAACTCTTTGCATTTCTCTTAACTCTTATTTCCTTACATACAGCAAAAGCTCAGCAATACGATATTAGTAAATTTGGAGTAAAAAACGACAGCACAATCCTTCAGACTAAAGCCATCCAAAAAGTAATTGATCAGGCTTTTGCAAAAGGGGGAGGAACCATCGTGATTCCTAAAGGCACTTATTTAAGCGGTGCGCTGTTCTTTAAAAAGAAAACAAACTTATTGCTTCAGGAAGGCGCGGTACTCAAAGGGTCTGATGAAATTAAAAATTATCCATTTATTCCTTCCCGCATGGAAGGCCAGAGCCTGGATTATTATGCTGCACTTGTGAATGCTTATGGAGTAGATGGGTTTAGTATTACCGGCCCCGGAACCATCAACGGCAATGGTTTAAAATTCTGGAAAACATTTTGGACCCATCGCGAAGACATGAAAAAGATCGGTAAAAGTTCTACCAATCTGGAGGTGAGCAGACCACGGTTGATCTTTATCTGGAAGAGTAATAACGTCAAAATTCAGAATATTAAATTATGTAACGCAGGTTTCTGGACTACCCATTTGTATCAATGTAATGATGTGTTAATCGATTGTGCAGATATCCGTTCGCCGTTTAAACCGGTAAAGGCACCAAGTACAGATGGCGTTGATATTGATGTTTGTAAAAGGGTAACCATCACCAATTGCTACATTTCTGTAAATGATGATGCGATTGTAATTAAAGGCGGAAAAGGACCAACCGCACATAAACTGCCACAAAATGGCATTGTAGAAGATGTGCTGATTGAAAACTGTACTTTCGGACCTGCTCATGCTACGCTTACGCTTGGGAGCGAAAGCATCCATGCCAAAAACATCACGATGAGAAATTGCGTGGTGAATAATACTTGTCCGATTTTGAAATTTAAAATGCGTGGCGATACCTTCCAATTGTTCGAGAATATCACCGTAGAGAACATCACCGGAAGCAGTGGCGCAGTAATTGATTTAAATCCCTGGAGTCAGTTCTTTAACCTGGCAGGGAGCAATGAAAAACCCTTTGGTATCATTAAAAACATTACCATGTCGAATATTAAGGTAACGAGTACCAAATTTGGCGAAATGCAGGGGAATCCTTTAGATCAGTTATCAGATTTTACCTTTAAAAACATCGAAGTAACTACGGAAAAACCAGTGCTAACCAATAAATATGCAGACGTGAAGTTCGATCATGTGGTGGTTAACGGAAAGCCTTTGGAGGTGGTGAAGTAGGATTTTCGTTAGTCGTTTTTCGTTGATCGTTTGGTTGGAGGTGGTCGAGTGGGATTTTTAGTTGTTTTTCGTTGGATTAGAGACAAGATACAGATAACCGATTCTGTTCGAAAAATCGTCATTTCGAGGAGGGACGACGAAGCAATCAGTTTAGCTATCGATATGTGTCAACGTTTCGGTAGGTGATGACACGAAACCGATATGATAATTAAAGGGTTTCTTGATTAGATTTGCTAACCGGCTCGTGATATTGAATTTATTTCAGTCTTCAATTCATGGCAGTCTGGCTTTAGCCGACTGCTTCCTTGCAATAAGTTCTTTTAAATAAGATCCTGAATCAAGTTTAGGGGGATGGCTTATTGGCAGATCCGTTTAGCGTTGGCTAAAGCCAGACGCTATGAACAATTTCGTTAACTTTTTAAATAAAGACCCTAAAACTAGTTGAAGATGATTTTACGAGCAATTTTTCGAAGGAGATTGCTTCAGTAGATGAAGAATCTGCTTCGCAAAGACGGATTTTTTGATGTGATACACTCACCAAATCATCATGCTGAATTTATTTCAGTCGTCAATTCATGGCAGTCTGGTTTAACCGACTGCTTCTTTGCAATAAGTTCTTTTAAATAAGATCCTGGATCAAGTTCAGAAAGAAGATTCATTAGCGTTTCGCTTTAGCCTTTAATCTTTTCGCTTTCGGCTTTAGTCTTTATTCCAAACCTTAACCTGATCTAAAATTACCCCTTCATCCAAAGCCTTTATTGAAACCACATGTGCGCCACCTTTTTTTAACAAGGCCGCTTTCGTAACGCTGATGGCCTGATTTCGTAATACATTCACCTTCCATTCTTCATTTCGGTCTATGGTATGGTAATCTACCACTTGCAAAGGTTTTCCGTCAAGCGAAATCTCGTAACGAATTGAATTCCCATCTACAGGGTGGTTTGGGGCTAGTGCTACTTCAATTTCGATCGCACCTGCATCCAGGTTATGGAACGTATAAGATATAGCGCTTCCCTTTTTTAAACTTATTGCATTGCTGTTATAGCCTAAACCATGCTCCACTGGTTTTGAACCTTTAAAAGAACTATACTCAGAACCGTCAGCTACAGCTAACGGCTTTTTGCTTTCAACCAATGGCATATTCGCTGTAGTATGAGGAACCTGCTGAAACACTGCTAAATCTCTCGGTTGCGCATTCATCATATTTTTCCATTTTCCATTTCCCAACGAGTTGTAACGGGCGGTAAGTTCCTGAATGGTAGCAAAGGCAGCATCGCTTTTTGTCCATTTAGCAAGGCCATGCCTCGCCAGCTGACCATACAAATGTTTCTTGTTCATCTCTGCTGCGCATCTTACCGGATATTCCACCAACTCAAACCAGGCGTCTTGTTTCTCCGGTGCGATAAGCTTCGAATACTTTAGTACTTTATTCGATAATACCTCATAATCCGCGATTCTGGTTTTTATTTCCTGTTCGCTCCAGGGTAAATCTGCCACTGCTTTGAATTTAGGATCTTTTTCTTCGGTACGCGTATTCGCCATAAATTCAGGTTTACGGATATAGGCAAGGCGATAATATTCGTTCATAACCGAAAGAAGTTCCGGAGCGCTTTTGGTGCCAAATTCCCTGCTTAACCAATTCTGCAAATGCTGATCCAGGCCTTCCTTACTATCTTTTATCTGATTAATATTCCAGGCCATATCCAAAAATAACTCTGTGAGGTATTCGGCTGGTTTGATATCGCCAACATTCAGCATCCAGATGTCTTTGGCGCCTTTGTCATAAGCCATTTTCATTTGTGTATAGATTTGAGCCGGGTGGTTGGTGGCCAGCCAAAGGTAATCATGCGGACGGCCCCAATAAGAAATGTGGTAGTACACGCCATTGCCACCTTTGCGCCTGCGTTCTGTTTGCGTAGGGAAATGACGGATATAACCATAATTATCATCACACCAAAGCAGCGTTACATCATCAGGTACTTTCAAACCCATATGGTATACTTCCAGCACTTCTTTGTAAGGGATGAAAACCTGAGGCACTTTTTCAGGATTGCTGCTAAGGGTGTTTTTAATCATCTCCCGTTGATCTGTCAATACATTAACCAAAGCATCTTTCTGTTCTTGTAGGGTATTTGCCCCCTGCATTTTTCCATCGTGTACACCACGGATACCCAGCGTATAAAGGTTATCTGCACCTTTTAATTCGGTTACACGGTCCTGCCAGAAACTGAGTACATTCTCCCTGTTATTTACAAAGTCATAATTCCCTTTGCCATCAATTTTCCATTCTGTATTGGCATTTCGCATCATCGGTTCACAATGAGAGGCACCCATAATCATTCCATATTTATCGGCCATTTCCTTATTGCCAGGGGTTTGATAGAAAGCAACGGAAACCTCGTGCATGGGTGGCCAAAAGGTATTTGCGCGTAAGCGTAAGAGTAGTTCAAAGATCCGTGCATTGGTTTTCGGACCGATTCGCCCTTTAATTTTTGAAGGCTCGTGAGTAAGATAACTCCAGGGTGTTAAACCCCAATCTTCATCATTGATGAAAATTCCGCGGAGCGCAACCGAAGGATGTTCAAACAGGTTGAAGCCATTCTTAAGCATAACTGTATTTTGCTGCTCGATTCTTGCATCTGCCCACCATTCCCATGGCGATACGCCAATGCGTCTCGATAATTCCAGAATTCCGTAGGCTGTTCCGCGTTTATCGCTTCCCAAAATATAAACCTTATCATTTTTAACCTGGATAACATAACCTTCCTGATGCAATTTTAAAGACTGAACAGATTTTTGATCGATGTTTTTTTCGGCTACAGAACCATTCCCCAATGTTCCAATAAAGATTTGTGCATTGTTGCCCATGGTCACTTTCCCTGCAAATACAGCCTCATAATCCCGAGCAAAAATTTCCAACGCCGTATTTACCACAGCAGCCTCGTTCGCCGGAATGGCAATACTTACGTTTGCCTCTTTTTTGAATATGAAGTCAGCGAAAACCGGATAGGGCAGGGCAAATGCAAAAACAGCAATGAAGGGAATGATTTTTTTTAAATGCATATCAGTTTTATTCTTTGATGATCAATTTTGAAATGGTAATGTTGTTGGCCGTGCTGCCGTATATTATTTTCTTCTTGTCAGACCAGTTGGGCCTTTCGCCCGCTACCGATATGGTCAATTTATAGGTTGCTTTCGGCAAAACCGGACTCATAAAAACTAGCCTCAGGGCGGGAGTTTTTGCATACAGATCAATCAGGTTCCTCACCATCACCTTCCCGTTTTTATCCGTAAGGATGATGTGAGCATAGCCATTATCAGGCAGCACCAGGGTTTGCAAACCGATCTGAGTACCTTTAAATACGTAGCTGCAGGATGCACTTTCTTCCATCGACCGACTTACCTGCGTGAAGGCTACTGCCGATTTTTCCCAGTTGCCAGTGTATTTAATTTGGGTATCGTGGTGATCAATTACACGATGAGAAATGCTTTTTTCCAATGCCCGACCAGTTTCCGGATTGATTGTCCAGGCATCCAGATATTTGGGGAGCGAGATTGAATCACCCTTAAATTGAATTGGTTGCCATACATAGGTTGCAGCAGATCGCTGGCGCGGATACGACCACCTGTCGCCCATAAAAAGATAAGTTGTGTCTTTTTTGCCTGCAATTTTTAACACAAAAGTGCTTTGAGAATTCCAGGTGAGTTGATCTTTCGGCGCAATCAGTCCACGGGAAATCCAAGGCCCTGAAAGTGATTTTGAGGTGTAATAATAATTATCATTCTTCTCCCATGAAGTTAAGTGCGACCCGATGAAATAATAAATATTGCCTCTTCTAAAAAGCGTTGGCGATTCAAAACCCGAGGTAATCTGCTTATTGGTCTCTGCTACGACCGATTTATAATCATCACTAAGTTGATGAATCAATCCGCCATGCGTAAGCAGATAGCCTTTACCATCCTCATCCTGAAAAACGCCCATATCCCATTTTTTAATCGGCTTGCCGTTAAACAGCAGTGCGCCCCTAAACTGATAAGGCCCCGTTATCTTTTTTGAAACCGCATAGCCAACGAACTGATCCTTGTAACCCAGCGTATCCACATGCATATAAAGGATAAACTCACCGGTTTTAGGGTTCTTCATCACCTTTGGTCTTTCACCAACGCGATTTGCGCCGAGTTTACCGCTGGATTGAACGGGTAAAGCAATTCGTTCAAACTTCCAGTTATACAAATCTTTTGAAGAGTAGCAATTGAAGCCGGCAAAAGCATTACTGGTATCCGAGTGTGCTTCCCCGAAGAGGTAAAAAAGATTCTTTTCTTTGATGAGGTTAGCGCCATGTGCACTAACGATATTCCCATGCTGATCGTACCAGGGCACACCTGAGTAAATCGCATCGGTTTTACCTGGTTGCTGGGCTAACGCAACTGTACAATTGAGATAAAGAATAATTAACAGTAAGGATATTTTGAACAGTTTCACTATTGGCGATTTATAGGGCATGCAATTTCATTTATTATCGTTTTAATAGCTCTTGCGTTTTCACCAGCGATATATCATCAACCAGACAAAAGGCATCGGCTTTTCCACTGGCGATAAATCCGATTTCGACTTTTCCGCCTTGTACTGAAATAGTCGTTGAAATTGTTTTCCATTCTGGATGCTCGTCTTTGATATTAAATTTCGACTCTTTCTTAGCACTTAATGCGTATAATGCCAATCGGCTAAAACCTTTACTGTTTTTCACCTTAGCGGTTAACGTATACATTCCATCTGACAGGGCAATGTGAGGAGACGAAGAAATCACCTGTGATACCTTACGCTCGAAATCAACCCGGTCACTGATGTTTAAACTTTTTTCTCCAACAACCAGTTTTCTTTCAGGCTGTGTATTAAAATGGTTTAAATCCGGAGATTTGGTGCTGTCCAGGCTCACTTCATTGCCTTTTATAATTGCGGTTTCCCATCCTGTTATGGTGGTTTGTACTGGTTTTATCAGACTTGGAATTCGCTTACGATCGGCTTCAAAACTGCCATTTTTAACGAAGTCGTTATCCCGGGCAACGGTCCATTTACCAGTTTTGGCGTTTAGGTTCCATGAATGCAGTGAGTTAAAGTAAGGCGTTGCACCTTCGAAAGATAGGGGGCACCATTGATTGTAACCCAGGCCGTTCCCTGCAAAATCAGCCCACCGATCGCCGCAATAGATAACGGTTTCTTGTGCTGTTCCTTTTACATTTACAAAAAATCCAGTCTGCGAAATGTGTGCATAATCAGCCTCGCTGCCTTTGGTCACCAGCATCTTATTTGTTGGCAGATAAGGGCCACGTACATCATCAGCTACTAAATAATAGGCCAATGAGCCATCCCAGCCGTAGATATTGGAGGCGTACATATAATATTTACCCTGGTATTTGAACATGCAGTTCCCCTCTCGGCTTTCGCCCTGAAAAATCTGCTTGCAATCTAAGAGGTTTACCTTCCCATCTTTTACGCCAATTTCCGAAACATAAATTTTGTTCCTTCCGCGGCCATAGGAGTAAACCAGGTAAGATTTACCGGTATCCTGATCGGTAAAAACAGTTTGATCTCCGGTGTTTGAGGTGCCGATTAAAGGCTCCATATCAAGGTGTTGATGGGTGGTAAAAGGGCCCCTAGGCGAATCAGAAACGGTAATCAACACCTGTTTTCCATGTTGTACAAACATGGCATATTTTTTTAGTTCTTTTACATAAGCCACGCCCAGGCGGCCAACCCAGGTTTTCATGGTTTTATTGGTTTCGCTTTTGGTGAGTACATCGCCCTCGTTCTTCCAATTGGTGAGATCGGCAGAACTGTAGCAGGTTACGGATTCGAAGGTAGCATTCTGCTGTGTAACGGAGGGGTCGTTGCGATAAAGATCGGCCTCTGCATAATGCACACCGTACCAATAATATTTTTTTTCACCAGATTTTGGATCCTTAAATTGGAAAATGCCGCCGCCCTGGCTGTTAATGGGTTGGCCATCTGTGGTCTTCCAGAAGGAATCATTTTTAATATTTTGCGCCAGAGATGTATTTGCAACGCCGAATAATAAGACAAAAAATAGGGCACCAAGGTATTTATCGCAAATCGAATTCATGGTTATCAATTTCATTTTATGCTGAGTAAAGAAATGCCCTGTCTGGGTAGTTCGAATTGAAATGGACCGCTATCAGTGTTGTATTTTACCGGCTTGCCAAGGGTTTTCAGTTCGCTTGATTTAACTAGTTGTGAAATTTGCAGTGCCGTTGGCTGCTTCGGCGAGCCCATTTTTTTCCACGCTTCATAAGAATTACTATGCGCATCATCAATTCGGTAGTGCGTTACCATTACCTGTTTTTTGCTTAAGCCTTTTAAGGATACAGACACTGCATCTACCGTGCCTTTTTTATCTTCATCATGGTAATTCCATACCAAAACCGAGGCGGATTGTTGATCAGTTGCAGCCAATACGCCAACATCTGGAGTGGCTTTTCTAATGCTGGAATCCAGCACGGTTTTTAAGGCATACATCTGGTTACTTGTGGCTTGCACTCTGTTGCCTTTCATCATCCCTAATATTTTAAAAACGTTAAGAACCGGCTTATTAATTCCGTTCGTAGCCAAATCCCTGAATCCTGCAAACCAGGGTTGGTTTTCAAATTCGAACGACCAGCTCACGGCACCTAAAAGATTAATCTTATAGAGATCTGTCAGTTCGTAAAGCCTGGCGAAAGATGCTGCGGTATAACTCGAGTACATGGTGCCGTTGCGATAGGCATTTTCCGGATTGGTAGACATGCCGCAGGCAGCACAACCTTCAGGATCAAATTCACCGATAATAACCGGGATATTTTGAAGCTGAGGATATTTGCTGATTACTTTGTAATTCGACTCCACATTCCGGAGTTCGGTGCGGATGCTCATCACCACCACGTTATTTACCACCTTCGGCGAACCCTTTGCATGAAACAGAACGGCATCTAAAGGTGAGCCAATTTTGCCCGTGACGTAGTTGGTATCAGTAAGGCAATGTTTTAAAAAAGCATCGAGGTATTTGCTTCCGCCTCCCGTTACGTTTGCACCACCAATTTTTGCGCTTGGGAGTGCCCTTTTCAAGCCATCAGCGGCGTAATCATATAATTTAAAAAACTCTGCCTGGGTGCCCTTCCAATAGGCACCATCAGCCTCATTCCAAACTTCCCAGTACCAGCTTTCTACTTCTTTCTGGCCATATCTTTCTACGCAATGTTTTACCCATTCGTATACCAGGCTACCCCATTTCTGATAATCTTTTGGTGGATAAGCCCATCCCGTTAAGATCTCCTCGTAACGCGTACCCGGTTTCCATTTGTGCTGATAGGGCTGGGGTTTGGTGGATAAGGCTTCGGGCATAAACCCGATCTGTGCCAGCGGTTTCATTCCTCGTTTTACGTAGGTATCGAAAATCCGGTCTACGATGGTCCAGTTGTAAACGGGGTTGCCATTGGCATCTTCGGTGTAGGCGTTTGTGGAGCCCCATTTCAGCGCGGGTGTACCGTCACCGGAAGTTAACAGGTTGTGCGCCCGCACGTAAACCGGAACAGGACTTAATTTAGAAAGATCAGTTAATAGCTTTTGTCCGTCTTTCATATAAGTATAATTCGGTTCATCATATCCAAACCATGCCCAGATCGGTTTCATTGTGCCAATTTTACGGTCGAAGTTAACTTCAATGTCGGCTTTGTTTTGCGCAAAGCTGATGTTGAGCGTTCCAAAACAGAAGAATAATATCGCAGTAAGTTTAATATGATTGGTCATAACTAAGTATGAATAGGGGTGAAGGTGTAAATTTTTATTTTGATTCGTAAACCTCGGCTTCAATAATACTTAAGCCACCTTTAGATTTTGTTTCGGCTCGCTCCACACCATCATCTAATTTTTTGCCATTCACTTCCACCCCGATTTTTTCGCTTTCGGCCGTGGCTTTACCCGAATTTAACAATTGTACCGTTACCGTTTTTCCTTTTGTTGGTTTACAGATGGCGGTAAAATAACCCAGGCTGGGAACAGTATTGCCATTGAACACTTCTTTGCCATCTACCAAAATCCGGATAGGGTAGGTTTTAGTCCGAAACCCGTTTACTTTTAATTCTACCTGGGTAACGGTACTTGCTTTTTCAAGCTCATATTTAATCCAGGCCGTGCTGATGTTGCCGTCGTTCACCCAGTCGCTCAATTCGTTGTCGTCATAGCTGAATCTGGCTTTATCGCTATTGGCACCCGCAGTAGCAGCTACAATTTTGATCGCTTTTCTGCTTACCAGGTAAGTTTGTTCAGCCGGGGTTTCGCCTCTTTTTAAGTTCGATTTCAAACCTTCAGCCGGCAGTTGAATAGATAAACCATCCTGAACTTGGATAGGTAAGGTTTCCAAAACGATAGCAGCTGGTTTCAATCCATCTGCTTTTGCAAAGAGGTTAATCTTACCGGCGGTAGTAGTAGACCGGATGAGTACGCGATTTACGCCGCCTTCCACTGGTAACTGTTTCGATAAAATGTAATTATCAGGGCCTTGTGCAATCCCACCACGCCATTCAGCCGGACCATAAAGTTCGAAATTGATCGTATTTAAAGCAATTGGACAACGGTTACCAGCTCCATCAACTACCTCAACCTGTACCAGCGCCAGATCGGCACCGTCTGCCTTGAAGCCGGTAGGGTTTTGTATTGTCGTCAGTTTCAAAGCCACCGGTTCACCCGAAGTTTTGACCTGCATCTCCGCCAGCTTTTTGTTCCTGGAATCATAGGAAACGGCTTTCAACGTTCCCTGCTGATAGGTTACTGACTTGAATGTATAAAGAAATCCATCGCTTTTGGTGCCGAAACCAAGGGATTTACCATTTACAAAAAGTTCGGTTTTATCGCCGGCTGCGACTACATAAATATTTTTTTTCGTTCCGGCTTTATAGTTCCAGTGCCCGATGATATGGATACCTGTTTTTTTGGTATCTACCCATCCATCCCACATTACCTGATGTGCGTAAAAAGCATCTTTAGGGATTCTCATCGGATCTACTTCTCCGCTGCGGCGGTAATTTTCTTCGCCACGGTAGTGCGTGTTGGAATCAGAAAATATAATGTTCACGCCACCGGAGCTCACGCGGGTCCCTGTTCCGGGTCTTTCCTGGTAATATTCGTTCCACCTGACTATGCTTTCGATGGCATGCGTATCCTGATTGCGGTTATAAATGCTGGCATCTGCACCTTTGTAAAGCGGTCCGGCGCCATCTTTATGGAAAGGTGGGGAAAATTCATCCCAGTATTTCCGCAAACCCTCATCCCTGGCATATTCCATGCTCCAGAGCGGTTTAGTTGCACTTTTATTAATGTATAACATTTCGCCGCCGTATTCTGCTGCAGGGATATCCAGCATTTCCCTGGAACCAATTGCCCTTCCACCATTCGGATCAAACTGATCTCTGATGGCTTTCATTTCCTCCATGTGTGCCGTGCTGATAGATTCGTTACCGCATTCGTAGAACAGGATACTTGGATTATTTCGGTTGTAGATGATGGCATCTGTCATTACAGATTTCCGTTGATCCCACCGCACACCAGTTACATC
This sequence comes from Bacteroidota bacterium, assembly GCA_037033465.1. GTDB lineage: Bacteria > Bacteroidota > Bacteroidia > Sphingobacteriales > Sphingobacteriaceae > Pedobacter. Next base: position 31,998 of record JAZBLX010000030.1, on the reverse strand, counting down.
TTTCTCTGCATCTCCCGCGGGCATCGCCTGGATTAATCCCACCCGGTCGCACGATTCTACATCCTGTTTCCATGGTGCAATATGCATCCAGCGCACTAGGTTTGCATTGCTTTCTACCATTAAACCATTGCTGTAATCACTTAGCCATGCGGGTACAGACAATCCAATAGCAGGCCATTCGTTACTGGTGCGCTGGGCATAACCTTTCATCATCAATACCCGATCGTTGAGATAGACCATACCGTTTTTAAACTCGCCCTTCCTGAAACCCGTTTTTGTTTTTAATTCATCAACAGTGTTTCCATTTATCTGCAAACGCGAAGTTATGGTGTATAAATAGCCATATCCCCAGCTCCAAAAATGAAGTCCGTTCACTAAAGATTCTGCTTTGAGGGTTGTGGTGGTTCCAGCTTCAATGTTTTGAGCTACTGAACGAAACGTTTTGATTATTTTTCCTTCCGCATCTTTAATTTCGACCTCATAGGTGACGTTCTGAGCAGCAGAAGTTTCATTTTTAACTTCGGATTCAGATACAATCACTGCACTTTTACCCGTAATATTGAAATTTTTGGCATAGATATAATTGCCAGTAGTATTTAAAATGGCATGGAGCGGCAGGGTTTGATAAAGTTTTCCGCTGACGTGCAAACGCACATTTTTAGAAATTCCGCCATAATTTGCATTGAAGTTTTTATCGCTCCACTGATAGCCTGAGTTTGTGGCCTTTTCTTTATAGTTCCAGGCATTATCAATTCTTACGGCAAGAACATTGTCTTTATTGGGATCGATTAAATCGCTGATGTCGAAACCAAATGATGTAACGCCATTTTCATGCCGGCCGATAAATTTACCATTGAGGTAAAATTCTCCGGCCTGCCTGATGCCTTCGAATTCCAGGAATATCTTTTTGTTTTTAGCTTCTTTAACTTTAAAATGTTTGCGGTACCAGGCGATTCCGGTAGACAGCTGCTCAATTGATTTCTTGAAAGCCTCATCTTCATTCCAGGCGTGGGGTAGGGTAACCGGCTTCCAATTTGAATCTTCAAAGTTGACATTTTCAGCACCCTGCTGATCGCCAACGAATAACTTCCATCCCGGACTGAAATTATAGGTTCTGCGGATGTTGTTGTCCGTTTGTGCCAGAGTGTAGCTTGTTGCCAGGCTACAAGTGAGCAGTAGTAATATCTTTAGAATTTTCATTTAGCGGTTTGGATTAGCGTGCAATATTTAGCGTTGGCAAATTTATTTTCAATGAATGCATGAACAGTATTGATTATGCAATAAAATCAGCTAAAAACTTAAAGCAGATTGACAGTTTCGCCAATGGCCGAAAACTAAAAGCATTAGAGGATATTTGGCTAGATACTAATACGATTTTACCGTTAATAAAGCGGTAAACCATCCTGTTCCATCCTGCAAAATATGCCATAGATCTGTTACAAATGGATTTAGTGTTCGTTTCAATCGATTGAAAAAATGGAGATGGAAAAATCCCTAAACCAAAAGCGCAACTGGCTTTCGACCAGTTGCGCTTCCAAAATTCATAATATTTATTTACCAGTTTGGATTTTGTAATGCTTGTTTCTGTGCGGATGTTAGAGGTGCACCGTTTGCTTTAATTACATCCAGGAACGATTGAGGTATTGGTCTCAAATAATGCTTGTTTTCCTGCGGTTTTGCCTCCAGGTTAAATGCAGTAGTTCTGGCTACTAATGTTTTGGTACGGGCAAGATCTTCCCATCTTTGAAGTTCTCCCATTAACTCTCTTGAACGCTCGTTCAAAATAAAAGCCGTAAACTTATCTGCTTGTGAAGCAGCTCCGATTTTATCGTAAAAATCTTTGTTGGAGTTGAAGATATCGGCTTCGCTGTTAAGGTGCATAGAATTCAAAGTATTTGCTGTACTTACCGGGATATTGTTAGATTCGAAATAAGTATTCTTGTCTGAATACGATGCAAATGCTGCAGTACTGGATGCCGGGTTTTTTCGGTAAGCCACCCCACCATCTACATAAGCTGCCCGGTCTTCACCATCTTTATAAGCCGCACGGTCGCGAACCCTGTTTAAATAAGTAATCGCCTGTGCATATAAACCTTGCCTTCCGGCAGCCTCGGCAGCGATAAGATAAGTTTCCGCTAAGCGCGCCAAAATACCATCACGCTGACCAAACTGAGAAGCAATCAGATTTCTCGAACCATCCATAAATTTAGATAAAGCTACATACTGACTTACGCCATAGTTTCCGTGGGCATTTAAATAACTTTGTGGCTGACCTGCAAAATAGCGAACAAACATGTGTGGTGCACGCAAACCAATATTTGCAGGCGTGTATCGGGTGTCGCCGGCATTGTTAACAATATAAAGAATTGATTCCTGGCCACCAACAAATTTTGGCTGACCAACCTGAGCCGGAGTAGGAGCATTTGCCGCTGTCCATACTAAGGGAGCAGAAGATGCTTTATTTGCAATATACCGTGTTTTAAAACTTTTCCAGAATCTGGAATCATTTACCCGGTCAAAAACATCCATGGCATAATCAGTAGATCTTAAGCGTTGAAATTCTCTTCCGCCCGGAATGTCACGTTGCATACCATCCAGGTTTTGATAAATTGAAGGATAGTATAAGTGAACCTGGTTACCATAGCGGCCCTGAGTTGCAGTGTTGTTAGAAAATTGAGCTGCAAGAATAACCTCTCTGTTGGTTTCATTCGGACCATCTACATCGGTAAAATTCCAAAGATCGCTAAAGTTTGTGGCCAAGGTGTGGCTGCCACTATTGATCACCAAATCTGCATATTTAACTGCATTGGCCAAATCTGCCGCCTTAGTATCACCATTCCAGTCATTATTTAATTCACTTGCACGGAACAGATAGGCTTTAGCCAGAAAATGTGCTGCTGCCCATTTGGTTATTCTTCCTGTTTGCGCAGGGGCTGCCGGAAGCAACTCATAAGCCTGCGTAAAATCTTTAATCACTTGCTCATAAACTTCTTTGGCAGAATTTCTGGTAAATTCTTCTTTAATAACTTCCAATGATTCCAGCTGTAGAGGAACGCCGCCATACTGTTTTACCAGTTTGAAATAATCAAAAGCACGCATGAAATACCCTTCGCCTAAACGTGTATTTTTAGCATCGCCCGTATAGTAAACAGGTACATTTTTGATCACAATGTTAGCAGAGTTGATGTTAGCATACATGTTATCAAATATGGCCGTAACATCACTGTTAAATGAATTCAGTGTTCCATCATAAGAATTCCACATTTGTTCTGTTCGATCTCCGCCGACAGTAAATTCATCTACACCATAGTTCGTACTGGTATAAGACCAGGTGTAATTAAAGTGAAACTTTAATCCCTGGTACATTCCGATCACTAGATCATCCAAACCACCTGTAGTCACAAAATCAGTTGTATTTCTTGCATTGATTACTTCTTCATCGAGGAAGCTCTTTTTGCAGGAAGTAGGCAGAACCATTAGTCCCCCTAATAATGCTACGCCTGATATTAAATTTATAATCTTTTTCATTTCAATATTTTTGTTTTAATTGTGTGAAGGGTGTATAATTAAATTATATACTCCTCATCGTCAATTTTTAAGGTTAGAAACTAGCGTTAACTCCAAATACAACACCTCTGTTAAATGTAGAACCTCCTAAATCAGGATCTATCCATTTAACTTTCGAATAAATCAATCCTGGGTTGATGGCCTGCGCGTAAACTCTTAATCTCGAAAGTGTTAGTTTTTTTGCTATACTTTCTCCAAAATTATAACCCAATGAAATATTCCTGATTTTCACAAAAGATCCATCCTGATAATTCATGGAACTTTTATACTGATCACCAGCAGCGCTACCATAGTTTGGCGCAGGATAATCATTAGTTGGATTTGTTGGTGTCCAATAATCTAATACACGTTGTGCGAAACGGCCTTGTAAGGGTTCTGCGCCGGTTTCTATTAAGAAATTATAACGGGCCACGATGAAGATTGATAAGTCGAAACCTTTATAACCGAAGGTATTGGTAATTCCCCCAGTCCAGCTTGGGTTATAGTGACCAATAATTTTACGGTCATTATTCGCATCGATTTTATAATCGCCATTCAAATCTCTTACTTTGATGCTTCCGGCCCTGAAGAAACTTGATGCAGGAAGGTTCGAGTTAAACTTGGCCATTTCGGCAATATCTTCTGGGGTGTTTTGCCAGATACCCTCCTTCACAAAATCATAAGCTACATTACTTCTTTCTCCAATGAAAAAACGATTGGCAACCATATCACCAGTATTTAGCTTTATAATTTCATCCTTACTCACCGAGAAATTCAAAGTAGATTCCCAGATAAAGTCTTTTGTTTTAACATTTACAGAGTTGATTGTAAGGTCTATACCTTTATTTTTAGTTTCTCCGATATTATCGAATGACGTTGGATAGCCATTAATGATTGAAATGTTTTTTAATAAAATCAAGTCTGTAGTATTTGATTTATACACATCCAATGATCCGTTAATCCTATTGCCCAATAAACCAAAATCTAAACCTAAGTTATACTGCAAAGTTTTCTCCCAGCTTAACAACCTGTTCGGGAAAGAAATTGGGTTAGACAAAGATGCGTCGGATGCCACATAACCTACCTGTGCAGCACTGCCAAACGTATAAGTAAGTGGTTGTAAAAGGCCGAGGGTACTACCAATATCTACAGATGAATTACCAGTACTACCTACACCTAATCTTAGCTTAAGTGAGTTTACCCATTTAATATCTTTCATGAAATCTTCCTGGTCTATCCGCCATGCAAATGCTGCAGAAGGGAAGAAGTCCCATTTATTACCTGCAGCCAGTTGTGAAGCGCCATCCCAGCGACCAGATGCGGTTAACAGATATTTGCTATTAAATGTGTAGTTCACCCTAGCCATATACGAAGCAAGTGTAGATTCGCGCAGGTTGGTATCAAATCCATCCAATGCAGTGATATTTGCGCCTCTTAATCCGTACCAAAGTGGTGCAGCCAGATTAATTCTGCTTCCTCTCAATGATGAAGATTCATCTCTGAAAGAAGAAGAACTTTGTAATAAGGTCACCCCGAAATTGTGTTTTCCAATCGTGTTATCATAATATAATAAATGATCGAGTGTATACGCAAATTTATTACTCTGATCCAGCTGGGCAAAATTGTTATTTGATCCCGGGATCCCGGCATCACGATTTACGGAACGTGCATCCTGATATCTTCCGTTATAGAAATTGGAAAAATCCGGTCCAAAATTAATACGGTACTTCAAGCCTTTTACCAGGTTAATTTCTGCAAATGCAGAGCCCAAAGTTCTTAGTGTTTTACGGAGGTTGATGTTATAATCAGCCTCCAATATTGGGTTTTGGATGTTGATGTCGCCACCAGGTAAATTAATTCTGTTTCCATTTGGATCGAATGGGATTGCTAAAGGAAGCATCCCACGTGCAGCTGCATAAATGTTGCCGGCTCCGGAAGCACTTGCCGCCTGGAAACCATAATTCTGCAAACCATAGGTTGCGGTTAAATTCAGGCCCATTTTGAACCATTTTACCGGATTAAGTTCTACACTTAATTTTCCGCTGTAGCGTTCAAAATCCTGACCCAACTGCGTTCCTGTTTGATTTAAATAACCAAATGAACCATAAGCCTTAATTTTATCCGTACCGCCACTCACACTTAATACGTGGTCTTGTGTTACGCCGGTTCTCGTTACCAGATCTCCCCAATCTGTTGTTGGAATCAAACTTCCGTCATAAACTCCATTAGCCCAGCCTTTCTGAATGTTTTCCAGTACGTAAACATCGCCACCAAAAATTCTTCTATCATCTGCCAATGTTGGTACCGTTGGATAAGTTGAACTGGCTGCTGCGGTAGGATTTAAATAACCAATCCGGCGAAATGCATCTCTTCTAAACTCCACATATTGTGCTGAATTCATCATCTCCATTCTATCCTGCAGGGTTTCGATGGTAGCCGTTCCAACATAATCCATTGTTAAACGGCCGGTTTTACCTTTTTTAGTCGTTACTAAAACCACACCATTGGCACCACGCGAACCATAAATCGCCGTGGCCGATGCATCTTTCAAAATGTCGATGTTTTCAATATCATTAGGGTTAATGGCATCGATCCCACCAGCCTGTAATGGAATTCCATCTACTACATACAAAGGTGAATTACTTGCACTTAACGACCTTACACCGCGAATCAATATACTTCCCAATTGGCCTGGACGCTCATTCGATGTAATATCAACCCCAGCCGCTTTTCCCTGAATGGCTTGCAGCGCATTCGTTACCGGTCTTGATCTGATCTCTTCAGCACCTACGCTCACAACAGATCCGGTTAAATCACTTTTCTTTACGGTGTTATAACCCACTACCACTACTTCTTCAAGATCGTTAATGGCGCTTTTAATTTGAATGGTAATGTTTGCACGTCCGTTTACGGCAACTTCCTGAGTGGTGTAACCCACATAAGAAACCACCAGAACAGGGTTGGCCGTTCCGGTAGGGATGGTAATGGAAAAGGCGCCGTTAGCATCCGTCGTAGTAACTATAGTTGTATTTTTTACTTTAACAATAACACCTACAAGCGTTTCGCCTTTATCATCAGTAATTTTTCCCTTTATGGTTTCATCAAAATTCTTTAATCGTTTTTTACTGAAAGGATGTTCGTTTTTAAAAGTGAAGGTAGCGTTAACGGATGTGCTCACCATCATCAGGGAAAGGGCAGAAATTCCCATAATCAGGAACTTTTTACTGCCAGATACATTTCGCCGATGAAGCGACTTGGAATGTAAATTAAAATACATAGTTTTTAATTATTGATTAGAAATATTTAGTTAGTAAAATCAGAATCATTGCTCCAAGGCAAAATTCTATCATGAAAACGATCAGCTGTTTTTAAGCCAGTCTGAAAATTCAGACCTGATCCAATCGGGTTTTAGCACTTTTGGTAGACATTTTAATACTTGGTTTATTTTCAAATCGGCTAAGAAGACGACATCTTTTTCAATTGTAAATTATTTGTGATGAAAGAGGTCTGGTCTTAATCAGCGAAATTTGAAAGAATTTGGTTTGGTTATTGAATTTTATAGTGTTTCAAAGTATCGCTTGCTAAACCCTTTGTTATAACTGAGTTGCAAGAGCAGATATCTGTTTTTTTAGCGTTTTTAATATATTTGGTTAATTGCAGCTACGAGATTAAAGCTTTTATTTTATTAACCCATCCTGATCCATCCTGCATTTAAAGCAGTGTGCATGATTTATCTCGGTAGGTGGCGCAATACCGATAAATAAAGTTATAATATCTACATTATCGGTTTGGTGTTTCCACCAACTGAAATGTTAAGGTTTTGAACCATTAAGGCATTAAGAAAAATAATTATGGTGCAAATGCTTAAACGCTTAATTCTTAGAAGTGGTAGTAAATGCAACAAATTAATTTTGAACCATTAAGGCATTAAGAAAAATAATTAGGATTCAAACGCTTAACGTCCTAATGGTTAATTTCTTAGAAGTGGTAGGGAATGCATCAAATTAATTTTGAACCATTAAGGCATTAAGAAAAATAATTATGGTGCAAATGCTTAATGCCTTAATGTTTAATTCTTAGAAGTGGGTACGAAATGCAACAAATTAATTTTGAACCGTTAAGGCATTAAGAAGAATAATTATGATGCAAATGCTTAATGCCTTAATGTTTAATTCTTAGAAGTGGGTACGAAATGCAACAAATTAATTTTGAACCATTAAGGCATTAAGAAGAATTAAATATTACTCAATTACCAAGCTGTTACGCGAAATCCAGCCACAAACTATCCATGTGATAGTCGCCAACTTCAACAACGGAATTTTTAAATCGTAACGAAGTGATCAGGCTGGAAACTTCCTGTTGGAGCATAACGATGCAATTCTCTACCAGTTCCTTTCTGAAACCTTTTTCTCCAAGTTCGATTACATAACCAACACAAATAATCCGGGCTACGATTCTTCCCAGATCAACCAGTTTTCTTTGCGCCAGTTGCTCATCAGGATTAAATGACAGGTCATCCTTCAAGTGGTCACTAGCTTTCGAAGTGAGTGGAAAATCTCTCAGATATTGATAAAGTTGCGGTTGCTTTTGTTTTTTCATGGCTTTAATTATCATCTCGCCAATTTGCGCATAGAGCATCTCGTTCGATCCTTCAAAAATCTGGAAAGGACGACTATCCATAATGCCCCTTCCGCCGATATGGCTGGTGCGATAACCCTTTGCACCTGAAAGCTGAACCAGTAACTGTGCGGCTTCCTGCATTAAATCAGTTACTACAGTTTTCATGGTATTGGCTTCAAGTCCTTCTGTAGCCAGGTTATTTTCAATGCCACTAATTGATGAACTTTTTGCGCACATGGCCGAACAAATCGTGTAAGCCGCCTGTAACCTCGAAATCTGAAATTTAACGTTATCCATACCCAACAAATTACCTACACCAACTTTTCTATTGTGACATTGATTATAAGCCTCATCCAGCATACGTTTAATAAAGCCCATTCCCATACCCGGAAACTGCATTCTGCTTCGATGAAGGATATCGAGCATCATCTTAATTCCGGTAGTTTCTGGCTGAAGTTTATGATTTTTCGGAACAGTTAAATCAAGCTGATTAAGACCATAAGGAATTAGATACAAACCTGCGTTATCATAATATTCTTCTACCGTAATTTTTTGATCTGCTTTGGTATCATCACAAACAAAAAAATCGATATCTCTAGATAACGAACCATCATTACCTTCGTTTCTTGTAGCAACAATCCAGTAATTGGCCATTCCGGTAAGTCCCTGCCAATGTTTAGTCCCCTTAATTTTATAGCCCTCTTCAGTTGCCACATTGGTGGTGCGCATATTAAGTGCATCGCTGCCAAAATTAGGTTCGGTAATCATTAAACCGCCCATATTTTGTTCATGTAAGAACCGATCAAAAATCCCCTGTTTAATGTCTTCGCTGCCGTATTTGGCAACAGGTTCCAGAAAAAGGGCGATGTTAATGCCGAAAGTTAGGGAAAGTGATAATGACTCGTACGAAGCTGCGGAAAGGATGCCCAGACATTCTTTAACCTTACATCCTCTGCCGCCAAAAGATGCTGGAACCGCTACGGATAAAGGAACGTGATCCATAATCTCTTTAAGCAATTCTGGCGGAAGGCCTCTTTGCAAGCTTAATTGATCGATATCATGCTTTTCCTGAAATAGATGTTTAAGATTTTGTTCAAAGTTTTTTAAAAATTCTGGATATTCCTGTTTAAAATTATTCATTATTTATGCTTCGTTAAGCTCATTATATGTTGGAAACAGATTGCTGATAAACCGCGAATCTTTGAATGCTCAATTAATTTATGTTAATTTCTGTACTACAAATCCCTCTTCTTCTTGGCGGCAGCAGGGTAATCAATATTTTTATGCTTTATCCGGTTACGTTCTTCTTGGATTAATAATCACAACGGCACTAAAAATGCAGCTGCTCGTATTGTAAAGGCAATTTTGGACGAATGATCAAGCAAGACAAAAGTCGCAATAATTATTTAGAATACTTCTAAATAATTATAAAATTAAGGTACTAAGCATTAGTTTTCCATTCCTGTACACGAAGCTCATCGCCAACCTGAATTAAACCAGCGCCCTCATGAAGCAGGTTTTGCCCAAACATAATTTTATTGTTTTGAGTGCGGTAGGTGGCGAGCGTTCTCAATGGCTCATTACCCTTTTTACCTGTTTCCTGATTAACCGTGATCAATACACATCGTGCGCAAGGCTTCACTGCGGAGAACAACACATCACCAAGGTAAAAGTTTTTAAATTGGTCTTCTACATGTGCTGCTCCACCAGAAAAAACCAGATTTGGCCTGAAACGGTTCATTTTTACCGGTTCATCTAATTTTTCGTTTAACCCATCAAGTGATGATTGACCAATAATCAGACAGGGATAGCCATCCGAAAAACTTTTGATTTCACCATTCGCAGCATACCTCGGATCTACGTAAATCTTTTCGTCGTCAACCATGCGAACCAGTTTTACCTCAAACTGAAGATAGGCTGAAAACCAGCTGCTCACCGTTCTGCTAACTTCTAATCCAACAGAGGTATCATCCCAAACCGTTACTGCGATACGCTCACCAGTACCTTCAGTGAGGGAGAAAGAAATCTCCAGTTGTTCATCCTCCTTATGCTGAACAAATAATTTATCTTCTTTAATATGAACCTGCAGTAAAGAAAGTTGATGGTATTTTCGTTGCGTAATAAATGTTCCATCCTGGTCAACCAGCATCCATCGCCTGTCGTATCGAAGACCTTTATCTTCCAGCATCGCTTCATTCAGCCTGATACCGCCCAGCGATTTAATCGGGTAAATATAGATATCGGTAAGGTGAAACGTATTCATTCGATAAATATATAGTAAAATTGGAATGCAACAAATGATGTTTAGATTTTAGTGATAAATGTTATTTATTGGATATCGTTATAAATTCAAAAACCCAGACGGGATTAACGTCTGGGTTTTTGAGTCTATTTTCTAATAGTTTATTCAAATGAAGAGAAAAATAACTTTGCGTCATATTCTAGTTTCACAAAACCGTTCTGCTGATGTTCAGTAAAAATCTGATCGATTTCAGCTACCAGATTTTCATAACCGGGTTCGCCCTGAATCGGGGAGTAGCTTGATGACCTGAAATAACCTAAAAGTTCATCTTTATTTAACAGGCGACTGTGGTAAATTTCCTGTCGTACAATTTTTGACGGACCGAGGAAGTTTTCAATGCGGGTGGTTTCCAATTTTTCAATGTATGGTTTTCGATCCGTATACTGGTCTTTTAGTGCCTGATAAGCTTTAAGAAACTGACTTTTTTGCTGCAAAATATTCCAAACAAGCAGCACATGTCCGCCGGGTTTTAAAATTCTTTTAAACTCTGTTTTGGTTTGTACTAAATCGAACCAATGGAAAGATTGTGCTACCGTAATCAAGTCTACATGATGATCTGATAAATTGGTTTGCTCGGCTGTTCCCTTTATATGATCAAGCTTAAGGAATTGCTTCAACCGGATTTCTGCCTGATTTCTCATTTGTTCGTTTGGCTCAACCGCTAAAACCTGGTAATCGTTCTGGAGTAGCAATTCCGTGAAAATTCCAGTTCCGGAACCAATATCGGCGATAAGTTGATCTTTTTTTAAGCCGATGTTCTGCTCCAGGTAGGTAATAATCGCTTCAGGATACCGTGGTCTGTATTTTTGATAGTCTTCCGAATGATTCGAAAATCTTGATATGGGACTTCTATTCATTTAACTCTTTTTTTAATGCACTGGGTTGCAGCAAATATTTATACCGGTTGCTGTCTTATTTCAAAAACATGAAATGGAAGACATTGTCTACCGATAACGTATGCAAATAAACGTATAATATTAAATCCAAACCTAATTTAAGCAGGTCAGGCTATGGTCATTTAAACGCCGGCCTGCAGGTAAAAATTATCGCTTAAATCATCAATGCATCACAGTAATGATCAGTTAAAACGAATATCTTGTCTCGTTCCGGCCTTATAATACAGCTCTGCAAGTGTTTTCTGATAGCCGGCAACCATGCTTTCCTGTTTGATTTTCATGTCAATCAACTTTGTTTCCCGGCTGTTAATCAGGAACAGTGTACTTTCCCCTAAATTAAACTTTTGGTTTTCTCCGGTAACCAGAATCTGCTGATTTTCAATACTCTTAATCTGAACCGCCAGCTGGGCAGCATAAGCTGAAAGGTCATTATAGGATGCATTAATATCATTCCTGATCGTTCTTCCGTATTGTTGAAGATCAAAATTAAGCTCCTGCTGTTTGATTTTAACCTCTCTCAATTTTCCTCTCTCAGATCGCAGAAACAGTGGGAAGGCGAATTCGATACCCAACTTATAATTGCTCCAGTTAAAATCATAATATCCCGGAATAACGCTGTTAAAATCAGTCCTGCTGGAAAGCAAATTTCCCATTACATTCAGTTTCGGTTTGAGCAGTTCTTGTCGATAAGTTCGCTCTACAGCCAACTGTGCGCCTTTTGTCCTCAGTTTTACCAATTCTGGATGTTGATTTGCAGCCTGACCAATTAACGTATCTAAAATTAAAGGATTTGGTTTTGCACGCGCTGGATCAATGTTTTGGGGGATGGCATCGGAGGGTAGTTCCAACGGATTCCCATCTTCATTCCAAAGGTGATTTGAAAGCACCAGTTGTGCATTTTGCAACTCCGTTTTCATTTTTTCCTTCTGAATAATCCTTTCCTGTACAGTAATATAGGCTTCAACCGAATCAATAGCTGGCTTATCACCCATTAAAGTCTGCCTGCTTAATGCAGTAAACCTGCGTTGCGCCAGTTCCACACCTTCGTTAATCAGCGCAAATTGTTTGTAGGCATAATACCAGTTCCAGTAATCTTTTACCGCACCATACCATACAGCATTAATTTGTTTCAACCGTTCTGCTTCTGCATATTCTACCATTATTTTTGCCTGTCGAAGGGTGTTTCTTCTTGCATCAATTAACAAGCCTTGCCCTAAAGGAATACTTAAACCCACTGCAGATAAACCTTGAGAATTGGTTCGGCTTTCCGGATTTACATAGGTACCCACATTGCGGTCGTAGCCTACTTTTAAATCGGCACCAGCCAGCCATAGTGGAATTTTTAATTCGCTATTCCATTTGTTGTAATATTCCGTATTGCCAAAAAGTTTCCGCGCAAAGCCGGCCTTAAGTTCAGGGTCGAAATAACCTAAAGACTGCAGCACATTTGCTTTGGCCGATTCACTTAATAATGCAGCCTGTTTAATTACCGGGTGATACCTGAACACGAGCATTTGCAAATCTTCGAGTTCAAAAACCTTCGCAGTGTCTTTTTCATTTTTCACAAGGGAAACATTTTGTCCCTTTGCAAAATTTGTCGCCATTACAGAAAGCAACAGCATGGTAACGACAAAGAGCGCTTTAAAATCTTTTTTCATCATCGTTTCCGCATTATTTTTTATCCTTACTCTCGCCCGTAGGCTCTTTTTCTAAACTCGGAGGGAAGCCGTTTAGCTGTCGCCAGATCTCGTACCAAAGCGGTACCGATCTTAAAATAATCCGGCCGTAAACGCCAGATCCCTGGCGAAGTTGCACCGGCCATGGTTCATCTTTTGTAGGTACGGGGTTAGTCTGACTTATTAAAAGACGATATTTTCCGCCAGTACTGCTTACCCGATCGATCGACGAAACCTTACCTGCAAATGTTCCGACAGCTACCGATGGCCAGCCTGAAAATTGCACCGAAGGCCAGCCTTCAAATTGTAAGCGAACATCACTGGTATCTAAAATTAAAGGCACATCCATGGCGCTTACATAAAGTTCTGCAGCAACCATTGGCGATTTAGGTTGTAGTGTGGCCACTGATTCACCTTCTTTGATATTTTCACCAATCCCTGCCTTCATGGTTTTGACTACATAGCCATCCTGGGGCGCCCGCACTACATACAATCCCCGCCTGATGCTGATGTTTGAAATATCATTCCGCAGTTTAGCGATATCGCCCTGCGCACTGGCCCTGCTCGAAATGGCCGAACTCATATCAGACTGCGCTTTAGCTAGAGATTCTTGGTATTTCGCACGGATATTATCCAGTTCGATACTGGAATTAAGCAAATTCTGTGTAGAGTTGCTCAGTTTATTTTGCTGACTGATCACCTTTGCGTTATCTTCCTGAAGTTTCAACCTGCGGGTTTCGATGTCAGTAAGCGAAAAAAGTCCTTTTTTATAGCCTGTTTCGTAACGCTCTAACCTGGTTTTGGTCGTTTCGTAAAACTTTTGAATAGCTAATAGCTCAGCACTATCTATACTAACATAATTTTTAGCCTGGCGCACTTTATTTTCTGCGGCTTTCATCTGGAAACGTAAACCATCACTCATGGCTTTCATCTGGCCTTTGGTTGCATCAATTTTTTGCAAGGCGGCCGTTTCACTTCCACGTTTAGCATTCAGTTGCTCATTCAATCGGGTAGGAAGTTCCGGGTCAAAATACGATTGACTGGTTTCTGAAATCACCAGAATCGTATCACCTTTTTTCACTTCCTGACCTTCTCGTACTGCCCAGTGTTCTATTCTGCCGCCAATCTGGTTTTGAACGGTTTGCGGTCGGTCTTCAGGACGTAGCGCGGTCACCGTGCCACGGCCAGGAATGGTTTGCCGGAAAGGAAGAAAGAGCAGAATGGCAAAGAAAATGACTATAAACAGTAGGACCCTGCCAAGCATTTTCGGTCCTTTCGCATTCAGTATTTTACTATTCGCCTGAACTGATAATTCCTGCCAATTTTGAATCTGTGCCTGATGGCGACTCATTTTACCCATGGTTCAAATCTCCTTCCTCTAATTCAAGATCGGTTACAACAGCAAGCTTTTCACTCCCGGTTACCATGTCAAAAACGGTATTTAAATTGGTCATTAATTTTTCAATCGCATAACTTATCTGCACGATTATCACCTCTGCGGCAACAAACTGGCCGAATGTCATTTGTCTTTCTACTACGAAATAAGAACCTAAGAGTAATAATGAACCCATCAATATTGTACGCATTGCCACGGCACTGATGAAGAACCGCTTCAATACAGAAAAGTGATCATTACGGGCCTGGATATAATTGGCGGTGATCTCATCCGTTCTATCGATAATTTCCTTCCGCTTTGCTTTACTGTTTCTATAGGTATCTAAATCTGCTGCAATTTCTTCCAGATATCCTGCAACCTCGTATTTATATTCAGATTCTTCGATACTGGTTTGTACACCGCGACGATAATACAAGGCTAAAATCAAAACGATCGCAATTAAAACGAACATCCCAAAAGCCATAAATACAGGGTGATAAAAAGAAAGCAGGATCACACTGAAAAATATTTGAACGGCAGCTGCCACAACATCAACCAGTAGTTTGGTAAGTCCTTTCTGGATAGTTAAAATGTCAAAAAAGCGGTTAATCAGTTCAGAAGGATTTTCTCCTTCCAAGGCTTTCTTTTTGATCCGCGGTAAGCGAAAGGCAAATTCTATTGCTGTTTTTGCGAAAATCTTTTGCTCAATCACTTCAACCAAAGTAAGCTGACCAATTAGTAATAGTCCGCCAACAACAATGCCGACCAAAATAACGGCAATGAGGATATAGGTAGAACTGTACATGGCACCGTTGGATAACAGGTTGAAAACCGCACTGGTGCCAAGGGGTAGGGAGAGGCCGATGAGGCCAATTAACATCGCATAGACATAAATGTAATTAATGGTACTGCGTTCGTAATAAAGCATGCGTACCAATCTTTGCCAGGGCGTAGGTGCACCGGCAACGTGATGATTCTTCATTGTTATTTTAACTTTTTTAGTGAAATATTTAGACATGCAGGCTCTAGAAAACCAGCTGGATTGGAGCATGAACTCATTTACCTTTTGGATACTAACTGGTATGCTGCTGGGCAAGCACAGCAATGCCGTTTATTTAGTTACTGAATTGATAAATAGAACATTCGCTCATCGAATCAGGAGTTCCTGTCCGGGGGCGGAGTAGGTACACTTTTAGGAGGGTGTGCATCCATCCGGACATGGTAATGTTGGGCAGGAAGGGGAGAATGATTGATGCAGAAATAGTGCGCAACATCAATAATTGAGGATTCGTACAGCATTAATTTCTTTTTGTTTTTATCAAAGGCTTCCTGTTCCTTCTCCTTATTTTCTTCCGCGCTTTTTTCAATTGAATATGCCTCCGAAGAAGTTGAAAAATAAGAAATAGAAAATGCAAAAACTTTCAACGCCAACACACTTAATAGCATGAGCGCAAAAATACTTTTCAATAAATTATTTCTTAATCCTTCCATTATAGCGATTGCAAATATATATGCTTTAAACAGTCGTAAATCTTCAGGAATACTATTTTTGCTCATCATAACGTCAAATTTGCCCGAATGACAGGTTTACACGACAAATGTCTGTACCAATGTTAAAATGGAATTAGAATAGAGGGGTTGCTATAGATAAATTCGAAACGCCTCAGGCTATACCAGCAATTCGTTTTAAAAAAAAGTGTAACCAGATTGATACATATTAAGCTATATTCGTTAATTATTTAAATGCGCTCCCAGCATTTTATTTTTGAAGTCTAAGCATATAAGAATGAAATTTATAAGAACAGTTGCTTTAAGCTGCTTTCTTCTCTTCACCATTACAATTTCTGTTGCCCAGAAAATTAACCTTCCTTTTACGCCGGGGCAGTATAAAAGCGAAATCAAAACTTATTCTACAAATGATGGTTTGCCCTCTAAAAATACCACAGCTACCTTACGCGATAAGCGTGGTTTTATTTGGGTAGGTACTGAAAATGGATTATGCCGTTTTGACGGGTATACCTTTAAGGTTTTCTCCAATAAGGCTGGCGACAGTTCATCAATCTCTAACAATTTCGTAAATGCAATTGTAGAAGACCGCAACGGGAAAATCTGGGTGGCCACCATGGATGGATTGAATTTATTGGATCCGCTTTCTGAAACGTTCACCAGATTTGTGCACCATGATAACAAGCCCCGATCTTTAAGTAATAATAAAGTCTGGTCTGTGCTGTGCGATAGAAGTGGCGTAGTTTGGGTAGGTACAGATGATGGCTTTAATCAGTATGTAAGTGCAAATAAAGATTTTCTGGTCTATAAACCCAATGCTGCCAATAAAAATAGCATGGTTGGCAAATCGGTAAATTCGATTATCGAAGATACCAAAGGCGATTTGTGGCTGGGAAACTGGAGCGCCGGACTAAACCGTTTCGACAAAAGGACGCGGACTTTTGCTAATTATGCACAGTATCAAAAGCCGGGTGCTAAAAATCCTAATGATGTTTGGGCATTATCATACGCGGCAGATGGCAATATTTGGGTAGGGACTTATTGGAATGGGCTTTTTAGTTTTAACCCTAAAACGCTAAAATTCTCAAAAGTCGATATCCCAGATCGTGAAAACTATTCTGTTTTCAGCATTATGCCTGCTGGTAAAGACCTGATATTAGTTGGGGGGAACAATGGCTTTTACTGGCACAACACGCGCTCCGGAAGCTGGAGTAAGATTAACGACATTCCTAACTTTTCTTACGGGGATAGTTACAAGGATAAGGATGGAATTATCTGGATTAATGGGCGAAACGGCCTGCGGAAGATCGATCATCAGCAATATAAATTCAATATCAATTTGCTGCCACTGGGCAACCGTGAGGTTAAAAGCGTTGTCATCCGCGATTCCATTATCTGGCTGGGAACGAACAATGGGCTTTTCTCTATTAATGAGCGCTCAAAGAAGACGGTGTCATTTGCGAAAAATAATACCGCGAACAGCATAACCAGCAATGAAATCCTGAAGCTGTATTTTGATAGTCAGGGGCTGTTGTGGATTCTTACCGAAAATGGTTTTGACAGTTACGATCCTGGAAACAACCGTTTTACGCATCATTTTCATCATTCTGCGATTGGAAATTTATTCAACGAAGATGTTTTTAGAGATATTTTAGAGATAGATCGGGGTGTATATATTCTGGCTACCGATGCCGGGATTAAGATTTACGATAGCAAAAAAAAACAGTTCGAACACTTTTATAATCAACCTAAAAATCCAAAATCGATTAATAACAACCATACTTATGCGCTTGCAAAAGCGCCAGACGGGAAGATCTGGATTGGTACCTATGGCGGTGGCATCAATATTTTCGATACAAAAAGAAAACATTTTAGCGCGCTCGAGACCGTTAATGGTGGACGCAAAGGTTTGAGCAGCAACATCATCAAAGCAATTTATACCGATTCGAGAAGAAATATCTGGGTTTGCACGCCCGATGGCCTTAATAAATTTTTGCCTAATGGTACCCGGCCGCAGGTATACTCAAAAACAGATGGTTTTGCCAGCAATGTGTTTAATGATATTGCAGAAGATGCAGATGGAAAGATCTGGCTTGCTACAGAAAGCGGAATTTCCAGTCTCGATCCAACAAATAAAAAGATAAGAAATTTTGATGAGGCAGATGGTGTGCTGGCAAATTCTACCATTATCAGAACCGGGAAATTAATTTTTGTTGCGGGTAATAAAGGCTACTTTTATTTCAATACAGATCAAATCCGATTTAACCGGGTGCCGCCACCAGTTTACCTTACGGATTTTCAGGTGTTTAACAAATCTGTTGTTCCGGGCGCAGATGGTCCGTTAAAAGAAAACCTCAACGTAGCCAAAGAAATTACTTTGAACTATGACCAGAGCGTTTTTTCAATCGAATTTGTGGCACTTAACTATGCCTACTCCTGGAAAAACGAATATGCCTACCGCTTAACAGGTTTCGATAAAAAATGGAACTATGTAGGCAATCAGCGAAAAGCGACGTATACCAACCTTAATCCGGGGACGTATCGTTTTCAGGTAAAGGCATCGAATAACGATGGGGTTTGGAACAATGAAGGCTATACCATTGTAATCAAGATTAACCCTCCATGGTACTTAACCTGGTGGGCCTGCCTACTTTATGCCGGTGCAATCGGTGCCAGTACTTATATCTACCTTTCCTATCGAAAAAAACAGGATGAGCTAAAATATGAGATTAAAATCGCGCATATAGAAGGCGAAAAGGAGAAGGAACTGAATGAACGGAAGCTGTCTTTTTTTACGAATATTTCTCACGAATTCAGAACGCCGCTTACCTTAATTATTAACCCGGTGAAAGAACTGCTTTATCAGGATGATAAAAATCTGGATACCAGTAGTATGCATATCGTATACAGAAATGCGAAACGGTTGTTAAGTTTGGTAGATCAGTTATTGCTTTTTAGAAAAGCAGATGCGCAAGGCGATACGCTGAAAGCTGCTAGCCTGAACGTTACCGCATTATTGAAGGAGGTTTTTCTCTGTTTTGCGCATCAGGCCCGTTCCAAAAACATTCAATATGATTTCATTTCTGCTGCAGAGCGGATTGATATTTTTGCCGATAGGGAGAAACTCGAAATTGCAGTTTTCAATCTATTGTCTAACGCCTTTAAATTTACTCCAGATGGTGGCCGCATTACGGTAGAAATTAAAGAAACAGAAACACAGATTAGTATTACTATTACTGATACGGGCTGTGGTATTGCAGAAGATGCTACAGATAAGATTTTTAATCGGTTTTACCAGGAATCGGCTGCCAACCGATCATTTGGAAACGGATTTGGCATAGGGTTGTTTTTAGTAAAGAATTTCATTGAAATGCACAGTGGTACAATCGCCTGCCGGAATAATGAAGGCGTAGGGACAGCATTCGAAGTTACGCTGAGAAAAGGCAATTCGCACATCAATCCTGCTTTTATGGTTCAGGATCTACAGGAAAGCACTTCTTTTTTGAAGGAGTTGAATCAGGATGATCTGATTACTGAAACCGTAAAGAAAAAGGACATAATCTTGAGCGATATGCTGGCACAGGAGAAAAAATCCATCCTGATTGTTGATGATAACGAAGAAATTGCCGACTACCTGGGTGAGGTATTCAAAGAAAAATATCAGATTTATAAGGCTGGCGATGGAGAAAGTGGCCTCGCCATTATCCGGGAGTTTCTGCCAGATATTGTAATTAGCGATGTAATGATGCAGGGTATGGGCGGGATAGAACTTTGCAGCATTGTTAAAGAAGATGAAACCATCTGCCATATCCCAATCGTATTGTTAACCGCCAGTACCTCTGCAGAAATTAAGCTTAAAGGGGTAGAAAGTGGTGCCGATGATTACATCAGTAAACCATTCGATAAAGAATTATTAGTAGCCAGAATAGCCGGAATATTGAAAAGCAAAAATAGCCTGCAGAAATATTTCTACAGCGAAATTACCCTTAATCCCACCAGTTCAAAAATTTCGGCAGAGTATAAAGACTTCCTGAAAAATTGCATCCGGATAGTGGAACACAATATCGAAGATCCAAATTTCAATATCAAAATGCTTGCAGAAGAAATTGGAATGTCCAGAGCCAATCTTTTTAATAAAATAAAATCTATTTCAGGGCATTCATCCAACAGTTTTATCAGGTTCATCCGTTTGAGAAAAGCTGCAGAAATTTTTATCAGCAGCGATAAAACCATTCAGGAAACCATGTACACTGTAGGGATGAGCGATATTAAATATTTCAGGGAACAGTTTAAAAAAGTGTTCGAGATGAATCCCTCAGATTACATCAAAAAGTACCGGAAAAACTTTTCGAATAACCGCACCATCGATCCTGATTTGAAAAAGGCAAAGTAACAATCTTCGTTACTACCTGCCTTAAAAAGTCAACTTTATCCACCGGTTAAATTCCACCTTATCCTTGGTCAGTTATGCCAAAAAAAATAGCCTTCATTTTGGAACTGAAAGCTAAAGTTTTGGAGATGTTATTGTTTTGAAAATATACTTTGAAGGAGGGCTAAAAAACGCTTTTTGATCTTAAATGTGCCCGATAACGCCCTTTTTGTCTTTTTTACCCCGCTAATTTTAGCTGTTTACCCCCTTTAGGTTAGTCGGATTTGGTAGAATTTAGCAGTGTTTTCAAATGAACTTTTGGTTGTGCCTCATCGATAAGATGAATCATATGAAAGGGATCGAAAGAAAATGCTAATTATTAAGTAACCAAATTAAACCAACATGAGAAAAGTTTTACAGCGCCAGGCTGTTCTGTTTTATCGCAGTGCGAAACGAACGCTATTCATTGTATCCCTCAGCAGTGTTTCTTTGTTATCTGCCCAGGTGGCGATGGCATCCGCACATTTAAGCGCTACAAATCCTTTACAGGCTAAAGATGAAATTACCGTAAGCGGAACCGTTTACGATGAAAATGGCGGGATTCTTCCAGGAGTAAGTGTGGCCGTAAAAGGAACAACGGTAGCCACCCAAACCAATAGTGAAGGTAAATACACCATTAAAGTGCCAAACGAAAATGTCATCCTGGTATTTTCTTATATCGGATACGCCCGCTCAGAAGTAGCAACCCGGGGTAAAGCAACGGTTAACACACAACTTGCGCCTGATTCCAAATCATTAAATGAACTGGTTGTTGTGGGTTATGGTACACAGAAGAAAGCCACATTAGCAGGTTCAGTTGCCGTAGTTAAAGGGAGCGACCTGGTAAAAAGTCCGCAACCCAATCTTTCCAACTCCCTTGCAGGCCGCGTTGCCGGTGTGGTAATTAACAATAGAGGTGGAGAACCGGGTTATGATGGATCGAAAATTTTGATTCGTGGTTTGGGTACCACAACGAATACCGATGTTTTAGTGGTAGTAGATGGTATTCCTGGTCAGTTGGGTGGTTTAGAAAGGATCGATCCGAATGATGTAGAAAGCATTTCCGTTTTAAAGGATGCATCAGCAGCGGTTTATGGAAACCGTGCAGCAAATGGTGTAATCTTAATTACCACTAAAAAAGGTAAACTCGGAAAACCAACAGTAAGTTACACCTTTAATCAAGGTTTTAGTCAGCCAACCCGCCTTCCACAAATGGCCGATGCAGCAACTTACGCACAGTTAATGAATGAAATTAATTTCGACTCTAATCCTGCCGGCGGTTTAAACCAATCTTACACACCCGCACAAATCCAGAAATTTAGAGATGGATCTGACCCGCTTTTATTCCCCAATACAGATTGGATCGGACAAACGTTAAAAAGTGTTGCCCTCCAAAATCAACACAGTTTATCAGTGAGCGGTGGTACAGAAGATGTGAAGTATTTCGTGTCGTTGGGTAAAATTTATCAGGATGCGATTTATGAAAATGGCGCAGCGAGCTATAAACAGTATAATTTCAGATCGAACATTGATGCCAACATTTCTAAAAGACTGAAAATTGGATTAGGTATCTCCGGAAGAGAGGAAAACCGGGTGTTCCCAATCTCTGGTGCAGGAGATATTTTCCGTTCCATTTACCGTGCAAAACCGATTGTGAGCGCCTTTTATCCGAATGGCTTACCAACAACAGGGATTGAAAACAACAATCCGGCCGTTCAGGTGAGCGATTTAGGTGGAATTGCTAGGAATCCTACGCAGGTTTTCAATGCAATTTTAAGGGGTAGCTATCAGATTCCGGGTGTAGATGGACTTTCTGTAGATGGTTTCTTCTCGGTCGACAAAACCTTTAACTTTAAGAAGAACTTCAACAAGCCTTATAATCTTTTTTCTTATGATCAATCAACCGGAAATTATAATACGATTGTGGTGGGCGGCAGTAACGGGAAAGCTACTTTGTACGAATCTCAGGAAAACACCAGTCTGATTACTTCAAACGTAAGGTTAAATTACACCAAAAAATTCGGCAAGCACAGTATCGATGCCTTTGTTGCTTATGAGCAGAGCAGACAGCGTTACGAAATTTTCGATGCGCAACGTTTAAACTATATTTCAACCACTTTACCAGAACTTTCTCAAGGTGGTACGGCAGCTACTGATTTAAGAAATTCGGGAAGCAGTACAGATTATCCACGTCAGAGTTATATTTCTAAAATTGCCTATAACTACGATGAGCGTTATATTGTAGAAGGGCAGATGCGGGCAGACGGATCATCTCTATTTGCTGATGGTAACCGTTTCGGCTATTTTCCATCCATCCTCGGTGCGTGGAGAGTGAGCAAAGAAAAATGGTTCAGTGATCACGTTTCGTTCATCAACGATTTAAAAATCAGGGCATCGTATGGCTCACTGGGAAGTGATTTAATTGCGCCTTACCAATACTTTGATAACTATACTTTGGTTGGCAATGGATTTGTTGCGGCTAATCCGGGTAGCGGGGTAAATGTCATTCAACCTAACTTAAACCTGATTAAATTAGCCAATCCACAAGTGGGATGGGAAAGAGCAAATAAGCTGGATATTGGTATTAATGCTACCTTCTTAAAAAACTTCACTTTAGAAGCGATCTATTTCAATCAAAAACGTAGCGATATTTTGCTAACCAGAAATGCTTCCATTCCGGCAACATCTGGTATCGTAAATCCTTTTCCAGAACCAAATAATAGTGCCATAGTGCCGTTGGTACCATCAGAAAACATCGGGAAAATTAACAGTTCAGGTGTAGAGGCAAGTTTAGGTTATAACCATTCTGGAGAAAACTTCAACTGGGGCGTAACCGGAAACATGACTTATGCGAAAAGTGAAATCATTTTTATAGATGAAGCTGCCGGTACGTTGGGTTATCAGCGCCAGACTGGCCAACCGATTGGAAGTTATTTACTTTTCAACTCTTTGGGCATCTTCCGCAATGCGGATGAATTAAATGCTTACCCGCATGTTACTGGCGCCAAAGTTGGCGATTTGAAATATGAAGATTTTAACGGTGATGGGGTGATTGATTTTAGAGATCAAACCAGAAGCAAATACGGAAACGTGCCTCAAATCACTTATGGTATTAACTTAAATGCCTCTTATAAAAACTTTGATGTTTCGGTGCTTTTCGCAGGGCAATCCCGCGTAAGTCAATACGTATTGCCTGAATCAGGTAGTGTGGGTAATTTCTACAGCATCTGGGCTGATAACCGGTTCTCGCCAACCAACAATGCAGGTACTTTTCCACGGGTAACAGAACGCGCTTCTAATGCCATTAGTGGTGGTGCTTTCCGCAATAACTTTTGGTTAAATAACGCGTCGTTTTTTAGGATGAAAAATATAGAATTAGGCTATAACTTCAACACCAGCCTGCTTTCTAAAATTAAAATTTCTGGTTTGAGATTATACGCAAGTGCTTTCAACTTGTTTACCATTTCGAAAGTGAAAGATTACGATCCTGAAGGAAGCAGCGAAAGCGGCCAGTTCTATCCGCAACAAAGAATCATCAACATAGGCGCAAACGTTAAATTTTAACATCATGAAAGTATATAAACCACTATATTTTACCCTTGGTGCAGCATTACTGTTTGCATCATGTAAAAAAGATTTTTTAGAAATTACCCCCACTTCTGTAATCAGCACGGCATCAGTAGAAAATGATTCGACCATTTTCGAAGCCTTTGTGCTTAACCGTTATGTAAGTCCGAGATTGCAGGATAAAGAAGGAGAGGGCTCCAGTCCCGGCTTTGGCCGCGGCTTTGAATACAGCATGTCGAGTTCATACACAGACGAGTCCATCTATACCAACGATGACGGAAGCTGGGCCATGCAACGCGGACAGGTTTCTCCAGATAATCTGGGGAGCACGGCTTCTTTCTGGTCGAGAAGTTACCGCAGCATCCGCGAATGTAATTACGCATTGGATGTACTTTCGAAAATTAATATGAGTGCCGGACACAAACGCTTAATAGAAGGTGAACTGAAATTTATCCGGGCTTTCCGTTACCAGGATGTAATCCGCAATTATGGTCGTGCAGTTTT
This sequence comes from Bacteroidota bacterium, assembly GCA_037033465.1. Classification (GTDB taxonomy): domain Bacteria; phylum Bacteroidota; class Bacteroidia; order Sphingobacteriales; family Sphingobacteriaceae; genus Pedobacter. The sequence goes on along the minus strand of JAZBLX010000030.1, from coordinate 7,598 downwards.
AATGGGCGATAAAGTGACTCAATTGAACGATAACCTGCAGGATGATGCACTTTTTAAAAGGGCAACACTTAAAGAAAGTATCGATTATGTATTGGTGCAGTTGGATGCCGCTGCGGCACTTTTGCCAACCAACAACAGCAGTTCTTGGTTATTGGGCAGAGCCACAAAAGGAGCGGCACTGGCCTTAAAATCGAGGCTGGCACTTTATGCCGCCAGTCCGCTTTACAATGCCGGAACATGGGCAGATGCTGCAACTGCTGCTCAAGCGGTTATTGGCTTAAACAAATACGGAATCTATACCGGTGGATACAATAATATGTTCCTGGTAAACGAAACTAATGAAGTAATTTTTGAAAGATTGTTCACCACCAATGCCAGACACGTATGCCTGGAAATTGCCAATGGACCTAACGGCTACAATGCCTGGGGAGGTAACACACCTTTGCAGAACCTGGTTGATGATTATCAAACAATCACCGGAAAGGCCATTACCGAAACGGGTTCAGGTTATGATCCTGCAAAACCTTATGCCAACAGAGATCCGAGATTTGGTTACACTGTAATTTATGATGGCGCCAGCTACCGCGGAAGAAATATGGAAGCTTTTGTTCCCGGTGGAAAAGATAGTAAAGACGGTAACTCCAATTGGAACACAACTAAAACCGGTTATTATTTGAAGAAATTCATGAACGATGCCTTCCCGATTGATAACCCCTGGGATGTTGCAGGTTTACAACCATGGATTTATATGCGTTACGCTGAAGTTTTATTGAATTTTGCGGAAGCATCAAACGAAGCTTACGGACCAGATGCGGTTCCTGCCGGATCATCAATGAGTGCCAGACAAGCCGTAAATATGGTAAGAGCAAGACCGGATGTTAATATGCCGCCATTGGCAAGCGGATTAAGCCAATCGCAGATGAGAGATGCCGTTCGTTATGAACGCAGGGTGGAACTGGCTTTCGAAGAACACCGCTATTATGATGTTCGCCGTTGGCAGATTGCGCCGCAGGTAGAAAGCAGACCTGCTTCGGGAATCATCGTAACAAAATCAGGAAACACCTTAAGCTATGCAGCTAAAGTGGCACTTGATGGAAAAACCTTTCAGAATAAACAATACTGGTTGCCCATTCCAAGAGCAGAAATTTTATCTTCGGGTGGTAAACTGGAACAAAATCCTGGTTACTAATTTTATGCGGGGCATCATTGCCCCGCTTTTTTAACCTATTGTAAAACCAAAGTTTTGAAGCTGTCACATTAGTGCCCGGTCCGAAATCAGTTGACTGAGTTTCTATCGGTAGATGTGATTTAAAAGCAGGCTTCTTGCTTATTTTGACCTATCAAAATGAATCGCTTTTCACAACGCACATCATTTATTTTCTTTTTTTCTGTGCTGCTGGGGATAGTTTCTCCAATTATTTTAAAGGCACAAAACCAGCGGCGCATCACTGCAGAAATAGATTATAAGAAACCTGCCCAAACCATAGAAGGTTTTGGCGCTTCTGATGCGTGGACCTGTCAGTTTGCAGGGCTATGGCCAGATGCAGAAAAAAACAAAATGGCCGATTTACTTTTCAGTACAAAAACGGATGACGCCGGAAATCCCTTAGGAATTGGCCTCAATTTCTGGCGTTTTGCCATTGGCGGAGGAAGTGCTGAACAAGGAAAGGCCAGCGGAATCCGTAATGAATGGAGAAGACAACAATCTTTTCTGAAGTTAGATAAAACATACAATGAAAACGCTATGCCCGGCCAGATATGGTTTATGAATGCTGCCAAAACCAGGGATGTAAAACATTTTCTCGGATTTGTAAACAGTCCGCATGTAAACTTCACGCTAAACAACAAAGCATTTTCAAGCGATGGAAAAACCAACCTGGATTTTAGCAAAGCAGATGATTTTGCAATGGATTTGGTAAAGACCACTCAAATTTTAAAAGAGCAAACAGGAGTGGAGCTGGATTACTTAAGTCCGGTAAATGAGCCGCAATGGAAATGGAACGAAGGAAACCAGGAAGGCTGTCCTTATACCAATCGCGAATTAGCAGTGTTAATAAAAAAGGTAAGTGCTGCATTAAACAAAACTCAGCTGAAAACGAAAATTCAGATCGCAGATGCAGGCCAGCTCAACTACCTCACCAATCATCCTGATACTGCGAAAAGCAAACAGATCGAATATTTTTTCAACCCTACGTCACAAGGCTATATTGGCAACTTAAAAAACATAGATCGCAGTATTTCCGGGCATAGTTATTTTACTACAAGTCCGGAACAAAAAGCTATTGAGATTAGAAAAACTGTAAAAAAAGAAGTTGCCAAATATGATCAGTTGAGATTCTGGATGTCAGAATATTGTGTGCTTGGAGATAGTTTGTTAAAAGGCGAAGGACGGGATTTGGGAATGACAACCGCTTTGTTTATCGCAAAACTTATTCATCATGATTTAACTTTTGCCAATGCCAGTTCATGGCAATGGTGGCTGGCCATTTCAACAGGCGATTATAAAGACGGACTCGTGTACATTGATGATAGCAAAACCAATGGGAAAGTTTACGACAGTAAAACGTTGTGGGCTTTAGGAAACTATAGCCGCTTTATCTCACCTGGAAGTGTCAGGGTTGAAGTGAAGCTCTCTGATGAAAAAGATTTCTATGTTTCCGCCTATCTTAAAGAAAATCAATTAGTAACCGTTGCCGTAAATAATAGCAACGATGCCATTAGCTTCGATCTAGCCGGAATAGATCAAAAACAAAAGAAGGTAACTCTTTACACTACTGCAGAAGGTAAAAACCTAGCACGATCAGTGGTGTCTACCGCGGCGGTTAAGCTCCCTGCAAAATCTGTTACCACCATTATTGCCAATAAAGAAAAATAGGAGTGTAGCCGTAAATTCCTCAACCTAAAATACCATGAAAAAACAAAAAATATTTATTTTAAATGTGCTGCTGCTGGCGGTAACGCTTTTTGGTTGCAGAAAAGCAAGCAACGAACATACTTTTACCTTAGGAGACAGCACCTTCATGCTGGATAATAAGCCGTACCAAATCATTTCTGGTGAAATCCACTATCCAAGAGTGCCCAGAGAAGCTTGGAGAGCCAGAATGAAAATGGCAAAGGCGATGGGATTAAATACCATCGGAACTTATGTTTTCTGGAATCTGCATGAACCTGAAAAAGGGAAATTTGATTTTACAGGCAACAATGATATTGCCGAGTTTGTGAAAATTGCAAAAGAGGAAGGCTTATGGGTAATTCTCAGACCAAGCCCCTATGTATGTGCCGAATGGGAATTTGGAGGATATCCTTACTGGTTACAAAATCAAAAAGGCCTGGAGGTAAGAAGTCGCGAAAAACAATATCTGGCAGAATATAAAAAATACATCAATGAGGTGGGTAAACAACTGGCGCCACTCCAGGTTAATCACGGTGGAAATATCATCATGGTACAGGTAGAGAACGAATACGGTTCTTATGGGGCAGATAAAGTTTATTTAGAAATGAACCGCAAAATGTTCGTTGATGCTGGTTTTGATGGTTTGCTCTATACCTGTGATCCTGAAAAAGATATCGTAAAAGGACATTTAAAAGGATTAATGCCAGCCATAAACGGACAGGATAATCCAATAAAGGTAAAGCAAGCCGTTCGGAGTTTGAATGAAGGAAAAGGTCCGTTTTTTATTGCAGAATGGTACCCGGCCTGGTTCGATTGGTGGGGAACACCTCACCATAAAGTTCCGGCATCACAATATACCGGTAAACTGGATACCGTACTTTCAAACGGAATTTCGATTAACATGTATATGTTCCATGGCGGAAGTACCCGTGGGTTTATGAATGGCGCCAACTTCAGGGATACCATTCCCTTCGAACCGCAAATAAGCAGCTATGACTATGATGCACCGCTTGATGAGGCTGGAAATGCAACAGATAAGTTTATGAGATTTAGGGAAGTAATAGCGAAACATCTGCCTAAAGATCAGAAATTGCCAGCAGTACCGCAGGCAAAACCGTCAATAGCATTAGATCAGATTAAATTTACTAAGGAGATTGGAATCTTTGATCAGCTTGCTGAAGGTAGGGTGAGTGAGCAGCCGCTAACATTTGAAGATCTGAATCAAGCCTACGGTTATGTGCTGTATAAAACGCAAATCACGGGTGGTAAAAAAGCAGAATTGAAAATCGACGGCCTTCGCGATTATGGGATTATCTATATAGATGGTAAGCGAAAAGGAACTTTAGATCGGAGACTTGGACAGGAAAGTTTATTGATTGATATCCCTGCCGGAAAACATACCCTGGAGATTTTTGTCGAAAATATGGGCAGGATTAACTTCGGTCCGAATCTGCTCAAAAATAAAAAAGGAATTGTTGGTCAGGTATCTTTTGGAGGTATGCCACTAAAATCATGGACGATGTATGCGCTACCTTTCGATAAAGTTGAGGCTTCAAAAATTAATGCTGTGAAAGCAAAAAGAGATTCTCCTGTATTGAAATTAGGTTCATTCCACGTAAATACGCCAGCCGATACTTACCTGGATTTAAGGAAATGGGGCAAAGGTGTAATTTGGGTAAACGGACATAACCTGGGTAAATATTGGAGCATCGGTCCGCAGCAAACCATTTATCTGCCTGCAGAGTGGCTAAAAAAAGGAGCAAATGAAATTATTGTATTGGAATTGAACAAGCCAGAAGTTAATTTGCTCAGCAGTTTAAATAAACCAATTTTAGATGAAGTAACAGAAGTGAAAAAATGATCATTTAATTGAAAACAATTAAAAATTAATATCATGGGCATCAGAAATTATGTATGGATTATCGGGTTAAGCCTGTTCTTATCGGGTTGTACCAAAGAAGCACTCGAAGTTTCCCCATCAGTTTCTGCAGTGCAGGCTGTGCATCCGCTAATTGCAGGTGTGAATTGGGCTGATGCCCGTGATAATTTTGTGGATGGATGGGTCATTCCATCAGGTTTGGAAGCTGGCGATAATTATGCCACTGTTGCCACAAAATCAAATGCGGTTTACAACGGGGTAATTTCAAATTTGCCTGGTGTAAATGCAATCAGGTTGCCAATTAATCCGCCTTCGGTAACAGAAGGATGGTGGGCAGCTTATCAGGCGACAATAGATCAGGCCCTTGATAAGAAGTTAAAGGTTGTGCTGTCATGTTGGGAAAGTTCTGCAACTAAAGATGGTAAAATTGACAATTTGGATGCTTTTTGGCTCATGTGGACTACAGTAGTCAATAAATACGGACAGCAAAGCGATGTATATTTCGAAGTGATTAATGAGCCTTATGGTTATTCATTGGCGCAGTTAAGTATGGTTTATGAACAATTTTTAAGCAGATTTCCTAATCTTCCAAGAAATAGAATCCTGTTATCAGGTACAGGTTATGCGGAAGATGTAAACGGAATAGGTGCAGATGTACGTTTTAAAGACTGTTTACTTGCTTTGCATAATTATGCATTTTGGAATGTAAGAACACAAAGTGAATGGGAAACCAATTGGCAAGCCAGATTCGGGGCTTATGCCGCGAGAACCATCGTAACAGAATTTGGTGCAGGGATGACGACCGGCAAAAATTACACCGGAGCAGTGGGCAATGATAATGAGATTGCTTACCTCGTAGGGTCAACAAACGTATTTCGCCATAATAATTTATCCAGCATCTATTGGCCGGGCATCAGAGATGGCGATAGCTACAGCTTATTAAACAAAAGTGGAACTGGTGCGGGGATTACCCTTTCGGTTACTAATGCATCTGGTGCTACGCGTGTACGTTTAGGCTGGGGATATTAATAATGCTAAAGCATAAAGGCTAAAGCTGAAAGATCAAAGCGGAAAGTCTAAAGAAAAACAAATTGCATATAAACTAAAACGCCGCACTCCAAACGAACAACGAACAACGATAAACGAGCAACGATAAACGAACCAACAAAAAACTATTTCAAACAGTCATTGTAGTAAAAAGCCACAAGTTGTACAAAAACGCTACAATCATTTCCTGTTTCATTCCTGTATCAAAAGTATTACGAATACGAATATCAAAAAATATACATTTTTCTTGTCGGATAAAAACTGCGTTTCCAGTATCAATTACCTGTTTTTTTGAAAAAATTAAATCTATTAATGGTTAGTTATGAATAAGATAGGTTAGAATTGGCTCAATATTTGGTGACCGATTGATGTAGTGGACGCTACATTAACCTATTTATTTAACCTTTAAATTTAGACACTATGGCTTTCAAAGCTAGATTGAATTTTTCGGGCAAGGAGTACGATGTACTTCATTGCGCCTATGCGTTAAACCGCGATGTAGATGCTAAAGGAAGACCTTCTTCCGGAGTTTACGGCGGCACCATCGACATTGAGATCGAGTCAACCGAAGACACCTCAATAATCGAAGCGATGGTAAATAACCAGTACAAACCCATTACCGGAACCCTTTTAATTAAGAAATCTGAAGAAGATGCCAAAATGAAAGAAGTCGATTTTGAAGATGGCTACATTGTGAAATATTCCGAAGGAATTAACATTGTAGGGGATCACCCGATGACACTAAAATTCCAGATCTCAGCGAGAAAGCTGAAACTCGGAAATGCGGAGCATCTTAACGATTGGCCTAAAGCGTAGTTGAGGAAAGGTTAGTATTGGTTAGGGTTTAGTGTCGGTTAGTTATTGCTAACCTATCTAACCATTATAACCGCTAACCAGTTTAAGGTTTTTATAGTTTAGTTCGCATATTCGATCTAACCCATTCTAACCCTATAACCTTCAAGCCCAATCCAGTTATTAATCATTTTCAAAAACATTTAAACTTCAAAAACATGGCATTTAAAACCAGATTAACATTAGGTTCAAAGGAATTTGATGTTTTACAGTGCAGCTTTTCATTAAACAGAGATGTAGACGCTAAGGGTCGTCCATCATCAGGAGTATATGGTGGAACCATCAACATTGAAATCGAATCTACTGAAGATACTTCGGTAATCGAATCAATGGTAAACAATCAGTACAAACCTCAATCAGGTACCATCATCTTCAAAAAAGGTGAAGAGGATGCAAAAATGAAGGAATTAACTTTCGAGGATGGCTACATTATTCAATACAGCGAAGGCATCGCAGTAAATGATAATACGCCGATGACACTTACTTTCGTGGTATCGGCCAGAAAACTCAAGTTGGGTAACGCTGAACATGAAAACGACTGGCCAAAAGCCTAATTTTTCCCATACGATCAGCTAAAGTCGACTGGTTGATGCAGTGTCTTTTAGCTGATCATATTTTCATTTTAAAAATTACTCAAATCTAAATTAACCCGCTACTCATGTTCCCATTAAGCAGATATTGCATCCCTAAGTAAACATTTTTCTCAACTTTCAGCAGCTGGGTATTGGACTTTATATAGCATCTCATGTGAAATGAAACGACTTTTATTTCATTTTACATTGATAAACGGCACAGCGAAGATTGAGGCTTTCTCATCATCTGTTGCGACCAATCTTGAAACAAATATGGAACAGAAACTCGTTACCGAAATCAATATAGAAGATCAGGCAATACTTCATTTTGCCTCTTTTAGTTTACAGCAGGCTT
>JAZBLX010000029.1:0-78817 GCA_037033465.1 Bacteroidota bacterium | reverse complement strand
GGCATAAGGAACGATGGAATGAAAATAGCCTTGCAAAAATTCGTTTGATGGAATAAGCAGGTTGGGCAAGCCGATATACTTTACGCCAGAATCAAGTTTTTCTTCCAGGGCAATTTTACGCATCAAATCTTCTTGAAGCGAGATGACAATAGTTTCGTAGCTGCCCCCAGGGCCAGGCGTTTTGGTCAGCATACCAAGCTGATTTTTTCCGATCAGCATCATCTCCCCGGCGCCCATAGAAATGGTTTGAGCAGCGGTTTCCATGACAAATTGCCCGGAAACCTGTAGCACCAGGGTATGATGGTTCCAGAAGCAAGCTTTCTGTTTCCTTTCGGTTGAGAGGTAGGAATAAAAGATTACACCAGGAAGGATTTCTGCCGGACTTTCCATTTATCGTGCTAAGTAAGTACCACCTTTAATGGCGCCTGTTGCAAAAGTAGTATTTAATGCGCTCATTTCATCTGCGGTAAACTCGATTTCCATCGCTTCGATATTTTCAGGCAAACGTGATCTTTTGCTCATGCTCACTAATGGGATAATTTTATCTCCCTGCTGTTTTACCCAGGCAATGGCGAGCTGTGTGGGCGTAAAACCCTTGCTAGAAGCTAATTGCTTCAATAACTCAACTTTTTCAAGATTATGGACCAGGTTTTCATTTTGGAAACGGGAGAAATGGTTCCGGTAGTCATCATCGCTAAGGGGTGCGCTCATTTGCCCGGTGAGTAGACCCTCAGCGGTATTGGCGAAAGCGACAACAGCAATACCTAGCTCACTGGCCGCTGGTAACAATTCGTTTTCAATTTGCCTATCTGCCAGTGAATAGCCGATTTCCAATGCACTAATCGGGTAAACCGCATTGGCTTTGCGAAGCTGCTCCGCGGTAATTTCAGACACCCCAATGTGACGGACTTTGCCTTCTTTTACCAAATCGGCTACCGTTCCGATAATGTCTTCTACAGGAACGCTATCGTCCATACGGCTGGGCTGGTAGAGGTCAATCGTGTCAATACCAAGACGAGTAAGGGAGTAGTTAATAAAGTTCTTAATGGAATTTGGTCTGAGGTCCATCCCCAGCCATTGACCGTTATGAAAGATGGCGCCAAACTTCACGCTGATAAAAGCTTCATCGCGCCTTCCCCTGATGGCTTTTCCGATAAGCATTTCATTGTGCCCAGCGCCGTAAAAATCTCCGGTGTTTAGAAAATTGATACCAGAATCTAAAGCCTGGTTAATTGTTGAAATGCTTTCCGATTCATCAGGCGTAGGCCCTCCCCAGATAGAAGACATGCGCATGCAGCCCAGCCCAAGGCCGGATACAAAAGGGCCGTTATGGCCCAACTGAATTTTTTTAATATTTTTCATATCACAAATTTCCGCGTTTAAGGCAAAAGTAAATTGCCTGCACAGCTCAATTAATTTGCTTATACGGCTCAGTATGGGGAGGGGATAATTTGATAGATATTCAAAGGAAGTGGTATTAAAATTAGTTTTTTTGTTTTCAGCCATTATAAGTATTATTACAGCTATGGTACAGACGAGGACTTACAGCGCACTGATCGTTTTCATACTCCGCTTCACGGTTTATTCACCCTTTGCTGCTGCTCAGGAAACACAGCACTATCCGGTATATAAACTCGAAAATAGAATCGGCACAGAGAAGGTTTCTATTGCCGGAAGAACGGACAGCGCTGCTGTTGCTATCATTATTAGCACGGTAGACCGTGGCCGGCCTTTAATGCTTACCGCTTCACTAACCCCAAATGCTACTGGCGCAAGATATACTTCCACCGGACAAACCTCGCGTTTCAAGCAAGAAAGAATAGATCAGCGGTATTCGTCCAATGAAGGTTTCCCACTGAGCCAGAATGGTTCTATCAAAATGAGAGAAATGCTGATTGCATACTGGATTAAAGCAGAACGTCCGGCTGTTATAAAATCGGCATTAGATGGATCCGCTATCCGGATTAGCGAAATAACGGACATTACTGGTGGATATCAGGCAGATGGATGGAAAGCCTTTCTGATCAACAATGGCTTGGATGAGGTATTCTGGACAGATGCGAAAGGTAAAGCTGTTTTTTTAACTATAACAGATAGTGAAGGGGATAAGAGAGAGGTGATTAATGATCAGTATCTTCCGGCATTCAGCAAGCTGAATCACCAATCCACACGCCATATGCTGCAAAGCTATCAGGATCGCAGCGGAATTGCGGCTAGAAAAAATCCTGCAATTGCCATTTTAGGTGGAACGATCATTGATATTACACGCAACGGTGAGCTCCAGAATAATACAATGGTGTTGATCATCAACGGAAAAATAGACTATGTAGGGGCCGTCGACAAGTCACGGATTCCGCAAGGTGCAAGGCTGATTGATGCCACTAACAAATTCCTGCTTCCAGGACTATGGGATATGCATGCACATATTTTCCATCCGGCTTATCTTGAGCGGGCCTTGCGCGCTGGGGTAACTTCAGTCAGAGATATGGGTAATGAGTTTGATTTTGTAAAGCAGCTGATGGATATGGTTAAAAAAGAATCTACACCGGCTCCGAATTTCTATGCCGCGGGGCTTCTGGATGGCAAATCTCCGGCCACCCTGGGGGCCATGCTGGCCACGAATGAAAACGAAATCAAAAAAAATATTGCCGCTTACCACGATGCTGGATTCAGACAAATAAAAGTATACAGCAGCGTGAAAAAGAAAGATTTTAACACTATTGTGGAGGAGGCTAAACGGTATGATATGGATGTTGTAGGGCATTTACCAACAGGTTATACGATAAGCTATTTTATTAACAACGGGATGCGAAGTATCAGCCACATCAATTATTTTATGAACAGTATAAACTGGTCTTCCAGTGACCTGAAAACAGGTAATCAAAGTCTGCTGGACGGCATGAGGTCTCACCGAATCTTTTTGGATCCCACACTTAATGTTTACCGCCTGATGGGGGATAAAAAAGTTGTCTTTTATCAGAAGCTTATTAAACTGTTTGCTGATAACGGTATACCGATCGTAGCTGGAACGGACAATGAGGGCACCATAGCCGATGAGATTCAAAATTATGTGCGTTGTGGCATGAGTCCGCTTAATGCGATCAGGTCTGCAACCATTATTCCCGCTGAGGTGATGGGTGAAGCGCAAAGAAGCGGTAGCATCAGCCAAGGCAAGGATGGAGACATTTTGATTCTTGATGAAAACCCGTTGCTTCAAATTAATACGCTGCAACACATCCCTACCATTATCAAGGACCAATTTGTGATCACCAATTGATTGATCGTGTTACCTGTTTATGAACCTACTTTATCTAAAGGTTAAAATATTTTCGAGCCCATACAATAAAGCCATTAAATTATCGTCTTTATATGGAGAGCGTTAATTTAGATTAAACGGGAGTCGTCCATAAGGATGATTCCCGTTTTATTTTTAGTAACTGCTGTGACATTAACCGGGAGCTCAATTTAAAAATGCAATTTTGATTTTGGCTTAGGCCACGCCCGTGCTGCTAATGGATTGATATCGAGCCATAAACCATTTTGTTTTTCTCTAGATGGAAGGGCAGGCCTGAAGCGTGAGCAGCTACAGCAGCAGGCTTATTTTTCCCAGCCGCATAATGTTTTTCCGTCTTTTTTGGCTTTTTCGATGTCAACGGAAATAACCCTGTAAGTGCAATTACGTAAACCGCGGCATTTTAAGTTAATATGGTATTTCTTGGCATTCGGACTGTTACAGATGTACACAGTAGTAGTTTCTTTGCAAGTAATGTTGGCAAAAAGAAAGATGAGCAGGGAGAGCGTTTTCATGTGATGGAATGATTTAAAATGATTTATGATGTTTTAACATAGCGTTAGTTATGGATAGATTATTTTGTTAGCTCCTATAATAATGTCTTGCAATACTGGTTCTAAATCGGCAGGTAAATCAGCTGTTTTAATATAAAATTTCTTCACCTTCATTGCTCTGAACCAATCGCTCCAATATTGTTTAATCACATCTCCTTCATAAGGGTTTTTCTTTGATGGATTAATACCTAAAACGACAACTTCAAGTTCTTTTAAATTATGCGGGAAAGCAATAAAACCAAGATTGTTTTTTTTTATGATTGACTGGTAATCGGAAGATGAAAGCTTATTTTTTTGTATAAAATCTGCAGTGATATAGGAACTTTTACCTTTTTCTAAAAACTTACTGTCTTTATGATACATATAACCATCGGTTATAATAACCAATATGTTTCTATGTTTATCTTTGATACAGTAATCCTCAACCTTATTCTTGAAAAAACTCCAGATATCAGAACCTATGTAATGATTGTCTTTAATAGCAGATTGATAAATTTTCATTGGCAAGGTAGAAAATATTTTATCTACATTTTCAATATTACTTTTGTTAGATTTACTATTAAAACTTACTTTTAACTGCTGGCTTAACCGATTTATTTCTGCATTTTCTGGCTCGGGATCAAAAAAAACCTGCATTTGATCATTTAACTGAAGTATCCTTTTTTGCTTAATATGATTAACAAATGCGCGTTCAATCGATCTTATATACTGAAGATCTCTTTGGTAATATTGCATTGTAGCATTTGGATTCTTTCGAGGGCTAATCCGATCAGATAAATCGAGTAAAAAACTGATATTAAGGTTTTGTTTCGCGGTTTGGGCTTTTGCCTTGCTTGCAAAAACACATGTAATTAAAATGCCCAGCAATAGGCTTGAAAATTTTGAATTCATGGCTAGGGGTCTATAAAGTAGTAACATAAATAGAATTTTGAGAATCTTCATTGGCGCCTACGCTTTTCAGGTTTTCATTGTAGCAGGCAATGCATTCACTTTCCAGTGCGTTTTTTTCATAATGAGAAATATGCAGCTTTTGGTTAATGAAGGTAATCCACCCCTGCATATATTCTGAAGCATAAAGCACATACTCTTTAGTGGGAATAATCACCGCATCGATGATGCGCTGTAGGTTTGTAACACGCCCCTGTGCCTCCAGCGAACTTTTCTTAATGTCGCTGAGCTCTTCGAGCAATTTTGCTTTTTGAATTTCAATATCGCTTATCCTATCCTGATGGATCTGGATGTCTTTTTTTCTCCTCGATTGTTCATGTTTTATTTTGTCCTTCTCCCGATGCTCTTTCATGATGAAATCGAATACGACTCCCCAAATCAGGTATACTACAAAACCAGCAAAGATGATTCCCCAGAACTGGATTTTGCCAAAAGCAATAGGGATATTAAAATCTTGACTATCAACAGTTCTATTGAGTTCATATATTTTTTCTTCAATCTGATAGGCTAAAATGGCATCGAAAACAAAGGTGGTAAGTAATAGTAAACCAACTTTAATGTAGTTTATTACACTTTTAACCTCTCCAAACATGTGGATCAAATAACCCAAACCTAAAAATACAAAAGGAATAAAAGTTACAAAAGCACCTTCCAATGACCCATCTTGCCAGGCCTTTTCAAAAGCTTTGGAATCGAGCACATTCATAATAATGGTACTATTAGCATCAAAGGGTTTAAAAAAAGCAGAGTAAGAAGTTGAAATATAAAAGGTGAATAAATATAGACTAAGCGGCAATAGAATAACTAAACCAATCCAGAACTTACTTGAAGCACCTTTTGAAGCGCTGATGTGATATTTTTCAGGATTCCGGGGCAGGTCGTTGATCTCAAATTTTAGCTCTTCTATATTGTCTTTAACTACCCTGATCTCTGCTTCTACCTTGGTAATTTGTTGTTCCTTACTTTCTTTACTGATTACCAGTGTTTTTATTTCGGTTTCTTTGGCTTTCTGCTCATTGATATAAGGCTCTTTCGCCAGTTGCTGCTTTTCTACCAACTCCTTTTCTTCATTTTGGAATCTGGCATAAATGGCATTTAAGCATATTGAAAGCGCCAGAGGGCTGCCGCTGTTTCTAGATGCATCCCTAAAGCCGGTTTCGTGGTACGTTCTTTTTCTTACTTCCTCTGTTTCTTCGGTAACAGTCTCCCTGATTTCTACATTTTCATCCTGAGGTGGATCGGCTGTTTTTGGTTTAAAAAATTCTTCTATCTGGGCAATCATAATGTTAAGTTTTAAGTTTGATTTATTATTTCATGACTATATTTCTCGCTTTACCAAAATGATCCGGTCTCTGGCGTATGTTTTTTGCTCAGCTAAAGTTTCAGCCGCTTTTTCTTCTTTTTTTTCAGGTTCTTTTTTGCGATAAAAGGCAATAAGCAAAAACAGCAGTCCGGTGATTACATCCAATGGAATCCAGATACTTTTCAGATGCAGGTAAATAGGGAATATGGGATTAAAAAGAATGAGTACGAGAATAAAAATGAAGGCTAAGGAATAGTTTTTTTTGATTATCCAGCCGTAAATCAGCAGCGCTGCCCCCAATGAAACAATGGTTCTGAGAAAGGTATAATATGCTATGGGTAACTTAAGTATAGCAATGAAACATGAGATTGCGCATACAACGAGTATAAATTTCTTACCTTTCATTAAACACGCAATAGAATTTCATTTTTCTTGCTATCAAATTCATCTTGAGAAAGAATTCCATTTTCTAACAAAGCTTTTAGTTTTTGTAAAACGGCAAAAGGGTCTTCTGATTGGACAATATTTTCATTTGGTATAGTTGGTGTATTATTTACAACAATTCCACCCCCTGCCGCGGCTCTTTTGTCCTCTAAGTCCTTTTGCCTTCTATATTCTCGCATTTCTTCCTCTTTCTCTTGAGCGTACTGGTAGAGTTTTCTTGCTTGATTTTTTGGAAGATAATCCATCATGTCATAGAAATTCCTTACTGTTATCATTGTGAATGTTGCTCCTAATATTCCTTCCTTAATGTGACAATCAGCAACATCCTTCCAGTTATAATCTTTGAAATCCATAGATAAACCGAAGTTTTTAGGTTTACAGAAGATTATTCTTTTATTTGTTAAGGCAATACAATCGGGAGAGAAATTTATAGCAGGTTTTCGTTGCACAGCAATATATTCAACCTGTTCGTTCGTAGTTAGAAGACTATTAATCCGATCTAATATCTTTTCTACGGCTTTTGGATCTTGTTCTTCATTCAAGAACTTTTTTAAATCATTGATCATAATGAATTGTTTTTAAAATGTTAATTATATGTATCGCTAGTCTAATCGGCATTGATATGACATGAAGTCTCTTGAAGAAGCAAATCAATTTATGCATGAAAATTTACCCTAGTATTGAATCTCTACATCAATACTATCTACGCACGTTTGAGTTCTTGAATGATTATTTGCCGTTTGAAAAAAATCATTATTTATGCAGAGATTTTCAATTTTATCAATAGGGACGCATCTCCAGTTTTTAGTTGGATCTGTGCTTAAGCCAGAACTCGATTGACCAACATATTGATAAAAAAGTGTCTGTTGCCTGCCATTTTTTGTTCCTGAAACAAAGGCCGTCATTATACGCAAGTAGCCATTATAGTTACAGGTTACACATTGTTTATTTAAAATGGCTTGTTTTACTAAATCGTAGGTTGTCATAACTTAATAGCTTTTGATTTAATTTTCATATCAAAAGTATCGACATGCTCTACATCAACCTTACGGGAAACCGTAATCAAAAAACTATTTTATGATGCTAAAATCATAGCGTACTAGTGAATGAATTATGTATACATTTTAAATTAGATTTCTCTACTATAGTCAAAATAACGATCTCGTGAGACCTATAGCCTACCATAAATTGCTAATTTTTTTATATAAATTTTCACGGAATAAATATTCCCTCGACTTCAGATCGTTTTCCAATTTCTTTTATTCACCAATTGTTACCCGGCGTTTAACGGAAGAGAAGGTTAAAAACACGTCCATTAACGGAGAGATAATGTTTTTTTGTAGGCGGTGCTATCGCAGATGTGATTTAATTATTTTAAAATAAGCGGCTACTCTGTCGGTTAGTAAACGGCTATGAAGCAATCTCTTACATTTTCTTAGAGATGAACAGATAGTTGATATTGCCCTATGGTTGCTTGAAATGGTTTTTGTAGATATAAAGCTAGTCATTTGGTAGCACCTTCGGTATTGGTTATCTTAATCCTATCACATACTGAAGATGTTGTCCAAACCTTAATGTAAGTTCTATTATTGTCGAGATTTAATTACCCATTAGCCCTCGTTTGGTTGAGAGTAATGGGCATATGGATATTATCCTATCCTTATGGATACCGTAAAATGAAAAAGTATTTTAGAAATTGTAGTTGAGAGTCTTGAATGGACTAGATATACAAAGTATAAGAATATCAGGTAAAGCCACTTTAAGGAATGGCTAGGTTTAGATGATTTTATTAGCAATGCAATGGGCGATTAGTTGGCCGTTATTTGATATGTTCAAAGTTGTTTTAATATGATTAATGCGCTTTTCAATACTACTGAGGCCAGACGGTTCAAGTTTTTTTTGTTTTAAAAGATCAGGCATTTCTTTTTGTGTTTTACCTTCTAATAATAAAGAAACTATAGCCTTGTCGTATTCGGTAAAGATGTGGGCATTTACATGTTTTTGCCTAAGATTGGGTGAATGGTATTTCTTATTTTTATAGATACTTTCTATAGCCATTTTCAGGTCTTTTGCATCATGCCTTGCTTTTGGAACAAAGGCATCAATATTCAGTTCTTTAAAAAGTGAATTTGCAATTAATGCCCTATTCTCAATCGAAAATACCAATACTTTTAAATCAGGTTGTATTGCCCTTGCAGCTTTTATCAATGCTCTACCATCAGCTATTTTTTGTTGAGATGGTTCTTCATCAAAAGAAAGGTCGGTAATGATCAGTTCGTAAGGATTATCCTCGTTTAGGGCTTTTTCAATGCGCGTTAACGCATCATCACAATAAAATACATAATCTTGATTAGTGATCATGATATTCAGATCGGTAAGCGCATTACGAAGGGAAAGGTTAACAATTTCATGGTCTTCGGCTATCAATACTTTTTTGAACATAGCTATACTTTTTTAAATTGGAAATGAGAATTCAAGTGCAAGTCCTTTATCAGGCTTGGTGTCAAAAGTAATACGGCCTAAAATACTTTCAATACGGGTTTCCGTATTGCTTAAGCCATTTTTTTTGACTGCCCCCATCATTCCTTTTCCATTATCGAAATATAAAACCGTTATAAATTTATCTTTCCGCTCAAACTCGATACTTACGCTATCTGCTCCACTGTGTTTATCCATATTGGTCATTAGGTTTTGTAGAATCAGATAAACCTCATTTTTTATATGCGCTTTAACATTTGCCCACAGTTCTTCATCATTACCTTTGATTATAATATCAACATCGGCCGACGAATAAGCGTATAACATTTTCAATAGTTCTTTGACAAAACCTTCTTTAGTGTCAATTTCATTGTTTTCGTATGAAAGATCTCTGGATATTTTATAAATAACTTCAAGTTTGTCTGCCAGGGTAGTTTTACTCATTTGATGATCATTTTCTACTTCCGACATTACTTGGTATATTTTATTGGCAACACCATCATGGACTTTTTTAACGTATTTTAGTTCTGTTTTTTTTACTTCTATTTCCTTTTCCTGCCTTAAATTTTTTTGTCTTCTTTGATATATTAGATAGCCCAAGATTAAACATATAACCAAGGCGCCGATACCTATATTTCTTATGAGTATGTCTTTTTGTTTCTTGATGTTCTCTGCCTGAGCCTTTAGAAAATCGGCTTTATTCTTTTCTGATGCATAGCGGATAACCGCGAATTGATTTTTAGCAGCTGAACGGACAGTTTGTACACTATCATTAAGATCTTGATAGGTTTGAAAATATTGCTTTGTAGCTGTTGGTGGGCTAAGCTTTATAAGTTTTTGCAGTGCTTCTAGGCGGTCATCAGGACTGCTCAATTTTTGAGCAGTTTTATACATTTTGATTGCATAAACCAAAGCTGAATCTGGTGTTTTGATAGAGTAGTAGTCGGAAAGATGTGAATAACTTGCATTAAGCCCGAGCAAATCATTATTTTTTTTTCGTATTTCTAATGCGTTTAATAATTCGGGAGCAGCCTTGTAACTTGGATTCTGAAGCCATTTGGCGAGGGCAAGGTTTGATAATATTCTAGCAAAAGTTTCCCTATCGATTGATTGATTTAAAATACTTTGATAAATCACTATGGCTTTCTGGTAGGCCTTTCTTTTTCTGTAAATATTTGCTATATTATTCTTGAGGACGGCTTCGGGAATAGTACCCGTAATGTAATTTAATGCTTCTGTATAAAATTCAATTGCCTGGTTATAATCTTTTAAATTTTCAGAGGCAAAGCCCAGGTTGTTTAGGTTCGACTTAATAAATATGTGCTGCTTTGATATCCTTTTATCAAAAAATGGCGATGCATTAATTGATAATTCTTGCCCACCAAAATAGTCGCCACTATCTGTTGAAATAATGGCCATGTTTAAAAGGCATTTAGCAAAACCCAAACTATCTTTTTGTTGAAGAAACAAGTCTTTTGCTTTATCGAAATAGAAGAAAGCACTGTCATTTTTTTTTTCTTCTGAGTATTGATATGCCTTATCGTATAGCAGGTTATCCTCCTTTACTTTGGTCTTTATATCGGGACGTTTCTCAGAACAAGAGAATAGGAGTAAAATGGAGATTATTGTAATATTGAGGCGCTTCACTTTTTTAGATTTTAATCTAAATTAAAGAAATTTACCTTGGAATGTACCTATTGTTGCATATTAAAAATGTTGAGCGTTAATTGGCTAAACTTTCAATGATGTTAGAAATTAGTTAAGGCGGCACATTGCCGCCTTAACTAACTCTTGTTATTTAGGTGGTTTAATTTGGCCACCTTCTCCACCAGTATCGTCACCTGGAGGCTGATCACCAGGATCTCCATCTTCACTATTGGTTGCATTAACAGTAGTAGATGTTCCGCCAGTGCATGACGTATTTGAAGGACTTACAAATCCTAAGAAAAGAGCAATGAAATATGGTAAAAACATGATTCAAAAATTTAAAAAGTGATGTACACGTAGTTCCCCACGCCCCTTGCGTGGGGGTTGCTACAAACTGTAAATCAGAAGGCCTTCTGAAATTTTTGGGAAGTGATGAGTGTCTGTCACGGGAGCTAGTAACTGCTTCCCAAACCGGCTAATAGCTACCGCGATTTCTTCTCTTTTATTAATCAGTTTTTATTTTAGCTTTGATAATGAATCGCTGCCTGTGCTGATCAACGATACAAATATGGGGGCTTCAAATCGCTAGTTATCAAAAGATTCCGTTCGTTCCTGTCATTCCGTTAGAATTCCGGTTAACCGTAAAAATTCCGGAAATTCCACTCTATTTTTACGCTAAATTTTTAATGAAATGTTTGAGGACTATAAAAAGGCAATACTTAAGTACTATAGAATAAAGAAAGAAAGTCATCGACTTTCTCTTAATTTAGAAGCGCCACGTAGGGATAGATTAAGAGTAGAGTGTGCAATAGTTTTTTTAAGAAAAAACTCCAGAGTAGATCAGGATTTTATCCGATCAGTTTTTGATCCAACGAATGAATACGAAGATCAAATGAGAAGTATTGAAAAATTTGATTTAGATAGGTTTAGACCGCTAATAAGTTTTTTAACAATAGAAGGAAGAAGTATTAGAGATGACAGGCTTGTTAAGCTCCTTGCTTGGTTAATAGATTTTCCATCCTACAATGAATGGAGAGAACTTAGCGAAGAAGAACTATCATTTATTTTTGAGGAAGCAGCTAAGAGGCCTGAAGAAGAAATAACTGAACCAATTATATCTAAACCTACCGGAGATATTAAAGTCCCTGACATTATATCCCCACCGCCGCCTCAAATAATTGTTCTAATAGACAAGCCTACGCAAGGAGATGAAAGTATTGATGTGATAGAGCCAGAGTCAGAGCGAGACCCAAAGCCAGAGCCAGAACCAATTTACGCCCCCCGCTTTTCACCCCGCTATATCTCCGTTACCTGCGTGCTTTTACTTTTCACCGGCACTGTTTCTTTTTATGCCTGGGAAAATAGCACCGCTTCAGTTAGAACCCCTAATAGAGGCGAGAAATCTATGTATTGGGATGGAGATCATTACGAACCCGTAAAAAATGGGGAACAAGCGCCTGGAGTTACCATTATACCATTAAACCTTAAAGCGCTACAACAGCAAAGAAAAATAAATTTACCTGATACAATGACCAGCTATTCATTAGGAAAAGTATGGTATAAAGGCTTTGTAAAAGACCACGAATTTTTTACCGATAGTGGTGCATATCCATTGGATACACAAAGAGTGCTTAAGCCACTTTCAAGTACGATTTTAACTAAGTATATTTCTAATTACAGGTACAAGCTTACGCGTTTGGTATGGTTTTTAAGTGCTGCGTTTTTTATAAGTCTTTGCGGCTATGCGGTAAGTAAGCTGGAGAAAGCAGTAATAGCAAAAGATGAGCTGGAACAGCAGGATACGGGAGCAGTATCCGCATTAGCCGAGGAGCCCGTAGCTGAACAAACCGAAAGTTCCTTAGCACTGTAAAAGCTTAGTCTAATGTTTTGGCAGGGGGAAAATGGAAAAAACTGGAAGCAAAATGGAAAGTTAGCGGCTTTTACAGATTTGATGTGCCAGCTTCAAAATTTCATCCTGCCACTGAGAAAAGGCTAATGACCAATCATGGCCATAGCGCCTGATATAAATGATTTCGGAATTTAATCATGAAGATAAGCCGATAAGTAATAGAAAGGCGTGCGCTAAAAGATGAAAAAATCATCATGATACCACAGCCATCGATATACTTTCAGGGTTAGTCAGTTTTAATCAATTTGGTTAGCTTACCCAAGAATAAATAAAACTTGCGGTGCCACACACCAATAGGAAGGAATGATTGAGGTTACACCCTTGGCGTACTTCTTCACCATATCATCAATAGTTTTGGCATATGGTTTTATGCGCTATTCATTCTTAATTTCAGCCCAAGGAAACGTGACCTACAGGTTCTGATCCTTCTTGCCACTCATTTTATTAATAATTGGGAGTATATAGGACTCAGGATTCTTCTTAAGTTTTGTAAGATAAGTTCTGTATTATATTTGTTAAAAAAGTCTTTTTATTGGTTTCTTTTATTACATTCTATATCTTCGCAAGCTTCAGGTAAATCAACTATTATGTTTAGCAGTCCATTGATCTTAGTAATTACACCCCAATCCTTTAATAAAAAGGATAGCCTTATTAACCTTCAATATCTAATCAATTATCGGTCTAATCAGGAATATTTGTTCTTTACACAAGCAATCTCTGTGTCTTCTAAATAACGTAGGCTGAATTATCTTAATTTATAGCCGCTTGCTTATATACCTTAAACATCCTTTATGAAACAAACATCTTTACAAAGCCTCTTAGGGCTAACCATTATTACAGCATTACTGTTTAATTCGTGTGCTAAGTCTGAATTACCCGATTCAAAGAATACAGCAGAAACAATTTCCAATCCCATGAAAATGATGGGGCTACCATCGCCTAACTTGGCATTTGATCAACTATCTGCATTTCCTTTCGGGCCAACTGAAACGGTTCCTGCGCCATGGGCCGGAGGAACAGGAAGGTCGTTTCCCGTTCAATATCTTGATGATTATAGAAGCGCTGATGGGTGGGAATTATATTATAATACTTTTACTACAGCAGGGAAAACAAATGATCCTTTTTTTATTATTTACAACCGGTATCGCGGGCTTATGCGGTTATATTACTATATGGTTCCAAAATCTGGTGCCTCTACTGATGTTGTTACCTTTCAACTTGATTTAAGAGGGACCACCAACACCTCAAGCATTCTTAATTTTGAGCAAGGTGAACTGGTAAATTTTGACCAACTAAATACCGTATCTACCAAGGTGCAAAATGAAAAAATTGTTCAAAGTGGAACATGGTATGCGGAAGAGTTTGAATTGGCTTATGACCCAATGCTTGCCAGTACAAGCTATGTAGCAAATCAGTTGAGATGGGGCATGTACTCCACTTCTGTAGGCAAAATCACACTTAATGGCACTCAAAAAGGAACCATTGATGGCACGATCCAGACTCCTAATCCAACAGGGGGTGGTCTTTTTGGAGCACTTTTAAAAGGTGCGATATCTGTTGGGGTTGGTCAATTGGGTATTTTAGCAACGGGTTCTAAAGCAATTGGAAATTTTTTCTCTAAAGATCTAGGGCCTTTAAAATTAGAAGATGTAAAAAAAGGGGTAGAGGAAGCTGCGAAGGGAGAAAGTAAAAGTGGCGGAAAAAGTATTTTTAATGCGGTATTGGGCGCTATTAAAGGAGGGAGTAATAACCCTGGGTATAGTGAACAAAAAGTCAATTTAAAGCTGAATACAAAAATCGAGCTCCAAGGCAGTATTACCCAAAGCCCGGAGGGAATGTTTAACCCTGTAGTCTTTATTTCAAATACTCAAGGGTTAGAAAATATAGCACCTGATTATATACCTAACTATTCGTCTTCGCTTGGTGTTTTTAATATCAGCAACACCCCTACTGTAAAAATTTATAAGGTTATTCCTCCGGTTGAAGAGCCATCAGATGTGCCTAGCAAAATGAATACCTACATTTACAGTTACGGACTTGATCAGGCATCATTTAATATTGTATTTAATCCAGCGGTTATCAATGGAAACCCTAATGGGGCAACTATTCAGAATTTAAAAAAGGAAGTAGTGTTATTAAGTGAAACCGGAAGCCGTCAACCAACTGAGATTGTAGGTAATAAAGAATACCTGGATGAATCAACTGTTGCTTACACAGATTTCTCTTATATTTCTTTTGTTACCTCGCTTAAAACATTGGAAGCACCAGCTAGTTTGTACGTAAGAATATCGTTTGATGTCGTTCCAAATAATGGTATTGCAGCAAAAACAACAATTATTAAGACCTTTTTGGCAAAACCAGTCAAGCAATACTAGCTAAAAATTAATATTGTTTTTCTAAATAGCATTAAAGCGATATCAGCCCGTATCATCTATAAAAGTTGATGCGGGCTTTATTTTTTAGCAACCTAATATAAAATGATGGTCAAAATTTTATCATGAAGATCTTCCGATAAGTATAGAAAGGCAGGCGCTAAAACATGAAAAAATCATCATGATATCAGAGCCACGGATATACTTTCATGGTCAATCAGGTTTAATCCTTTCAGTTAGGATAACGATAAATGTTGCAGTGCACACAACATGAGGAAGGAGTGATTCAGATTACACCCTAGCGTACTTCTTCACCATATCATCAATAATTTTGGCGGTTTCATCCGGAAAATCAAATTCATGTTGCTGCGGATTTGCAACCCAGTCCTTTATAATCGGCAGCCAGTTGTCGGTACTTCCCCAGATAACCGGTAATCCGAACTGCTTTAATGCATAAGCATTACACTGTTGCTCAAACTGAAAGCGCATGGGTGCAACGAGTAATTTTTTCTTGAGGTAAAGGGCCTCAGAAGGTCCCTCAAAACCACCACCGGTGAATAACCCTTCGCAGGTAGCCAGGCTTTTGTTAAAGCGTTCATTGTTTACAGGCTCCACAGAGACATTGCCTTCCTGGTAAGGCTCACTAATGTGTTTAGAGAATACCTGCCATTTTATTTCAGGGAGCTGTAAAAAAAGTTTTACCAATCGCTTATCATCTACCGCTGGTAAGTAAACAGTGTAATGCCCCAGGTTTTCAGTTTTCATGGCCCTGATTTCAGACCTGATCACCGGAGTGTGAATGAAACTGTCATACCGATCAAAATGAAAACCAATGTGGTACTTTGTTGGTGCATAACGACTCAAAATCAGTTTGCCCCAGTCTAACGTTTTTGGGCGCGGAACTTTTTTAGATTTAAATGCTGCCTGGTGGCTCAGTGAAATACATTCTATCCCCTGAAGTTTACATGCCCAGGCACTTACGGGTTCAAAATCATTTACAATCAGGTTATATTCTTTCAGCGGCAGCTGTTTCATATCCTTTCTAAACCGGAAAAGATTCATACTTAACCAGGTTTTGAAATGATCTACGCCACCCTTCTTGCCAAAAATGAAGCTGAAACCGTGCAGCTGGTATTTTACGGGCTGACTAAGTTTAACATCGGCCTGGGTACCACTCACTAAAATATCCAGTTCACCGTATTTTTGAAGCAATGGAATAATCTCCCTTGCCCTGCTGATGTGACCGTTACCGGTTCCCTGAATTGCGTAAAGTATTTTCATTTCGTGCCGAATATCTCAAAATTATTGAGCAATTTCATACTTTATGCTTTGTAAAAGAATATTTATATCCAGTTTACGCTTTAAATCTTCACCATCAGAGAGAATCCCCTCATCGGTTTCGTCCTTTATAAAATCTTTATGGTCATATTTAAATACCGTCCAAGCTTGATTTTCATATTCCAGCGCGGTTAAACTTTCCACCCAGTCGCCACTATTCAGATAAGTAACCCTGCCATTTTCCATAGAAATTTCACGTTGCTCAGCCTGATGAATATGCCCGCAAACCACATACTGATATCCTTTTTCGATGGCCAGCTCTGCTGCGGTCTGCTCAAAACTATTAATAAACTTCACGGCGTCTTTAAACCGGGCTTTTATTTTTTTAGAAAAGCTCATTTTCTCCCGTCCGAAAGCGGTAAGTACCCAGTTTACAAAGCTGTTAATCAGGATCAGGGTATCATAGCCTACCGCCCCCATTTTGGCCAGCCATTTGGAATGCTGCATGGTAACATCAAAAACATCGCCATGAAAGAACCAGGCTTTTTTTCCATCCAATTCCATAATTAACTTATTCTGGAGGTGAAAAGTACCCATTTCCATGCCGTCGAATTTCCGGAGCATTTCATCATGGTTCCCGGTAAGGTAATGAACCTGCACGCCTTCAGAAACGAACTTCATCAGTTTACGGATTACCTTCATGTGTGATTCCGGCCAGTAGCTTTTGCTAAACTGCCAGATATCTATGATATCGCCATTTAAAATCAGCGTTTTAGGTTTAATACTTTTCAGATATTTTAAAAGCTCTTTTGCATGGCAGCCATAGGTGCCCAAATGCACGTCGGAAATCACAACGACATCAATGTTTCTTTTTTCCATAAATTAAAATTTTGGCGGAACGGATTTAGCACCGCTTTAGAAAAGCAGTTTCGATTTAAAAAGAGTGGGCTACCAATCTTCTTCCTCATCGAGTTTTACCTCAAATGGGCTGAAGAAATAAAGTACGCCGATAAGCAGGCATATGGCGAAAAGTGATTCTAACATATCATCTGATTTAACATGATAAAGATAAGATGCTGTTTATCAAACAAATGTTACGTCATTGTTAAATTATCCTTCGAAATGCTAATTGATGTTAAAATCTAAAAAGCATAAAAAAAACCCATAAACATGATGCTTATGGGTTTTGAATATCACCAGTGATCTTATGCTTTCACCGCTGATTTTTTCTTTTTGTTTTCCGAATAAATCCCGAACGCTAAAGCAGCGACTAAAATAATAGATCCGGCAAGCGAAATATTTTCACCAGCATAATATGAGGTTGGGTGAAAAATGAACTCCAGTTTATGGTTACCTGCTTCCAGTTTCGCTGCACGCAAGACGTAATCTGCTCTGAAATATGGTTTCTCTACGCCATCGATATACATCTTCCAGCCTTTGTTATAATAGATCTCAGAGAAAACAGCAACAACTTCTTTAGCCGTAGAGTATTCGTAAGTTAAATGATCCGGTTTATAATCAGTTAATTTAATGAAACCACCCTGACCGTTGCCTAAGATTTTGCTATCTACCAATGCTTTATAACTTTCATCTACGATGGCCTCTTTCTTTGCATCAAAACTGCTGATGGCTTTCATTTCCTCATCAGAATTTCTTACAAACTGAATGCTTTCTACAAACCATGCATTACCCGCGGCAGTAGGATTACGCTGCATTTTATAGGATCCGTTTTGAGGATCTTGCGTGATGACATACTTGGTATTTAACATATCCAGCACATCCTGATTAATGCTTTTGGTTAACTGATGATCAACCAGTTCCTGGAAACGTTTTAACCTTGCCGAGTGAAAACCACCCACTGTTTTATGGAAATAAGAGGTTTCTGCACTTTTGAACGGGTCGCCTAAGGACAAATCGAAAACCCTGAAATTTGGATCTTTATCTGCAGAGATAAAATTATCTACATCTCTGGCCTGGTAGTGATTGGCAAGATCTGATTTGCTTACGAAATTCTGGCTACTCAAATAGCGGCGGTCAACCTGCCATAAATCAACCAGTATAAACAAGGCTAATAGTCCAAAGACCAATTGCATATTCATTTTTTTGGTAATGAAAGCCCAGGTTAACCCGAAACCAATTACGATGAATAACAACGTACGCAGGGCATCGGCACGGGCAAGCGAAACACGATCAGCAACAACGCCATTGATGATTTCCATTGCGGCGCCTCGGTTATTTTGCAGGGCTTGTGTTAAAGCATCCAAAACCTGTGGCTGGTTGGCCTGAGTGAAACTGAAGAAGGCCGTTGGCATGATCGCAACGATCAGCGACAAACCACCGGTAATCCCCGCTGACCAGGTTAATCTTTTTGCCAGGTATTTTTGATCGTACTTACCATCCTGCGCTTCTTTAATCGCTAAAACGGCTAACAAAGGAACCAGCAAGCCTACAACCGCTAAGATGGATTCAACTGCCCTGAATTTATTGTACATAGGCAGGTAATCAAAGAAGAGATCAGAAATCAACGGAAAGTTTTGTCCGAATGAAAGGAACAATAGCAAGATGCTACTGCCCAAAATCCACCATTTCCAGCGGTGTTGAACAATGAATAAACCAAACACAAAAAGCAGACAGATAATGGCACCAAAATAATAAGGCCCGGAAGTACCTGGCTTATTGCCCCAGTATTGATTAGTACCTAGATTTTGGGCAACATAACCAATCACTTGCCTTGGATCAACGCCCTGCAGATTTTTTTCTACGGCTTTATAGGTATTGCTTTCAGGCTTGATCATTTCATCAATACTGCTTGCGCCACCATAAATATTTGGAATCAAAAACGAGAAACTTTCTCCAACACCCTGGCTCCACTGATATGCATATTCCTTATCCAAACCATTTGCAGGCTCAGCCTTATCTGTGGTTAGGTTTGATTTTCCACGAATGGTTTCTTTTCCATATTCATAGGTGGTCCACAAAGTACCTGCATTAACTAAAACCGACAATACAATTCCACCTACAATAAACGCGATGGATTTACCAAAACCTGCTAATTGTTTTGCTTTGTATGCATGATAAAATTCGATGCAGGCCAGGATGAACAATGCGATGAAAAGATAGTAAGTCATTTGGATATGGTTTGAACGAATTTCCAGCGCCATAAATAGTGCGAGTAAACTGCCTCCAACCAAATACCTTCCCCGTAATGTGAGAATAATTGCAGCTAAAATAGGTGCAAAGAAGCCAATTGCCAGGGCCTTATTGCTATGGCCCGCAGCGATAATGATAAAATTGTATGATGTGAATGCAAAAGCGATTGCTCCCGCTGCGGCAAGCCATGGATTAATTTTGAGTACACAAAAAAGCAGATACGCGCCTAAAAGATAAAGGATTACCGTTCCAACAGGGTCAGGAAACACACCTTTGATGATGTCGATGCCGTAAGTGGTAATGTTGGATGGATATTGAACCCAGATTTGATAAGCTGG
This sequence comes from Bacteroidota bacterium, assembly GCA_037033465.1. Lineage (GTDB taxonomy): Bacteria > Bacteroidota > Bacteroidia > Sphingobacteriales > Sphingobacteriaceae > Pedobacter. The sequence continues at coordinate 59,104 of JAZBLX010000029.1, read as the reverse complement.
CATTCCCCCGAACATCTGGTTCGTCCATAGCGGACCTTTACCAGTTGCTTCTTTTACATCCATGATCTCTTTCTGCATCGCTTTCGCCTGCAAAACATCGCCTTGTTGTGGTGCTTTACCCTGTAAAACAGGACTGAAGTAGGCAAAAGTAATGACTACAAAAATTGCAATAATGGCTAGGTGGATGCCATTTTTATTAAACCAGTTATTCATTAAGGTTTGTTTAAGTTTAAACGAATGTCAAAAATAAAAAATTGGGCGGGATAAAAAAGGAATAAATTAGATGTGAGTCGAATTAAAATTTAGTTTTGAAAATTCAAACCCCAATTTAACCTGTTTATTATGAGAAAGTTTGTGCTCACTTTTATATTTTTTCTCGGCTATCATTTGTTACAAGCGCAGATTGTCAGTTTAAATGATCAAGAAATTAAAGCTTTAAAAGCAAGTATCTTGAATGATCCTCCTGCGAAAAAGGCTTATCTGGCTTTTCAGAAAAGTACCGCTGCCTACCTGGATGAGCTTCCAAATCCTATTGATACCATTCGTACAGAAGGCTTGTTAAAAGGCGATCCCCGAAAGGAAAAAACAAAACTTTCACTTGCTGATATGAATAAGATGTTTTCGCTCGCCTTAGCCTACAGGCTAACCGGTGATCAAAAATACCTGGATAAAAGCATTCTGTTTTTAAAGGCCTGGGCAAACACCAATCATTCCAAAGGTGATCCGATAGATGATACCAATCTGGATAAAGCAGTTGAGGCTTATGATTTAATTAAAACAGCGATTCCGCAATCAGAGAAAAAGCAAATCGACCAGTGGCTGATTGAAACAGCTTTGGCGGAGATGAACAGCAAACGAATGAAACCAGGAAGGGCTACTGCGATTAATAACTGGAATGCGCACCGGTTAAAAGAAGTTGGTGAAATCGGTTATGCGTTAAATAACCAGGAATTTATCACCTGGGCTACCGAAAATTTGAAAAGTCACATTAATATTAATTTATATCCCGACGGAACAAGTCTGGATTTTAAACAAAGAGATGCCATGCATTATCACCTTTATGATTTAGAACCCTTAGCAAAGCTTGCCATCATGATTGACCGGGCTAAGGGCGGGAACTTTTACAACTATCAATCTCCAAAGGGTTCATCTATTAAAAAATCGGTAGAATGGCTTTTAACGTATGTTACCAGAGAGAAGCAACATGAGGAATATGTAAACACAACGGTCAAGTTCGACCGTGACCGGGCAAAGAATAACGAGCCGGGTTTTGCTGCGGGAACACTATTTGAGCCGAAACTTGCTGTTCCGTTATTAACATTAGCGGTGTATTTCGATCCTTCTTTATTGGAGACGCTGGAAAAGTTTCAGGGTAGCGTTAGTATAGCAACCATTGCAGATGGAATTAAGCATATTAACGGGGCCGCAAAATAGCCAGCTGAAATAAAAAAAAATGTAGTAAATAAACTTTCAATAATTTTTGAAAGTTTAATAAAATAGTTATATTTGTTTTATGGAATTAGCGGCAGCAAAACTGAAATTTATCGAAGCGTGGGGCAAGCTGGGTTCTGAATGGGGCATTAACCGGACGATGGCACAGGTGCATGCTTTATTGCTGATCTCTCCAGAAGCGTTAACCACAGAAGAAATCATGGAGAATTTAAGTATTTCTAGAGGAAATGCAAACATGACCCTGAGGGACTTAATTGGTTGGGGCCTGATAGAAAAGCAACATAAGGCAGGGGAACGTAAAGAGTATTTTTTTGCTGATAAGGATGTATGGAACATCGCCCGGCAGGTGGCTAAAGAAAGAAAGAAAAGAGAACTGGAACCTGTACTTAAAGTCTTGAACGAATTATCGGCAGTTACCGGAAATGAGAAAGATCCGGAATTAATTACCTTCAAAAAATCTGTTGCAGACATTAACAAACTCGCGGGCAATGTCGATAAAACGCTTGAAACAATGCTCAAAGCTGAAGAAAGCTGGTTTTGGGGCTCGGTTTTGAAGGTTTTCAAATAGACTCTTAGCCAAGCATTAATGGGCGTTGGTTCTATTTGAAATCACACGCCTGATCAAAAGCCTTAACCGGCTTTATTTTTTTAATCATTACTTTCATAAGTTACTGAAAGTTTAAACACTAAAGAGATGAAAACGCTTCAAAACCATGTAATTCTTTTTGATGAGGAATGTCCGATGTGTGCGGTCTACACCAAAGCTTTTGTTCAAACCGGTATGTTAACTGCTAATGGCCGGGAGTCTTATCAAAAGGTGTCTGCAGAGATTTGTCCGCTAATAGACCGGCAACGTGCAGCAAATGAAATTGCGCTGGTAAATACCGGAACTGGCGAGGTAAGTTATGGCATCAACAGTCTTTTTAAAGTGATTGGAAATTCAATGCCAGTCTTCAGGCCATTATTCGCCTTTAAGCCATTTCTGTATATTATGGCTAAACTTTACGCCTTTGTAGCTTATAACCGGAAGGTGATTATCCCCGCTGAGGCAAAGGTCAACAGCATTCAACCCACTTTTAAAGTCCTTTATCGCATGGCGTACCTTCTATTTGCCTGGTTGGGTACATCATATATTCTTACTGCTTATGCGCATTTGCTCACTGAATATGTGCCACTAGGTGGAGCATACCGGGAATATTTTATTTGTGGCGGTCAGATGATTTTTCAGGGAATAATAATCTACTGTTATAAAAAGAAGAAACTTTGGGATTACCTTGGAAACATGATGACAATCTCATTTGCCGGATCAATTTTACTTACCTTGGGATTGATTGTTGATCAGATGGTTCATCTTCACCCCGCAGTATATATTATTTATTTTTTAATGGTTGCAGGACTCATGTTTCTGGAGCATATACGAAGAAGCAGATTGTTGGAACTGGGTTGGCTCATGACCATCACATGGGCTGTTTATCGCTTGCTCGTTTTAGGATTAATCTTTAGCATTTAACATCATGACTTATCAAAAAATCATATTGGCCGGCGGAAACGGATACCTGGGCAGTTTACTGGCAAAGCATTTTAGTACCCGGGCGGATGAGGTTATTGTACTGGCCCGAAAACCGCAGCCGCAAAACGGAAACGTGAGAACAGTTGTTTGGGATGGAAAATCTGCAGCGAACTGGTTTAGCGAACTCGAAGAGGCAGATTTGCTGGTTAACCTTTGCGGTAAGAATGTAAACTGCCGTTATACCCAAAAGAACCAGCAGGAGATCATGAATTCCAGAGTTGTGCCCACCCGTTTACTTGGAAAAGTAATCAAAGATTTAAAGACTCCACCAAAGCTTTGGATCAACATGAGCTCTGCCACGATCTATCGCCACGCAGAAGATCATGCCCAGGATGAATACACCGGAGAAATTGGATACGGTTTTTCAATAGCTGTTTGTGAGGGATGGGAGCGTAGCTTTTTTGAAAATGAATTGCCCCAGACCAGAATGGTTGCCTTGAGAATGGGCATTGTGTTGGGCAGGAATGACGGAGCTTTCCCCCGGCTGTTAAACCTGGTGAGGTTAGGTCTGGGCGGGAGGCAAGGTGATGGCAAGCAATATGTAAATTGGGTACATGAGCAAGATGTGATTCATAGCGTAGAATGGCTGCTTGATCATGAGGAAATAAAAGGCGTCATAAATTGTACGGCACCCAATGCGGTAACCAATGAAATTTTGATGCAAACCATTAGAAAAGCTTATGGAGTGCCGTTTGGTATCCCTACCCCTGCATGGTTACTAGCCATCGGTGCGAAAATTATAGGTACTGAAACGGAACTGATATTGAAAAGCAGATGGGTAAAGCCCGCCATCCTGTTAGATCATGGCTTTGAGTTTCAATACGGCAAAATAGAGGAAGCGGTGCATGATATTCTGAGTTTGAGGCTATAAAGAATGACCATGCAATTCCAAACATTAATCAATGCGCCACTTGAAAGGTGTTTTGATCTTGCCAGAAATATCGATCTACACCTTAAATCTATGCAATCATCGCAAGAGGAAGTCATTGCCTGGAGGAAGGCGGGACTAATTAATTTAGGTGAAACAGTGACCTGGAAGGCAAAGCATTTTGGAATAAACTTCATAATGGAAGTGAAAGTAACAAAGATGAAATTCCCTGAATATTTTGTTGATGAAATGATAAGCGGGCCATTTAAAAAGCTTCGTCATCAACATCTTTTTAAAGCTATCGGGACTACAAACACATATGACTGATGTTTTTGAGTTTACTGCGCCGGCAGGTATTCTAGGAAAGTCCTCACCTGGCTGATCCTGGGAAAGTATATGAGAAAACTATTAATTGAACGTAACAAAACGATCAAAGCAGTAGCCGAAAAAGCCCAAACGAAAAAACCCTGAGACATTGCTCAGGGTTGTTATTATTTCTTTACTTCTTCATAGTCTACAAAATCACCAAGTTTATCGGTTTTACCGGTTTGTTTGGGCGGCATGTAGTCTATTGATATTGAGCCTTCTGGTTTAGATCGCCTTTGCTGTTGTTGCGATTGGCCGCTTGCCTGCTGTTGCATTTTGCTTGCCAGGTTACTAAATAGCATAGGCAGGATTAGTCGGATCAGCATTCTGATGAGCCAAAGCACTAATATTGCTATGAATATGAATTTTACTATTGCCATTCTTAATTTACTGTTGTTACAAATATAGACGTATGAGATTTTATTTTGTTACTTTTTACGCCTTTGATTGCATTCTGATTACAAATAATTAACATAAATAAGCAGGATATAGTTCTAATCTTCTACAATTTCTGCTACCCGGCCCACTTGTCCATCATCCAGTCTCACCTTAATTCCGCGTGAGTGAAAGGCGGATGAAGTCAGTAAATCTTTCACTATTCCATATGTGATATTTCCAGATCGCTGATCTTTTTTTAAAATTATGCCTACTTCTAACCCTGGATGGATATCTTTTCTGTTTTGCCCGTTCATTATGCTGTAATTTTCCCTGCCAAATTTCTACATTTTAGCAGGAACTGGAAACTTATTCATGTATTATTTTACTTTCCAAACTTCTCGGCAAACATCTTCTCTAATGCAAACATTTCATCTCTCAGTTTGGCTGCCTGTAAAAAGTCCATCTCTTTTGCCGCTTTCTGCATATCCTTTTTAGTCGTATCGATTGCTTTTTGCAGCTCAGCTTTACCCATATATTGAACAATCGGATCAGCTGCAATACTGATTTCTGCGTTTTCTACATATGCCCTGGCTTTATTATCGTTTGCTTTTTGTGAGAAATCTAAAACAGAAGTTTGCTCCAAAATTGCTTCCCGCGATTTTCCTACTGTTTTTGGTGTAATTCCATGTTCCAGGTTATAGGCAATCTGAATATCCCTTCGGCGATTGGTTTCTGATATGGTTTTTTCCATACTTTCGGTAATTCCGTCAGCATACATAATTACCCTACCCCGGTCATTCCGGGCTGCACGTCCGATCGTTTGAATTAGTGACTTTTCTGAACGAAGGAAACCTTCCTTATCCGCATCTAAAATAGCCACTAAAGTAACTTCTGGTAAATCAAGTCCTTCCCGCAATAAGTTGATTCCAACCAGTACATCAAATTCCCCTAAACGCAGACCACGCAAAATTTCAACACGTTCTAAGGTTTTGATTTCGGAGTGGATGTATCTGGTTTTAATATTGAGCCTATCTAAGTATTTGGTAAGCTCTTCAGCCATTCTTTTGGTTAAGGTGGTAACCAGAATACGTCCGCCGTCTTTAATGGTGATGTCAATTTCATCTAAAAGATCATCTACCTGGTTAATGGCCGGTCTGATTTCAATTACCGGATCCAGTAAACCGGTTGGACGAATTACCTGCTCTACCACCACACCCTCTGATTTTTCGAGTTCGTACTCTGCGGGTGTTGCACTTACATAAATGGTTTGCGGCGCTAAGGCTTCAAACTCATTAAAATTAAGTGGCCTGTTATCCAGTGCAGCTGGTAAACGGAAGCCATATTCTACTAACGATAACTTTCTTGATCTGTCACCGCCATACATGGCCCTGATTTGTGGAACCGTTACGTGACTTTCATCAATGACCATTAAATAATCTTCCGGGAAGTAATCCAGGAGGCAGAAAGGACGCATTCCTGGCGTTCTGCCATCAAAAAAGCGGGAATAATTTTCAATTCCGGAACAATAGCCTAGCTCCTTCATCATTTCGATATCGAAGTTGGTCCGCTCTTCCAGGCGTTTGGCCTCCAGCAGGTGTCTGTCTGCAATCAGCTGGTTTTTTCTAATCTCCAGCTCTTCCTGGATGCCCCATATAGATTGATTAAAACGATCTTTTGGCGTAACGAAGAGATTTGCCGGGTAGATCGCCATATCCTCCAGTTTTTCAATCGTTTTACCGGAAACGGGATCAATTGCAGAAAGCTCTTCGATGTCATCTCCAAAAAAAGAAATGCGGTAAGCATGATCGAGGTAGGCGGGATAAATATCTACCGTATCGCCTTTAACCCTGAAAGTTCCGCGTTTAAATTCAGTTGTGGTTCTCGAATATAGAATCTCTACCAAACTATGCAAAAAGGCATTTCTGGAAATTCTTAAGCCTACAGCAAAGCGGAATACCATTCTCGAAAAATCTTCCGGATTTCCCATACCATAAATGCAGGAAATGGAAGAAACCACAATGATATCTCTTCTTCCGCTCATCAGAGATGATGTGGTACGCAAACGAAGTTTTTCAATCTCTTCGTTAATGCTTAAATCTTTTTCTATATAAGTATTGCTGGATGCAATGAATGCTTCCGGCTGGTAATAGTCGTAGTAAGAAACGAAATAGTTAACCGAATTTTCCGGAAAGAAGTTTTTAAATTCCCCGTAAAGCTGGGCGGCAAGGGTTTTATTATGACTTAAAATGAGTGTGGGTTTCTGTGTCTGCTCAATTACATTGGCAACAGTAAAGGTTTTTCCAGATCCTGTAACGCCCAGTAAAGTTTGGTAATGTTCATTGGCATTTACACCGTCAACCAATTGTTTTATGGCGCTGGGTTGATCTCCTGTGGGTTTATATTCTGATGTGATCTTAAATTTCATGGATATCAAATATACGATTTTCGGCTTTAAAGACTAAACAGCAGAAAGTCAGGAAAGTTGTTTGGCAAAGGGATAATTAAAAGCCTAAACCGCCACTTCTTCATGTTGTCGTATAGATTTTACAATCTGTACCAATAATATTCAAATATTTATTGAAATAAGCAGAGCCTGTTTCCAGGCGATAGACAAGTATCAACCTAGTAAATCGAAAGTGAAACTTTTGATTTACTAGGTTGATGAGTATATTTTAAGATGTTAATTATTTAAAATTTAGCTATCAATTGTGTTCATGTTGAAAAATAGAATCTGTTGAATCCATATTCTCAGCAAAAGGCAGATTTTGAAAACTATAATAGTTAAGTATCTGGGTAAGCATAGATAAAATTCTTCTCAGTCCTATTTGTAAGTCAGATATCACTTAACATGTATTTTTATGTAATTTGAAAATGAAAGCTATGATGTTAGTGCTTTAGCTAACGATTGTAACATCTCACAACCTACAGCAAAAGCCTGGCTATCAATATTAGAAAGTAGTTATCTTATTTTTCTTTTACAGCCATATCATCAGAACTTCAATAAGCATTTAGTAAAAAGTCCTAAATTATATTTTTACGACACTGGCCTGTTGTGTTATTTATTAGGAATCAAATCAGCCGATGAAATTATATTAAACAGGCTTAAAGGAAACTTATTTGAAAACCTTATTCTTGCAGAGCTGGAAGAACAAAATTTCCGTCAATATGCCCATCTCGACTACTATTTCTGGCAGGATAGTAATGCAAATGAAATTGATGTATTAACAAAAAATTATGTTGGTTTTGATGCTTTCGAAATAAAAGCAACTGAAACTATTTCGAATGAACTATTTAAGCAGATGGATCGCTTTGCAGAACTGGCTGCACCAGAAGAAGTAAGGAAAACACTAATATATGGCGGATCTGAAAATCAAACCAGAAGTAAGTACAACATACTAAGCTGGAGTATTGGAACTAAAATATTTAGCTTGCTATCAAAAAATCCTCATTGAATTCAATCAATGAGGATTTAACAAAAAATTAATTGATAAACTGTTTATTTACCTGCTGCCACCTTCATTGGGTTAGAGCCAACTGACTGGCCTCTAACTGCACCTCCGGTTTTTGCTTTGAAAGTTCTGAATTTACTTTCTTTTGCCTTTCCACCCCAACCATTGTTAGTGGTGTCAATATCGGCAGTTTCCCGTAGCGGATCTACCAGAATGGATTCCACTTCTTTATCTTTCACGTAGAATTTCGATGTTTTCAACTCGTTGTGTCTCCAGATCTGTGCCGGAATACGGTCAATTTCTTTTGTGCCGTCTTTGTAAGTAAACTCCACAATGATTGGCATTACCAAACCACCTCTGTTGCTGAAGCTCAACTCGTATAAAAATTTGTTTTTATACTGATCCTGTTCGGCTTCCGGTACCGGCTCGAAAGGAATCGGTATTTCGACTTTATTGGTGAGGGTAGTATCCACATTTACCAAACCTCTATCATACTTATAATAAAAATCTTGTGCTGCTGCATTTTTATCGACGTAGAAGTTACCCTTCTTTTCTGCTCTGTTTCTGATTTTTGAGATATCTTCAAAGGCATTTACAGCAGGTTTATCAATTTTAAGCATTCTTGATCTGGCTGCAGGAACTTCTTTAGGGAAATCTGCCTTGGCAAATTTTACGCTATCCAAAGAAATATCACAAGGATCTGTTCCATAAAACCAGCCTCTCCAGAACCAATCTAAATCCTCGCCACTGGCATCTTCCATGGTACGGAATAAATCTGCTGGTTCCGGATGTTTAAATGCCCACCTTCTCGAATATTCCTTAAAAGCATAATCAAATAATTCTCTGCCCATAATCGTTTCACGAAGAATATTTAAACCCGTTGCGGGTTTTGAATAAGCGTTGGGACCAAAACGGGTAATGTTTTCTGAATTGGTCATGATTGGTTCCAACTCATCTTTTGGTAGTTTCATGTAATCGACAATGGTATAGGCCGGGCCTTTTTTACTTGGGAATTTATTATCCCAAAGTTCTTCGGTTAGATATTCAACGAAAGAATTTAAGCCTTCATCCATCCAGGTCCACTGGCGCTCATCACTATTAACAATCATGGGGAAGAAGTTGTGTCCAACCTCATGAATAATCACACCCAACATGCCATTTTTAGTACTTTCACTATACGTACCATCAGCATCTGTACGGCCGTAATTGAAACAAATCATCGGATATTCCATTCCATTTGCAGCCTCAATACTTTGTGCTACCGGATATGGATAAGGGATAGTAAAATCAGAATATGTTTTAATGGTATGGGCAACGGCTCTTGTAGAAAACTTACTATACAAATTATAAGCTTCTTTACCGTAAAAACTCATACACATTACCGTATTGTTATTGGCCTGAATCTTTTGCGGCATGGCATCCCAGATAAACTTGCGGGAAGAAGTCCAGGCAAAATCGCGCACATTATTGGCGTTGAATACCCAGGTTTTTTTAGCGGTAGATTTTTTGCTTTCAGCCGCTTTCGCTTCTGCTAAAGTTTGAATTTCTACCGGAGCGGTTGCTGTTTTAGCCGTATTGTATCTGCTTAATTGCGCAGGGGTTAACACCGCACTATAATTAATACACTCGCCTGTTGAGCCCACTAAGTGATCAGCCGGAACTGTCATTTGTACTTTGAAATCGCCAAAGGTTAAAGCAAATTCGCCTCTGCCTGTAAACTGGTGATTTTGCCAGCCCTGGAAATCGCTATACACACACAGGCGCGGATACCATTGTGTCATTGTAAACAAATAGTTTCCATCGGCAGGGAAAAATTCATACCCTCCACGGCCGCCTACACTCATTCTATCAGTTATCTTATAGCTCCAGTCTATATTGAAGATAAATTTCTGACCGGTTTTTAAAGCCACAGGCAAATCTACCCGCATCATGGTTTTATTTACCGTATACTTCAGGTTTTTACCCAAGGCATCTGTCAGTTTAGTGATGTTAATTCCATTTCCGTTATCGCCCGTTGCACTCAGCTGGTTTAAACTTTGGGTAGTGCCGACAGCTGGCATTTTAGTGGCATCCTGATAATTCGCACTTTTACTGGTGCTATGCTCATTTTCATCAAGCTGCAACCAGATATAGGTTAATGGATCAGGTGAGTTATTGGTATAAGTTATCGTTTCAGAACCTTTTAAAAGCAGGTTTTTTTCATCCAACTCACATTTGATATTATAATCAGCACGTTGTTGCCAATATTTTACCCCCGGCGCGCCACTTGCCGTACGCTGCTCATTTGGCGTCGGCAAAATAGTACCCAACTGCTCGAATTTATTCCCATGATTACTTCCCGGGTTATTCTGAATGTTTTGAGCCATAGCCAGACTACCGGAAAACAGTAACAGGCCAGATAATGTAAATAGTTTATTAATCATCTTTTTAATTGAAAGGAATTCGCTCTAAAGCCATTTTTAAAGCCAGGCTAAATACGGCTGCTGATACAAATAGAACCCAGCTCATTCGTTTTATCTTTGTATAGTTAAAAGTAAGAAAAGTAATGATCAAAATGATCAGCACCATGAAAATTTGTCCTGCTTCCAAGCCCATATTAAAACCGAACAAGCCCCAACCCATATTCTGGTCTTTTGCCAGCATCATTCTGATTGAATTGGCAAAACCCATTCCGTGAATTAACCCAAAGCCTAAAGCAAGAAAATAATTTATTCTTACGGATTTCATGTCAAAATTCGTTCTGAAAAGGTTGCTTACTGCAGTAATCACAATGGTACAGGGAATGAGAAACTCAACCCAGGCACTGTCAAACCTGATCACATCTAAAACACTGAGCAATAAGGTGGCGGAATGGCCAATGGTGAAAGCGGTAACCAGGATTAAAACTTGTTTGATATTGGTATAACTATAAATCGCGATCAGTGCTAAAATAAAAAGCTGATGATCCAATGCATCAAGACTTATAATGTGTTCCCATCCTAACTTAAAATAGAAAATAAAATCTTGTAAAGGCATGAATAATTAAGTTTTCTATACAAGCTATGTGCTTTAGCGGGATAAATTTAAATTTTTTATAGAATAAACGTAGCATTATCTTCAAAGACTGGCTTAAATACCAAACTTGTTACGATTTATTGCTCAAAACTACCTCCAGCTTAGGGACGATACAGCCAATTCATCAAAAAAACACATTAATATCGTAACTTTGATTTCAATGCGTTTTTAATCATCGAATCAACTTATGCTTAAACCAACATTTCTTTTTTTATTGTTCTGCTCTACCTGCTTCAATCTCTCATCTGCAGTCCGGCACCCGCTTCATGTAAGTACAACTGAACTCAGCTTCAATGCAAAAGAAAAATCATTGGAAATCAGCTGCAGGATTTTTACAGATGATTTTGAATCTGTTTTAGCTAAACTATACAAGCAAAAAACAGATTTATCCAAGCCATCCATGAAAACCCCAATGGATGAAATTGTAAAAAGATACATGAGTAGCCACCTTCAAATTAAGGTGAATGGTAAGCCTGTTAATTTCCAATATGTAGGCTTCGAAATTGATCATGAAGCCACCAATGTTTATCTGGAAGTAAATAAGGTGAGTGTATTGAAAACGGCTGAAGTTACCAATACCATTTTATATGACCTGTTTGATGATCAAATGAGTATTGTTCACCTCAACAATGGAAAGACCCGTCACAGTACCAAGATCCTTTTTCCTGAGAAAACCTTCGCTACAAACTTTTAAAAAGATATTTTGTATTAATATAATTCGGTGTTAAAAACCGTTTACATTTAATATCTCGCTAACTTGAAGTTCATCTCTGTGAGAATACCATTAATAATCTTAGTTATACACCGCCAAATTGTTTAAATAAGTATGCATTTAATCGTCTTCTCCACAGTTTTAACCCCAAGAATAAAATACATTTTCAATTTTATCTTTAGGGACATCCTCAAGACTGAGCTTGAATTTACCGGCAATCGTCAGTTCTTTCAGGATAGTCTGCACGCTAAGATAAGCTATGGTGATGCGCCAATAGCGGATGAGTTGTTTTTTGAAAGTTCCGCATTACTTTTTTCCAGTAAGCTGGAAGATACAAAGATTAAAACCATTTCCTTCGGAGATTATCAGGTGCCATTTCCGGTGCAGCATTCGCTATTGCCCTTTGATGTTTTCGCTGCTTCCTTTTTTATTGTGAGTAGATACGAAGAATATCTTCATCACCGTAAAACTCCGGAAGATTTCAAGGCAAGCATAAGTTATCAATATAAATGGAAAATTCTTGATCGGCCTGTTATAGATGAATGGGCGATGATCTTAAGAAATATCATCATGACTAAATATCCGCAGTTTAAGTTTTACCAGAAAAGTTTTTCGCAACAGCCGACGGTAAATTTTGACATCCCGGCACAGCCTCCAAATGGACTTATCAATAAAACCAAATTCTTTTTTAATGCCCTGGCCAGCAAAGAGAATAATTTCATAAGCGCTGGCTTCGACCGCCTCACGGGTTTGGATATTGATATACTGCGGGTATTACCAACGGTTGCTGCCTATTTTGACAGGAAAAAAATCAATCCAGCTTATTTTATAGGTTTTCCAGATATCCCTGAAAATTATGTCGGCAATGCCGGCATCTCCCAGCTATTAAGTAAAGCTTTTGTTGGCTTACTGCGTCCCTGTTCCAGCAATAAACAGAAAATAAGCAATGTTAAAGCCGGGCTTTCCAAACTCAGAACATTACTTCCCGAACAGGTTAACTTAAGTAGCCAGCAACTGGAAATCTTGAAGTTTCCACTCTGTTACCTCAACCTGCTCAACAGTGCAGTAACTTCAGATTATTCCATGGGATATGCTGAAACGCCAGGTTTTAGAGCGGGTACCTGTACTCCGTTTAGTTGGTACGATTTGCAACTCGAAAAGGTAACTGCTCTGAATGTGAAGTCGTACTGTTTCACAGATACTGCACTTGAACCGTTAAATACTACAGCAGCACATCAGTTAATAGCAGATTTTATTGATGCTGTTAAAGTGGTAAATGGTACGTTTGTGAGTAGTTGGAAACTAAGAAGTTTATCTACACATTTAAAGTATAAAAAGTCGAATAAAGCTTTTAACTATATGCTGGAATATGCGGGAAGTTAAAATCTTATCATCTTTTCTAAGAAATTGATAGATTTAACCACCAATAAAATCAGCACAACCAAAACAACAACCTCATGATTTTTGATCTTAGCAAAACCAAATCAATAGCAAATACCTTCATCGCCGAACTCCGGGATGAAAATATTCAGAAAGATTCTATGCGGTTTCGGAAAAACCTGGAACGTATTGGTGAATTTTTTGCTTACGAGATTAGCAAATCTCTTATTTATGTAAGTAAAGAAGTAACTACCCCGCTGGGTTTATCTAACTGCCAGGTGTTAGCACAACAGCCAGTACTCGCCACTATTTTAAGGGCTGGTTTACCCCTGCAGCAAGGCCTGCTGAATATTTTTGATAAAGCAGAATGTTGTTTTATCTCTGCTTTTAGAAAAGTAAAAAAAAGCGGAGATTTTGTGATCCAGATGGATTATGTATCCACACCAGATCTTGATGCGCGGATTTTAATTATGGCTGATCCCATGCTCGCAACCGGCCAAAGCATGGTAATGTGTTGTAAGGAATTATTAAACCGTTATAAAGTTACAGAACTACATATCGTTGCTGCCATTGCCAGTGCAGAAGGTGTAGCACATGTGCGCGCTAATTTGCCAAAAGCTAAACTCTGGCTCGGTGCAATCGATGAGGAAATGACCAGTAAATCCTATATTGTTCCCGGCCTGGGCGATGCGGGAGATTTGGCCTATGGAGAGAAAGTTTAAAGCTGCTTGATGAACATTCTTTTTGTTTGTAGCCGCAATAAATGGCGAAGCGCTACCGCGGAGACCATTTTTAAAAACCACCCCATCCACCAGGTTAGATCTGCAGGTACCGAACCATCGGCAAGGATAAAACTTTCTGCAAAACTCCTGAACTGGGCGGATCTGATTTTCGTTATGGAAAGGAAGCATAAACAAAGAATCCGCGAAAAGTTCGCTCATCAGATTGAACATGCAGCGATAATTGTGCTTGATATTCCTGATGAATATCAGTACATGGACGAAGCGCTGATAGAAGAATTAAGGGCAAAAGTTTCTGATCATCTATAAAGCAACTATTAACACCTACCTTTGCAAGTAACATGCATCACCATAAAAAACACATCTTCTTTGATCTCGACCATACCATTTGGGATTTTGATCGCAATGCGGAAGAAACCTTAAACGAGCTATACGAAACTTACAACCTGAAAGGATTAGGTCTTCATTCGTGTTCTGATTTTATTAGCGCTTATACAGAAAATAACCATCAGCTTTGGGCCGATTATCATTTAGGGAAAATTACAAAAGATTTTCTAAGGGCCCAACGGTTTAGCAAAACCTTTATTGAATTAGGCATCAGTCCTGACGCGGTTCCCAATCAGTTCGAAGATGATTATGTATCCATCTCACCAACCAAAACGAATTTATTTGAAAGCGCCGAACAGGTTTTAAGCTATCTGCAGGAAAAGTATACCTTGCATATCATTTCAAATGGCTTCAAGGAAACTACACTCACTAAAATGAAGCTTTCGAACCTGAATCCTTATTTTAAAAATGTAATTATTTCGGAAGATGTGGGCGTAAACAAACCAGATCCTGGTATTTTTGAGTTTGCTTTAGCTAAAGCAAAGGCAGAAAAAGAAGAAAGTATTATGATTGGAGACAGCTTAGAGGCCGATATCTATGGGGCTTTAAAGTTTGGGATGGAAGCTATATTTTTTAATCCACTGAAAAAGGAAAAGCCAACTGATGTGAGTCATCAAATTATACACCTAAAAGAGCTATTACATTTATTCTAACCGGAGTTGCTTATCTTTAACCTATGAATACAGCAAAGGTTAAGGTTTCGCTACATCAAATCATAGCCTTATATAGGGCAAAATTATCTGGCTATGCTGATCATGATTTTCAACGCACACCGCCAATTGCAGGATGGAGTTATAGCGAGGTTTATGCACATATTTTTGATGCCAGCCTGCTTTCTCTGATTGCCTTGAATAACAGTATAACCGGAAGGGGAGAAAAGAAGCCGACGCACTTTATCGTAAGACTGATTTTACTGCTGGGCGCGTTCCCGCCTTCACAAAAATACAAGGTACCCAATAGGATTGCAGATCGCGTTAGAAAAATCAGTAAAACGGAAGCTTTGGATTTTATTCTCGAATTTGAAACTGCACTCGAAACTTCCTACCCCACCATCCCAGCCGCTAACTCACAATTAAAAACCAAACACCCACGTTTAGGCTATCTTAATGCTAGTCAGTGGTTAAGGTTTATCGAAATTCACCTTAAGCATCACTTAAAACAACTAGAAAGAATAGAAAACAGTTTTAAAACATAGGATATTTTAGCATATTTGAGTAATCCCTTAAATTGACGCTCATGAAAAATGTTTTCTATCTATCGGCAATTATGCTGTTCTGCTCCTGCAACAGTGAAGATAAAAAAATGATCCCAGCAGTTGTGCAGACACCTGGCGGTATAAGCGGACTACAGAAAAATGTAAGTGCGCCAGCTCTACAAAGCACTAAAGGTGCATTAATATACAATCCGGCCCATGGTAAACCCGGACATAACTGTGCACTTGCTGTAGGCGCTCCTTTGAATCAAACCGTTGCCGCAAAACCTCAACCAATAAATACCAATACGCCAGTGCAGCCTAAAGCAGTTGCCGTCTCCCCATTGGTAAATACATCAGGTAAAAAGTTAAATCCCAAACATGGCGAACCCGCTCACCGGTGCGATATTGCCGTTGGGGCCCCATTGGATGCTAAACCCGTAGCGCCTGCCAAAATGACCAGTATCCAGCCAAAAGTGATGCAACATGCAGCGGTAAAAGTTGCAAAAGGAATGAATCCGCCGCATGGCCAACCAAACCATAGGTGTGACATTGCAGTTGGTGCACCGCTTAACAGTAAGGTCGTTGCCGCAGCTCCGGTGCAAACGGTCAAAGCACCCGAAGTTACTTCTGCAGAAACCAAAGTGATACAAACGACACAAAGCGGAGCGAAATTAAACCCAAAACATGGCGACCCTGGCCACAGATGCGATATTGCTGTTGGCGCACCACTCACTTAGTTAACGCATTTTTTTCACATCTTTGCGCTAATGAAATTACCAGGCATAAAAGGTTTTGATGAAGAAGCGTTTAACAAGTATCTGAAGAATGCTGGCTGGCTGATGTTTGGTAAGGTGATTAGTCTCATCGTAAACCTGGCCATTACACGATACCTAGGGCCAATTTTATTCGGAGATTTAAGTTTTGGATTATCATTAGTTGCTATCCTGGCCGCAGTCGGAGGCTTAGGGCTGGATACATTCATTATCCGTGAAGTGATCCAGGAACCCTCGAAGCGAGATGAAATTCTGGGCACATCCGTAGTGTTAAGAATGGTTGCTAATGGTTTGCTGATTCCAATCGCTATCGGAATTTATCTGATCAGCCATGGATTATCATCAAACCCGGGCGATTCACTGACCTTATTAATCGCTTTATTGGCATTTGCATCTTTTTTTAAGTCTTTTAACGTAATCGACTCTTATTTTCAGTCTCAGGTACAGTCTAAGTATGTTGTACAGGTACAGAATGTAAGTCTTATTGTGACATCAATCTTTAAAGTAGTTATTATCACTTTCAGCCTGCCTTTAATTTACATCGTTTTTGCATACATATTAGATGCAGTTGTGCTGGCTACAGGCTTGATAATTGCCTATCAAAACCGAGGTTTGAAGGTTTTAAACTGGACCTTCAACAAAGAACGTGCAAAGTTATTACTAATCAAATCTTCTCCTTTAATTCTATCTGCTGTAATGGTTACGATCTATATGAAGATAGATGTTGTGATGTTGAAAAGTGTTGGTAGTAAGGCGGTAGGAATTTATAGCAGTGCACAAAATTTGAGCGAAGCCTGGTATTTTATTCCTAGTGCTATTGTAGTCTCGGTTTTCCCGGCATTGTTAAACGCAAGAAAAACAGACTTAAGTAGGTATGAAAAACGCCTGGGAAATTTGTATGATCTGCTGGTTTATATCAATATTCCCATAGCGATATTTATTAGCTTTTTCGGTTCAGATTTGATACACTTAGCTTATAGCGGTAAGTACGATGGCGCCGGACCAATGCTATCGATCCATATTTGGTCTGGCATTTTTGTTTTCTTAGGAATGGCCAGTTCCCAGTATTTGATCGCAGAAGGATATACTAAAATTTCATTTTATCGTACGGCAGCTGGCGCGATCACGAATATCTTGCTGAACTTTTGGCTTATTCCGAAATATGCAGGTGTTGGCGCTTCCATTGCTACACTCATAGCTTGTTTTGTTTCCACTTTTTATGTTTTATTAATTTCAAAAACCAGGCATCAGGGGATAATGATGTTAAAATCGTTATTTTTGATCACCGCATTTCAAAAACTACTTAAACGTTGAGCACTTTAAAAGCACTAGCAGCACTGATTGCAAAGCCAAACCGGCTGAAAGCATTATTATCTTACGGACATAAAGGTTATTTAAACAGCATTGGCTGGTTTACGGCTTTTGATCAGAAACAAGCCGTTGATGGACAGGGGAAAGCCCTGCCCTGGGTTACGTATTCTTTTATTGATTTCATCAGAAACAGGATTAATAAAACACAACAGATCTTTGAATATGGTTCAGGGAGTTCAACAATTTTTTATGCCGAACGCGCCGGTAAGGTGACTTCTGTAGAACATGATAAAGGTTGGTTTGATAAAGTGAAAGGCACGAGCCCTGCAAATGCGGAGATGATTTTTTGCGAGTTACACCGCGATGGTGAATACGCGAGGAAAGCAACGCTCTTGGACCAAAAATTCGATATTATTATTGTTGACGGACGTGATCGAGTTAACTGCTGCAAATATAGCCTGGCTGCGTTGTCTGCTAATGGCGTAATTGTTTTAGATGATAGTGAACGTGAAGTCTATGAGCCAGCGAGAACTTTATTGAAAGAGAACGGTTTCAAAGAAATCAGTTTCAGTGGTATTTCTCCAGGTTTATTTTACGAAAAGGCAACTTCTGTGTTTTACAAGGCAAACAATTGCCTTAATATCTAAGTGAATTTTCCAGCCTTAAACAATTAAGTTTTGAGGCTTTCGTTTTAGTCTAAACCTTTTGAACTCTACCGGCACAACATTATGATTGATGAAAATTTAAAAGCAGCTTACGATAATTTTTACAGCAACAATGATGTGGCCTGGCGGATGTTAGGGGCAAAATACAAAGCAAAAAATATCGTTGAGGTTTGTAAAGACATCAAGCCAGAAAAAGTGCTGGAAGTGGGTGCCGGCGATGGGAGCATTCTTCATTTTTTAGATGAATGGAATTTCTCGCCAGAACTTTATGCGCTGGAAATTGCGCAAAGTGGGGTTGATCGCATTAAAAACAGAAATCTTTCCAGGCTTAAAGACGCTCGCACTTTTGATGGCTATAAAATCCCATACGCGGATGATTCTTTTGATTTGATAATTCTCGCTCACGTACTGGAACATGTTGAACATGAACGATTGCTCATTCGGGAATTGAAACGGGTAGCCAAATATATTGTGGTGGAGGTTCCAAAAGACTATCGTTTTGGGGTGGATAAAAGAATGAAACACTTTTTAGATTACGGCCACATTAATATGTATACACCTACCTCACTTAGATTTTTATTGCAAAGTGAGGGATTAGAAATTTTGCAGGATAAAGTTTCGATGACAGCGCCAGAAACGGTGAAGTTTAATGAATTTATCAATAGAAAACAACCTAAAAGCTTGGTGAATCGCCTGAAAATTGAGCTGGAATACCATATTAAAAAGACGATGGGTGATCTTCTTGGCTTGAAAAAGAAGGAACAATTTGCCAATGCCTATACCGTATTAACAAAGAAATCAGCGCAAAATCTACAGATATTTTAAGCAAGGGTAGTTGCTAAATTGAAGGCCCGAAAAAGATTTAAATCAGGATTTTCGATTTTTCTTCACCGTTAGGACGAATCATCAACTTCAATTATACAAATATCTTTAATGAAGGAGAAAAAACATATGTAATCAAAACATATGAATCAATTTATTAGCATATTTTTGCAGCTAATCCATACGATCTTTCGGTAAATTTCAAAGCATGCAAAATCTTGCCCCAATTGCCCTTTTTGTTTATAACCGTCCGCAGCATACCCAACGGACATTGAAGTTTTTGCAACAGAATGAACTTGCTGAGGAAAGCAGATTATTTATTTTTT
The DNA here is from genome assembly GCA_037033465.1 of Bacteroidota bacterium. Lineage (GTDB taxonomy): Bacteria > Bacteroidota > Bacteroidia > Sphingobacteriales > Sphingobacteriaceae > Pedobacter. Next base: position 39,656 of record JAZBLX010000029.1, on the reverse strand, counting down.
CTGATGGAGCAAAGGGTTTACAAGATGAAGAAAAAGTAGCTGAGGTAAGGTCAATTATTAAAAAAATCGACGGTTTCAAATCTGTTAGAATTTTTGAGAAAAAAGAAAATTCAGGTTTAGCCAATTCAGTAATTGACGGGGTAACCAAACTCATTAATGACTACGGGCAAGTCATTGTTTTTGAAGATGATTTAGTGAGTTCTCCTCATACCCTGACCTATTTTAATGATGCTTTAGAGCGATATCGTAACGAGGAAAAAATCATGCACATTGGTGCATATATGTATCCCTTGCCAACAAAAAATCTTCCTCAATCATTCTTTTTCAGGGCGGCAACCAGCTGGGGCTGGGCAACATGGGAACGCGCCTGGAAAAACTTTGAACCAAATATTGATACGCTGATCAGCCAGTTTGATCAGAAAAAAAGGGCAGCATTCTCCATCGATAACACCATGAATTTCTGGAAGCAGATGCAAGAATTTAAGAAAGGCAAAAACAATAGCTGGGCCATTAGGTGGTATGCCTCGATTTTTTTAAAGGGTGGTCTGACTTTAAATCCATCGCAATCACTGGTAAATAACATCGGTCATGATGGCACCGGAGTACATTCAGGTATAAACGATATCTACAATGTAGTCATTAACCCTAAGCCAATCACTCAGTTTCCTTCGATAATTCAAGAAGATAAGACTGCTTATGAGGTAATTAAAACCTTCCTAGCAAATCGAAAAGGAAGTATCGTAAAACGCATTAAGCGATTTATAAATGAAAAATTCAATCAATATTTTTCGAAATAGCCACAGGTATTATTTGTATTTTAGTCTGATGATGAAGTTTGTATTTTTATCTTTTCTCCTTCTTTCTGCAACTGTTTACGCGCAGAACCCGCCGAAGCCCTATGGGGCCATACCCTCTGCAAGACAATTGGCCTGGCACGACATAGAGGTTTATGGATTGATTCATTTTACCCCAACCACTTTCGAAAACAAAGAATGGGGCTTTGGAGATGCCGACCCAAAGGAGTTTAATCCGAGCGATTTTAATGCCACACAGATCATCTCGGCAGCTAAAGCCGGAGGTTTAAAAGGAATTATTTTAGTGGCAAAACACCATGATGGTTTCGCACTTTGGCCAACAAAGACTACAGAATATAACATTACCAAAAGTCCATATAAGAACGGGAAAGCAGATCTGGTGCGTGAGGTTGAACAGGCTGTGCGAAAAAATGGATTGAAATTTGGCGTCTATTGTTCACCCTGGGATAGAAACAACTCGCTTTATGGAACGGATAAATACCTAGCCATTTACCAGGCGCAGCTTAAAGAGCTTTATGGGAATTATGGCCAGCTTTTTATGAGTTGGCATGATGGCGCAAATGGTGGCGATGGGTATTACGGTGGTGCAAGAGAGAAGAGATCAATTGATAATACCACTTATTATGATTGGAAAAATACCTGGGCAATTACCCGCAGCATGCAACCTACCGCAAATATATTCAGTGATATTGGTCTGGATATTCGTTGGGTAGGAAATGAAGATGGCCATGCTGCTGAGACGAGCTGGGCAACTTTCACTCCGATGGCTCCGGATGGAAAAAATGAAGCAGTTCCCGGGCAGGCGAACTATCCGCAAAGTCCTGGTGGCATCAGAGATGGTAAGTTTTGGATGCCAGCGGAATGTGATGTCCCACTTCGAAAGGGCTGGTTTTACCACCCGACAGAAAGGCCGAAAACACCGGCACAATTATTCGACCTATACTTAAAAAGTGTTGGCCGGGGCGCAGGGTTAGATCTAGGACTGGCACCGGATACCAGAGGCCAGTTACATGATGATGATGTGGCTGCGTTAAAAGGTTTTGGAGATTTGTTACGAAATACTTTTGCTCAAAATCTGGCGAAAAACGCATTGGTTAAAGCAAGCAATGTACGCGGACAAAAATTTAATACCTCATCTCTTTTAGATGGAGATAAGAAAAGTTATTGGGCAACAAGCGATGATGTGCACCAAGCCAGCCTGGAGCTGGATTTAAAATCAAACCAAACTTTTGATATCATTAGTCTTCAGGAATTTATTCCCTTGGGCCAGAGAATAGAAGCTTATAGCATTGAAGTTTTTGAGAATAATAGATGGAAGAAAATTTATGAGGGCACCAGCATTGGTGCAAAGCGATTAATTAAACTTGATGCAGCAGTAACCACAAAAAAAGTTAAAATTAACATTACCAAATCTCCGGTTTGTATCACGCTGAGTGAAATCGGATTGTATAAAAAAGCAGGATAGCCATTACTTATAGAGAATGGTAAACATTACCCCCAGTGCCTGAGAAGTTTGTTTGCTGTATTTATTGGTACTATCACCTTTTATATCTCTATACATCAGCATTACAGCTCGGTAAGAAGCTTTGCCGAGCTTTTCTTTTCTATCCCGCTCCTTAGCGTCCTCTTCTTTCAGTGTCAACCTATTCATTTCCCTGATGATGGTCAGGTTATTTTTCATTGGAATAATGCCATCCTCTTGAAGCGATTTCAGTTTAGCATCCTTTGGTAAGTTGACTTTTAAATTGGTAACTGCATTTAAGTATTCCAGATTATAATTAAATTTTGCCGATAATTTTCTGAATTCCTCGGTTTGATATTTAGGGCTAAAAGAAATGATTGCGACGGAGAAAACCAATACCAGCATCGCTGTTAGGGTATACCTGATCCAATCTTTCACAAAAAGAAGTTTTTTAGTTTTAAAGGTAAGCAGGTAGCTGATTACAAACCCGGCTATGAAGCCACCAATGTGCGCAGCATTGTCTATGCGCTTTCCAAAGGCACCATTAATCAAGATCAGGGCAGAAACAATGAGTGTGCTAATTAATAATGCCTGAGTGGCTTTTCGTTCGAAGGTTTTATTAATGATCAAGGCTAAAAATGCGCCATATAAGCCCATAATTGCCCCTGATGCCCCCATCATAACAGCCTCTTGATGAAAGCTTAAGCTGACTAATCCCCCACAGACTCCGGTTAATAAATAAACGAAGAGAAATTTTTGCCAGCCGAGTTTATTCTCGATCATCAGGCCAAGGTAGATTAAGGCATACATATTAAAAAACAGGTGAGAGGTTGACCCGTGAATGAACTGATAGGTGATTAATCTCCAATACTGGCCATTTAACACCGCACTCCTATGGTTCACCCCCAGGTTAAGGGTAAAATTCTTCACCTGTTCTGCAAGTGTACTGCTATCTACATTACCATGATTAGCGTTTAGGATAAATCTGAAGTAAATAACTGAAAGGATGGTTATGGTAAGAAAATATAAGATATTAATAATCACCAGAATCGGCGTTACAGTATATCCTTTCTGTGGAAGAAAAAGATACAATACATTTTTGATCTTATTTTTAATTGCAAGCGGTGCCTTTTCAAAGTATGCATCATCTTGTGCTGCAATGGCAGAATGGAACTTGATCAAACGATCTGCCCAAACCTCTTTGAGGTGAAACTGCACATATTCAAACTCATGAAAGAATCTTTCAAGGTTTAACTCATTTTTGCCATAGTCAGTAAACAACATTTGGATACCAACGCATTCGCTTTTAACGACGGCAAAATTACCATGAATTCTTATGGAGATTTCTTCACTATAAGATTGCAAAGAAACTGGTGTATAGGCGATTAGTCCACTTTCAGAAAGATGACTCAGTTTCCAGCCAAGGTTTTCAACGGCTTGCTGCGCCACAATTAAATATTTATCTGCGGGGAAGTCTCCTAACGGAATAAATTTTTCAACTTTTGGTGAGTAACCCCAACTGACTGACATAAATAGAGCGAAATTATTTTTTCGCTACTAAGATAATATATGGCGAAAGCTTTTTGCTCTCAAAAGGAATAATTTTAGTAAATATTTTACCAGTTAACCAAACCGTTTTTTTGAATAATCGCACCGCTACCGGCTTTTGACTTTCATCTTCCAGCCATACGCTAAAGCGCCCGAAGTAGGCGGAACTTACTTCCCTCAAACCTGCTTTTTCACAAATTGATTTCAATAATGCAGGATCCATACTATTGATATTGTGTTTATCATAGTTTTCCCGATCAAAGTTTTTTTGAAACCAGCCGTTTACCGCTTTGAAATTAGGCAGGGTAATAAACAATGTACCGCCCGGTTTAACAAAGGAAATGTGACGGTTTATAATATCTGCGGTATCGTTAAAATGCTCAATTAAACCGCAACTTAATACCAGATCATATTGTTCTGCTGGCTGATAGCTAAATAAATCGGTCTCAATGATGTGAATGTCTTGCGCGTTTAAGCCATTTTTTTTCAATAACTCATTCACTACAGGTGGGTGAACAAAGTAATCAAGTAAAGTAACCTCGAGCTTGAGAAACTTTTTTAAAAACACGGCATAATAACCAGGGAAACCGCCTAATTCTATTGCTGTTTTCACCTTGCCCTCTTGCACAATCTCAGCCAATTGCTGATGAAATAAATAATTCTCAGGAAGTTGAACCGCAAGTCCTTTTTTACGTTCCCAATAATTTACCCAAAAAGCCCTGTCGGTTAATAAATTTGCCATGTTTTAAAATAGTTCCAGCTTCAAAGAAACGGAAATTCAAGAGATAATTTATAAATTTTGTCATCATGAGCTTGTCGAAACCTTAAACTGTTCGACAAGCGATCATGCTGATCTTGGTATTATTTTAAATCTTTTAAAATCTCGGCAACTGCTCTTTCCAACTGTGGATCTTTATCAGCCAGACGGTCCTCGAAGGTGTTTTTCACAAATATATCTGGCTTCACCCCTTCGCTTTCCAGGTTTTTGCCATCCATGGTATAACAACCCCAGGATGGTAAACGGTAAGATGAACCATCAACCAAGCCCTTTGCCGAAGTAAAAATAATCCAGCGGTAGGTTTCTGTTCCAATAATTTTGCCCAGTTTCAATTGTTTAAACCCAGCCGCGGTCATTTCCGCATCACTCAGTGATTGCTCATTTACTAAAAGAACAATTGGTTTTGCCGCCGGACCAAAATTACTTTGTGGCGCAAGCTTTCCTCCACGGTATTTCCACTTTAGGTATGGACGTTGAGATAAGAATTTAAGTACTTCATCATGTACGTTGCCGCCTGTATTATACCGGAGATCTAAAATGATGGCATCTTTATTTTCTTCCTGTTCAACCATATCCAGCAGGAAAGTCTCTAATTCACCGCCAGTCATATTTTTCATGTACGAATAGGCAATCCGGTTATTCCCCCATTTATCTACGTTTTTTCTGTTATTGGCAATCCATTCATCATATAGGTTTGTCCTTAAAGTGCCGGCGCTTTCCGGATGTAGATTTACAAAAACCTGTTTGCCTTTTCTGTCAAAAGTTAAAGTCATTTCTTGATCCAATGAAGGTTTGCTGAAATAATAATCACGGTCGATTTTTTCATCCACCTTCACTCCATTAACTTCAGTTAAGATATCGCCTGGTAAAATATTTATGCCCGTACGCGCGGCATTACTTTTAGCAGCGATCCGTTGTACTTTTAACGGGCTTTCTTTTTCGAAAATAATGCCAGTTTCATTCGTGGTATAATTTAGGTTTTTACGTTCTTCTGCGCCAGCACTATTAAAGCCCATATGCGATGAATTCAGTTCACCTAGCATGTCATTAAGGAGAATCCGCAAATCACTTCGGTTATTTACATAGGGCAAATAAGCTGAGTAACGGGTTTTCATTTTATCCCAGTCTACACCATGAAATTTTTCATCATAAAAGTTTTCATCTAAGCCCACCCAGGTTTCATAAAACATCTGGTTAAACTCTGCATTTAAGTTTCGGGTAAATTTATAACCCTGGTCAATTTTATCCAGTTTGTTAGATTCCAGGCTGTATTTATTAATCACCCCACGGGATAAAACAAAAAATTTATCGCCAGCCTGGACGATAGCGTAATCACCGCCATCGGCTACCTTCTCTGTTTTTTTAGCCTCAAATGGCTCAATGGTGGTCCGGTATAGGCCAGGCGAACCACCCTCATGGTTCGAGGCATAAAATAGATAGGTTTTGTCACCCTTGGCAAAGGCATCCAATCCGAACTGTCCACCAAAGTTCGGGCTTACCAGTTCAATTCTATCTAAAATATCCTGTGTGTTAATAGAAATTATGCTTGCTGGTTTAGGCGTTGGCTTAGCGGTTACTTTTTTAGTGGTATCTGCTTTAGATTTCTTTGCTTTATTGTCAACAACTGCTGGTTTAACCTCTGTAGGCTGGGTTTCCTTAAATAAATCATCAAATTTATCAGAACGGAATGGGTCATCATAATTGTTCAGGGCCATGCGATAAACATGTGGATTTGCTGATCCTGTCGGATAAGATGGCTGTGTCCTGGAACTGGTAAAATAGATATATTTCCCATCAGGAGACCAAACAGGATTGGTTTCACTAACACCTGTATTGGTGAGGTTGATGGTATTATTCCCTTTAATATGATGAACCAGAATATCCTGCTCAAAATTTCTGTACACGGTAAAAAGCACATATTCATCATTGGGTGAAAAACTGGGAGAAGAATTCTGTAATGCCCAAAACTCATCAGTGAAGAGGGTTTTGCTTTCAAAAGTTTTCAGATCCAAAACTTTCAACTCATTTCGGCCACTCAAGTAAACGGCCATGGTTTTGGTTTTATTTAAGGTAATATCTCTATTGTTGGCCTTATCTTTTGTAAGCTGTTTAACTGTGCCTTTGCCATCTCCGGTAATGGTAAACCAGTTTTGATAACCATTTGCTGTTTGAGAAAATAAAATTGTTTTGTTATCGGCAAGCCATTTACATTCCATCGCCCGCTCGCCGCTATTGGTTATCTTCCGGATAAATTTTCCATCCGCATCACTAACGAAAACCTCACCTCTGGAAACAAAAGCCATCTTCTTACCGTCAGTTGAGGCATCAAATGCAGAGATATTCCCTTTAACATCATACTCCTGTTCTTTGCTCAATAATTGGTTTCTTGATGTGCTAAGGGCTACTTTTTCTGTCTTCTTAGAAGCAACGTCATAGGTGTATAGCTGATAATCCTTTTCAAATACTACCGTTGTTCCATTGGCCGATACAAATGGACGTTTAATAGATGAGTCGAACTGGGTTAAAGCCGTTTTCTTTCCACTGATAAAAGTGTATAAATTGTATTCATCATTGCCCTCATCAGATACAAAAAATACATTTCCATTTTGATCGATTGTAGTCCAGAAATCTTTACCAATAAACTCTGTATAGCGTTTATAAACTTTCGTTTTTGGATTGTAAGACTGGATATCAGGGTTGTAAGCCCCTTTATAATGTTTCCTGTTTGGGAAGCGGTAACTCTCCCAGGTATCATTGAAAAATAGCGAACCATCCGGTGATTCGGCAATATGATGGGTAGTATTAAAATAGTTATCGAACAGGCGTGTTGGAGTGCCGCCAGCAATGTTTACCTGATAGCTTGAAAATGAATTATATCTTCCGGAGGTGAAGTAGATGGTTTTAGAATCCCAGCTCCAGTTATCCACCTCATCAGAAGCATCATTAAAGGTTAATTGCTTAATGTCCCCGCCAGTTAACGGCATTACATAAACATCATTATTCCCAAACTGATTGGATGAAAAAGCTAGCCATTTGCCATCAGGGGAAATTTTGGGGTTAATTTCTTCCCCCTGCATTCCTGTAATCCTGGAGGCTACACCGCCCCTGAGGGGAACTTTCCAGATGTCGCCATCATAACTAAATACTATTGTCTGCGCATCAGGCGTTAAGGATGGATACGAAGCAAAATAAGTTTGATTTTGAGCAAATGATTGGCAAGGTAACAAAAAAGCCATCGCAGCAAGCGATTTCAAAAAGGTTTTGATCATGATTTTTAGTCTGTTTTTAGAAAGATAAATCTGAATAGATTATTTTTTATTAATGGCTTTTTATATAATAAGATAGGAACGGAAATATCAGGATGAAATTACGCAACAGATTTATATTCGTAAACAATAAAATGTATTTTTGATTGATTTGAAAGTAATACACCTAAATACCTATGATGGAAACGGCGGTGCAGGAAGAGCCTGTTTACGCTTAAGCGATGCCTTAATGGCCAACGGAGTTGACTCAAAGGTTTTAGTATATTACAAATTTGGCCAAAACCCGAAAATTGATGCCTTCTCGAAATCGCCTATCCAAAAAGCAAAAGCTGTTTATAATATTCTGTCGGAAAGATATTATGCAAAATGGTTGAGTAAATCGGTAAAAACACCATTTAGCCTGCAGTGGTTTGGCCGCTCGATTAAGAACCACCCTGCAGTTAAAAATGCGGATGTTATTCATTTGCATTGGGTTAATCATGGTTTTCTAACCCCAAAATTTTTAGCAGAACTTGATGAACTGGAAAAACCAATTGTATGGACTTTCCATGATAGTAATGCATTTACCGGCGGTTGCCACGTTCGTTACGGATGTGAAAACTTCCACCAGCAATGTGGGAACTGTCCGATCCTAAAAATCAGCAATAAAGACGATTTCTCTCATAAAACCTGGCTTCGCAAACAAAAAGCGTATACCAAGCTTAATTTTCATATTGTCGCACCAAGCCAGTGGATGGCAAAATCGGTTAAGTTTAGTAGTCTGTTGGGCACCAGAAAAGCAACTGTAATTCCCAATACCATTGAAACAAAAATATTTAAGCCTTATGTAAAATCAGAAGCGAAAAAGATTTTAAAGATCGATCCGGAAAAATTTGTGCTGATGAGTGGTTTCATGCCATCTAAAAATGATAAGCACAAAGGCACGCCTTATTTAATTGAAGCTTTAGAAGTTTTATCCCGCCGTTCCGGGATAAAAAAAGAAAATATAGAACTGGTTATTTTTGGGAATAAGGATCAAGCAGAAATGCCGGAATTTCCTTTTAAAACCACTTTTTTAGGAACAATTAATAATGATGAACATCTGGCGAAATGCTATGCAGCAGCTGATGCTTTCATTACGCCATCATTAGAAGATAATTTACCCAATACGGTAATGGAAAGTCTGGCCTGTGCTACGCCTGTAATTGCTTTTACTACCGGTGGAATTCCAGACATGGTAAAACACATGCAAAATGGTTACCTCGCCGAATATGAAAATGCTCAAGACTTAGCCAATGGTATTGAGTGGTTGTATCATCGCCCCAATAAAGAAGAGATTCATAAAGCTGCACGACTGAGTATTTTAACACATTTTTCGGAAGAAGTAATTGCTGCTGAGCACATTCATTTGTACGAAACATTAATGGATTTACAGCCGAAGTAATCATAAGTTATGGAACTAGCTAATAACCATCTGGATACTATAAAAGCGTTAAAATCGGCAATTCTTCAGAGCCGCTACCGTGCAGCTGCTTTGGTTAATAAAGAACTTTTAACGCTTTACTTCGCTGTTGGTAAATTTATTTCGCGCAAAGTTGAAGAAGAAAAATGGGGCGCAAAGGTGATCGAAAATCTTTCCACGGATTTGCAACTTGAGCTTCCGGGATTGAGAGGGTTTTCGGCTACAAATATGAAAAGAATGAGGCTCTTTTTTGAATCTTGGGAGGAACATTCTCTAATTAGACCAACACTGTCGGACAAATTACAAGTTATTGATTTAGAAGAGATTACATTTAGACCGACAGTGTCGGCCAAATTGGAAAAAACATTTTTTGGATCAAGTTTTTCGCATCATTTAGAAATTATACAGGGCACTCAAAAAGCGGAAGAAAGAATTTTTTATATCCAGAAAACAGCATCAGAATTTTGGAGTTTAAGTACACTGAAAAATCATCTAAACAACCAGACCTTTAAAAAAAATGGCGCTTTACCTCATAACTTTTCCAAAACAATAACCAACAACGAAATTAGACAAAAAGCACTGCAGTCATTTAAGGATGAGTACTTATTGGATTTCATCAATATCGAAGATAATGATGAAAAAGATGAGCGGGTTTTAGAAAGTGAAATCGTTCAGAACATCAAGAAATTCTTAATGTCTTTAGGATCAGATTTTGCTTTTATTGGCAATCAGTATCGGTTAATCGTAGAAGACGAAGAGTACTTTTTAGATCTCTTATTTTTTAATAGGCGGCTGCAATGCCTTGTTGCTTTCGAATTGAAAACCGGTAAATTTAAGCCTGAATATATGGGCAAAATGAACTTTTATTTGTCAGCTTTGGATGAGTACATTAAACAACCACACGAACAGCCATCAATCGGAATTATTCTATGCAAGGAAAAGAAAAATAAAATAGTGGAATTTTCGTTCAGAGACTTTAACAAGGCAATGGGTGTTGCTTCCTATACAACAAGTACCATTTTACCCGCGGCATACAAAGGTGTTTTACCTGATGTGGAAACGTTAAAAAAATTAATGGATTAAGTATGCCCAAATTAACCATCATCACCATTGTGTACAATAACGTTCGGGATGTTGAGCGAACAATCAATTCTGTTTTAAATCAGACGTATCAAAACATCGAATATATTATAATTGATGGTCAGTCTACAGATGGAACCTTAGCAATTATTGAGAAATATAAAAGTAACATTTCTAAAATCATATCCGAAAGAGATAAGGGAATCTACGATGCGATGAACAAAGGACTAGCTATGGCAACCGGGGATTATGTTTTATTCATGAATTCTGGCGATGAGCTCTATGATGAACAAACGGTTGAAGACGTTTTTGATTCTGCGCCAGGTGCCGATATCTACTATGGTGAAACGGAAATGTACAACGATAACTGGGAGAGTTTAGGCCGCAGACGCCACGAAGCACCGGAAGTTTTCAACTGGAAAAGTTTTCAATTTGGCATGAATATCAGTCACCAGGCCATTTACATTAAACGGAGTATTGTTGAACCTTACGACCTAAAATATAAATACAGTGCAGATATTGACTGGATCATAAAAGCCACTAAAAAAGCATCTAATATCATTAATGTTCGCCGTTATGTAGCTAAGTATTTAGTGGGCGGCATGAGTAAGAAAAAACATCGCGAAAGCCTGAAAGAACGTTTTGAGATCTTTACAAAATACTACGGATTGATTCCCAATATTGTTAACCATGTTTTGATTGCCGGCAATCTGGCTTTCTATTTTATAAAACATCGACGGACAAATGATTAGTGATGAATGAAGATCTCAAGGAACTGATTACTTACTATTAAAAAGAGAAGCACAAAATTGAATCTCTTTTACTCGAATACCTGTAGTATGTTGATTACCTTGGTTCACACAAATTGCAAAAATGCATGTTATCTTCAAAAATTTCGATAAAGAAGCTATACTCGAAATTTTGAAAAAATATTTTCGAAAACAAAATTTCACTCTTTTTTGTCTTCAATACATCACTTATTTAAAACAGAAAAGATTATGGGACAATTAAGTAACCGCACTATTGCTGTACTTTCAGAAAGCGGATTTGAAGAAGTTGAATTAACCGAACCAGTAAAAAGGTTAAAAGAAGAGGGCGCAACCGTTCACATCATCTCCTCAAAAAGTGGGAAAATCAAAGCCTGGGATAAAGACCACTGGTCTATAGAAGTTGATGTAGATAAAACGATTTCAGAAGCAAATGCTGAAGATTATAATGGATTGCTTTTGCCAGGTGGTGTGATTAATCCTGACCATTTGCGTGTAAATGAAGATGCCATTGCTTTTGTAAAATCTTTCTTTGCCGATGGAAAACCAGTTGCCGCCATTTGCCACGGCCCGCAGACCTTAATTAATGCAGAAGTGGTGGAGGGTAGGAAATTAACCTCTGTAAAAAACATCTCTAAAGATCTAATCAATGCAGGTGCATTATGGAGCGATGAAGAAGTGGTAGTAGATCAAGGTTTGGTAACCAGCAGAACACCAGCAGATTTGCCTGCTTTTAATGATAAAATTGTCGAAGAATTTGCCGAAGGAGTACACGAGGGGCAGCATGCCTAAGCGTTTTTAAACGCTCTTTCTAGATTCTCAAAAAGCGGTTGGTATTTTACCAGCCGTTTTTAGTTTATAACTTCACCTGCCTGATGATATTTTTAATGTTTAACTCAATAATATCTGTCATGTTCTTACATTTCAAATAATTGGTATCCTTAAAATAATCACTCATCCCTTGTTTCAAAACGGCAATATTTTCGGGCGTGGTTAATTCTTCTTTATTGGATACATCGCGGAGATCCGTTAAACGGTGGCGCTCACTCCTTACCCGGTGTACGATAGAAGACCGTTCTTCTTGTTGATATTGTAATACTGTTTTTTCCGTAAGTTGCTCCATGCTCATCTTCACATAAGGCAGGTTTTCTTTGAAAAACTGAGGCAGGTAAACTTTCAGATTCCCTTCGTAAAACTGCTGATCAAAATCTATCGCACGAATCCTAAATTGGATATCATCAAAATCGGGTGTAATCTGGACTACAAAGTTATAGGCCCTCATATCACCCAGGAGCATAATTAAGCAACGTTCATTAAATTTAACAAACTCTTTTGCAATCCGGGTAGGGTTAAATTCTGGCGTATATAACTGGCCTTTGGTAAATACATCCCCTGGGATACCGGCAACATGTTCTTCTACCAGGGTATTGCCATCAACCAGATAATTGACCTGATTTGGCGAAAGAATTTCTTCCATTTCTAAACCATAAATACGCGATGCATCTGCTTTTTTAATGTAGAAATAATCGTAAACATCGTTTAACCGGTTAACGATTCTAATCCGGAAAGGATGGGTATTTCCAAAAGTGCAGTATTCGATTTTATCAATGTATTTATGCTCTACAATACGGAGATTTCCTGAAGCTTTTAAGTTTGCGTAGATTTCTTTCAAACCACTATGCAAGGTTTCAATCAAGTCCTGCGCATAAATTGGTCCCTCCCAAAGTGAATCTTTACCGAACTTATCCATCAGCGGGAAGGCTTCGTTAAACTGCATCAAATCATTATAACTGATTGGCAATTTTGCCTCACGCTGGTAAGTACGCAAATACTTCTGTAAAGCTGGCGTAACCGGAAAAATTGGTTTCTTTTTAAGAATTTTTACGTCTTCGTTTTCCATTCAGAAGCAATGTAGCATTTTAAAGTTTTACCGCAAAGAATTTAAGCCAAACGCAAAGGACACAAAGCCAGTTATCAGAACTTAACTCGTTTCGCGAAAACTTGGTGTTATTTGCTGTTAAATCACCAGTCGAGATCGCTAAATGGCAAGCCCGCCAAATATCTGCTGATTTTTCGATAAGGGTAATCACCAGCGCCATGTTCTGCAAACTGTAAAATGATGGTGTTGGTTTTGGAATCTACATATAACCGCTGTCCCCGCATTCCCTCTGCTGCAAAGTCACCTTTTTCACCTGTTTGTGGTATCCACCATAAATAATGATGGGCAGATTTCTGCCATCCTTTTGCAGATGCAGGTAGCTCACTTCCCAGGTTAACAGACTGTTCTACCCAAGCTTCCGGCACTACCTGATCGTTGTTAAATTTACCGCCATTAAGGTACAAACGTCCTATCTTGGCCCAGTCTATAGCTGTTACCTGAAACCTGCTCGCCGTATTGGCTAAACCATTTTTATGATCTAAGCCCCAGGTAGCGAAATGTTCGGTTCCTGTTTTTTTCCACAGTTTTTCTTCAAAATATTTCGATAAACTTTTCCCGGTCGCACGTTCGATTACCCAACCCAGTAAAATTGGATCGATACTTTTATATTTCCAAACTGTGCCTGGTTGATTCGCCAGCTTCACTTTTAGAAGTTCGGTCTTCATATCGTGGGTGTAATAGTACTTTGCCTCATCAGATAAAAATGCCTTGGCTACTCCACCCAACGCATCCTGAAATTCCAGACCGGATTTCATTTCTAAGAGATGTTTTAAGGTGATATGTTTAAAAGCAGGATTCGCTTTCAATTCGGGGATATAGTCCGTTACCTTTTGATCTAAAGTTTCGATAGCTCTATCTTTCAAAGCCTGACCTAAGAGAATAGACACCATACTCTTGGCGCCGGAAAACACGGTGGTTAAGGTGCTATCTGTGTATCCCTCACTATATTTTTCGTAGATGATGCTGTCATTTCTAATCACAAGAAAAACATTAAGCTTACCGGTTTTAAAGTATTCTGAAAACGTAATGGATTGATGATTGCCATTGAAAACATGAAGGGTGTCCAGGTCATTTCGCTTGGCTTCTGTCCGAATAAAATGGAAAGCCACATCACTTCTATGAACTGTGTCCTGAGGAAAAGCCAGATAGGTTTTCGCATCAGGTGTACGATACCAAAGTACGCGGAGTAAATATGGCCGAAAGATAGCCAGGCCGACAAAAATTAAAATAAGTAAAAGAAAGAAGTAACTAGCTGCGGTTTTAGCGATTTTCATTGGTATGAGTTATCCCAACAAAGATAAAAGATTAGGCTTGCTGGCGATATTCAAATTTAGATAATGTTGCCGGTTTTGTACTTGGTTTGTGCTTCCATCGCCTATGGCTCCACAACCAATATTCAGGTTTTTCTTTAATAATTTCTTCCAGCAAACGGGTGTGCATTTCTGTAATTTCAAATGCCGCGGTTTCTGCCGGGTTTAAACAGAGTGGAATACAATCTACTTCGTAATAGCCCCTTTTAATCACGTTTACTTTAAAGTAAAAAATAGGTTGATTGGTTTTTAGGGCTATCTTTTCTATGCCAAGCTGAATGGATGCCTGTTGATGCAAAAAGCTGGTCCAGTAGTGAGATTCATCTTTCGCCGGCGCCTGATCGTTCCCAAAACTAAAAATACTGGGTTTACCCTTACTTGCCGCTAAAGCCCGCATGGTTTGGCGCATCGCCACTAACTTGTTCCCAAACCGGCTCCGGATTCTTTTGAACCAGTTGTCGAAAACCATATTACTTAATGGTTTATATATTGGATAATGATCAGCCCGGAAATTTAAGCCAATACCCATTGTACCCCATTCCCAGTTTCCATAATGTGCCGAACAAACGAGCACACTTTCTCCCCGGTCCAGGTATTCCTGCAGCTGACTTTTATTATGAAAAATGAAACGCTTTTTTATCTGCTCGGAGGAAATGGTATTCATCTTCAATATCTCAAAGATGAGTGAAGAAAGATACCTGAAAAATTTTTTCTCAATTTGAATAATTTCAGTCAATGATTTTTCTGGCAAGGCAAGTAACAGGTTTTCGCGAACCACGTTTTTACGGTAAGCAAATACCCGGTAAAGTAAAACGTAAGTGGCATCTGCCAGCAGGTATAAAACAGGTAATGGCATCAAAGACAATACGCCTAAAAGAAATATTCCCAAATGGGAAATGCTCTTTTTAATCATATCAGATTAATTTATTTTAAAAAAAAAGGTAGAACAATAGAAAAATCTAAAAAGTTTAGCTTTCAAATTGCTACGGAATTTATTAGAAAAGCATCAGTTTATAGCGCAGAATCGCCGTTGATAGTTCGCGTTAAATGGGATGTTTTTTTTGCAAATTTATAATGATGTCAAAAACACACTGCCATGAAAATGTTAGATTTCAGGGGGCAGATATGGTTTGAAATTTGCATGACAGAAAACAGGTGCTTTGATTAATCATGTATATGAAGAACAGAATTCATACAATGCTTCTTTTTAAAATTTCATCAGGCTATTCTGCATAATAGCTATATATTCTTTTTGAAAAAAAGAACAATCACAGATATTTCAATCAATAACACACTTATTTTTATACATTTGCACCATCATTGGGGGTGCCTTGTTTATATAAACACAAAAACAGGCTGAGATCATACCCATTTTGAGGTGAAATGTAGTAGGTAAAAAAGGTAGAGGGTAAAGCCATCAACCTTAAAACCCACCAGCCATCAACCTTGAATGCACCTGATCCGGGTAATGCCGGCGTAGGGATTGGAGTTATGGAAGTTTAACTTAAATCGGGAGAACCCCTATTTCCGATAGGTTTAACTAAAAACAAAAATATTGAAGACTTTACTTTTTGCAACGCTTGTTGCTTTCCTGCCTTTTTTTGCATCGGCACAAAATTCTATTACCGGACAGGTAACCGATAATAGTCGAAACGCTTTACCCGGCGCAACCATCAAAATTAAAAATCAGCGAACTGCTGTCCTTACTGATGTTAATGGCAATTATTCTTTAAGTAATTTATCAAGCGGAAATTACACCATTCTGGTGAGTTATGTAGGTTATAAAACGCAGGAGAAATTGGTTTCGCTTGCTGGGAACACCATCTCAAATTTCACTCTGGTTCAACAAAATTTCCTTGCAGACGAAGTCATTGTCCGGGCCACCCGGGCGAATGAAAAATCAGCTACGACTTATAAGAATGTAACCAAATCTGAAATTGAAGAGAACAACTTCGGACAGGATTTACCCTTCATTCTCCAGAACACACCTGGAGTAGTCGTAAATTCTGATGCAGGTGCAGGAGTAGGCTATACAGGGATTCGCATCCGGGGGAGCGATAACAGTAGAATTAACGTAACGGTAAACGGTATTCCGATAAACGACAGTGAAAGTCAGGGAACTTTTTATGTAAACATGCCGGACTTTGCCTCATCGGTAGATAACATTCAGATTCAGCGTGGTGTAGGTACATCGACCAATGGGGCGGGTGCTTTCGGTGCCAGCTTAAATATTCAGACGACAGCAAGTGAAATGGAGCCATATGCAGAGGTGAACAATACCTATGGAAGTTTCGATACCTGGAAGAACACGGTAAAAGTAGGTACTGGCTTAATTAATAATCGCTTTAGTTTTGATGGCCGGCTTTCGAGAATCAGTTCTGATGGCTATGTAGATAGAGGCGCTTCTTTATTGAAATCTTATTTCCTTTCTGGTGCTTACCATGGCAATAAAGATTTGTTACGTGTTAACGTTTTTGCAGGAACCGAAAAAACCTATCAATCGTGGAATGGAATTCCAGAATCTCGATTAAACAATGATGTTGCCGGTATGCAGGCTTATATAGACAGAAATGGTTTAAGCGCTGATGATGCCGCAAACTTGTTAAATTCTGGTCGCCGGTACAACAGCTTTACTTACAATAATCAAACGGACAATTACTGGCAGAATCATTATCAAATGTTGTATGCGAGGCAGTTTTCTGATAAGTTTTCCTTCAATGGTGCTTTGCACTATACCAAAGGCGAAGGCTATTATGAGGAATTCAGGGTAGGTAATAAACTGAGTGATTATGGCTTAAATCCGGTTAGCATTGGCGGGACAACCATCACCAATACAGATCTGATCCGCAGACGCTGGTTGGATAATGATTTCTATGGCGTTACTTACGCTTTCAATTATGTGCCAGAGAAAAACTTAAATTTCACTTTAGGTGGGGCGTACAATGAATACAAAGGTGCCCACTTCGGACAAATTATTTGGGCCGAATATGCCTCAAACGGGAGTGCCGACAGGCACTATTACGATAACGATGGATTCAAGACCGACTTTAACATTTACGGCAAGGTAAATTATAGTCCTATGGAAAGCTTGAGTTTATTTGCCGATTTACAATACCGTAGGGTTTACTATGATATTGCCGGAACAGAAAATAAATTGAATACCCTGGCCATTAATGATCAGCTGAATTTCTTCAATCCAAAATTAGGCGCTACTTATTTCATCAACCAAGAGAGCAATGTATATGCATCATTTAGCGTGGCCAATAAAGAGCCAAACCGCGATGATTATGTTGATGCTGCTGCAGGTATTTTTCCAAAATCCGAACGCTTAAATGATCTGGAATTGGGTTATCGTTTCAAAAACAGTCGCTTTAACCTTGGCGCCAATGCCTATGGAATGTTTTATAAAAACCAATTGGTCGTTACCGGAAAAATTAATGATGTAGGTGGGAATTTTCGCCAGAACGTGGATGACAGTTATCGTTTAGGTATTGAGGTAGATGGTTCATACACGATTAATAAATCTTTCGCACTAAATGCCAATGCAGCCTTTAGCAGAAACAAGATCAAGAATTTCACTGAATATTATGATGATTATGACAATGGCGGTCAGGTCGTTAATAATTATTCATTAACCAACATTTCTTTCTCGCCGGCAGCGGTGTTATTTGGTGAACTGGTCTATAAACCAGTTGCAGGTTTCGCCATTGCTTTGCAAAGCAAATACGTAAGCAAACAGTATTTAGATAATACGCAAAACACTGACAGAACGATTAACGGATATTGGGTAAGCAACGCGCGATTAGGCTATAACTTCAAATTTGCCGGCGTAAAAAACATTAACCTGGGCTTATTGGTCAATAACCTGTTTGATAAAAAATATGAAAGTAATGGCTACACCTATGGATACCTTTCCGGCGGAAGCAGGATCACAGAAAATTTTTATTATCCACAAGCTGGTACCAACTTCTTACTTAATTTGAATGTGAAGTTTTAATTACCGGGCAAAGTTAATCTATCCTTATTGCAACTATAAAGCAATCTTGGCAGTTATGATTTGTCGAGATTGCCTTGTAGCAGGCAGTGAGGATTTTATATTTTTAACTGACTCTAATTGGAGACTTCCTTGTCTGTAACCCTACAATCTGCATATTTTCTTATCTTGTCAACGAAATAATTAAAGGCCAATTCAGCTAACACCTACCTTTTTCCACATGAAATACATCGAAAAACTCCATTATATTACGCACGATCTTCCACATTTAACACATGTTGAGCAGGTTCAGCTAGCCTGTGAGGCTGGCGCAAAGTGGATTCAATACCGTTGTTTAAGTAAAACCGATGAAGCGCTTTTAGCTGAAATTAATATTATTGCCCAAATTTGCGATGACTGGGGTACCACATTGATCGTAACTGACCATATCCATTTAAACGGCAAGGCAGATATTCAGGGATTTCATATCGAAGACATGGGGGCAGATTTTGTGGCGTTACGTAAACTGGTTGGAAATGACATTACTTTGGGAGGTTCAGCACATACGATTGAAAACCTAATGCGGCTTGCAAACCAAGGAGCTGATTATGCAGGTTTTGGACCTTTTGCCCAAACGCATACCAAGCCTAATGACTTTTCGCGCTTAGGTATTGAAAGTTATTCATTGGAAATAAAAAAACTTAAAGATCTATCAGTTGAAATTCCTGTTTTGGCAGTTGGAGGCGTTAAACTTTCTGATGTTGAAGCCTTGATGCAAGCCGGCGTTTATGGAATTGCCGTATCAGGTGCAATTTATTCTGCAGCGGATTTTATAGATGCCTATCAAGAGTTTTACGATGCGGTGAAGGGCTAATCTTGATACTGCCTACTCGCTACTTTTTTTTATCTTCGCATTATGTCATCACACCACATTGTAAAAGAAAAACAAGAGCCTGCATTATATATTGATGAGCTAGGCAACTTTAACGAAGAACTTTTGGGACAGCTTTTAGAGTGGAGCCCAACGCTGTTAGTGAATGGGGAAAACTACGATAAGATCTTTTCTCTGGGCTTAAAAGTGGATGTGCTGGTGAATGCAGTTACAGAAGATGTTCAGGAAGACACCAAGATTATCCAGGGGCCGGTTGATGCGTTGATGGTAGCGATTAATTATCTATACGAAGAAAAATATCCTGCAGTAAATGTGATTGCTAAAAAATTCGATTTAGAAAAATTCGCTGGCTTTGAGGATCAGATTAACCTTGTCGTAATTACAGAAAAATCAAAACACTATCCTATAAAATCTGGGTTTTCAGTCTGGAAGCCTGCCGGAAGCGAGTTTTTAATTCATGGAAACCGATACCTGGAGGTAACTAATTTAATGCAAACGGAAGAAGAGATTTTTGTGGTTGTTAATGACGGTTTTGTCGAATTCACCTTTTCCGGACAACCGATATTTATTAGTGAACCAATATGATCACCTTAAGAAAAGCGAAAGAGCAGGATATTGAAGTAATTCGTGATATTGCCGCTACAACCTGGCCATCAACCTACTTAGATCTTATCGGTCAGCAGCAAATCGATTACATGCTGGAGAAAATGTACAGCAAAGGGGAACTGTTACATCAATTTTTAGGCGGTCATATTTTCTTAATCGCCGAGGATAATGAGAACCAATATGGTTTCGCAGGCTATTCCATCATCGATCTCGAAGCAAAGGTTTACAAACTTCACAAGCTTTATGTGCTTCCATCGGCCCATGGTAAAGGCATAGGCAAGCTACTGATTAATGAAGTATTTAATCAGGTTAAAGATGCTGGAGCATCAGCTTTACAACTTAATGTAAACAAGCATAATCAGGCGAAAGATTTTTACCTGAAAGGTGGTTTTGAAATTAAGGAATCCGTAAAAATCGACATCGGAGAAGGCTTCTTCATGGACGATTACGTGATGGAATATAAATTTTAATTTCCCTCAATTTGAAAGCCTCTACACATCCGTTAGTCTGGTGTGTAGAGGCTTTCTTTATTATTCGGTAAACAACAAGTTTACTGCTGTAATTTTGGGATTCTGGTTGGTGTATCTTTTCCATTTACAATCGAGGTTGCACTCTTGGCAATCGCTTTGATGGTCGATAAAATGTTTTCTACATCTAAAGTTTGATATTCATCTTTTACGGTATGATAAAATTTATCAACGTCAATCTGATCGGTACTAATGGTGTGTGCCGGCACGCCTAAAGCCGCCAAGGTTGCATTATCACTTCTGTAAAATAAATTCTGTTCGGTGTATGGATCCGGATGGAAAGTAAATTCTGTACCTGCAAGATTCTTTTGTAAAATCTGCCCAAAATCCGATTTATCATAACCTGTGATGAAGGCTGTGTTCTTACCAAACTTCGAATCTTTACCAATCATCTCGATATTAAACATGGCCACTACTTCGTCAGGGTTTAACTTGCTAGAGAAATACTTCGCCCCGAAACCTCCGATTTCCTCAGCGGTAAAGGCTACAAAAATCAAAGTACGTTCATTGTTTTTTTGCGCTTTATAATACTTGGCCAAAGCAATCATTGCTGTTGTTCCTGAAGCATCATCATCAGCTCCATTTGCAATACTATCTCCATCTACTGTTTTAAGTACACCCAGATGATCATAGTGACCGGAAAAAACGACCAGTTCTTTAGCTTTTGATTTTCCCGGAATCATTCCTGCCACATTAAACAGCGGCATTTTTGAAATCTTGTTTTTCAGAGATACATTGAAATCGGTAGCCTCATTAATTCCCAATACAAAAACCTGTACATTTGAGGTGCCACTCATATCTTTTTCATCGATAGTCACCGGCTTATCAAAGTAGCTTTTGTATCGTTTAAAGTTCTCTGAAAACTTCGCATCTACTAAAACTACCTGATTCTTTCCTGCCGACATCATTGCCCGGAACTGGTTCACAAATGGCTTTTCAGGGTCAAGTTTAACAACGGTGGTATTAGATTTATCCAAAGTGATATTCTCCGCGTTTATTCCAGAGATAATTAAGTTCTCTGCTGCAATTTCTTTTCCATCAATTTTAATGGTTTTGCTTGCGTTGGCTACCTGAAATTTATAAAAAGTTTGACGATAACCTTTCTGACCTGCTAAAGGCTGTAAACCAATCTTTTTGAATTCCGATTCAATAAAGGTTGCTGCTTTATCAATGCCAGGGGTAAAGGTTGCACGGCCCTGCATTTCATCACTGCTTAGGGTTTTAATCAGAAGGTCGGTATATTCCCGGGTAATGATCTTGTCGATACTTTGCGCACTAAGCTGCAAACTTGCCATTCCGGCCAGGGTTAAAAGAAAGATTTTCTTCATGGATTTCTTATTTTTGTATTTGTTTAGATTTCACCTGCGAGTTTAGCCAGTTATCTCTGAAAGTTTGCATGGCCGGCGTTAATGATCCACCAACTTTTTCTATGGCTACAATTTCCAGCGCCGGGCTTTCTGCAAGCGTTAATGTGGTTTTTTTCTGTTCGCCGCGATAAAGATAAGTAATGGAAATGGCATCGCCGGGTTTATGTACTTCGGTAACCGCGTCGACGTCTGCAACGGTATTGATATCTTTCCCATCCATAGTTAAAAGGATATTATCAACATCTAAACCAGCAGCATATGCAGGCGACCCGATGAGCGTTTGAGGCAAAACTACTTTGCCATTAACGATAGTTAACCTACCCAAGCCTGTATATGCCTTCCCGGGGTTAGCTTTTTGAACTACAAAGCCTGCATTTAACAACAATTTTGCATAATCATTTTTCTCTGTTCCGTAAATGTATCTTTTGAAAAAATCTTTGGCAAAAATTGGGTTCTTGGTCAGTTCTGCTAAGGTTTTTTCTAAATCCGGAACCGAATAAGCGATTTCTGGTTTACCGTACGCCTTCCAGAGCGCACGCATGTAATCATCCAGCGTAAGCTTAAATTCTGAACGTAAATGAAGATCCAGCGCCAAAGCTGTTGCTGCGCCATAGGTATAATAAGAAAGGAAAATATTAGCTTTATTCGTTTGATCAATGGCCACACCCGCATCGGCAAATACCGCATAGCGACTGGCCTGAACAGGTGAAAACTGTTTTGCCCCCGGTGTATTCAAAACCGAATTTACCATTCCACTGAAAGCCTGAAGCGCATGATCTACCGTTTTTAATCCAGACCTGGTCAACAATAGCCCGCCATAATATTGCGTAAACCCTTCAGCCAACCAAAGTTCATCACTCACATTAGCATGTTCAAAGTTGAAGGGTTCTAAGGTTTTCGGGCGAAGTCGTTCTACATTCCAGCTGTGGAAATATTCATGTGAGAAGGTGCCCAGTAAATTAGATTCATAACCTTCAATCTTAGGCGTGCGCTGTACAATTGAAGTAGAATTCCGATGCTCCATGCCATCTCCGGCATTATCCGGGTAAACATCATCTAGAAAGTAATAATTACCGTAATCGTAGGTTGGGAATTCTCCCCAGACGGCAAAATGCTCATCTACCATTTTCTTCAGCATTTCAGCATAACCATCGATAGCGGCTTGGGTATCATTGGAGTGCGTAACCAGGTGAATAGTCTGTACCTTTCCATCGTTATTTTTCACCTCCCATTTGGCCGTTTTATAGTTTGTAATTTCTACGGGGCTATCCATAAAATACTGGAGATTGGCTGCATAAAAGATGTTTTTACCCATCGGTTTTAGCTGGGTAGCCACTTTCCAGTTTTGTTTATCTGCATATTTAAACTCAACTAAGCGCGAACGTGCATCTAAGCCTACAGGGAAAGCGAAAGTTGCCGGGATATTCATGTGGGCATGCGTCTCATCGAAGCCTGCATAGGTGCCATCAATCCAGTTTCCAAATACCGTATAGGTTACTCTAATACTGTTGCCGTGGTTAGAGATTTCATATTCATCGCCAGCAGGCTGGTTTACCTCTAAAGACTTCCCATCCTTGTCGAAAGCTTTAAAGTTGTAAATATTTTTGCCAAACTCATGGGTAGCATATCGCCCAGGAGAGGACCGGCTCATTCTTACCTTAAGCGAGCCTGCTGGTACATTGGGAATAGATAGACTAATCTCTGCCTCATGATGGATGAGATTAGGAAAAGATACTGTATAACTGATCTCATTTTGAGCAAAAGCGCAAAGCGAAAGCACACTGAATAAAGCAGTGCCAAAAAATTTCTTCATAAAAGGATTTTATGGCGTTAAAATAGGCAAAAAGCGCGGGATTATTAGCCCTTATGATTAAAACGGATATGATTGGGTGGATATATTAATCCTGATCCCAATCATGTTTTTCCAAATCCCGGTACGCTTTTCCTTTAATAATTTCTTTCCGTTTAGATGATTCTGAATCCACCCGGGTTTCATGAATGTTATCTGCTACCTCCAAATGGAAATCTTTATCTTTTTTAGATTCATATATCGAAACCTCCTCACCATCTGCGGTAGCATAATCATAAGGGCCTCTCGCACTCATCAGCTTGACAAATACAGGTAAACATTCAAAAAATATAAACAATAGACCAATAAATGTTACAGCCGTTGCGGTATTGCTGTCGCTGGTTCCGTCTACATTAAACTTTAATTGACCTAGCGCCCAGTTTCGATCGGCAAATCCAGCAAGATTTGCTAGACTATCGAGTTGTTTTTTAGTATAAAGCTTTTCGGTAAATAGGCCATCAAATTCCTTTCGTTTATCTACAAAAGATTCTGATTTATTGATGGTAGCTTTGAGTGAATCCAATTCCAGCTCGCGTTGTTTAATCTCTGCTTCTTTCCGTTTGGCATAAGGTCCGTACCCCATTACGCCGGAAGTTTCAGCTGTTTTATTTCCAAAAATCTCGAAGTTAAGCTTCTGCCGGTCTGCCTTGATACCCTTCTCCAGAGAATCCCGCGTGGCCTTCTCCTGGTTTAACCTGCTAAATTCGACCTGGTATTTATTTTCAAAAGCCTTATTTAAAGTGTCGATTTTGGATCGTTGCCCATTCAGGTAGCTTACCTTTAAACGCTCCTTAATTTCTTTATCAAAGATTTTCAATTCAATTGGCCTGGAGATCACCATCCCGATCATAATTGCCAACAAGATCCGCGGGGTTGCTTGCAAAAGCTGCTTATTGGTACTGGCACTTTTATTAATACTCGAAACAATGTAACGATCCATGTTAAATATTGCAGCTCCCCATAAAAAGCCAAAAATAAGGGCAAAAATTACCGCCAGATCATCCCCTTTAAAAACGAAATACATCGCATAACCCCCAGAGAGCGCAGCAAATAAACCGGTAAAAAAGATGGTGGCGCCAATGCCTGTATATTTATTCTGTTCTGTTGGATACTTTTCCAGTGTAGGGATGTGCGCGCCAGAACAAAACCAGAAGAAACGGTTCAATTTGTCCATTGTAACAATTTATAGTTAAACGCCTAAGGGTGTAAGTTGTTACAGTTAAAAGCGAGATTATATGGCATTTTTTTGATGTTAACCGTAAAATGGAATTCCCTATATTTGCATAAACACAAAAATCAACATGAAAGAAATATCGGTACAAGAACTAAAAGCGAAAATCGACAATAAAGAAGATTTTCAATTAATCGATGTTCGTGAGACATTCGAATACGAAGTTTCCAACCTAGATGGGGAGAATATTCCATTGGGCGGGATTTTAATTGAAGCTGATAAGGTTTCAAAAGATAAACCAGTGATTATTCAATGTCGTAGTGGAAAAAGAAGTGCAGCTGCAGTAATGCAACTGGAGGCTCAGTACGGTTATGAAAATCTATATAACTTAAAAGGTGGAATCTTAGCCTGGCAGGAAGCGTTTGATCCAAGTATGCCGGTATATTAATGGCCGAATGAATGAATTTTGAATGAGTGCATGTGATTACATGCTGCTTATTCGAAATTCAGTCAAATTCAATCCTTCAATCACTTTTTTATTCAATCCTTTTCATTGTGGGCAAAAAATTCGCATTAAATATCTTTTACAACCTGGCTATTATTCTTTCCATTTTCGGACTGGTTTGGTGTTATAATAATGCCAAATATCTTCCTGCAGGATTTCTTGTTGGCGTAATTTGCTGTTTATTTTATTTTAAATATCATTTAACAAAAGACATTAGAAAATCTTTTAAAGAAAAAGATCCGAAGTAATGCCTTCCAGGCCTAAACCAGGTAAATTCTTAAGCATATATTTTCCATTTTCAAAGGGCGGATCGGTAAAGGGATTATTGAGTGTTAACCAGGGGCCGTCCAAATCTGCCCAGTTACAAAGCGGTGCCAGCGCGGCAGCGGCTAAGGTTGCACAACTTGTTTCACTCATACAGCCAATCAATACTTTCATTCCGAAAGAACGGGCCTTCAGGATCATTTGATGACCTTCATTCATGCCGCAACTTTTCATCAGCTTCACATTGATCCCGTGATATGCCCCTTTTAAACGGTCCATATCTGATAGACGTTGCACCGCCTCATCTGCCAGTAATGGAATGGGGCTCCTTTCAGTTAACCAGGCATTCCCATCGATATCGTTTTTATCCATTGGTTGCTCAATTAATACTACGCCTTGCTGGTGCAGCCAATAAATTAAGTCGATGGCTCTAATGCGGTCTGTCCAGCCCTGATTTGCATCAACATAAAGTGGAACGTCAGTCATGCTGCGAATGGTTTCGATTATTTCCCGATCATTTTCCCGACCGAGCTTTACTTTAATTACCTTAAATTTAGCTGCATCTTTAAGTTTCTCCCGAATCACTTCCACCGTATCAATGCCGATGGTATAGGAAGTGACCGGCATCTTGGAAAGATCTGCTCCATAAATCTCATAACAAGGCTTGTTTAGAATTTTCCCGTTAATATCGTTCAGGGCAATATCGATGGCTGCTTTAATTGCAGGCTGACCGGGAGCAATAGTATCGAGATAAGCAATAATCTCTTCAAAATTGAAAGGGTGATTAAACTTACTTAAGTCTACCTGTTTTAAAAATGCTTGAGCAGTTTCATAACTCTCACCCATGTATGGCACCATTGAAGCCTCTCCATAGCCAGTGATATCCTCATACTGAATTTTAAGCAGCATCAATGGGGTGCTGGTACGTGTAAATTTTGAGATGGAAAAAGGGTGCTTTAAATCTAATTCGAATGGCTTGCAACTAATCTTCATGATTGATCGTCTATTTGTTTAAATACGGGGTTATCACCTGACAAATCTCGCCGCCGGATGAACAAAACTTTTAGCTATATTCAACCGATTACTACTAAATGCGCTGGTTATGAAAAACACTTCAAGATTACAGTATTTTATTTATTTATCCTTCATAATTTTAGCAGGATGTACCACCGGAAAGAATGCCTTGCAGAAAGGCGACTATGATACTTCAGTTGCCAAATCGGTTGGAAGATTACAGAACTCGCCAAAAAACAGTGAAGCGAAGCAAGTCTTAAAAACCGCATACCAGCTCGCCTTGCAGGATCACTTGAGGAAAATCGATGAAGCGAAATTATCCAACGATTTATTTAGATGGGAAGCCATCATGTATGATTATCAAAAAATAAATCAATTGGCAGATGATATCAACACCTGTCCGGCATGCCTGGTGGTCGTGCCCACTCCGGTGAAATACATTAAAGAATTAGCCGATAGCCGTTACAATGCCGCTGTGTCGCGGTACAATTCGGGAATGGCTTACCTGCAGGAGAAAAACCGCTTATCTGCTAAAAAAGCTTACTATGAATTTGAAAAGGTGCAGAATTTGCAACCCAATTATAAAGATGTAAAAACAAAGTTAGATGATGCTTTTTGGGCAGCTGTCACCCGAGTGGTGGTTCAACCCATCATCATCAATAGAGGGCCATATAAATTAAGTGGTGATTATTTTCAGCAGCAAATTGATGAGTTCATCAGCCATTATTCGAGAAATAAATTCGTGATTTTTTATGCCGAAGACCAGGCCACCAATGAAAAAATTGTTCCAGATCAGGTATTGAGTTTAAACTTTGATGATTTTGTTGTTGGCCAGACCTATGTGAAAGAAAGGGTAGAAAAATTGAAGCGTGACAGTGTAGTCATAGGGGAAACGCGGGATAAAAAAGCTGTCTATGGTACTGTAAAAGCAACCTTAAGTATCTTCGAGAAAAACATTTCCTCCTCGGGTTTATTGGATATGACAATTACCGATTGGCAGAGCCGGAAGATTATTAAGCAGCAGAAATTTCCCGGTACCTACGTATGGAGAGATAGCTGGGCGAGTTATCAGGGCGACGATCGGGCGTTAAATAAAACCCAATTGGCTATGACCAGAAGGAAAGAAATTATGCCACCGCCGCCAGATGCACTGTTTTTAGAGTTTACCAAACCCATTTATAGCCAGCTGGTAGATAACATCAGTTATTTTTACAATAATTACTAACAGTAACGTTAAGCAAATGGCTAAATCCTTATCTGGTCAGAGGCGCACCGGCCAGGGCATTTGAAAGCTTGGTAATCCAAACGTTAAAATAAATCATCGTTAGCAGGCCGTAAAAATATAATGGCTAATATTGCAGTGATGAATACTGGCTTATACAATCCCTTCCAAAATTTCGATTTTTTATATAAAAAGTGCTTTTTAAGTGGTAATACATTTAATTCGCCAGTTATCCAGACTCCACTAATCCCAAAATGGTTATTGGAGCAAGCAGCATTAACCGGCGAAGAGCAGATTCAGTTTCTAGATGAAAGTATCCGCTCTTATAACACCCTGGTTATTCCGGTAAATAGTGAGGTGAATGAACAGTTTTTAAATCCACTCGAAAACAAAATAGAAAGCGCTTTTGAGGCTGGTTATGCTGGTGTTTCTAAGCTGACAGAGCTGGAGATTTTTAACTGGATTGGTAAATTTCTATATGGCTTTGTCTATATCGAAATGCATTCAGCTTTGAGAAAAGAAATGACTGCTGATGGATTAAACATGTCTCAATCGCTAATGATGAAATTTGCCAACCTGAATTTCATGTTGCAAAACTTATATACCAGCATTGAATTTGAAGCGTTTTCGCCATGGTCTATTACCATTGTGAAACTTGAAAATGAAGAAACACCATTCAGCTTTCGCGATGAAATTAATACCCTAACCTTTTCTCTAAAACTCAAAGACTTTGGTATTGTAGTCTGTTTGCAGGATAATGGTACCAATAAACGTTTTCATCAGGAAATTATCAATGAAGTTAAAGGAAAAGCGCTAACTGCCGAACAGTTTGAAGAACTAACTGCCCGTTTTTATTATTCTGCATACCTTTTTAACCGCCTCCCAGAATATACTTTTATGCCAGTTGAAGGCACTACTTATATTGAGGCCATGCCGCTTCGCGGAAATATGAGCAAACCATTATTTGATGTTTGGCAACATAAAGTTTATGCCCAGGTATTGGAAAACTTCTGGAAACCCTGGGGCTATGTGAAGTTCGAGATTATTAAAGATCCAAACAACCCAATGAGTTTCTTTGAAAACCCATGTTTACCCGCCGCCGGTTAGCGCAGCGATAAAATGCTGTACAATTCCTGGCACAAAGATTACCGTAAAAATCAAACCCGTTAATGCACCGAAGAAGTGAGCATCGTGGTTAATATTATCTCTTGAGTTTTTTGAAGCATATACACAATAGATCAGATATAAACCACCAAAAGCTACAGCTGGAATCCCAATCGGGATAAACATGATGTAGATTTTAGAAAGCGGATTAAATAGAATATAGCTGAAGAGCACAGCACTGATTGCACCGGAAGCGCCTAAGCTGTTGTAATGAAAATCATCTTTATGCTTAAACACGGTTGGTAAATCACTTAAGATCAGGGCCAGGAAGTACATTAATCCAAACTGCCAGCTGCCCATCATTTGCTCGAGTGTGAACGCAAAAGCATAAAAGGTAAACATATTAAAAAATAGGTGCATCCAATCTGCATGTATCAAGCCGCTGGTGATCAGCGTAACTACTTTGTTCCCTTTGGAAACACTGTATGGATGCAACATAAATTTACCATATAAACTTTGATCATAAAAAGCATACAGGCTGGTAACCAGTGTAAAAACAAAAATTATTGAGGCTACAGGAGCCACGTTTAAGTATTCCATGTGGATTATTTTAAATCAAGTTTCACAGGGGCCATTAATCTGGCAACCGGATATCGATTATGTGTTTTCTCGTAATAATCAGAATTTTTGTAGACAAAATCAAGCTGAGCAGCACCATTTTTAGCAAAATCAGGATCTGATGCTTTTTTGTTTTCGAGTTTCAACTTCAGATCAGGATGGTTTTTCAGTAATTCATTCGCCGTATCTTCAAAAATATAAGCTGAGTAATGCTCTTTCATATCCAGAATAGAATCGAAAAAGTTCCAATTGAAAAAAGAATCTGTGGCTTGCGGTTCTAATGTTTCCACGATATATCGGTTGCCGGGCTGGTTTACAAATACAACAAAGTCGCCAGTATAATATTGAATGTTTTGTTTAACGGCATTCATTTTCACTGCGGAATGGACATAGTGGCCTTCGTAGGGTTTTGCTCCCGTTTTAAAATCCTCGATATAATAACTTTCTACTCCAATTTTAGTATCGCTTTTTAACTCCTGCAATTTTACATGGTTGAGTTTCAAAAGCATTATGACTTTATCCCAGGCTTTAGGAATAATATAAGCGATTGGTTTATGAACTGAAATTCCGGGCTCATATTTATTCCATTCTTTAATAGTTTTGGTGTATGGTTTACTGCGGTCATAAAACAAACGATCAAAGCCACTCACCCCACTTGGTTTTTTACCTGCTTCAAAACCCTTAAAAAGAATTTCATTCACCTCATTTTTATTCAATTGCCAGGTAAGTGGAAATTCATCCTGTTGAGCGACAAAAGCATCAGCCTTGTGTTTGTTGTCAAAGATAAGTTTTGCATCACGCTGAACTACATCCACATAACTTTGCAGCAATTTATAGGTCGCCTCTACACGCAAATCAAAAGATTTTAACATGTGCGTTTCCGGCATAAATCCGATGATATTATGCAGGGCAGCATATCCGGTTGAATAGCGTGGCGATTCAATAAACCCGGTAATGCCGCTTTCAGGGGTCTCGCCAATTGAGTTTACATAAGGAATCATCGGGTATCCCTGCTTCTCCATTTTGCTATATAAATCCGGTACTAACGCATTAGTCAGGTATTCAGACAAGATCGAATTTAATTTATCTTTCTGCGTCGGAATCAGCGTCATGACGTACTGGTAATCAGCTCCATTACTGGTATGTGTATCGACGAAAATTTGGGGTTGCCAGGTATTGATAATCAGCTGTAAGGCGGCTGAATTTTTAGAATCAGTTTTTATAAAATCGCGGTTTAAATCCAGGTTTTTTCCATTGCCACGAAAACCATAAGCCAATGGCCCGTTCTGGTTAGCCCTGGAAGTTGATGTCCGGTTGAAACTTCCATCAATATTATAGATTGGAATTACGCAGATGATTACATCTTTAGGCAATTTATTTCCCATCAAAAGGTCTCTGGTCAACATCATCGAAGCGTCTATTCCTTCCGGCTCTCCGGGATGAATTCCGTTGTTAATGAGCAGGACCGTTTTCTTTTTCTCCGCCATTTCTGCAGGATTGAAAACCTGATCTTTTGACAAGACCAGCAAATGTAGCGGTTCGCCAAAATCGGTATTCCCGTAGGTTAACAGTTTTGCCTGCGGGTATTTCTTTACCAGGCCTTTATAATAAGCAATAGCTTGAGTATAGGTAGTGGTTTTAGTTTTATTGCTCTGCTCGTAAGGGGTTTGCTGAGAAAAACCAGCATATGGGAAAAGCAGAAAACAAAACAAAAAAATACATTTCATGAAAGGAATTAATGCAATTATAAAACAAATCTACAAAGTTTTACGGTAAGCCTTAATATTTCCGAAGAAGTATTTAAATCCGATACTATAAGCGTTGAACGTATCCGGATTATAATTCTTGAAATTTTTTGAAGAATCACCATATCCATCCAAACCTTCGCCAAAGGTGAAATTACTCTGGGCATTTAGATTAATTACATAACGAACATAACCGTAACCGTCATAGAGGTAATAATTAAAACCGACATTTATGGGAACCAAGAGCTCCAGCGATCTATCCTTCCCTGGAAAAGGGCCGAATCCAGGTTCATACGACGCCCAAAGGGGCTTAAAACGGACAATGTCTGTAATATCATTATTGATTACCCCTAGGCCGATCCCACCATAAATACCTTTAATTTTGTCTAAAAACCCCCTTCTTTCAAAATTGATGACCTCCCCAAGCATGATTTTTAAGTTTGCTGTAACGCTTGTGTATTTATTTACAAATTGCCTGTTATTGGGATCGTTGCGGATATCTCCACCTTGCACCATTCCGTACTGTGCCTCAATACCGGCAGTGACAAAAGGCGTAAAATGATAATTCAGCTCACCATAAGCAGTATGGCCCCAGTTTCCTTTTACCACATCTGTTTTAGAATAATTTGGTCCACCGCCTAAACCATAAGACCATTTAAAATAATTAGATTGCGCAAAACCCAAATGTACAAGCGTCGCAAATATAATCGTCAGTGGTGTGAACTTCAGTAGTTTAGGCATCATTGGGACTTTTTACAAAAATAATATGTTTATAGCATATTTATAACTTTTACCTTTGATTTATGAGCAAGTATATCAATTCAAACCAATCCTTATCCCAAAGATTTATCAGGTATGCGAAAATCGATACGCAATCAGACCCAAATTCCCCTACCTGTCCTTCTACTGCTAAACAAAAAGATCTAGGTGCATTACTAGTGAAGGAACTGCTGGAAATGGGTGTTTCTGATGCAGAACTGGATGATAACGGTTACGTTTACGGAACGATTCCATCAAACTCTGAAAAAGAACTGCCAGTAATTTTCTTCTGTTCCCACATGGATACTTCTCCAGATTGCAGTGGTGCAGGTGTAAAACCGATCATACATCGCAATTATCAGGGAGAAGATTTAATCCTTCCAGATGACAATAGTATTGTGCTTAAATTATCTGAGCATAAAGATCTTCGTCATCAAATTGGTAACGACATTATTACTGCCAGTGGAACTACTTTATTGGGAGCCGACAATAAAGCCGGTGTTGCAGAGATAATGGAGGCAGCGAACTTTTTGATTCAAAACGCTGAGGTTAAACATGGAACAATTAAACTTCTCTTTACACCTGATGAGGAAATTGGTCGCGGGGTTGATCAGGTAGACCTGAAGAAGCTTGGTGCTGACTTTGGTTATACCATAGATGGAGAAACTCTAGGATCAATCGAGGATGAAACCTTTTCTGCAGACGGTGCAACTTTACTTATTTATGGCGTAAGTACACATCCTGGCTTTGCAAAAGGTAAAATGGAAAGTGCTATAAAAATTCTTGCAGATGTGATTTCCAGTTTACCCAAAGCTACTTTAACACCGGAAGCTACTCATCAAAAAGAAGGTTTTATCCATCCGGTAAGTTTTTCGGGTCAGGTAGAACAAGCTGAAGCACATTTTATCATTAGGGACTTTACTGATGAAAAGCTGGCTGAACACGGACAGTTTCTGGAGAAAACGGTAAAACAGGTGATGGAAAAATATCCCAATGCCACCTTCGATTTAAAAATTAAGGCACAGTACAGAAACATGAAGCAAATTTTGGATCAACATCCAAAAATAGTGCAGTTTGGGGTTGAAGCGATTGAACGTGCGGGCGTAGTCGCAAAACAGCAAAGCATCCGAGGCGGAACTGATGGTTCAAGGTTATCTTTTATGGGCTTGCCTTGCCCGAATATCTTTGCCGGCGAGCACGCCTTTCATAGTAAACAAGAATGGGTAAGCGTACAGGATATGGAAAAAGCTGTGCAAACCATTATTAATATTGCCTGTATCTGGGAAGAAAAAGGGGGTGATTAATACCTAAGTCTGGAGTCGGGAGTTTGGAGTCAGGAGTCAAAGGTTTTCATGTCGAATATTGACTTTAGGTTCTCGACTTTGGCCTTAAGAAAGCTGTCCGATATCAAGGCGGTTAATCTTTCCGCTTTTATCAATTTGAAATTTAAATGCGGTTTTAAAATCGCCCCATTGATCGGAATGAAAGTCGCCATATACGGAAAGCCCGTTGTCTTCTACCCGATCAATACTGATGAAGCGTTCGTGACCAAGGGCCTTTTTAAAAAAGTTGGTGAATTGCATTTGATTGCCATCATCAGAAAAGGCAACATGATCACTAAACAATGGAAACCAACTTTTTAAATCGCCGTTTTGTAAAGCTGTTATTGCGGCTTTCACTTTAGCATTTGATAATTTTGATAGGTCTACAGCCATAATTGAAGGGTTTGATGTGCAGGGTTGCCTTCAAGCTTAACGATGTGAATTCGGTTAAGCTTAAAATGTCAACAATATAATCGAACAGCACAATGTTACCAATTTTGTTCACCAGGCATTCAAATTTAGTAAAAAAGATATTTTTTAAAGCATCATATTTATTACTTTTAGCGCATCATGATAACTCTTCAAAACGATTATATAACAGTGAGCTTAGCGGCCAAGGGGGCAGAACTCCAACGTTTATTCAGTAAAGAAACCAAACTGGAATACCTCTGGAGTGGGGATGATCAGTATTGGGGGAAGCATAGTCCTGTTTTATTTCCGATTGTAGGTGCTTTAAAAAATGATAGCTATACCTATAATGAGAAGACTTATCATTTACCACGCCATGGTTTTGCCCGGGATCAGGTTTTTGAATCCGAAAAGATAAATGATACCGAAGCTGTTTTCACCTTAAAGGAAACCGAGGAAAGTTTAAAAGTTTATCCCTTTCCTTTCGAACTTAAATTGAACTACCAGCTCAAAGACAGAAAGCTGATTCTCACCTACCAGGTAATCAACACTGGTGATGAAGAATTACTGTTTTCGCTTGGCGCACATCCGGCATTCGCTGTTCCGAATACACCTAAAACCGATTACACTGATTATTACCTTGCATTTAATGCTGATGATAAATTAACATATTGGAAACTGGATAATGGTTTAATCGCAAAAGATACCGGAAACATTAAGCTTGACGGACATAAGTTAAACCTGAAGCATGACTTGTTTTACAATGATGCACTGGTTTTCAAAACCATGCAAAGCAATTGTATCAGCTTATTAAATACCAAAAATGATTATGGTTTACATTTTCATTTTGATGACTTTCCATTTTTTGGAATCTGGGCAGCAACAGATGCCCCGTTTGTTTGCCTGGAACCCTGGTGTGGTGTGGCCGATGATGTAGATCACAATCAAGAACTTGCACATAAAGAAGGTATCGTTACTTTATCAGCCGGTCAAAACTGGGAACGTTTTTGGGAAGTGGAATGCTTTTAGGTTTAAGGATATAAAGGAACTTAAACGTTCCTTTTTTTTTGGCCGTTATTTTCTTGAATTTCACTCGGCGTTCAATTTGCACGAGAGGTGATCGATACTTACTCCAGCATACGTAATCAACAACCATGTACTAATTCTTAAATGATTTAAATTTCGAGAAACAACATTAAAGCTATCCTGTTGTATTATCAGCGTTTCAATAAAAAAGATAAACATGGATAGCCAAGTAGAAAAAAATAAAGCCATTTGTAAAGTGTTCTTTGATGAATTATTTAATCAGAAAAACATTGATGCGATTGACCAGTTTGTGGACAGCAATGTGACCATTCAAAATCCGTTTCCCGGACAAAGAACAGGTGCTGACGGGTATCGTGACATCAGTCAGATTTATGGCCTTGCCTTCCCGGACCTGAAAATAACCTTTAACAATATTTTGGGTGATGGTGATAAGGTTACCTGCCATTTTACTTTAGATGGTACGCATAAGGATGTATTCATGAATGTGCCAGCCACTGGAATAAAGGTAAGTTACGAAGGGGTATATATTTTAAAATTCAGCAACGAAAAAATTACCGAGCATTGGTCGTTAGTTGATTCGCTTAGCGTATTACAGCAAGTCGGAGCAGTATCAGTCTAGTAGAATAAGTAAAATGAGATCTCAGAGATATTAATGAAGCTATTTAGCGCATAAAGTAATTCCGATTACCTTTCAACTAGTTTTTTAAGTGACCCAATAGTAAGGCTTGAAGGAATTCAAAGCCTTATTTTGTTTGTATACGTTTAGTTTGAGTTTGAAAACCTTTGCTAAATCGTTATTCTTGTGGTGGAGTCGAACAAATTAGGCTGTTAGAATAACGAATCATGAATATTGTAAATCAGGAAATTCTCAAGATAAAACAGCATTTCACTGTTTTGGATGGCTTGAGGGGAATAGCTGCATTGGGTGTGGTCACTTATCATTTCATGGAAATGGTATATACCGATTTTACCAAAAATATTATTGGCCATGGGTTTCTTGCTGTTGATTTCTTTTTCTGCCTGTCTGGGTTTGTTATCGGATACGCATATGACGACCGGATGAAAAACATGGGCACTCTTGAATTTTTCAAGTCCAGAATAATCAGGCTTCATCCACTGGTATTGTTAGGATCCATACTGGGCCTGCTTACCTTTTTGTTCGACCCTTTTGGCGGCCATCCGGCTATTTTCAGCTTAGGGAAAATTATTATGCTTTTTCTCAGTTCAGCCTTTCTTATTCCTTTTCCAATAATAGAAGAAAGGGCCTTTAATCTATTTGGCTTGAATGCACCATCGTGGTCGTTGTTCTGGGAATATGTTGCCAATATTTTTTACGCTTTTATACTTTTCCGCCTAGGTAAGAAGTACCTGATTCTGTTGGCTACCGCAGCTGGTTTCACGCTTCTGATGGTAGCATATAACAGTGGATCGCTGATGGGTGGCTGGGCAGGATCTAACTTTTGGGATGGTGGAGCAAGAATCTTTTATTCTTTTTTAGCAGGACTTCTGATTTTTCGCTATAAACTGATTATCAAAAACAAATTAGGATTTATCGGTCTTTCGGTGTTACTAAGTCTAACCTTTCTGATCCCCTTTTTTAAATATAACTGGTTGGTAGAATTTCTGGTGGTATTGCTTTATTTTCCTTTAGTAATCGCTTTGGGGGCGGGGACAAATATCAGCGAAAGCCTAAAAAAGCCTTGTGTTTTTCTCGGGAACCTTTCCTATCCCCTGTACATGACGCATTATGCTGCCATTTGGATGTTCAGCAATTATTATAATACCCACAAGCCTTTAGGGAGCGAACTGGCCACCATCATCATTGCAGGAATAGTTTTATTGGTGCTATTTGCTTATTTCACCATGATCTTTTATGATATCCCGGTGAGAAAATACTTAAACAGGAAAAGATTAGAAGGTAAGCTTCCTAGGTAAGATAGAACCGGGCGATTGCTCAATTAGCCAAACAAATCGCTGCTCAAATAGCGGTCGCCGCGATCACAAGTAATGAAGACCAGTAAGCCAGAATCGAGTTCTTTTGCTAAGCGAATTGCAGCAGCGCAGGCGCCTCCAGAACTCATTCCAGCAAAAATCCCTTCTTCTTTAGCTAATCTTCTAGACATTTCAACAGCTTCTTCCTGGCTGATATCCATGATCCTGTCTACCCTTTCCGCTTCGAATATTTTAGGTAAATATTCCTTTGGCCACCGGCGAATTCCAGGAATAGAAGATCCTTCTGTAGGCTGACAACCCACAATCTGAATAGCCGGATTTTGCTCTTTGAGGTATCTTGAGGAACCCATTATTGTGCCGGTTGTACCCATTGAACTTATAAAATGGGTGATCTTTCCATTGGTATCTCTCCACATTTCCGGAGCGGTGGTTTTATAATGTGCCAGATAGTTATCTGGGTTTGCAAATTGATTGAGTAGGAAATAACCTTCAGAAACACCCTTTTCTTCGGCGTAATCTCGACAAGCTTCTATACTTTCGAGCAGCGTTACCCTGGCACCAAATGCTTCCATGGTGACTTTACGTTCGCGGGTAGAATTTTCCGGCATTACCAATTCAATATCCAAGTCATAAAGTTTGGCAATCATGGCCAGTGCAATTCCTGTATTACCGCTGGTTGCTTCAACCAACCTGGTGCCTTCTTTAATTTCCCCTCGCTCAATTGCGCTGCGAATCATATTTAAAGAAGCCCTGTCTTTTACACTGCCACCAGGATTATTTCCTTCTAATTTAGCAAAAATCTTAACGTTCGGATTTGGACTAAGTTTACTTAGCTGCACCATCGGCGTGTTTCCAATTAAATCTACAATTCCCGCCATAAGCTTAATTTTTCTCTTTTATATTTCTAATGGTAATGGTTGGTGAGTGGTAAACCAACGAATACGGATCTACACTTTCAGTAAGCCAAACGTTGCCGCCTATTATACTATCGTGGCCAATGGTTGTATCGCCACCCAAAATAGTTGCCCCCGAATAGATGACCACGCGATCTTCTACTGTTGGATGCCTTCTGCTTCCAGCTAATTCTTTTTTTACACTCATTGCACCCAGGGTTACCCCCTGATATAATTTTACATGCTCCCCTATGACAGAGGTTTCGCCAATAACGATGCCAGTGCCATGATCGATATAGAAATATTTTCCAATTTCTGCTGACGGATGAATGTCTATTCCTGTTCTGGAATGTGCGTGTTCAGTGAGAATTCGGGGGATGAGTCTAAGTCCAAGCGTATTTAAAGCATGTGCAATCCGATAAAAGCAAATGGCGTAGAAACCCGGATAGGTTCGGATGACTTCAAATTCGCTCACAGCGGCCGGATCACCTTTATAGATAGCAGAAATATCAGTGGTAAGAATTTCATACAGCCTTGGCAATTGTTCAAAAAACTGATGAGTTAATTGCTGATAATCTTTAGCCTTTCCATCACCGCTCGCCGATGCTATCATCAGAAGTTCGGTTTGTAAACGGGAGGTGTAAGAAATTAACCCTTCTTTATTTTCAAACTGCGTTACACTATGTTCCGGATATAATAGATCGACAATTTTAGCTGCCCAATTTGCTATCACTTCGTTAGATGGCATTTGGCTGGTTCTATCCCGTTTTTCAAACAGATAACCCAAAAAATCGTCACTCATAAAATAATAGTTAAATCCTATCTGGCACAAATGCCTTTGTTTTGTAGCGTAAATATATCCATAAGCACTTATTTATACGTCATTTGCCCATCAAAATCTCCAAGATTACTACATAAGATAAAGAAGATATCAGGGATCGTCCGGTGAATCACACTAAACACTTTTTTAAATAGTTAGTGTTTTACGGTTTCCCGTATAAAATCCCTGCTACTCATCCCTAATTTTGAAACCAGAAAATCACCTAAAAATAAATAGAATAACAATTAGCGCTCGGAAAAATGTGGAGGTTGCCTTAAGGTTTAAATAAAGTAGAACTGGCAACCTCACATTTTAATTTTTAAAAGTATTGTTCCGCATTCCGTGAGAACACGGCTAATCATTGTTGTTTTTTGGTATTCGCAACTTGTAAATAAACTATCAC
Source organism: Bacteroidota bacterium (assembly GCA_037033465.1). Classification (GTDB taxonomy): domain Bacteria; phylum Bacteroidota; class Bacteroidia; order Sphingobacteriales; family Sphingobacteriaceae; genus Pedobacter. Next base: position 788 of record JAZBLX010000029.1, on the reverse strand, counting down.
GCCTTACCTTTGCAACAGCGGTAAAAATACCACCTTTGCAACAGTAGTTGGGTTCGAGTAATTGCAGTTCCAAATTAATATCAGTTACGCTAAAAAGTAAGTAAGACCTTATGTAGATGGGAAAAATAACTACGCTTATATTACTTCTGCTGATTCCTCTTTTACAAAAAAAAGGATCGCAGGATTTAAACCTCAAAAATCAAACTTTCAATGCAAAAGTGATTCGCATTCTGGATGGCGATACGATGGAAGTTTTATACCAGCATATCCCGATAAAAATTCGTCTGGCGCATATTGATTGTCCAGAAAAACGACGTTCACAACCTTTCGGTAATCAAGCAAAACAGGCGTTATCCGATTTGTGTTTCGGGCAATATGTGGTCGTATATGGCCAGAAATACGACCGTTATAGGCGGCTAATTGCAGTAGTCAAAAATCAGAAAAAGCAAATCCTTAATCAGGAAATGATTAGGCAGGGAATGGCGTGGCACTTTAAGAAATATTCTACTGATGCGGGTTATGCGCAGCTTGAGATCACCGCAAGAAAAAACAGAGTAGGTTTATGGCGAGATATAAATCCGATAGCACCATGGGAATGGCGTAAGCAAAAACCAAAATTGGATGTTTAATTTTGCTGCTCGATAATGCCACAGCATATAATAAAAGAAAACGGGAATCATCCAATGGACGACTCCCGTTTAATCTAAATTAACGCTCTCCATATAAAGACGATAATTTGGTGGCTTTATTGTATCTACCTGAAAATATTTTAAAGTATTTCTCTCCAG
>JAZBLX010000028.1:0-82487 GCA_037033465.1 Bacteroidota bacterium | reverse complement strand
CAGCTTTGAATATTGATTTTCTTCATTTGACTTCAATGAATGAAAGGGAAGGTAACAGTATAAACAGTTTCTCTGGGTTTAGAAAGCCGGTGTTGCTGGATATGTCAGCGGATTTGTTTTTAACTGGGGTACTAATCGAGGATTTTTCAATGGTTTATGCCTTTGGGAACAATCAGATCATACCGGATCAGTTGTGTGTGGTCCTGATTCAAAATAGTTTTCTAGCGACTGCGGGGCATAGGCTGCTTGCTCATGCTGCGCTTTTAGGAGGCTGCGAGCGCTTCCCTGCAGGGGTTTTTCAATCCTTGTTTCTTTTTGATCATCATTTGCGGGAACTTGAAAAAGTGGGGAATAATTGGATATAGGGAAAGGGATGAAACGCTTTCTGGTAAAGGTTAATAGTTTAGTTTAATGAGGAGAAGGGGCTGGTGGATGCCGGCCACTTCTTTTTTTTGATTTTTAGAAAGTAATAATTAATGTAAGAATAGGATGAAAGTAGACCTGATAACAAAAGAAGATCTGGCTGATTTTAAAATGCAGCTCATTGAAGAGCTTAAGGTGCTTTTGGCGCCTCAGAGCAGCGTGCAGAAAAAATGGCTTCGGAGCGCTGAGGTTCGGAAGATGTTAAATGTATCACCAGGCACTTTACAGAACCTGCGGATCAATGGTACTCTTCCCTTTACTAAAGTGGGAAGCATTTCTTATTATGAGCTGACTGATATCGAAAAGATGATGAAGAAGGGAGGTCAAAATGGTTGATGCGATGAATAATTTAAGCGACTTTTTAGCCTTGTCTCCTCAGAAGCTGTTGACCGGACATGCTCATATATGTCTATATGCGTCGATACTGGTATTGTGTGAAAAAAACGGGCGTGCGGGTACAGTCGACGTTACCCGAAAAGAGCTGATGACCCTTTCACAGATCAAATCCAATGCGACTTATCATAAGTGCATGAGGGAATTGGTGAATACTGGTTATATCGAATATAAACCTTCTTATCATCCTTCTCTCGGCAGTCAGATTGTGATACTTTCTACGAAAGGGGATAGCCCTGTCGGCAGTCGGCTTTAGTAATATTAATTATAACTGTTTGAAAATGATTTTGCAATACGCTTCAGACTTACATCTGGAATTTCCGGAAAACTACGAATACCTCAAACGCAATCCGATCAGGCCGGAGGGAGAGGTATTGATTTTAGCCGGAGACATTGTTACTTTTTCCCAGCTTGAAAAACGGATGGATTTCTTTAATTACCTCTCGGATAACTTTCAGCAGGTCTATTGGCTGCCGGGGAATCATGAATACTATTATAGTGATATTACAAGGTGTCAGGGGAGGGTTGAAGAGAAGATTAAGGGTAACGTTTCTTTGGTTAACAATATAAAGATTCCCCTTGAAGCTGCTGACGTCATCTTTTCCACGATGTGGTCTCATATCAGCCCAGAGCATCAGGGACAGATCGGTGATTCGGTATCTGATTTCTATGTGATTCGTCAGTCTGGCAGGGTTTTCAAGGCCTGCTGACTTCAATATTTTGCATGAGGAAAGTATTGATTTTATTGAAGCTGAACTTTCACTTTGCAACGGTCAAAACAAAGTTGTCGTTACCCATCATGTTCCGACGCTGCTCAACTATCCGGAGCGGTTTGTACGCAGTATAGTCAATGAAGCTTTTGCGGTTGAATTAGGTGGGATGATTGAAAAATACCAGCCGGCTTACTGGATATTCGGGCATCATCATCAAAATACTCCGGCTTTTCAAATAGCATGTCATTGAACGCGCCAGGCGGCTAGCACCTTAAACCGCGTTTTTACATGTGTACATTTATGAGGTAGAGCTTTATAACCTGATTTCGGGAATTCCTGTGGGACATGAGAAATGGTGTGGAACTATTACCTCTCTGAACTTTCTGTACTTAAGCGTTTTTTTTCAGCACAGTTTTCTATATAATTATTTCTCTCGTGAAGAAGATAAGATGGATGCCTCGTTTTTTCTTCGCCGGACCTTAAATCTTTTGCACCCGGATGTTGCCGGGAGTAGTTTTAAGGGGATCAGTGACAATGGATTCACGACCAATCAGGATTAAATTTTGTTACCTTAAGGGCTTTGGAGCGATTAAAGGATCATATTCTAGGAAGGATCAGTTTGGTTTATGTTAAACCTGAGCCGAGTGTAGCTTTGGCATGTGTATTTACAGAGTTGTCATATCGCGAAGGAGTTTATTTGCACGCTAAGAGGAGCCTTTTCAGCGAGATACGAAGACATTTGTTGTGTATGTGAAATTAAAACCAAATTTGGGATGTAGGCTCGGGTTAACCAATCATTCTTCCCTCTGTGTCAACCATTATATTATAAGATAACGGCATAGCCGATTCTTTTTCAATTCTGTGGGACCACGGGTAAACGCGGATCTTATTTCTCCAATCTGAATATAGTACATCAAGACATTTAAGAGGTTGTGAAGGTAAGTTGAAAATGGATCCTTCAAAAAGTGTTTCATAGAATGGGTAATACATTTCATTTGTATAGGTCGTTCCTGTATTAAAAATTATTTTATCCTCAGTATCAGTAAAAAACCATATATCTACAAATGGAAAAGTATATGGGTATCCGTTAATTGAATATCCGTCTTGACCCCAAATCTTACAGTACGGAATTTTATGCAGGCCCCAGTAACATATATTGTGGGTTAGTGTCGCATTGTGTTTTAAAATAGAACTAAAAAGTTCATAGTCAATTTTGTTGATGGCCAAATCGACATCATCATCCCAAGGCATAATAGCACCGTGTCTAACTTGCCCAAGAAGAGAACCATCACTGAGAATCAGCTTAATATTGTTATCAATTGCCAAATCACTGATCTTTTTTAATAAAATATGAATTCTTTGTTTGCTTTCCGTAGACCATGCCTGCGAATGGAAAATAGCTTTTTTTATCTCTAACCTCCTTTCTCTTTTCTGGATAATGTTTTCCTGAAAATCAAAGCAATTACTGTTTTCATAATATACCTCTAGTTCACCTAAGATTGACCTGGTTAAAATTTCTTCATCTAATGGTTGCCGTATAGTATCTATACTTAAAAGTTTATCAATTCCTTTTCGGCTGATGCAGTATGCATCAACCCCCCAATAACAACCAAGCAGATAACCAAATTCAAAATCATCCTCTTTTACCTCTTCTCTTTCAAAGGGGAAATAGACATCCCAATTTTGATTTCTGCTTAAAATTTTGTTTAATTTCCTTATATGTGTATCACAGGGGAATTTAAAACTAGCATTTTCATTGATAATCAAACAGAATGATGCGGCAGATCTTTTGAATCGTTTCCATATTTCAAAATGAGTAAAGAAAAGATCAAGTTCATAATCTGACATAGAGAAGCCATATTTATTTATCATATAGTCCTTATCTAAATACAGAGGTGAGCGTTTATTGTATGGTGTTTTATTTATCCAGAATTTTTCCAGTAATGTGTCTCCTGTCTTTAGGTGCGCTGATTGCTTAAGTCCGGAAGTAAGGATGTATGTTAACATATGTGTTCTTCGAAATGAAATGAATACAAGCAGAGCAAGTACAGGCGACGGCGCTTATTGATTCAATCGGTTAAAATCTTTTATTAGGATCTTGAGTGCTTTTTAAAGTCAATGCAATACTAGAATATTCTACTTAGTTTAAATTTTCAAACCTTTGGGAAAATCATACTCACAATCTATTTCTATCCAATCATCTGCTCCAATAGCTTGGACTTTGATGTGTAATCTGTCTAAGTTGTCAACAACTAACTGATCCCAATATTGGCTGCCGATATTACTTCTATTGTTACTTAGAAATAAAGAAATTTTCCTGTTTAATGCATCGAGAATAGTTTTTGCGGAGTCATGGGACCAGTATGAAATTCCAGACATTACATACACTGGAGTTTCATTTCTCCTCGGGACTTGTGTATTCGAATGAATAATTATGTCATTCAAAATATTCTGATCATCAAATACGAGCTCCCATTCTGACTGCAAAATCTGCTTTTTTCCTGTAAAGTAAGTAGAGGATGAGATGTTAGGCTGAAGAAAGTTCCTGTTTAAAAATACATCTCCATCCAACACCCAACTATCTCCAAAATAATCACGGCATAAATAGAATGAATAAATATTATTATATCTGTAATATTCAGGGTTAAACATCAATTGAACATCATATTTTTTCTTTAAATATTCAAATTGAACACTTAAATGTCCAGTTACTACATAAATATCGTTTATACCAAGAGCCTTTAAAAATTCTATTTGTCGTTCAATTATGGGAATCCCATTGATCTTTATAAGCGGCTTAGGAATCTCTCTAGTATGAGGCATTAGTCTTGATCCCATTCCTGCTGCAAGTATAATTGCATTCATAGCGTGTTCTTTTTTTAATAATATTAACCAGCCTATCTTTTTATAAACCCAACTCTATCTATAAACATCTTTTCAGTGTTCTGTATTTTTAGATGTTTAATGAATTCTTCTGGTGATTCCACTGCCGAGTAGAGGGCAAAGGATTGCATTGCTCTTTTTAATCTCATCTCTGCGTAATCGAATAAATCCTCCCCTTGAGATTCTTTAATTTTCGCCCAAACATACCATAGCAGGTCTTGGCAAATTTTAAATAATTCCAATTTCTCAAGTATTGTCTGGGTAGGAAAATTGCCTTCCCAGTAACAGTTCCACAAGTAAACTTCTTCCTCTTTGTTTAAATTGTTTTCTAAGGCAAATGATGCTATATCCCATAATGGGTTGTTCATCCCAGAATACTCCCAATCGATTAAATAGATGCGTAAATCTCCATCCATCAAAAAATTTTCCATCACCGGATCGTTGTGACATGGTTTCCAATCCGTTTTCCAGTAAAGGAATTCTTGGTTTTTTAACATTCGATTTTTCATCTCTTTATAGTCATCACATAAAAAAATGCAAAGATTTTTTGAAATTGTTTCATACAGTTCTATTTTATTGAAAAAATCGAATTTGTTGTCAAAATGTATTCCGGAATTATGAAGCTTTTTTAAAGCTAGGCACGCATAGGGGATCCTGCTAGATAATGACTGGTTTTGCAAAAATGTATTGTTGATGTATCTGGTTATCTTTGTACCTGTCCCCGCATCAAAGAATAGTATCTCCGTATTTAATTCAAGTTCAGAAATCAAATCATGATTTTTATATTCATCTCTTCTACTGATCATTGTATCCGTACCCCTGCCTGGTAACCGTATTACAAAATTATTTCCATTTGAGAGGGTACATATAAAGTTTTCATTTGTCATTCCATTAGCCGTTCTTCGGATCTTTATAAGATTACATTTTTCTAGTAACTTGGCTTTACGTAAAATTTCTACAATTTTTTTTTCTGCTAGCATGATGAATAAAATTTGCAGTAAGGGTCAGATTTTAACGCTCTTGTTTATTTCTTAATCGATAAAGATTTATGATTGCACCCATTGCAATTATAAGCCATACAAGATTGACTATAATATTTGGCGAATCCCTTAAATAGAATGCATTAATGGATAGGCCGATAGCTCCAAGAACATTCAAAAAATGGTATATGAACGATGATGATAATACGATATTTAAGGTCAATAGAAGATAGGCTACAATGTATAGTATAGCACCGAGCCATCCTATCAAATTGATTAGTGTCATAGTTATTATAATAAAGTATGGTATTTTGTACTCACACAAATAAATTTTTTATTGCAATTGGATTGATCAGTCCAGTGAAAACGAAATTTACTTGAGATCGATATCACTGAAATAATCAAGACATAAAAATATTAGCTTTGACGCTTCGCATTTAAAAGAATTACCGAAAGAATGTTTATCGGTTATTTTTGAGAAAGGTACTTCGCGTATATTGTCCAGATATTATCCCATAGTTAAATTATATACCTTCCCAGAAGGTGTGATCAATCAAATGGGAATCCGTATTGCCATAAGCCGGGCACCAAGCAATAGTTAGTTATAATTATGGTTTAATGTATAGTTTACAAAAAAACATTTAAGTATCAATTAATTATATTTCCAGATGAACATTATTCTTTTGGCTGCCTTTATTAAGTTTTGGTGATGTCTTTCTGTTTTTATAAATGGAACTAAAATACTTAAAGTATAAATGGAATAGGGAAAAACAAAATTCATCAGGCGATCTTTGCTTAACAACATAAAGATCTAACTAAATATGCTTTTCTGATTTTTATCAAAAATCAAAATGTAACAAATTTTTAATGTTGAGTTTAAAACATTACTGGATATTCGGAAAACTTAATCCCAATATGAGCGCTGTAAAACCAATTCTTAAAGGAGACCTATCTTTTTTTAACGCATTCGAAAATCTTCTTGAAAATCTGATAATAAGGAAATTGTTTAGGCGAGACGAGCAAAATGCAACCATAGCATTAAAAGTACTCATTAAAAAACTTAATATTAAAGTAACATCAGAGACAGCTGATAGCTGTTTGTCGAATCATCCAGAATATCCAAGTCTTTTAGCATTAAGTGATTGTTTGAACAGTTGGAACGTTCCTCATGAATCGTACAAAATAGATAAAGCAAATTTTAATATCGATGAATTATCATATCCTTTCATTGCGCACTTGCCAGAGAAATCTGGAAAATTTATTTTAATAGAAAGTATTGTTAATGATGTTGTAAGATACAGCGGTGAGACAGGATTAAATAAAGTCTTAACCAAAGAAGACTTTTTGGATAGATGGAGCGGCATCGTATTATATGCTCAGAAGACACAGGAAAGTGGAGAACCTGGCTATGCGCAGGCAATGATCGGCTCATTTTTAAATCTGGCTAAGTTACCATTTCTATTTATCCTCAGTATGTCCGCACTGATCATGGTGTTAGACAATAACAATATTAGTAGTTCTTCTTATCTGTCAATCCTGGCAATAAAATTTGCAGGGGTCGTAGTGAGTATTATATTAATAGCACACAGCATAAATGCAGGTAATCCATTTTTACAAAATTTATGCTCAATTGGCGGAAAAAGTGATTGCAATGCAATTTTAAAATCCGAAGCGGCAAAGATAGCGAGTTGGTTAAGCTGGAGCGAAGTTGGAATGTTCTATTTTATCGGATCTTTTCTTTGTCTCTTATTTAACCCGTCCAGTACAATCTTGTTGAAATACCTCAATATTAGCTGTTTACCTTATACCATATATTCAATTAGTTATCAGTTTAAAATGGGGAAGTGGTGCATATTATGTTGTGCCGTACAGATTCTTTTATGGACTGAAGGGTTAATATTTATATTAAACTATCCTTTTGCTAATTTGCATATCCCAAGCAATGAAATATTCAGTGTTGCATTTTGGTTACTATTTCCAGTGGCCATTTGGGGAATGCTAAAGCCATTGCTTATAAAATCAGATCAAACCCAGTTGCTGAAAGGTCAGGTTAAAATGTTTAAGTATAACAGTGATCTTTTTAATCAGTTACTAACCAATCAGCATAGATATCTGGTTCCCGATGATATTAAACCTATCACTATGGGAAATCGTGAAGCGAGTACAGTTATAACAATGGTAAGCAATCCCTTTTGTGGACCTTGTGCCAAGGCCCACAGAACTATAAATGAGTGGCTACAGAATAGAGATGACCTGCAGTTAAAAATTGTTTTTTCAACAGGAGATACGGATGATGATCCACGGACAATGGTAGCACGGCATTTAAGTGCTTTATCTACTTTTAAAGATAGTGCCTCATTAGAGGATGCACTTTCAGACTGGTATTTCAATAGCAATGGTAATTATGACTCTTGGGCAAAAAAACATCCCATCTCATATAATGGAGAGATGAATTTTGTAACCGGCAGGCAGAAACGATGGTGCAAAGCTGCAGAGATCACTTTTACGCCGACAATATTTATAAATGGTTACAAACTTCCTGAGCCCTACAACCTAGAGGATATCGAATATTTGATTGTCTAATCTGCTTCAATCATGGATTTGATTGAGATCCAAATACTATGGAAATTCTTCGGAATCCATCATGCAAAAGAAACTCAATTTTAGGAATAAAGATCTATTCAGAACTACTATGCCGTTTAAAAATGCATGGAGCGATAAAGTAGCAAGCTTGGAGACTACTATGAAAAAACAAAAAAAGATGTAATGAAAAAGTTAAGATTAAATGTGAATGCATTTGACAAAGGGGAAGTGTTGTCTCGTGCGCAATTAAAAAAAGTAATGGGTGGGGATACTGGAAGCATAATTAGTTCGAAATGTAGAGATCAGACAACTTGTAGATTTGTTGATGGCGGAGGATCATCCGAGGAAGGGTATTGCTCTTCGTATGGACATATGGAAGGTAATATTGCAATAGTTGAATGCTACTGCAAAACAAGAAACCATAGCACTCCTACACCAATTAAAAAAGACTCAGCATGTAATGCCTAGTCATTTTCACTTAGTATAGTACCTAATTTGACTGAAATTAGCTGGCTCAATTATAGCCAGCTAATATTGCCCTTAACTAAATAAGATTAAAAAAGAATGAGAATTTCACTAAGTGTGATTTTAGGCGTGTGTTGGTTTGTGTTTTCTTGTAAAACGATTAATAAATCAGAGATTGTTATTGAAGGACACGGTTTTGATAAAAAAATTAAAAAAGTATATTTAACAGAAGCGGGTAAATGGAAAGTGCTTCTTGATTCTGCAGATTGCAAAGATGGCAAATTTACACTTAAATATCAGTCTACAGTTCCTTTTGAGCCATTTCTAGCTTCTCTCGAATACAGGGATACAGAGGGAAAAGGCAATGCTTTATTTGTTAGAAATGAAATGCAGATTAGAGAAGACGGGCAAAACCACTCTAATTCTAGTTTTATGCTCGATTATGGAAAAACAAATTTCAGCTATTTTAATCATATTGGTAGCAAGATCCTGGTGAATATACAAGGAGGGAAAGAGGAAGATTTATATCTACGATACGATCATAAAGATGTTGTTTACATACCAAAGTTAAAGAATTTTATCAGAGCAAAAAGACTTAATGAGGTTATTGAACTGATTCGGGATAATCGTTATTCTTACTATCTACTTCGTTCAATTACAAATTACCGGGAACAGTATACTAAAGATGAGCTGGTGGAAATATTAAGCTATTTTAATGAAGATGTTCAAAAATCGAGATCAGCCATCAAGTTAAAGGAACATATTTCAAACTCATTAGATAAGAACGAAGATACAAGACCCTTATCATTGATTTCAAATCTAGGTGTCAGGAAAGAAAATATCAATAGAGCGGCGGATCTCAATATGCTTATTTTTTGGGCAAGCTGGTGCGGACCCTGTAGATTGGAAATCCCCGATCTCAAGAAAATTAATAAGGCAGTAACAGATAAGGATTTTTACATGGCAAGTATATCCATAGACAAAAGCAAGCTGGATTGGAATAATGCCTTATTGCAGGAAAAAATGAGCTGGGATCAGTTTATTACCGGTGAAAATGAAAAAGATAAAGTTGAAGCTGAATATGCTTTCTCATCAATTCCATTGGTGATCTTTACCAACAGAGATGGAAAAGAATTAGCGAGGTTCAGCGGTTATCATACGGACAATATTAAGAAATATATGAAACTCATAGAGGAGAATCTGGCTAACAAAAAGGTTGTACAATGAAGAAAGCAAAAATGGATAACGGTATTGCTATACCAACTTTTGTGATTAATTTAACGGAACGCACTGATAGATTGGAACATGTGATAGATCAGTTCAGAAATAGATCGGAATTCAAATTAAACCTCGTTGAAGCTCAAAGGCACCGTAGGGGTGCGGTTGGCCTCTGGCAAAATATTGTTAGGATCATTACAAATGCTAAAGAACTGGACACGGACTATATAATAATTTGTGAAGACGACCATCAGTTTACAAAAAAATATCAACCTAAAATACTCTTTGAATGTATTTTAGAATGCCAAAAGAGAAATATGGACATACTTCTCGGAGGGATTAGCTGGTTTAGTGATACCCTACAAATATCTAATAACTTATTTTGGGTAGATCAATTCACAGGCCTGCAATTCGTAGTGGTATTTAAAAGCTTGTTCAATACCATACTAGAAGCAAAATTTGAAGAACTTGATGTTGCAGATCGGAAAATTTCCTCCCTTACCAACAATAAACTTGTAATATATCCTTTTATTTCAACTCAAAGAGAGTTTGGATATTCTGATGTAACAGATATAAATAACGCCAAGGGCTATGTAGATTATTTGTTTAAACAGACCTCGGGAAGGTTCGCAAAAATTTCTAAAGTCAAAAACTTTTATAATAATATTATTAAAATGGATAAGTTTGACAATTTTTTATACGATGATTTTGTTATACCAACTTATATTATAAATCTCCCTAAAAGAACAGAAAGAAAAGCGAATGCTAAATCACAATTTGTTGGGAGAAAAGAATTTGATGTAAATATCGTTGAGGCTTGTGAGCATAAAATAGGTGCTGTTGGGCTTTGGCTAAGTTTTAGAAAAATAGTCGGGATTGCAATAGAAAATGAAGAGGATGTAATAATTGTCTGTGAAGATGACCATGTATTTACTGAAGAATATACAAAAGAAAACCTGATAAAAAATATCATCAGAGCCAACGATCTTGGAACATACATCGTTTGTGGCGGGATCGGTAATTATGGAACTGCTGTACCTGTTGATAATGAGCTATGGTGGGTTGACAGTTTTTGGAGCACACAGTTTGTTATTATTTTTAAGCCTTTTTTTAAACAAATTCTCGATGAACCGTTTTCACAGGCTGTAACTGCAGATGGAAAGTTTTCGGAAATGACCAGTCGTAAACTGGTTTTTTATCCGTTCATATCCGTTCAAAAAGATTTTGGTTATTCCGATATCTGCCTTAGAGATTCTTATAGGGGGGATGATACATTCCGTGATACTTCCTTTCGCTTGGACAAGCTTAAAAAAAACTTAATGCAAAATACTAACGGATCTATGTAATTTGAATACATGTATCTGCGTTTGTGGCCTTACTAGTCGTTTTGACTTAGGATATATTTGATTCTTAAAATAATATCGAGAACAATTTAATGAGGCCGACGGTACATTTGCCTTTTATCTGCATTTTATTTTTTTTAAAAATTTGTTAACTGTATTCTGAAAACAACATTATCATTTTTAATCTTAATTAATTGAAAAAATTCCCCCATTTTAAGCAGCTAGACCAAATGGATTGCGGCCCCACTTGTTTGCGTATAATCGCCCGTCATTATGGACGTAATTATTCCCTTCGACGCTTACGTGAAGTCTCGGGGATTAACCGGGAAGGTTCATCGTTACTGGGAATTAGTGAGGCTGCTGAAAAAATTGGTTTTAGGACTATAGGTGTAAGATTTGGACTGAAACAGCTACAGGAGATTGACCTACCCTGCATCATTCATTGGAAGCAAAACCATTTTGTTATACTTTATAAAATTACCGGTAAACTCAACTCAAGTGCCACTTATTACATTTCTGACCCGGCTAACGGGTTAATTAGATATAATGAAAAGGAATTTGTCAAGAACTGGTTGACTACTCAAACTAATGGACGTCCTGAGGGCATTGCTTTGATAATTTCTCCAAGTCCGGATTTTTATGAGCAGGGCGGCGATCCAGAAAAAGGATTGAGCTTAACTTACATGATGGTTTATCTTTTCAAATACAAACATTTGATATTCCAATTGTTTGTTGGTTTAGGGGTGGGAAGTTTATTGCAATTGATTTTTCCTTTTTTAACTCAGTCGGTTGTAGATATAGGGATTAATACACGTAACTTAAACTTTGTTTATATAGTATTAATTGCTCAAACAATGCTTTTTCTTGGACGATTGGGAGTTGATTTTATCCGGTCCTGGATATTGTTACACATGACGACCAGAATCAACATATCTATCCTGACTGATTTTCTGATCAAACTAATGAAGCTTCCGATGAGCTTTTTTGAGACTAAGATGACAGGCGACATCATGCAAAGGATGAGCGATCAGGGTCGAATACAGAGTTTTCTGACGGGATCATCTTTGAACACTATCTTCTCACTTTTCAATCTTATAGTATTTTCATTTGTTTTGGCTTATTATAACATTAGCATTTTTATTGTTTTTTTAGTAAGTAGTCTGATTTATAGCCTATGGGTAATTTTCTTCCTGAAAAAAAGACGGGAGTTGGATTTTAAGCGGTTTGATATATCATCAGATAACCAAAGTACTATAGTACAGCTGATTGGTGGTATGCAGGAAATTAAGCTCAACAATTGCGAACAGCAGAAACGCTGGGAATGGGAGAGGATTCAGGCAGGACTCTTTAAGTTTAGTATGAAAAGCCTTGCGCTTGGACAGTACCAGCAATTCGGAGCTTTCTTCATTAACGAAGGAAAAAACATCTTAATCACTTTTATGGTAGCGAAATCTGTTATCGATGGCCAATTAACTCTCGGAGCTATGATGGCAGTGCAGTATATTGTTGGACAACTAAATAGCCCCATAGAACAATTACTAGGGTTTTTACAATCTTTTCAGGATGCAAAGATTAGCTTGGAACGCTTAAACGAAATACACGAACTTGAGGATGAAGAACCTGCTGGGCAAAGCTTTTTAAATGAACTGCCCTTAAACAAAAGCATCAGTTTACAAAATATATCATTTGCCTATCCAGGCGCAGGAAATGAGCCCGTTTTGCGGGATATCACATTGCAAATCCCAGAAGGTAAGACTACCGCTATTGTTGGAATGAGCGGAAGTGGTAAGACTACTATTTTAAAGTTGTTGTTAAGGTTTTATAATGCCCAGAAAGGAGAAATTAAGATTGGAAATACCCATATTCAGCAAATCGGGTATCGATTTTGGCGTGGGAAATGTGGGATTGTAATGCAGGATGGGTTTATATTCTCTGATACAATTGCACGTAATATTGCCGTTTCAGATGAATATCCAGATAGGGTAAAACTGCTGCATGCAATAAAAGTAGCTAATATTAGTGAATTTATTGAAGAATTGCCATTAGGACTCAATACCAAAATTGGTGCTATTGGAAATGGAATTAGTCAAGGGCAGCGTCAGCGCCTGCTCATTGCCAGGGCTGTTTATAAAAATCCTGAATACATACTTTTTGATGAAGCGACAAATGCTCTGGATGCTAATAATGAAAAAATTATAATGGAGAATCTTGAGACCTTCTTTAAAGGCAGGACGGTTGTGGTAGTTGCCCATAGATTGAGTACGGTAAAAAATGCTGACAATATTGTTGTATTAGATAAAGGTCTTATCATAGAACAGGGTACACATCAAGAGCTGGTCAGAAGCAATGGGGAATACTATCAATTGGTTAAAAATCAATTGGAACTGGGAGCGTAAGATGGAAGAAAAAATACATATAGGAGATGGACTAAAAGGTCTGGAGATAAATAGTGAGGAAGTTCAGGAAATCATTACTGCAGTCCCATCATGGATATTAAGACGAGGCATAACTCTGATTTTTGGGATTATTATTGCGATCATTGGTATTTCAACTTTCATACAATATCCGGATGTTGTAAAGACCAACTTAAAGATAAATTCTCTTAATGCGCCAAAGATTGTGATTGCCAAACAAACCGGTAAAATTACCGCAATACTTGCCAAAGAGGGGGAAACCGTTAAACAAAATCAAGTTTTAGCATTTATGGAGAGTACTGGAAATCAAAACGATGTTGTAAAGCTTCACACTGTGCTATTTCGGATAAACCGTGAACAAGACAGTTTGGGCCATGTAGAGACAAAATTGCCTAAAGGATTAACTTTAGGAGAATTGCAAGGTGCCTACCAGAACTTCTATCAGCAATATCTGCAATATAGCTCTGCTCAGAAGGATGGCTATTATATAAACAAAAAAAAATACCTCCAGCAGGATTTAAAAGAAATTGACAAATTAAAGGATCAGATAATATCTCAACGGGAAATTCAGGAAAAAGAATATGCTAATGTGAAACAGGAGTTCGAATCTTATAAAAAACTTTACCAAAAGGGTGTTGTTTCTACCAGTGAATATAAACAGCAAGAGAATAAATATCTCTCTGGTCAATATCCATTACAACAAACCTCCACTTCCTTACTTAATAACACAACCAGTTATGCTGCGAAAAAAAAAGAGATATTGGATTTAGATCACACAATACAGGATGAAAGAGCGAAGTTTGTGCAGGCTCTGAACCAAATGATTACCCAAACAGATGGCTGGATCAATCAGTATGTCATGAGTGCACCGGTAGCGGGAAAGTTGAGTTATGCGGGTATTGTTCAGCAACATCAAACCGTCAGCAACGGTCAGGAATTATTTGTGATTAATCCAGCAAATACGGATTTCTTTGGAGAGGTACAAATACCTCAATATAATATGGGAAAGGTTAGGCTGGGTCAACGAGCACTTGTGAAAATGAAAAGTTTCCCCTTTGAGCAGTATGGAATGATTAGGGGTAAAGTAAATTATATTTCGGATGTGGCCTTCAAAGACAGTGTCTTCATAGCTAAAATAAATTTTGAACGATATGAAAGCAAAGATTCCGAACACAAAATTTTGCTGAAGAATGGAATGCAGGGTGAGGTGGAAATCATAACAGAAGAAAGTTCTTTGTTAAAAAGATTTACAAGGAATTTGGCTAAGATGTTAAATAATAATTAACAGATAAAGCATTTGACTAAATAATATAATATTCTACTATAACAAAGTACTTTTAAAAAAGCTTATCCATTACATGATGTAATTTTAAAATGATAGAATTTTAAAATAATTTCTATTGCGAGATAACGCTTTTATGTATACTTCAGTATAATTGTCTTTGTAATCTCAAATTATTCTTAAATGAAAGTGAAACTCACGGGTTTTTGGGAAGATAATATAGGGATGTTTAATCTCTTCAAGAAATATAATTTTGGTAATCCAAAGTGGAAAAACATAGAACTTACAATTCACGAAGATTACGATATCTTAGTCATATTTACATACCCTCACGACGATTTTAAGGACTATGATGCTAAAAAAGCTATTACCCTTCTAACTGAACCACCTCTTAGCCATAGATATCATGAGACATCTGCAATAATTGATATGTACTTACCTCTTCCATTTTGGCAAAATTTTTCTGATAAAGACTGGGCGTTACTCAAAAATAAAGATATTGCAAAAACTGAGTTGTTATCAAGTGTAACAAGTGAACTAAATTACTTAGAAGGACACAAAGCTAGGCGTCAGCTTGTATCACTTTTGGATAAAGCTATAGAAGACGGGCTCGATTTGTGGGGGAAACAATACGATGGTAATTTTTTGAAAGACCTAAAATCCTATAAGGGAGAATTAACAAATAAATACCATGCTCTATGGAGTTATATGTATCATTTTTCCTGTGAGAATTCTTTTGAAAGAAATTACTTTACTGAAAAAATAACCGATCCTATTTTAGCTGAATGTTTTTGTTTTTACGATGGTTGCCTAAATATAGAGGAGTTTATAGATAAAAGAGCCTTTTCAAAAATTAACGTATTTGATCCGATGAATGCAATTGAAGATATTTTTCATGCAATTGAAAATAATATATGGAGTAGGAATATAAAATATATTAGAAAGCAAAAAAATAGATTATTGAATGAATTAAACCCATTAAATATAATTTGGCTAGCAGTAAATGGGAAAGACGTGATAAAAGAATGTAAGCTATAGCTGCAAATAGTTGCCAGCTACCTATGGTCTGGGAATTTCTTAGTTTAAGTTATGATTGAGAAACATTTAAAATAAATACTTGTACTTATTTAGTCAATATTGAATAGGATACCTCATTACAGCTAATGTTACTTGGCGCATTGAGTAGACAACAAGTTAAGTGAATTTGATAACTTAACAGAAATTATGTCACGAGAATAAAAGGTATATCCTAAAGAGTTCAAGGTGATGAGCATTGCTACTGAATCACTAGGGAAAAGAGGCTCAACATCCGGTTTTATTTTGTAATTAGCCAGCTTCGACCACTATACATAATGGTAGATTCCTTCGACAAAAAAAGCAGTGACGTATTGAAGCAAATCCTGCTGTAAGAATGATTTTGTAATTATATTGATGATATTTTTAATCAAAATTACTTATTCCTGGATGAGCTGTGATTACTTTGAAGGTATAATCATCCCTGCATTCTGACCTGTTATTATTTTTCTATAACGGTTTTCCGTAATAATTTGAATGTGAATATTTAATATATTTGTTTATAAAAAGTTCAAAGCTATAGCCTTCAGCTTTTAATAATGAAATATCAGTATCTCTACAATAAAAATTAGCCAAATATTGAATAACAGCTCTACTCCAGACTTTAACTTTGTTAAAGTCTTAAACGAAGAAAAAACATATAAACTTCTATTTCCGGAGAAAGGTGTAGGTTTAGCTATTGTTTCTATTTTTGAGAAGATTGAAAACCAGGCCTTTGAAGATGGTAAGTTTACAGAAAAAGATTTACATGAGTCATTCGAAAGAGTTAATTTAACTAAAGAGCGATATCCAAAAGAGGTTTATAGTGAACATATTATAATCTTCAGGAATATTTTTTGGACTATGATCAAAAAACTCAAAATTATTTTTTTAAAAATTACGCATATAAATTTGGTAATCTTCCCTAAAAACAGCTACAGAAATAAATGTAGTTTTATTAATTTTAGGATAATGAAAAAAGTAATTTTAGTGAGCCACAGATCGTCAAGATCTTGTCTTCACAAGAATCTGGTAAGTCGGTTTCAGATATCTGCCGTGAGCATGGGATAAGTCAGGGTACGTTTTACAAGTAGAAAAGCAAGTACTCCGGGATGGAAGTATCCCAAGTCAAGCAGCTAAAAGATTTGGAAAAGGAACTTGCACAGTATAAGAAGATAGTGGCGGAGTTGACGCTTCAAAACGTTGTTTTAAAAGATGTAATTGAAAAAAAGCTTTAAGGCCTGCCGAAAAGCGGGAGCTTGTCGGGTATGCTAGCGAAACATTCCAGATGAGCCTTCGGTAGGCCTGCATATTATTTTCTATTAGCACATCAGTATTTTATTATCAGTCTAAAAGAAAGGCTGATGATGAGATCATTGATCAACTGTCCTCGCTTTCAGAGTCACATAGAAGTCCCGAGGAAAATGGATTTAGATCCGAAGTGTATATTTCTTGAGAGGGAAAGGAACTTAGATGTGCATCATCCGGTAATCAAATTGGTGGCCAGTTTGGCCCGAAACAGAGGGGTCATTTTCAGGTTTTTCCCCATTTTTGGTGGATTTTAGTTGCTGAATACTTGAATGAATCTAATAAAAAGCAATGGTTATGATGCTCTCAATGCAGTTTTTTTCTCAGCCATAGATCGAAAAACTATTGGTTTCTAATCTGAAAACGAAAATTATTTTTAAATAACTATGATCCTCAATTTGTTAATTTGAGTGTCACTAAAAAACATCTCTTGTATTAATATCAAAATATTTCACTAAAAGTGGGGAAGAACCATTTTTAGTAAAACGCGCAATATGTTGATAATCAGATAGTTTTATGTACGGATGTCCAGCGATTTGCTAATAGTCCTGGATTTGAACGAAAAAAAATAACGACGATAAGTAATTATATTTACCAGATCTGACCTTGTTACAAGTGGAGACAAACTTCCACATTACCAAACTCAGATCCCTTTACCAACAAATTGAAGTAGGCGAAGATTACCGTAAAAACAATTGATGAACGAAGAAATCCCGAAAACTATAGAACGAATAGTCGCAATGGGTTTTATAGAAAACTCCAGTCAGGTTGCATTAGCTAAAGTTGATGATGACTATAGATTATTCATAGAGATTTTAGATTTGGAAAGCACTTGCCGAGAAATCATTAATTTAAAGCAAGATATCTATATCGATTATGGGGCCTTGTCACATGCCAATAACCCTAATCTTTTTTTGACTTTTAATTCAAGTTTTGAAAAGGAACATAAATCATCTATAAGAAAATTCCAATGTTTGCCAGGCCAATATTTCTATTTTAACCTGGTTAATTACTGGAGGGATAAATGGAGTAAATGGCATCTAAAGATCGACTTTTCAGGAAATACAGTTGAAAAGTGTATTGATGATTTAGAAGAGAAATACGAATACAAACACGACCGCGATCTGGTTTTTTTCGATACCAGGCAATTTAGAGAAGTTAACCTAATTAAATTCTTTGATGATTTTTTTGAGGCCGATAGTTTTAATTATAATCGTGTATGTATGGGAGATTCAGTAGATGTGTTTCTCTCTTCAGATAACAAAAGTCTGGGCGTTTGCTATTTTTTTAAAGATGAAGAAATACCACGTGGAAATTTCTGCGTTTTTAATATGCAGGATTGTGATAACCCGGAATTGGTATTTTCACTTAAAGTTGATACCTACGGGACTGATCTTAAATTCAGCAACGATAACTCCAAAATCATATATTGGCGATGGGAAGAGCAGAACAACCGCGGCCCCCTAATTCAATATGTTATAATGGATATAGACGAACCTGCTGTTCTAAAGGAGAAGAGAATCGATATTCAATATAATAAGCATTTATCTTGGCTGGATTATTTTCTAATGGATAAACTAACCGTAAAATTGGAATATGACAAATTTAGGATCCACAATACTGAAACAAAACAAAATCGAATTATTCCTCGGGATCATTTTTCTCCCTATTGCAGTAATGAAAATACTTTGGTTTATCTCCATAACGATCAATTGGAAGCAATAGTCTTTTACGAAAAATACCTATAAGATATATGGCTATTACAACTGAACGGCTAAATGGTGTGTAGTCTATTTGGCCAAAAATATAATAACTTAAAACCACCAAAATTGGGGAAGAACCACTTTCACCGAAATACACAATTCTAATCATTGTACTTAACGATATTCTTCCCAAAGTTCATTATCTTCGAATAAACTTATTGGAGTACATGTACCATTTCATGATTAGATTAACGTATAAACTTAAATTATTGCTTACCGGTGCAATAATGATGTCATTGTCTTCATGTGTCGAGAAATCCAGTAAAGAGCGGCAATCCACTAGCCAGCCAGAGGCCAAAATGGAAGGAAAGTCTGGGGCTGGCTATAGTTTGACCAATACATGGATTGATGATCTGAAGAATTTTCGCACAGCTGTATCCAAAGGTGATTTGGAAAAAATGCAGACCTATTTTAACTTTCCTGTTGTGGATGATACGACTCAGATTTGGTCAGCAGTTTATGAGGATGTGGAGGAAGATAGAAGGCCTAAAGCGTATAAGGAAATATTTACAGAAGATGACTTTAAGGATCATTACAAATCTCTTTTTAATGCGCCATTTATTGAAAGCGTTAGGATGGTAGATCTTAACAAACTCTACAAAACTAATGAATCTATTACCGATGATATCAAGGCTAAAACTGAGGCTTATCATATGGTTGCTAATTTCGATAAGCCGACTGCAATGCTTCAGCTTTCAGTAGTATTTTCGGGGGAGTTGGATGAAGAAGGGGATGCAATCAGTGAGACCGAGCATGCGATCATTTACTTCTTCAAAATCAAAGATGATAAATACCTAAAGTTTGATAAAATATTATTCGCTGGTTAAACCAGGGAGCGCAACCTGATAACTTAACTTTTTTGGGTGGTGTTTAATGTCACTGTTCATTTTTTCACCCTAAGTTTAGGAATGAGTGAAGTTGGCGATTCATTTGGAAGAGATACTTCAGCGCCATTTTTAGAATTTAGCCAGGTGTCTTCTAGCCGGATATAGTCTTTGTTATTGTAGGATGGTTTTACGCTGGACTTACGTAAGTTGATCATGCAGGTACTAACAGGGATCAACTTCCACGCGCCTCCAATATTTAACAATTGACATTAAAGCAGGAGCTGTACACTGAGATGGTGGTACTAGACCACTCAAAATTTGCCTTTGTGCGTCGCGTGATAGAATTTGAATACCACTTAGGTTTGTTAAATTAGAAATTTTCATATTTTGTAGATCAATTTGACCAAGTATAGCTAATTTTATAGAATATGAAGTTCAAAATACTTTCAATTATTACACTTTTTTCGTTTATAGGTCAAACTTCTCATTCTCAGTATCAAACAAAATCGCTATTTCCTATTGAGGTGAACGTAATAAAGCAAAAAAGTGAAAATTTTGTCAAGCCGAAGCTTTATGTATTTGATTTTTGGGCAACTTGGTGCGCGCCTTGCATAGCAAGAATGCCAGAATATATATCATTTGCAAAACAAAACCAAGACATCGATTTTTCTTTTATAAGTAGCGAGAATGAAAAATTAATTCAATCTTTTTTTAAAAGAAGACCTGAACTAATTAGTGGCAGTGTAAATTTGCTTCGCGACTCTAATGGGATTTATTTTAAAAAGTTCAATATCGAAGCTATTCCCACTACTGTGGTATTAGATTCCTTTGGTAATCCATTACTCATCACTGCTGAAAAAATCTCCCGAAAATTACTTGATAATCTCATCAGTGGAAATCCAATACCAGTGCCAACAAGCCAAAAAGCAATAGATGTTGCTATGCCCTTATTTTCATTTTCCATACAGAAGTCTAAAACGTCATCCTCCTCTGAGGCATTTAAATATAATGATAGAGGCAAGCTCACTAATTATATTGGAAAAGGTAAAACAATTACCGAACTATTTGCATTCTCAGGAAAGATCAGCCAATTTTTGGTTTTTAACCATTCAGAAAATGATTCTACCAAATTTGATGTTAGATTCCTTTCGGAGCAAGGTGCAGAAGATTTTGGTGAAATTCTATCATATTATTTTAAAGTAAAGCCTAAATATAAGACATCAAGAATACAATCATTGAAATTGAGCATTGTTGACAGACAACTTTTTGAAAGAAACCATACGCTATCACAAGCAAAATCAAGTAATAGTGATATTATAGATAATAAAATCCAGATTGTTAATTTTAATCTGAAAATGATTGCAAGCCTGTTAGAGTCATCTTTGAATATACCTGTTGTCAGTAGAGAGGATTCTACGTATGTCGACCTTGAAATTAAACATCTGAACAATGTCGAAAATCTCTCGAGATTTCTTGAGGAAATAGGATTAAAACTTGAAAGCAAATACATGCGCACAAAAACTCTCCATTTAAATAAAATGGAAGAATAATACAGTAATAGGTTTTTGGAGCAATAAATATTAGTCTACACTTTTATAAAACCTGCCCAACCCTTGTTCCGAAGGCTGTCTGTAATAGTCTATTAGCTGTACGGATGAAAACATGGGAAAGGGAGATTCATAGGAATAGGTGAAACCATTCGCTCATGGATCTGTCCGGGTTGAGATATATCAAATGCCGGATCGTTGCTAGAGCTTTTCCTGTGCGATGGCCAGCATGGTGAGGAGTTTGTCAATTACTTTTTCAAGGTCGGCGGTAGATGCGCTGTAGTAGGCGTTTTTAAAGCTTTTTGCGGAGATGTGGCTGGTTTCCAGGGTGCTGTAGTGTCTGGAGATGTATTCATGGAGCAGTTTCGGGCTTCCGGGGCTGATGATTTTCGCGCTGACCTGAAGTTGGATGAAGATGGCGAGTTGTTTTACGGTGAGGGTGACTTTGTACCGGTTGTTTAATAGGCCCTGATGGCTAAGTTCGTTTGCGATGCTGTCTATGGATTGCAGATAGGTGATTTCGGCGGTGATGTATTCCAGGAGTGCGGTATTGATTGGTGACAGGTGAGGGGAATGATAGCAGGGAATGGCGGGCGCGGTCTGAGTAATGCATTTTTTGATTAAGTAGCCGGTTTTGTATTGTGTGGTCAGGTCTTCGCAGGATTGGATTTCGCTCTGGATGAAGCTGCTGCAAAAAGCATAAAAGGCCGGATGATTCAGGTTCAGGGAGATGAGCATGCAAATGGTCTCGAGTGATCCGGGTTTCTGCAGGGCGCCTTGTAGCATTTCCCTGAGCGCTGGCAGAAAGAGCTGCCAGTAATGGAGCTGCTGGTAGGTGAGCGTTTGGTTATCCTCATCTATTGCTGTGATGATGTTGTTAAGAAAGAGGGTGATTTGTGCATCTATTTGCAGGGTGTTCATGTTTTCGAAAATTTCTTTGGCCTGTTTTTTTATGTGAATGCGCGCTTGTTCCAAGTATAAAGTAGGAAGGGGGATGTCCCAGTTGAAATAGCCAGGGAAATGGGTGCTGAGGTGCTGCAGGTTTTCCGCAATGGTATTGCTGAGTAGGTTGAGCATTTCTTGCCTGAATTTATTTCCTGCGGCCTTTTTAGGGAAGGTATGGATTGCCTTTTGTACCGCTGAAAGCAGGCTAAGCAGGCCTTGCTGGTACTGAGAGATGTGATGTCTTGCCTTTTTTGCTGTAGCCTGGCAAACCAAGTGAAGCAGGGCCTCGGTCATTCGCTGAGATTCCAGTTTGATTTCGCTTTCAAATGTTTGCAGGGTGTCTTGTTCGGCTATTTTGGCTATAACTTCGACAATTGGGGTGAAGTTCAGGTGATCGTCATTCATTTTTGTGCTTTCTTTTTTTCTGAATATAATTTTTTGGTTGCCGGTTGTTTGCTCTCCGTGGTAAGCCGAGCGTTTTCCGTGGTGGAATCTGTCCTGTGGCTGGAAAGTTTAGGATGGATTTGCGGTAAGTGAAGGGTGTGGATTTGGATGCTGTAAGGTTGCTCAATCGGGCAACCTTAGGGCAACTTGACAGATGTGAATAAATGCTTTTTATTTGCTTTAGTTGTCTGCTGGTGAGTTTGTTACTTAGCGCTATTCGCTGGTCTTAATGGTGTATTTAGGTGTTGCAACGGGCTTGGTAAGGGCAGGGGGAGCAGGCAAGGGTTTAAGGTTGAATTTAATATTTGGATTCATGAATAGGATGGATGCGCTTTTGGATCTCTTGTCCAAGATTCACCAGATTTTAGTGCTGGTGTATAACAGTAAATATCATGGGAATTTAGCTTTTGAGGAAGATCCGCAAATGAACCGCCAGGAGGTAAAGGATTATCTGGGAATTAGTGAGAGTACGTATAAGCGGATGGTCAAGCAGGGTCGGCTGAGGCCGATGAAGCTTCCCGGAGGAGATAAGTTTTTTAAAAGTGAGTTGCTCTCCGAGTTTAAGGAAAGCAGGAGAAGGGGCAGGGTTTGATTTTTAGATATTTACCGAAGGATGGCAAACTAAAATTGGTTTTGCTATTGTTTTAAAAGGAGGAAAATATGATGGCTCAGCTGAACTAACATTAAAATTTAATAATAGGAGTATATGATAGGGTATGCAAACAGGGATTCTGATACATTTTTTTACCTTTACTTTTATGATTCAATTAGAACCGTTTACAAAGGATGATTTTGATAAATTCATTTCATGGATAGATAGCGAAGAAGAACTTGTCCAATTTGCTGGGCCATTATTTACGTACCCATTGTCCCATGAACAATTAAACAGTTATCTTCTACAACAAAAAAAGTCACCTTATAAAATAAGATGGATTGAAACGAGTGAAATAATAGGACATTGCGAATTGAATTTTGAAAATGAGTTGCCTCGCCTATCACGAATTTTAATAGGTGAAAAAAATCTACGAAATAAAGGGATTGGTACATTGGTCATGCATCAGCTGATCAACCTTTTATTTAAAACGACAACACATACAGCAGTAGATTTGAGTGTTTTTGACTGGAATCTTAATGCTATAGCATGTTATAAAAAAATTGGGTTTACAATACGTCCGGAACTGAAAAGTTCCATGATCGTTTCACGTAAAAATTGGAATGCCTTTAATATGATACTCCGTCGGGATGATTATTATGCAATCAATGAACAAAGTGCTACAGCGTAATAATATAGTTCTTATAATCACTATATTTTTAAAGAAACTAATTATTATATAATGCACTATCTAAATTAGATTAGGCAATTGCCTTTGTTTTACTACCTTTGCTAGGAATGAAATACTTTGCTTTACTTATGGGCCTGTATTGTACCTTGCTCGCTATCCTGCCTTGTCAGGATAGAGCAGATATTGCAGCGGAAGTAAATCATGTTATTATTCAAAAAAGCCATGCCGCCAGTGAGCGGTGTAGGCAGGAAACCTGTCCGCCATTTTGTAATTGCAGCTGCTGCTCTAGCGCAAGACAGGTTGCTTCCGATGCAGTTTTAGTCGTTTTCATAACGCCTATTATATTTAGCTATCCAGGACTACCTACGCCGGATACTCTTTCCCAGGATATTTCAGTGTGGCAACCCCCACAATTGAGTTAATACGGTCTATTTAATTATTTGCTATTGTAATCCTACAATAGCTTTTCTGCTACGTATTATCTTTTACTTTTATGTTTGAAAAAATAATCTCGTTCTCTATAAAGAACAAGGTCTTTATAGGGATTATGGCGCTACTGCTGGTTTTAGCGGGCGTTTATTCAGCCTATCACCTTCCGGTAGATGCGCAGCCCGATATCACGAATAACCAGGTGCAAATTATCACCCAATCCCCAAATCTGGGTGCACAGGAAGTAGAGCAGTTTATTACCGCACCAATTGAGCTTTCCATGGCCAATATCGCAGGAATCATAGAAAAGCGCTCGATATCCCGTTCAGGGATTTCAGTTATTACTATTGTATTTGGTGATAATGTCGATATCTACTGGGCAAGGGCACAAGTTAATGCCCAATTAAAAGAGGCTGAAAGCACGATCCCGGAAGGATTAGGTGAACCTATGCTTGCTCCAATTACTACCGGGCTTGGGGAGATCTACCAATATGTCATTCATACTAAAAAAGGGTATGAAAAGAAATATACGGCTATGGATCTGCGTACTATTCAGGACTGGCTTGTTCGGACGCAGCTTGCAGGCACCATTGGCGTTGCCGAGGTGAGCGGATGGGGCGGGTACGTAAAGCAGTATGAAGTTGCCCTTGACAATGACAAGCTGAATGCCTTAGGGCTAACCATTCCTGATGTATATACAGCCCTTGAAAAAAACAATCAAAATTCAGGTGGATCTTATATTGAGCAGCAAAGCAATGCTTATTTTATCAGGGGCCTTGGGCAGGTTGAGAACCTGGACGATATCCGTAAAATTGTGGTAAAGAATGCCAGCGGATCCCCGATCTTAATTCGTGATGTGGCGACTGTTCAGTTTGGAAGTGCCACCCGTTATGGAGCCGTAACCAGAAACGGTGAAGGTGAAGTTGTTGCAGGAGTAACCCTGATGCTGAAAGGCGAAAATTTTAGTGAAGTCATCCAGCACGTAAAAGACCGAATGGTACAGGTTCAGAAATCTTTGCCGGAAGGGGTAGTGATTGAACCCTTTATTGACCGGACAGAGCTGGTTGGACGTGCTATTGATACGGTAAAGCGTAATTTACTCGAAGGTGCTCTAATTGTGATTTTTGTATTGGTACTTCTTTTAGGTAATTTAAGGGCTGGATTGGTCGTTGCCTCGGTTATTCCACTAGCGATGCTCTTTGCTTTTTCGATGATGCAGCTCTTTGGGGTATCAGGAAACCTGATGAGTTTAGGCGCAATAGATTTTGGATTAATTGTAGATGGGGCAGTAATCATTGTAGAAAGTGTTGTCCACCACATCACCACTGGAAAATACAACAGGCAAGGAATCGAAAAGTTGACTTCGGATCAAATGGATACCGAAGTCACTGAAAGCGCTAGTAAGTTAATGAAGTCGGCCGCTTTTGGTCAGATTATTATTCTGATCGTATACCTGCCTTTATTATCTCTTATCGGTATTGAAGGCAAAATGTTCAGGCCAATGGCTCAAACTGTAGCTTTTGCCATACTAGGCGCTTTCATTCTTTCTTTAACCTATGTTCCCATGGCAAGCGCCTTGTTTTTAAGCAAGGAAACTTCATATAAGCGAAACATCTCTGAGCGGATCATACAATTTCTGCAAAGGGTGTATCAGCGAACATTGGTTGCAGTTTTAAAGGTGAAAGTTATGGTCATTACTGCTGTATTTATCCTTTTTGCTGTTTCCATATGGCTTTTTTCTGGTATGGGCGGAGAGTTTATTCCAACTCTGGAAGAAGGAGATCTGACGGTAGAAATTTCGATGATGCAGGGCACCTCGCTATCAGAGGTCGTGAAGACCTTTGGAAAAGCTGAAAAAATATTAAAAGAAAAATTTCCTGAAATCAAGCAGGCCGTTACCCGTATAGGGAGCTCAGAGATCCCAACCGATCCTATGCCAATGGAAAGGGGTGATATGATGCTTGCAATGAAGCCAAAAGGAGAATGGAAAACTGCTGAGAACAGATCAGAAATGATGGAAAAAATGGAAGAGGCAATAAGGGAAATTCCAGGTATAAATGTCGAAATATCTCAACCCATGCAGATGCGCTTCAATGAGCTGATGACGGGAATCCGACAGGATGTAGCGATCAAGATTTATGGGGAAGATCTTGATGTACTTGCCACACAAGCTGAAAAGATCGCTAAGATGATTACCCCTGTTGCCGGAGTTGGTAAGCCCTATATTGAAAAGGTTTCCGGACTTCCACAAATTCAGGTAGCCTATAACAGGGACAAAATGGCTCAATATGGCTTAAATATAAGCGATTTGAATCTGATCCTTAAAACCGCTTTTGCCGGAAGCGTTACTGGTGTGGTATTCGAGGGAGAGAAGCGATTTGATTTGGTGGTCAGGTTAGACCGGAAATTAAGGGAAAATATTTCTGGTGTTGAAAACCTGCTTATACCACTGCCTTCAGGGAATAAAGTGCCATTGAACCAGGTGGCAGATATTGCCTTTAAGGATGCCCCCGCACAGGTTTCCCGTGAAGATGGAAAACGAAGGATTTATGTTGGATTTAACATCGAAGGAAGAGACGTAGAAACAACGGTCAAGGAAATACAATCAAAATTGAATTCTGAGATAAAATTGCCCAGCGGCTACTATATAACCTATGGCGGGCAGTTTCAAAACCTGCAGGCTGCTAAAGGACGACTGGCTATTGCCGTTCCTGCAGCCCTGTTATTTATCCTGGTGCTTTTATATATTACTTTTCGTTCGGTAAAAGAGAGCCTTTTGATTTTTACGGCCGTACCACTGGCCTCCATGGGTGGGATTGCTGCCCTGATTATCACCGGGCTTCCTTTTAGTATCTCAGCAGGGGTTGGTTTTATTGCCCTGTTTGGTGTTGCCGTTTTAAACGGGATCGTTTTAATCGGCTATTTTAACCAGTTGAAAGAAGAAGGGGTAGATGATATTTACCAAAGGGTGTTAGCGGGTACTAATACAAGGCTTCGCCCGGTGCTGATGACAGCCTCGGTTGCCTCTTTAGGCTTTCTTCCTATGGCCTTATCAACTAGTGCAGGAGCCGAGGTACAGCGCCCACTTGCAACGGTGGTTATCGGGGGACTGATCACAGCGACCTTTTTGACACTTTTTGTTTTGCCATGCCTTTATTTGCTCTTTAACCGCAAGGAGGTAGCAAAAGCAAAGTTACCGAAGGTAGCTATAATCCTGTTTGTAATGTGTGGTCTGATATTTTTACAACAAAACCCAGCACAGGCGCAGAACACTTTGCCTTTGACCCTGGACAGTGCCATTTCCGTGGCGGTAAAAAATAATTTAAGATTACGCTCATCCGGGCTTTCGGTAGAACAGGCGCGTGCCCTTCAAAGATCGGGAACAGACCTTTCTAAAACCGAGATCCTTGTTACTCAGGATCCAACTAGCGGGGGTAACATGGATAATTCTATTGGTATTACTCAAAATATTGCCTGGCCGGGGCTATACAACAATCAGCGTAAACTGCTTAGTAAGCAGGCCCTTCTTGCCAGCAGCATCAGTAACATAACAAAAGCAGAAGTCATCCGGGAAGTTCGGGAAGCCTGGTATGCTTACCAGTTAAGCAGAGAAAGCCTTCGTGTTTTAGATTTTCAGGACAGCATTTATAAAGGATTTGTGAGTAAGGCCGAAGCCCGGGTTAAAACCGGCGAAACGTCTAACCTGGAACTGATCAGTGCCAGAAATCAGTTTCAACAGGTTCAGGCTTTAAAGCTTGGTGTTTTGACAAACTTAGCAAACAATGAATCCATTTTAAAGCAGCTCCTTAATACCTCCGCTGCGTTAGTGCTTGTCCAGGATAAACCACTCGTGTTTTCTATTTCTTTAGACAGCTTAGCGCTCAGCAAGAATGCCCAGATTCGTGCTGGTCTTCAAAGCGCAGAAGTTGCCGAGGCCAGGATCGCTGTAGAAAAATCTAAAGGGATGCCTGATTTTATTTTAGGGTATAGCCACCAGCTGCTGATCTCGGGGTTCAATCCTGCAAATATTTCAAGGAACTACTTCCCAGGAACCAGAATTGCCGGAATACAGGTAGGGGTCGCCCTGCCTATTTTCAATAGGGCAAACCGGGCAAGGGTAAAGTCTGAGCAATTATCCTCAGAGATAGCAAAAACACAACTGCTCAATACACAGTCCAGGTTAATAATGGAATATAGCCAGGAAACCCACCATTACCAGCAATATCTGCAGGCCGTAAATTATTTTCAGGACCAGGGGCTAAAGCAGGCAAGCGAACAATTAAGAATTGCCCAGCTATCTTTTGACCTTGGGGAAATCAGCTATATCGAATATATCCAGAACGTATCCTCAGCGGTACAAACCAAGCTTTCTTATATAGAAGCCTTAAGTCAGTTAAACCAGTCCGCCATTCAAATCCAATTTATTAAAGGAGAATAAAACCATGCACTTACATTTAAGAACATATAAATCAATTGTCGTAATTTTCTGCTTAGCGATGCTTTTATCTTGCTCGGGATCCGCAGAGAAAAAAGAAAGGGATAGCAAAAAAGCATCTGCAGAAACAGAAGAAAAGCCTGAAGGACTATCCCTTACCCAAAAGCAGATGAGTGCCGTAGGAATAGAAACGGGTCTGATTGAAAAGCGAAATTTAGACGCTATTGTCAAAGCCAACGGCCAGCTTGCCGTACCGCCACAAAACAAGGCGGATGTAAGCATTCTTTCAGGGGGAATCATTAACCACATCTATGTTTTAGAAGGGCAACAGGTGAAACGCGGGCAAACCCTGGCTACCATTGCAAACCAGGAGCTGATAAAAATTCAGCAGGATTATTTGGCTGCAAAAAACAACTTTACCTATATCCAGGCTGAATATGAAAGGCAGACCCAGTTAAAAGCAGCAGGTGCCGGCACCGGGAAATCTTTTCAATCGGCTCAGGCTACTTACAATGCAGAACGTTCACGTCTTACTTCTTATCAAAGTCAGCTGAGGCAACTCGGCATAAGTCCGGGAAAAGTTTCCGATGGAAATGTTATATCACAATTTCCTGTTGTTTCTCCTATCAGCGGGACGGTAGGACACGTAATCGCCAATACCGGTGCTTTTGTAGAACCAGGAACTTCTATTATGGAAGTGGTGGACAATTCAAAAATTCACTGCGACCTTACCGTATTTGAAAAAGATCTAATGCAGGTGAAAGTTGGACAAAAAGTATCCTTTCAGCTTACTAATCAAAATAACCAGTTGATTACCGGAACCATAAACGGGATCAACAAGTCTTTTGAAAATGAAAGTAAGGGTGTGGTCGTTCATGCGGTGATCAATAATAAGGAAAATAAAAACCTGATCCCGGGTATGTACGTCACTGCGCTGATCAGTACAGGTAGTCAGTTAACTTCTGCTGTTCCAGTCGAGGCAGTTGTTCGCTCCCAGGGCAAACAATACATTTTTATTGTAACCACAGAAAAGGGAGAAAACAGCAAAGAGAAAAATCTGACTTTCAAAAAATTACAAGTTACCACAGGTGTGAGTGAAATGGGTTACATAGAAATCAGACTGTTAGATCCTTTGCCTGAAAATGTTAAGATTGCCTTAAAAGGTGCCTTTTATCTGGAATCAAAATCAGCCGGTGGCGCAGAGGAAGAATAGCGATGAAAGACTTAGAGCATATGCTATTAGAGAGGAAGATTAATCCTACTGCCATGCGTCTAGTGGTACTCGATTTCTTGCTGAAACAATCTAGTGCAGTTAGTCTTACTGATATGGAGGTATCGCTGGATAGAACAGACCGGGTTACTTTGTACCGGAGCATAAAGACATTTTAAGATCATGGAATGGTTCACCGGATTGAAGACGGCAGTGGTACCGCGAAGTTTGCGATTTGTCAACCCTGTTGTACCGTTGATGGGCACCATGATTTACACATACATTTTTACTGCACCAATTGTCAGGAGACTTACTGTTTACCTCAAACCCAGATTCCGGAAGTCAAATTGCCGGAAGGTTACCAGGGGCAGCAGATGAGCCTGGTAGTTAAAGGCATTTGCAGCGAATGTAAAAATCAATGCAATACAATTGCAGTTCGTTGAATTGTATTTTTGATAGAAATGAAGAATAATGAATTGGATTCAAATGAAGCGTTGGAAAAGGGGATTTCAGAGGCTAAGGAATCCTTCACGAAATTAGAAGGCAAAAAATGGAAAATATCAATAACCTGGAAAACAAAATCGTAGGGACAGAAGAAAATATGGATCGCCTGCTAAAAAGCAGCAAGGAAGTGCATCCGTTAAGTGTGGAGAAAGAGAAAGATGACTCGGGGCTGAATTTAAACTCGGTCCCGGGAGCAGAGAATATTCTGAGCCACTGGCCACTACTTACTGCCCTGCTTATTCTAATCGTGATGCTAACCCAGGAATTTGGGTTTAAATTTCAGCCATCGTTTCCCCTGAACCTGATTATCTATGTTGTTGCTTTTTTACTGGCAGGATATAATGTACTAGGCATGGCGTTCCGAGAAGCTTCTGATAACCCGTATTATTTGGAGGTAATGCGGGGTTTAAAGAGATTTTTTTTTGAGGAAGGGGTTACAATCCATCGTTGGACTGCCATTCTCCAGGCTTAGTAGTTCCTGGAGCTTTAATTTAGACTGAAGGAGGTGTTCAGGTTTGAAGTCAGAGTGATAATAGCCATGTGAAGCCAGTTCATGTTCGCTGGTTGTAATGCGTTCAATCAGATCGGGAACATTTTTAGCAAAAGTAATGGTACAGAAAAAAGTTGCTTTAATTTTGTGCTTGTCCAGGAGATCTAGAATAGCAAGAGTCCCTGCCCTGGAGATCGATATCTGGTCGGCGAAAGAAATCTCTTTTCCGTATTCAAAAGGCATGTCGAACTCTTCGATATCAAAACTTAAAAGAACCATTAATGCTGTTGTATATTGGATGAACGAATAATATAATTAGGTCGGTTTTTAGTTTGCATAAACATTTTACCCACATATATTCCAATGATACCTAGGATAATTAACTGGAGGCCTCCAAAGAACACAATAGACATCAGCATTGATGCCCATCCAGAAACCTCAACATTATTTACGAAAGCATAAATAACATAGGGGATGTATAACATCGAGGCGAATGAAAATATAAAACCAAGGTAAACAGCACAATAAAGTGGTTTTATGCTGAATGAGGTTACACCTTGCAGTGCGAGCCGGAACATTTTTTTGATGGTATATTTGCTTTTACCAGCGAAACGGGCGGCAGGATTGTATTTTATCGCATGCTGCTTAAACCCCAGCCATTTGACCAGTCCACGCAGGAAGGGTTCATTTTCATTAAAATTTCTGAAAACATTGACAACCTTCTGGTCCAATAAGCGGAAATCAGCGGCTCCAGGTTCCAATTCTATATCCGATAATAAATTGAG
Organism: Bacteroidota bacterium; assembly: GCA_037033465.1. GTDB lineage: Bacteria > Bacteroidota > Bacteroidia > Sphingobacteriales > Sphingobacteriaceae > Pedobacter. The sequence continues at coordinate 50,767 of JAZBLX010000028.1, read as the reverse complement.
CGTTTTATAAAATAGGCTAGAGGATCCACGTTTTCCTTTTGAAAGGCTTTTATCCTCTTCTCTAATCGTATATACCACTTCATATCCTTCTTCCCATTTTTTTAACATTTCAGGAATAAGCGTTGGCGGATGTTGCATGTCACAATCCATAGAGATCACACAATCACCAAATGCATGATCCATACCAGCTTTCACTGCCAGCTGATGCCCAAAATTTCTAGAAAATTCAACAAAAAAAATATGATTAGCCGTTGCTGCATAATCGCGAATCTTATCTGGCGTATTGTCTGAGCTTCCATCATCAACCAGGATCACCTCATAATTGAAATTAATTTCAGCGAAAACATTTTTAAGACTTTCGCATATCATAAAAATATTATCAGCCTCATTGTATGCTGGTATTACGATTGAAACTAATCTTTTCATTTTTCGGTCATCGGATAGGACTCAAAATTTTCTGATAACATTTGATAAGCAATAGTTATCCAAATGATAACAAAAGGTAGTGCTTTGAGTGAATATAGGCGAATAAAGTTTTTTGCCGGCCTGGGTAAAATGACGGTTGGTGATAGGCTCGTTAGTACAAAAGCAAATATAAATAATGCAATTATCCAAGTTCTTTTTGGATCTTGTTGTACAATAGACCTAATGTCAATACCTGCAAAAGCGATGATGTAAGTAGGCGATTCTGAACCACTGCTAAAGACAGCTGAGAAAATAAAGGTTGATGCCTGTAACATCTTTTGCATAAATATTGAAGTAATTAAAGATGTGTTTTTTATTCTTATTTTTTTAGGCGAACTGAAGGAATAATTGATCAGTGATTCCTATAACGCAATCTTCGCGTTAATCAGCGCGCTTATTCCATTTAAGTGAGTACTGGGGGTTTTCGGAAGACCAGGTATTTGATTGGCCTGACACTCTAACATTAAAATAATATATTTGGATAGATTGTAGTTTACACCCAAACCTATGTTGCCATATAGATATATTTTTGAAACATTGGAATAGTTGATGGTTTGAGAACTTTCCGTGAAAACAGCCTGTGGATGCTGTACCAGGGAAGGACCAAGTCCCCCATAGATAAAAGGTTCCCAGCTTCCCAGTCCGCGGTGATATCCAAATCCCAATCCTAAGTTCATGCTGCTGGAATTCGCATCAATTGATGAATTTATCCCACTAGCGCTTAATGTTGTATTGTTTTTATATCCTACACGGGTTTCGCCAATTTGCACACGGGCAAAAAATTGTTTTTTGTAATTAAATTGAATAGTTGTCTGTGAGATCGTTCCCAGTAACCAAGATTCTCCAGATACTTGATCAAAAGGAGAAAAGAGCCCTATTGCACCACCAAAGTCTATTCGCCATTTCCGGTTCGAGGCAGGTACTAAATTCTGTGCTTGAATAGTATGGTGGCCTCCTATAAAGACAAGGGCAATAAGTGTTACTTTTTTAAAGGGTATTACATTCATTTTACTGTGTATATATGTTAACGGATTGAGCGGCAATAGCGATAAATTAAACTTGCTAATCGGCATTGAAGTAACATTCATATAAGGTAGTCAGCTATAATTTTGGCTGTTTGACGGATTTTCTTTCATATCATTATGCTTGCTTAACAAAAATGCTTTCTATGGGCTGAATTAAATTTTAATAATCACCCAACTGACAAAAAAAGCTGCCGATTGGCCAATAAGAAGGACTGAATGTAATTGGTTCAGGAGTGAGTTTTTGAGATGGGTTTGTTAAGGTTTGATATGTGGCTGAGAGGATGAAAGCGGTTCACATAACGAGTATGCATCAAAAACTAATAATGCGGTTAATCCTTGGGTTATGCTAACAAAGAATTAGAACTGTTAAAGATCAGTTTTGAACACTACACCCAACTTGCGGATAAAGCAGTATTTTTTAGCGTAAATGGATTTTAAATTGTTGTTAGAAAAACCATCTGGAAGGAGGGGAGGCTTTACTTTAATCTTTATTTAATATCAAAGTGCAAGACATAAATTTTCTTTGAGGAGTTGAAGGTTAGCAAACGCATAAATGTATCTTGAATAATCATCAGGCAGTATCAACCGCTGATGCCTTGCTGTAGGCTTTCGGAGTCTTGACTCCTTTAATAATTCTGAACCCTGACTCAAGTAAAGCTCGAAAACGACTCTTTGCTAACTGATCAGTTTATCTTTCTTCAGAGAAGCCAATATTTGGGTATTATACCAAATTTCAGTTTGAGCGTTCCCAGGTTGGCGCTTGATTTAACCATTTTTTCAATTGAGATGATTTTTCTCTGCTCAACATGATACCCTCACCTATGGAAGGTGAAAGTTCGATTTTGAGTTGGCTATTAAAATACAGGTTTATCTTGTTGACAGATTTCAGTGAGACAATAAATTGCCGGCTTACCCTGAAAAATATTTCAGGATCTAATTCTTTCTCCAGGTTTTCCAAGGTCAACTCCACTACATATTTTTTATTATCAAATGTGGTTAGATAGGTGATTTTGTTTTCTGAAGAGAAATAGGCAATTTCACTTGTCAGGATAATGACGTAAGTATCGCGGTAGATGACAAGAAACCGGTTACGGTATGATTGTTCATGGAGGTGCAAGTCCCTCAGCGTCTTCAAAAGCACTTCATTTGAACGCGGGGCTTTTGGAAGAGCCTTTTTTAAGCTATTAGCCAATTTGTCTGCATTAAGTGGCTTAAGGAGATAATCGATTCCATTTACCTCAAAAGCTTTTAATGCATATTCATCGTATGCGGTAATAAAAATAACAGATGAGATAATCTCTATGTTATTAAATATCTCGAAACTAAGGCCGTCGGTGAGCCTGATGTCCATAAATATAATATCGGGCTGAGCATGGCTATGAAACCAAAGTATACTATCTTGCACCGTTTGTATCCGGTCCACTATTGATATATTATTATCAAGCTGATGCAGCATTTTTTCCAACCTTTGCACGTTTGGAAGCTCGTCTTCTATGATCAAAACTGTAGGCATAAAGCTCTGGATTATGGATTTATTGTAATTAGGGAAATAGCTACCTTGAAAAGCTCATCTGTCTCGGTAACAATAGGTTTAGTATGTCCCATCAGGCGATACCTTTCATCAATATTCTTTAGACCGATCCGGCTACTATATCCATTGGCTTTTTTTAGCTTCTTGTTATTTTCAACGGTAATTTTGTCGTGCTCGGTGAAATAAATCTTTATTTTCAGAGGGGACTGGGTACTAAATGTATTGTGTTTGATGGCATTTTCTATTAATAATTGAAGTGTTAGTGGTGGTAATCTGAGTAGTTCAATATTTTTGTGTTCTGCGATGTCGATAATTATACCATTGCCATAGCGAATCTTATAAAGAAAAAGGTAGGCCTCGATGAATGTGAGCTCTTCTCTGAGCAGGATCAGATCTTTCAATCTGTTTGCCAACATATACCTATATATCGAGGAAAGGTTGGAAAGATAGGTTGTTGCAGTACTCGGCTCATCTTCAATAAGTGCGGTGAGGATACTAAGGTTATTAAAAAGAAAATGCGGGTCAAGTTGTAGCTTAAGCGCCTCAAGCTGGGCCTGGGTGGTATACTGCTGAAGTTCGAGTGCTTTTAAGCTCGCATCGTTCCATCGATAGAAAAAATATTCCGCTGCGAATACAGCTGTGATCAAAAGTGAAAAAATAGTTCCAACAATGAGTGCCTGGCGAAACATAAGTTCATCATAATAGAAAGTTACAGGTACCTTAATCAAAAATAAGAGATTTAAAATAATATAAGCTAAAGCGCTGTGGATGAGGAACTGGACTAGGAATCTGATTTTGATGTGTCTTTCCCAGCTATAAACGCTATTTAGTAATTTTGTAAGCTGAATGCCTATTTCAAATAAAGCGGAGGCATATAAAACTGCCATTGAGGCTTCAAGTAGGAAATTCCAGCTTAAAAAATAGTGCAAGCCAGTGTGCTCAGGCTCATATGGATTAATTAGAAAAATGACCAAATATACCAGAATTCCAAATCCTGGATAACCATAAAGACGGAATAAGGTGTAGTTTACATTGTACATTTTCATGAAGGTAAGCCTCTTTGTTAACATTTCAAATGATATTCGAAAAATCCATGAGTTGCATTGATCATCTTAACCATTATCATTTTAACCGTTAATAATTAATTTGAGATCTTATATAGGTCACAATGGCCTCACAATGATATGATCTGGCATCGACCAGGGGAATTCCAATAGCTATGTTTTGGAAATGATCTTGAGGTGAATCGGTTACAACCATTAGGCAATCTGCCCCCTTGTCTACCAGGTCAGTTATAACTTTTGAACATTCAGTCTTTATTGTTGTCCGCTTGATTGAAGAATCTATAGGTTCTAGTTGATAGATGAATTGGTGAGATTCTGTTTTCTTTGGAAGGATAACATCTAATCCATATTCTTCGAATTTCTGTAAATAGTTTTGGTTTTCAGTAAGGATAGCATTCCCGATCAGCCCTACCTTTCGAAAGTTTCCCTCAGCTAGTTTCAGTGCGGTCGCAAAGGCAATGTGTATAAATGGAAGATCAAGTGCTGCTTCTAAACGTGCTGAAAATAGATGTGCCATATGTCCGCATAAAACAACGCGGTCCACGCCACTTCTCTTTAATGTTCCGCAAGCATTTAATAATATGTGAAAGGATTTTTCCCAGCCAATGCGATGGATTTCATTCATGTTTAGCGCATAGATTATACACTCATAAGCACTATAGCCTTCTTGATGTGAATTCATCCCTTGATTAATCAGTCTATAATATTCTATTGTATTTTCCCAGCCCACACCAACTATTCCGACTTTCTTATGTATCATTGTATTTAGCTTATTCTGAACTTTTAGTGTTTTTGAAATTTTCTCCAGGAATCATTCTGTAATACCATTACTGTTTGGTATACCTATGACAGAGGGGTCTTATACTGTAGTGCGCTTGTTAATTCTTTCCTGAGATATTTCTCAACTCTGCGATAGCAATACTCTGCTGAAGTTGCGCGGTATAAAGTTCTGTTTCTGATTGTGCAAGCTTAACTTTTGTTTCCAAAATTTTACTCTTGATTTCAAATCCGGCACTTAACCTGTTCTGCTGCTCTTTTAGTTCTTCTTTACGGAACAGAACTGCTTTATTGGCAGCCGAAATAAGTGAACGGCACGATTGAACCTTTCTCCAGGCCCGATCAACGGCAAGACCTAACTGCTGTTGGGTATAGATTAAATTGTCATCAGCTTGCCTCAACTGTGCATGGCGCTGAACTTTGATCTCTTTGTTTACAAAAAGGTCCTGGATATTCCATTTTAGGCTGATTCCTAGATACGGGCTACTCGCGGGCAGGATAGGGCTCCCTTGTTGCCTGTAATATCCTGCAAGTATGCCAAAATCGGGCAGGTTGTTTTGGGCGATGGCTTTTATGCCCAGTGCTGCCTTTTCTTTGCTTAGTCTGGCTATTTCAAGTTCCGGTGTTTGTAATGCACTAGTCTGGTAGTCATTTATTGAAAATAACTTATCGGCCGGATCAGTCTCCTGCAACTCAAGTTTATCTACATCGATGGCCGTCATCACACTGATCTCAGAAAGGTAATCCTGAAGCTGCAACTCTAATTTTATTAGGGTTTGTTCTTGTCCTGCTATGTCTGCATTAAGGCCGGTAAGACCGGTTTGAGTGGTCGTTCCGGCTGATTTGGATGCCTCACCATCAGCAAGTTTTGCCTTTGCAAGCACTAGGTTGAGACGTTCCAATTCAGCCGTTTTACGCACAATTAGTGCGCTGTAAAAAAGCCGCTCTACCTGTATTTTCAGTTCCTGGGCAGTTTGTGCTCTTTCCTGCTCACTGATTTTGATGTCTGCTCTATCGATGGCTAGTCCGGTCGACAGCTTAAGTTGTTGTGTAATCGGTTGATATAGGTTTATTCCAACATTATAACTTCCTTTCTGACCTACTCTAAACTTACTTTCCTGCGCGGGTAGGAGCTGTTCGACACCGCTCCCATTTGTTACACTACCAAGCGTTCCTGCTGGAATTGAAATATCAGGGAGGTTGAAATTATACTGATAACTGCCATCAAGTGTTACAGAAGGATATCTTCTGATTTCATCTTCTTTGAGTTTACTGGCTTTTTCCACCACTTGATATCCTTTAACATTAAGCTGACGGCTGCTCTTTTGCGCGGCATCGATCAGCTCATCAATTGAATAGGCCTTCTGTGCCTTGACTGTATAACTACAAATCAGGCACAGCATGATCACATATAACTTGTTTCTAATCTTGTTGTTCATCTGCGAGAATTTTATATTATTTCTTTTTAAGAATGTCCTTTTTGTCATTTTTATTTATCCAGCCTATATACATAACCGGTACGGTTAGCAATGCCATTACCATACTCCAAATCACGCCGAAGGCGAGTACACTGGCCAAAGGTGCCCACATTGGCGAACCTGATATAATCATCGGAAGCACACCAACAGCTGCAGCCATAGCTGTTAGAAATATTGGACGTAACCTACGCTTGGCAGACTCTATTGCTGCGGTCTTGATATCCATGCCTTGCTTGATAAGTATGTTGGTATAATCGATTAAGATAATGGCATTCCTCACAACTATACCTGAAAGGGCTATAAGCCCTATGAAAGCCGTAAAACTAAAATTGTTGCCAGTGAGAGCAAGCCCGAGTATTGCCCCAAAAAGACTTAAGGGGATAGTCGCCATTATAATTACCACTTCTTTGATGTTTTTGAACTGGAACATTAAAATAAAGAAAATCAGGACCAGGCTGATCATTAGCGCTGTATACATATCTGCTTCGACTTCTTCTTTTCCGCCTTCTTCTCCACCATATTCAATATGATAGCCTACCGGTAGGTTAATCTTACTTAGCGCTGATTTAACCTGTTCGAGAAGTTCGGCTGGAAGTACATCAGGCTCTGTTTCACTTTGAACCGTTAGGGTGCGCAGACCATTTCTATGCATGATCTTTCCACTTTGCCATTGTGGCTTTAAAGTCGCTATCTGTCTTAAAGGTAACTGTGCATTGCTCAATGGTGAAGAGAGATAGATGTTTTCGAGATCGTCAGTGTTCTTTCTTACCTGTTGATCTAAACGAAGTCTGATATCAACTGGGTTGTTCCCTTCATAAATGGTAGATACCGGTGCCCCATTGAATCCTGTAAATACTGAACTGGCAATATCTCCAGTTGTGAATCCGAGTTGAGCGGCTTGTTCATTCGGTTGAATTTGTATTCCGTAATAATCTGAAGCAAAATCTGTTCGTACTAGTCTACTGCCCTTAGATTTCTTAACAATTTCGGATATCTGTGCTCCAAGTACTTTTAGTGTACTGATATCATCGCCGACAATCCTCACCTCAACGGGTGCTTTCAAATCGTTCCCCTGTTGCATGAGCTTAACAGAAAAAGTCCCATCACATGCAATCGATTTAACTTTATCTGAAAGTTCCTCGGCCATTTCCTCAGTTGTCTTATCACTTGTAGTTGTGATCAATATTAGTCCATAATTACTTATTGGAACTTCTGGTGCGAAGTTGTAGTAAAATCTTGGAGCTGATGTTCCAGTAAAGGTTGCATAGGATACCACCCGACTATCTTTTTTAATTAACTTCTCCGCTTTCAGCACCTCCGTTGTTGTCTTCTCCAGCTTGGTGCCTGTGGGCATCCACAGCTCCACAATAAATTGGTTGCGCTCTGCAGGTGGAAAGAAGAGCTGACGCACGCCAAGGTTCATTACCAATCCGGTCAGTAATATAAAAATTGTGCTGGTTAAGATGGTAAGCTTTGGGTGTCTCACGCACCAGTCGAGGGCAAGGTTATATCCATTTTGCATCCTGGTAAGTACCGAAACCTTTTCTTTTTTATTTAACTGTTCCCCCTGGTGTGTATCGAGATTGTGAAGCCCTTTTTTTATGAATGTGTAGCACAATAAAGGAGTAAGGAATAAGGCTACGAAATAGGAAGCGACCAATGCCACCGCTACTGTAATCGGAAGAGTAAAAATAAATTCTCCGGTTGATCCTTTTATCAATACCATTGGTAGAAAAGATGCAATAATAGTTACTGTGGCAGCTAAAACAGGAATGAGCAGATCGTGGGCACTGCGCCATGCAGCAGTCCAGCGGTCGACGCCCTCATCAAGAAGTTCAACATAATTATCAGCTATAACTATGGCATCATCAACCACCATACCTAAAACCAATATAAGCCCGGCAAGCGAAACCTGGTGTAGCTCAATTCCCAGTGCATTTAAAATTGCAAAGGTGAGTGCAACCGTCATGGGAATTGCCATCGCTGCTACTGATGCAATCCTGAAAGGCAAAAGCAGTATGACTACTACGATTACCGCAATTATCGCCAGAAAAAACTCTTTTATAAAGTGTGAAATGTTCTCATCCACTAGCGAGGGCTGCGATATCAGGGTAGTAATTTTGATGTTACTAGGTATCCGCGCTTTAGCGATAGCGATCATTTTATCAATTGATTTTCCAAACTCAACAATGTTGTTGCCTTCATGCATCTGGATGGAAAGTAATATCGCTTTATTACCATTTACAGTGATTATGCTTTCAGGGTCGGCATAAGTTCTTTTTAAGGTTGCAATCTCTCCAAGTTTTACAGGAATTCCTGCAGAGGAAAGGCCTAGGACCTGATTGGCAAGGTCACTTTCGGTATGGAAGTAGCCATTGGTATAAAGCGGTGTTTTATTATTTGATGTTTTTATTTCTCCAGTTGCCTCAATTGTATTTTGAGACTGCAGAACCTGTTCTACTTGTCTTAGGTTTAGACCATATTGGGATAGCTTTCCAGAGGTAGAAGAGACGAGTATTTCCTCCTTTTCGCCTCCAATTTTTTTAACTTTAGAGGTTTCTTTAATCGAACGCACAAGATCTTCCACTTTTTGTGTGTAGCCTTTCAGTTCTTCAAAACTTGCTTGATTGCTTTCGAGCGCTATCACCACTGCCTCGGTGTCTCCAAAATCTGAGTCAACGAATGGACCCTGAACACCTTGAGGTAGTTCTGTTGCTTTGGTGATTAGAAGCTGATGACGCAGTTTGTTCCAGAAAATATCGGGTTGTTTAACCCTTTCAGTAAGTTCAACATTGATCACCGTCATTCCATCTCGAGAGGCAGAATAAGTTTTCGCTTTGTCTACCTCATCATATTGGAAGAGCTGCTGTTCCAGCTTTTTTGTCAATTGTTCTTCTACCTGTGAGGATGATGCTCCTGGAAATCCAGCAAGAACTAGCCCTTGCCGGATTGTAATTTTTGGATCTTCACGCCTTGGCATGGTAAGCAATGAGTCTACACCGACAGCAAAAAGCATGAGCAGGACGGCCAACGTGAGGTGCTTATATTTAAGCGCTGCTTCTATAAAATTCATATTATCTGTTATCTATTTTTATTTTTGAACCATCACTGAGATCAGTCTGACCTGAGATGACAACTGTTTCTCCTACAGAAAGTCCCGATAATACTTCTACTCTGTTTGCAGACATTTTACCAAGACTTATTTTTCTCTTGAATGCGCGTTTTGATTTTTTGTCTACCACGTAGATATAGCTTTGATTGCCAGGATCGTTAATGATTGATTCCGGTATGACATAAATGCCACTACTTGAATTTCCCAATGGAATTTTAGCCTGGGCGATCATTCCAGGTCTTATAGAAAGGTCTTTGTTATCTATTTCCATTTTAATGCTGAAGGCTCTGGTTGTCACATCAGCCACCGCGCCAATCTCTACGATATTGGCTTGAAAGTTCTTTCCTATGGCCTCAATCAGAATTTCCGCTGCCTGTCCCTTCTTAAGACCTTTAAGTTCACCCTCTGGTACAAGTGCCGAGACTTTTACCTTTCTGATATCAGCAATAATAAATAGCGGGGTGCCGGCAGCGATAATTTCTCCAACTTCTGTCTCTTTGCTTAGCAATATTCCGGAAATAGATGAATGAAGCTGGGTATCTTTAAGGTTTTTGGAAGCAAGTTTTTGCTGCGTAGTTGCTTTTTCGAGTGTAAAAATGCCTTTATTATAATCAAGTTCACTAATTGCTGATTTGCTATAGAGAAGCTTTATGCGATTAAACTGATCTTTAGCCTCTTTAAACTCCACATCCGATAATTGCTTATTCAATTGGTAGTTGGTAGGTTCAAGGCTTGCAATAAGGCTACCTTTTTGAACGGTTTGGCCCTGAGATAAAGTGATACGACTGATCTTCCCTGGCACCATAAATCCAAGCTTTACCGTTGAATTTCCTTCTATGTTACCACTCAGGATCAACTTGTTTTCGCTCTGCGAGAGGGCAAGGGTTTCTGTTTTTACGCTGACTGCGGCATCATGCCGAGTGTCGGTTTTTTTTTCTTTACTGCCACATGAGATCAGTAGCAAGGAAAAAACCGATAGTTTCAGCATATTTCCCTGGGCATGTTTTATTTTGCTTATCAATTCCATTTTTGCAATTATTTTAGACAAATATTGCAACAAGGAGGGTGAGAATGGATTTATAGTGACCCAACTGACAAAAATCAGTACCGAGTCTACCAATGGGCGGTCTGTCTAGCGATTCAGGTTACTGTTTTTTGTTTTGGCAGTAATTCCCATCAAATGTACGCATTGCCTTTTAGGGTATGTTGTTGAGCGGTCTGTCAGCCCGCCGTACAGGTTTTCCGGCACGGTTGACAGCTGATATCCCTGAATCTGGCTTACCCCACGAATAATGCCCATTGCTAATCCTAGCTCTTGTTCTAAGATAGAGTCAAAAACACCAGCGAAGGAGATGGTTTTAAGTTTAAAGATTAGTCTCGCGCCTATGTTACATTCAGGGATACGCTGGTAATCTGGATGTGAATCGTATTCAAACAATCTGCTTTTGTCATAGACATTTTGCGAACAAGTTACCGTCAAAATAAGCGGAAAGGCAGTAAGTGTTTGCTTAAGTTTTGTAGCAATCATGTAATCCGATCTAAGTCTGGATAGCGTCATCAAATCAAGCTTTAAAAAGGGACTGGTATTGAAAGAGGTATTCTGAATAGTTTTTTTAATTCGGTAGTCTAACCATTCAGGAAAAAGTAAACTAGTGTCCATTATAATAATTATTTGTTTATAGGATTGGTTATTCAAATCAGCAATTTCATTATGGCGTTCCATTTCTGTAAGGCGTACATTTTCTGATTTTCGATTATATTTAGTGTGATATCGCTTTGGTGTGATCAAGTTGTTAAGCCGGTTGTTTTTAGTGTTCACAATTGTTGATCACACATGATGAAAATGTGAAGGATATCCCCTGAGGTCTAAGTGTTGACCCGTATTTCTTTGTTGATCTCAAGCATTTCAGTATTTTAAAAACATCCTTATTTGCTGTGATGTAATGGACTTAGGAAAGCGTAGCTAAATTAAAGATGATCCAACTTCCATCTCCCTAAAAGCATTTTATTGGGAAATGGGTGATCTCATTAACAAGTGTCAATTAAAACAAAGAAAATGCTTAAGGAATATCCTTTAAGTCTGAGACCGCATAAAGCCCAAGAGTTTTATTCTTTCCCCTCAACACAGTTTCAGCAAGAGGTGTTGTATAAAGGCTACCGATATCCGAAAGTGCGTCTCTGAGTGAGTCTGAAATGATAAGATTCTCTTTAAATTGGTTGCACAACGATTGAATACGTGCAGCCGCATTCAGTACATCACCATGATACACTATTTCTTTTTTTATTTCTCCTACACAAACCGAAATGGCACTACCGATATGCATTCCAGCTTTTAATTCAGGAACTAACCCATATCTGGTGAGATATGCTTCGCGCTTGGATGATATGATTTTCTGAATATGAAAGAAGCAGTTGATGCACCTATTTTCCTGTAGTCCCTTTGCTCGTGTCCAAGTCAAGATTACCTCATCCCCAACATATTGATAGACTTCCGCTTTGCTGACAAGGATTGGTATTGTAAAATCGCCAAACATCTCCTGCAAAAGACAACTGTATTTATAATTTCCGAGTTTCTCAGCAAGGGCCGTTGATGATCGAAGATCAAGAAACATAAATATTCGCTCTTCTTCTCGTGGGGTATGATACCTGCCTGTGAGGTATTTTGTTAAAAAGTCAGGTGCAAGTAGGCTTCTTATCTCCACTAATAATAGGTACATAAACGAAGCAGTGACTGCAAATAGCATATCGTATGGCAAAAGTGCATTTCTGTATTCTTTCCAGGAAATTACTTTGGTTTCTTCGGCTCCGACTTCTGCGATGCCAGATTCAAATAACCATAGCCAGAAAATTGCTACGGCTGAATATGCCAGTGCAGTAAGCAATAGGGCAATTATGAATGAGAATCTCCGTAGCAGCGGTTCGAGGAGATAACGTTCAAGGATTATAACATTTAATCCTATTATAGCACCTAATGCGAATGAGGAATAAACCGAACCAAAAATCATTTCTTTATGTAATGGAATGGTAACTAAGTAGTAACATAAGCCAGCTATTGAGCCACCAAATGCGGCAAATAGAAGCTCTCTAAATGAACGAAGAAAGCGAATTTTGACAAAAGTATCGGTTTTAAGATTAATCATGGTACAACTTTAATTAAATTGATGTCATCGTATTTATTTCTCTGCAGTATTTGAACGTTAACCGATTTTTATCGGTCTTGAACTATAAAACTTGCAACTCAAGCACAATAAATAACTTTTTTAATGATTATTATCGGGTCTTTAGTGTTCCGCAAACGGGTGAAATCTTTCCGTCTTTTTGCATAATTCCGATTTTTCCAATAATAGTGCAATGCAGAATACGAAGCCATATCAAAAAGTATGGAAAGCTCAGCATGGACTGCAAGACCATGTGCCTTTTAGCGAATTCGGGGAAAAGTAAAACTGGAAAATTACAGGCGAGGATAAGTAATGCAGGAAGAAGTAAATTTTTAAAGGACCTTCCTGGGTCATGCAGGTACCAAATGCCAACCCCCGTAGCGGAAATAATAAAGGTGCAATCCTCAGCACCAGTACTAAAGATTATAGGAAAAAGAAGGGCAGATGCTAATATTAAGAGCTGTAACTTTTCATCTTTGTATAGGGATGGATTCAGGTAGGGAATCAAGAATAATAGCGCACCGGTCGCTATTCCTACCATGTTGCTGATGGGAATACCAATGTCTCGACAGAAGCCAATGATTGAAATATCTCTTCCGTTACCTGAAATGTTTGCTGTGTTTTTCTCTGTTAAGGAAACAAACCAGTCCAAATAAGATTGAGCAACGAACTTTGGAGAAGCAAATAACATGGGCAAAAGGAAGAAAAAAACACTCCAGAATAGTGTGAAAAGTAAGAATCTAGGTTTGTTTTTGACAAATAGAAAAAATGCCATTCCTACTATCCCATATAGCTTTACGAAGATACCTAGTACCATGAATAACGAAGAAAAAAAACCTTCTCTTTTATTTAACATAGTGTAGTTTAAAATGATCAATGCTCCTGCAATTGGATTGAATTGTTGATTAAGCATGGATTCTATTAAACAAGGGACAGCGATATAGTAAATGATGCATTTATTTCGGTCATTTATCGGTAGGGTATTTATCGCTTTAAATAATATTAAACAATTGAATAGGTTCCAGAAAAGTAATCCAAGCCAATTAGGAAATAAAGCGAAGGGCGCAATAATTATTGTGAATATGGGACCATAATGATTGGCATCGTCATGGAAACTTGGATACCAACCATATAATGATTGATGATTTATTAAGTTTCGGAAAGTATTTTCAAATATCAAGTAATTATTCATCCGGTGACTGATCCAAGAATCGATTACAAATGACAGGCTTATCACAATCCAAATAGCAAAGACCGTCTTTTTCTTAAAAAACAAGTCATAAATGCTTTTGAGGTTTTTGGAAGATGCGATAGGATTCATTTTTAGCATAAACTCTAAGTATTTTGTTTAATTTTTTATTCTCCGCCGGTGTTGATCAAAAGCAGCTATAAATCATTTTTTAAGTTTTAATTTATTTGAAAATGGAATTCCATTTAGCATGATTAAAATCCTGAAAAGTTATAAAGGTATTTTGGATTGTAACTTTTTGCTTGGAAAGATGTTCGAACTGACAAAATCTATAAACGAATTAACAGTAAGTGACCCTGAACTTAAACGCTAAAAGGCGTGTTACCAAAAATACGTTGGTAATTGGTTATTGACTTCATTTACCTTAGCATGAAAGGTAAAAGAGGGTATCTCACTGATCTGAAAGTTTATTAGCGATTTGAAATTAAGTATGAAAATTTTAGACAACCAGATCAGTGATGATTGGGATAAAGTCCTGTGCATCGTCTTTAAGGATTGAAAAAAAATAATTCTACAATAGACATCACTTATCGCATTTAAAAAATTCAGCTTAACCAAGTAGACTTTCTGACCGATTGGTACCAAATTTTTTGAACTAATATAGTTGCGACTGTGGTGCAGATTAAGCAAGGCCTGAATAGTCTTGATTTATGGTTATATGCTTAATGGATGTAAACTCATTGTTGACACACTTTAAGTCTTTTATTCTATTGGCAAGGATATACTTGTGGATTAGTGTGGGTTACCAGGGTAAGCCATCCCCGTCTTTGGCTCCTCTTCAATTAACTCGTTAAGGCTGGTTAGGTTAAAAGAAAGAAAAGGGAGATCAGGCTGAAGTTGCAGTTCTTCGAGATGGGCGTGGCTGGTATGCGGCGTTAGTTCAGGCGCTTTTGCATTTATACACTATGCCGTTCATAGGCTCCTTCCTCTCTTGGCTCTCTATTTGAAAATAATTATTCCGGTAGATATCTTTTCTTGCTCAGCAGATTCGGTGCCGAATTTCTGTAAGTTGGGTAGCTAATTTTGTCTGCTTGGTCATTCTCTTATGGAGGAATGGAAGGTTTCGGATTACGTTTGCAGTATCAAATATTTAAAAAAAAAATAATATGAAAAAATTACTTTTAGGCTCGTTTCTCTCATTAATGGTATTTACAGCAGCCAATGCGCAAAATATCGAGATCATTCCAAAAGCTGGTATTAGTATCTCTAAGCAGGATATTAAGAACGTTTCGGGAGAAAAATTTAAGGTTGGTTTTCAAGGTGGTGTTGGTGTTAACATTTTTACAGGGTTAGGTGGTCTTTCCATCCAGCCGGAGCTGAACTTTGTAAGCAAAGGTACCCGCTTTAAAACGGCAGGCAAATCTACAGACTTTGATCTCAATTATCTGGAAATCCCTGTACTTGCCAAGTATTCATTTGGACCCGTATATATCAACGCAGGACCATCCATTGCCATGATGCTTGATAAGGAAGCAAAGTTTAACAGATACTACGGCACAAAGCCTAAAAGATTTGAACTTGGAATGCAGATGGGAGCAGGCCTTGCACTTCCGGCAGGACCAGGCAAATTCCTTGTTGATGCGCGTTATGTTGTTGGCTTAAGTGATATAGGCAAGAACCTAAAAGCAAAAAATCAGGGAATGACTGCTTCGATCGGATATGCCTTTCCGTTAGGTTCAAAATCGAAGTAAATCCGCCGAATCCCCGGGGCTTGGATACCCCAGCTCCGGGAATTTGAAAAAGATAAAAATTTTATCTTACCAAGCAACATTTCCCGAGCTGACTTTTGTATAGGCAATATTGTTCGCAGATCCCTAAAACTTCCAATTGACATCCCATTATGCTATTAAAAAAAAATATCCCTTTTGTTTATATTTTTAAGCAGGTGAGGTTGGAGTTAATCAATGTACTCATCATCGGTTTGATTGTTTATTATCTGACTTCGTTTTTTAAAAATATCATTCCGGACATGCCCTTGGGTATTCCCTCTTTTATAGGCACTGCCATAGCAGTTATACTTTCCTTTAAACTGAATCAATCATATGACAGGTGGTGGGAGGCACGTAAGATCTGGGGAAGCATTGTAAATGACAGCAGAACCTTTGTCCTACAGCTGCAGTCTTTTATTTCCAAAGGGAACGAAGCGGAGATAAGAGAGATTTCCTTTAGACATATTGCCTGGTGTTACAGCCTTTCCCGATCATTGCGAGGAAAGGATGGTTCAGAACACTTGGAAGAATTTCTGAGTGAGAATGAACGCACCAGAATTAAAAAACAACATAACAGACACCTGGCAATTCTGCAGCAAAATACGTTTCACATAGCAGGTTTAAGGGAGAAAGGGAAGTTAAATTTCCTTAGTCATATTCAGTTAAATAATACAATGATCAGTTTCTCGAATTCGATGGGGATGGCTGAGCGGATTAAATCCACTGTTTTTCCGGTAACATACAGATATTTTCTTCATTTAACAATTTACCTGTTTGTCATTACCCTGTCAATTTCTCTCAGGGATATCGAAAGCTATTTCGAAATCCCTTTGCTTACATCTATTTCAGCAGCCTTTTTTCTTTTGGAAAAAACGGCGGGCTACATGGAGAATCCGTTTAGTGATTTGCCGACCGATACAGCAATGAATTCTATCTGTAACACCATTGAGATAAATTTAAAACAATTAATAGAAGAAAAAGATGTTCCACAGGTATTGGTATCAGATACCTATTTCATGATGTAGAACGGTTCTGAAGATTCTGAATCTCACAAGGATTGTATGTTGAAATTTACGATCGGTGGTAGTGGGTCAGGAACTTCC
The DNA here is from genome assembly GCA_037033465.1 of Bacteroidota bacterium. Classification (GTDB taxonomy): domain Bacteria; phylum Bacteroidota; class Bacteroidia; order Sphingobacteriales; family Sphingobacteriaceae; genus Pedobacter. The sequence continues at coordinate 34,096 of JAZBLX010000028.1, read as the reverse complement.
ATTTGATTGCTGACTTGGAAAATCCTGCGAATTGATGGATTGAGCATACAGTGTAGTTAAAATAAGTATTGATATAAATGTATCTGGCTTAGGATTGGAGATAATAGCATCTTTTAGTTCCAAGTCACTGAGTATTCAAATCAGAGTGGGTTCCTTTCTCTAAATGGATAAATTGCTGCCAATTGTGCATTTTGTCCTATACACCTAACGGAAAAAGATATTTTTTAACCGAGCCGTGTTTAGTTTATCTTTATAATAATTTTTTGGGTCATGCCCCACTCATCTGGACATAAGATATGGGCAATGAAATGTCTGAGAAAAGACGGCTTCGTAAATAATCGGGTAACGGAGGGGCATTAGTATTGGTACGTAGTCATTTTTTAGCTCCTACGGATCAATTCGCAGCTTTAGACTTTTTTAAAAATAAACTCTTTCCATTACAATCAAACAATGGGTGCACATCCAACTTCCGACCAATTAAAATTGGGATCCCTAGTCTTAGCTAATTCCAAATCTTTACTATCATTATATATGTAAGTTAAAAAAACTGATCCAGTATAAGTAAAGAATAAATTATCCCGTAACCTTCATCCATGCTTCTTTAATAAATGCTTTAAGAAATGGCCAAGTCTTTAGTGAATTCATTATATTTAAATCCGTTTTGAAGGTACTTGTTCCATCAAGAAATTCAAAAATAGAACGGCCATTTGCATTTGTAAACAAATCTGTGAATATTTCGTGCGGAGGATATTCATTTCGGTTTAATACCTCAAGCAGAGTACCGTCATATAACAATGTGCGAAATTTTAACTGCTCAGTGAAATTGATAGGAGAGTGAGTTTTCTGATATTGATCGAGTATTTTACTTATGGTTCGTTGTAAGTTAGTAAAAGTGTACCCGGTTGATCCTCTGGTATCTCCTCCTGCAGTACCAATATAGGTGATATTTCCTTCGTTTCTCTGAAATACATAATTTGTCATAGGGATTGCACCTTGTTCGCTGTCAACAACGCTATAATTGTTTATTTGCAATACTTCACGAATATACCTTTTGATCCCAACATCATAAGCCTGATCTGAAAAAACTTCTTTAGAAAATGCAGTGTATTCGATAAATAGCTTGTTTTTATCCAATGGAAGAGTATAAAAAAATGTTGCTCCCGAATCTTGAGGGGTTCGAAAGTCCATAATCCATGCATTTGATGGATTAATTTTTATCTCTTCGGTTGCTATGGTCAATCCCTTAAAGTGTTGCAGAAAGTAATGATGCCCATTAGCAAGTGGTGGCCTTGCATATATTGAGCTAAAAGCAAATTTGCATTCATAATAACTTTTGGCTGTTTTTATTTTACAATAGTTCTGTTCATTTGTGATCTGTAAAACTTTGTCGCTTGAGAATTGAACATTTGGAATAGTTTCTAAAAAATTTCTAGTAAGGGCATAAAAGTCGGAACTTCTGATCATTTTATAGACATATGGCGAATGGTCAAGCTCAATGCATCGTCCAGTATGACTAAAAACAGTAAGATTTGACCATCGTCGAAATATAATCTCCTCAAAAGGAGAGATACCCTTCTCCCAAAATGACCAAACTCTGTCATTTTCAACCTTTTCTTTCTCTTCTATAATTAAGATTTTTTCATCAGTCCAGACTTTTGAGCGAATTGCTCGATAAGCTAAACTTAAACCGGAGAGTCCGCCTCCACAGATTATTATATCGTAATTTAGTGCTTCCAATTTGGACATTGCTATGCAGTTAGCCTTGTTTTGGGAGTATATTGATGATTTCACGCGACTTTGAAATTAATATCCTTTTTGAAGTATTTGATAATTAGGCTTTTTAGTTAATTCAGCAAGCTTACTCGCTATTTTAAGCAGTCAAGGTAAGGAAATATAAATGAATTGGTAGTGGTTAAAGTATGTTTATAATTTATTATAGTGGATTGTCTTAGCCTTAACATGATAAGTTTAGTGAAGGTTCTTATGAGCATTTTATTGATATTGCTTTTAGCGCTTGGTTTGGAAGTTCGTAGTTCACTTTTTTTTAAAAAATTAAGGTAATTGCTCAACTACTTTTATAGCAACTGTGCGTGTGGGTATACTAATGAAATACAATTGTATGTTACCTGATGTGCTGCTATCTTTTCGGAAGTTGCGGGACTTCTCCTGATCCTCACCCAAGCTGACCATTTTCGCGTTGAATTGCTGCACCAATCTTTTGCAACAGATCTTCGGGGATCAAATTATTGCTTTTCCAATTGTAAACGAATCCTCTTTTATAAATTCAGGATAAATCATTCCGGCATACACTCCATCAAGGTTTACATGGTATTGCGTTTGGTCTTCAGCAGTAACCTCAATTTGGTAGGTGTTGATGTTAAAATGATAAACTTTCGTATCCTTAGGTTATTATTTTCATTGTTAACACCTTAATCTGCGATTGGTTTGCAGATTTATCCAAAGATAATGAGTGATTGAGGATCACAATCAGCTCAATGGGAGCCCAATGTAGCCCACTTCAGTCGAAAAATTTCATACCCTTTCATTCCTCAATAGGTTTGTCTCAAGAAACTTAGCTAGCTAGTATATCTGCTAAGTGGAGATGGACCTATCGCACGAATGGCGAAAGCTGGTTTAACCAGGGTACTTGGGATCTTTGACATTTGGGAATGAAGCATTATTCTGCGAGGAGCAGAAAATCCTGCGAAGCTGAGATGATTTCAATATGGTGAGTGCGCAGGGGCAGGCGAGGGCCCGGTCTGTATGGACTGACGTGAGTAATTCCGGATTACCTTTTTTGAGCGCACGGTTTGTTTGTGTTTGGTTGAGGTGGAGGGGCCGAAAGGCCCCTTTTTTTGTGCCTTGATTTTTTGATCTATTTAGGTGCTTTATTTGATTTTCTCTTTTTATAGGAAGCTGTTACTATGATGAGTGGTTGTTTGTTTTTTTATTGGCAAGATGTCTTTTTGTCGGACAAAAAGAATCTTGCCTTTATCTCCTCGCGGGATCCGCTCGGGATAAAGGGTGAAGAAAACTCGCAACTCGTTTCCTTTTTGAAGTATTTTATAATTTTCAAAAGCTAGTTTAAAAGATTCGCAGATGAGATGTAAGGGTAGGCCACTGCTAGTTTCCGGCAAACGGATTAAAAAAATTGATGTCCGGTTCACTCAGGAAGAATTCGATTTCGTTAGTGCGATGGAGAAAGCCTCGGGGATGAAAAAAGCTGATCTAATCCGTAGGAAATTGCTTTTAGAGGGGGAAAGAATGCTGGTGGACTCAAAAGCAGTACTAAAGGGTCTGGATGGGATCGGTTTGGAACTGGCCAGGGCTGGAAACAACATTAATCAGCTCGCCAGGTATGCCAATATCTTAAACAGGGATGGACTACTTTCGGTTGTTGTGGTAGACAGGCTCCTGCTGGAACTGGGGAAATACAATGGAATCAGGATCGAGCTAGAGCGATTAATGAGAAAGCTTATCAGGTTGTTGAGTAGCTAGCTGGCTAGCTAGCGGATTGGCTAGCAAAGTAATTTTCGACTTTGATGCCTCGCTAAGGTGTCAGCAAGCTAATTGAATATCAGCTTCGCTGCTTCTTTTGCTTTTCAGCTATGCAGTTAGCCGCTTAGCAGGTTAGTTTGCTTACTGCAAAGCAAGCTCATTAGCGAATTTGTTAGGTTGATAATCTGCTCCAATGCACTTTAGTGCTATGGTTAGCTTGATCATTAGCTAACCTGATCTGTAGCTGATAAGTTTAGGTGCTATTTCAATAAGGTGCTATCCGGTGAGCTGGCTAGGATGGGAACCTGCTATTTAAATCTTTAGTGATATGATCATCAAGATACTCAGCTCATCGGCTAGTTTTTCTGCTGTACGGTATAATACCGATAAAATAGACCGGGGTTTGGGCGAATTAATGGTGGCCAGGAACTTTGGCGCGTTGGATCACCTCTCTGATATCCGTCCGCAGGACTATATCAATTATTTTAAGCTGCTGGCAAATGGAAACAGCAGGGTAACTAAACCTCAATTTCACGCAGTAATTTCTGCAGACGGGAAATCAGTTACTGCTTCTGAACTTTCGCTATTGGCCGAACGGTGGCTGGAGAAGATGGGTTATAATAAGAATCCTTACCTGATTGTTTTTCATGGGGACACCGATCACAATCATGTGCACCTGGTTTCTTGCCGGGTGGACCGGGAAGGGAAAAAGATGTCATCCGGATTTGAGCGAATCAGGGCGGTGGCGGCACTGAATGCTTTGCAAGGGGTTGACGCGGAATTGCGCTGTATGGAGGATATTGGTTCAGCGTTTGCTTACCGGTTTTCAACTACTGCTCAATTTAAATTGCTGCTGGAAAATAAAGGATATGGCCATCGTGAGGTCGATGGAAAGCTAGAGCTTTTCCGGTATGGTAAGGTGCTGGGGAAAGTTGATCTTACTTTTATTAATTCCCGGCTTTCGGCTTTGGATAAAAAGCGGGCAATACAGCTCAAGCAACTATTGCTCAAATATCTTCCTGCTCATTCCCCCCGGCTGGTTGCTGTTCCCGTTTCTGATTACCGATCGGTTTCTCCGCTTCAGTATACTTCGGACTTTGCAGTCTTTGCAGCTAAGAAGCTTGGTGTTGAAATTGTTTTTCACAGATCCGGGGGGAGACTTCCTTATGGTTATACGATGATCGATCATTCCGGTCAGCAGGTTTTTAAAGGTTCTGAGGTAATGGCTTTAAAGGAGATGCTTTCGCTAGGAGTTTCAGCTCAGCCCGAAGAAGTTAAGGTTTTGGAACGATTAGCTGCTTTACCTGTAGGCAAGCAGGTTGTTGAGGAATCTGATCCTGGAAAGGTTGCTGAATTTGACCACGAAATGCTTGCTGCTGAACCTATGCCGGATGATGTTCCTCCACTGGAGTTGAAAGATGATATCGATGATGAGGCCATTCTTGGCCGCAACCGGGCCAGAAAGGGAATGGCAAGGACCAATACCAGATAAACTAAATTTTTATGATATGCTTATAATAATAGGAAACCAGAAAGGCGGTGCGGGGAAGAGTACGCTCACGCTGTTATTGGCCAATTTTTTAACAATGGTCAAAAAAAGAAAGGTAACGGTGATTGATATGGATTATCAGCAGTCACTGGCTCAGAAATATGAAAAGGGTAAGGTACTGGAAAATGAAGCGCCTTATGAAGTCATCGCGGCGGGGCTGGAACATTTTCCATCGATGTATACCGTACTCAGTGCTAAGCCTGACCATATCGTGATCATTGACCTGCCTGGAAAACTAGATGATGATGGGCTTTTGCCTGTGTTTTCTTCGGCTGAACTGACCCTTTGTCCTTTTTCTTATGATGAGCTGAGTTTTGATTCCACGATTCTTTTTTCTGTGGTCTTTCGTAAGATCAATCCTGAGGGGCCTTTAATCTTCGTGCCCAACAGAATCAAGGGCAATGTAAAATATGAAACGCAGAGTGAGGTAGAGTTGCAGCTTTCCAGGTTCGGTGAGCTATCGGCTGCGATTGCTGACCGGATTGATTTTCAGCGGACCAATACTTTCCAGACGCCGCTGATAGTTTTTCCGCTGATCTTACCGGTCTTTGAAAAGATCTATGCGCGATATCTGGAGGTTAAGCCTGCTTAAGTTTTTTGTTAATCTTTTAAATGGTTCAATATGAAATCACAAATGAAATCGCTGGCTGATGAGCTCAGGAAGCGTATCGCAACAGGGGAAGTAATCCCATCCAACAAGGATCCGGTAGCCGATGTTAAAGAAAAAAAGCAGGTTGCTACCAATGGTACCTCGGTCTCGGTTAAGGGTACGAAAGCACTGGATATCATTTCCAGGATAAGGGAATTTGATTGCAGCGATCAGAAGCATTTGCTTCATCCCCGGATAGATGGCCGCACGGTTGCTCTCCTTGGCCGGCTAAAGTTGGCTTCAGGCCTGGATATGAACCGGGTGATCGCCTTTTCGATTGCCTATCTTTTTGAAAGGCATCCCGAGATTAAAAGTTTTATTAAGGAATCTCTTGAAAATTTTGAATGATGAGTTGGATTAGTTTTTTAATGTGGGTGATTGGCATCTACTTTTTTTATTATTCCGCCAATATCGGTTTTGACTTGCTAAAGGTTGGAAGGGCAGCTGATGTAGCCGATAATAGCCTGATATCAGTCAGGGTGGATATGGAGGATGAGGAATTGCATCCCCTCAAGGTGAGTGATGGGGAAGAGATTGATTATTTTATTGATGAGGAAGATACCCCTGTCCCGGAGTCGCCCATTTACTCTTCTGCCGGGGTGAGCTTAAAGCAACTCTTTGAGCTGGCCCGGTCAGAAAGTATAGAGTTTACGGGTAGGGTTACGTATTAGGTTTTTATTGCAGGGTTATGGAAAGTCTTTGGAGTTTTTTTTTTGGAATGCCTTTGCAGTTATTGCTGGTCTTACAGACCGGGGCTGGTAATGGAATGGCTGAGCTGCAACAGGTGGAAGGCTTCCTGCATGGCTCATTTTTTTCTTTTCGGGACCTTTCATTCGTGCTTGCAGGTTTGATCGCAATAGCTGGCGCCGTCAGCGTTTACCATAAATGGCAAATGGGTAGGGATGTAAGCATGGATGTGCCGGCCTGGTTTTTCTCCTCACTTTTTGTATTGGTGTTGGGGCTGATGGTTGCCGGTTTTTTTGGACTTTAAGATCAGCTGGTTGCTCTCTGGGTCGGTTGGGTTTTAATTGGTTTATTGGTTTTAATTTTTTGGTGCCGCTCTTGCGGCTTTTTTTATGCCCTGATTTTTCTATTGGGGTTGGGTTTTAACTTAAATTTTCTGGTAATGAAAAAGATGAATGTAGTAAGGCTGTCTGGCCTATTGGTATCGACTTTTGTTTTTGGTGACCTCTTTGCGCAAAGCGGGGTGACAGGCTTAAATACGGCGACTTCGACCCTGAAGACCTATGTCGATCCGGCTACGAACATCGCGCTGGTGATTGGCGGGATCGTGGGGATTGTTGGCGGGATCAGGGTGTATTCAAAGTGGAACGCCGGTGATCAGGACATCAATAAGGAGCTGATGGGCTGGGGCGGATCCTGCCTGTTTCTGGTATTGAGTTCGCTGATCGTGAAGGCGTTTTTCGGTTTGTAGCATGGCGAGGTCATTTCCGGTGTATAAGGGCCTTCAAAAGCCGATGGTGTATAAGGGATTTAAAGGGAAATTTATCTATTGGGGCGTGGGCTTGCTGCTGAGTGCGCTGGTGATTGGCGCTTTAACGATGGCCATAATCAATATGTACCTCGGTGCGATGGTGATGATCGGGATAATTGTGTTGGGCTTCTTCTATATTGGTGCCCGGCAAAAAAAAGGACTTCATGATAAGTCATTTTCAAGGGGCATTTTTTATCCGGTTAATCAACTTTCTAAAATAAACAGGTATGCAAAAGCAAAATGAATTCAAGGTGCCTTATCTGGGTATTGATCTTTCTGCAGATATGGACCTGCTTTACGGGATGAACGGGGAGTTTTCGGTGTTGATCCAAATGGTTAATCCGGTTTTAAGGTATAGTGGGGACGCTTCAGGTTATGACAGCTTTCATTCACTTTTTCTGGGCATATTAAAGATGCTCGGTGAAGGTTATGTCTTGCAGAAACAGGATGTGTTTTTTAGGGCACCATATGAGCGTAAGGAAGCAGGGGCTGGATTTCTGAATGAGGCCTACTTTGCGCATTTTTCCGGCCGGGAATATATTGGTCTGGAAACGGTTCTGGTATTGACCCGGCAGGTACCTCGAGGGAGGTTTTATGTACATGATCCGGCGATGCGAAGGGATTTTAAGCTGATGGTGAATAAAGTTATGGGGGTGTTGGAGCAAGCTGGGTGTTTACCGGTACTGCTCAGGGAAAACGAAATCAACCGCTATGTGATACGCATGCTTTCGCTGAATTTTTCGGACGGAAATCTCGTGCTGGATAACTTTAGTCCGAGTGAGCATGAGGTAGGGATGGGAAAGCGGGCGTTTCGCTCGGTTTCGCTGATTGACATTGATCAGATCAATTTGCCTGCTTCGCTAGCTACTTCCGGCTTTCTCTCAAGCACTGATGCATTGGCCGGCTTTCCGGTAGATCTGCTGCAGTTTTTGTTCAAAGTGCCGGATTTTTCGGTGATGGTATTTAACCAAGTGATTGAAGTGCCGGCGCAGCCTTCGCTCTTGCGTGGTCTTGAGCTCAAACGAAAACGCCACTCAGGTATTCCTGATCCTGCGAACCTGATCTGCGTGGAGGATATTTCCTTGCTGCTGGATGATGTGGCCAGGGATAACCGTTTGTTGGTACATGCGCATTTTAATGTACTGGTTTGCGCAGATCAAGCGAAACTTTCCAGGGCCTGCAATTTTTTAGAGTCTGCGCTTTTTCAGATCGGGATCATTCCTTCGGCAAATGCTTATAACCAGATGGAGCTTTTCAGAACGGTGCTACCAGGAAATTCGGCAGAGCTCAAGAAATATGATTGGTTTCTGACCACGGCCGAAGCGGCGCTATGTTTGTGTTTTAAGGAATCGCTTCCACGGGATGAGGATTCTTCGTTTATGGTTCGATTCACAGACCGTCAGGGTATTCCGCTAGCCATGGATCCGCTGGATCTGCCCATGAAAACCGGCAGGATCAATAACCGCAATAAGTTTGTGCTTGGTCCTTCGGGTTCCGGAAAATCCTTTTTTATGAATGCGCTCATTGAACAGTATTTGCGCTATGATATGGATGTGGTGATCGTGGATACCGGGCACAGTTATTCTGGGCTTTGCGCTTATTTCGGCGGAAAGTATCTGACTTATTCTGAGCAATCGCCGATCACCATGAACCCGTTTGCGATTTCTGAAGGAGAGTATAATATTGAAAAGAAGGACTTTCTGGCGACACTGGTATGCCTCATCTGGAAAGGGGCAGACGGCGTAGCGACCCAGGTAGAAAAGGATGTAATTTCAGCGGTGATCAGCGGCTATTATTTATTTGGTTTTGAAAGGCTTAAAGTCGATGAGTTTAAGTTAGGCTTTGATTCCTTTTATGAGTTTACCCTGCACCGGATCCCGGAGATCAAGGAGCAGGAAAAGATCAGTTTTGATCTTGATGAGTTCCGTTATGTGCTGAAAAAATTCTACAAGGGAGGCGAGTATGCCAAGATCCTCAACGAGGATGCGGATGCATCGCTATTGACCGAAAGCATGATTGTATTTGAGATTGATTCAATAAAGAATCACAAGGTGCTTTTTCCGATCGTCACGCTGATCATTATGGATGTTTTTATCCAGAAGATGCGGTTCCGCAATGCCTTCAGGAAATCTTTGATTTTAGAGGAAGCGTGGAAAAGCCTGGCTTCTCCGCTGATGGCCGATTACATCCTGTTCCTTTTTAAAACGGTTCGAAAGTTCTGGGGAGAAGTGATTGTAGTGACGCAGGAACTGGGTGACATTATCGGAAACCCGGTTGTCAAGGACAGTATTATTTCAAACTCGGATACGGTCTGTCTGCTGGATCAGCGAAAGTTTAGGGACAATTATGCGGATATCGCGGCGCTGCTTTCCATTAGTGAGGTAGAGCGCAGAAAGATCTTTTCGATCAATCAGCTGGATAACCAGGCAGGTCGCGGGCCTTTCAAGGAAGTGTATATCCGAAGGGGATCGGTTGGGGAAGTATATGGGGTGGAGGTTTCACTTGCCCAGTACCTGTGTTATACGACCGAGAAGCCGGAGAAAAGGGCCGTTGAACGTTACCACTCCAGGCTTGGCTCCTATGAAGAAGCGATAAAAGGCTTTATCACTGATTTTCTTTCTTCGGGGAAAGATTTGGGCAGCTTTGTCGCGGCGGTCAATAGTGAAACGGGTCTCTATGATTAATGAGGTATTTTTGGTGATTTAATGTTTAGGATATGAAAAGGTTTTTGGTACGTGGGGGTTTGCCCTTCAGCCTGATGGTGATGCTGTCAGGCTTTTTTAGTTTTAGGGCGTCTGCTCAGGCGCTTTATGTTGACCCGGTGACTTCTGGCGCCATCGCGGTACATGCCTCGGTGATTAATAATCAGCTGGATAAAAGTAATGAGCGGCTATCGCTGATCGCTAAAGGCCAGCTTGCCGTTACCGGACAGTTGGTGATTGTTAATGATTTGCAAGACAGGATATATCAAGGATTATCTGAAGTGAGCTCGTTGATGAATAACCTGTTTTCAGTGAAAGAGATAGCGGACATCGGGATTGATATTGTTAGCGATGTAGAGAAGTCGGTCAGCCTGGCCAAAGCCAATCCATTGCTGTTGCTGTTTGCCGAAGAGGGCGCGAGGCAATTTAAGCTCAGGGCGGTAAAACTTTCCGCTGAGGTCGGAGGATTTGTGCTTAAAGGCGGCAGGGATGATTTGCTGGACGCCGGGGAACGCTCCAGGCTATTGAACCATATTGCTAATGAAATGCGGATCCTGCGGGGGATTGCTTACGGGATGCAGCGGGCGATGTATTGGGCAAAAATGAAAGGAATTTTTGCTTCGCTTAACCCCTGGGGCAGTTGGATCAATATGGATGTACGGATCGCCAACAGCGTATTAACAGAAGCTAAATACTTAAAGAGATAATGGATATGAAAAAGTTTATTGTATTGGTTACTTGTCTGTTGTTTGGGTTATATAGTTTATTTAGCGGCAGTAGTTTTGGCCAGCGAAAGGCACTTAATATTCCAGGGATTCACCAGTTGGTTGCCGATTCCAGAGCAGAGCATGGGCGGCAGGAAACCTCGAGAAATAGGCAGGCGCAGAATACGGTGAATGAGCAGGCAAATAAGACGCTGCTTTTTAAGCTCAAGGACTCTTACCGCCTGCTACAAAGTAGGTTTTCATTTCTGGGGATGGCAGTTTCTGCCGCTGAAGTGGGATTAAATGCATCGCCACTGGTCTCCCGGATTCTTTCGGATCAGTCCAGGTTGTATGATGCCGCCGTTCGGGATCCCTTGCTATTGCCTTTGGTGTATCAATCTGAAGTGGAGTTTGTCCTTCGGGCAAAGGATTTATCGGGTTATCTCCTTGGTCTGGTGTTGAGTTATGGTGCTTTGAATCAGATGAAAATTTCTGACCGGAAGATCCTATTTGACCATGTAATCTCCGAGCTGCAGCAGCTCGCGGCTTTGTCTGCCGGGATGGTCAGGCTCCTAAATCAGGCTAATCTTTCTACGGTTCTGATGGGTATGAATCCCTTTTCTGATATCATCAGTACCGATAAGGGTGTGGTGGAGGATATTTTGAGAAACGCTAAAGCGCTTGGGCTATGAAAGCTTGTTTGAAGAGTTTAATTTTTCGGTTTTCGTTCTGGTTCAGTCTTAGGACTATTATCGGATTAGCCTGCGTCATTCCACTTTCTGCTTTTTCTCAGCGCGTGGTGTATGATGCCGGTCATTACGCCATCATTACTGAAAATTCGTTTGTACGGACTTCCGCTGCGCTAGCTCATCAGCGTTATCTGGAAAAGATCGAAAACAGCTTGAATAACATTAATCTGAATGCTGCAACAGTGGTCACCGCGCAGGAATTGATTTACTCTGGTCTTTCCAATGTCAATGGCGCACTTCGAAATGGCTTGATGCTGCAAAGCATGTACAGTACCTGCAACCACATTCTTCTCTATTCTACAGCTATGGTGGAAATGGGCAGAAAGGAGCCTTATCTGCTGGTGTTTACTGAAGATATGGCAAGGGAAGTGGCTTTGCGTTCAGGGAGGCTGATCACTGAGGTAAGCGGTTTTGTATTAAAGCAGGGCGAAAATGTGCTAATGGATTATAACGTTAGGGATGAGCTGATGAAAAGAATCAGTGATGAACTGCACATCATTTCTGGACTGTGTTACGGCGCTTGGCGGGCGATGTATTGGACGGGACAACGCGGAGTCATTAGGACGCTAAATCCATTTGCAGGGTTCATCAATTCCGATAAGCGGATGGTGGACGATATTTTATTAAAAGCTAACTATTTAAAGAGATGAAAAATTATAGTGGTAACGAAGTTTTTAGAGAATTTGGCAGGCATTTGCTACTCTCGGGGCTTGGTGTTTTGGTTTTCTTTTCATTTGCGATCGGGCAAACCCGGATCAGGGATGAAAGCACGGTCAATCAGCAGGAGCGCATGGTCTTTAAATCCTGGGACAGAGGAAAATTTACCCCGACCTCGGGCATTTTAGGGCTCAATCCCTATTACTGGCTGACCTGGGGTTTACATCCCAGTTATCCCAAGACAGATCTGAGGCCGCTTTCCGCTACAGGTCATGAAACGATTCGCATGGGACTGGAAGCGGTGATGCAGTCGGCAGATAAAAATATGGAGTTGGGTAGCGATACGATTCGAAATGTAGCGCTGGATCAAATTAGCGAGCATGCAGGACTATTTTCCGATGCCGATCCGCTTTGGCTGCTTTATTACTCCGGGCAGTTTAGGCTGGTTACTGATCGGGACCGTGTGGATATTCTATCCAGACTTTCTGCGTCGGTTAAAGCTAAATTGATCAGCGAGGGCAGTTACGGCTGGTATAATGATCAGGTGGCCATGCTTGCAGAGCGGCTGGAAGGGAGTAGGAGAGCCAATCAGGACAGGGGATCAAGGATATTATCTTATCAGCGCCTGCTATTGGAGTTTCGAAAGATTCAGGGTATCTGGACTTCCAAACGTGCAGGTGCCGAGAAAATGATGCGCTTGTCTGCGGTTAAATCAAAGCTGGCTTCTGCTCCGAATGCTGGCGTTTCGGTATCCCTGCCGGATGTGCAAGTGGCTAAAAAAGTACTAATGGACCGTAAATTTTAATGCTTAATCTATTTAATGATGGAAAAATTGAAATCTATATTGCTGGTGATCATGATGGGGGGTGGCGCGATTCCAGCTATTGCCCAGCAGCCTGATAACAAGAGCGCTTTTGAATTTTTGCAGGGTAACGGAGTATATGAGGAAGGGATGATGGTATTTCTAAAGGGACTTCGTGAATCGATCTGGACGCATTTTGATCTGTTTATCACTGATGCCAAGGCGCTGGCTGCTATTTTTATGATCATTTTCTTTGCGATCAAGAGTTACGATATGATTTCGGGGGATAAAAAGCTGGAGATTATGCCTTTACTCAGGCCATTTGGTCTGGTGATGGTGATCATGTGGTGGGGAGGTTTTACCAAACTGGTGGCCTTTCCAACGGACTTGGTTGCACTGAAGACCGAAGAAATGTTTGCTTCGGAGCAAAGTAACGTAAATGCACTGCGGCTGACCAGGGCGGACTATATGCAAAAAGTGGCCAATGCGCTTTACAGTTTTGAGGCGGAAACAGAGCTTGCGGAAAAGGAATCCGACACATGGGCAGGCCGGGCATGGGATTCCGTGACTTCCACCATCAAGGAAGGAATGTCAACGGTAGTCAGTCCGGTTATTGAACTCAAGAACCGGCTGAAGATCGGGATGCAATTGCTGCTCACTCAGCTTTTGGAACTGCTGGGGATCTGGATACTTCGGATTGCGGTGTATGTGCTGTTTATGATTCAGATCCTGTACGCTTCCATTCTGATTATTCTTGGGCCTTTTGCAGTGGCGGCGAGCATCCTGCCTTCTTTCCGGGATTCAATGTCTACCTGGATTGCCAGGTTCATTTCGGTAAACCTGTATGTGGGTATTGGATACCTGGTAATGTATTTGGTGGCGCTGATGCAGAAATATGCGATGACCGTAGAGATCAACCGCTATAAGGAACTCATCGGGGAGGATGGTTCGGCAGCGAATCTGGAGAAAATGGCCTGGTTCGCCGGAAACGGTATCCTTTCCTTCGGTACGGTGATCTTGAGCTTTGTGATCGGCGCAGTCTGCATGTTTACCGTACCCAGCATTTCCACCTGGATCATTTCCACTTCGGGCATCAGTTCTGCCGCTTCCAATTTTGGCAGGGGTGCTCAGAGCGTAATGGGTGTAGCCAAGAAAACTGGTGGCGGTTTCTTTTAGCGTAGTGACTTTGCTTTTTAATCTTTTATTCTTTTCGACTATGATTATCAAAAATATAGAGTCTAAGATCCGTCTGGCCACTTATGTGTCACTTGGGAGTCTTGTGGCCTCGGTCGTGATTGCGATTATAGTATCTTTCTTTGCTTACCGGCAAGTGAGTTCGGCCAGACGCAGTATTTACATTCTGGATAACCATGTGCCCATGCTGGCCAAACAGACCGATGTACAGCTAAACAGGCCCGCAGAATACCGGGCAGATGTGGATTTGTTCCATTCATTGTTTTTCTCACTCACTCCTGATGACCGTTTCATCGAATACCAGATGAAAAAGGCGATGTACCTGGTGGATGAGTCAGGGGCAAGGCAGTATAATGATTTAAAGGAAAAGGGTTATTTCAGCTCAGTGCTTTCGTCTTCATCGGTACTGACCTTACAAACGGATTCGATCTTTTTGGATATCCCTAAGCGCTATTTCCGGTTTTACGGGAAGCAGCGGATTGATCGTAGAAGTGCAACTGTGGTTCGGTCACTCATTACCGAAGGCACTTTGCGGGATATGCCACGCAGCGAAAATAATCCCCATGGGGTATTGATCACCCAGTGGAAAATACTGGAAAATAAGGACCTTGAAAATGTTCAGAAAAATTCACTTTAGGCTGGCTGATAAACAGTTTTTATCAGAGCTCAATGAGTCATTTAAGCCAATATGGAGCCGGTGTTTAGCGAAATGCAAATTGGTTATGGTGAGTTATCCGCGAACAGTATTTGCCGTTATGTTATTGTCAATCGGGTTGTCGTTTTTGGTTTTAGCTCGGGATATCTTCAGCGGTCAAAATAAAGTTGTTAGTGCTGATGCTGGAGGAATAGCATTAGGCTCGCATTCAGGAGGTGCTGGCTTCTATAAAGGGCTGGAGGAGATTTCAGGGACTGCTGCAAAAATGAGGCGCAATGTTGAGCAAAACCAAAAAGTCGATACGCTTCTGAATAAAAACCAGCTCACTGCTCAGGATTCACTTTGGCTCTTGCAGGCGCTGAAAGCCCTGGAGCACTAATGCTTTATTGTCACTCTTTTTATCCTTAAATTCTTAATGTATGAAAATTAATTTTAAACAGCCCCGGTATATTTTACCGCTGCTGGCCTTGCCTTTTTTATGCCTTTTTTTTTATGTGTATAGCAATAGCTCGGGCAAGAAAAATCAGGAAGCTCCCATGGACGGGATGAACGGGCAGACTGCGGATATCTCAGACCAGGTCCGGGACCGGGGACTTTCCGGAAAGCTGGATGCTTACCGCGATCGATATAAGGCTAGTGATGGTTATTCCGGGATCAATCCCATTTCAGAAGAAGTGATCCGGGATACCGTTTTGCGTTCAGGTTATTCTGATTCAGAAAAAAGGAGTCTGGATTCCATTGCGTCGTCTCTAAAATCAGGTGCCGGCGGATATCGGATTAGAAATGATCCTGCTTCTGGCTACTTGGGTAGTACAGTCCCTATTAGTCGGACCTCGTCAATTATTAGGGGAACAGACCATCATCCTACGATGAATGCCCAGGATAAACAAATGGCTAAGGCGCTTTCTGATCTGGCAGCCGCAAGAAAGTCTGTTGATCGGGTCGAGCAAAAAGACAGGCTTACGGCTCAGTCTACTGCTGATCCAATGGAAATTTTCCGCAAACAAATGTCTTACATGGATAGCGTGAGCAGGCAAAATGATCCGGCTTTCCAAGAAGAAATCAAAAGAAAGGCAGAGTCCTTGCGATTAGAGGAGCTCCAGGAATCTGCTGACCGGAATTCACTTCGGGTCAAACCTGCCGGGGATGTCCAGGGTACCGCCTCTTTGCAGATAAAAGCGCTCATTGATCAGGATATTACCGCCTTTGCCGGCTCACGGGTCCGTATCCGCTTAATGGAAGATATGATGGTCGGGGAAGTCAGGGTGCCTAATGGTAGTTTTCTGTATGCCATGGTGAGCGGCTTTTCAGATCAGCGAATCAAGCTTTCTATTGTTTCAGTGCGTTATGCAGGGAAGATCTTGCCGGTTAAGCTGGAAGTTTATGACCTGGACGGTCTTGCCGGCCTGTATGTACCTTCCTCATTGTTCAGAGCGTTTTCCAAAAACATAGGCGGCGAATCCATTCAGGGGGTACCCGTTTCTTCCGCTTCGGGTCAGCAGTTTCTGATGAGTACCGTTGACCGTTTATTCCAGTCCACTTCTTCAGTCATCTCAGGGCTAATTAAAAAAAACAGGGCCAAGTTGAAATACAGCACTTATGTGCTACTTATTGATGCTGCTGGCCTGAAATAATTGATTTACACATTAATAAATATCTCTTATGAAAAAGATAATTTTTTTCACGGTTTTGTGCTGCCTGTATTTGGCGAAGGTCTTTTCGCAAGAATTGTCGCCTGTTTCCTTAACAGATCTGCCGGTGATCTTTTTGAAAAAGTCTGCTTCCGTGCACTTGGTTTCAGATCAGCCCGTCCGTTATTTAAACAGTTCGCTATCAGGGGTCAAATTGGATCAAGCAACTGAAGGCTTGATTCGCGTGAGTTTGGCTGACAGTGCGAGCATTGCTTATGGCGATGGCGTACTTACTTTAGCTTGCGCGCGGGGATTTGCCCAGTTCCGCCTGATTTATAACCATCCTTTTCCAGACAGCGTATTTCGGCCAACCATCAGGATTGGTTTGAAGGATTGGAAGCCGTTGGGCGCTCAGCAGAAAGAGTTAGGTGAGCAGGAACTCAGAGCACTTGCTCACGATCTAATCAGGTCGCGAAAGGGAATTTTTCAAACCCGGAAAAGCCGCTATGGAATAAAGGCCCGGCTGAATAAAATTGCAACGCTGGGCAACTACATCTTTATTGACCTGAGCTTTCACAACAAGAGCAATATCGGTTTTGATATTGACCAGCTCAGTTTTTCCCTGGAAGATAAAAAGATAGCAAAGGCCACCAATTCACAGTCGGTGCCTATACTTCCTGAACTGTCGCTCTTTGAAACCAGCTCGTTTAAACGGCTGTACCGGAATGTTTTTGTGTTCAAAAAGTTCACTTTTCCTGGCAACAAGATTTTGCAGGTGCACTTGAGCGAAAAACAACTCTCCGGGAGAAGCATCAGTTTTCCAATTCGATATAGTGATGTGCTCGATGCGGACGTGATCATGTATTAGTATTTATCTAGATTGGTTAGCTATATGGAAGAATCCAGGGAAATCCAGAAACTGCATGGGTTTATGCAGTGCCTGATTTACTTTTTTCTATTTGTGGAATTTGCGGTTTTTATCTATCCCGATGCGCCATTCTGGGGTTTGTTCCAGGTAGCCATTGTGCGTATCGCTGTGATACCCATTTACCAGAAGCTGGTCTATTCAAAGCTCCTGGTGCTCGTGCTGATTTGTCTGGTGAGTATAGGGACGCTGGCCAGGAAATCCCCGGAACTGGATCCTAAAAAAAGTATTGTCTATCCTTTAGCTATTGGATTGCTGCTATATTTCGGGAGTCTATATCTTTTTGGAATTTCTTCCCGCATCGTTTTCCGCTACACCCATTGGCATGAGTTGCTCTATATGTGCGCTTCGCTGTTTGGTGCGATACTGATCAGTTTTTCAATGGACAATATTTCCAAGATGTTGAAATCTGGCTTGGGAAAGGATCAATGGAACATTGAAGGGGAAAGCTTTATGCAGCAGGTCCGGAAAGTCGAGACACCCTTTTCGGTCAATATCCCGATGCTCTTTTACTTTAAGCGAAGGGTAAGAAAGGGCTGGATCAATCTGGTCAATCCTTTCCGGGCGACGCTGCTGATCGGTACGCCGGGATCCGGAAAGAGTTTTTCGATAGTGAATCCATTTATCCGTCAACTGATTGCCAAGGGGTTTTCGATATGTCTGTATGATTTCAAACATCCTGATCTGGGCAAGATCGCGTATTACCATTACAGGCTAGGCAAGAAGTCGGGAAAGCTGAAAGATGCTTCTTTTCATGTAATCAACCTGAATGAGGTCGAGAAAAGCAGGCGCATTAATCCGCTTCGAGCTGATTATATCCGTACGCTGGCTGATGCCTCTGAAACGGCGGAAGCTTTGGTGGAGGCATTAAAAAAAGGGGATAAGGCCAGCGGAAGTGATGCCTTTTTCACACAATCGGCGATCAACTTCCTGGCTTCAGCCATATATTTCTTGAGTCGTCATGAAAAAGGAAAGTATTCTTCACTGCCGCATATCCTGTCTTTTTTAAACAGGAGTTATGAAGAAATCTTTAATACGCTTTTTTCCGAGCCCGAACTGATTTCGCTGCTTTCTCCATTTATGTCTGCTTTTAACGCCAAGGCTTTTGATCAGCTGGAGGGACAAGTCGGAACGCTTAAAATCTTTATTTCCCGGATGGCGACCAAGGAAACTTATTGGGTTTTCTCCGGTGATGATTTTGAGCTAAAGATTTCAGATAAGGATAAACCATCGATATTGGTACTGGCCAATGATCCCAATACCCAGAACATTAATTCGGCCTGTTATTCGATAGTACTGAATAGGCTTACCCGGTTGATTAATACCAAAGGAAATCTGCCTTCAGCTTTGATCCTGGATGAAGTGCCAACCTTGTTTGTGCACCGGATTGAAAACCTCATCGCAACGGCCAGATCGAACAAGGTAGCGGTACTGATGGGACTTCAAGAGTTGCCACAGTTCAAGCAGCAGTATGGAAAGGACACGGCGACAACTATTACGGCGGTGGTCGGTAATGTGATTTCTGGCTCGGTCCGCAACAAGGAAACGCTGGACTGGCTGGAGCGGATTTTTGGGAAGAGTAAGCAGCGTGGAGAAAGTTTATCCATAGACAGAAACAAGGTATCGGTTTCGATCAATGAAAAACTGGATGTACTCATTCCCGCTGGTAAGATCGCATCACTCGGTGCGGGAGAAATGGTGGGCATCATTGCCGCAGATGCGCAAGGGGATTACACCGGAAAATTTGAAACCTCAGCGGTCAATTGCCGGGTCAATTTGAATTTAAAAGAAATTGAGGATGAAGAGAAGGGATATCGGGAGCTGCCAGTCTTTTATGATTTCAGCGGCAGAAAGGAACAGATCCTGCGAAGCAATTTTTTACGTATCAATCAGGAGATGGAAGATCTGGTGGGGCTTTTCAAGTAAAGCTTTATCTCTTTTAGCCTTCCTTACCCAGGCGGCACCGGTGCTGGGACAGGAGGCCAAGTGGGATGTCAATTCTGGCGCCGTTGTTGCATTTCCTTTAAGATCATTTGTATTGACCTCTGGCTATGGACCAAGAACGCATCCGGTGACCGGTAAGCACGGTCAGTTCCATTATGGTATTGATCTCCGGGCTTTTTATGAGCCCGTGTATTCTGTGCTGGATGGACTGATCGTGCATGTCGGTTTCGGCCATGTGATTGGAAAATTTATCCGCATCAAAAGCGGTGATTTTCTTTTGACTTATGGGCACCTTTCTTTGGTTCTGGTTGATTCTGGACAGCAGGTGTTTGCGGGTGAGGCCATTGCAATCAGCGGGGAATCAGGCAGGGTCACGGGACCACATCTTCATTTAGGGGTGAATCATCTCAAATACCCCATCAATCCGCTCAGATTCCTGAGCGCCTTAAACAAATAATCTTAAACATTAAATTTTTAGCATATGTACGGGAAAATTTTGAATGAAAAAGATCTCCCGATGGATCAGCTCCGGGAGATCGGACTGGTCAGGGGAGAAGAGATCCTGCTGGATCGCAGGGATATTCATGCGCTGCTTTCAGGATCAAGGACCCATCTGGTCAGGTTGGAAAATATATCAAGGGCTGGCGTGGAAATCAAGGAAATGGATGTGAAGCTTTCGCTTACCAGAGATAACCTAGGTCATCCCGATTTATTAATTCATCCGGTATACAAGCAGGCAATTACACCGTCTTTTATTTCTGCCAATGAAGCAGATCAGCTGCTTACCGGACTGAAAGCCAATGTGGTTAAATCACTGGAACGCGGAGGAATCATGAGGGATATGCTTATTGAGTATGACTGGAATACCCGCGAGTTCGTCATAACAGATACCTCAAAGACTCAGGTACCATTGGAAATCAATGGACAGTCCTTAACACCTTATCAAAAAGACCAGTATTTATCGGGCAGGCTGCTTGAAATGCCCGATGGTTCAATGGTTCAGGCGAGCGGAACCGCGCCGGATGCTTTGCGAAGTAATCGCACGGCGCTAGTGATTTCTATCCTGATGGACGGCGGGATTTCTTATCTGCTTTATCAGGGCCTTAATGCCTTGATTGACAAACAAGGGGAAGCTTTGCAGGAGAAAGCGCTTGGAAAGGCTTATTTCAAAGCAATGGAACGGTTTGAAAAACCAGAATCAGGTGCTCATGTGCAGCTGGTAGAAAAAGCGGATTCCGGTGAGGCGGTTTCTGCTAAAAACGAACAGCAGCGAAGTTATGGAAGGTCTGGATTCTCGAGATAACTCCTTTCCTTCTGAAATGCATGGAGCTATGCATGCTGTTTTGGAACGGTACTTTAAAGGTACTTATGTTTTGGGTCATGATGGAAAATTGGATTTTGTGTTCTCTGACGGCGTTTCGGAAAGTTTTCATTCTTATCAACACCGGATGGCGTTATCATCGGGAATCTGGTACAATTCACCGGGTTTGTTAACCTGCAGTTCGCTGTATATATGTTCCTCAGCCATGGAGGCCGTTGCTTTCGCAACGTTGGAGCATGCGAAGCTAGCTGATCTGGATCAATCCTGTTGGATAGTTCTTGGACTGAATTGTGAGCTTCCCCGCAATGTTCCTGAATTTTGTTTTGGCAGGAAAATCAATTTGCTATATGGCAGGGATCTGTTGGATGTTCTACGGGCCGTGAAAATCTGTGTTTCACTAAAAGGTTTTCTGGTTAATTTCTGGCTGCGTGAAGACCTTTTGGAATGTCACTTTCGAGGCCGGTCTTATGTTTTTGCTGTTGAAGGCTTCAGTCTTTCCCGCTTTAAGCAGGCCACCGGTTTTCGGGATTATTCCAGCATGAAAAGGCCCTTTGGAGTGAACAGTTTTATGGACAAACTGCGCTTTGGGCGCTGAATACAATAACAATGTATAAATCTTAATTTTTTAATCTTAAATCTATGAATGAAGAGAATTTAGTGTATTTGCAGAATAATCTGAAATACCTTGGTTTTGGGGAGCAGCTGAATGCAGCTTTAAAAGAATCCATCACACATGCCCCACAGGGGTTCAACCTCCAGTCTCCCACGATCGAAATGCAGGATCCTGCTAAAAGGTATGAGCCGGGCTTTGGGGACAAAGTTTCGTACGTGCTCAATTTTTCCAAAAGTAAGGAAACTGATATGTATTTTTTTAATAGTTACGAAGCAACGCTGAAAAAGGCAGAGGCCACTGATCTTATTTCACAGACCTTTTATATCAATAAGGGTAAGGGTGTTACGACGAAAGAATCGTTTAACCTGCTTTCTGGTCGTGCAGTCAATAAGGACGTGGTACTGAAAAGTGGTGAAAAGGCTAATTTATGGCTTAAGCTGGATTTTACTGAAAAGGTAGACGGGAAATATACGATGAAAAACTATGGAGACAAGTATGGTTTTGATCTTTCGGCAAACATCGATCGTTTTATGATTGCTGACTTGGAAAAACCAGGCTTCAAGGATCAGTTGATGAAATCGCTTCAACGTGGCAATGTTCATGAGGTTTCTTTTTCCAAAGATGGCAGGGAAACGAAGGGATTTGTAGCCGCCAACCCGCAGTACAAGACCTTGGACTTCTATGATGGAGGAATGAAGTCGGTTTACAGCAAGGCGGTTGATCAAAAGGAAGTAGCCAGTGAGGCAGTTATCCAGGAACCAGAAGTGGTAATGGAGGCGAAAAAGAGCAGGGGTAGATAGCCTTTGTATTAAGTTTTAGTTTTGTTGAGGCTTAGCAGGGGGCATTTGCCCCTTGCTTTGTTACGTCCGAGTTTTTGGCTTTTTATAGTATTCTAATATATTTACCGCTTAATTATTATTTATCATGGAAAAATTTGCTAAAATTAAAGAGCTTGTAGCTTCCGTTGAAGCGGACGCCGAAAAGTTTTACAACGCCGGTAACGCTGCTGCTGGAACGCGTGTACGTAAAGGGATGCAGGACCTGAAAAACCTGGCTCAGGAAATCAGAGCTGAGGTAACAGAAAAGAAAAATACAAAGTAATCGATTGAAATTACTGTTTTGGGAATCATCGCCCAGTCCGCTTTCGGGCTGGGCCATGATGCTTTAATTGAATGACTTCCTAAATGCCAAAGGTGTTAAGCTGGTTTTAGTTTTGAATAGTCTGCTAAACGACTGGGGATAATCAAACCCTAACTGGTAAGCAATCTCGGATACAGAAAGGGTTGTCGTAGATAAAATTTCTTTTGCACTTTCAATCATTCTGTTGTGAATATGTTGCTGCGTATTGAGTCCTGTTAATGTTCGTAACAGATCGCTAAGGTAGTTAGCGGAAACGTTTAATTGTTCAGCAATATATTGAACAGAAGGTGTTTTATTTTGTAGCGCTATTTCAGGTGTAAAGTGAGATTCGAGTATGGTTTCAAATTTTGCTACCAGATCGGTGTGAACCGCTTTATGGGTAATAAATTGTCGCTTGTAAAATCGGCTGCTGTAATTGAGCAATAATTCAATCTGCGAAATAATTACGTCATGACTAAAATCATCTATGCGACTATTAAGCTCATCATCAACAATCTTAAATAAAGAAAATATGGTTTCCTTCTCCTTTTCGGATAAATGGAGTGCCTCATCCGTAGCATACGTGAAGAATCCCAACTGTTTGATTTTTCTTGACAAGGAATAGGAAAGAAAAAAATCCGAATGGATAAGTAGAATACGACCTTTGCTTTTATTGCTTCTGGGTTTTTCAAACACTTGTCCAGGAGCAGTGAAAACCAAACCACCTTCACCGAAGTGATAATGATGCTGACCATACTTGGCTTTTCCAATCGTATCCTTATAAGCAATTTTATAGAAATCCAGGACCAGATGTTCGGCTAACCCATTTTCCGGTAGTGTCATGTCTTCCAAGCGAATAAAACTGATTAATGGATGCTCAGGTTTCGGGAGGCCAAATGTTTCATGAAACTCAGTCAATGACCTAAACTTTTGTAGCTTGTTTTCGGTATATTTCATTTCCAGTCCTTTGATTACAATAACATTATTGATGGATGTTGCAGGGATCAAATATAAATTATTACTTATCAAGATTGTTCCTACGAGTATGTAATTTGCTGCAAGCCATTTTTGCTTGTGCGATGGCATCTTATAATTGTCTATTTTTTGTTGTAGGTTTCTGCAAATTCCATTGCGAAATCCTTTAGTTTTACTTTGCCAAGTTCAGGTTTGTGCTGGTAAAAATCTTCATACAAACTGCCGTCTTGCTGCGCCCGCTGCATCTCGATCAATCCTTTACAAATCCATTCATTGATTCCTGCAGAAATCATCTGATCTAAAAGTTGTTTTGCAGGAACAACTTTCCACTGCAATTCTGGCTGGTTGATTGCTTTTCCTAAGGCTTGTACGATCTCGTTTGGAGATACTTCATCGCTTGCAACATATTGAACCGTTTTACCTTTGAATATTTTTTCCGTTTCGTTGGCAATTGTTTGCGCGACATCTAACGGGGATACCCAGGGCTCTTTCCGATCACCGCCATAGCTTTGAATGATAGCGGTTTGAGATTGAATCATGGGCAGCCAACGGTAAATATTACTGAAAAACCCAACTGGGCGAATGAACTTAATATTGATGTTTTCAGGAAGTGTCTTAAGGATATTTTCAACTTTGTGGTGCACCAAAAGACTGCCTGTTCCGTTACTTGAATGGGCACCTATACTGCTTAAATGAATAATGTTTTTTACTCCAGACCTTTCCACTGCTGCAACATAGTTATTGGCGATCTTCATAAATTCCGAAGGAAAGTCAATATCCTTATCAAAAAGACTTCCTATTGCTTCCCAAGCCTCCATTAAATAAACCACATCAGCGCCTGAGAATGTCGCCGCTAAAAAGTCTACGTCTTTTATGGTCCCAATTGCTGGAGTTGCGCCCAAGGCTTTTATAGCAGATATTCTTTCAGCATTGCTGCTGATTACTACTACCTGATGTCCTTTACCGACCAATAATCTTATTAGTGGTTTTCCGATGTTCCCTAAAGAACCTGTTAATACGATATTCATCTCTTTGTTTTTTGTTTTTACAAAGATCCATCAATTCGATGGCAAGGAATAAACAAAATCCTGGTATTCATTAACAAAAACGGGGCTGGGGAGAGTTTCTGGATTAGGTGTCAACTCTTTGCTATTAGCAAATTATGTATTTACTTTTAATACTAACCCAGGATGACTCCATAAAATTTGATCTAGATTTTTACCATCTTTTCGTTCTTGACAATAAGAATGTTTCCATTCTCAAGCGATAACCATCCGTAGTCAAAACAAAATTTGTAAATGCCCTTAGAAGTGTTCAGGATTCTGGTGATAAACTCAAAATTAAATCTGCTATCCCTAAGAAGAAAATTGGTTACAATTACTGAGTCACCTTTTTCTTCGTAGAGGTCTTTGAGTATCTTACGATTGTTTTGGAGAATTTCACCTATCTTGGCGTAAAATATAGGAGCATTCCATCTTTCCTCTTTTAGCTGATCACGTCTTGCACGATTTCTGCATTGATCACTGCAAAACAATTTATCGCTTCTTCCCTCGAATGGATTGCCGCAGTACTGATAACTGCAGAGCCGCTGGCTTTCTCTGAGTTGTTGCATCTTGAATGAATATTGGTTTTTTTGTTATCCGTTTTTTATCCGATCTGATCGGATAGGCTAATATACAACCGATTAGCCGGAATTCAAATCCACAATTTTGTCTGTACCAAAATTGTTAAACATGAAAAATCCAAATCTTACTTCCGAAAACTTCTCTTCAGCAAACCGCAATTACTTTATTGATTTCAAGCGGGCAATTAACGATAGCAATTATATCTGTATCACCCGAAGTGATAAACTGTTAAATGGAGGTTACCGCAGGTCTAATGTGGTTGTCTTTGAGGAAGACTTCCACTTCCTGGTTTCTGCTTTTTCCTCCTTGTTTCACTCTGCGGCCCATTTACATCTGGAGAAATCCGAATACAAGAATGTTCCTAGGTTAACTTTTCATAAGGGAGTTAAAGGGATTAAAACCTGGAATCCTGATATGCGTCCACGTGAAAAGTTTGTCACTCACGGAGCAGACGCACTTAGTGATGCGGAACTGATGGCCATGCTTATCGGATCAGGAAGACCTGATCAAAGTGCTGTTGCATTATGTGAAGCGATTTTAAAAGCTGTCGGTGGTAGGCTGGATTTGCTGGCTGTCCAGGATCTCAAAAGCCTTTCCCGCTTTAATGGGATCGGGCTTGCTAAATCCTCCGCGATTCTGGCTGCACTTGAGTTGGGGAGAAGGATGTGTGCGGTTGGCTAAGGCTTCTGTTTTATTTAGAGATCGTTATAAATCAGACTTTGCTCTGGCTGGGTTGAATAATGAGCTGTAGCCGGAATAATGCTTATAAACTTTTCAACGAAACGGATAAAAAGGCCGTGAATTTCGGGCGCTCCGCTTGCTGCGTGCGCATAATGATCTCGGCTTCGCCTTATCACCCTCCGGGACTTATAGCACTTCGTATGCTTTGCACCCGTTTTTCCGGACTTTCTTTTTTTCCGTTTTTTCTTTTGAAAAGATTTTTTGGGAAAAGGGAAAGGAAATAAAAAAATGTAACACTTAATTTTTAAATGATGGAAATCACAGGAAGATTGACCGCTGATGCAGTGGTTAGAACACTAAGCGGAGAAAGAAAGGTTGTCGGCTTTTCTATTGCGATCAATGACACGTTTCGCTCAGGTGGAGAGCAAAAGAAGATCACCACTTTTATTGATTGCTCGTATTGGCTGAATACGGGAATTGCGGAGTATCTAAAAAAAGGGGGATGGGTGCAGCTTTATGGGCGTATCGGTGTGAAGGCGTACATAAGCGGAAACAATGAAGCGAAAGCGTCGCTCACTTTTCATACTTCTGAAATTAAGTTGTTGGGTGGTGCCGCCCGTAATTGGGAAATGCCAAACGTGGTGGCAAAGGAAGCGGAAGCAATTCCTGTAGCACAAGGAAATTCAACTTTTGAGGGCATTGATGATGATCTGCCATTTTAACTTTAACTGATCCTTTAATTTTTAGACGATACGATTATGGCACACAACTTAGCTTATAACCAAAAAACAGACAGGCACAGTTTTTTCTCGGTAAGGGAAAAGGCATGGCATGGATTGGGAACTATTGTGGAAGACTATCCAACGGCAGCGCAGGCGCTGCAATTTGCGGGGCTTGATTATTCGGTGGAGAAACGTCCGCTGTTTACCGTGGATAGTGCAAACCTGCGCTTGATGAATGAACCCGATCCCGATGCGATTTTGTTCGGGGCATCTTCGGACATCCCTGTTTCCAATTATTTCGCCACGGTGCGCACGGATTCTGACACGGTTTTGGGGGTAGTGGGCAAGGATTACAGCGTGGTGCAGAACTGTGATGCTTTTGCTTTTTTCGATAGCATCGTTGGCGGTGGCGAGGGCATCCTGTATGAAACGGCTGGTGCTTTAGGCCAGGGAGAACGGATTTTTATTACGGCAAAGCTTCCTTCTTATATCAAAGTGGGAAAGGATGACCTGATTGAGCAGTATCTGTTTTTAACTACCTCGCATGATGGCTTTGGCAGTATTACGGCTGCTTTTACTCCGGTGAGAATTGTATGCAACAATACGTTAAACGCTGCTTTGCGTTCTTCTACGAGTTCCATCCGCATTCGCCATTCTTCGGGAGCAGGGGAAAGACTGAAACAGGCGCACACGTTAATGGGCATTTCAGACAGAATCGGGGAGGAGGTGGAGCAGATTTTTAACCATTGGGCAAAGGTACGCATTGCTGATACCGAAGTGAAAAAACTAGTTCAGTTGGCCATGGCTCCAAATAACGAGGTGTTAAATAAGCTGCGCAATGGTACGGTCGATGAAACTTCGAGCATATATAAAAATATGGTGGATGATGTCTTCGCTTATGCTATGAGTGATGCTTCGCAATTACTTGATACCACAAAAGGCACTTTGTTCGGGGCATATAATGCGGTGACGGGGTATTTTCAGAATGTGCGCAAATTCAGGAACAATGAAGCCAAATTCAAGTCCATCATTGAGGGGACAGCTAAGCAGCGGGGACAGGTAGCTTTTGATCTCTGTTTAGACCTTGGCAAAAACGACAACATTTCTTTTCAGTTCAATTGATTCACAAGGGGCGGTCATGCCGCCCCATAAGTAAAACGTCATGAGTATATTAGTCGAAACCACAGAAAGAAAAGCTTTACAACAGATTGCTAGATCACTTCGCTTTTTTTCAAACCTAGACCTCCTGCAAATCTCGGGAGGGGATGCGGTACGCCTCAGACACGCTGAGCATATCATCAAAAGCATTATTGCAAATAATGGATATGAAGTGATTACATCTAAACGCAGAGGCACTTATTTAATCAAACAAAGATAATGAGAACCAATTTTTTTCACGCCTTATAGCTTCTGCAAAGTGTGGACGCATGGGTAATTAACATAAACTTTGCAGCAGGATATGAACTGATCGTTTCGGTGCTGTTAAAATCGCAGGATGGGGAGAATCAAAAGTCTCAATTGCTGCCAATGGTTTTTAAAGGTACAGCGAAGGAAATTGACAATGGAATCCTTGAGGGGTTGAGACAACCTGTTTGGTAACGAAATCTCTTTTTGCGCCAATGCTGCATCGAGTTGCGCTTTACGCAAGCATTGGTAAAGTAAGACTTTTTATCAACTCTGCCCTTATTAATATCGGCGCATCTTTACTATGGAAAATGTTTAAGGATGCTGTTATATAACATTGGGGATTTTTTCTAAATGTTTCCGATTATCGAACCCAAGCAATTATAGAGTTAACTCAATATTGCCCTCCAATGGGTGGCCTGAAACCTCGTGTTCTGCGAACACTCGGTTGGATATTTAGAAGTTAACAAATCATTGAAATGGTTTATATATCTTATTTTTTTATTTATTTTAAGTTTTATAAATTAATGATATTCACATAGTTATGTGTTTTAAAATTTGTACATTATGAATTTCGCAATTTGTTAAAATTTACAAATAGCTTTAGGAAAATTAGCTGCTGTCAGCATGTCAGGTAGGCTATAAAGTAGATCACAATGAGTTCAAAAATGGCTCAAGTTCGCCCGATTTGTTTCATTAATTTACGAGTGATTATTTGGATTTAACTTTATATAAAATTTAAAACGTTGATGACATGGATATTTCGCAAATTGTGACGAAAGGTGATATTGAAAAGCTGAAAGAAGAGATTTTTGCAGAATTAAATAGGATAAGGTTTAAAGGACATAAAGTTTCGGTAAATAAACAGTGGTTAAAAAGTTATGAAGTATGTCAGCTTTTATCAATCTCTAAAGGAACACTCAGTACATATAGGCAAAACGGAACATTGCGATATACCAGAATTGGCGGATTGATGTATTACAAGTATGAAGATATTGCTGTACTAATGGGAAGTAGATAGCATCTGCAATCTAATAATTTGGTTACTTTGGGTAAATTAAGTATGCTTAGAGAAATGCTTTCGATAAGAGTATAGAGCAATCAAGCAACATAGGCACGTAATTTGCTTATATATAATTAATTATCGTATTAATTTACAATTTCACATCATTAAATTAATTGTTATTATTTATCTTTGTGTGTAAATGAGATCAACAGTCAACATATCGGAAGTTCTTCCTGCACATCTTTTCTGGGATGTTAATATTTCCAGCTTGGATGTGATCGAAGATAAGGATTTTATTATCCCTAGGGCACTTTTTGCGACAACCGAGGATACATTTGATGTGGATATAAGCCGCCTTGAGCAATTTTACAATCATGATGAAATTGTAGCTCAGCTCAAGAAAACCAAAGAACGTATCAGCAATTCGGTATGTACATTAGTGGCACGCCGTTATCATGTAAAACACTTCTTTAGATATTAATGCCTGCGATTTCGGATTCACTTCTGGAAACAATCATTGAACTTCAAGCACTTTTAAGCCTAAAAAACGCCTATCTAGGTGGTGGTACAAACTTAGCTATACGCTTTAACCACAGGGAATCTGTGGATATTGACCTTTTCTTTTCAGGGATAATTGGTAAGTCTGGATATAAAGAGATTGAAAAAGAAATTCGAGAACATTTCAGGGATCGACTTAGCAGTTACCATTATCCTTGCGATAAAGATGACCAGTTCATTTTCAGTAGATGCTGGATAAAGACTGTAAGCTTAATATCAAAGTGGAAATACTTCAGAATGTTAATTTTCTTGATGATAGTGAGGAAATAAATGGTGCCCGCCTTGCAACCACTAGAGATATAGGCGTATTAAAATTGATGACGGCCGCCAATCGGGGAGCTTTTAAGGATATCTACGACCTGGATTATTTAAGTGAGCAGATCAGTCTTAAAAAATTACTTGAGGATCTCAAACATAAACAGGAGACTTTCAATAAGCCAGAACATAAAACAATCTTCGATGAAGATGGGGAAATAAGTCCTGTTGATGATCCACTAAGTCTTTTAAGATTTGAAGAAGCCTCATCCGAGCGACAAGATCGGCCAAGCCATAGTGACCAAAGAATTA
Source organism: Bacteroidota bacterium (assembly GCA_037033465.1). Classification (GTDB taxonomy): domain Bacteria; phylum Bacteroidota; class Bacteroidia; order Sphingobacteriales; family Sphingobacteriaceae; genus Pedobacter. The sequence goes on along the minus strand of JAZBLX010000028.1, from coordinate 4,351 downwards.
TTCTTGTAGAAGGTAGCAAAAATTTAATGAGCGCTAAAAGTAGTTACCGCAGAAAAATACGCAGATTGTGTACAGAGTAGGTATTGAATTCCCTGGCGTCCAGCCATTGAACTAACTATATTTTACATCAGTAATTAACTTAATGTTTTCTAACTCGTGTTTATCAACCAAGCTTATTTTACTATGTGTTGCTTTTTTGTACAATAGTATTTATCTTTATTATACTCAAATGATCGATTTGATAAGGGGGATAACTAATATAAAAGTTAGCCTTTCTAACTGAAATTTATTAAGGATTTCAATTGGAGGTCTGATGTATTATAAGTATGAGGACATTGCTGCGCTGATGGCGAGCAGTTAAGAATCTTGGATATGATTCGCTTGATTTTTGATCACTGCACGAGTCCTGGCTTTTGTAATTGCGGTAAGCGGTTAAATATATTCTTTTAGAATAACTGTTGGGAGAGCCGGTCCCTATCTAATGAAGTCTTCGTAAAATTCTTTATAGGCCCTTCCAATAGGTAATTTCAGACCGTTGTCAAGAATTACAAATTTTCTTTCTATTCCTTTTATATTATATTTAGATATAACAAAAGATTTATGGATCTGGACGAAATTATCTAAATGCATGAGTGATTTTAACATTGTTGTAAGAGCAACATGTGCAAAAATAATTTCACTACCCGTATAAATCTTAACTTCTTTATTTTGTGACTCAATTGCGATAATATTTGATGTTAAGATCTTAATGTATTTCTTTTTATGTCCTTGACTTTTTAGTAATATAAAATCATGAGTGTTCTTTTTTGGAATGATTTGGATATTCGGCTCTGTTAAAATTCTTTCTAGTAATTGTGTAAACTTGAGGTGAGAAAATGGTTTTAATAAATAGCCATCAGCTTCTAATTCATAGGATTCAAATGCGTATTTGGTATGAGCCGTAGTAAATATTAATTTTCTCGTTTTATGTTTTAGCAAACTTGCCAAGTTAATGCCATTCATCTTGGGCATCTCAATATCAACAAATAAAATATCAACTGGTGTTGATAATTTATTGATTTCTGCTAATGCTGTCAGAGGATCGCTAAAGGTTCTAGAAAGTTCAAGGTTTGGCTGAACACCAATATAGTCGGAAATTAATTCCAAAGCTGCGCTTTCATCATCTACAACAATGCTTGTATACATATATATATTAATTAACTCTAATTTAATTGTATGTTAATGACTTAGTACAAGATAAGTAGAGTATTTAATTTCAGCAAATAAAATATGTAAATCTGTCGTTCCCACTTCATTTTATGTCGTTTGAGTATTGTTTTTTGTCGTTTGCACTTTCATTTTTCTGTACATATTCTAACCTATACCTTTAGACTAGAAAATAGGGCAATTAAAGAAATGATTGTTTTATAATGTTGTTGTCTTCAATATTCTTAGTGAAAATATTTGAGATTATGTAAGGTTAGAAGGAGACAATTAAATGTACTATCAGTATTGCATAAAAAGGGAAAGCCGCCACTAGGAGCAATCCAAAACTATAGTTTATGATGTGATAAATAAAAAATGCTGACTCCATTTAATTAGCAGATCTTATCGTTTATGCAAATTAAATTCTGGTTAAGTAATATGTAAAATTAAATGATAAGTAAAGTGTAAATTAAAGTTGCTCAACTAATGATTAAAAAAAAAGGATTTCCCGTTTTATCGAAGATTTGCCTCTACTTCTTTTCCCTGCTTTTGTTATTGCCGATTTATTCTTGTGCTCAACGTGTGATAAGCGGTAGTGTTTTTGACTCTCAAAAAAAACCAATAGAATTAGTGACCATCAATTTGATTAGTGTAAAAGATTTGTCTTTGCTTAAAAGTTCATATACTAATCACGGAGGCTTTTATAGCTTCCCAGTAGATTCATTAGGGGAGTTTTTTATTTCTGTTTCTTCAATAGGATATAATAGTTTTAAATCGAAACCTTTTCAAATTCAATCACTTGAAAAGAATATAATCTTGGACACAGTCATATTAATTGAAAATAGTACTAATAACCTTCAGGATGTTTCCGTTGTAGGTAAAATTCCACTAGTAGATCGTAAAATTGATCGTACTGTAATTAACCTAGCGAATAGTGTTATATCTTCAGGTGGAACAGCTCTTGATGCCTTAGAAACCGCACCTAATGTGAATATAGACAAAGATGGTAATTTAGCTTTATATGGAAAACAAGGCGTTACAGTCACTATCAATAATAAAAAGTCAAATTTATCTGCTTCTGAAGTTCTAAATTATTTAAGAAGTCTGCCAGCACAATCAATCAAATCAATTGAACTTATTTCTAACCCTTCAGCGAATTATGAGGCTTCTGGTCGAGGAGGAATTATTAATATTGAATTAAAACAAAATTTGCAATCTGGAAGTACTGGATCAGTCAGTGGAATGTTGGGGTATGGTAAACATTACAAAGCATATGGTGGAATAAATTACAATTACAGATCAAATAAAGTTAATCTTTCCCTTGGATATTTAGCTTCAAGCAATAAAAGGTATAATAACCAGACTGTTCGACGGTTTGTTCCTGGAAAAAGTGATTCTATTTTTTTCAATCAGACTGCCAATAGGGTTAGAAAAATTGATTATCACAGTGTTTCAGCGGGTCTGGACTATCAATTTAATACAAATAATAAATTGCAGTTTCAGTTTGATGGGGGGTTCCATTCAGCAAAACAGGTGCTAGAGAATGAAACATTTATAAGTAGTAATGCAGGTGGCGTCGATTCTATCCTAAGATCGTCTAATCCCCTAAAAGATAGCTACAATAGCTTAAATTACAGTATAAGTTATACCTCAAATATAGATACGCTTGGACAGAAATTTTCTTTTGACTTAACGTATGGCGGTTTTTCATTTAAAGAACATACGCTATACAATAATTATTACTATAAACCGAATGGAACCGTGCTGCATGCTCCAGATTTTTTGCAAATCAATGCACCTATTAATATTAATATCTACACAGCCAAATCAGATTATGTCTATCCATTGAAACGAACTTCGACTATTAGTTTAGGAGCGAAGTTTTCAATGGTTAAAACTGATAATGATTTTAGATTAGATTCCTTAAAAAATAATATTTGGGAGAGTACTGTTTTAAGCAACCATTTTAAATATAATGAAAACATAAATGCAGCTTATATTTCCTATTCCGGAACTTTCAAAAATATCTCTGTTAAAGCTGGGATAAGGGCTGAACAAACCAATTCGGAAGGAATATCTAGTACGAATCAATTAGTGAAACGTAATTATTTTGATCTTTTTCCAACCTTATATCTATCAAATGCGCTATCTAAAAATCATTTGATCTCAATGTCTTATGGACGTCGGATTGATAGGCCAAGTTATGAGGATTTAAATCCATTCTTATACTTTCTTGACAAATATACTTTTAGTCAAGGAAATCCTTTTCTTGAACCTCAGTATACCAACTTATTCGAACTATCATACGCATTTAAAAATATATATTCTATTGCTTTTGGGTATAGCCATACAAATAATGTCATGAGCGAGGTGGTAATTACAGATGATATAAAGCAGACACTAATTTTCACCTACAGAAACTTAGCTAAATTAGATTCTTATTACTCTTCGTTAAATGTTCCGGTGCCTGTAACGAAATGGTGGGACGCTAATAATAATTTGAATTTTTACCTTAATAGAATCTCTACACCTGATATTTTAGGAGAAGTTTTAGACAAGAGAAAATTTTCTTATCAGATTAATAGCAACCATATTTTTAGTTTGTTTAAAAACTATAAAGCGGAATTAAGTTTTTCATACCTCTCACCTAATTTTCAGGGTACGTCAGATTATACTAAGCCAGTTTATGGCTTTGATTTTGGAATAAAAAAATCTGTTTTTCAAAAAAGAGGGTCACTCAGCCTCGCTATAAGAGATATGTTTAATACCAGAGCCAGAACATACTCCAGTTTATTACCCACTCAAAACTATCAATATTATCAAAAGCTCGAAACGCAGATGGTCAGATTATCTTTCGTATATAATTTTGGTAATCTTAAATCGAATACTAAACGTGATGGACCAGATAATTCTAACGAAGAATACAATCGTATAAAAACCACCAATTAGGTCTTAATTAATATAATCTTTCTATGAAGGAATTGATACACCAGGTTTATGAGGATCAGGTTAGGCTTTATCCTCATGCCGAGGCAATTTACACTACAGCTTTATCGGTAAGTTATGAGCAGCTGAACCAGCAGAGTAACCGGATTGCAGATTTAATTGGCAGGCTGGGTTATTTACCAGGCAGCCGGATCGGTTTGTTTCTGGGCAATGGCATTGC
>JAZBLX010000027.1:0-84828 GCA_037033465.1 Bacteroidota bacterium | reverse complement strand
CATCAATACATTCGGTTAAGTTATGTGGTGCCATGTTGGTTGCCATACCTACCGCAATACCCGATGAACCGTTTACCAAAAGGTTAGGAATTTTAGCAGGTAAAACCGTTGGCTCCTGTAAGGTATCATCAAAGTTTAACTGAAAATCTACAGTATCTTTATTGATGTCGGCAAGCATTTCCTCTGCAATTTTTGAAAAACGTGCTTCTGTATAACGCATTGCAGCAGGCGAATCACCATCAATATGACCAAAGTTTCCCTGACCATCTACCATAGGGTAACGTAAACTCCAGTCCTGAGCCATACGCACCATGGTAAAATATACGGATGCATCACCATGCGGGTGATACTTACCCAATACCTCACCTACAATACGGGCAGATTTTTTATGCGGTTTATTACTCGTTACGCCCAGATCAAGCATACCATATAAAACACGGCGGTGAACCGGTTTCAATCCATCACGTACATCAGGCAAAGCCCTGGATACGATTACCGACATTGAATAGTCAATGTAGGCCGATTTCATCTGCTCCTCTATATTAATTTGGATGATTTTGTCGTTTTGTTGATTTTCTAAATCTTCTGCCATAAGTTATTATTCTCGTTATCGAAAACGATATTTAAAAAAGGTATTGTTATAACCTTGCGAATTTAGCAAAAATATGCCGAAATGAGGCATTGTGGAAAAGTTTTGGGCTTTAACAAATGTTTTTAGGTGCCATTTTATTTTCATGTTCTTACAGCGGTATTTAAATCATTTTTAATTATTATTATATTTTTGTATTTAACGCGAGTACACCATGGCTAAACAAAAACAATCAGCGATGATTTTCATCATGATTACGCTCCTGATCGATTTCACCGGATTTGGAATCATCATTCCGGTTTTACCTAAACTTATTCAGGAATTTACGGGAGGCAGCCTGAGTGTTGCAGCAGATTATGGTGGCTATCTGATGGTTGCTTTTGCACTTGCACAATTCATTTTCTCACCAATTATGGGCGGACTGAGTGATCAATACGGGCGAAGGCCTATCCTCCTCTTTTCTTTATTCGGCCTGGGGATTGACTATATCTTTCTTTCATTTGCTCCTTCTATTTTCTGGCTTTTCGTTGGCCGTATTATTGCCGGAATTACGGGCGCAAGTTTCACCACGGCCATGGCATACATTGCCGATATTTCTGAACCTGAAAAGAAGGCACAAAATTTTGGTCTGGTGGGTGCAGCTTTTGGCGTTGGGTTTATTTTAGGTCCTGTGATTGGTGGTTTGTTCAGTACCTACGGCCTTCGGGTTCCTTTTATGATCTCTGCCGGACTGGCTTTGGTGAACTGGCTTTATGGTTATTTCATTCTTCCTGAATCGTTATCAAAAGAAATGCGACGCGACTTTTCCTGGAAACGGGCAAATCCTGTCGGATCATTTATGAATGCTTCGAAATATCCTGCTATACTAGGCTTACTGGCTACTTTGTTATTATTATATATTGCCAGTCACTCTGTTCAATCCAACTGGTCTTATTATGTAATCGAAAAATTTAAATGGGATGCGAAGATGATCGGCTATTCGCTTGGTGTGGTGGGCTTAATGGTTGCCATTGTACAAGGTGGTTTAATTCGGTTCATTCTTCCGAAGATCGGAAACAGGAAAGCGATCTATTTTGGATTAATGCTTTATGTGGTCGGTTTTATATGTTTTGCTTTTGCCAAAAATGGAACCATGATGATGTTGTTTATTATTCCCTATTGCCTTGCCGGGATCGGCGGACCTGCCATGCAGAGCATTATTTCCAACCAGGTGCCTGAAAATGCACAGGGAGAAATTCAGGGGATCACCACCAGTTTACAGAGTTTAGCGGCTATCATCGGGCCTTGGGTAGCCAGCCATATTTTTGTTTATTTCATTCAGGATGGAACCCCTTTGTATTTTCCTGGTGCACCTTTTATTTTGAGCGCTATCCTAACATTAATTGGATTATTTATCGCTATTCGTGCATTGAGGAAGTATCATTAACAAAGTGTAATTTTTTGATAGGATTACTGGGATCTGTTACCATGAGAAAATCCTCACGCAAATGGATTGCATGAGGATTTAAGATTCATATATGATACTAGACCGAATAGAGGTTGATAAAGTTATTATGTTTTATCCTTGCGGGATAAAGCTTTCAGCCTTCTCCAATACATTACTTAAACCAGCAGGATTCTTACCACCAGCAGTAGCATAAAATGGCTGACCACCGCCCCCGCCCTGAATTTCTTTCCCCAACTCGCGAACAATATTCGATGCATTCATTCCTCTTTTTACCAGCTCATCAGAAAGCATTACAGTAATGCCAGGCTTGCCATCAATCTCAGTCGTAAATACCAGGAAGAGATTATCAACCATATCTTTAAGTGAAAAAGCCAGGTTTTTAATTGCATCGGCACTTTGTAGATCGACATGTCTGGCAATCAAATTCACACCGTTTATCCCTCTTACATGATGAACGATCTCATTTTTTAGATTGCCTACGCGCTCTAAAGTCGTTTTTTCGATTTCTTTTTTAAGTCTCGCATTTTCATCAAGCAATGCCTGAACAGATGCGGACAGGTCTTTTGATCCATTTAAAAGTGCTTTTAAATGTCCCAGTTCTCTACGTTGATCTAAAAAGTATTGTTCTGCTTTATCGGCTGTGATGGCCTCAATCCGGCGTACCCCTGCTGCCACTGCACTTTCAGCAACAATTTTGAATGAACCGATTTGTCCGGTAGCTTTTACGTGTGTACCGCCACAAAGTTCTTTCGAGAAATGGTCATCAAAAGTAATCATGCGAACAAAGTCACCATATTTTTCACCAAACAGCGCCGTAACGCCGCTTTGAATAGCATCCTGATAAGGCACATTTCTTTGTTCTTTTAACTTAATATTCTCTCTGATTTTTTGATTTACAATGACTTCGACCTGCGCCAGTTCCTCGTCCGTTACCTTCGCGAAATGCGAAAAATCAAAACGTAAATACTCTGCATTGACCAACGACCCTTTTTGATTGACATGCTGGCCCAAAACCTGTTTCAGTGCAGCATGTAAAAGGTGTGTAGCCGAGTGATTATCTTCGGTCAGAATGCGTTTATCTTCATCTACCACCGCCCAGAATTTTCCTTCCAAATTGTCAGGAAGAAGATCCGTAAAATGGACCGTAAGTCCGTTTTCTTTTTTGGTATCGGTGATATCTACCCAAAACTGACGGCTATGGTCTTCTAACCTACCAGTATCGCCTACCTGACCCCCACTTTCTGCGTAAAAAGGCGTTTGGCGCAGCACGATCTGATATTGTTCCTTTCCTTTAGCTTTGACCTTGCGGTATTTTAAAATCTCCGTTTCGATTTCTAAATCATCGTAACCTACAAACTCACTTTGGTCGTCTGCATTTACGATTACCCAGTCACCAGTATCAATCGCAGTAGCGGCGCGCGAGCGGCTTTTTTGGGATTCCAATGCTTTTTCAAAGCCCTCGACATCAACTTTCCAGTTTTTTTCGCGAGCCATTAATTCAGTTAAATCCATTGGAAAGCCAAATCTATCAGATAGCTCGAACGCAAAAAGTCCTGGAACTACATTATCTTTTATAATTTCTTCTTCTCCAAATTTATTAACAAATCCTTCAATTTGATCAGTTTTTGTAGAGTTTTTGCTTATCCAACTTTCAAATAATTGAATTCCATTTTCCAAAGTCCTCAAGAACGAAACTTCTTCTTCTAAAACAACTTTTTGAACAAAATCCTGCTGTGCAACCAACTCATCGAAAACACCCTTAAATTGATCTGCCAGGATCGGTACCAGTTGATTTAAAAATGGCTCCTTAAAATTTAGAAAAGTATAGGCATAACGAACGGCACGGCGTAAAATCCTGCGAATCACATAGCCAGCTTTATTATTAGAAGGCAACTGACCATCTGCAATTACAAATGAAATGGCACGAATGTGATCTGCCATTACCCGCATCGCGATATCTGTTTTTTCATCAGTGCCGTATTGAATACCCGATTTCTCCGCAATAAACTGAATCATTGGTTGGAAAACATCGGTATCGTAGTTCGAAGTTTTTTCCTGTAAAACACGTACCAAACGTTCGAAACCCATTCCGGTATCTACATGTTTAGCTGGCAAACTTTGCAATGAACCATCTTTTAAACGGTTAAACTGCATAAATACATTGTTCCAGATTTCTATTACTTGAGGATGATCTGCATTGACCAGCGTTGCGCCATCAACCAAAGCTTTTTCTTCATCTGTGCGGCAATCTACATGGATTTCTGAACAAGGTCCGCAGGGACCGGTCTCGCCCATTTCCCAAAAATTATCTTTTTTGTTTCCAGGTAAGATATGGCTTTCATCAACATATTGTTTCCAAAGATCGTAAGCTTCCTGATCTTTCTCCAGGCCTTCTTTCTCATCACCTTCAAAATAGGTAACATAAAGCTTTTCTTTGGGGATTTTATAAACTTCAGTTAATAATTCCCAACTCCAGGCAATGGCATCCTTTTTAAAATAATCGCCAAAACTCCAGTTTCCCAGCATTTCGAACATGGTATGGTGATAAGTATCAATCCCCACCTCTTCTAAATCATTGTGCTTTCCAGAAACGCGCAAACAACGTTGGGTATCCGCAACTCTCGTATATTTAATGGCAGCTTCTCCTAAAAACAAATCCTTAAACTGGTTCATCCCCGCGTTGGTAAACATCAAGGTTGGGTCGTTCTTCACTACAATTGGGGCCGAGGCAACCAGGTGATGTTGTTTTTGTTCGAAAAAATTAAGGAACGCTTGTCTTATTTCTTTAGCTGTCATTATTATAAATCTTGGAGGAACAAAATTAAAATTTTATTGCGTTAATCAGGAAAAATCAAGCTACATTTGAACACTTTAATTAATCGATGTAAAACCCTAATAATCAAGCACAAGTTATGCCGTACAAAGAAAGAGACATTAATAAAATGTATTATACTATGGGCGAAGTGACTGAAATGTTTAATGTAAACGCATCTCAAATCCGTTTTTACGAAAAGGAATTCGACATTCTTCAACCGAAGAAAAACAAAAAAGGGAATAGACTTTTCACCCTGGAAGACATCGAAAATCTTAAGATCATCTTCAATTTAGTAGATGAAAAAGGTTTTACGTTAAAGGGTGCTAAAGAGCATTTGAAGCATAATAAATCCGATGTGAAGGAAAACCAAAAGATTATCGATTCACTAGAAAAGCTAAAAGGATTTCTGGTTAATCTGGCCAAGGAACTATAATAATATAGTTATCAATGACTGCTTAATACGCGTGAGTTCTACTACTTTTTCAGCTTTCTTGCGTTTAAATCCTTTGGCAGGATATGAATAAATTGTTTCTTATACCTTGCCAATAAATCCCATACCCAACGGTTACTATCTACACTCCGCTCGCCACAATCCACCACTTCTGCGCGTTCCAATAGTTTATGCACCAGATTCTGAATGAATTTAATCTTCACAATTTGATTAAATCGCAAACCTAGATAGTCGCAATAAACATGAACCAGAATTTCGACAATTAGCGAATCATTCGTGATCTCAAGTTCGTTTCCAAAAGTAGTAGCATAATCATTTTTGATGGTTTCTGCCAATAATTCAAATCTCTTTCCTGCATCTGTTTTTAAAAAAGTCCAAAGGGCAGTATCACTGTAAACGCGCACCAGTTTCGGCTCCAGGCCAACTTTTATTTCGCTATTTTCCAGGTGGTAGATTTTTTCCATTGATTTTTTAGATCTGCTTTGGCAGCAATTGTTACTTAATTTATGATGGGCTAACAGCAAACATGGCAAAAATGTTTAGCACACAAGCGTTTACAGTGTGAGTAAAAAATTAGGCCCTTCATGAGTTATTTTCACGATCTTTGAACTTTGAAAGACAAGCCTAATTCATGAAGATTGTAATTGCAGAAAAGCCCTCTGTTGGTCGTGAACTTGCCAAAGTTTTTGGGGCGACTACCAGAAAAGACGGATACATTGAAGGCAAAGGTTATTCATTTACCTGGGCATTTGGGCATCTGTTGCAATTGGCTCCACCTCAGGATTATGGCTTTATTGGCTGGAGAAGGCAACATTTACCAATGTTACCTGCAAAGTTTAAGCTCGCTATCCGAAAAATTAAAACGAAAGATGGTTTTGTAGAAGATCCGGCCGTTCGTAAACAACTTGATGTGATAAAGAAGCTTTTCGATGAAGCGACAGAAATCATTGTAGCAACGGATGCGGGGCGGGAAGGTGAATTGATTTTCCGCTATATCTACTACTTCTTAAAGTGTAAAAAACCGTTTAAAAGGCTTTGGATCTCCTCGCAAACTGATGAGGCAATCAAAGATGGATTTCGAAACCTAAAACCAGGAACGGATTATGATACGCTCTTTAATTCTGCACATTGTCGCTCAGAATCAGATTGGCTGGTAGGAATGAACGCTACTCAGGCCCTAAGTATTTCTGCCGGTAATAGGACCGTTTTATCTTTAGGCCGGGTGCAAACACCTACCCTGGCCATGATTTGTGCCAGGTTCCTCGAAATTAAAAACTTCGTTCCACAGACTTTTTATCAGCTTAGCATTCTTTTAATGAAGGATGAGCAAGTGTTTAAAGCCGTTTCAACCACTAACTATAAAAATAAAGAAGAGGCTGAAAAACTATTTGCCCTTGTGGAAGATGTGGCTTCTGGCTTTCCAACCGGTGGAAATATTACCGCCGTGGAAGCAAAGCCCAGAAAAGAACCGCCCCCGCTTTTGCATGATTTGAGTAGTTTACAGCAGGAAGCCAATAAAAAGAAAGGATACACTGCCGATCAAACCCTGGGAATTCTGCAGAATTTATACGAAAGTAAACTGGTTTCTTATCCCCGTACCGGCTCCCGGTATATTGGAGATGACGTTTTTGCAGGTGTACCAGATTTAATTTCCAAGTTTACCAATCACCCTGATTTTGGCAGGCAGGCGCAGTTTTTACAAACTATTAAGCTTAATAAGCGAAGTGTGAATGCAAAAAAAGTGACTGATCACCACGCTGTTCTGCCTACAGGCGAAGAAGCTTATGGCTTAAGCAGTGACAGACAAGCCATTTACGACATGGTAGTTGGCCGGATGATTGAAGCTTTTCATCAGGAGTGTTTAAAAGAGATTACCAAAATAACTATTCAATCGGGCTTAACTTTCCAAGCTAATGGAACAGTGATCCGTTCTGCCGGATGGCGTGCTGTTTTTAACGAAACGGATGAAGAGAAAAAAGATGAAGATAATGCTGCTTTGCCAAAGGTGGCAGTGGGTGAGCAATTGCCCATTACGGAGAAGTCATTATTAGAAAAGCAAACCAAGCCAAAGCCGATGTACAATGAAGCTTCACTTCTTAAAGCACTGGAAACTTGCGGTAAAGAAATTGAAGATGAAGAGCTACGTTACGCAATGAAAGACAGTGGATTAGGCACACCTGCAACACGTGCGTCTATTATTGAAACATTGATTACAAGAACCTATATCACTCGGGAAAAACGAAATTTAGTGCCCACAAATAAAGGGCTTGCAGTTTACGAAGTGGTTAAAGATAAACAAATTGCACAAGCTGAACTTACCGGGCAGTGGGAAAAGAGGTTAGAGGAAATCAGATCGGGATCTTCTGTTAAAGACTTTAAATCAGAAATTACAGAATATACCAAAATGATTACCAACGAGCTGTTGATTGCCGGCGCAACCATTTCCGGGAAGCTTGAAGAAAATAAATTAGAAATTATTGGCTAACACATCTTTTAAAGCGGAAGAAATATTCCCGTCTTTCTGAATAAAGCCAATTGCGCCTGCATCTCTGTAAGCCTGTTCTACTGTTGTTTTATCATTGCCAGAGAACATGCAGATCTTAAGATGACTCTGAATTGCCAGGATTTTTTTTACAGTACCGGGACTGCTATCCCCTTTAGGCATATTGATGTCTAAGAATAAAAAATCGAAAGGCTTTCTAGCAAGAAGATCAAAGGTTTCAGGTAAATCGTGGGTTTCTGAAATCTCGGGAGAACATAGAAACTTACGAAGAAAACCTTTAATTACGAGACGCATAAGGTCGCTATCATCCGCAATTAAAATTTTCAGACTTTGATTCATTTAAAATGATTATTAATCTTTAAGGTAACCAATGAAGTCCGGTGCGAAGTCTTTGAAAAAGATCATATCTATTTCATTAAGTCAACTTTAATCTACAGGAATCTGCTTAAAAATAATAATTTAATCCGTTAAAATGAAATCATCCGTTATACCGTTCGTTTAGTTATCAATATATTCCCATGCGCTATGGTAAGCATTTAGGTTTTCAGTATAACCAATAAAATCAGCATAAAATTTAGCTTTAGAGAGTGTCGAACTGTCGCCGATAACAACTAGTTTCTTTTTTGCCCTGGTCATCGCAACATTCATTCGTCGGGTATCTGCTAAAAACCCTATATTTCCATCAGAATTGCTTCTTGTCAAGCTAATATACACCACATCCCGCTCCTGCCCCTGAAAACTATCAATAGTGTTTACAGCAATTTTACGCTCATATTTAGCCAAAATTTCTTCTTCAGAAACCAATGCTTTTAAAATCTGGATTTGTTGCTTGTAAGGAGAGATCACGGCAACTGTAGGGAAATTTTCGGGCGTATGAATTTTCTCTAACCTGGTAACCAGGCTAACCAGATGCCGGATTAAAAATGCAGCTTCTTCCGGATTGGTGGTACTTGTACCATCTAGTTTTTCATCATAGCTACATCCTGCAGTGTCAATAAAGTTAATTGGTTCATCATCATCAAAAAGCAGTTGGTTTGCGACAGATTGATGGGCAATTAATTTGTCGTCATAAAAGACTTTAGCAGAATACCCCATAATGTCTTTATTCATTCTGTATTGCTCATTTAATAACACAACAGATTCAGGATGAAGGTGTACAAGCTTTTCCAGCAAAGTATTACTTAAGCCATTTTTAGCTGCAATTATTGACTTTATTGTTGGCGATAACTGCAGATGATCTCCTGCCAGGATCACTTTCTTCGCCTTTAAAATTGGAATCCAGCATGCAGGCTCTAAAGCTTGTCCGGCTTCATCAATTACAACAGTATGGTATTTTAAATTCCGAACAGTATGGTGATTGGCGCCTACCAGGGTTGCGGTAATAATCTGCGCTTTATTAAACAGACTATCCATGATATAGGATTCTGTCTTTTCCACTTCTTTTCCAATTTTATGTGCTTCATCAAATAATGCTTTCCGCTGGTCACGCTCCGCTTTCCCAAAACTGCGCTTATATTTATGAGCCATATTTTTGAACTCGTTCGCTTGTTTTTTTAAGGCCTTGATTGTTTTCATCTCAGGATGATCTGCCATTTTATGGTCCAGGGTTGCAGACAGCAATTTCTCGGAAACACGTGCAGGATTACCCACCCGAATTACATTTAAACCTTCAATAGCAAATTTTTCAGTCAACAAATCAACTGCGGTATTGCTTGGGGCCACCACTAAAATCTTTTGATCATCGTGCTTCAGTAATGATTTAACGGCCTGAACAATTGTTGTTGTTTTCCCTGTTCCCGGCGGACCGTGAATAATAGCAAGATGGTCTGCCGAAACAATTCTATTTACCGCGAACTTTTGAGACTCGTTGAGCTGGTTCGGAATTATAAATTTCTCTGCACTTTGAAAAGAAGCTTTCTCCTCGCTGGTTAGAATTTTAATCAGTTTGTTGTCGGGAACCTGATCAGAAAGGCTTGAAGCTTGCTTAAGTGCATGCAGCATCTCATCATAGCTATTGTTATCAAACAATAGGTCTATCCCCAATTTCCCATCTCTAGCCCAATCCGGCAATTCATCGATCCGAAGGCTGACTTTCATTTTGCCCGAACTCTGATGCGTGATGATTCCTTCCAGCTTATCTACTTTTGGATCGTGATTCGAAAACAAAACCACAGCAGAGCCGAACCTAAACTGATGTGAAACATCCTGATGAGTGGTTCGCTCCAGCTCGATGCTCAGGTAATCGCCCCGGCCAATTTCTGTATTCCTGATCGCTACGGGATACCAGGTTAAACCCAAGGCTCTTCGATCTGCAGCTGAAGTATTAAGAGTAAGCCTGAGATAAGATTGTAAATCTTCTTCCCGTTCTACATCAAGCAAATCCTGAAGATTATTAAAGTATTCTTTTGACAATGGAATTCAATTAGGCGTTAACTTGTTGGTTTTAATTTTTACAAAACGAGTTCGTGATGAAGCCTCATCATGGTTTCTTCCGCATCTGTGCAAAATCCAGGATGAACTTTAGAGCATTGTAACACTGTACTCCTGGTTGCGGTAAGCCACCTGAATCTTGATGCCTGGTCATATTCACCTATTGTACCGGCGCCTTTTGCCCCTAAACTTATTCTTTGAAAAGCATTTAAGTTTGTGGTTAAATCATCAAAATCTATTTCAGAACAAAAGGCTTTTAGCTTTGCTTCATTCAAAAAGAACATACTATTGAGGAACTTTTTTTTTGCGCAAAATAAAATAACACCAACGTTAAAGAATTCTTCGCGTTCTACCCTCGGCATCACACGAATAACAGCGTACTCAAATAAGTATTTCTCTTGCATGCTGTGCTTCTTTTAAAAATATATGAGAATGGTTAAGCCTGGTTTCCAGGAAATGAGCATAAGCTTCACGATGCATTTCCTTTGTAGGGAAGTTTGTTTCTCCCTCTAGCCAAACATCTGGGATTAAATTAATTACGGTATTAATTATTTCGATGTTAAGTATAGAACGAAATTCCTGGTCTACCAGTTCAAGTTCTGATGCCCAGGGAAGTAATACATGATCTTTTACTAAAGTGAAAGGACGAATGGCCTGTTCCTCCCAATTTTGCCAGGAATGGTGAAAATATAAAGCGGCACCATGATCAATCAGCCACAATTCTTTATGCCAAACCAACATATTGGTGTTCCGGCAGGTACGATCCATATTGGTTAGAAAACAATCTAGCCATACAATCTGAGAAGCAAGTTTAGGGTCTACGGTTGTTACGGTCGCGTCGAAAGTGATTGCTCCAGATAAGTAATGTAATGCCAGGTTCAGGCCTACACTTGCTTTCAAAAGATCTTGAATTTCTTCATCTGGTTCGGTTCTGCCAAAGGCTTCATCCAGGTTGGCAAAAACCAGTTCTGGAACACGTAAGCCTAGAATCCGGGCAATTTCTCCACCGATTAATTCAGCAATTAATGCCCGCGGGCCTTGTCCGGCACCGCGAAACTTCAAAACATATAAAAAACCATCATCTGCTTCAGCAATAGCTGGCATAGAGCCACCTTCGCGTAAAGGCGTAACGTATCGGGTAACGTTAACGGTTCTGAGTTGTAAATCGTCCATAAGTGTAACTGGAATGGCATATAAGTAGAAAGTATACGCATTCCATACTTTGGGCAAATTTAACAGATTAAATCAATAATCCGGTTAAAGATTTGTAAGCCTTTTCGCTTTAATCGTGTCCAAGATAAGCAATCCCTGCAGGCGTGATGGAAGCTGACCATTGAACTGCTTCCCTGTGAATAACGATTAAACCCATGCTTTCCAATTCTTCGTAATCATCATCTCTTCCACCCAAAATGGCAGAACTTACCTGCTGATTAATAATTTCAAGAAGGTCTATAATCTCTGATCTTTCCATAACATTTTAAATTGAATACCTTATTAACAGACCAGTCCTAAAAATGTTTATCAGCGAGCTTAAACATTTGCAAGGCTTTAAGGTTATTAATGAAATAATTTATCCTTTCTATGGAATCACATATTTATTATCTCTTTATCATTGCCATTCCAGTGGCATGCATTGCCTGGACGGTTACTAAAGAAGAAATATTCAGGGAGGCAAGAGAATTTTGCATCGATCGGTCAAAAAATGGAGAACGTTTTGTAAAAAGAAAATTTTTCTACGTTTTTACCTGTGAATATTGCTTTAGTCATTATGTTACGATGATTATCCTGCTAATCACCAATTATACGCTTCTCTATCCTGATTGGCGGGGTTATATCATTTCGTTTTTTTCCATTGTGTGGATTGCGAACGTGTATATGAGCCTCTATAATTTAATCCGGATAGATTTGAAAAAAGAGAAAATAAGGGTGGCAAAAGAAGAATCTGAACTACACGCAGATTGAAAGCCAGATTACTGATTGTGAAATTGATTTTAAAAATATGCCTTCGTCCGTTATCAAACATTTCAGCTATCAACCAGAATCAAAATTATTAACGATCACCTTTGTAACAGGATTGGTTTACCAATATGCAAATGTTCCTGAGCGCACTTTTAAATTATTCAAAGCCGCTACATCGAAAGGCAGGTATTTCAACTACCATATTAAAGAAAAATTTAAGTTTGCAAAACTTGAGGATTGATGATTAATTGAGTACGTTCTCTATCCTTAAAAAAGCAGAAACCTGGCAAGCAAATTCTTATTTTCAATCTAAACATGAGAAATAGTAGATTTATTCCCGTTGGCAAATCAAAATATTAACCTATATGCCAAAAAAAATCATAAACAAGTATTATCTGTAAACCATTAATTTTTAACTGGTTACGGGCATTTAACCCAGGTTCGGTGTTATTTAAATATAATCTTAAAGTAAAACAAGTGTTAACTAATTTGGAATTACACTCAAACTAGCCTTATATTTGCTTCCGAGAGCGTTAATTTAGATACGGGTATACGACTTAGGTTGTATGCCCGTTTTTTGTTTAGTAGGTTTTTAAATGGTCGACCACAATGTCCAGACAGATCTTTAGCCAGGGTGTATAATGCTCAGGACGTAAGATTAGATCTCCTTTAAGTGCATCTAATTTCATGTATTTATAATTTGCTACTTCATCAGTATTGATAACTGGCAGAAGATCTGATTTCCCAAAGAAGACATGATCAAATTCATGTTCAATTAAACCACTTTCAAACTCGGCTCTATAAGTAAAATTAAACACCTCGGTTAAATCTGCCTTCATTCCCATCTCTTCCATCAGACGGCGATTGGCGGCATCTAGATTGCCTTCTCCCGGCCGCTGGTGACTGCAACAGGTATTGGTCCACAATCCGCCTGAATGATATTTATTTAAAGCCCGTTGCTGAAGCAGCAGCTCACCATGAGCGTTAAAAATAAATATAGAAAATGCACGGTGAAGTTCACCTTTCTGGTGTGCTTCCAGTTTCCCCATTTCGCCTATTTGCGAATCATTTATATCTACAAGAATTACCTGTTCTTCCATTCAGCTTAGATCACGTTCAACTTATGTCTGATCATCGAATCGAACATTAATCCAATTTTCAGGTGGTTTGAAATCCGAATTCTTTCGGTCATGATTTTCTCTGCGCTTAACCCTTTAATCTTACAAAAAAGCTTTTTATAATACACATAAGATAGATATACCCCGTTTCTCGAACTGATTGGCAACATCTTAATTCCAATCAAAGCTTCTGCAAATTCACTCTCAATTTCCTTTTCGATTGCACGTTTATCCAAATCACAGAATTTATTAAGATTCACATTAGGGAAGTAGCAACGGTTAAGGCTCTGATAATCTGCCTTTACATCTCTAAGGAAATTGATTTTTTGAAATGCTGAACCCAACTTCATAGCATAAGGTTTTAAACGCTGATATTCTGATTCATCGCCACTGGTAAAAACTTTCAAACACATCAGTCCAACCACTTCGGCAGAACCTAAAATATATTCGCCATATAATTCGGGCGTATAAGTGGTTTCCAATAAATCCATTTCCATGCTGTTTAAGAACAGCGAAATCAATTCGTGATCAATTTGATATTGATTAACTACTTTCTGAAATGTATTTAAAATGGGATTCAAACTGATTCCCAGCGCGATGGCCTCGAAAGTATCATCCTTAAATTTATTTAATAAGTATTTCTTGTCATAATCGTGAAAACTGTCTACAATTTCATCTGCAAAGCGAACGAACCCATAAATGGAATAAATAGGCTGCCGCAATTCTTTTCCTAAGAAATGAATGCCTAACGAAAAGCTGGTGCTGTAACGCTTAGTGGTGAGTTTGCCGAAATCGTCTGATAGCTGATCGAATATTTCTTTCATATATAGTTAGGATGTTGGATGGTAAATTCAAAATCATCAAGAGATTTTAAGCAATTGATGTGACCGATGTGTTTGAGTTTGGCGATCACCCGCTGATTTCCAGCCAGGTGAATTTGAGCCGATGTGCATAAGGCAGATAATTCATCAATATATTTTTGAGCAGGATCCATAAGCCTGGTGCCCACTAAAAATGTGAGAAGGTGATTTACCTTGACCGTAGACAATACATTTTTAATTGACTCAAGCGGAACTTTACTACCTAAATAGATTACTTTGTGATTGTTTGAGCGAAGTACATAATCTGCGAACAGTAAGCCAATTTCATGATCTTCATCTTCTGGCAGAAATAACAACCATGTTGGGCTATCTTCAACAGGTACTGCAAGATCGTTAATTGCAGCACATAACTTTCTGCGGATTATATTCGTCATAAAATGTTCATGAGCCGGGCAAATGTGATTTTTTCGCCACATGATCCCCAGGCGAACGAGTAAAGGATAAATCACGCGGCGGTAAACCTGCGCCATACCTAACTTCTGAAAGCCTTCTTCAATAATGGAATTAAATTCACTTTCATTATAAGATAAGCCATGCTTAATCAGTCTCGAAAGATAAAATTCGGTTAACTTATCATCTGATAGATTACTGTTTTGTTCGGCTAACAATTTTTCAACTGCCTGATCAGATAAACTGCAAATTTTAGAAATTTTATAACCTGATTCATTCAGGCTAACAATATTTAGCAGCTTTTTTAAATGCTCATCATTATATACCCGGGTGTTACCCTGCGATCGATGTGGAACCAATGCCTTATACCGATGTTCCCAAATCCTGATGGTGTGAGATTGTATCCCTGAAATTTTCTCAAGATCTGATATGGTATAACTCATTTTTGTTTAAATATATTCAATAAAATTTAAACAGAAAATTTATTCAAAAGTTTTGGTACGTTTAATCACACCTTCTGGGAGTACAACGCAACAATTTTGCCTGCAATCAAATGAATAGGCTTATTTGGGTGTACATTTAACAATTGTAATAGTTTTGATAGTCGCAATTATGCCCGCTGCATTATCGATATTTTAGTAATAAGATTGCCTTGTTTATTAGGGTTCCGGTATAACGAGCTAAACCGAAGGCATCGTTTAAAGCACTGTTTCGGTTAGCAGCACTCCCCTTTCGCCATTTCCGGTTTCGATAGTATGTACGTTTTTGTAACACTGGCTGAAGAAATCAAATCCATGTTCCATCATATGAATAGAAACATTGCTTAGCTGATATTTTGTATTTGTCTGCATACAAAGCAAGTTTCCGTTGTTAAGCAGTAAAAAGTCGCAGTCATATCCACGTTCCTGAAGTTCTATCACTTTATTGGTAATAGAAACATTTAATCTACTGATTTTATTTTTCATGAGCTTATGGTTTAGGTTTCCAAAGGCATTAATATCGTTTTATTAAAATCTAATATACTGTATTACAAATAATTAAATTTAACTAAATTATTCCTTTTTAAAAACAGTACCTATATAATAGTTACTTTAGAAATGAACGCTGAATGAACTGTCAGCTGGATGCAAACAATATTTTTGATTGCCATTCAAGTTTTGATTACGCATTTATCAACCAAAATAAGCTTCTGCTTACATTTTAAGAGCTCATTGCTTTTATCACTCAACAGGTAATTTTCTATGTCCAATGAAACATTCTAACAAATACATTGTATTAGGATAGTCCACTTAGTTATTAATTGATTGTCCATTGTGAAAAGAATTTTAGTTGTAGATGATGATCCTGATATCTTGGAGGTATTTCAGCTTGCATTAGAGGCAGAACAATATGATGTTTATCCCTTACTTTCGCCCAGATATATATTTAAGACCATTAAAGATTACCATCCTGACCTGATTATTCTGGATATTATGCTGAACGGCATGGACGGGCGTGCTGTTTTTAAGGAGCTAAGATTAAATGCGGAAACTCAGAACATTCCCGTAATTATGGCATCTGCCCGTTATAATGAAAATTACATTGCCTCCCAACAATATCACCCGGATGATTATCTGGAAAAGCCATTTAACATGACAGATATGTTGCAAAAAGTGAATGCACTTACCAATAACTAACATATGAAACTAAGATTCTTAACTCCGCTGATATTGCTTTGCGCTGCAATATCTATTAATGCCCGCGCCCAAACCAGTCGCCCAGATAAGCTATACAGCATGAGTGGTATTGGTTTCTCCTTCCCTATGGGTGAAACATCAGATTATTTTAAGCCAAAATTTTCAACTACACTTGGGGTTAACCTAGGTTTAGGAGACGGTGGATTGTTCCTGTATCCTAAGGTGAGTTTACATGCATTCACCTTTAATCAGATTACACCAGATCCGGGTTTCGCTTATACCATACAAAAAGGAAGATCCACCACTTATTTACTTAACGTAGCTTTAGGTTACAGAAAAATTGTAAATAAATGGGCATTTTACGGTTTTGCAGGCGCTGGAGGTGGTTTTATTCTTACGCCACAAGCCGGAGTAAATGCAGCGGCCATGCAGGTAAACATGGATAACAAATCCAATGCTTTAGGAATAGCCGAAGGTGGCGGAGGTATAGAATATAACCTTGGCGGTGCCAATTTATTTATAGAGGCCAGTTATATGTATGGTTTTAAAAAGATCCAGGACCGAACTTTTAACACTGTTCCTATTTCTATTGGGATTAAACCCAATTTGAGCAAACTGTTAAGAAAGCTTTAACAGCTTATCTATTATATGGAAGCGGGTATACCAACGGTGCACCCGCTTTTTTTATGTGAAAGAAAAAATCGAAAACATTGCATTGCTAACTTTTTTAGTATAAATTTGTATTTCAATTAAACCTAATGTTATACGCAGTTGTAGATATTGAAACCACTGGTGGCCATGCCTCCGCTAATGGTATTACTGAAGTTGCCATCAATATTCATGATGGTAATCAGGTAATAGAATCGTTCAGCACGCTTATTAATCCTGGCATTTCTATTCCAGATTACATAACTGCATTAACTGGTATTGATGATAACATGTTGGTTGATGCACCAACTTTTGATGATGTTGCTTTGCAGATTTATCAACTATTACAGGATAAAGTTTTCGTTGCACATAATGTTAACTTCGATTATTCATTTCTTAAACATCACCTGGCTAAATCCGGTTTTGATTTACAGTGCACAAGGTTATGTACGGTGAGGTTAAGCCGAAAATTGATTCCCGGAAAACCATCTTATAGTTTGGGAAAACTTTGCAGTAGCTTAAGTATCCCAATTCAGAACCGCCACCGTGCGGCTGGAGATGCTGAGGCAACCAGCATTTTATTTAATATGCTTTTGGATAATGACCTGGAAGGTGTTATTGCTGAAATGCTAAAAAAAACATCGAAAGAACAGGTTTTACCACCAAATTTAAACAAAGAATCTTTTCTGAGACTTCCAAACCAGCCTGGCGTTTATTATTTTAAGGATGCCAAAGGCAAAATTGTATATGTTGGCAAAGCAAAAGATTTAAAAAAGCGTGTTGCCAGTCATTTTTCAGGTAGTAAACCGAATAAGCAGCGTCAGGATTTTCTTAAAAACATCCACCACATTGATTATGTGCTTTGCGGTACAGAACTGATGGCGCTTATATTAGAGGCAAATGAAATTAAACGCCTCTGGCCGGAAAATAACAGGGCAATGAAACGATATGAACATAAGTATGATTTATGTGTCTTTGAAGATCAGAATGGCTATTTGCGTCTTGGAATTGATAAACATAAACCCAATAGCAAAGCAATTCAGAGTTTTAATAACCTCCTCGAAGGATATAACTTTTTAAACCTTCTTATTGAAAAATACCAGCTATGTGATCGCTTATGCTACTTACAGAAAACGGCATCGAGATGCAAAGCGCATGAAAAAGGGCAATGCTTCGGTCCATGTAGCAGTATAGAAACAGTTGCCGTTTATAATAAAAGACTTAATGCTGCGCTTGATGATATTCAAAACCTGCAGCCAAGCTTTGCTTTGGTGGATGAAGGTAGAGCGCAAGATGAATTAAGCTGTCTATTAATTGAGAACGGAAAGTTTTATGGGATGGGCTATTTTACAGATAAAAACTTCTTATCCGATGGACTTGCTCCCATTAAAAACGATCTGGCAGTTTACCAATCGAATAGTTACATTTTAAATCTGATCCTTAATCATGCAGAACAGTTCCCTCAAAAGTTATATAAATTATAACGCTTGTGGTTTGTTGCTGATATCAAACTTATTTTAAAAGGCCCGAGACAATTAACTAACAAATTGATGTTTTTTAATTGCCGGAAAAAATCAAAATTGATGTAAGTTTGTTGAATTATTTTCAAGTATTCATTCCATTAAAAGAATAAATTTTAAACTTATATATTATGACTCCAGATTCTTTCAGAGATCTTGCGCTATCATTTGAAAATGTAGTTGAAGCACCTAATGCGAACAAAAATTCATTTAAAGTAGACGAAAAAATTTTTATCACCATTGATAATTCAAATTTAAAGGCGGTTTTCAGGCTAACACCAAAAGACCAGAATAAATTTTCTGATTTAGATCCTTCGGCTATCTATCCAGCTCAGGCAGGCTGGGGAAAACAAGGCTGGACAATTTTCGAACTGAGTTTTATAGAACCTGAAATCTTACAGGATGCATTAACCAAGTCTTACTGCACAGTAGCACCGGAAGAACTGGTAAAAAAGTATTCAAAGAAAACAAGTAAAAAGTAACGTCTTTCAGCATCTAAAAAGTATCACCTTAAGATTTATAAATCCTGAAATTATTTCTTTCATTAAAAAAAATATCATGACTAGATCAATCTGGATCAACCTCCCGGTTAAAGACATTGGCAAATCAAAAGCGTTCTTTAGCAAAATTGGATTTACACTTAACACCAGTTATGGGATTCGTGAAGATTCTGCTTCTTTCTTAATTGGAGAAGACAAATTAGTAATGATGCTTTTTGAAAAATCTGTTTATGAGGGCTTTGCGGGTGTAGATCTTCCTGAGTCATTATCAGGATCAGAAGTTTTATTTTCATTAGACGCTGCAAGTCCTGAAGAAGTTGATGAAATTGCTAAAAATGTAGTGGAAGCTGGTGGAACGATTTACGGAGAACCCGGCTATAAAGATGGCTGGATGTATGGCTGCGGTTTTATTGATTTGGATGGTCAGCGTTGGAGCGTACTCTATATGGATACCAACAAGATGCCTTTAGGTTAGTGGATTTAGCGAATTGGTTTAGACAGAACCAATTCGCTAAATTAAATTAATTACCTTCAACTTTTGGATGGCTACCTGCCTTAACCAAGTTAGACTCAACCGGGAATTACTGAGGCTTAACAAACCGATCTTTTAATAGCTGTGCAACAACCTTATCTGTTTTAAAGGTGATCTCGTCAAGATCCAAATCTTCAATTTTAACCCAGCGAAAGGCCTGAAGAATTTCACCTTCTGAATCAAAGTCGTAAATTTTGTTCTTAAATGCCAACTGCAAGGGCGCTTTTTCTTTTACCAGATAATAGATACTAATTACCTGACTATCATTAAATGATGATTTTTCGAAGAAATCGGTAGTGTAAAAGTGATTGATTATCTCAATATCAGCATTGCATTCTTCTACAAATTCGCGTTTAAGGCCATCTAACAGGCCTTCGCCAAATTCAAGTCCGCCTCCTGGAAATTTACTGAACCGAATACCATATTCCTCCTCATCGCTTACTAAAACTTCATTGTTTTGGTTAATGAGTAAGCCATATACCCTTACATTAAAGTAGCTCATTTTCGAAATGCTTTTTATTTTTAATTACAATCTCAGGGGTCCAGGTGATTTCTTGTTTGAAGGCCTCTGCCCTAACCTTACATTCACTCATGTGACAATAGTGGCAACAAGCTGGCAAACATGGGTCGGCGTGAATAAATAATTCTGCTTTCCGAAACCCATTTTTATTAATCAGTTCATCTATTTGAGAGATTTCGCGGTGAACCTGATTCAAATCGAAATAGTAAGGTAAGGTAACATGGCAATCTACATGAAACTCCGGGCCATACTGCTGTGTACGGAGATTATGAACATCAATCCATGGGTTGTGTCTGTTATTCTGCAGCACTTCTACAACTTCTTCTAAAAGGGTAAAGTCACTTTCATCCATCAAACCGCCTACAGAGCCACGAACCAATTTGTAGCCTGCGTAAATGATATAAAAACCTACTAAAACAGAAAGCAAACTATCCAGCCAAATAATATTTGTTAATTGAATCAAAATTAAACCCAGCACTACGCCGGCACTGGTATAAGTATCGGTAAGCAAATGCCGTCCGTCTGCCTGCAGTGTAACAGAGTGTTCATCTTTCCCAACTTTAATCAGGTATAACCCGACCACCATATTAATCACACCGGTAATGCCAATGATGAATGTACCCTGCAATAGTTGACCAACCGCATGTGGATAAATCAGGTTATAAGAAGATTTGAAAATGATAATGATTCCAGCGATAAATATTAAGATCCCTTCAACAAAAGCAGAAAAAAATTCTACCTTTCCGTGCCCATAGGGATGATTTTCATCCCGTGGCTGGGTACTAAGATAGATACTGTAAAACGCGAAACTTCCGGCAATTACATTTACAATACTTTCTGCAGCATCTGTGAGAATAGCATTTGAGCCGGTAATAAAATAAGCCGTAAATTTCGCCAGCATTAAAACAATACTAACAACTAACGACAATATAATAGCCTTCTTTTTTCTAGACACCGCTTTTTTTTGACAAAAATACGCTTATCCAATAAATTAAATGATAAAAAGATGTGATTTTTAGTGCAGAATAATATTTGGTTTATATATTTGCGTTCAAAGTAATTAACCATGAGCACCTTATCTAAAAGAATCAACAGTCTATCAGAATCTGCAACCCTTAAAATGACGAAACTTGGTCGTGAATTAGCTTCCAAGGGCATAAACATCATCAGTTTGAGTGTTGGCGAACCCGATTTTAATACGCCTGATCACGTAAAAAATGCTGCGAAAGATGCATTAGATGCGAACTACACCCGCTACTCGCCTGTTCCGGGATATCCGGATTTACGCCAGGCAATCGTTAAAAAGCTAAAGGATGAAAATAACCTGGATTATGATATCTCTCAGATTGTAGTTTCAACAGGTGCAAAACAGTCATTATCTAACGTCATATTAACACTAATTGATCCTGATGATGAGGTTATTATTCCAACACCTTACTGGGTTTCCTATTCAGAGATGGTAACCCTGGCTGAGGGTAAATCAGTTTTTATTAACACAGACCTGGAAAGCAATTTCAAGATTACTCCAGCACAGTTAGAAGCGGCTATTACACCCAAATCTAAGTTGTTTATGTTTTCTTCACCATGTAATCCAACCGGATCGGTTTATAGCAAAGATGAGTTGGCTGCATTAGTGGAGGTATTCGAGAAACATCCCGATATTTATATTTTGTCTGACGAAATTTATGAGCATATCAACTTTGTTGATAGTCATGAGTCGATTGCCCAGTTCGATAGCATTAAAGATCGCGTAATTGTTGTTAACGGTTTCTCAAAGGCATTCGCCATGACCGGATGGAGATTAGGTTACATTGCTGCAAACAAGGAGATTGCGGCAGCAAATGATAAATTGCAAGGTCAAACTACATCAGGTACCTGCTCCATTGCACAACGAGCCGGAATTGTAGCTTACGAGCAAGGTTTGGAAAGCGTATTGAAAATGAAAGAAGCTTTCTTACGCAGAAGAGAATTGGTTTATAATTTGTTAAATGAAATTCCTGGTATAAAAACAAACTTACCTGATGGTGCATTTTATTTCTTCCCTGAAATCAGTTCATTTTTTGGAAAGAAAGATGCTGAAGGAAATGTAATCAAAGATTCATCAGATTTGGCACTTTACCTGTTAAATGTAGGACATGTGGCCACCGTTGGCGGTGATTCATTCGGTAATAATAATTATATCCGCTTGTCTTATGCCGCATCAGATGAAAGTTTGGTGGAAGCTTTGAAAAGAATTAAAGAAGCACTCGGCAAATTAGCTTAATCAATAATAAATACCTTCACCGGTATTACAGATAAACATAAATACAAAACCTCGTTAAAATAATTTAACGAGGTTTTGTATTATAAAGCACCGTTCATGTTAAGCATTACTAAATGTTAACTAAAAACTGTTGGCTGCTAACTTCTAATCGCCTCAACCGGATCTAATCTTGATGCTGAATAAGCTGGCCAGAAGCCGGAAATGGTGCCGATTATGATTGAAATTCCAATTCCTAAGATGATATTATTTAAGCCCAGGATGATGTTAAATCCTGTAGTTGCACCAATGGCCAATGCCATCAGGTAAACCAATATCAACCCGAGTAAGCCACCTAATATGCAAAGAGATATCGATTCGAAAATGAATTGTAATAAAATAAAGTAGTTTTTGGCACCTAAAGATTTTTGAATACCAATAATGTTTGTTCTTTCCTTTACTGAAACAAACATGATGTTTGCAATACTGAAGCCACCCACGAGAATGGAAAACCCACCGATAATCCATCCGGCCAGATTAACCATGGTAAACATTGAATCGAGCTGGTTTGATATGATAGTCGTCTTGTTTAAAGCAAAATCATCTTCCTGACCGGGCCTGATTCTGTGAATGGACCGCATGAGTCCCTGAAGTTCACTTTCAATCTCTTCTAATGATACATTATCGTTCCCACGAACGGTAATTTGCGGGCCGTACCGTTCATTTTGAATATCCAGAATTCCTTTTGCGAAATTGACAGGAACATTAACATTTTTATCCAACGTACTGCCAAACATATCTTCTCCCTCTTTTTTGAATACACCGATGACGGTCAACCTTCTTCCTAAAATCTGCACTTGTTTGCCAACAGGCTCATCAGATCCGAATAAACCTTCGGCAATATCTGCACCCATTAACAAAACCGGAGCGCCGTTGCTACTTTCCGATTCGGTAAAATAGCGGCCGGATTGGAGTTCGAAGTTCCACGTTTTATCGAAATCCTGCGAAGCAGCTGTAACTGTTATTCCTTCCACAGAACTGCTTCTGTATTTTATAGTCCTATCGCTTGTAGAAATTTCAAAAGTAATGCCTTGTGCATTTTCCATTCGCGATCTTAATATTTCAAAATCACGCAATGAGGGTTGCGGACGGTTCATGTATTTCCACCAGGGATAGTTATCGCCAAAACTCCATGGCCACTTTTGAATGAAGATGGTATTTGAGCCTAATTTATCTACGCTGGATTGAAGTTTTCCACGAAAGGTATCTACCGCTGAGAAAACGGTTATAATCGTAAAAATACCAATCGTTATCGCCAGAAGAGATAACATTGTTCGTAACTTATTCTGACGCAATGCATCAAACGCAAAACGGAAGCTTTCGCCTATTAGCCTAAAAACGATCATAATTAATGGTTAGATGCAAAGCGGTTGAAAAGGTTACACTACCCTATCAAAACTAATTAAATTTTACTCAAAAACGGTTCTTAACTGTCTTTAACTTAATTTATTCAGGACAAAACATAATATAAATTAATTGCGTTTGATAAAATAAGGAAAAGAAAAATTAAATTCGTATTTTTGCACCTCAAAAAATTCATCAAGAATGAAATTATCACAATTCAAATTCAACTTACCAGAATCATTAATTGCCAACAATCCGGCAGAACAACGCGATGAAGCTCGCTTAATGGTCTTACATAAAGACAGTGGTAAAATTGAACATAAAATTTTCAAAGACGTTTTAGGTTATTTCGATGACAAAGACGTTATGATATTAAATAATACAAAGGTTTTCCCTGCCCGTTTATATGGAAATAAAGAAAAAACCGGTGCTACTATCGAGGTTTTCTTACTTCGGGAATTAAACAAAGAATTGCGTTTATGGGATGTGTTGGTAGATCCTGCACGTAAAATCCGCGTTGGTAATAAACTTTATTTTGGCGATGACGATTTATTGGTTGCTGAGGTTGTAGATAATACGACATCCCGCGGACGCACCATTCGTTTCTTATTTGAAGGTACCGACGAAGAATTTAGAAGAAACGTTGAAATTTTAGGTGAAACACCACTTCCTAAATACATTAAACGTAAAGCAACAGCTGAAGATAAAGAGCGTTACCAAACCATCTTCGCAAAACACGAAGGCGCTGTAGCTGCTCCAACGGCTGGCTTACACTTCAGTCGCGAGTTAATGAAACGCCTCGAGCTAAAAGGTATTGAGTTTGCAGAAGTAACTTTGCACGTAGGTCTAGGTACTTTTAGAACGGTAGAGGTAGAAGATTTAACCAAGCACAAAATGGATTCGGAACAATTCATCATCGAATCTAAAGACGCTAATATCGTAAACAAAGCTTTAGAAGAGAAAAGAAAAATTTGCGCAGTTGGTACAACATCAATGCGTGCTATAGAGTCTGCTGTTTCTGCAAACAGAACATTAAAAGCGGCTAACGACTGGACCAGTAAATTCATTTTTCCGCCTTACGAATTTAACATCGCAAACTCGATGATTACTAATTTCCATACACCAGAATCTACTTTACTAATGATGGTAAGTGCATTTGGCGGATACGAAAATGTAATGAATGCTTACGAGGTTGCCGTAAAAGAAAAATATAAATTTTATAGCTATGGCGATGCCATGCTAATCATATAGATTTGTGAGTGTTGAGATATGAGATTTGAGTTAAACCAAATCCCATATCTCAAATCTATCATCTCACATCTTAAAATATGAAATACTACGCTATCATTGTAGCAGGCGGTTCTGGCAATCGGATGCAGACAGAAACTCCAAAACAATTCCTAATATTAAAGAACCTGCCGGTTCTGATGCACACCATTAAGGCTTTTGCGCAAAGCGATACCCAACCTAAAATATTACTGGTTTTAAATAGAGATCAACAGGGATACTGGAGAAGGCTTTGTGATGAATTTAACTTCCGCATTCCACATGAGATAATTGACGGCGGAACGGAGCGTTTTTATTCAGTTAAAAATGCGGTTGATTTTATCGAAGAAGATAGTTTTGTTGCCATCCATGATGCCGTTCGGCCTTTGGTTTCAAAAGAACTCATCGACAACTGCTATAAGCGCGCTGAAGCAATCGGGAATGTGATTGCAGCTGTTCAGTCCAGTGATAGTGTACGAATGCTTAGAAATGAAAAATCGTCAGCTTTAAGGCGCGATGAAATCTACCTCGTACAAACTCCACAAACTTTTAGCCTGAAGATATTAAAGTCAGCTTATCAACAAAATTTCGCCAGCCATTTTACAGATGATGCAAGCGTTGTAGAAGCGCTGAACGAAGAAATTAATATTCTTGAAGGTGAACGAAATAATATTAAGATTACCTACCCCATAGATCTGGAGTTAGCCGAACTTTTATTAAAAAGTTAATTCAAAAGAAAAGGTGTTTCATAAAAATGAAACACCTTTTCTAATTCGCCTGTCCGATAAACTTTATCTCAATCGGGCGAATGTTCCTAACTATATCTTAGGTTGCTCTGCCAATAACTTTCAGCAAGATTGCAATTACTGCGATTACTAATAAAACGTGGATGATGTTACCTACATCTCCAAATCCGTGGAATAAAAATCCGATTACCCATAATATAACCAATACCACTGCTACTAAATACAATAAATTTCCCATAGTGTTAATTTTTTAATTGAATGTTGATGTATTAACACTAACAAAATAGTTTTGTTTAGAAAATGTAAATATTTTTTTCTTATACACACTTAATCATTTATTCTTCAAGGGAATGAGCGTTTCGAGAATCTCGGAGTTTTGAGGTCCATGAAGGAAATCTTCAAAAGTTAACGCAGGTAGTTCCAACAAGCCGCATTAGCTAATGCCATATTGCAAAACCAAATAAGCCGGCCAACAAAAAACCGCTCAACTTTTTGGTTGAGCGGTTAATATTTTTTAATCCTTAGTATTCATCCTCGTTAAAGAAGAAATCTTCTTTAGTTGGATAATCAGGCCAGATTTCTTCAATGGTTTCATAAGGTTCGCCATCATCTTCTAATGCCTGTAAATTCTCGATAACCTCAACAGGAGCACCAGAGCGGATACCGTAATCAATTAATTCGTCTTTAGTTGCAGGCCAAGGTGCGTCTTCCAAGTGCGATGCTAATTCTAATGTCCAATACATATCTTCAATTCAATTAAATGCTTGTTCTTAATAATGCGCAAAGTATATTAAAATTTTTGAGCAAAACAAACTTATTTTTCCATTTTTAAATACGGGGAATCCAAATGTTTTCTTCCGCCTCAAAATCCATGTTCAGTTTTCGTGCCAAAACGAAGAGATAGTCGCTTAAACGATTTAAATATATGGTTACCCGCTCTTCTACAAAACTATTTCCTGCCAATTCTACTGTCAAACGCTCTGCTCTCCGGCAAACACACCTAGCAATATGGCAGTAGGAAACCACTGTATTGCCGCCAGGGAGAACAAAATGTTTTAATGGAGGCAGCAATTCATTCATACTGTCCATCTCATTTTCTAATAAGGTAATGTCTGAGTCGTTTAAATCAGGAATTTTCATGGTTGCTTTCTCCGGATCAGCAGCAAGGGATGCGCCGATGGTAAATAAACGGTCCTGAATTTCTTTTAACAACTTCTTGTATTGCTCGTTAATCTCCTGACACATGATCAACCCAATGTACGAGTTCAATTCGTCTACGGTACCGTAGGTATCAATCCGCAAATGAAATTTTGGAACGCGGGTACCGCCAATTAATGAGGTTTGACCTTTGTCGCCTGTTTTAGTATAGATTTTCATTTAGAAAGGTTAAAGGTTGAAGGTATAGGGTTTAGGGTAAAACCTTACGCCTTAAACCTTATACCATACGCCTTAGTTAATTTTCTCCCAATCGCTGCCACTGTCTTTAAGCGCCTGTAAGCGCGGAGAAACATTTTTAATATCTGTATTGAGGTAATCGTTTTCGATTAGTCCATCGCGCATCCGCACAATTCTGTGGGCATGTTGCGCAATATCTTCCTCATGTGTAACCAAAATTATGGTATTTCCTTTACTGTGAATTTCTTCCAGTAAACCCATAATTTCTATTGATGTTTTGGTGTCGAGGTTACCAGTAGGTTCATCGGCAAGAATGATTGACGGATCGTTGATCAACGCTCTTGCTACAGCTACCCTTTGGCGCTGTCCACCTGATAACTCATTCGGCTTGTGATCCATCCGATTACCCAGGTTCACATTTTCTAAAGCTTTAGCCGCCCTTGCCTGTCTGTCTTTCTTACTTGTTCCGGCATAAATGAGCGGTAGGGCAACATTATCTAATGCTGTAGATCTTGGAAGTAAGTTAAACGTCTGAAAAACAAAACCGATTTCCTGGTTCCGAACCTCGGCCAATGCATCGTCAGTCATGTGACTAACATTGGTTCCGTTTAAGATGTAAGTACCGCTCGAAGGGGTATCTAAACAGCCTAAAATATTCATTAACGTCGATTTCCCAGAACCGGAAGGTCCCATCAAAGCAACAAATTCTCCTTTATTAATATCTAAAGAAACCGATTTCAGGGCATGAATAACTTCAGATCCGATGACATATTTACGCCCGATTTCTTTTATGGTAATGAGTGGTTGCTCCATCGTTTTTCTTTTTTAGACAGGCTTAGCGGCTGAGATGTTACAAGTTGCTAAAAAAATGCTTTAGAGAAACTATTTTCATCTTCATTCGAAGTATTTCAACTTATAATTTCGAAGCTATTTTTCTATGATTTTAGGGACCATAAAAAATTGTTCATTGTGTTTAGCTGCATTTTTTAATCCGTCTTCAGTAGAAATCTCTTGTTTAACCACATCCTCGCGCCAAACGTTAGTGGCTTCATTCATATAAACCAATGGCTTTACTTCAGATGTGTCAAGCTCATTCAGTTTTTCCATAAACGATAAAATCTTATTCATTTCAGGGATTAGCGTATCCACTTCTTTTTCGTCGATATGGATTCTGGCCAAATCAGCTATTTTGTATATCGTTTTTGCGTCTAAATTCATCTTACTAACTTACTATCTATTAAATTAAAAACCTGCTCTTTTAAAACATCAGCATCATCTATAGCTAAAACTGCGGTGTCAATGGGTTTGTGGACGTAAATATCGCAAATTCCGGGCTTACTTCCATACTGAGAACCATCATCCCAGTTAATTTTCCAGATATTGGTAATGCTCACCGGAACCAATGGGATGTTTTTATCAATGGCTAACCGGAAAGGCCCATTCTTAAATTCTCCTAATTTTGGCGGATAATGAACGTCTATTTTTCCCTCCGGAAAGATAATGAGACTCATCCCCTTCTCTAAATTTTCACCAGCTTTTTTAAACGCCCTGAAAGCTGAAATTTTACTATCCCGGTTTACCGAGATATCTATGGTTTTGAAGAAAATGCCTAACACGGGATTATTTAACAATTCATCCTTCCCCATAAAATGAAACTTTCCATGCCCCATGATACAAAAAATCATGATATCCAGATTGGAACTATGGTTAGCGCAGTAAATGTAAGTTTGATTTCGATCCAATTCTTCTTCATACTTAAACGAGAAAAATACACCCGAAAAGCAACTGCATAAAAAGCTATTTAACTTCCTTATTTTATTTAGTATTCCATAATACTTCTCATTTTTGGAAGTGATATAATATAGCGGATAGAATAAGGCAAAAAAGAAAACGATCCAAAAAAGATACCATAGCCTGTGAAACTGCCTTAAGAGTTTAATCATATTTGATCAAAAATATAAATTAGCATGACAAATTCGCTTTGTTGCTGACTATTTATTAAAATTAAATGCACTAATCCTTTCAATTCATCACCGCCTTCTGGAAGACGATGATTAAAACGAATATTTTAGCAGTAGAATAAGGCAATTACCTGATTTGATGAGCTATTTTTTTCGGATCCGTGTATTCTTCCACATGCAGATTTACGAGGGTTTTTGCAGATTCGCCAGATGTGTGGCGTAAAGTGATTCCTATTGATATAAAATTAACACGATCTTATACTTTGCTTGTTTTTTATTTTTAATTTCGTGCCATTATGAAAGAAACAGTGGTGAGTGGCATTCGGCCAACGGGAAAGCTACATTTAGGAAATTATTTTGGCGCAGTGACCAATTTTGTGAAGATGCAGTATGATTATAACTGCTACTTTTTTATTGCAGACCTTCATTCATTAACGACACATCCAACTCCTGGAGACTTACACGGCTACGTACGCCACGTTTTGGTAGAATACCTGGCCTGTGGGATCAATCCGGAAGAGACCACAATATATGTACAAAGTGATGTTCCGGAAGTTTCTGAACTCTACTTGTACCTTAATATGAACGCGTATTTAGGTGAGCTTGAACGCAGTGCATCTTTCAAAGAAAAAATAAGATCAAACCCTGATAACGTTAATGCAGGTTTGCTAACGTACCCAACTTTAATGGCTGCTGATATTTTAATCCACCGGGCTACTAAAGTTCCGGTAGGGAAAGATCAGGAACAACATTTAGAAATGACCCGTAACTTCGGGAATCGCTTCAATAGAATGTATAACGCAGATTTTTTTCCTGAATCTTTTGCTTTCAACTATGCTGAAAATCTGGTTAAGGTTCCTGGATTGGAAGGAAAAGGTAAAATGAGTAAATCAGACGGCGACGGAAACTGTATTTATTTATCAGATAGTCCGGAGATTATCCGTAAAAAAGTTTCCAGAGCGGTAAGTGATAGTGGTCCTACGGAAGAAAACCAGGAAAAGCCGGAAGCTATTCAAAATTTATTCGATTTAATGAAAATCGTTTCTACTGCTGATACCATTGCGCATTTCGATGACTTGTATAATAAAATGCAAATCCGTTACGGCGATATGAAAAAACAGCTTGCAGAAGACATGATTGTTTTTAATTCGCCAATCAGAGAACGGATTGAAGAGCTTTCAAAAGACGATCTTTATTTAAGACAGGTAGCAAAACATGGCGCTTTAAAGGCGCGCGAAAGTGCCCAACAAACCATTCGGGAAGTTCGTAAATTAATTGGGTTTAAGAGTTTTTAATTATTTAAAATAGATTCGGGAAGCTTGATATGAGATTTGAGACAGTTTGCTCTATCTCATATCGCATATCTCACATCTCATATCTTAATATATATGCACATAGCAATTGTAGGAAATATTGGCGCAGGAAAAACTACTTTAACAGGTTTACTGGCGAAGAATTACGGATGGGAAGCTTTGTATGAAACGGTGGATAACAACCCCTACCTGGAAGATTTTTATAGTGACATGAAACGTTGGAGTTTCAACCTTCAGATTTATTTCCTGAACAGCCGTTTTCAGCAAATTACTGATATTGAAGTAAACAAAAGGAATGTAATTCAGGATAGAACGATTTATGAGGATGCGCATATTTTTGCAGAAAATCTGCATGATATGGCCCTGATGACTACCCGTGATCATGATAACTATCGTGCAATTTTCGATAACATTACCTCATTTATTAAACCGCCTGATTTATTGGTGTATTTACGCGCATCAGTACCAACTTTAGTTAATAATATTCAACGTCGGGGCCGGGAGTATGAAGCGGGAATCAGAATCGATTATTTATCCAAGCTAAACGAAAAATATGAAGCATGGATTAAAGGTTATGATTTAGGTAAACTGCTTATTTTAGATAAAGATAAACTGGATTTCACCAATAACCCTGAAGACCTGGGTGCAGTTATTCAATCTATAGAAGCGGAAATAAACGGGCTGTTCTAAATTGATTATTACATCTAATGTTGAATCAAGATGAAATAGACGATCGTGACCCATCTCACTGGAAGCTGTATTTTATTTATTTCAACCGGAAGGATAAACGCGTACTGGTGCCTAAAAGAATGAAATATCTGGGATGGACATTGAACTTCGCACATCCGGCCTCATATCTAATATTGGTACTCATCTTTGGCTTCGTTTTTTACAAAATCTATCAAGCATAACTTATGGACGAAACAAATTCAAATGCAGTTTTGACTGGCTCAGCAATCATAGGAATCATCCCTGCGCGCTATGCTTCTACTCGTTTCCCTGGCAAACCGCTGGTTGATATTGCAGGTAAGAGCATGATTCAACGTGTTTACGAGCAGGCTTTGAAAGCAAAAAGCTTATCTAAAGTTGTCATCGCAACAGATGATCAGCGAATTGCTGATGAAGTTGAAAAATTTGGAGGTGAGTTTGTGTTTACAGCACCGCATCACCAAAGTGGTACAGATCGGTGCGCA
This sequence comes from Bacteroidota bacterium, assembly GCA_037033465.1. Lineage (GTDB taxonomy): Bacteria > Bacteroidota > Bacteroidia > Sphingobacteriales > Sphingobacteriaceae > Pedobacter. The sequence continues at coordinate 53,332 of JAZBLX010000027.1, read as the reverse complement.
GAAGTAATTGAGCAGTTGTCGGAATTCGACATTGTAATTAATATTCAAGGCGATGAACCTTTTATTGAACCCGCACAGATTGATTTACTGGCAAGTTGCTTTTCTGAGGAGAAAGTAGAGCTTGCTACACTAATTAAACCTATTCAAAGCCAGGAAAGTATTTACAATCCCAACAGTCCGAAAGTGGTCATCGATGTGAACGGCAGAGCCATGTATTTCAGCAGAAGCCCTATTCCTTTTATCAGAGGTGGAGAGCCAGGCGTTTGGGCAGAAAAGCATCAGTTCTATAAGCATATCGGTATTTATGGCTATCGCAAAGAATCCTTAAAAGCCATTACCAAACTACCTCAATCTTCTTTAGAAATTGCAGAAAGTCTGGAGCAACTTCGATGGATCGAAAACGGCTTCTACATCCAAACCAAAGTAACTGATTTAGAAACGGTTGCCATAGATACGCCAGAGGATTTATTAAAGTTAAATAAGTTGTTAGCGGCTTTAAAATTAGATTAACCTGGTGACTTAATTTCTGGTAAAATTTACTCTGGCTTTAGAAAAAAAATAAAATTCGTAAATTAGAACATGAGAAAATTTTCGCTTTTTGTCTTTACTTCCTTCATTTTACTGATTGGCTGCCAATCAAACGACAAGGAAAATAAAGCACAGGTAGAGTTCAAAAACGTCAATCAGCTTATTACCAAATCTTTCTCAGATTTAAATGTTCAGGATACTTTTAAAATTGAACTGACTGGAAGAAAACCGGAAGATATGGTACTGACTTTCAACATCAGGCAAGCCAATGGTAAAGAAATCTATAATGTGAAGATCAAAGGAACTGATTTGCTTGGGAGCACTGATCCAAATGTTGATCTTTCAAAAGAAAAAGATCAGATTATATTTCTTAAAACAATAGCCGATAACTTTTTCTCCGAAGATAACTTTCTGGAACCAGCAGTTATGCCAACCGACAAGCCTGATGATTATGTACCGGATAAAGCTTTTTATGAGGAACTCAAAAAATCTCGCCTAAATGGCTTCAAATATCGCTTAGGCAAAGAAAATAACATATATATTGCATGGAGCAAGAAAGAACAAAAAGTTAAAATTTACTATAATTGTTGTTAGTTCTTTGAAATTCTAAATTAACTACCTTATCTATTTTCGACCTTTCAATAACCGAATAAAAACTTTAATTTTTCTTACCGTTTGGCCAATATCATAGTGGATAAGACACCAACCTGCCGCAAAAATATTTGATCTAATCTCGATGTAAATTACCTTCGCAGTGTAGTTATTTATCCCATCATCCACAATTCTTAATCAGAAAAAATTATTTTTTCTATCGAATTTTCCCGTAATTTCCTTAATCACATTGCTTTATCATATTTCATTTATCTTTATTTTTAAATATTAGAAACGAGTAATTTTCGTACCTTTGTATCCCGTACAAAAAGCAGCAATTTTTATATATCTGCTGTAAAAAACCACAAACATGACTAAGTATATTTTTGTTACGGGGGGTGTTACTTCCTCTTTGGGTAAGGGCATCATTTCCGCATCTTTAGCTAAACTTTTACAGGCACGTGGCTACCGTGTAACCATTCAAAAATTCGATCCGTACATCAATATTGATCCTGGAACGCTTAATCCTTACGAACATGGCGAATGCTTTGTAACCGAAGATGGTGCAGAAACCGATCTGGATCTTGGTCACTATGAACGTTTCTTAAACGTTCCAACATCTCAGGCTAATAACATTACTACAGGTCGTATTTATCAAAATGTAATTAGTAAAGAACGTAAAGGCGAATATTTAGGTAAAACCGTTCAGGTTGTTCCCCATATTACCGATGAAATTAAGCGCAACATGCGCATCTTAGGCGATAGCGGCGACTATGATATCATAATTACCGAACTTGGTGGAACTGTTGGTGATATTGAATCTCTTCCTTTTATAGAAGCAGTTCGTCAGTTTAAGTGGGAAGAAGGCAGTTCAAATGCGATTGTAATTCACTTAACACTTGTACCCTACTTAGCTGCTGCCGGCGAATTAAAAACAAAACCAACACAACACTCTGTAAAAGCTTTACTGGAATATGGTATTCAGCCAGATATCTTAGTTTGCAGAACAGAACATCACCTTGGTCAGGATTTAAGAAAAAAAATAGCACTGTTTTGTAACGTTAACATCAACGCTGTAGTCGAATCGATGGATGCATCTACTATTTATGATGTGCCATTGTTGATGTTAAAAGAACAATTGGATAAAACAGTTTTAGCAAAATTAAAATTACCAACCAAAAACGATCCGGATATGGAAAGCTGGAAAGACTTTCTTGGTCGTTTAAAAAACCCGACTGCTGAAGTTAAAATTGGTTTAGTGGGCAAATATGTGGAGTTACCTGATGCATATAAATCCATCATTGAATCTTTCGTACACGCGGGTTCAAAAAATGAATGTAAAGTTCGGGTAGAATATATTCACTCAGAAGGTATTTTTGCAGATAATGTTCACGAAAAACTTGGCCATTTACAAGGTGTACTGGTTGCACCGGGTTTTGGAAGTCGGGGTATTGAAGGAAAAATTGACACGATTAAATATGTTCGGGAGAACAATATTCCTTTCTTTGGAATTTGCCTTGGAATGCAGTGTGCGGTAATTGAATATGGCCGTAATGTACTGGGTTTAAAAGGTGCACATACTACCGAAATTGATGCTGAAGCAGAAAACCCGGTAATCAATATGATGGAAGAACAAAAGAGTATTGTAAACATGGGTGGTACAATGCGTTTGGGTTCATATCCATGCGATATCAAAAAAGGTACGAAAGCTTTTTCTATTTATGGAAAGGCGCATATCAATGAGCGTCACCGTCACCGTTTTGAATTTAATAATGACTATTTAAAGCAATATGAAGAAGCTGGTATGATTGCGTCAGGAATCAATCCGCAGACTAATCTGGTTGAAATTGTGGAGTTAAAAAACCATCCTTTTTTCATCGGTGGACAATTTCACCCTGAATTAAAATCAACAGTTGCTAATCCTCACCCACTTTTTGTTAAATTTGTCGCCGCTGCGATGGAGTTTGCTAAAAAGAAAACGAATTAAAAAGCAGTACAAATAGAATAATGGATAGAAATACCTTCACAGGATTATTCCTGATTATGATCATTTTGGCAGGATCATTTTACTTTTTACGGCCTAGCGAGGCTGAAATTAAAAAAACCAAAGAAATTGAGCGTTTAGATTCTTTGAAAAAAGCCGGAGTTGCTCCTGTGGTTAAAGATACCACTGCAAAAGCTGCAGCTGTTGTTAACCCAGCAGTAGATTCACTTGCTTTAAAAGGCCCTTTTGGTACTGCCTTGGCTGGAACACCATCAAATACTGTTTTAGAAAACGAAAATCTGTTGATCACACTTAGCAATAAAGGTGGTAGAATTTCATCAGTTCAAATTAAAGGTCAAAAAACTTATGCGGGGAAACCACTCATTTTGTTTTCTGGCGATCAGAATAAATTTGGGCTGAACCTTAACGCTGGTGGCAAAACAATCAATACCAACGATTTGTATTTTACGCCAACAAAAACGGCTAACACCGTAAGTATGCGCGCCAATTATGGTTCAAATGCTTATGTTGAATATGTTTATGATTTAAAAGGGCTGGGCAACAAGGTAGATTTCAAAATCAATCTGGTTGGTTTGCAACAGGTAATTGCAGGTAACACCGTTGGTTTAAACTGGCAGACTACCTTATTGCAACAAGAAAAATCAATTGAAAGTGAGCACCGTTATTCTGCACCTTACTACAAATACGTGGATGGTGATGTTGATCATTTAAGTGTATCTAAAGATGAGAAGGAAGATCTTGCTAAAGGTAAAATCCAGTGGTTCTCATTCAAACAACACTTTTTCTCTGCTTCTTTAATCGCTAAACAACCGTTTGAAAAGGGAAGCTTAGAAGTTAAAATCCCGACTGAACCTGGTCTAGTAAAATTCTATGATGCCAATATGCAATTGCCATATACGCATAGTGCAAATCAGGCTTATGAAATGGAATTTTACTTCGGTACAAATAAATTCTCTGCGTTAAAGGCTCAGGGTTATGATTTAGAGAAACAGGTGGATTTAGGTTACTGGCCATTAAAATACATCAATCGTTTCATTGTGTTGCCTGTATTTAATTTCCTGAATAACTTCGGCTGGAACTTTGGTTTAATCATTTTAGTATTAACCATCTTGTTAAAGGTTGCTTTATCACCGCTTACCTACAAGTCATATTTATCGATGGCTAAAATGAGGGTTTTAAAGCCTGAGATGGACGAAATTAAAGCTAAAGTTGGCGAAGAAAATGCAACACTTGTTCAGCAGGAATATTTAAAACTTTATAAAAAAGCCGGCGTTAATCCACTGGGCGGCTGTTTACCAATGGTTTTACAATTACCGTTGGTAATGGCATTCTTCTTCTTTTTCCCAAATTTGTTTGAATTACGTGGAGAGAGTTTCCTTTGGATGAAAGATCTATCAACTTATGATGAATTTATCAAATTCGGATTTAAGGTGCCTTTTATTGGCGATCACTTAAGTTTGATGTGTGTATTGATGACCATCTCTACGCTGATCATGACTTACTTTAATAACCAGACATCAGGTGCAACCGGCCAAATGAAATATATCGGTTATGTAATGCCGGTAATCTTCTTAGGCGTTTTAAATAGCTATCCTGCTGGTTTAAATTACTACTATTTCCTAGCCAACTTAATGACTTTCGGTCAGCAGATCTTAATTCGTAAAATGGTTGATGATGACAAAATTCATGCTTTAATTCAGCAAAACAAGGCCAGACCTGCAGACGAGAAAAAGAAAAAATCAAAATTCCAACAACGTTTGGATGATTATATGCGTCAGCAACAACAAGCTAAAAAATAAATTTTAGTAAAAATATTTAAAAAGGAAGCCTTGATTGTAAAACAATCAGGGCTTCCTTTTTATATCCCACTCCTATTCTGTTTCTAATCACTAAATAATTGTAATATTTGGCATACATGTTTCTTAATAAGCTAAAAATTTCCAATTTTAGAATCTTAAATCACAACCAACTAATTAATTTAATTCCAGAAATGCAAAAAAGACTAACAATTATTCTATTTTTCGTTGTCAGCTTTGCTTATGCGCAAAAGAAACCCCTTGATCATACGGTTTATGATACCTGGGAATCAATTGGAGCGAAGCAATTATCAAATAATGGCACCTGGGCAATGTATGGTGTGCTCCAGCAGGAAGGCGATGCGCAACTCTACATCAGCAACCTAAAAACGAATGCCAAGATTAATGTTCCCCGAGGAATGAATGCCCAGTTCAGCAACGACTCTAAATTTGCGGCGTTTAGCATCCGTCCTTTTAATAAGGATCTTCGACAGGCAAAAATTAAAAAGAAAAAGCCTGAAGAAATGCCTAAAGATTCTTTGGGAATAGCCAACCTAAGCACCAATGCTATTACAAAAATCGCCCGTGTGAAGTCATTTAAATTTCCGGAAGATGGTTCTGGGGTAATGGCGTATTTGGCAGATAAAGTTGATACGGCAAAGAAAATAGCCAGCCCTGTAGAAAAGAAAGATAGTGATACAGATTTCTTAGCTGATGAGCCTGCTACTAAAAGCAAAACTGAAGAAGGAACCGATCTCGTTGTCAAGAACCTTGCATTGGGAACCGACCGTACTTTTAAGTTTGTGACCGATTATGCCTTTAGCAAAGACGGTAAACAATTGGTATTTTCTTGCAGTGGCACTAAAAAAGACAAGACTGCTCCACAGGGAGTTTATTTATTCAATACAGAAAAAGGAACCTTAAAAACCTTAATCAAAGGGAAAGGAAGCTTTAAAAACTTCGCTTTTGATGAGGAAAGTGAACACCTGGCTTTCGTGGGCGAACAAAGTCCGGAGAAACAGGAAATAAAAAACTATAACGTTTATTATAACTCGCTAACTTTAGATACCGCTCAAATAATAGTAGATTTTGATATGCCGGGTATACCTGCAAAATGGTCTGTTAATGGCGATGGAAAAGTAACTTTCAGTAAGGATGGGAAGAAATTATTTTTCGGAATCTCTCCTGTTAAAGCACCAAAAGATACAACCATTGTTGATTTCGAAGTGGCGAAAGTAGACGTTTGGAACTATAAAGATGATTACTTACAACCCATGCAACTCAAAAATGCAGATAGAGATAGTAAAAAAAGCTACCTATCTGTCATCGATGTGTATAGCAGTGACCCTAAAGTGATTCCATTGACGGATTTAACTTTACCCGATGCCAATCTCGTTGCAGAAGGTAATTCAAACGCTGTGCTGGCAACAACAGATTATGGCCACAGAATTGAATCGCAGTGGAGCGGATCAACTTCGAAAGATTATTATCTTGTTGATACTAAAACAGGGCAGCGCAAAAAGATTATTTCTGAATTGAACGGTTATGCTATGGCATCGCCGGGCGGGAATTATATCTTGTATTTTGACCGGAAAAGTGGAAATTGGTATACCTATAGTGTAGCGACTTCAAAAGCAACGGCACTTACCGAACGTTTGAATGTTAAATTTGTTGAGGAGGATAATGATGTACCTGACTTACCTTCAGCCTACGGAATTGCAACGTGGACTGCCGACGATAAAGCCGTAATCCTGAACGACAGATATGACTTGTGGTCATTTTCTCCAGATGGAAAATCTGAACCAAAAAATATCACCGCTGGTTTCGGCCGGGCGAATAAAATTACTTTCCGCTATGAAAGGTTATCTCCGGAAAATCGCTTTGAAAGAACTGGAGACAATAAATTTGTAAAATCAAATGAATTGGTTTGGTTGAATGGTTTTAATAATTCAACTAAGGAAAATGGCTTTTACCGCACCAATGTTGGCACAGTTAAGGCACCGGAATTAGTAGTGATGTCTAAACATAAATATTCCAATCTGGTTAAAGCAGAAGATGCAGATATCTACATCTATGATAAAGCTAGTTATGTCGAATCTCCTAATGTATATGTTACCACAGATTTCAAGACAGAAACCAAGTTAACCAACACCAATACTCAACAGCAAAACTTCAATTGGGGAACAGCAGAATTAGTAAAATGGACTACTCCAAAAGGTTATCAGGCTGAAGGTATTTTGTATAAGCCTGAAAATTTTGATCCAAACAAGAAATATCCGATGATAGCTTATTTTTATGAGAAATTAACAGATGGATTGTATAATTATCAGGCGCCTGCTCCTACGCCATCACGTTTAAATATTTCTTTTTTTGTGAGCAACGGCTACCTGGTTTTTGCACCGGACATTAGTTATGAAAACGGACATCCAGGCCAATCGGCTGTTGAATACATCAATTCCGGAGTGGAAAGCCTGAAAAAAAACAGCTGGGTTGATGCGAAGAAAATCGGCATCCAGGGACAAAGCTGGGGAGGTTATCAGGTGGCTTATCTGATCACTCAAAATGATATGTATGCAGCAGCATGGGCCGGAGCGCCGGTAGTGAACATGACATCTGCCTATGGCGGAATCCGCTGGGAAACTGGAATGAACAGACAATTCCAGTATGAAAAAACGCAAAGCAGGATTGGCGCTACACTTTGGGAGAAACCCGAATTGTATATAGAGAATTCGCCACTATTTATGTTTCCGAAAGTGAATACGCCTGTAGTAGTGATGGCTAACGACGCTGATGGCGCCGTGCCTTGGTACCAGGGAATTGAGATGTTTACAGGCTTACGCCGCCTGGGTAAACCAGTTTGGATGCTTAATTACAACGGCGAAGCGCATAATTTGGTTCAACGCCAGAACAGAAAGGATATCCAGATCCGTGAACAACAATTCTTTGATCACTATCTTAAAGGTGCAAAAGCGCCAGCCTGGATGACTAGTGGAATTCCAGCTACAGAAAAAGGTAAAACCTGGGGCTTTGAGTTAACCGATGATAAGCCGTAGATGTTAGTCGGTGGTCATTAGTCGGAAGTCCATAGTTGATAGTTGTGAAGCTAAAAACTATGGACTTTTTCATTTAAAATAGAGGCTTAACTGAAGACCTGGAACTAAAGACTAAAAGACTCCTTTTAAACTTCATTTAAAAAAGGTATTTTCAACCCATTCAAATAAATTAAACAAACCTAATGGCATTAAGCAGAATCTGGTCTGCATTTATCATTGTCGCAATTGTGGTGGCAAGTATTAAATGTTTCTTTTTCGGGCAAACTGATATCTTCAACTGGATGGTTATTGGTAAAGCTGATGATGCGGCTAACCCACTTAAACTGGACGGAATTATTCAAACCTGCTGGGTATCGGTTGAACTTTGTTTAAAGTTGATTGGCATTTTAGCCCTTTTTATGGGTTTGATGAGCGTCGCCGAAAAAGCTGGAGGCATTAGGTTGTTATCCAGAATTGTCGGACCATTCTTCTCGAAATTATTTCCAGATATCCCAAAAGGTCATCCTTCTATGGGCCACATGATTATGAATTTCTCTGCCAATTTGCTCGGCCTTGATAACGCTGCAACCCCATTTGGATTAAAGGCTATGGAAAGTCTTCAGGAACTTAACCCTCAAAAAGATACGGCATCTAATGCACAAATTATGTTTTTATGCCTGCACGCAGCTGGTTTAAGTTTAATTCCGGTAAGTGTGATTGCCATTCGTGCTTCCCAAAATGCCTCTAACCCAACAGATGTTTTTATTCCCTGCCTGATCGTTACTTTTGTGGGTACCATGGCAGCGATGCTTATCGTTTCTTTCAAACAGAAGATTAACTTATTTCAACCTGTTGTCATTGGCTGGATTCTCGGCCTCTCTGCTATCATTGCCAGTCTGGTCCTTTATATCAGGTCTTTAGACGCCACAGGAATTCAATCTTTTTCCGGCCTGTTAAGTAATGGCTTGATTTTATTTATCTTTTTAATCATTGTATTGGGTGCACTGTATAAAAAAATAGATGTTTTTGATGCTTTCATTGATGGCGCAAAGGACGGATTTAAAACTGCAATTAATATTATTCCTTACTTGGTGGGCATGTTGGTGGCCATAAGCCTTTTGCGTACCAGCGGAACTTTTGATGTGGTGATTAATGGAATCAAAAACATATTCGTTTATCTCGGAACGGATACACGATTCGTTGAAGGCCTTCCAACTGCATTGATCAGACCTTTAAGCGGCGGTGCTGCCCGTGGAATGATGGTAAGCACTATGGAAACCTATGGTGCAGATTCGTTCGCAAGCCGATTGTCTGGCATTTTCCAGGGCGCATCTGATACAACCTTTTATGTCGTTGCTGTTTACTTTGGGTCTGTCCAGATTAAAAACACCAGATATGCCATTGGCGCTATGCTCCTGGCTGACCTGGTAGGTGTATGTACGGCGATTGGAATTTGTTATTTATTTTTCGGTTAAGAAAATTCAATTCTTTCCTATAATCAAACATTTAATATGTTTAGTGTTGCCAATTAAAATTTGCAACTTTTATTTGAGTTGTAAATATTTCTTAAGCCTATCTATACTGCTGAAGTTATAGAATGGAAAACCTTGTTACTCCTTGATGGCAAAGATTTTTAGTAAGATCTGGCCAACAAAATCTATTCTAAAAATCAACGATTTAAGTATCTGTTTAAATTAAAAATGATTTACATTACTTTATAAATTCAAAAAAAATCGCATTAAATACTACGCATGTTTTGATTTATGCTTTAATTATAGCTTTATTTGCACAAAATCGTATTTCATGGCCAAAAACTTATTAATTGTTGAGTCACCCGCAAAAGCCAAAACTATAGAAGGCTATCTAGGTAAAGATTTCCTCGTGAAATCAAGCTATGGCCATATTCGGGATTTGGTAAAGGGCGATATGGCTATTGATATCAAAAATAATTTCGCCCAGACTTACGAGGTGCCTGCTGATAAGAAAAGTATGGTCGCCGAACTTAAAAAATTAGCTAAGGAAGCCGAAATGGTATGGCTAGCATCCGATGAGGACCGCGAAGGAGAAGCCATTTCTTGGCACTTATTCGAAACTTTAGGTTTGAAAGCAGAAAAAACCAAAAGAATTGTATTCCACGAGATTACCAAGCCAGCCATTTTAAAAGCAATTGATAGTCCAAGAAGCATAGATTATAACCTGGTAAATGCACAACAGGCACGACGCGTTTTAGACAGGTTGGTTGGCTTTGAACTCTCACCTGTATTGTGGAAAAAGGTTAAACCTTCTTTATCGGCAGGCCGCGTGCAGTCTGTTGCGGTGCGCTTAATTGTTGATAGAGAAAGAGAAGTTTTAAACTTTAAAGCTTCTGCAGCATTTAAAATTACTGCTCAATTTTCAACCGGAAAAGGTAGAGAAGTTGTTAAAGCAGAATTGCCTCAACGTTTCGAAAGCGAAGCCGATGCAGAAAAGTTTCTTCAGGATTGTGCCACCGCCAAATTTGACATCACCAGTTTAGAAACAAAACCAGCGAAAAGAAACCCGGCTGCACCTTTTACTACCTCTACGCTTCAGCAGGAAGCATCGCGTAAGTTAGGCTTCTCTGTTGCAAGAACGATGCAGGTAGCGCAGCGCTTATATGAAGCGGGGAAGATTACGTATATGAGAACAGATTCGGTAAATCTGTCCGATACGGCACTGTCTGCTGCTGAACAAGAAATTAAATCGGCTTACGGTAACCAATACCATCAGCCAAGAAAATATAAAACCAAATCTGCAGGCGCACAAGAAGCGCACGAAGCCATCCGCCCTACTTATTTCGACAGGCATACTGTAGATGGTGACATTTCAGAAAAGCGTTTATATGATTTGATCTGGAAACGTTCCATCGCATCGCAAATGAGCGAAGCTTTGTTCGAAAAAACAACGGCTCAGATTACAGCATCTACCAGAAAGGAACATTTAGTTGCTGAAGGTGAAGTGTTGAAATTCGATGGTTTCCTTAAAGTCTACTTAGAATCTACAGATGAAGAAGAAGGCGAAGGAAAAGAAGGTGGCTCCATCCTACCGCCATTGGCTAAAGGACAAGAATTATTTTTAAATGAAATGCAGGCGACAGAACGTTATTCTCGTCCGCCAGCAAGATATACGGAAGCCAGTTTAGTAAAGAAATTAGAAGAATTAGGCATTGGTCGCCCGTCTACTTATGCGCCAACCATATCAACGGTCCAAAACCGTGGCTATGTAGTGAAAGAAGACCGGGATGGTAAAGCGCGTAAATTCACAGCGATTGTTTTAAATAATGGTGCAGTAACTAAAGAGATTAAATCTGAGATTACTGGTGCTGAAAAATCTAAGCTTTTTCCTACCGATATTGGCGAGGTTGTAAATGATTTCTTAGTTGAACATTTCAAAGGCATTGTGGATTTTAATTTTACGGCCAACGTAGAAAAAGAATTTGATGAGATTGCCCAGGGTTTACAAGAATGGACCAAAATGCTTCATTCTTTTTATTACCCTTTCCACCAGGAGGTTGAAAATACTTTAGAAACTGCTGAGCGCGCAACGGGCGAGCGTTTATTAGGTTTGGATCCGGCTACAGGCAAAAACGTTTATACTAAAGTTGGCAAATTTGGTCCGCTGGTTCAAATTGGCGAACAGGATGATGAGGAAAAACCTCGTTATGCAAGTTTAATGAGAACGCAATCGGTTGCCACCATTCAACTGGAAGATGCTTTGGAACTGTTTAAACTTCCATTCTCGCTTCCTGATTTTGAAGGCAAAGAAGTGATGATTGGTATTGGGCGTTTCGGACCTTATGTAAAGTGGGGAGAAAGCTTTATCTCACTTCCTAAAAATGAGGAGCCGTTATCTGTAACCTACGATCGGGCGGTTGAAATTATCCGTGAAAAAATGGATGCCGATGCACCAATTGCACATTATCAGGGCTTAGGTGTTACCAAAGGAAAAGGCCGCTTCGGCCCGTTTATTAAGTGGAATGATTTATTCATCAATATTCCTGCAAAAGGCTACGATTTTGATAACCTGTCTCAGGAAGATATTGAAACGCTGATTGGCAAGAAAGTTGAAAAGGAAGCCAATCGTTTCATTAAAACCTGGGAAGCTGAGAAAATATCGATTGAAAATGGTCGTTGGGGACCATTTATCCGTTTTGGAAAGCTGATGCTGAAGCTAAGGAACAACGAAGCTACGAAACAAAAATATACCCCGGAAGAACTGGCTGACATTGATCTGGAAGTGGTTAAGAAAATGATTGTAGAGCAAGTGCCCAACGCTTTCGAAACAAAGAAAAAAGCACCGGCAAAGAAAAAGGCCCCAGCTGCAAAGAAAGCAGTTGCGAAGAAAAAATAACGATGAACAAAGATTAAAGAGCAAGGATAAAAGATACAGTACCCAAACTTAACGTCCTTACTCTTTACTCCTTTATCTTTAATCTAGAAATGAAAGCAGATTTACCAGAAAATACAGTTGAAGATATTGCGATGGCAGTGGTACTGATGGGTGAAACTCCGGAAGTAGCGAACTGGACGGTTTATCTTGTGAACTTAAAAGATGAGCCGATTACGAATGTTTTAATTAGTTCTAAAGGTTATGGTGAAAAGCATGGAAAGCAAGTGAAAACATCTGTACTCAGGCACTTCATTGGTGATATGGCAGCGCAAGACTTTAAAGGTGTGGAGGCAATCGATCCGGAAGTTTTTGGCTTAACAAATGAGTATTGGCTGAGTTATTATATTGGCTCTACCATTTATGATAAAAAATTCATTTTCCTTCCTGAAAGTATTGTAGATACGAATCTAATTAAAATCCCCCTGGTAAACAGACCTGGGGTGATGATCAAGTGATTGAGTTTGGAGTCGTTAGTCTAGAGTCTTTAGTCCGTAGTCCAATGTCCAAGTGAAAGTAATTGTATTAAAAATTAAAGGTTCTAAATTCCAACTCCGAACTTCCTCGGATCCAGGGCTCTCCAAACTCTGGACTAAAGACTCCACACTACTTCTCCGGTACTTTAACGGCTTGTCTGCCGAGTAGCTTCCACCCTGCCTTTTCCTTACTCCATATTAATAAAATATACAGTTTCACATTTCCGGGAATATTTTTATCATTTGTTTTCGCATTTAAAGTGTGGCGGACCAATGCTGTTTTATTTTGAATGACAACGGTTTGGTCTGTCAGGTTTATATCTAGAAAATCAGATTCTGCCGATAATAAAGAGTGCATAAACTCTTGTTTGGTTTGAACCTTGCCACTCGAATGGCCATAACTTAAATTATTAAGAATTAACTTGTCTAAAGCCAGGCTGTCGGGCTTAACCATCAATTTGGAAAGTTTGGTCACGGCCTCCTCTACTTCGGTTTTTTGAGCAATGGCAAAATTTACACTTAATATCAGGGATGCAAAAATAAATAGTTTCTTAATCATATCTGGTAGAATTGGGTTGATGTGGTAAACTTATCTAAATCATCTTAAAGGAACAAATCAAAATCTGAGGATTATTCAACTTTAGCACTCAGAGGGAGTTATACATCAAAACAATTACTTTTTCTTTTCTAATTTATTTATAGGTCGGAAAAATTTAAGATTAGTTTGGAACAACACGCCTGTTAAAACGGACAAAAAAATTCCAATTGATTCTTAATTTTCCACATAATTCCATTAACTCAGAATTTTAATCTACTTTCATTGCCATCTAATTAAATCTGAAAAATGGAACAACCGTCTAACTATCAATCGTCCTCTAAGAAGAAATTTATTTTTTTAGGCTTATTGGCAGTTTCAATTGCTGCGATATTATTTATTTATTTCCGGCATAAAAAGAAATCCAATGAAGAAAATCAGGCCTATGCGAAGTACATTGAAGCTTATACTTCGGGAACAATCTCAAAAAAGAGTTTTATTCGCGTTCATTTAGCCAATGCGGCAACAGGTATGCAGGATCTTGGAAAAGCAGATTCTCGTGAACTGTTTGATTTTTCTCCATCTATTTCAGGGAAAGCCTTTTGGATCGATCCGCAAACAATAGAATTCAGACCAGATGAAATCCTTAAGCCAGGTAAAAAATATGAGGCAAGCTTTAAATTGTCTGAAGTTTCGGCTACAGAGAAAGGTTTAGAAGATTTCGACTTCGAATTTAAGGTGATCACACCAGGCGTGATGTTGACTCAAAACGGGCTGGTTTCGCAAAATAATACCTCTTTAGATTACATGAAGCTAACCGGAGAGGTAGCTACGGCAGATGCGGAAGAAACTTCAAAAATCGAGAAAATAATTGAACTTGATTTCGACCAGAAGCTTAAAATTAAATGGCAGCACGACCCGGCAAAAAATACTTCAAAATTTACCATTGATAGCATTAAAAAGCAAGCTGCAGATCAAACGCTAAAATTAGATTGGGACGGTGACGCAATAGACGCTGAAGAAAAAGGCAAGGAAGAAATCCGTATTCCTGCCTTAAATAAATTCGAAGTTTTAGATATCAAAGCTGTTCAAGGCGAGGAAGATTACGCACTGGTTCAGTTTTCAGAACCCATTGGAGTAGGTCAGGATTTAACAGGAATGATTGCTCTTGGAAATTTGACTGATTTGAGGTATACAATCGACGCCAGTCAGGTTAAGGTATACGCGGCTGAAGAGCTAAAAGGAAATTACGCATTAACCGTAAACAATGGCATAGAAAATATAAATGGTAAAACCCTTTCTGGCGGAAAAACGGCTAACCTGGTTTTCGAAGACAAGTTGCCGGCAGTTACTATTTCAGGCGCAGGAACCATTTTACCAAATTCAGATAAACTGGTGTTGCCATTTGAGGCAATCAATTTAAAGGCAGTTGATGTGACCATTATTAAAATCTACGAAAATAACATCCCTCAATTTTTCCAGGCCAATAATTACAAAGATGGGAATGAGCTTCGACGGGTAGCAAAGCCAGTATTACAGAAAACCATTCGTTTGGATGAAGATAAGGCTTTAAATCTTCACAAAAAGAACCGGTTCACTTTGGATTTGGATAAGATGATTCGTACCGAACCAGGTGCCATGTACCGCGTAACCATAGCATTTAGAAGAGAATACAACGCCTACAACTGTAAGGCAAACGATGAAAAAACTGAAAATGACGGGGAAACTGAAGATAGCTATGGAGAAAAAATAGATGAAGACGACGATTTTTGGCGTCATTATAATAACTACTACATTCCTGATTACCGTTGGACCGACCGCGAAAACCCTTGTACACCCTCATTTTATTCATCCGAACGCTGGGTGAGCAGAAATTTACTGGCTTCAAATATTGGCTTGGTTGCAAAACGTGGGAACGATAATAACATGCTCATCGTAGCAACAGACCTGCTAACAACAAAACCATTAAGTGGTGTAGAACTCGAACTGATGGATTACCAGAAGCAAATCATCTTTACTACAAAAACCGATGGCGATGGTTTTGCAAAATTTGATTTGAAACGGCAGCCGTTCCTGTTAATTGCCAAAAAGGGATCAGAACGTGGGTACCTGAAACTTGATGATGGAAGTTCGCTTCCACTAAGCCGCTTCGATGTTGGCGGTGATGTTGTTCAAAGTGGAATAAAAGGCTTCAT
Source organism: Bacteroidota bacterium (assembly GCA_037033465.1). Taxonomy (GTDB): domain Bacteria; phylum Bacteroidota; class Bacteroidia; order Sphingobacteriales; family Sphingobacteriaceae; genus Pedobacter. The sequence continues at coordinate 37,770 of JAZBLX010000027.1, read as the reverse complement.
TTATGGTGAACGCGGCGTTTGGCGACCTGGCGATAGTTTATTTGTCTCCTTTGTTCTTGAAGATAAGTTGAAGAAACTACCAGCCAATTATCCGGTTACGATGGAATTATCCAATCCCAAAGGACAATTATATAAACGACTAATTAATGGTAAACCGATTAATGGTTTTTATACTTTCAAAACCGCGACCGAAAGTACCTCTCCTACCGGTAACTGGACGGCTAAGGTTAAAGCGGGCGGTGCAACATTTACCAAAACCTTAAAAATTGAAACGGTAATGCCAAACCGCTTGAAGATCGATTTCAATGTAGGCAACAGGCCATATTTAAAAACCGGAACTTCTGCGGCTACCCTAACGGCTAAGTGGTTGTTTGGTGCAGCTGCTCAGAATTTAAAAGCAAAAGTTGATGTGAATTTAAATACCACTGAAACTAAGTTTAAGGGTTTTGAAGGTTTTAGTTTCGACAATCCTACTGTAAATTTTGAATCGCAGGTTAAAACCATTTTTGAAGGAACTTTGAATGCTGCTGGAACGGCTCAGATTAATACAAATCTAAATGAGAATAACACTGCTCCCGGCATTTTAAGAGCAAATTTCACAACTAAAGTTTTTGAACCAGGGGGCAATTTCAGCATCGATAATTTTAGTATCCCTTACCACGTATACAATAGCTATTTGGGTATCCGGCCAGAAAAAGGCGATAAACTAAGCGGTATGTTAGTTACTGGTAAAGACCATAAAATTGAGATTGTAAATGTAAATACTGATGGAAAACTACTCGCTGGCGCTAAAACCGTACAGGTAGAATTATATAAAACGCAGTGGCGTTGGTGGTGGGAACAAGATGATCAATATACTTTCGCCAACTTCACTCAAAATCAATATAACAAGCTGATTGAAACCAAACAGGTTAACTTATCTAACGGAAAAGGCAGCTGGAATTTAAGAGTTGATGAACCAGAGTGGGGTCGTTACCTGATCCTGGTTCGTGATTTAAATGGCGGACATGTAACCGGAAAGTCTGTTTATGTGGATTGGCCAGGCTGGGCACAGCGAGAGCAGGGATCTAATCCAACCGAAGCATCTATGCTATCCTTTACAGCGAACAAAGAAAAATTTACCGTTGGTGAAGACATTACACTTACTATTCCGACTGCAGCGAACGGAAGGGCATTGGTATCTATTGAAAATGGCAGTCGTGTTTTGAAAACATTCTGGATTGATACCAAGGCTGGGCAAACACAGTATAAGTTTAAAGCCGAGAAAGAAATGGCCCCTAATGTATTCGCAAACATTACACTATTGCAGCCACATGCACAAACTGTAAACGACTTACCAATCCGGATGTATGGTGCTATTCCTATCCTGGTGGAAGATCCTCAAACGATATTAAAGCCAACCATTAAAATGCTGGATAAGATTAAGCCAGAAACGGAAAATACAATTACAGTTGGCGAGCAAAACGGGAAAGCAATGACTTACACCATTGCATTGGTTGATGAAGGTTTACTGGATTTAACCCGTTTTAAAACACCAGATCCGCATGGTGCATTCTATGCCAGGGAGGGATTAGGCGTTAAAACCTGGGATTTATTCGATTATGTTTTAGGCGCCTGGGGAGGTAATTTAGAAAGGATTTTAAGTATTGGAGGTGATGGATCGATCAATAAAAATTTGAACCCTGCAAAAGCCAATCGCTTTAAAGCAGTGGTCAAGTTTATGGGTCCATTTACCATCGGCAAGGGCGAAAGCAAAACCCATAAGTTCAAATTGCCTCAGTACATTGGTGCAGTTCGGGCCATGGTTGTTGCTGGTCAGGATGCAGCTTACGGTTTTGCTGAAAAATCTATCCAGGTGAAAAAGCCCTTAATGGTTTTGGCCACCTTACCAAGAGTGATTGGTCCTGGCGAAACGTTTACCCTGCCCGTTACCGTTTTTGCTACCGAAAAAAACCTTAAAAATGTTTCTGTTCAGCTTCAGGCGAGTAATTTAATTGTTCAGGGGAGCAATAAACAACAACTCTACTATAAGCAAACTGGCGAACAAATGGCTTATTTTGAGGTAAAGGCACCAAATACCGTTGGTATTGCTAAAGTTAAAGTGGTGGCTCAAAGTGGTGGCGAAAGAACATATTACGATGTGGAAATGGATATTCGAAACCCAAATCCTTACGTCACTAATGTTGTTTCTGCAACAGTTCAGCCTGGACAAAAATGGACAATAAATTATTCGCCGATTGGTATGACGGGAACCAATTCAGGAGCGCTGGAAGTCTCTTCTATTCCTGCGATCAATTTAAAACAAAGATTGAATTATTTAATTCAATATCCACATGGATGTATCGAACAAACCACTTCGGGCATATTTCCTCAGCTGTACCTGGATAGATTAAGTCCTTTGAGTGCGCAACAGAAAGCCATGACTGAAAAAAACATCAAGGCCGGAATTACCAAAATCAAAGGTTTCCAAACCACTGATGGTGGATTATCTTATTGGCCTGGAGATGCGAATGCAGATGAATGGGGTAGTAACTATGGTGGGCACTTTTTAGTAGAGGCCCAAAATGCAGGCTATACTTTACCTGTTGCTTTGTTAGACGAATTGCTGCGCTACCAAAAAACAAAAGCGGCCAACTGGGCGCCAAACAGCAACAATTTCTATGGAGGTGATTTATCGCAAGCATACCGCTTATACATGCTCGCCCTGGCAAAGAAACCAGAAATGGCGGCAATGAATAGATTAAAGGCCTTTGAATATTTGTCAGTTTCAGCAAAATGGCGTTTGGCAGCTGCTTACAAACTGGCCGGTCAGAATGATGTTGCTCAAAATATGATCAGAGGTTTAGAAACATCGATACAGCCATATAAGCAACTAGGTGGAACTTTTGGTTCAGACGTTCGTGATCAGGCGATGATTTTGGAAACCTTAACTTTATTGCGCCAAAAAGCAAAAGCAGCGGGTTTACTGCAACCACTAGCTGCGAAACTAGGCGAAAATACCTGGTACAGTACGCAAACCACAGCTTATAGTTTACTGGCAATTGCAAAATTCTGCGGGACAAATCAATCTTCCAATAAGTTGCAGTATCAATATGTTTTAGACGGGAAATCCGCCACGGTTAATTCAGGGCAATACATTAACAGTACAGCCGTAAACTTTAAAGGGAATACCGCATCCGTAACCAATAAAGGAAAAAATGTTTTATTCGTTCGTTTAGTATTAGAAGGACAGCCAGTTGCTGGTCAGAATAATTTCTTACCAAACCGGCCAGATGTGCTGGATATGAATGTAATTTATAAGCGTTTAAACGGAACCATTCTTGACCCAACTACATTGAAGCAGGGAATGGACTTTTATGCTGAAGTAACAGTGAAAAATCCAGGAAAAAAGGGCTATTACGAACAAATGGCATTGACACAGATTTTCCCATCGGGCTGGGAAATTATCAATACAAGGGTAAATGATAATCAGAGCATACTGGCTTCCTCTCCTTTCACTTATCAGGATATTCGTGATGATCGGGTATTTACTTATTTCAATATCAGGGAAAATGAAAGCCTGGTTTATAAAGTATTGCTGAACGCATCCTATTTAGGCAAATATTATTTATCAGCCGTTCAGTGCGAAGCCATGTATAACAATGATATTTCTGCTACTCAGGATGGAAAATGGGTACAGGTAGTGAAGTAATTTGAAGCATAATGCTTTTTTTTAAAAATAAAAAATGAAAGTAAAGTTTACACCCGTCTCAAAACGGGTGTAAACTTTTGCTAAAAATTACGCTCCTAATAAAAATCTTCCTAGAGACATTCCTCGCGCACTTGTTTTAGCAAGAGGCGACAACCAGAGCAGACGCTACGTTAAGAGTTATGCATTACAATATGAACAAAACACCAAAAGCTTTTATAATTTCCGATATCATTTGCTTTGCATTCCTTTTGGCTTTTCTGTTTTCGTTACCCACCAAACTCTTCAAATCGCCAACATCATTTGTCATCGAAGCGAGTAACGGCAACTTACTCAGCGCAGCAATTGCTTCCGATGGACAATGGCGCTTTCCTGTGGCGGATTCTGTACCAGTAAAATTTAAGGATTGTATTATTGCTTTTGAAGATAAGCGATTTTACAGCCATTTCGGTGTAGATTTTTTAGCCATGAGCCGGGCAATGCGACAGAATATGAAGGCAAAAAGTGTGGTGAGTGGTGGAAGTACTTTAACCATGCAGGTCATCCGCTTATCCAGAAAACAAGATCGAACCCTTTGGCAGAAGATATATGAAATAGTATTGGCCTTTAGACTGGAATTGCGGTATTCTAAAAATGAAATACTAGGTTTGTATGCTGCAAATGCACCATTTGGAAGCAATGTAGTTGGCCTTGAAGCAGCAAGCTGGCGCTATTATGGTCGCAATGCAAAAATGCTTTCCTGGGGAGAAATGGCCACACTGGCTGTGCTACCCAATAGTCCTTCACTCGTACATCCCGGAAAAAATTCCAATAAACTGATAAAAAAAAGAAATGATTTGCTGGATAAGTTAGCCCGCTTGAAATATATAGATCAGGGTACTGCGAACCTGTCTAAGCTTGAGCCCATTCCGGGTAAGCCACTCCCCTTGCCCCAAAATGCGCCTCACTTATTAAATCGGTTTAAAGCAGAAAGGCTTAGTCTGGATATTAATTCTACCAGAATTACATCAACTTTAAATGAAGATGTTCAGCTGAAGGTAAACTCGATCTTAAAACGTTACAATAACAGATATCGGGCTAATGATATTAATAATATTTCCGCACTGATCCTGGATGCAAAAACCGGCAAAGTAGTGAGTTACGTTGGGAATATCTATCAACCCGAAAACGTTGGATTACTGAGTCATGTAGACATGATTAAGGCACCTCGAAGTCCGGGAAGTACCCTAAAGCCACTCCTTTATGCCAGTATGCTCAACGATGGATTTATCCTTCCGCATACTTTAATTCCAGATGTACCCACACAAATAGCCGGCTATTCTCCACAAAATTATGACCTGGGTTATGATGGTGCAATTTCTGCCGATAAAGCTTTGAGCCGCTCTTTAAATATCCCTGCAGTAAAAATGTTGCAGCAATATAAGTATGAAAGATTCTATGATAAGCTTAAAAAATTAGGTATTGGAACGTTAAATCAACCTGCAGATCATTATGGATTATCATTAATTCTTGGTGGTAGTGAAGTAACCATGTGGGATTTGGCCAATACGTATATGGGCATGGTTAAAACCTTAAACCACTTCAATGCTTACAAAGGATTATACGATCCTAACGACTATAAACAAGCTACCTACTATCCAACAAACCTTGAAGAAGAAAAAGATTATCAGCGTAACTCATTTCTGGATCATGGTGCAATCTGGGCAACTTTTAATGCGATGGAAGAAGTAATGCGGCCAGGCGACGAAGGCTTATGGGAGCAATTTTCATCCTCTCAAAGAGTCGCCTGGAAAACCGGAACAAGTTTTGGCTTCCGCGATGCATGGGCCGTAGGTTTAACACCAAATTATGTTGTTTGTGTATGGGTAGGCAACGCAGATGGTGAAGGCAGGCCGGGTTTAGTCGGAATCGAAGCGGCAGCTCCTGTCCTGTTTGATATTTTTAGGTTACTCCCGAATGGAAAATGGTTTGAAACGCCAAAAACAAAATTAATAAAACTTAAAGTTTGTAAGCAAAGCGGTTACAAAGCCGGAGAATATTGTTCTGATGTGGTAGAGGAATGGGTACCTACTGCCGGAGAAAAAACCGCCAGCTGTCCCTTTCACAAACTTATTCATTTAGATAGAACGGGGAGTTATAGGGTAACAGATCAATGCGAGACTGTTATGAATATGCAGCATAAAAACTGGTTTATATTGCCTCCGGCGATGGAATATTATTATAAGATCAAAAACAGCGATTATAAGGTATTACCTCCATTTATGATTGGTTGCGAAAACGCAGGTGGAAATAGTGTAATGGAATTGATTTATCCGAAAAACAATGCAACCATATATATTCCATTGGAACTTGATGGAACAAGAGGAAAAATAATCCTGAATGCAGCACACCGAAATCAGCACTCCAAAATATATTGGCATATTGATAATGAATATTTCGCCACAACCACTAACTATCATCAGATAGCTGTTAGTCCGCCGCCAGGCAAACATACCCTAACGCTTGTAGACGAAAACGGGGAAAGATTGGTGCAGGTTTTCACGGTATTGGATAAGGATAATAAGCGTAAAAAGTAATGCGCGTTTAACCGCAAAGAAGACAAGAATTTCGCAAAGAACGCAAAGTTTTTTCAGCACCGAACACACAGAAAAGTGGAGAACAAGTATAGTCATTAGTCAAAATTTTGACTAACCAACGTACTTTGCATGCTTTGCGCTTCAACTCCGTGCCCTTTGCGGTTAAAATATTTCTCCAGAATCATCTTTTTAACCCAACAGAATGCTTTGCATGCTTTGCGCTTCATCTCTGCGCACTTTGTGGTTAAATCTCCTGGAAATTAAATTCAAACCTTCCTGCAACTTATACTTCCGTTTGCTTTACCACCAGTTCTCTCACCACTGTTCCGTAAACAATTAAATATTGTGCAATCATATATGTTGCCATTATCAATACTCCGGCCTGAGGGATTGGCTGGCTAAATTTATTTATTGCCAGCACACTATCAGATAAAAGGAAAAACAAGGCACCAGTTAAAATCATTTGAAAACTGGATAAATTAACTTTTCCATACCGGTTCAGGGCCATAATTGCCATAAATGTGATCACGATGGCATAGATCAAAACAGCAAACTGCATGGCACCAAGAACTGGCTGCAGATAGAAGAACAATCCAATGCAGAAAATAATCAGGGCACAGGTTCCCCATAAAAAGAAAGGATTCTTTGCATTCGGATTAGACTTGTGATCTAAGGTAAATGCCCTGATGTATAAAATATGTGAGAGTAAAAAGGCGACTAAACCCCAGCTGAAAAAACCAGATATACTAGCGGAAAACATCAGTATCACATCGCCCATCAAGCTAAAGATCAAACCTATAAAAATTCGTTTATGAAAACGGCCTTTAAGATTCGTTGTACTATAAAGCCATGCCAATAACGTAATTACAATAAGCGGTTTTGAAATGTTACGGAGTGCTACACTGTTAACCGCCTCTGCATATAAATGGATAATCCCGACTATGGCAAAGACGAAGGCAAAAATTTTACTTTTCATTAAAAATCTAATCTAACAAACCTGGCGTAACTTCTTGGTCATGATTTGTCCGCCTTCCTGCAGACCGAATATCAGCATTAAGAAATCATCGGTTTCCTGAATGGCAATATTTACCACAACACCAGATATTCCCTCATCATTTATAATGGTATCGCCCACTTTTATTTCCAAAAGCATTGAAGTTGGCAGATTATCGTTTACTACTATCATTTGTTGGTATAATTAATGTAAAACAAGTTTTAGCGGCAGTAGAACTCACAGAAAGTTCACCACCATGTGCATTAGCAATCTCAGATGCAATATATAAGCCCAGCCCTAAACCTTTTTGATTGGGCTCTACTTCTCCTCTGGAGAAAGGCTGAAACAAACGTTCCATTGCTGCATCCGGAATTTTCTTCCCTTCATTTGCAACACAAAGGTTAAATTCTTTGGCATTGCTGGATGCAGTTACCTCTATAGTGGATTCCGGCGGACTGTAGTTCAATGCATTTCCCAATAGGTTAGAAAATAACTGTGCTACACGTTTACCATCCGCATTAACCGGCGATTGAAAATCAAAATTTAACTTAATATTCCTGTTCGGCCATACCGCCTGCATTTCCTCCACTACCTGAATGAGGATTTTCTCCAGGTCTTGATCCGGATTTAAAGAAATAGAGATTCCGCCTCCCAACCTGCCACTGGCAAAATCTAGCATATTTTCGATCAAACCATTTATCCGGTAAGACGAATCCCTGATGATATTGACCAAACGATGGCTTCGCTCTTCATGGTTTATCCGATCTAAAAGTTGTGCACTACTGGAAATCGCATTGAGGGGATTACGTAAATCATGTCCCAGAATGGCAATAAATTGTTCTCTTAACACGGCGGTTTCCAATTCCTGCTGAAGCTTTTCTTCAGAAACTGCCAATTGCTCAACGGCATCCAGGTGGAAGGCAATTAAATCGGCGAACATTCTAAAAGTACTGATGGTTGATGGTGTGTTAACTTTTGCCGGCGACGGGTCAATCGCACACAACGTACCGAAGAAGTCGCCGTTTTTTAAAATGATTGGCATCGAAATATAGCTCTTAAAGCCGTATATTTCTGGTGTTTGGTGATGCGAGAAAATTTCATCTGTATCTACGTTGTCAATTACAACCGGACTTTGATGCTGTCTGATTTCGTTGCAGATCGTCGTTTCGAGTTTCAACTCCCCTCCTTTTTCCAATCCAAAGTTGATACTGTCTTTAACCTCGCAAGCAATCCACTTATCACTTGTAACCCTGGCTACGGCAGAAAAACCCATACCCGTGATGTTACAAACAATTTCAAGAATGTGCGCGACAGCGGGAATTTTTCCAATCGCTTCGATGTCATTCAGGATGTTATTCTGAGAATTTTGCAAATCTTAATCTTATTTTTCAGCAAAGTACTAAATTTAAAACATTGAAAAAAACCATTCGCCTGTTGTGTCACATGTTTTACAAAAGCAGCGATTTTATCGCATTGACGATGCGTTTTAACAAACTATTGATATCTGCTTCTACAATTCCTAAAAATTAATATAATTGATGGGTAAGCCAGGTATTTCCTGAAGTAATCTTGCAAATGAAAAAAGAGGTTATAAAGTTATACCAGATGATATAACCGAGTCTTTCAGACAGTCAGAATGAGTAGAAATTTTATACTTATCAAGCATAAAAAAGGCCATCAAATCTGACGGCCTTTTAAATGAAGTTAAGCTTTTAGCAATGCTGGTTTCTCATGGTAGGTTTTCCATAACAATTCGCCAAATAGGGTATTAGACCAGGCAAACCATGCTCTCGAAAAGTTTGCCGGATCATCTTTATGAAACGATTCGTGCATAAAACCTTTACCTGCATGCGTTTTTTGTAAGGTACTGATGCAATATTTAATTTCTGCTTCATCTTTAGAGGTCAATGCACGCATGGTTAAACTCATCGGCCAGATCATATCCTGCCCAACATGAGGTCCGCCAATGCCTTCGGCCGCTGTACCTTTAAAAAAGTAAGGGTTATCGGTAGAAAGTACAAATTTACGCGTATTTTGATAGATCGGATCTTCGGCATCCATTGCGCCTAAATAAGGCAAACTTAATAAACTTGGTACGTTTGCATCATCCATCAGATAATTACTTCCGAAGCCATCAGTTTCAAAAGCATAGATTTTACCATATTTGGGATGAGTTACAATAGCATGTTTCTGCAGTGCTGCATTTACTTCGTTAGCCAGATCAAGTAAATTACTTTCTAACGTTTGATCAGGATGCAGGGCTTTAATCATTTCAGCAGCATGTTTCAAACTGGATACTGCAAAAAAGTTAGAAGGAATTAGAAAAGGAAAAATTGTTGCATCATCACTCGGACGGAATGCTGAACAAATTAATCCTACCGGATTTACCGGAAAACCATATCCTGCCATTGGCAATGAATCTGTAGGTTTGTTAGTCTGGCGTTGAAAATGATATGGACCATGACCTGTTTTACGTTGCTGCTCTTTAAAAGTTTTAAGAATGGCTTCGATTCCCTTTTTCCAATCGGCATCAAAAGGCGCTTTATCGCCAGTTTTTTTCCAGTAATGGTAAGCTAAACGAATGGGATAACAAAGTGAATCTATTTCCCATTTGCGCTCATGCACACCAGGCTGCATGGCCGTATCGTCGGTTTTCCATTCACCTACTTTATTGGCATCTCCATAAAAAGCATTTGCATACGGATCTTTTAATACACATTTGGTTTGATGATTAATTACCCCTGCAATTAATTTTTTTAATGGCTCATCCTCATTCACAAATTGAAGATAAGGCCAAACCTGGGCAGAACTATCCCGTAACCACATCGCATCAATGTCGCCGGTGATTACGTAGGTATCAGGGCGGCCGTTTTTCTCCGAATAATATACAGTTGTGTCCAAAGTATTTGGAAAGCAATTTTCAAAAAGCCAGGTCAGTTCTGGGTTTTTAACCTTAGACTGGAAAGTTTTAATAGCCGCATTTACGGCTTTACTCTGGAAATGTCTTTTTCCTGTTGCAACTCGTACTACCGGAAACTCAGGTGCCAATCCGGCTGCAAATGAAAACTTCGATGCCACCATACCTGCACCAAGCAATCCGGTATTTTGAATGAATGTTCTTCTTTTCATTAAATATATATTTTATGATTTGGTTAAATTTAAAGCTGCCAGCCTGGCGTATATTTCTAAAATTCCGGCTTGCAACAACAATGTTTTATCAGCTTCCCTGCCTAAGAGATTTCTTGCATCGCGCTCCTCGTTCCATACACGATCTGCATCATCAATAAAAAACTTTAAACGGGATGCATCTTTCTCTACAGCATACAACGCCAAATAGCCGCGCAATAATACTGCATTAAACCAATAATGACCCGGTAATTTTCCATTTTTATAAAATCTTTTTTCGGCAGCAGTCGCTATTAATTTTGCTTCATTAAGGTATTTAATATCTTTTGTAATCTGGTAAAGCAACACATTCGACTCGAGCATAGTACCTGTATTATACGTATAGGCTGCGGAATCTATCTTTAAGGACGAAACATTAATCGCGTCGTAAAAAATTCCATCCTTCCCTCTCAGGTTTTTGTTTGTCCAGTTGTAAACCAACAGCGCGGTATCAAGGTATTTTTTTTCGCGGGTTGCTTTGTAAAACTCCAGTGATACTAAGATATTTGGTCCGTTAGAACAGGTATTTTTAGAGGTTTTCTCATCTTCCTTCCAGTACAAACCACCACCTGTTTTATTGTCATAGCCCGTTAGTAGCCAGGTGTAAATTTCTGTCGCTTTGTTGAAATAAATTTTCTTTTTGGTACGGTTGTATGCATTGAGGTAGGCGATTGCAATCCACTGATTGTCATCATAAAAGCGCGAACTTTTCTCTATATAGGACTGGTAAGATGGCGCCGGAGCTGCTTTAGTATAGTATTTGTCAATAGCCTGAACAACCTGTCTCATGCCATTATCTTTTCTCAGCACTTCCGTCTCATTTTTTGCCTGGATAAGCGCACAAAGCGGCCATAAATAAGAATAAGGTTTTTCATGTTTACCGAGGTTTTCGAGATACAATCCCTGTTTCTCAACGAAAAAATACTTTTTAATATTTTCTTCAATGAGGCCGATTCTCCTGAGGTATTCCTGCTGTGTGGTTTGCGAAAAACAACTTCCTGCAATAGAAACAAAAATCAGGCTAAGCATTACCCGGGTGCTGTGATACTGCATTGATGTAAGTGGTTTTCTAATCTGAGTGAATTTACTAAATGTCTTGTTCGATAAAAATGATAGCAGCAATTCGTTTCAATAGAAAAGACTTATTGATCATCATTTGGTTAGAACGTAAACAAATATTAGGATAATTTTTAAAAAATCAAAACATGAAACGTACTTTTTGGCATAGCTAAATCGATTTTATAATAATAGCAGGAAAATGTTACTCGATTTTTGAATCATCGCAAATGAAGCGACATAAGTTAATCAATCACTTTACGCTGCCACAATAATACATTGTCTTTTTATTTGGATTTTCTATCTTTAATAGATAAGGATGATAAAATAATGGATGATAAAATACTGATTCCAAACCGGATACACTCGATTGACGTGTTAAGGGGTATTGTGATGATTATAATGGCGCTTGATCATACACGTGATTTCTTTCATATCGATGCCATGACAGGCAATCCGCTAGATCCGGAAACAACCACCGGAACGTTGTTTTTTACTAGGTGGATTACTCATTTCTGCGCCCCCATCTTCGTCTTTCTTTCAGGCTTATCCGCCTGTTTATCTGCTCAAAATAAAACTCCGGCCGTGGCGGGTTCTTTCCTGGTAAAGCGTGGACTATGGCTCATTTTTGTGGAGATTGTCATCGTTTCTTTAGGATTAACCTTCAATCCGTTTTATAATTTTATTATTCTGCAGGTGATTTGGTCGATTGGATGGAGCATGATATTGCTGGGACTTTTAAGCAGGCTATCTTATAAAGTCGTATTGATTGTTGGGTTAATTTTGGTTCTTGGTCATAATATTTTAAACCTCCTGCCTGCCCCCGAAAACCCTGTGCAGGCAATGGCTTTAAAAGTGATGTTTACTGCGTTCGGAACAGTAGTAACACTCTCAGACAATCACCTGATCGGGGTATTTTATGCCATACTCCCCTGGACGGGGATCATGTTGATGGGTTATGCCATTGGCAGATGGTATAGAAAGGGATATGATGGCGCGCAAAGAAAAAAGAATTTAATTATTACGGGTTGCCTGACCATATTCCTGTTTATGTTTTTAAGGTTTATTAACCTCTATGGCGATCCTGAACCCAGAAGGGAATACCATGACATTTTTAAAAACCTGTTATCTTTCCTAAACGTAAGTAAGTACCCACCGTCATTACAGTTCACCTGCCTAACATTAGGTCCGGCGATGATATTTCTGGCCTTTTCAGAACAGTTGAATAACTTTTTCAGCAAAGTGTGTGGCGTATACGGTTCAGTACCGTTTTTCTACTATATTTTACATTTTTATCTGCTGCATACCGCACTTGTCATCGCTTTTTTTGCAACAGGCTTCTCGGTTAAAGATATTGTACAGGTTCCATTTTATTTCAGGCCAGCTAATTTTGGATTTAATTTAATGGCAGTTTACGCCATCTGGATTTCGGTTGTTGCTTTGCTTTATCTCCCTTGCAGATGGTTTAAGAGATATAAAGAGGCGCATAAACAATGGTGGCTGAGATATGTATAAGTTAATGCCGTTGCAAGTGGCTTTGAATCACTAAAGCTAAAGTAATCACAAAAAAAACCGCTGGGGAACCCAGCGGTGTAATACCCACAAACGAGACAATTGAGATATTATTTTTTAGGTTTCGCACTCATGTAGAAGGTAAGCTTACCGCCGTTGGTAATATCTGAATGCTTAATACTGTGATTATTGATTTCCTTTCCGTTCAACATCACCTTTTGTACATAAACATTTTTGGCACTCTGGTTTAATGCCTCTACTGTAAACGTTTTATTATTCTCCAGATTAACTACCGCTTTATTAACCAATGGACTACCCAAAGAATAAACATCAGCACCTGGCGCTACAGGATAAAATCCCATCGCAGAAAACATATACCATGCGCTCATTTGCCCACAGTCGTCATTTCCACCTAATCCATCAGCCGTTGGCTTGTACTGCATATTTAAAATGTGTCGAATTTGTGCCTGGCCTTTATAAACTTCATCTGTCCAGTTGTAAAGGTAAGCAACGTGGTGGGCAGGTTCGTTACCATGAACATAACCACCAATAATCCCTTCACGGGTAATATCTTCAGTATGGGCAAAAAACTCATCTGGCAAATGCATGCTAAATAAAGAGTCTAACCTGGCCGCAAATTTCTTTTTTCCCCCCATCACCTCAATTAAAGAAGTAGGATCATGTGGAACGAAGAAACTGTAATTCCAGCTGTTGCCTTCAATAAAGCCCTGTCCTTCTGTATCTTTCGGATCGAATGCTTTCTTAAAAGTTCCATCGGCTAGCTTTGGACGCATGAATCCAGATGCCGTATCGTAATTATTTCTCCAGTTTTGCGAACGCTTAATAAACTCATCATAAACATCTGTACGGTTTAATTTTTTAGCTAATTGCGCTATCGCCCAATCATCATAAGCATATTCTAAGGTATTCGAAACCGATACTCCACTCTTTTCAGCGGGAATATATCCCTTATCCATATAATATCCGATACCTTCATAATCACGGTGTTTCGCCGTTACAACACAAGCATCCAAAGCTTTATTTGCATCGCCGTTATAAGTACCTTTAATAATCGCATCTGCAATTACAGAAACACTATGGTAACCGCTCATACACCAGTTATCGTTAGCATAGTGCGACCAAATCGGCAACATATGCAGGCTGCTTTGATCATAATGTGCCAGCATCGATTTCACCATATCATTACTTCTGCTTGGCTGAATAATATTGAAGAAAGGATGCAAAGCCCTGTAAGTATCCCACAGTGAAAACGTGGTATAATTGGTAAAGCCATCCGCCTTGTGTACGTTCTGATCCAAACCTTTATACTCACCATTTACATCAGTATATGTAGTAGGATTGATAAAAGCATGGTACAAAGCCGTATAGAAATTGATTTTATTATCCTTTGAAGTTGTAACCTGGATTTTGTTTAATTCCTTATTCCAGGTAGACTGTGCCTGCTCCTTTACATTATTAAAATCCCAGCCGGCTATTTCAGTCCGCATGTTTTGCAATGCATTTTCCTGACTAACGGGCGATAAAGCAAATTTAATTTTTATTTTCTCTCCTTCGTTTGTATCAAAGTCGAAAAACATTTTGATCTTCTTTCCAGCTATTTCGGGGAAGTTTTGATCCTGGTTAAACTTGCCCCAGAAACCGCGGTAAGCTTGCTTCGCATCATAACTCTTCCGTCCGTAATTTTTAAAGGGTTTAGAAAAGCTCATGGCAAAGTAAACCGTTCTGGTTCTGGCCCATCCGTTGGTTTGACGATATCCGGTAATTAAGGTATCATTTACCACACGCACATAAGTCCAGACGGTTTTATCTTCATAATTATAGATTCCAGCCATTAAATCCAAAATGATATGTGATTGATCTGATTTTGGAAAAGTATACTGGTGCATTCCAACCCGGTTGGTTGATGTTAATTCGGCGGTGATGTTATGATCATCTAACTTCACTTTATAGTAACCTGCTTCTGCCGTTTCATTGGCATGACTATACGTTGAGCGGTATCCGCTTTTGGGGTTATCGGCAGTGCCGCGATTTAACTGCAGTTTACCTTGAGTAGGCATGATCAGGAAATCGCCCAAATCTGAATGGCCGGTGCCACTAAAATGGGTATGGCTAAATCCAACAATCGTTTTGTCTTCATACTTATAGCCGGCACAATATTTATAAACATCGCCGTTGTATTTCCCATTTACCTCGTAAGATAAGGTATCGGTTTCCGGACTTAACTGCACAGCGCCGAAAGGTACAGTTGCACCGGGATAAGTGTGCCCCATTTTGGAAGTGCCAATAATAGGCTTAACATATTGCACTAAATTTTCTTGAGCAGCAGCCAAAAATGCTGAAAAAAGAAAGCAAGGCAGGATAAATTTTTTAATCATAGTTTGTCTGAACATTTAACGTTATCAACGAAAATTCTAAGGTAGAAATTAATTTGTAAATCTGCATAAAATATCAACTAAAACGTTTAATCTAATCCGATAGGTGCCCGATCTTTGCTGTTATCTGCTGTCCGTCTGGATGGCTTTTGACAACGAACTGACTTGCTTTAAATAATTTCAGGTAAATAAACCTTATTTTTGCAACCTATATTTTAAAAATGAGTAAACACGGTAGGATTCTGGTTGCCATGAGTGGCGGGGTTGATAGTTCGGTAGCGGCTGTAATGTTGCATGAGCAAGGTTATGAAGTGATTGGATTAACCATGAAGACCTGGGATTATGCAACCTCTGGTGGCAGCAGTAAGGAAACAGGTTGTTGCTCGTTAGATAGCATTAACGATGCCCGTACACTAGCTGTAAATTATGGTTTCCCCCATTATATCCTGGATATTCGCGATGAGTTTGGTGATTATGTAATTGATAATTTCGTTGATGAATACCTGGCGGGAAGAACGCCAAACCCATGCGTATTGTGCAACACCCACATTAAATGGGAAGCATTGCTTAAACGTGCCAATAAACTAGATTGCGAATTTATTGCCACCGGACATTACGCAAACATCCGTCAGCAAGACAGTGGACGATACGTGATTTCCAAAGGCAAAGATGAAAATAAGGATCAATCTTACGTACTGTGGGGTGTTTCTCAAGAAAATCTTTCCCGTACAAAGTTTCCACTTGGAAGTTTTGCGAAATCCGATATCAGGCAAATGGCATTAGATATGGGACAGGAAGAACTGGCGAAGAAATCTGAAAGTTACGAGATCTGTTTTGTACCTGATAACGATTACCGTGCCTTTTTAAAACATAAAGTTGAAGATTTGGAAGACCGTGTAGCGGGTGGAAATTTCATTTTGAGTAATGGAATGATCGTTGGTCAGCATAAAGGTTATCCATTCTACACCATTGGTCAGCGAAAAGGTCTAGGTGTAGCTTTTGGCGAGCCTATGTTTGTTACTCAAATCTTACCAGAAAGCAATACGGTAGTTTTAGGTAGAGTTGATGAACTGGAGCGCAAAGAAGCGATGGTTCGCAACATTAACCTGGTTAAATATGCGAGCATAGAAGAACCGATGAATGATGTGATCACCAAAATCCGGTATAAAGATGCTGGGATGTTAAGTACCATCGTACAGGAAAAAGATAGAATGCGTGTGGTTTTTGATCACAATGTTTCTGCAATTGCACCTGGCCAATCGGCTGTGTTTTATGAAGGAAATGATTTATTAGGAGGCGGTTTCCTGGTTTAAATAAAAATACAAAATACAAATCCCGGTTAGCAATAGCCGGGATTTTTTTGTTTACTCCTATTCGTAATAATGCCAAACAAATCGCTTAAAAGTGACTTTATTAGATATACTTATTTAAACTCCAATTTTTTCACCGTATGAATCACACCAAAAGACCATTTCAACCAATAGAAAACTATGGGATTATCGGTAACCTGAAAACCGTAGCGTTGGTTTCGTTAAATGGTTCTATCGATTTTATGTGTGCACCGAGATTCGATTCGCCTTCCGTATTTGCTACTATGCTTGATACACAAAAAGGTGGATTCTGCGCAGTAGAACCAGAGTTAAAAGATTTCACGACTAAGCAACTTTATTTTCCTGAAACAGCTATATTACTTACCCGATTTTTTTCAGATTCCGGGATTGCCGAATTAACAGATTTCATGCCTGTAGCAAAAGGAAACAAGGCTTTAACCACTTCCATCGTTCGGCAAGTTAAAACTGTAAGGGGAAGCATAAACTTCAAGTTCAGTTGCATTCCCCGGTTTGGCTATTCTGAAAGTGATTATGAAGTTATCGAGGAAAATAATCAACTCATTTTTAGCTGTAAGAAAGAAGAATTAAATATTAAAATTTCAGCTGATGTACCTTTGGTGGTACGAAAAAAGAATGGATATGCATCGTTTACGCTGGAAGAAGCGGAAACGGCTACCATTGTTCTTGAGTTTTTAAAACCAGATGAGCAAGGTGAGGAACTTTCTTTTTACGTGGATGATGCCTACCATGAAACGAAAGACTTCTGGATTAAATGGATCAACAAAACCAGTTACAACGGCAGGTATAGTGAATTAATCAGGCGTTCGGCCATTACACTTAAACTCCTCACTTCGGCAGAATTTGGTTCTGTGGTCGCAGCCCCGACTTTCGGTTTACCCGAAGCCCTCGGCGGCAATAGAAACTGGGATTACCGCTTCACCTGGATCCGGGACGCAGCATTTACGATGTACGCCTTTTTATCGCTCGGCTTTTACGATGAAGCAACTGCTTTTATCGACTGGATTTTTGGGCTTTGCCAAAAAATTGATTTGCAGCTTATTTATCAGATAGATGGCAACCCAAACATTGAAGAGAAAGAACTGAAGCAGTTTGAAGGTTACCGGCAATCGAAACCAGTACGAGTTGGAAATGCGGCAGCACACCAGGTACAAATCGATATTTACGGAGAATTAATTGATACCATTTATATTTACAACAAATCGTATAAACCCATTACCTACCAATTCTGGACATTAATTGAAAAGCAAATTGCGCAGGTAATCAAAAACTGGAAAAAGCCAGATCATGGGATCTGGGAAATCAGAAGTGCTGAAAAGGAGTTCCTGCATACCAGGCTGATGTGCTGGGTGGCGATGGATAGGGCTATAAAAATTGCAGAGCACCGCTCCTTCCCGTATCCTGAAAATGAATGGCACGAAATCAGAAGTGAGATTTATAATGACATCTATCATAACTTCTGGGATGAAAAACTAGGCGCCTGGGTTCAATTTAAAGGAGCCAAACATGTTGATGCAAGTGTTTTGTTAATGCCGCTTACTCATTTTATTTC
Source organism: Bacteroidota bacterium (assembly GCA_037033465.1). Classification (GTDB taxonomy): domain Bacteria; phylum Bacteroidota; class Bacteroidia; order Sphingobacteriales; family Sphingobacteriaceae; genus Pedobacter. The sequence continues at coordinate 19,485 of JAZBLX010000027.1, read as the reverse complement.
GCCAATGGAACCGCGTTGGTTATCTACCATGAAAGTGATTGATGAAGAATTATTACTGGATGTTTTGGTTTACCGTTATAAAAACGGTTTCAAGAAAATTGATGGCCTGGAAGGTGAAGAGGGAACATTTAATATGTGCTCATTTTGGTTTATCGAATCGCTGGCAAAAAGTGGCGAACAGGATAAAGCTGTAGAATATTTCGAGAAGATGATTGGCTATTCCAACCACCTTCTTTTATTTAGCGAAGAACTGGGTAAAAAAGGCGAGCATCTGGGCAATTTCCCGCAGGCGTTTACACACCTGGCGCTAATTAGTGCAGCGGTTGAGCTGAATAAGCAACTCAGCCGGAAAACAGGAAAAGGCTAGATAGCCTATTATTATTGCTCCTCGTAATGATAAGTTAACCCACCGTCTACGTAATAGGTTGATCCGGTTACGTAGGCGGCATCGTCTGATGCAAGGAAAGCCACAACGCCCGCAACATCTTCTACGGTACCCATTCTTCGTAATGGAATATTACCAATTACCTTTTCCAACTGTTCCTTATCATTTAAAAGATCTTGATTAATTGGGGTGGAAATTGCACCTGGAGCCACGTTGTTCACCCTGATTCCCAGCGGCGCCAGTTCACTGGCCAGGTTGCGGGTAAGCATTTTCAAACCACCTTTACTGGCGCAATAAGCTGCGAAATGCGGAAAAACAATCTCCTCATGAACGGAACTCATATTAACAACAGCTCCCTGACAATTTTCTTTTCTACAATAATTGACAAAAGTCTGAATACCGAAGAACACTCCCTTTAAGTTCGTATCCATCACCAGATCATAATCTTCTTCCGTAACATCCCAAAAATCTGCCTTGGTTTCGAGTCCGGCATTATTTACGAGAATATCTAAAGATCCATAAACTTTAATCGCGTCTTCAACGAGCTTAATTGCTTCTTTGGTTTTACTTACGTCGGCTTCCAAAAATTCAGCTCTACGTCCCATTGCTTTTATCTCATCAATAAGCGCTTCACCACGTTCATCAAATGTTCTTCCATTTAAAATGATATCTGCACCTTCTTTCGCCAGTCGCAAAGCACAAGCTTCACCAATGCCCTGACTACTTCCTGTAACTAAAGCGATCTTATTTTTGAAACGTTCCATATAATTCTATTTACTGATATAACTTAAACTATTTTGTATAAATGATCTCTTCTACTCTATGATTCATTTCGGGATCTTCAGGTAGCTTTTTAAGGTAAAACTCTTCGTAATAGGCTTTGATAATGGCCGCCATTGGCGTGGCTAAAAGTGCACCGGTTAAACCGAATGCAGCACCCATAGCCAAAAGCATGACCAGCGATGAAACCGGATGAATATTCATGGTGGTTGAACGCAGCTTCGGCATTAAAAAATCAGACACTAATTCATTCAGTAATAAAAAAAACAGCAAACACCAGAAGGCAGTTAGCGGACTTATAGAGAGTGCAACCAATGTTGGCGGAATGGCCATGATATAAAATCCCAGCTTTGGAATTAATTCTGAAAAGAATGCTAATGCCGCCCAAACCAGTGCACCAGGTACGTTAACAATACTTAGAAATGCGTATACCAGAACAGATTGGATTGCTCCTCCGATCAGGTTAGATTTCATCCAGCCAACGAGCATTACAGTGGTATGCTGCATTGCATTTTTTGCACTTTCACGCTTCCGAGGTTGAAAAAGAGATAAATATAATTCCACTATCGGTTGAGGATGGCTGACGTAAAACACAACCAGACAAACGAATACAATGAAAAGAAATATTCCTCCAATCAGGCCAAATGAGAAGTTACCTAATCCAATAATTGTTTTGCCAACAGAGGGCATTGCTGAACCAATTGAAACGCCACTATCCTGAATCTCCCGGTTAAACTCCGGATAATTTTTTAAAATGGAAGCGATGTGATTTGAGGCAGACGTATAATAACTCGGTAAGTTACTAATTAACACATCCAGCTGGTTCGTAATGTGTGGTACAATTAACCATCCTAAACCAATACTTACGCCAAAAATAATGATGAAAATGATTAGACTGGCCAGCCAGCGTTTCATTCCCCTCTTCTCAAATTTGCTTACCGGTGCACTGATGATAATTCCCAATACCAGCGCAAAAATGACCAGCAAAACAATTGAGATAATTTTAAATGTAAAGAATAGCAGTAAAGTTAATCCTGTAATATATAGAATGGTAGATTTAATGGTTTCGAAAAGGGTATTGTACTTAGGTAAGCTCATTTGGCTGTAGGATTTATCTAATTTACGGTCAAATTTTATCGGAAATTAATGTTCAGGAGCGTAATATTTTAAACGAGCACAATCTTTTCGACGGCGTCTGCATCTTCACAACGAATAAAGAGTACTCTTGGATGGCTTAAATTTTTAAAGCGGGATTTGAGCTTGGCAATAAAACTTTTTGAATTCGTTTCCTTCACTAAGGTAATAGCCAACGCATCTGCATTACCTCTCACCTCAATAATTTCAGTTGGATAAACTTCCCTAAGCTCACGTGTAAATTCCATATTCAAGAAACCAACTTAACTGCTTAAAGTTTGATTTTGATGATTAAATATGAAGCGTAAAAAAAAATCCTGAAGGATTTCAGGATTTTTTTCTAGGATCGGTGCATGTGCAACATTTTTTTCAGCATCTCCCTGGCTACGAAAATTCTGGTTTTCACTGTTCCCACGGGAATGCTCAGTTCTTGTGCTATTTCTTCGTATTTGTAACCTTCAAAATGCTTTTTAAAACAATAAGCCGATTGAGCCGGAATTAAGCTTAACGCTTTATTAATATCATCTAACAAAAATCTGGCCTTGCCTGTGTTTTCCGCTCCGTTTGGTGCTTCAGCATTAACTGCATCCAGGTTATCTTCAAGCGATATAGCACCTTTATTTTTTTCCCTGTGGTAGTAATTAAGGAAGGTGTTCTTTAAAATAGTAAATAACCAGCCACGCAAATTACTTTCTGTTTTTAATCGCCCTGCAAAACGAAAGGCTTTAATGAAAGTTTCCTGAACCAAATCATTTGCGATATCATCATCGTGCGTGTAGGCAAAGGCCCTCTCGGTGAGCACTTTCCTAAAGCAATAAATTTCATCTTTAAAATCAACTTGTCTTTCCATTCGTAGATAGGTATAATCTTATCAATAAACAGAACAACGGTAGAGTTGTTGATGCTACAAGTACGTGGATTTTTACTGAACATTAACTCACATAGCCGTTTAGCACAGCGTAGCGAATTAAAGCAGCAGAATTTTTGGCACCAGTTCGATCAATCAGGGTCTGGCGGATACCTTCAACAGTTCTTCTACTCAGGAAAACCTGTTCTGCAATTTCCTGATTCGTCATTCCGTTTGCAATAAGCGCCAAAACCAGTTGCTCACGTTCAGATAGCGCCAAACGTTGTGCGCCTTTATCTGGCATATTGGTAAGCTGATGATTAAAGCGTTCCAGTACTCCGATACTTAATTCGGATGATAAATAGCGTTTTCCATTTACTACATGGCGAAGTGCAAAAAGCAATTCTAACTCATCAACATCTTTAGATAGATAGGCTCGGGCACCTGATACAAAAGATTTTGCAGCATATTTCTCATCTTCAAGAATAGAAAGCATAACCACATGAATTTCCTGGTTTATTGCCCGGATTTCTGAAATCATCTGGATTCCATCCATCTCTGGCATATTCACATCAGTGAGTACAATATCTGTTTTTATTCCGCTTTTTAAAAGTTCTAAAACCTTATGCGCCCCATCAACCGCGGCAATTACTTCTAAATCAGCATGCTGTTTTAACAACACCTGTAAAGATCTTCGTACAATTTGATGGTCTTCTACTAGTATAATTTTAATCATATATTTTGTTAAATAGCCTGGAAAACCCTCCAGACGAATAACATTCAACCGAATGTTATTTTGGCAGCCTTATGTAAAACACTGTCCCTTTGTTTAATTCTGATTCAAACCAAATATCACCCCCATGTAAATCAACAATCGCTTTGATAATTCCCATTCCAAGTCCTTGAGATTCCTCCCCGATTAAGCCACGTTTCAGCCCCTGTTCTGCCCGATCGAAAAGAGAAGAACGTAATTCTACCGGAATCCCGCTACCGTTATCGGCCACAGTGATTAATACTGTTTCTTCCTCTTCCACAGCTGTAAGCGTAATTTCACCCTGTGCTGCCGTAAACTTAATCGCATTAGAAATTAAGTTGTTTAACACCTGCAAAAACTTCATACTATCCAGTGGAAGGTAGATCCTTTCCGACTCACATTTAAACGAGAAGTGTTTAACCTCATTTAAACGCGAGCGCCTGTAAAAACGAATCAGGTCACGAAATTCCCAAACCAGATCTACCCTTTCTTTTTTAATCTCCACCTCAGAAGATTTCAAGAATTCTTTATTGATTAAGCTGCGCACCATTTTCATATTGCGCTCGCACATTTCAATAATAAATGCTAATCCTTCTTTAAGATATTCATCACTTTTCTGCTGGATTCCGTTCGCCAGTGATGACGCAGTAAGTTTCATCATACCGAAGGGCTCCTTTAAATCATGCGAAAGCACTTCAAGCGCAATATTTTTTCTGTTATTTATTTGCTCGATGTGAATCTTATTGTGCCTTTCTATGGTGAAATCTTCCACGATCCCACACAAAGCATTATTTCCAACACCTTCCACAGGTCCAATGCTTACTTTTAAATACCTTTCATCCTTACCATTCAGCAGCAGCCTGAACTCATATTTTTTATGAACCTTATCCAATGCGATTTCCTGAAAGCAATAACCAACTAAAACCTGATCATCCGGGTGTACCCGATCAAATAAAATGGTAGGCGATTGCTGAATATCGTTTGGTGTCAAATCCCAAATATTCGCTAATGCGGTATTCAAATACAGAAACCTACAATCAATCAGGTCGTAAACAAAATACCCATCAGCAGATTGTGCACCCAATTGATAAAAAAGATCTTGTGGCATGATATTATTATTTTGATTAAGATGCTTTCAACTTACATATAAGTGAAGGCATAGACCAAACAATCAGTTTCGGAAAATGTTTACGACGACAGATTAGGCGAGCGCTCCTGGTGCTCAAAAATCAATTTTTCTACCATACTTTCGAGATAAACTATATCGAAAGGCTTGGTAATCAACAGGTCATGATCACAATCAAGGTCTTCTTCATTAATAATAGCTGCAGACAATAAAATAACCGGCACATGAGCAAGTGCTGGCATACGCTTAAGGTTTCGGCAAACTTCCCGGCCATCTTCTGCCCCGAGCATAATGTCAAGCAAGATTAAATCTGGCTTAAATTCAATAATGAGCGTCTCGATAGCACAAATATCTGCAATAGTTTTGATGAGATAATTCGCCTGATCAAAAATAAATGGAATCATCTCGCGGATGCTTTCATCATCATCGATAAGCAATAGATGTTTAAATAGATGCATAATTTAAAAGCTCAAATCTATTAATAATTCGGTATCCCCTTATGGGTATATGTACGCGTATTTGTCGCAAAAAGTGTAAAAAAACGACTACAAGGCACTTTTTGAATTGAAATAGATGCGAATTGATAATCTGTTATTTTTAATGTTTATATTATTATCTACCTAATTCTTTTTTAAAATTGAGTAAATCAGTCAAGGAATAAAGAAGTACTTTTCTTTTTTTTTGAATAGACAAAACTTAAAATCAATCCTGACAACAAAAATATGATCCTTAACTGATTGATTTCCAAAGCCTGAACCGAAAAAGTTAGAAATTTAGTTGAAATGTTAGAAAATAAAGTCTGATAAATTAAGATCAGGAAACTACTTTTGCAGGAATGTTGTCACAATACCAAATCTTATTTTATTTTGAAGGCGAAGGATTAGTGATCATCGAGCTAAAGCGAAATGACATGCCTGAGGATGCAGATTTAGCTGAAATTTTTCATTGGCTTTATCTCGAAAAACAATCTCAGTCCCTTATTAAACTATGGTTTCGATCACTGGATTCATCAGCCGATATTGAAGAACGTTTCTTTGAACAAGGCTACCTGAAATTCAATGTGAGGGAAGCTACTTTTATCGAAAAATACAATTCAGCTCAACATAAACTGATGAAGTATGATGTAAATTCTGTCAACGAGGATATCCACAATCTGATTAAAAATTACCTCAAACAGCCTTAACGACTTTTTTCGTGCCCATTCGCTATAATTTGGATAGCCGGAAATATTTGTCGATATACATGTAGTAAGATTCTATTGCTAAGGTTAACTGACAAAACACATCAATGAGTCCCTGTAGAAACCTTAAGGAATAATGATTCCAAAAAATTGGTTTCCTTTATAATCTTATCGGGCATTTTAACGCTATTATCTATGGCGATGATACGATAAAACTATTCCTTGAAGACATTTCCCATAATTAATTTGGGAATCATACCCCGTAAAAAGAACAAAAGCTCCACAATCTGCAAGGCTTCGATTTTTTTCCGACATTCTGATTAGAAATAAAGGCATAAAAACCAAGATTTTACCTATTTCTATCATTAAAAATTACTGATTGTATTTTTTTTCACTTCAATCTTGATAAATAATTATTTTTTCATTAAATTCACAGTATTAATCATCAATTAATCAGAATGTTATGAAAAATATCTCGATTTTCATTGTAGCTTGTCTGATATCAACAGCGTCTGCTTTTTTTTCCAATACAATTGCAGAACCAGAATTGGGAATCTCTACTATTTTACTCGTTTGGGGAACAACAACCTGGTATTTTTTCAACCGCCATAGCCGTACCATTCAGGATAAATGACTTTAACGGGTTCATTAGAATGACCGAGCTTACAGTAATCAAATTCGATTATCTTTAACAACCGCTATAGTAACCATAAGTTGCCCCAAATGCCTCATCGTATGTTCTGCAGCATGAAAAAGTAAACCAATAACTGTTGATGGAAGTCCTGCCCTGCCAATGCCCCTGTACTCTGTCAGCGTTGATTCATCAGTACATTTGATTTGTTCAATTGTATGGTCTACCTGAACATTAAACCGATTAAGCAAGTCAGCAACAGAAAGTTGCCCGGTGGGGTCTTTTCCCTCTTCATACAATTGACTGAATTGAAATTCTGAGAGACCTTCAGCACGCGCATAAGTAAACACCCGGTCGAGCACGCCACTTAAATGTTGAAGATGAAATCCTGTAGAAGCCATACCCGCAGGGCGAACCCAAAGTAATTCCTCCGGAAATCTATCCAGATATTCATTAAGTTCTTCCCGTGCTTGTAATAAAGCATGGGCCACAGGCTGAAGCAAAGGTGGAATTCCGGGCAAGGGGCCCCGTTGCCAAACTTCTGTTTTTTGTGTCATATTATATGGTTATAGATCAAAAATAAATTAAATTTTGTTAATAGCTAAGGACTCATGATTCGTTGCTGGTATCATTTGCTTCGCAGATAGTGAGTATTATTTTGTAACTAATCTATTGTGTATTTGCATAAACAGCACAATACTTTAAATTATGCAAAAGAATTAATGATGTCTTGATATATTTTTTTTTAATTTTAAAGCCTAATACCATATTCCAGCATGCATGTCAGTTCACTTTCGTCACAAAATTTTTCCGAATATCAAGAAGCGCTTTCAGCATCAACCAGCGCAAAAAAAAGCTTTTCTTCCATCACCGAACTCTACATGCGTTTAGCAGTTAATGAAGAGGAACTGGAAACTTTACAATTTGCAGCTGCATTATCCGAAATTCAGGCCCAGCACGATTTTGAAAAGGAAGGCTTCAGAAATGAGCATTCTACCTTAAAAAGTGTTCGCAAGGCGATTGATGAAAGAATTCTGGTTGTAGAACAAAAACTTTATTTAGGCCTCCCTGATGATCTGGTAGAGATGGATCGCCTGATAGCAGAACAGGAAGCGATTGTTGCCGACCAGGAAGAACTGAACGAAAACGAACTTGCGCTAATGGAGAAGATGAGCAGAAGTGATATCAGTTACGGGAAAAAATTAGCTGCATTAGATCAGTCGAAAGCAAATCGAGATCTTCCCCTCAAAACCAAACTGGAAAAACAACTATCACATGTGGCTGCTGCCGAAAAGCAAAATACATTCCGTACCGGTATTTTCTCGATAGTGGTCATGCTACTGATACCAATTGTATTAGACTACATCGCTTTTCTTTTGGGTATGAATGGAAAGGGTGATACCCGACTGATCTTCTCTCATTTCGTATTCCTGACTTCGCTGATTGTTATTCAAGTTTTTTTTGCGGATCAGATTAAACAAAGGATTTCCAGTCTTCTTGCTAAGAAACAAAGTGAGGTATTTTTAAGGGAAATTTCAGAATCACTCGAAGGGATAGAAAAGAACAAAAGAAAATTAAATAACGAGCGTCGGTAAATTGATATCGAATCACCTTTGATAATTGCGGCTAATAAAATTCAGGAATCTCATCAAAATTCCTGAATTAACAAGCATTAATATTCCCTACTTCCCTATTCTCCATTTCCTATTCTCTCGTCTCTATTCCCTATTTTCCATTTCCTATTCCTCTTCTCAATCTTCTATTCTCCATTCTCACTTTTCTATTCCCTAAATCGCTAAGGCACTACCGTATAAAAAAGGTAAGATGCGAAGATGACCAATAACACCACACCCTGCTGTACATTAGTCTTTCCAGTGGCTAAAGAAAACATGATCGTAATCATCGATAAGAGTAAAAGAACCGTTGAACTCATATCTATTCCCAATGTAATTGGCATTCCGAAAATAATTGATACGACCGCAACTGCGGGAATTGTTAATCCGATACTGGCCAATGCTGAACCAAGTGCCAGATTAAGACTGGTCTGTAGCCGGTCAGCCTTTACAGCATTATAGGCTGCCAAACCTTCGGGCAATAATACGATAGCAGCAATGATAACGCCAACCACTGATTGAGGTGCGCCCATTGCAAGAACCATTACCTCAATATCATTTGAAAGGTACTTCGCCAATAACACCACCGTAACTAAACTAACAATCAGCAGCCCTAAACTGCTCAGTGTGGTTAACATATTTGGTGCCGTTACATGATCTTCTTCAGAATGGGAATCTTTCGGAAGAAAATAATCGCGGTGCCGAACGGTTTGCATGAAAATGAAACCACCATACAAAACCAGAGATACAATAGATACGAAGATCAGCTGGCTCACTGTATATTCGCCGACAGCGCCGCTAATGGTGTAGTTGGGTAAAATGAGTGTTAGCACCAGGATTGATGCAAGCGTAATGAGTGCTGCATTTACGCCCTGAAGCTTGTATAATTGCTCTTTAAATTTAATTCCCCCACGTAAAAGGCAAATACCAACAATAGCGGTAAGGATAATCATCACGGCAGCGAAAACAGTATCACGGGCCAAAGCCTTGGTTGCCTCCCCGCCAGCAATCATCAACGACACAATCAGGCCTACTTCTATGGTGGTAATGGCTAAAGCCAGAATAATGGTACCGAACGGTTCTCCAACCCGGTGGGCAATCACTTCAGCATGATGGACCGAAGCGATGACACTCCCGATCAATAAGCCGGCTAATAAGGCTCTATACCAGACACTTGCTTCTACTCCGGTTAAAAAGTAAGCTAAAATTGCCAGGATCGGAATAAATATTGTCCATTTAGGTAGATCTATTTTTTTCATAACTGATTTGCTTTACTAACAAAAAACTATATAGACGGTTTTGACAAAGCCGAATCAATAAACGCAATACCCTGCTATATTTTATTTGAACTTCATAAAAAACAGTATATTGTATAACTGAATTTGTAGCTCATCCACGCCCAAATAAAATATAAATTATGCTATTTTACGCCGTTCCTTTATACCTTATTGCTTTTGCAGGCTGGTTGATTTATGCAGGCCTGATTAAGAAAAATATAAAACAAAATTTACCAATGGTTTATTTTGGAGGAGTTTTCAGTGTGATTTGGGTCGCGATTTTTTTATTTTCAATCTGATATTTAAACAGCGAAACGATGCGCTTCTAATCACAGATCATTAATCCCATCCAATTGTATTCTTTTTCGGCCGTACAGGTTTTGCTAAAATGGTAAAGTCTTCTGAAAAATCATGACTAAAAACCCGGAAGTTAACTGGCCATTCATCTTTCAATAATCCGGACACAAACCTTGAAAATATACCTTCAAAACTTTTGAATCCAATTCCATCTTTACACACTACTAAATATTCCTGATCAGATCTCGGCACCACTTCATGAATCTGCTTGTTCCACCTCGACATCAATGCAGCTGGTAAATCATTAAAGTTCTGTTTATCAATAAAGTTGGAAATATCTTCAAAAGACTGGTTGGAAAAATCTTTCCCGCTGACTTGAATCCATTTTCCTTCAATCTTATCCAGACTTCCAATCAGCTCGCCATTAAATACTACACGCCATGGGTCGTCCGGAGAAAACTGAATCACCTGATACATCAAAACCTCATCTTCTTCTGCTTGCGGTAAAAAATATTCCAATTCAATCATATTAAAATCAACTGTTAAATGATTTCAAATATAAACGATAAATACTAAATATAATAGCATTTAAGATTCGCCGGAAATCTAATATCAATATCGCATTGTCTATCAATCGATTAAATCCATCAAAAGACTAACTTAATTAGTCTTCATTAAAGCATAGTTCTATAAGTCAATTCACCAATTTAATTCCGGAATCCTACATGATATCTTAAGGTTTTCTATCTTTTTCATCGATTCTCAATTTCTACATCTTTGTTACAAACTAGATCTTGGCACAGCATTTGAATTTCATCAATTACACACAAATTAATCTGATTATTATGAAAAAGTTATTAATCATCTCCGCAATTGTAGGTATCGTTTCGCTAACATCAAATCAATCTAAAGCTCAGGTAAGTTTAAATGTTAATATCGGGACACAGCCGGCCTGGGTTCCTGCTGGTTACCAGGATGTAAATTATTATTATCTACCTGAGGTTAACTCCTATTACTATGTTCCGCAAAGGCAATTTGTTTACCTAAACGGAAACAGATGGACAAGATCGAGAAACTTACCCAACCGGTATAGAAGTTATGATTTAAATAGAAGTAGAAAAGTGGTGGTATATGGTAATAATCCATATCGCAGCTATAATACCCACCGTGTAAAGTATTCAAACCATTCAAGGGCTTATAGATCCTCATACGGTGGCGGAAACCGGGTAAGATATAATTCCCCTGGAAGAAATTATTATAAAGCAGATAAAGGCTATAACAAACACTACGATCGCAAAATGAACTACTCGCATAGAGGAGGCCATAACGGCAAACATGGTAGACACTAGAAAAACCATAAAGAATTTAAATATTGAAGTCGTTAGCACCATCTAGCGACTTTTTTTGCGCTATTGTTTGTTTTCAGATGTCGGTTACGATGAAAACCTATAAAACAACAAAGGCCGGAAGAGATTCCGGCCTTCTATTTTGCAATTTTTATATCTAAATTAACCTACTAAGTTAAATTAAGCTTTTGCAGGGCTATTTTCTTTACTGATTTTCAATTGAGCATTAATTCTATCTAAAACATCATAAATATCGAAAGGCTTGCTGATGTAATCATTAGCGAAAGCGGCGATAGCTTTCTGTTCGCTGTTGTTTTGTGCAGACATTACAATAATTGGAATGTGCTTAGTAAACATATCTGTTTTTAAATCTTCGCAGATCTCGGCACCATTACCGTCAGGCAGCATTACGTCTAATAAAAATAAATCTGGCATTGCATCCTGGATATTTTTTTTCAATTCGGCGAAAGACGATGATAATTGCAATTCAAACCCCTCCTCTTTCAAAAGAATTTCAATTACATTTCTGATTTCCTGATCGTCCTCTAAAATGTGTATTCGTTTAGTTTCCATATTCAAATTAATCGTTTTGGTTTCTTGCATAAAAATAAATTCTATACGATAGTTACAGTAACACCTAAACCCTCTAAATGTTTTACAATTTGTTCAGAAATCCCCTTATCAGTGATAATATGGTCAATTTCCTCTAATCCACAGATTTTCCCGAAGCCTCGTTTACCAAATTTGGTAGAATCTGCCAGTACAATCGTTTTCTGTGAAGCATTAATCATTTTTCTGTTCAAATGGGCTTCCATTGCATTTGTGGTAGTTAAACCGAAGTCTAAGTCAATCCCATCAACACCTAAAAAAAGTTTATTGAAATAAAAGTCCTGCAGAACTTGCTCAGCATAAGCGCCCATTACCGACGAAGAGCTTTTTCTTAAAATGCCCCCTAATTGAATCACGTCTATATTAGGCTCACGCATCAGTTCCAATGCTACATTCAGCGCAGAGGTAACCACCGTCAAATGCGTTGAAGGGACAATATTCTTTGCAAAATAGTAAACTGTGGTTCCTGAAGCAATGACGATGGAGTCGTTTTCGTTTAGCAAAGCAGCTGCAGCAATGCCAATTTTATTTTTTTCAGTTGATTGAATTTTCTCTTTTTCGTTTACAGGCCGGTCAACAGTATAAGGATTATTTACGGTAGCACCGCCGTGCGTTCTAAACAGCAAACTCTTATCTTCAAGAAGTTTTAGGTCCTTTCTAATCGTTACAGAAGACACTTTCAACTCCTTACATAAATCAACAACATTGATATACTGATCTTTCTGTAAGCGACTTAAAATAAACTGGTGCCTCTCAGCCAAATTCATCATAGACTTTATTTAGTTAATTATTTTGCAAAATAGCAAATAAAAAACGCTATAGATTTGATTTGTTTAAATTTTTAATAATTTTTTAATATTGAGATTATATGATTTCGACTTTGATTTCTTATACTTGCGTATTGTTTCGTTTCATTATTTATTAATACAAAGTGAAAAAAGAACCCGATTATATCTTACCTCCGAATTCTGAATGGGACATCATTATTATTGGTGGTGGTGCAACAGGACTGGGTACGGCGCTTGATGCGGTAACACGAGGTTTGAAGACACTTCTGGTTGAGCAGTCAGATTTCGCCAAAGGCACATCCAGTCGAAGCACCAAACTGGTACATGGAGGGGTCAGATACCTGGCTCAAGGTGATATTGGGCTGGTTAAACGCGCATTGAAAGAACGAGGACTATTGCAATTAAATGCTAACCATCTGGTAAATAAAGAATCATTTATCATTCCATGTTATCATTGGTTTTCTGTTGCTAAATACCTTACTGGCTTAACGCTTTATGACTGGCTCGCAGGAAAATTCAGCTTTGGAAAATCGAAGTTTTACTCTAAAAACGAAACTTTGAAATTAATACCAGGTATAAAATCTAAAGGACTGAAAGGAAGCATTAGGTATTTCGATGGAAAATTTGATGATGCCAGATTAGCCATTAACATTGCGCAAACGGCGATAGAACAAGGGGCAAAACTTTGCAACTACACTAAAGTTACCAACCTCATTAAAAACGACGTTGGCGATGTAGTTGGTGTCAAAATTATAGATACCTTCAATGGAAAACGAGCAGAAGCCACAGCAAAGGTAGTGATTAACGCCACAGGGGTTTTTGTAGACGATATTTTACAGATGAATAATTCACAGTCGAAGAAACTGGTAAGGCCGAGCCAGGGCGTACACGTAGTGCTTAATAAAGCATTTTTGAAAACGGAATCTGCATTAATGATTCCAAAAACATCAGATGGACGCGTACTATTTGCAGTTCCATGGCATGAGCATTTATTAGTTGGCACTACCGATACGCCGTTAAATGAACATGATTTAGAACCAAGGGCTTTAAAAGAGGAGGTTGAATTTATTCTGAACACTGCAGGCGATTATTTTTCGAAAGCACCACTTCAAAGTGATATTCTTAGTGTATTCTCCGGATTGCGTCCCCTTGCCGCACCAACAAATGGCGATAAAAATAGTACTAAGGAGATCAGTCGCGACCATAAACTAATCGTGTCTGCAAAAGGACTAATTACAATTACAGGTGGGAAATGGACAACCTATCGAAGCATGGCGGAAGAAACCATTGATTTAGCAATTAATCATGCACAACTAAAAGCTACCGCTTGCCGAACCCATCAACTCAGGATACATGGCTGCAGCGATTCTAAAGGAAATCATTTTCTAGATTTGTATGGATCAGACCGTGAAGCGATTGAAAAACTAGCTGTTGAACTGCCGAAATTTAATCAGAAACTGCATCCCGATTTTCCTGATCTGGAAATTCAGGTCGTATGGGCGGCTCGTTATGAAATGGCCAAAACAGTTGAAGATGTGTTGAGCCGCAGGTTACGAATCTTATTTATTGATGCCCTGGCCGCTAAAAAAATGGCGCCCAGAGTTGCTGCTATTCTCGCCGTTGAACTTCGAAAAGATAAAGATTGGGCGCTTGAAGAGATTAAAAGCTTCAATAATCTGGCTGATGGCTATTTATACGCCCCTAAAAATATTAAACAACAAACAGAATTAGCCGGATAGCAAAAACCTAAAAATTATGAGCAAGTACATTCTGTCTCTCGATCAGGGAACCACAAGTTCGAGAGCAATCGTTTTTAACCATAATGGCGAAATCGAAGCCATTGCACAGAAAGAGTTTACCCAAATTTACCCTAAAGCGGGCTGGGTTGAACATAATCCGCTAGAAATTTGGTCGACACAATTAACAGTAGCCACAGAGGCTATCATAAAAGCTGGCCTGTCTGTTTCAGATATTGATTCAATCGGCATTACTAATCAACGGGAAACCACGGTGGTTTGGGATAAAGAAACCGGCCAACCAGTTTATAACGCCATCGTTTGGCAGGATAGGCGTACCTCACATTACTGTGATGAGATAAAGGCACAAGGTTTATCAGATAAAATTCAACAGAAAACGGGGTTAATTATTGATTCATATTTCTCTGCCACTAAAGCGAAATGGATTTTAGATAACGTTGCCGGAGCGAGAGAAAAGGCCAATGAAGGAAAGCTTGCATTTGGAACAATAGATACCTGGCTGATCTGGAAATTAACGGCCGGAAAAACCTTCGTTACCGATGTTACCAATGCCTCCAGAACTATGCTATATAACATTCACACGCTGGCCTGGGATGATGAACTAACCAGTTTGTTCGGCATCCCGAAAAGCATGTTGCCTGAAGTTAAATCTTCAAGTGAAGTATATGGCGAAACTGCGGGTAAAATTTTAGCGGCTAAAATTCCTATTGCAGGCATTGCCGGCGATCAGCAATCTGCTCTTTTCGGCCAAATGTGCACAGAGATTGGAATGGTCAAAAATACCTATGGAACAGGTTGCTTTATGCTGATGAACATCGGCGAAACACCAAAACTCTCCTCCAATAATTTATTAACCACCATCGCCTGGCAAATAAACGGACAAGTAAATTATGCTTTAGAAGGCAGTATCTTTATTGGCGGCGCGGTGGTGCAATGGCTAAGAGATGAAATGGGGTTAATATCTAAATCTGCTGATGTCGAGACACTCGCGCAAAAGGAAAAAGATACCAACGGTGTTTATGTGGTTCCAGCGTTCGCCGGCTTAGGTGCTCCGCATTGGGATCAGCATGCCCGGGGCACCATTACTGGTTTAACTCGTGGCACCAATAAATCGCATATTGCAAGGGCTGCATTGGAAAGTATTGCCTATCAAACCATGGACGTTCTAAAAGCCATGGAGGCAGATGCAGGCATTGAGATTGCGGAACTCCGTGTCGATGGTGGCGCAACATCCAATAATCTTCTGATGCAGTTTCAGGCAGACCTGTTAAAAAGTAGTGTAGTAAGGCCAGAGGTAACTGAAGTAACGGCTTTGGGTGCCGCTTATCTGGCCGGGCTCGCTACAGGGTATTGGGATAGTATTGAGCAAATCAGCTCCCAATGGAAAATTGATAAGACATTTAAGGCTGAGGAGGGCATAGACAATACAGAAAGAATTAAAGGCTGGAACCGGGCAATTAAGGCCGCGCGAATCAGTGCGGGCGACTAAGTTGAAATCAACGATTCAAAATTCAAATAGACTAACCAAATATCGATTATGACAGAATTTATTGCGGAATTAATCGGCACTGCCCTACTCATTTTATTGGGAAACGGTGTGGTAGCAAACGTGGTGCTTAAGGGTACAAAAGGAAATAATAGTGGCTGGATGGTTATTACCACCGCCTGGGGACTGGCAGTTTTTGTTGGTGTTGTTATTTCTGCTCCTTATAGCGGTGCACATTTAAACCCTGCCGTAACCATAGCGTTAGCGATTGCGCAAAAGTTCGACTGGATTAAAGTACCTTATTATATTCTCGCACAACTATGCGGGGCAATGATTGGATCCTTTTTAGTTTGGGTGATGTACAAAGATCATTTCGATGCCACAGACGATCAAAATCTGAAAGCCGCACCATTCGCTACTTCACCTGCTATTCGAAACCTTAAATCAAATCTGTTCTCTGAAATCATCGGAACTTTTGTATTAATTTTTGTGATATTTTATTTTACCAACGCTGAAATGGGTTCTGATAAAACACCCATTGGTCTGGGTTCTTTAGGGGCATTGCCCGTAGCGTTTCTGGTTTGGGTAATAGGCTTAGGACTTGGCGGAACAACTGGTTATGCGATTAACCCGGTGCGGGACTTGGGTCCGAGGATTATTCATGCGATCATTCCGATGAAGGGAAAAGGAAGCAGTGATTGGGGATATGCGTGGGTGCCAATTGTTGGTCCGGTGATCGGTGCAACAATTGCTGCGCTACTTTATATGGCTCTATTAAAATGATGATTGGAGATAGATTATAGCTCAGTTTGCTACACATTAGAAGAATAGCATAATCAAATTTTACTACCTTTGGGATTAAGCGGCAATTTGATTTAATTGCCGAAACTAACCTAAATATCAGACCTTGCACGATTATTTTCTTTTTATAGATACCGAGACTTCCGGCTTACCGAAAAACTGGCGTGCACCCTATTCCAAAGAAAATAACTGGCCGCATATCCTACAAATCGCCTGGATAATTTTCGATAGCAATTATGCAGAAGTGAAGAGAGAAAATCATTACATTGAAAATAATGGTTTTTCCATTGATAAAGCTGCACAAAAAATCCACAACATCACCACCGAATTTCTGAAAATTAATGGTGAACCCATTGAGCGTGTCATGCAGTTATTTTGCGATGATATGATCCAGTTCAACCCTTTAGTGATTGGCCACTTCATTGAACTGGATTTTCATATGGTTAATGTAGAGTTGAATAGATTAGGAATGGAAAGCATTTTTGAAACTTCCACATTCTATTGTACCATGAAAACCAGTGCTGATTATGTTACCAATTCCATTATCAGTCACCTAAAACTTGATAAATTTTACACCATTTTATTTAACGAAGAGCCCGAAGAAAGCCACAACGCGCTAACTGACGCATCGAACACATCGAAAATTTTCTTTCATCTTTTACAGGATAAAAAAATAAGTTTAACTTCCATCTATAATCAGGAACATACCTTCATCAAAGTATCAGACGGATTAGAGATTTCACCTTTTAAACGTATCTTACGGCGACTATTCCCATGGACAATAAGCTAGCAGATAAAATTTACACCTCCAGAATCGGTGATATCACCTTTAAAAAAATCGTACGCTGTTCGCCGGAAACGCCTGTTTTCGAAGCCGCCGCGAAGATGGCTGAAAACAAAACGAGTTGTTTATTTATTGAGGATAGTCCTGGAAATTTTATAGGATTTGTAACTGACATTATTCTTCGGGATGAGGTCATTGCGAAACGTTTAGATCCTCAAATTCCAATTAGTGAAGTGATGGATCCGAACATTGTAACCATTTCACCAGAGGCATTTGTGTATGAAGCGATCCTCATGATGTTCAGCAAAAAATCAAGGTACTTATTGGTAAATGATCAGGGAAATTTTGTTGGGTTTCTAAGTCGTAACAGACTTTTAAGCGAACAGGCAGAATCGCCATTGGTCTTTATTCAGTCAGTTAAATCTGCAGTAAGCACCGCTGATTTAAAAGCTAAATGGCAAAAGGTTCCTAACATTGTTGCGCAACTTTTAGATAGAGGCGTGCATGCAAAAATCGTAAATGAAGTCGTTACTACGATTGCAGATACGATTTCTCTTAAAATTATAGAAGAAGTTATCGATAAATTAGGTCAGCCACCGGCAAAGTTTGTATTTATGGTGCTGGGCAGCGAAGGCCGGAAAGAATTGAGTTTAAAAACTGATCAGGACAATGCTATTTTATACGAAGATACAGATGAAGACCATCGTCCGGTGGTCCGCTCCTATTTTCTGGATTTTGCAACGCAGGTTTCAGATAAATTGAACTACGTTGGTTTTGTTTACTGCGACGGCGATTATATGGCCACCAACCCGAACTGGACGCACTCGCTGGAGCATTGGAAATACAATTATAAAAATTGGATTGAAGAGGCACTGCCTGAAACAGCTGTAAAATTCGCTGCCTTTTTTGACTGTAGAGCCATTTACGGTGATTTATCACTAATGACTGGCTTAAGAACTTTCGTTGACGAGGAACTTCAGAAGCCAAGTGAAAAATTTTATGTCTATCTGGCGAAGAACGCCTTGCTTTATGAGCCACCGCTTACCTATTTCAGAAACATCAGAACTCAAAAAATAGCAAAACGGGAAGTGTTTGATATCAAAACGGCGATGACACCAATCGTGGATCTTGCGAGGGTATATGCGCTACAAAACAGGATTTTCCAAAAAGAAAATACCGGTGAACGCATGAAGGCTTTGAAGGAAATAGGCGTTTTTTCAGAAAAGCAATATAACGAACTTTCTCATTCGTATTATTACCTGATGGGCTTACGGTTAAAGCACCAGGCGAATTTAATTATCAATGATCAGGCAATACCTAATAACTTTATCGACATCGATTCACTAACAAAAATAGAAAAGGTTACGCTGATTGAAATTTTCAAAATTATCCAAGATTTCCAGAGTGGGATCAGAATGAAGTTTACGAATAGCTTGAGCTAATAAAGAAATTGGTTCATTGGTCATTTGTTTAGTGGGGCACGTATATTTCAAAATTTAACCTGATGCAAGGCTTTGGTCCGCAGAATTTTTGTTCCTTGCTTCTGCGGAAATCCTCAAAAATCTGCGGGATAACTATTTCATCAGGATGAATTTAACTCACTGTTTTGTGTTTCACCAGCCAGCTTGGGTATGATCTTAATAATCCATAATAGCATTGAATTTATGAGTTTAGTTTCTATTCTTGAAACACCAACTGATGGATTTTGTGAAATTCTGAAACGGAGGTGAGTTAAGTTTACTAGTAGTTTAACCTAATCAAATGAGGTAACGACCCTACTGGTTGGTGTCTCACCAACCAGCTTAGGTATGATCTCAATAATCCATAATAGTAGTGAATTTAGGAGATTAGTTTCTATTGTTGAAACAACAACTGATGGATTTGGTGAAA
>JAZBLX010000026.1:0-88178 GCA_037033465.1 Bacteroidota bacterium | reverse complement strand
ACAAAGTAAAATCGAAATCAGGACTTATAAACGAAAAAATAGCAGCCGGAATGAACCAACTGCTATTTAAATCGTAAGTTTATTTAATTATTAATCCTGTATCAAATTTTCAGGACTAGTCAATTTGCAAATTTCTTTTTAGCGATTTATGGCGTTAACAACCGCTCCGGAAACTGAGCGATTTTCTCTATGGTTAACTGTTGCATAATCTGGTATAAATGCGTTTTGAACATATTGATGGTATGTTCTCCCCCTTCATTACCCAGCGCGCCGACACCATACATAAAGGGTCGGCCCATAAAATTAAATTCTGAACCAACAGCATGGGCCCTTGCCAAATCCACACCAGAACGGATTCCGCCATCCATCATTATTTTTAACTTTGATTTGTACTGAGGATTATTCGCCAGCTTGATCAGGGAATGAATAGAAGATTCGCCTGCATCAATCTGTCTTCCGCCATGATTAGAAACAATTACTCCATCAGCACCGATCTGGATCGCTGCCTGCATATCCTCATCTGTAGCAATCCCTTTAAGTACTAAAGGACCTTTCCACAAATCACGGATAGCCGCAACTTTCTCAATATCAACCTTACCCGTAAATGTTCTGTTCATAAATTGTCCCAACTGAGACATATCCAAACCTTTCTCCATGTAAGGTTTCAGCGTAGCAAAAGATGGGATTCCATGTTGCAGCGTTTTAGTTCCCCATAAAGGGCGCGCAAATGCCTGTAAAATATTATTAATCGACATTTTAGGAGGGATAGACAAACCACTCTTAATTTCCTTATATCTTAAACCAAATGCAGGCACATCCACCAATACCACCAAAACCGGGCATTCTACTACCTTTAACCGGTTTAAGATATCGTCTCTTAAGCTATTTTCCGTAGGATGATACAATTGAAACCACGCTTTTCCATCAGATACTTCCGCAATCCGTTCAATACTGCTCGTGGATACTGTACTTAAAATGTACGGAATGTCAAGCTTTGCTGCTGCTTTAGCTAAAATTTCCGGCGCATTCGGCCACATCAATCCCTGTAAACCGATTGGAGAAATACCGAAAGGTGCACTATATTTGCGTCCGAAGAGTTCAACAGACATGTCGATCTCTCCACCAACCTTTAAGTAATTAGGCTTCAGGTAAATATTGTCGAAGTCGTTTTCGTTTCGTGCCAGGTTAAGTCCTTCATTACAACCACCCTCCAGGTAATCAAAAGCGAATTTAGGAATCCGTGTCTTTGCTTTTTTTCTTAAATCACTTATAGAAGGATATTGAGGGTTGTAGGGAAATGTAATCTTTTTACTCATATTTATTTATTGTCTTGGTCAGATGACACCTTTAAAAAGCGAAAACTAATCTTTTAAATTATATTTTCCATCCTGTTCTATCTGCTATACTTAATTTTTTAGCTACGATTTGGCTGATTATGGTACCCGCTTATTGTAGACCGGGGCTGGATAGTTCGAATTGCTACAGTTTGTAAAACCGCTTTGCGTTATCGGCAAAGATCAGCTTCCGTTCAGCAGCACTAAACCTTTCTGCATATTTACTCACCAGATTAAACCAATCCTGATAAGGCCTACTGATCAAAACCACAGGCCAGTCGCTGCCATACATTACCCGATCTACGCCAAACTGTTCGAATACCACATCAAAACAGTTGAAAAGTTCAGTTTCCTTCCAGTTTTTCCAATCCGCTTCGGCCAATAATCCAGATACCTTGCAGGATACATTTGGGTTTTGTGCAAGCCGTTTGATGTTCTGTGTCCAGGTTTCTAACTCCTGGCTTTTTACATCTGGTTTACCACAATGATCAAGAACAAAAGGCTGATCCGGAACCTGATCAACCATTTTGATGATACTTTCCAACTGGTTATGGTAACACAATAAATCGTAAGTATAATCGAATTTTTTTAGTTGTTTGATGCCATTAATGAACGCCGGATCCAGAATAAATGCTGCGCTTTCTGCCTGAAGTACATGGCGCCAGCCCTTAATTTTTTTGAAGTTATTCCAATAGGTGAGGCGCGCGGTAAGATCAGGGCTTTTAAGATCAATCCAGCCCACAATTCCTTTGATTAGTTCATTTTGATCTGCCAGGGTAAGCAAAAATTCATTTTCCTTTTCCGATTGATCGGCCTGAACGGCAATACAGCCGGAGATTTGCAGATCATTGAAGGTACGGGTAAGATTTTTTGGTGTAAAATCGTGACGGATTATACTCATATCTTCCGTAATCCAGCTGTCTCTAACCGGATCAAAATTCCAAAAGTGAACGTGGGTGTCTATCATCATTGAGCGTTATAATTTAAATATCTGATCCATTAAAAGCCACTTCTCCCCAGGTTTGGCCTGTGGCAAAGCCTGCTGGTATTTCCACATCAGGGTTTCCCATTCCTGTACTTTAGGGTTTGCCAGGTCTGCTGCAGATTTATCTTCGAAAGAAAACGTATCATTCACTTCCATAATCATGAAGAGCCGGTTACCGAGAAGATAGATTTCGAGGTCTTCTATACCAGCAGACTGGATACTTTCCTTAATTTCCGGCCAAATATCAAGGTGATACTGCTTATATTCGCTAATCAGTTTTTCATCATCTATCAAATCGAGTGTTAAGCAGTATCTCCTCATATTATGCTTCTTTGTAAGCTTTAACGATCTGTTTACTGCTTCCTAAATTGTCAATTCCCAATTCAACAATATCACCTTCTTTTAGGTACCAGGGCTCAGGTTTCTGACCTAATCCTACACCCGCTGGTGTTCCGGTAGAAATAACATCACCTGGCAAAAGCGTCATAAACTGACTGATGTAAGAAACCATGAAAGGCACATTGAAAATCAAATTCGAAGTGCTGCCATCTTGTAAAGTTTTGCCGTTTACCGTTAACCACAGGCGAAGGTTGTGTACATCTGCAATTTCATCTGGCGTGGCGATGAATGGGCCGATTGGCGCAAATGTATCGCAGCTTTTGCCTTTTACCCATTGTCCGTTGCGTTCCAGCTGAAATTCGCGTTCGCTATAATCGTTATGCAATACATAGCCTGCAATATGATCCAGGGCATTTTCTTCTGAAACGTAGCTGGCTTTTTTGCCAATTACGATGCCTAGTTCAACTTCCCAGTCTGTTTTTTTACTGTTTTTTGGAATCAACAGATCATCATTCGGACCAACAATAGCCGATGTGGCTTTGAAAAATAAAATTGGTTCGGTTGGAATAGCGGCATTGGTTTCTGCCGCATGGTCTTTGTAATTTAAACCCACGCAAATAATTTTAGACGGGCGTGCCAGGGCAGCACCTAAACGAACGCTTTTATCCACTTCCGGTAAATCTGCAGATTCGATGTCTTTCTTTAGTTTTTCCAAACCATCGCCACCGAAAAATTCTTCGTTGTAATCGCTCACCAATGCCGAAACATCAAAATAATTATCGTTAATAATTACACCTGGTTTTTCTGCCCCTGGCTCGCCGAATCTGATTAATTTCATCTTAACTTAATATATTAGATTTTAAATTATGTTAGTTGTTCAAAGTGGTAAAGCCACCATCAATAGGATAATCGCAGCCGGTAATGAAAGACGCTTCATCGCTACACAAATATAAGGCTAGTGCGCCAACCTCTTCTGGTTTAGCCATTCTGCCGATCGGCTGCGTTTTAGAGAGTTTCTCAAACATTTCCTCGATATTATCAGGATAGTTTTTCTGTAGGAACCCATCTACAAACGGCGTATGTACACGGGCCGGTGAAATGGAATTACACCTGATGTTCTCTCCGATGTAGTCTTTCGCAACGCTCATGGTCATCGCTTTTACAGCACCCTTCGCCGTACTATAAGCGAAACGATCCGGTAAACCAATTAAAGACGCAATAGAAGCCATATTAATAATTACACCGCCGCCAGCTGCCCGAAGTTGTGGAATTGCGGCGTATAAGCAGTTGTAAACACCTTTTACATTTACGTTCATTACGCGGTCGAAATCTGATTCTTCAGTAGTATCGGCTTTGCCAATATGTGCAATACCGGCATTGTTAACCAGAATCTGAATTGCCCCAATCTGACTAAAAATTTCTTTCACATTCTGATGGTTAGCTACATCGCAGGCGTAACTAAAAGCCTTGCCGCCACTGCTATTGATTTCTGTAAGTGTAGATTCAGCTTGCTCAATGCCAAGCTCCAGAATATGGACTTCGGCACCTTGCCTGGCCAGAATCGTTGCAATTGCTTTTCCAATGCCGCTTCCCCCGCCAGTTACTACTGCTCTTTTATTCGTTAATGAAAACATGTTTTTGGTTTAAATTGATGATTGATTCGATAACCGAAATATAGAAATTAAAAATCATGGCACTATTAATATAACGTTCAATTTTCACCTTTTTGATAAATGGAATAATAACATTCAGTGCCATTAAATAATATTGATTAGATTATGGTTACAAATAAAATAAATAATGTTGATTAAACATTTTATCTTCTGATCTAAATCTTCAGAAATATCATCACCCTGCTATTTTAGGTATTTAAGCGGGTTTACCTTGCGGAAATTTTACAAAACGCAAAACCTATATTCCTTATATTTGAATAATATTTTTATATTTAAATAAATATTTTAACCAAATAGCCACTGTAAATCTCGAAAGAGACTAATGGTGATAGAGCCAGTTTAAATGAGAAAATCTACATTCCCGGTTTTTTGTACCTTATTGTTTTTGATCGGTTTCATCTTTTCAGCTGCTGCCCAACAACAAAACACAATCATTATTTCATCAAATAGCAGCGAAAGAATTAAGTTTGGAGCCGAACGTCTTGCTCAGGCACTGAAAAAAAATGGCTATACTGCCAGGGTTCAGAATCAGCAAAAATTATCAGTAGAGAAGAATGCCATTATTGTAGGTTTGGCCAGCGACAAAGCTTTTGCGCAGTTACCAAAATCATCGAAGGATAAAGCCATTGGTGCCGGAAAAGAAGGTTTCTCTATCACAGCAGGGAAAGACAATGTGCTTTATGTTTTAGGAGCCGATGCATCCGGTACCTTGTATGCCTGCATGGAACTGATCGATCAGATCAACGCACAAAAAAAACTCCCTGCCAAGATCGAACTTACTGATCAGCCGGAAATGGTGCTGCGTGGAACGTGTATTGGTTTACAGAAACCTGATTACCTGCCCGGACATGATGTCTATGAATATCCGTACACACCTGAAACTTTTCCGTGGCTATACGATAAGGCGTTGTGGATCAGATATCTGGATATGATGGTAGAGAACCGTTACAACTCACTTTATCTATGGAACGGCCACCCGTTTTCTTCGTTAATCCGCTTGAAAGATTATCCTTATGCAGTAGAGGTTGATGAAGCCACACTTAAAAAGAATGAGGAGATCTTCCAGTTTTTAACCCACGAAGCGGATAAAAGAGGTATTTGGGTAATTCAGATGTTTTATAATATTATCATCCCGAAGCCTTTTGCAGATAAGAATGGCTTAAAAACGCAAGACCGGAACCGACCGATTGTGCCATTGATAGCCGATTATACGCGCAAATCCATCGCCGCTTTTGTGGAGAAGTATCCTAACGTAGGTTTGATGGTGGCGCTGGGCGAAGCCATGGAAGGCGTAGGGCAGGATGATATCGAATGGTTTACCAAGACCATTATTCCTGGTGTAAAGGATGGCTTGAAAGCGGCCAACATACAGGGTGAACCGCCAATTGTGCTACGTGCGCATGATACGGATGCGCCAGCGGTAATGAAAGTTGCGCTGCCTTTATATAAAAATCTTTATACGGAAAACAAGTTTAACGGAGAAGCGCTAACGACTTACGAACCAAGAGGTGCCTGGGCAGAACTGAACCGGAAACTGGCGGCTATAGGAACAGTTAATATCTCAAACGTCCATATCCTGGCGAACCTGGAACCTTTTCGATATGGTTCTGCAGATTTTATTCAAAAATCAGTTCAGGCAATGAATAAGATTTATGGCGCAAAAGGTTTGCATTTATATCCGCAGGCCAGCTATTGGGACTGGCCGTACACTGCTGATGATATGAAAGGCAGGGATTTACAGATAGACCGCGACTGGATCTGGTATAAAGAATGGGCAAGGTATTCCTGGAACTCCCGGCGAGATAGAACGCAAGAGGTAAACTATTGGGGAGCGGAACTGGCTAAGAAATATGGTTCAAATCTCGCAGGAGGTAAAGCGATTTTAAATGCTTACGAAGAATCTGGAGAAATTTCGCCCAAGTTATTACGCAGATATGGAATTACGGACGGGAACAGACAAACCTTAACATTAGGGATGTTGATGACGCAGTTAATTAATCCTTTCCGTTACGGTTTATTTACGCTGATGTATGAATCTGAAGCCCCTGAAGGGGAAATGATTATTGAATATGCTGAAAAAGAATGGAAAAAGCAGGGACACATAGGGGAAACTCCGGTTCAAATTGCAAAAGAAGTGGTAGAACACGGGAAAAAAGCGCTGAGTTCGATCAATGAAGCAGCACCTTCGGTTACTCAGGATACTACCGAATTTGCCCGCCTGAAAAATGATATGTACTGCTACGATGAGATGGCTAATTTCTATGCAGAAAAAGTGAAGTCGGCCCTTTGGGTGTTAAGATATAAATATTCGAATGATGTAACCGATCTGGAAAAGGCACTTCCATTTTTACAGAAAAGCGTAGATCATTATGCAAAACTGGTTAAACTTACTAATCATCGCTACTTATATGCTAACAGCATGCAAACCAAGCAACGTAAAATCCCGATGCGTGGCGTAGATAAAACATTCATTCACTGGAAAGAAATGTTACCCGTTTTTACCAAAGAATTAAACCATTTCAAAAAAAGTATAGATTCGCTGAAGGCCGTAAAAGGCCATGCAGAGGCGAAAATTATTCCCTATAAACCAGCAGCAGTTGAGGTGTTAAATCAACACGAAAGCTACATCATCAATAAAAATATAGCTGTTTTTAGCGATACAGCCGTTGCAATCAAAGAGGTTGCAGAACAATTGGTGGGCTTAAAAGGGATTAAACTGGCGAAGAAAAACCAGATTAAAGCCGGAACAGAAATCAAATTCAGTACAAAATCACCGGTGAAACTTTTGGTCGCCTTTTTCAATCAGAAAGATCCAAAATTTTTGGCACCACCACAACTGGAAACTGATGCAAGCGCAAATAATTATGGTCAGTCGGAAATTAAGATTTCCAATGCAATAGTGTTAAATGGCTATGCTCCGGCCAACGTTCATGCCTATTCTTTTCCTGCCGGGACCCATGCCTTAAATTTGGGCAAAGGAGAGTGTTTAGTTTTAGGTTTTATTGATGATAAACAGGAATTACGAATATTTAATGCCGGTTTAGATGGCCGAGGAAAAGATATAGATTGGTTATTCGAATGATAAAAAAAAGAACCTTAATAGCTGCAATTAGCCTGTCTATTGCAGCGTTAACTGGCTTTGCCCAACAGGAAACTGGTACAGCCAAATTGAAGAAGTATGTGGAATATTTCAATTCTATAGATACTGAAGCTGTTAAAAACTACATTCCAAATGCCCAGGCTTTCGAGTTTCTGGCAGATCAGGCACCATTATTTGAGTGCCCGGATACCGTTCTGGAGCAAAATTATTATTACCGTTTGTGGACTTTCAGGAAACACCTGGTGAAGAGTCTGGAAGGTTTTATTTTTACTGAATTTATAGAGCCCGTAAAGCATGCCGGGAAATATAATTCCATCAGCTGTGCTTTAGGACACCATATTTATGAAGGCCGCTGGTTTAAAGACAATAGTTACCTGAAGGATTACATTAAATTCTGGCTTTACAAAGCCGATGCTGGCCAAAGCAAACAGCGTTTTCACCAGTTTAGCAGCTGGATTGATGATGCGGTTTATCAGAACTTTCTGGTTCAACCGGATCAGGCATTTTTAAAAGAGATTCTCCCCGCACTGGATGCAGATTTTACAAAATGGGAAACCGAGCGGCAACGAAAAGATGGCTTATTCTGGCAAAATGACGTAAAAGACGGGATGGAAGAATCGGTCAGTGGTTCGAGAAAAGACCAAAACCAGCGGCCAACCATTAACAGCTATATGTATGGAAATGCAATAGCCTTAAATAAAATGGCGCGCTTATTTGGCGATCAAACCCTTGCCGCCAAATACCAGGCAAAAGCAGCGGTGTTGAAGAAACTGGTTCAGGATAGTTTATGGAATGCAAAGTCGATGTTTTTCGAAACCAGGAAGGCTAAAGGCGGCCTGGCAAATGTTAGAGAGGCAATCGGGTTTACCCCCTGGGATTTCAATCTGCCGGATGACAATGCTACTTATGTGAAAGCATGGGATCAGTTATTGGATACTGCCGGATTTAAAGCGCCATGGGGTTTAACTACGGCAGAAAGAAGGGAGCCAACTTTTAGAACCCGTGGTTCCGGACATAGTTGTGAATGGGACGGGGCACTCTGGCCTTTTGCCAGCTCACAAACTTTGAAAGGACTATCGAATTTATTAACAAATTATAAAAAGCATGGTAAAATGAACGCCGGGGTTTTTTATCAGGAATTGCATCAGTACGCGGCATCGCATGTGAAAAACGGGAAACCCTATATTGGCGAATACCAGGATGAAAAAACAGGCGAATGGCTGAAAGGGGATAATCCGAGAAGTAGTTTTTACAATCACTCTACATTCTGCGATTTGATTATTAATGATCTGATTGGAATCAAGCCGCGTCAGGATAATATTTTGGAGGTTTATCCATTAATTCCGAAGAACAAATGGGATTGGTTTAGACTTGAAAATGTAACGTATCATAACCAGACGGTTACACTGATCTGGGATAAAACAGGTAAAAAATATAATAGTGGAAAAGGATTTTTGGTTTTGGTGAACGGTAAGCAGATTCACCAATCTAAAACTTTGAAGCATATTGAGGTTCTGATAGAAAATTAAGCTAAGCCATAGTGGTAATGAACCAGTCACATTATTTTACCTGGCCGGTGGGATACTGATCAGGAGGAAGTATTATAAAAAGATAACGAATGAAAAACTTAATCAAAACCATAATTTTTGGATGTGCAATCTTGTGCTGCCTCAGTGTAAACGCGCAACAGTATTATAACGTTTTAAAATATGGTGCGAAAAACGACAGTAGCAAACTGGCCACTCAAGCCATCAAAAAAGCGATTGATGCAGCCGTTAAAAATGGGGGTGGCACCGTCTATTTCCCGGCAGGAAAATACCTTACCGGCGCCATTCATTTGAAAAGTAATATTACGATCTTTATTGATGCCGGAGCAGAACTTCATTTCAGCGATAACTTCGACGACTATCTTCCTATGGTTAAAAGCCGTTATGAAGGCGTTGATGTAACCTCGTTCTCACCACTTTTTTATGCCTACAAGGCAGAAAATATTTCAATCATCGGAAGAGGGGTAATTGACGGACATGGCAAAAAATGGTGGGATTTTGTAGAAGGATACAAAGAAGGGCAACCGCGCTCCAAGTGGCAAAATACGTTTGATGAGCTGAATAAAGACATCATCTTACCCGATGATCCGAAACAAATGAAACGCGGCTTCCTTCGTCCGCCGTTTATCCAGCCCATGTTTTGCAAAAATGTCTTGATTGATGGCGTCACCATTCGTAATTCTCCATTCTGGACAGTTAATCCAGAGTTTTGCGAAAATGTAAAAGTACATGCGGTGACCATTAATAACCCACATTCTCCAAATACCGACGGGATTAATCCTGAATCGTGTAAAAACGTTCATATTTCCGATTGCCACATCAGCGTTGGCGACGACTGTATCACCATAAAATCCGGCAAAGACGAACCTGGAAGAAAGATGGCTGTTCCCGCAGAGAATTATGTAATCACCAATTGTACCATGTTGTCTGGTCATGGAGGCGTGGTTATCGGCAGCGAAATGTCTGGCGATGTGCGCAAAATTACCATTTCCAATTGCGTATTTGACGGGACTGATCGTGGCATCCGCATTAAAACAGCAAGAGGCAGAGGCGGAATAGTAGAAGAAATCCGCGTCAGTAATATCATCATGAAAAATATTAAACAACAAGCCATTGTTTTAGATATGCAGTATGCAAAAACCAATGCAGAGCCGGTTTCTGATCGAACGCCGAGGTTCAGAAATATCCATTTCAGTAACATTACCGGCCAGGTGAATCAGGCAGCTTACCTTAACGGGCTGGATGAAATGCCCATCGGGAATATTACTTTCAATGATATTAATATGGACGCCAAAACGGGTTTCAACATCAGTAATGCTGATAAAATTGAATTTCATAACGTTCAGGTGAATACCGAGATCGGACCGTCACTGATCGCTTCTAAAGTAAGTCACCTCGTTATTGATGGTTTAAAAAGCTATCAGCCACATGCCGACGCAGCAGTAGTGGATCTAAGAAATGTATCGGAAGGATTCTTGTACAATGCCTTTCCGATAAAAGGAACCGGCACTTATTTAAAGCTGAGCGGTGTAGAAACTAAAAACATTACTTTAGGAAATAATAATTTCAAAAATGTAAAGTCAGCGGTTAAGAAAGGACCGGAAGTCTCAGAACCGATCAATATTATCTCTGGCGATAAAGGTCAGTAATTGCTTAATTATGAAGGTGCCAAAAAAAACTCCGCTACTGCTTTTTACCTTATTCCTTTTTTCATCCATCGTGCTCACCGCGCAGGAGGAGAACCAAAGCCTGTGGTATAAAAAACCAGCAGCGAAATGGACAGATGCGCTGCCAATTGGTAATGGACGTTTAGGTGCAATGATTTTCGGGGGCGTAGAAAACGACCACCTTCAGTTTAATGAAGAAACGTTATGGACCGGAAAACCCCGGGATTACAATCGAAAAGGTGCATCGAAATATTTACCGAAAATCAGAAAGCTGCTTTCAGAAGGTAAACAAAAGGAAGCAGAAGACTTGGCGCAGGCACAGTTTATGGGTGTTCAGAGCGCAGCAGGAGATCGCGTGGCTTGGATTAAGGATATTCAGGCTGGAAAAGGGATCTCCGGTAATCCGGCTTCGATTAACTATGATGATAAACTTTGGAAAACCTTAAAAGTTCCGTCGTATGATGGATGGGAAAAAGTTGGGCTGGAAAATCTTGATGGTGCCGTTTGGTTTAGAACAACGATTAATGTGCCTGAAGATTGGGTTGGAAAAGATCTGATCTTAGACCTGAATAAAATTTTCGATCAGGATTTTACCTATGTTAATGGAAGTTTGTTAGGTCATACTGAAGGCACAGCCGCGAGAAAATATACAATCCCGGCAAAGGGGATCAATGCTGGTAAAAATACAATTGCCGTTCAGGTGCTTAATTTTTACGATCGTGGAGGTATTGGCGGGTATAAAGATGTAACCAAAAAAATCGGCATTTATCCTGTCGGCTCCAGTGTAGATAAGGGTATTTCACTCGTTAAGCAATGGAAGTATAAGATTCAGAATGATGCGCCTCCGGCAGTGCCACAATATCAGGCAAGCTATCAGCCTTTTGGCGATGTAAACCTCAAATTTAACCATGGCAAATCGCCCGTTGCAAATTACAGGAGATCACTCGATTTAAAAACAGCGATTGCAAAGACCTCCTACACCGTAAACGGCATCGAGTTCCACCGAGCGTATTTCGCCAGCCAGCCTCATCAGTCAATAGTGATTCATTTAACGGCCAGTAAAAAAGCGTCAATAACGCTAACTGCTTCACTTGCCAGTGTTCACCAGAATTCTTCGGTTAAGGTGGTTGATAAAAACACGATAAAACTTTCTGTACAAGTAAAAGACGGTGCCTTACGAGGTGAAGCGCAGCTGACTGCTGTAGTTAAAAATGGTGCGGTAAAGCTGGTCAAC
Source organism: Bacteroidota bacterium (assembly GCA_037033465.1). Lineage (GTDB taxonomy): Bacteria > Bacteroidota > Bacteroidia > Sphingobacteriales > Sphingobacteriaceae > Pedobacter. The sequence continues at coordinate 76,299 of JAZBLX010000026.1, read as the reverse complement.
GGTCAGCTGAGTATTCAAAAAGCAGATGAGGTAACGCTTTACCTCACTGGCGGAACAAACTTCATTGATGCGAATAATGTTTCCGGCGATCCGGCAACTGCTATCGCAAAAGCATTAAATGCACTAAAAGGGAAATCCTATCCTCAGATTGAGCAGGAGCATATCCGGGAATATCAGCAATACTACAATACTTTTACAGCAGATTTCGGTCAGTCGGAGAGTGAAAAACTGCCGACCGATGAACGCCTGCAACAGTTTGCCACGGCCAACGACCCAGGTTTTGCTGCCCTTTACATGCAGTATGGCCGCTATCTGTTAATTTCCAGCTCCCGCCCGGGTACCCAACCTGCCAATTTGCAGGGAATCTGGAATAATCTACTCGCACCATCCTGGGGAAGTAAATACACCACAAACATTAACCTGGAAATGAATTACTGGCCCACAGAAATTTTGAATCTGTCTGCTTTAAATGATCCATTGTTCCAAAAAATAAAAGGCCTCGCAAAAGCTGGCGCAGTAACCGCTAAAGAATATTACAATGCCAACGGCTGGGTTTTGCACCACAATACCGATCTATGGAATGGCACCTCGCCAATCAACGCATCCAATCATGGGATCTGGGTTACCGGCGGCGGCTGGTTAAGTCAGCATTTGTGGGAGCATTATCTGTTTACACAAGATCAGCGCTTCCTGAAAAATGAAGCTTATCCGTTGATGAAACAGGCCGCACTGTTTTTTGAAGATTTCCTGGTGAAAGATGAGAAAACCGGTTGGTTAATCAGTACACCATCCAACTCGCCAGAAAATGGGGGCATGGTGGCCGGACCAACAATGGATCACCAGATTATCCGGTCGCTCTTTAAAAATTGTTTAGCGGCAGCAAATGTTTTAAACGTAGATGAATCTTTTAGAAATTCACTTGAGGCCAAAATCGGGCAAATTGCACCCAATCAGATTGGTAAATACGGACAGCTCCAGGAGTGGCTGGAAGATAAAGACGATACCACCAACAAACACCGACATGTATCGCATCTTTGGGGCGTTTATCCCGGAAACGATATCAGTTGGGTTCAGGATGTGAAAGTGATGAATGCCGCAAAACAATCGCTTTTATACCGGGGAGATGAGGCAACGGGTTGGAGCCTTGCATGGAAAATTAACTTCTGGGCAAGGTTTAAAGATGGTGATCATGCCATGAAACTGATTAAGATGTTAATGAAGCCTGCCGGTACCGGATCAGGATCTTATGTGAACTTATTTGATGCGCATCCACCGTTCCAAATCGATGGAAATTTTGGCGGAGCGGCAGGGATTGCTGAATTGATTGTGCAAAGTCATCAGGGATATATTGATATTTTGCCGGCGCTTCCAACGGCTATTCCTAATGGGAACATGAAGGGTTTAAAAGCCCGCGGTGGTTTTGAGGTGAATTTAAGCTGGACTGGCGGAAAGCTGAATATGCTTGGGGTGAAATCATTGGTTGGGGGGAAATGCCGGGTAAAATATCAGCAGAAGGAAATCGAAATAGATACCAAAGCTGGAGAAAGTTATACATGGAACGGAGATTTGAAATGATATTTAAGTTGTTATTACTAGGCAAGAAGTACCTCGAAATGGCTAACCTTGGCAAACCACTATGAAGCATACAAAACCATTACTCATTATTCTTTTCCTATTCCTGATATCAAATACTTACGCCCAAAGTAATCGAAAGGAAATTTTATTGAATGCCAATTGGGAAACTATCGCAGATGAAAGAAATATTAACGCACATGATGGTTTTCAGTCTGAAAAATACAGCACGGTTAAATGGAAAAAGGTAAATGTTCCGCATAACTGGGATCAATATGAAGGTTATCAGCGAAAACTTCACGGCAACAAACATGGTTATGCCTGGTATAGAAAAAGTTTTAAGACAAATGATGTAAAATCCGGAAAGCGGTTTTTTCTGTATTTCGAAGGGGTAGGTTCTTATGCTACAGTTTGGCTGAACGGCAAGCAGGTGGGTTATCATCCAGGGGGAAGAACCACATTCACCTTAGATGTTACTAATGTAATTAAGTTGCAAAACCAGGATAATTTACTCGCGGTAAGGGCAGATCATCCGGCAAATATCCAGGATTTACCCTGGGTAGATGGTGGCTGTTCAACCGAGCGTGGCTTTTCTGAAGGTTCGCAGCCAATGGGAATTTTCAGACCTGTTCATCTGATGGTAACGAACGAAACCAGGATAGAGCCGTTTGGCGTTCACATCTGGAATGATAATAAGATTTCAGAAAAATCAGCTGTTTTAAACTTTACTACAACCGTTAAAAATTATGCGACTAAAAGTAAATCAATCACCATCAGTAATCAACTATTTGATGCTGAAGGGAAGCTTGTCAAAACGCTGTCGCAGAACATTAATCTTCCGGCAGGAAAAACGATGGATGTTAGCCAAAAAACCGATGAGTTGCGAAATCCGAAATTATGGTCTTTAGAGAACCCCTATTTATACGAGGTCAAAACATCGATTTTGGAAAACGGAAAAGTAATAGATGAGGTAAAAACCCCTTATGGTATCCGTTGGATTAGCTGGCCGATTGGCGAGCAGGCGAATCAAAAAGTGTTTCTGTTGAATGGAAAACCAGTATTTATCAATGGCATTGCGGAGTATGAACACCTCATTGGACAGAGCCACGCCTTTACCAATGAACAGATTTCTTCACGCGTGATGCAAATCAAAGCAGCAGGTTTCAATGCTTTTCGTGATGCACATCAGCCGCATAACTTATTGTATTCTGATTATTGGGACCGGGAGGGGATTTTATGCTGGACGCAGATGGCGGCCCATATCTGGTACGATACACCAGCATTTCGAGAGAATTTTAAAAGGCTTTTAACCGATTGGGTAAAGGAGCGGAGGAACAGTCCGGCGGTTGTTTTATGGGGACTGGAAAACGAAAGTACCCTGCCCGAAGATTTCGCAAAAGAATGTACTGAACTGATTCGGAAACTCGATCCAACGGCTTCTTCACAACGCAAAGTAACCACTTGCAACGGTGGGAAAGGAACCGATTGGGATGTGCCACAAAACTGGACGGGCACTTATGGCGGCGATCCTTTAACCTATGGAGCAGATTTACAAAGGCAGGTTTTAGTAGGGGAGTACGGTGCCTGGCGGACCATCGATTTACATCAGTCGGATGAGAATGGTAAAGGTTATACCGAAAATAAGATGACTGATTTAATGGAGACTAAGGTGCGTTTGGCAGAGACCGTTAAAGATAAAACATCTGGTCACTTTTTTTGGCTCTATAGCTCACATGATAATCCGGGTCGGGTGCAAGGTGGTGAAGGCCTGCGTGATCTGGATCGAATTGGTCCGGTGAATTATAAAGGGATGTTTACGCCCTGGGAAGAACCCACAGATGTTTTTTACATGTTCAGGGCCAATTATGCACCGAAACAAACGGAGCCAATGGTTTATATTGTTTCGCACACCTGGCCAAACCGCTGGAATAAACCGGGTGTAAAAGACAGTATTGTAGTGTATTCAAACTGCGATGAAGTGGAGCTTTTTAATGATGTAGATGGAGAATCTTTAGGAAAACAGAAACGTGGAGCTATCGGAACTCATTTTCAATGGAATAAGCCGACTATTAAATATAATGTACTTTATGCGGTTGGTTATGTGAATGGAAAAGCGGTTGCAACAGATCAGATTGTATTAAATAGCCTGCCCAAATCGCCAAACTTCAAGGGTTTAACCACGAATGAGGCAGAGGTGCTGAAGCCTGAAAAAAACTATCAATATCTCTATCGCTTAAATTGCGGAGGGCCGGAATATACAGATCATTTGGAGAATAAATGGCTGGCAGATCAACAAGTCAGTATTGATCAAAAGCATTATGGTTCTACCTCTTGGACAGCTGCTTTTCCCGGTGTTCCTGCTTTTTTCGCCAGCCAGCGAAGAACTTTTTCTCCAATTGAAGGTACAAAGGACTGGAAACTTTTTCAATCATTCAGATATGGCAGAGATCAGCTCAAGTTCAGCTTTCCCATACCAAAGGATGGCGAATATTTGGTTGAAATGTATTTTATTGAACCCTGGCTAGGCATAGGCGGTGGAATGGATGCGAAAAAGATGCGGTTGTTTGATGTTGCCGTTAACGATCAAATCGTATTGAAAGATGTAGACATCTGGGCATCTGCGGGCACTAACAGCGCTTTGAAAAAAACAGTGAAAGTGAAGGTTAAAGCCGGGCAACTGGTGGTTTCTTTCCCAAATATTAAGGTGGGCCAGGCGGTTATCTCGGCGATCGCTATTGCTTCTTTAGATCAAAAAATAAAGGGAGATACCCAAAGCAATTCGGTTTTTACACTTATGGATCAGTCCCATTTCAAGGCAAACAGCTGGCTGGATATTGGCGACCGGCAGTTTTTGAATCAGGAAAAGGAATTTACACTGCTTCCACCGAACTTGTACGGCGCAGAATGGATTCAAAGATTGGCTGGCGAAGGCAAATACGAATTGGACTTTAATGTCAGCGCAACGGCAGACGTGTTCGTTGCTTTCAATCAGCAATCCAAAATTCCCGATGGATATGGAGACACTAAAACTAAAATTGAAAACAGCGATAGCGAACAATTCAAGGTTTATCGGAAAAGATTTGAGAAAGGAGATCATGTCTTGTTAACTGGTGATTTTGTTACTGTTGCGGTTGTACCGCCGAGTGATTTAGCACCTGCGTACGATTTAAAGACAGTGGCTACTTACAAAGCAACGGAGGCTACGCTAAGAGGTCAGAGTATCGTAAAAGCCGACCTGATGGGAAAGCCAAGAGTAACGTTCACAGAAGCGAAAGGCGGAATTCTGGAATGGGACATGGGCGTTGGTGTTGCTGATACCTATTCCTTAACCATTAAATACCACAATCCTTTTAAGCAGATTTTAAGTGTTAAAATGGAGTTTTTATCTGCTGACGGCACATTGATGAAGACAGAGCCATTAGAATTTGCGCCAACAAAAGAGGGGAAATGGAACTATCTGAATACCAATACCGGCAGCATGATTAATGCCGGAAGTTATAAAGTTCGCTTGATTGCAACTGATGCCAGGCAATTGAGTATTGATGGATTGGATGTGCAGTAGGTATTGTGTTTAAGGGGTTAGAGTTGGTTAGTGTAGGTTAGGGGTTTAGAAATAAAGTGGGTTACAGGTTGCAGGTTATGGGTTACGGGGTTAAGAAGATAAGAGTCCGTATATTTAACCTCCCAGACTTTTAACCTTTAACAGGTAACTATTAACTCAAGCCTACACGTCCAGACGTTTTATCAGTTGCGAGTTACAGGTTGTGGGTTACGGGGTTAAGAAAATAAGAGTCCGTATATTTAACCTCCCAGACTTTTATCAGTTACGAGTTACAAGTTATGGGTTACGGGGATTAAATTTCATGAATAATTTATGCTCCCAGACTTGTAACCTTTAACAGGTAACTTTTAACCTTTAACCTTTAACTTTCAACATGCAACTTTTAACACATAACCTATAACCCTAAAAAAGGCAAGATACTATAACATATAGCCAAAATCTTATATTAATGTTGATATTTAGTCATGCATATTTGTTTTAACCAAATTAATAAACGAGCCAATAAGTAATGAAAGGTCTACCAATTTTCGATCTGGCCATTATTGTCATATACCTTGTTGGAATGATATTAGTTGGGGTTTATTTTTCGCGAAAAAATAAAAATTCCGAGCAGTTTACGAAGGCCTCGGGCCTGATTCCCGGATGGGCAATAGGTTTATCAATTTATGCAACGTTTCTAAGTAGTAATACCTTTTTAGGGGTGCCCGGCAAAGCGTTTGGAAGCAACTGGAATGCATTTGTTTTTAGCATTTCAATGCCCTTAGCCGCCTGGATTGCCTCCAAATACTTTGTGCCTTTTTATAGAAACACTGGTGAGATTTCCGCCTATACACATCTGGAAAATCGCTTTGGTGCATGGGCCAGGGTTTACGCGGTTATCTGTTTTTTACTCACGCAGCTGGCCAGAATGGGATCTATTTTCTTTGGAATTGCCTTAAGCCTGCAGGCCTTAACCGGCTATTCGATGCAGATGATTATGGTGGTGATGGGGATCTGTATCATTATTTACACCGTATTAGGCGGTATTGAGGCCGTAATATGGACAGAAGTGGTGCAAGCTGTAGTGAAGACCTTTGGCGCATTATTAATCCTGTATCTCATCATTAGTAATATGGATGGCGGCGTGTCTAAAATCATTGAAATTGGAAAATCTGCGGATAAGTTTAGTTTGGGCAGCTTCAAACCAAATTTTGTCAGCTCCTCATTTTGGGTGGTGTTGTTGTACGGTTTTTTTATCAACCTGAATAACTTTGGGATGGATCAGAACTATATTCAGCGCTATCATACGGCATCATCCAGTAAGGCCGCTTCAAATTCAATCTGGTTATGCGTTTGGTTGTATATCCCTGCATCGTTGCTGTTCTTCATTATAGGATCTTGCCTGTTCGCGTACTATGAAGTTAATCCGGATTTAATAGCCTCGATCAAACATCAGGTAGCGGTAGAAAGATTGCCCTTAAATGCATCATCGGCAGCGATCTTAAAAGTTCAGAATGCTTTGCAGCCATCGGATTACGGAGATAAAATCATGCCGCATTTTATGGTCACTAAAATCCCGGTAGGCTTAGTGGGATTGATCGTCTCGGCAATTTTATCAGCAGCCATGAGTACCATCAGCTCCGGAATGAATGCTTCGGCAACCGTGTTCTCGATCGATATTTATAAACGCTATTTAAAGCCTGATGTTACGGAAAAACAAAACCTGTCACTATTGCATGTAGCGACCGTAGGGTTTGGTTTGTTAGGGATGATTGCGGGCATTGCGATGATTGGTGTGAAAAGTATATTGGATGTATGGTGGCAGCTTTCAGGCATTTTTGCTGCCGGAATGCTGGGATTATTTCTTCTGGGAATGGTTAGTAAACAAACCAAAAATCATGAAGCCATTATCGCCACCATTATAGGGATTTTGGTCATTATCTGGATGACTTTTTCTTCGCTTCTTCCGCCAGAATATGAATCCTTTAGAAATCCACTGCATCAAAATATGATTATCGTTGTTGGCACACTGACCATTTTTTTAGCAGGGATTGGGCTGACTAATTTTAAAAAGCAAAAAAATAAAGCCACTCATTAAGGGCTCATTTTATCAACATCATTAATTACGAACAATACTTACCCTCGAAAAATACAAATGGAAAATGCACAAAAAGGGTTCATCCCGGTTATGCTCACACCTTTTTTAAGCAATGGAAAGATTGATTATCCAGCCTTAACGCAACTTACAGAGATTTATTTGCAGGCGGGTGCATCCGGATTATTTGCCAATTGCCTCTCGAGCGAAATGTTTGAATTAAGTTCTGAAGAGCGACTGCAGATCATTAAACATGTGGTTAAAGTTGCAAATGGCACTGTGCCTGTTGTGGCTACGGGTACGTTTGGTGGTACCATCGCTAAACAGGCAGATTTTGTAAAAGCCGTAAGTGATGCTGGTGTGGAAGCGGTCATTGCAATTACGGGATTACTGGCCGAGGAAGATGAATCTGATGAAGTTTTCAATGATCATGTTTTCGAGTTGCTAAAGCAAACCAATAAAATTCCGCTGGGATTCTATGAATGTCCGGTGCCTTATAAAAGAGAGCTTAAACCACAGCAACTGGCAGATTTTGTAGCTACCGGAAGAGTAATTTACCATAAAGATACCTCACTTGATCTGATTCAGATTAAGCAAAAGTTAGCTTTAACCGAGGGGCATGCTTTTGGGTTATACGATGCTTACCTGGTTCATGCAGTAGAGTCGTTAAAAGCTGGTTCGTCTGGGCTTTCCTGTATTCAGGGGAATTATTTTCCTGAGTTAATCGTTTGGTTATGTGATCATTATGATGACGAAAATTTGGTTGAGGAAGTGGCGCAGGTTCAACAGTTTTTAATTGACAATATGAAAGTGATGCATGATGTTTATCCGGTTGTGTCCAAGTATTTTTTGCAAAAAAGAGGGCTAAATATTTCAACCTATACCAGAAGAGCTGTTGGCACCCTAACGCCCGAGGTGGTTAGCGGAGTAGATCAGTTATTTCATAATTATACCGCTTTGCGGAGCGAACTGAATATTGAGGTTTATATTTAACTGTAGGTCAAACCGCTCAAGTTTGCAATCTGCGAGCTTAAAATGTAGTTATGGGAACTAATTCAAATACTTACGTTTATAATCAAGAGGCGTTATGCCGGTAACTTTTTTGAAGTGCCTGTAAAAATTAGAAACATTATTGAAACCACATTCAAAGCAGATCACTTCTGTGGGTAATTTATTTTCGATTAGCAACCTGCAGGCGTGGCTCACCCGAATTTCGATCAGGAAATCATAAAATGTTTTTTTAGTCATGAGTTTAAAATACCGGCAAAATGAAGTAATGCTCAGGTTACTGAGCGAAGCCACTTCTTCGAGCGTAATATCCTTTTTATAGTTACTCAAAGTATAATTGCAGATTTTATTTATTCTCAGTGTTTCAGATTCATTAGATTGATAGAAGGTGTTTTTACTCGTCACGATGGAATCGTATTCTTCTGTTTCTGCCAGTGTTTTTAGGATAGAAAGCAGAATGATAATGCGATCCAGGTTCGTGGCGTCAATTGCTGCGCGCATTAACGTCACCAGCTTTTCTTTAGCCCTTCCATAAATCATCATTCCGCTTTTTGCTTTTTCGAATAATTTCGGGAGGAGATAGGCTTCTGGTAAATTCATTAAATGTTTTCCCAGGCAATCGGGTAAAAAGTGCATCACCATCGCCTCGGTATGGAAAGCCGGATTATTTTGAAAATATTCATCCTTACAGCGCCAGGTATGGGGAAGGTTTTCGCCCAGCAGCACCATTTCGTCAGGCTCGAAATTACTGATGTTATCTCCAATTAAGCGAACACCTTCACCTTTAATCACATAATGTAATTCCAGCTCCGGATGATAATGCCAGATGTTACCGAAGTCTGGCTTAATATCATGCCTGATGCTGAACGAACTTTGCAGGGTTATCGGAACTTTATGAAAATGTGGTTTCATACAAGGATTTAATTTGGTTAGTGCGACTCTTCTAATTGTTGTAGCTTAAGTCGGTAAATGGCTGTTGTTTAATCTTTATGATGCTAATATCCTACAATAACTAGATAAAAAGTACCATAAAATAGTATTTTTGATTGTTGAGTTTTGTGTAAGGCCCAACTGGGATTAACCAAATATAAAACTTCCAAATTATTTTTATATAAATTTTTTGTTCATTAATGAATTATGAGGGCGAATAAAATGCTAAAGGATTTCCGGAATTTAATTAAATTTACTGTCTAATTCGAAAGGCGAATCGTTGATTTTTAGCGAAGTTAACTTCGATATTGATGATGCTAAAGGTTACGCTTTCCATGTTTAATAAATGATCACCTTATTTCGATAAGAACAAGCCAAATATTAGTTTATCCAGATCATCCTAATTTAATAAAAATCAGATCAAATATGAAATTATCAATCTTTGCATTGCTGCTTACCATTTCCAGTATAACGGTAACCTTCGCCCAACAAATGACCGCTTCAGAAAAGCTAAAATATGATCAGGCCATCACCGAACGGGCAGCTAAAATTGCAGTAGGCCTTAACATCACAGATCAGCGAAAGTTGACAAAGGTAAGTGAGATCATTAAAAACCAATACAGTCATTTGAACGATATTCATTCGGCAAGGGATTTAAAGGTTAAGCAAATCAAAGAATTGCAGAAAGACAACAAGGCGGAACGCGATTCAGCTTTAGCAAAAGAAACCCGAAATACCGAAACTGCTTTAAACAAGCTTCATCAGAAATACATTGCGAAACTTTCCGCACAATTAACTGCTGAGCAGGTAGACCTGGTAAAAAATGGAATGACGTATAACGTTCTGCCCATAACTTATAAAGCTTACCAGGAAGAAATTCTCACTTTAACGGCAGATCAGAAAAAACAAATCCTGACCTGGTTAACAGAAGCCAGAGAACATGCCATGGATGCAGAATCATCCGACAAAAAGCATGCCTGGTTCGGGAAATATAAAGGCAGAATCAATAATTATTTGTCTGCTGCAGGTTACGATTTAAAGAAAGAAGGCATTGCCTGGGAGCAGCGACGGAAGGCAAAGGCGCAAGCGAATTAATTACCTGTTGAGAAGTTAAAAATAACCTCTCAATTTTTTTAATATTTTTTATTCAGAAATGTTACATTTATATATGAATTTTATACTTACCTTGGATCATAGTTTTGCAACCATTGTTTTCTTCTGGTAAATAAATTAAGGCGTTTGCTAATGTTATCATTAGCATAACGAATTAAAGCCGGGAAAACTGCTGATCAGGCAAAATGATTGAACCAATTTTCTAACCAAAATAAATTGACACCAAACGAAGTTGAGCCATTGATCTTATTTCATAAATAGGTTTCAAATAATCTTATTTAGAATCATCAGTCTCTTCAAGAAGAAAATAAAAGCAATATCATATTAGTCACTTTAAATATGCTGCAGAAATCAACTGTTTCTGTACGTAACCAAAGTAAAATAGGCTAATCTGAATTTACAACTAACCAAAATATAAAAATGAACTTAAAATTTTTACGCAAAATTTCTTTGTCCTTTCTGCTGGTCATCGTAGCGAGTACAATTCTATTTGCCCAGGAAAGAAAGGTAACCGGTAAGGTTGTCGATCAGTCAGACGGGCAAGGAATTCCGGGAGTAAATGTGAGCATTAAAGGTATTCCGAGTAATGTAAGTACAAATGCTGACGGGGTTTATACCATCCAGGTAAAGAGTAATACCGATGTATTGGTGTTTTCTTATATCGGCTACGCCAGGCAACAAGTTACGGTGGGCACTCAGGCAACTGTCAATATCCGGCTCACATCAGATAATAAAAATCTGGAAGATGTGGTTGTTGTAGGTTACGGAACTCAGAAACGTACTTCGCTAACAGGGGCAGTTGTAGATATCAAAGCTTCGGAAATTGAGGATTTGCCGGGCACGAATGTGGCCGCTGCCTTGAGTGGACGACTTTTAGGCGTTGGAGTAAGTGGCGGTATCTCCCGTCCGGGAGTTCCGGCAAAAATCACCATTCGAAATCCCAATAACATTTTCTCAAAAGATGGTGGCAGTACTGATCCATTATATGTAATAGATGGTGTAATTCAGATTGATGGACAAGGCAAACCGGATGCAACCAATTTTGGTAACCTTGATGCTTCGGAGATTGAGAGTATGTCATTCCTGAAAGATGCATCGGCAGCTATCTATGGTACACGTGGCGGTAATGGTGTGGTTTTGGTAACCACTAAACGGGGAAAGACCGGTAAACCAAGAATCAGCTACAGTGGATCTTACGCCGTAAATGATGAGGCTTATCGTACCAAGATGATGAGTGCTTATGAATTCGGCCAGTATATTAATATCATGAACGGGCCGAATGGTGGAAACAGACAACCGGGCGTTGACAATTTTTTCACACCGGATGAGCTGGAGCATTTCAGAGGTGTTAACTATGATAGGTTAGAAGATGCATGGAAATCAGCTTATGACTTGCGACATACCTTAAGTATCAGTGGCGGTGCCGATCGTGCAACTTATTTTGCAAACGCATCCTACAATAAACAAACCGGCAACCTGGCTACCTTAAATTATAACAGGTGGAATTTTAGGGCTGGAACAGATGTGACCGTGACTGCCAATTTTAAAGTGGGTATTCAGGTTTCCGGTAACAACGGCGATTTGGTAAAAACCTTTAACAAAGTATCTGGAGAAGGAGTAGAAGATGATTATAAAAACCTTTTATTAGCGCCGAGGTATGTGCCGGATTACATCAATGGTTTACCGGTAAAACTTCCGGGAACCAATAACGATTTATCGAGATATCACTTTGGCGAAATTGCTCGCCTGAACAACCTTGCCACTACAAAATCGAACTTATTTACCATCAACGGATATGCTGAATACGAGCTGCCGTTTGTAAAAGGACTAAAAGCAAGAGCAGCTTATGCCAGAAATACCGGAAACTCCGTAGGAGACCAGATCGGTACTTTTTATACACTTTATGAGTTCAACCGATTAGGCGAAAATAAACACATCTACGAGGGTGCAACGGTTTTGAGTCCTTTAAGGGTGACTAACGGCGATCGTTTATATTATTCAAATACCAACCAAAAAAGTGAACAGACCAACTTCGTATTAAATTACGCGAGAGAGTTTGGTAAGCACTCTGTAAGTGGATTATTCACTGTAGAGAAATCAGAATCAGAAAATAGCCAGCAAGTTGTTTTTAAAGCAGGGCCAATAGCCGCAACAAATGGTCAGTTTAATTCTGCTACAGGTGCAATTGATGGTTCAACATCTGCTAATGAGGCCGGAACTTTATCCTATGTTGGTCGCGCAAATTATGCCTATGCCAACAAGTATTTAGCAGAGGTTTTATTTAGAACAGATGCATCTACCAAGTTTGCCCCTGAAAATTACTGGGGAAAATTTTATTCAGGATCTTTAGGCTGGGTAATTTCTGAAGAAAGCTTTTTCAAAGTGCCGGCAGTTAACTATCTGAAATTGAGATATGCCTTTGGTGTTTTAGGAAACGATCAAACCAAACCTTGGTTATGGCGTCAGCGCTACACTTTCCAGGATGGTAAGGGTGCCGTATTTGGCGGGAACACAGGCTCTACAACAGGTTTCAAGATGGAAGCTGCACCTAATAGAGACGCAACCTGGAGTACTGAATATAAAAATAACGTAGGTATCGATGCGAAATTCCTTAAAAATCGCTTAAGTGTAAACGTGGAAGGGTATTATAATTTAGCCAGAAACATTTTGATCGAACCAACAGCAAGTCTTCCGGTAACGATTGGAGGTACAGTAGCGTCCGTAAATTTTGGATCAGCAGATTTCTTCGGTTATGAACTTGGTATCTCATGGGATGATAAAATCGGTTCTGATTTTAACTATGGGGTGAGTGCACGTTTTGGATGGAGTGACGATAAAGTGAAAGTGAGCAATTTCAATGCGAACGATAATTTGAAACCATGGTTAGCTAAACCAAATGAATCATCAGATAACGGTAAATGGGGACATGATTATTTAGGTATGTTTAAAACACAGGATGAGGTTACTAATTACATTAATCAATATAAAATTACACAGGTATTCGGTACGCCGGCAGCACAGTTAAGACCCGGAACACTTTATTACAGAGATGTGAGAGGTCAGTTGCAGTCTGACGGAACCTTCGGTGCACCAGATGGAATAATTGATGAGAATGATCAGGTTCAACTATCAAAGAAAGCAAGCAATCATTACGGTTTTGGTATAACATTAAAAGCCGGTTATAAAGGTTTTAGTGTGGATGCCGTAATTGCTGGTTCTTTCGGTGGATGGGCAGAAATAGATGAGCGAAAAGCGCTTAACGTTTCTATAGCCAGAAATTTCGCCAGCTTACCGAACATCTGGGGGAATATTTATGATCCGGTTATCAATCCAAATGGAACAATGCCGAATCCAAATTTCGCCGATATTAACTTAACGCCGGTATCTGATTTTTATAAAGTAAGCGCTTTTAGAATTCGTATACCAAGTTTCAATGTAAACTACACCTTGCCAAAAACAATTGTAGAGAAGTTGAAAATCAACAATGCAAGGGTATTTGTTTCCGCATTAAATCCAGTTAACCTTTACAATCCATATACCTATAAAGGGCCAGATGGTGCCTGGGATGCTTACCCAAATTTGAGAACACTTTCTTTCGGACTTAACCTAACGTTATAACAGAAGAAAATTGGTAATTCAATAATCAAATGATAAAGATGAAAAGAAATAAGATATTAAGTTTAATCGCACTTGCGGTTCTGCTTTCCTCCGGTTGCAAAGATTCTTTTCTTGAAGAAAAGAGAGATTTGGCTGGCTATAATGAAGAAGTTTTTAAGGATGCCGCACTTGCTCAGGGTTATGTAGATTACGTTTACGGCTTGTTTTTGCCAGCCAATAATGCACAATCGCTATCCTGGAATCTGGCTACAAATAGCGACACTTTCGCAAGAACAACGGATGAGTTCGCAGGCGAAACAGATTTTAATAAGGTTTGGGCAACAATTAGTTATACCAATGCGCATGCGTTAAACTATTTTGGTGCCAGGCTAACCACCAGTATTGTAAATAATCCATATACGAGGTTAAAACAGATCAATATTTTTATTGCAGAAATTGATAAATACGGCCTGCCGGAAGATGTTAGAAAACGCCTAAAAGGTCAGATGTACTTCTGGAGAGCATGGCAATATTTTGATTTGGTAAGGCTGTATGGTGGTGTACCATTGGCTTTAACGCCACAAGATCCGATTTCGGAAGATGGAACATCTCTACAAATTCCGAGAAGCTCAAGCTCAGATTGTATTAAACAAATCGTTGCAGACCTGGATATGGCACAATCGTTATTGCCAGGTAAATGGGGCACTGCTGACTGGGGACGGATTACCAGTGGCGCATGTGCGGCCATGAAAGGCAGAGTGTTGTTGACCTGGGCCAGTCCATTATTTAACCGTACTGATGATATTACCCGTTGGGAAGCGGCTTATCAGGCTAACCTGGCGGCGAAAACTTTATTGGAAGCAAACGGTGGAGGTCTATTTAAAACCGGAGGTACTGCAAATGCTGTCGCCTGGGGTAATATGTGGTTTTCTGAAGTAAATAATCCCGAAGCAGTAATTGTTTACGGTTTCAATAACGGCGCTATTGGCGGTACAACAACTAAGAATAATGGGTGGGAGCAAGCCGCAAGATCAAAAGATCTGAATGGAAACGGCTCGCTTTCGCCAACAAAACAAATTGTAGATGCATTTCCCATGAAAGATGGTAAGATGCCAGGCGCATCAACTACTTATGCTTATGATGCGAAAAAATTCTATAAGAACAGAGATCCCCGCTTCTACAAAACTTTTGTATATAATGGTGCAATCTGGCCATATGCAGGAAACACAACATACAAACAATGGACCTATAAATGGTTTAGAACAGCCGCAGAAACAATTCCGAGTTTAACTACAGAAACCAAAGGAGCCAATAGCAGCGCAGTTTACATTAGCAAAGCAACGGATCCGGGTGCTTCAAATGCGCTTGGGAACTTCCAGCAAAGTGGAACAGACTTTATGGAAATGCGTTTTGCCGAAGTGGTGTTAAACCTTGCGGAGTCTGCGATAGGTGCTAATAAACTTGGAGAAGGCCTTGATGGAATTAAGTCAATTAGAGAGCGGGCAGGTGTAGAAAACCTGGATGGTGCATATGGGCTGGCTGGTTTAAACAGCAGAGACCAGTTATTTTCGGCAGTTTTAAAAGAAAGGAATATCGAATTTGCTTATGAAGGAAAAAGATTTTTTGACCTCAGACGCTGGATGTTGTTTGAAGAAAATTCTCCTACGGCCAATCGTTTGGGAATAAAGCCTTTAAATGGAACAAGAAGAACTGGTTATTTTATTACAGTAAAATCGCCAGCAGGTATTAAATACGTGGGTACTGCAGATCCGTTAATTAAACCAGCTACCGGAAATGCGCCAATCATTGATCGTGATCCGGCTACCTATCCAACGCCGAATGGCAGCGCGAACTACACTGCCTATTTGGATTATCTATATGACAATGTATTTGTGATTGCTGAAAAGGATGATCTGGACAGAACAAATCCAGCCGACTGGAGATTTAAATGGTACCCTGAATATTATTTCTTCGGTTTGAACGAAAATATTTTAAGTTCATCACCATACTTAGAACAAACTACTGGCTGGAATAGCTTAAAAGGAATGGGCACATTCGATCCGCTAAAATAAAGTCGGTTTAAAGTATTGAGATCAGTTAACGCAATCTCAATTTATATATTTGGTTTGGAAGAGGGGCGCAGCGAGTGCAACCCTCTTTTTTTATTCAAGAATGTTACATTTATATATGAATATAATCTCTATCTTGTAACTCAGCTACGAAGGCCGGAATTAGCCCTTGCAAGTGCTATTAATTGAAGCTTACGCCGATATAGTGCTTTGAAACTTGTAGCTGAAAAAAGAACTTTAAACTCAATATAGATTTAAAGGATAATGTATTTCTAACCAAAAACTTATAACCAGGATTGACCAGAGACATGAGCCAAATTGTAAATTCGATTAATTAATTTCGAAAGCATTTATCGACTCAGTATGATGGTCCTCCAACGAGCAAAACACAAATGAAAAAGAACTTTTTAAATCTGCTGTTTTCAGCGGCATTAATACTCTCAGCTGATGCAGCTTTTGCCCAATATCCTAAAATTCCTGAAAACGTAAAAAAGGAATCAGATTCCATGATGAAGGAAGCTTATCGTCAATCTGATCTCGCCTGGGAGAAAGCCAAGCCCGTTATCCTGAAAGAAGAGAAAGAAGGAAAACCTTATATTCCATGGGCTGGCCGACCAACCGATTTACCACAATCTGAGCTATTGGCTTTTCCAGGTGCTGAAGGCGGTGGTGCTTACAGCTTTGGCGGTAGAGGTGGACGGGTAATCGTTGTCAAAAATTTAAATGATAGTGGTCCTGGTTCTCTTCGCGATGCCTGTGAACAGGGTGGTGCCAGGATAGTTGTTTTCAACGTTTCCGGAATTATCAGGATTAAAACGCCATTGATTATTCGTGCGCCTTATATTACCATCGAAGGGCAAACAGCGCCAGGCGATGGGGTTTGTGTGGCAGGTGAATCGGTTTGGTTAAATACGCATGATGTGATTGTCCGTTTCATGCGTTTTAGAAGAGGCGAAACGTTTGTTGGCCGCCGTGATGATGCTATTGGCGGTAATCCCGTAGGAAATATCATGATCGACCACGTTTCTGCAAGCTGGGGATTAGATGAAAACATGTCGATGTATCGCCACATGTACAATGATAGTACTGGTAAAATTGAAGATAAACTTGCTACGGTAAACATTACCATCCAAAATTCTATTTTCTCAGAAGCTTTAGATACCTGGAACCATGCGTTTGGTAGCACTTTAGGTGGTGAAAACTGTACATTCATGCGTAACCTTTGGGCTGATAATGGTGCCAGAAATCCTTCTATTGGCTGGAATGGCATTTTCAACTTTGCTAACAATGTTGTTTTCAACTGGAATAACAGATCTACAGATGGCGGAGATTATACTGCATTATTTAATATCGTTAATAATTATTACAAACCCGGGCCGGTAACGAATCTGAACGAGCCGATTAGCTATAGGATCCTTAAACCAGAATCTGGTCGCAGCAAATTACCTTATGTTGTTTTCGGACGTGCTTATGTGGAAGGAAATATTATCGAAGGAAATGAAAAGGTAACCAAAAATAACTGGGATGGCGGCGTGCAGCTGGAAAATAAAAAAGGAGAGTTAATGACATTTGAGCAAGCCTCTCCATATTTCGCTGCGATGCGGGTGAAAAAACCTTTCCCAATGCCAAAAATTACTATTCTCCCTACTTTGGCTGCTAAAGAATATGTGCTGACTAACGTTGGTGCGAATTTACCAAAGAGAGATCCGGTTGACACACGGGTGATTAAACAAGTGAGAACAGGAAAAATTGATTTCATAGCGGACGTAAAATTGCCTGAAAAGGATTTTGAACACCGCCGCTTACCAAAAGATTCTTACAAACAAGGCATCATTACTGATGTTAGTCAGGTGGGTGGATACCCTGAATACAAGGGAACGCCCTACAAAGATGCTGACGACGATGGAATGCCTGATGCTTACGAACTGAAAAACGGTTTAAATCCTAAAGATGCATCAGATGCAGCGAAAATCTCAAAAAGTGGTTATTCCAACATTGAAGTTTATTTAAACAGTGTTGTTCCTGTTTCAACAGTAAAGCCAAACTAACATGCACAGCTGGAATTCAATTTTTAGTATCCTTGCTTTAAGTGCTGTGGCCAATATCGCGGCAGCTCAATATCCGGTAATTCCGGAAGCCATGGAGAAAAAGGCAGATTCGCTTTTAAAAAGTATAGAAGAAAAATCTGAATTGCAATTTTTGAAGGTGAAGCCGATTGTAGATGCCGAAGCGAAGCAAGGCAAACCCTACATCCCGTGGGCGGCAAAACCAGCCGACCTGCCGCAATCTAAACTGGTAGCCTTTCCGGGCGCCGAAGGTGGTGGTGCTTATTCGTTCGGAGGTCGCGGGGGCAAAGTATATGTGGTAACGAGCCTGGAAGATTCCGGGCAGGGAACCTTACGTGAAGCCTGCGAGCAGGGCGGGGCCAGAATTATTGTGTTCAATGTTGCTGGCATCATAAAGCTGAAAACACCGTTGATTATTCGCGCACCGTACATCACAATTGCCGGGCAAAGTGCACCGGGTGATGGCATTTGTGTTGCCGGCGAATCTGTGTGGATCAATACCCATGATGTGGTGATCCGTTACATGCGTTTCCGCCGTGGCGCTACTGATGTGACGCGCAGAGATGATGCCATTGGTGGTAATCCGGTAGGAAATATTATGATCGATCACGTTTCTGCAAGCTGGGGCCTGGATGAAAATATGTCTATCTACCGCCATGTTTATGATAAAAAAGACGGTTCAAAGCCAGAAAAATTGCCCACGGTAAACGTTACGATTCAGAATTCAATTTTCTCTGAAGCGCTGGACACTTACAATCATGCTTTTGGCAGTACAATCGGTGGATTAAATTCTACTTTTATGAGAAATCTCTGGGCATCAAATATCGCCCGGAATCCATCTGTGGGAATGTATGGCGATTTTGGTTTCGCCAATAACGTCATTTTCAACTGGTGGAACAGGAGTGCAGATGGCGGAGATAATGCTTCATTCTATAGTTTCATCAATAATTACTACAAACCAGGTCCGATTACACCTGCTGGTCAGCCCATTTCTTACCGGATTCTAAAGCCCGAATCTGGAAGAGATAAGCGCTATGTGAATGAATTTGGAAGAGCTTACGTTACCGGCAACATTGTTGAAGGAAATGAAAAGGTAAGTAAAAACAACTGGGATGGCGGCGTACAGCCGGAAAGCAAGCGTGATACCCAAAGATTACTGGATTCTATTCGTGCCAATAAACCTTTACCAATGGCGAAAATTTGTATTATTGATACGAAAAAAGCATATGATTATGTGCTCGCGAATGCCGGAGCAAGTTTGCCGGTTCGTGATGCTGTTGATGAGCGGATTGTGAAGCAAGTAGCCACAGGGAAAATTGAAGTGGTTGCCGAAGACAAGCTGCCTGTGAAACAAGGTTATGTAAAGCGCCGTTTGCCTGCAGATTCTTACAGAAAAGGGATCATTTCTGATATCGCTCAGGTTGGCGGCTATCCGGAATACGAGGGGAAACCTTATCTTGATAGCGACAACGATGGGATTCCTGATGCTTACGAAGTTAAAAACGGCCTAAATGCAAAGGATGCAACTGACGCCTGGAAAATTACCAAATCAGGCTACTCAAACATTGAAGTTTATCTAAATAGTTTAGTAGATATTAGGAAAGTGAGGCCGTAAGAAGAACAAGGAGTAAAGAGCAAGGAACAAAGAGTAAAGACCGAAAGCCTTGGTGGAGGAATAAGAAGCAATGATTAAGGAGCAAAGAGCAAGGAACAAAGAGTAAAGACCGAAAGCCTAAAACTAAAAGCCTGGTTTTAACAACTTGTACAGAAAACGACCAACGAAAGACGACCAACGAAAAACGACTTAAAAACAACCAATAAATGCCAAAAACTAACCATATATATAAAATCAAAGTATTACCAATAATGGTTTTACTTTTTTTTGTTGTGAGTTTTTCTTTTGCGCAAAAAAACAAGCCAGTTGAACCACCGAAACCAATTTTTAAAGGTAAGGATGGCAAGATGGGTTATACTGCCGATGAGCAGGGAAACCGGATTCCTGATTTTTCTTATGCAGGATATTGGGGAGGTGAGAAGGCTATTCCATCAGCTATTATTAAGGTGGTAGTACCTGCAACCACTGGCGATGCTACCCTTAGCATCCAGTCGGCCATTAATTATGTGGAGAAGTTACCGCTAGGAAAAGATGGTTTGCGTGGAGCCGTTCTGTTGGAGAAGGGGACATATGAAGTTGGCGGAACATTAAAAATCACTGCATCAGGGGTTGTACTTCGTGGAAGCGGGATGGCTGATGGCGGAACAAAGATATTGGCCCGAGGTTTAGACCGGATCGGTGTGATCAGAATTCTGGGCAAAAAAGATAAAATAGAAGAATCGCCTGTAGCCGTTACCGATAATTATGTTCCGGTAAACGCACAAAAAATTACGTTCGCAAATGCGTCAGGTTTTAAAGTGGGCGACAAAGTGTTGATTCACCGTCCATCTACCAAAGAGTGGATCGAAACTTTAAAAACTGTTGAGTTTGGCGGCGGCGAAAGTGCGTTGGGTTGGAAACCCGGCACGAGAGATCTCCATTTTGATCGGAAAATTACCGCGATAAATGGTTCAATAATCACCCTCGACGCACCTTTAACCACCGCATTAGATTCGAAATTTGGCGGTGCAACCATAACCAAATACAAATGGGAGGGCCGAATTTCAAATGCCGGCGTAGAAAATTTAAAACTCGAATCAGATTATCATAAAGAAAATATTAAAGACGAATACCATCGCTGGACAGCCATTTCTCTCGAAAATGTGGAGGATGCATGGGTTCGACAGGTTGTTTTTGAGCACTTTGCAGGTTCTGCCGTTAATGTACTCGAAAGTGCCAAGAGAATTACGGTGGAAGACTGCAAATCGCTTGCCCCCATTTCAGAGATTGGTGGCGAACGCCGTTACACTTTTTTAACTACCGGGCAACAAACGCTTTTCCAGAGGTTGTATTCAGAATATGGCTACCACGATTTTGCGGTTGGTTTTTGTGCACCCGGGCCAAATGTATTTGTACAATGCCAGTCTTTTTTGCCATTCAGCTTCAGCGGTACCATAGATAGCTGGGCTTCCGGCGTATTGTTTGATATCGTAAATATCGACGGGCAGGCATTAAGTTACCTTAATCGTGGCCAGGATGGGCAAGGGGCCGGTTGGAGTGCAGCGAACAGTGTGTTTTGGCAGTGTAGTGCTGCCAGGGTGGATAATTTTCAACCACCAATGGCTCAAAACTGGGCGTTCGGCACCTGGGCGCAATTTTCCGGAAACGGTTACTGGGGGATGTCTAACGAACAAATTCAGCCCCGAAGCCTTTACTACGCACAACTTAAAGATCGTTTAGGTGATGAAGTTGATGCACGTACTTTCATCCTTCCGGTAGAAACGGAAGCATCCAGTAGTCCGCAGGTTGAGGTTGCACAAAAACTCACTAAACTCGCCTACCAGCCTGCAATGACAGTTGCAGCCTATATTGATGCGGCAACTGATCGCAACAAAATTTCTGTGACCGCTAATCAGGCAAAAAGTATTGTAAAGGTTGGGCTCGATAAGACCGTTCAACCCGCAATGGCCAGTGCAATGACCATCAAAAACGGTTGGGTAGTTCGCGGAAATGAAGTCGTTTTAGGCGGCCGTCAGGATGTGCCGTGGTGGAGTGGAAGTGCCCGTCCGCATGGTTTGAAAAATACAAAGTTCGACATTACCCGGTTCGTTCCCGGACGTGCCGGAAATGGCTTAACAGATGATTTAGATACTATTACCGACGCCATGAAAAACGGTGAAGTGAAGATCCTTGATCACAATTACGGCCTTTGGTATGACAGGCGGAGAGATGACCACGAACGCATCCGCCGGATGGATGGAGATGTCTGGGCGCCTTTTTATGAACTGCCTTTCGCCCGGAGCGGACAAGATAAAGCATGGGATGGCCTGAGCAAATACGACATCACCAAATACAATCTTTGGTATTGGGACAGGTTGAAAACCTTTGCCAATCTTGCCGATCAGAAAGGTTTGGTGCTGATTCATGAAAACTATTTTCAACATAATATTATAGAGGCTGGTGCGCACTATGCTGATTTTCCATGGCGTACCGCTAATAACATCAACGATACTGGTTTTCCAGAGCCGGTACCTTATGCCGGTGATAAAAGAATATTTATGGCAGAGCAGTTTTACGACATTAGCAACGAAAACCGCAAAGCAATTCATAAGGCCTACATCCGTAAATGCCTGGAAAATTTCGATGGAAATTCTGGCGTGATCCAGTTAATCGGAGCAGAATTTACCGGGCCGCTGCACTTTGTAAAATTCTGGCTCACCACCATTAGGGAGTGGGAAGAGGAAACCGGCAAACATCCGGTTATCGGGTTAAGTGTGACCAAAGACGTTCAGGACGCAATTCTTGCAGATGATCAATTTGCTGCTGTAGTCGATTTAATCGACATCAGGTATTGGCATTATCAGGCCGATGGAACGGCTTACGCGCCTGCAGGTGGCCAGAATCTGGCGCCACGTCAGCATGCAAGATTACTTAAGCCGAAAAAAACCTCTTTTGAAGAGGTCTACCATGCGGTTTCTGAATATAAAAATCAGTATCCAGCAAAGGCAGTAATGTATTCTGGCGATAATTTTGACAGTTTCGGCTGGGCAATCCTGATGGCAGGCGGTTCTTTATCTAACGTCAAAAATATAGATCAGGCCACATTAACAGGCATTTCCTCCATGAAGACTTTTCTTCCGGCAGGCAAAAACAGTAAGCAATATGGTTTGGAAAGCCCAGGAAAAGCTTACGTAATATACAATGCATCTTCAACTGCAAGTGCAATCGATTTAACGAAGTTTAGTGGAAAGTTTAGTGTGAAAGTAGTTGATGCGAAGGATGGTAAAGTGTTAAAGCAGGAAAAAATAAATGGCAATGCGGTCTCAAAAATTGATAAAGCCGGAAATGGAGAGGAAGTCATTCTCATCAATAAAATTTAAATTATGACGATTAAAACTAAAATATTTTTTCTTTCAATAGTAAGTTTATTGGCCTTTGGTTGCAAAGAAAAGCCACATTTTGGCAACAAAAGTTTACTCATCTCAGAGAACGGACGTTATTTAACAAACGGCGATGGCGAACCATTTTTCTGGTTAGGTGATACGGGTTGGTTGTTATTTGGTAAGCTCAACCGTGAAGAAGCAAATACTTATCTCGAAGACCGAAAGCAAAAGGGTTTCAATGTAATCCAGGTAATGGTTTTGCATGAAGTTCCATCGGTGAATGTTTATGGCGATTCGTCTATTATCAACAAGGATGTTTCGAAACCTGCCATCACCGAAGGAAATGATTTTAATGACAGTAAAGCTTATGATTTTTGGGATCACGTGGATTATATCATTGATCTGGCGGAGCAAAAAGGAATCTACATGGCCTTGGTCCCAGTTTGGGGTACTAACGTGAAAGATAAAAAAGTAAGTGTTCCGCAGGCAAAAATTTATGCAGAATTTCTTGCCAAAAGATATCGCGACAAAAGCAATATCATCTGGCTTAATGGGGGAGATATTAAAGGGAGTGATGGTTTAGAAGTGTGGAATGCCATCGGGCAAACCTTAAGGGCTAATGATCCTAATCACTTAATTACCTTCCATCCACGGGGAAGAACGGGTTCGTCAACCTGGTTCCACAATGCCAGCTGGAACGATTTCGATATGATTCAGTCGGGCCACCGCCGTTATGATCAGGATACCTCGGCAAAAGAAACCTTGCATTATGGCGAAGACAACTGGAAGTATATTGAAACCGATTATAAACTGAAACCAACAAAACCAACTATCGATGGAGAACCATCATATGAAGGTATTCCGCAGGGTTTACATGATACTACAGAGCCACGGTGGACGGATGCTGATGTGAGAAGATATGGGTATTGGTCTGTTTTTGCAGGTGCGTTTGGTTATACTTACGGGAATAATGAAGTGATGCAGATGTATAAGTTAACCGATAAAAAAGGAGCTTACGGACCTAAAGCGCCCTGGACAACTGCCATCAATGCTGCAGGCGCAACACAAATGAAGTTCCTTAAAGCGCTGATGCTATCACGTTCTTATTTTGATCGTGTTCCAGACCAGACATTGATTGCTGGTAAAAATGGAGAGAAATATGAACGGGTAATTGGCACCAGGGGGGAAGAGTTCGCCATGCTTTACATTTACACCGGGCGAAATTTCAGCGTTCACATGGGAAAAACCGATGGTGACGAAGTGAAGGCATCGTGGTTCGATCCGCGGACAGGAAAAACAATCACGATTGGAACATTTGAAAACAAAGGAATCAAGGCGTTTAACCCACCGGGGGAACCAGGAAATGGAAACGATTGGGTATTGGTGTTAGAAGGGGTATAGGGCAGGCAAGTAGCGATACGCGTATGGCGCTAAGCCTGCTCAAAATCGTCATTTCGTCCGATGACTATCGGATGAAGCAAAGCGGAATGGAGAAATCTTTTTCGCCAGTTTAAAAGATTTCTCTACTTCAGTCGAAATGACGACTACAATGGTCATTCTCTTCTTTTAGAGGGATGTCAACAAAATAGATTTATTAATAAGAAAAATAAATAAATGTCAAAAGCAAAGTTCATATCATCATTTCGGCTAACCATTATCGGATTAGCCTTTTGCGGATTAAGTTCTTGCTCAAAACAAGCCTATTTATTCACTTCTTTTCATGAGCCGGCAACGGAGGGATTAAGGCTTTTGTATAGCTACGATGCTTACCACTGGACCGATCTAAACCAGACTTTTTTGAAACCCGAAATTGGCACACAGAAAGTGATGCGCGATCCGTCGATTGTTCAGGGACCAGATGGCACTTTTCATTTGGTCTGGACTTGCAGCTGGAAAGGTGATAAAGGTTTTGGTTATGCAAGTTCAAAAGATTTAAAGCACTGGACAACGCAAAAGTTTCTGCCTGTAATGGAAAGCGAGCCAGCAACTGTGAACGTATGGGCGCCTGAAATTTTTTACGATGAGGTGAAAAAGGACTTTGTAATTATCTGGGCATCAACCATTCCCTATCGCTTTGCTAAAGGAATCGAGGAAGAAGATAATAATCATCGGATGTATTCCATCACGACCAAAGATTTTATCACGTTCTCTAAACCGAAATTATTTCTGGACCCTGGTTTTAGCGTAATTGATGCCGTAATTGTAAAAAGAGCAGCAAAAGATTATGTTGTGGTTTTGAAAGACAATACGCGCCCCAACAGAAATTTAAAGGTGGCTTTTGGAAAGGATGCTCTGGGTCCTTATGAAAATGTTTCGGAAACTTTTAGTCCGAAATTAACCGAAGGACCAACCGTGGTAAAAGTTGGAAAAGATTGGCTGATTTACTTCGATGCTTATGGACAGAAGATTTATTCGGCTTACAAAACAGCAGATTTTAAAAGTTTTAAAGATGTAACTGCTCAGGTCTCTATTCCCGAAGGGCACAAACACGGAACGATTATAAAAGTGAAGCGAAAAGTAATTGAGGGGCTGAAGAAATAGATAAAAAACTCGTCATTGCTTCATGCTTCGCAATGATGAAATGCAAAATATAAATGAAAATATTTAAAATACTTTGTTTAACGCTGCCATTTGTAATGATGATATCCTTCGCTGATGCGCAGGATACCGTACGCTACACGGGCAAAACCCTTGTAAATGCAGATTATCATCACGGGCAATTAACGCCAGTTATTGGTGTGCACAATATTCAGACGTTCAGGGCAAACAGGGAACACCCGGAACTGGCCGAGAACTTTGGTTGGACTTATAACCATGCTCCAATGTTGGCTTACTGGAACAATAAATTCTATGTAGAATATTTAAGTGATAAAGCAGGAGAAAGTATCCCGCCGGGGCAAACGCTTCTACAATCATCCAATGATGGCTACACCTGGACAAAACCTGATGTGATCTTTCCAATCTATAGAATTGCTGACGGAACGACAAAAGCCGGCAGAACCGATGTGGCGAAAGATTTGGATGCCGTGATGCACCAGCGCATGGGGTTTTACGTTTCCAGCAAGAATGTATTTCTGGTTTTAGGCTTTTATGCGATCAGTTTCGATGCAAAAGATGATCCGAACGATGGACATGGCATTGGTAGAGCAGTTCGCGAGATTCAGGCTGATGGCAAATATGGGCCAATATATTTTATTCACTACAACCCGGGTTATGGGGAGAAAAATACGAAATATCCTTACTTCACCAAGAGTAAAAATAAAGCTTTCGTTAAAGCCTGTAAAGAATTGCTGGCGAATAAGTTAATGACACAACAGTGGAATGAAGAGGCAGATAGAAAAGATCCTATCATTACTTTACAAAAGCAATACAAGGCCTTCAGCTATTATCATTTGCCAGATGGAAGAGTGGTTGGCTTGTGGAAAAATGCGTTGACGGCAATTAGCAATGATAACGGGAAAAGCTGGCCCGAAAATGCCGCTCGTGCACCTGGTTTCGTTAACAGCAATGCGAAAATCTGGGGTCAGAAAACTGCCGATGGGAATTATGCTACGGTTTATAATCCCTCAGAATATAGGTGGCCATTAGCCATTTCTACCAGCAAAAATGGCTTAGATTATACCAATTTATTGTTGTTGCATGGAGAAATCACGCCGATGCGTTATGGCGGGAACTATAAATCTTACGGTCCGCAGTACGTTCGTGGCATTATTGAAGGGAATGGAAAACCTGCCGATGGAAAGCTTTGGGTAACCTATAGCATGAACAAGGAAGATATCTGGGTATCTTCAGTGCCTTTGCCCGTTCAAGAGATGGTAACAGCACATGTAGATGATGATTTTACGAAACTACAAAAAAGCAAGCCACTCGAAATGTGGAATATTTATAGCCCGCTTTGGGCTCCGGTGAAGGTAGAAGATGGTGCTTTGGTACTCCGAGATAAAGATCCTTTTGATTATGCAAGAGCTGAAAGGGTATTTCCTTCCAGCAGGAAAACAATAACATCATTTTCTGTTACGCCGAAACAAAACGATTTCGGCCTGCTGGAAATTGAGTTACAAGATGCCAAAGGAATGGCGACGGTGAGGTTAACATTTGATACCGCAGGGACGTTGAGTGCAAAAGCAGGCGCCCGTTATAAAAATTTCATGAAATATGAAGCGGGCAAATCTTATGATATCAAATTGAAACTAGACGCACATACCAGATTTTATACCATTACTATAAATGGAAAAGACGCTTTGACGAGCCTGGCGTTTCAGCCAGTAGCTGAAGTTTCCCGAATTGTTTTCCGTACCGGCGATGTTCGTCGCTTTCCGGATGTAGATACCCCGGCCGATCAAACCTACGTTCTGAAAAATGCTGGTGAATCTGAAAAAAAGGAAGCAGTGTATTCGATTAAATATTTAAAAACGGAGGGATTTTAGTATGGTTGAGTTTTTAAGATATATCGTCATTGCGAGCTTTCGATTTTTCATCGAAGCGAAGCAATCTTTTCAAAAGGCTAGAAAGATTGCTTCGTCGTTCCTCCTCGCAATGACGGCAATAACGACACTACTTTCTCTTTTCTCTTTCTCCGCAAAGGCAAAAATCCTCTTGCCTCAGATCTTATCATCAAATATGGTGTTGCAGCGGGATCAGCCCATTAATATATGGGGTTTTGCAGCAGCCGGGGAGATTGTTAAAGTAGATTTCGCAGGACAAACAAAACAAACCATTACCAACCAAGATGGGAAATGGGCAGTAGTATTGAGCGCTTTAAAAACATCATCGGTTCCTCAAACGATGACAATTGCAGGTTCCAACAAAATTGAACTGAACAACATTCTCGTAGGCGAAGTCTGGGTGTGCTCGGGACAATCAAACATGGAATATCAAATGCGCAAACTGGTCAAAATTCCAAAACCTAAAAATGAAAAGTTAAGCTTTCCATTTGATGCCGTTGAGAAAGCCAAAAATACGCAAATCAGGATCTTCCTTGTCAACCGGAAACAATTATCGAAGCCAGACTCGCTTCATAAAAGCTGGGCTATTGCACAAGACTCTGCTTTGCGTGCATTTTCGGCTGTAGGATACTTCTTTGCAAAAGAGCTGCAGGAAAAGTTGGGTGTCCCTGTTGGAATGATTTCTTCAGCTGTTTCAGGCAGCGCAATTGAACCATGGATATCGCCAGAAGCCTTAGCCCAGGAAGCATACTTTAAAAATCAGAAAGTAGGCAACGATCCTGGTAAATTTTATACGCCAATGATTGAGCCTTTAACTAAATTTAAAATCAAAGGTTTTTTATGGTATCAGGGAGAAACCAATTGCTTTTTGAATGAGACCATAAGCTATTCGTATAAATTGAAATCACTTGTTAATTTATGGAGAAAGGCCTGGGGCGAACAGCTCCCTTTTTACTATGTCCAAATTGCACCATTTGATTATAGCAGGCAGAAAAGCGATAAGGTCGTCCTTACAGCGGATACCGAACCTAACTTCTGGGAAGCACAACAGCAGGTTTTACGCCTGCCAAATACTGGAATGATCTCGACTACAGACCTGAATGATAACGGAGGAGATTTACATCCAACTTATAAATGGGAGGTGGGTAGAAGACTGGCACTATTGGCTTTGGCTAAAACTTACGATCAAAACTTACCATTTTCCGGTCCGGTTTACCAATCTGTTTCTTTCAAAGAAAATGAAGCAATTCTTGCTTTTGACCACTTAAAATCTACAAGCACAAAAAATATTACCGGATTCACTATTGCAGGCAGCGATGGTAAATTTGTAGCTGCAGAGGCGGTGATTAAAGGCGGGAAAGTAGTGGTGTATTCCAAGGAGATTGCTCAGCCGAAGGCCGTACGTTATAACTGGACTGAAAATCCTTCCGGTAATTTTTATAGTAATTGCTTGCCTGCACTTCCTTTCCGAACAGACAATCCACTCGTAAACCAATTTAAAACGAATTAATGAAGTATAAGTTTCTACCTTTCTTTTGTTTTGTAATGATGTTTTGTTCCCTTCGGGCACAGCAAACGGAAAAATTATACTTGTCCGGAACTGGTAACGATGACACCGTAAACTGGGAATTCCTTTGCACCGAGGGGATGAATGCTGGTAAATGGACAACCATTCCGGTACCCTCTAACTGGGAGTTACAGGGCTTTGGAAAGTACAATTATGGATTTAATAAAGAGGCGAACAAAGGAAAAGAACAGGGATTCTACAAACACACGTTCAAGGTTCCTGAAGCCTGGAAAAATAAGAAAATAAATATTGTTTTCGAAGGCGCCATGGCGGATACCGAGGTGAAGATAAATGGTGTATCTGCCGGAGAAACCCACCAGGGCTCTTTCTATGTTTTTAAATATGACATTACCAAACTAATCACTTTTAATGGTGATAATTTGCTTGAAGTAAAAGTAGCCAAGCATTCAGCAAATCAATCTGTTAATGAAGCAGAACGTAAAGCCGATTTCTGGATTTTCGGCGGCATTTTCAGACCGGTTTACCTGGAAATACTTCCACAAACTTATATCGACAGGGTACAAATAGATGCGAAAGCGAACGGAATATTAAACGCTAATATTTTCTCAATTGGTGATGCAGATAAAATCGCTGTTCAGCTTACTGATGCTAAAGGGAAGAAGTTTGGAAAGGCTTTTTCAACCCGGATAACATCGGGAGTCGCCCATATTACTCAGCAGTATCAACATCCTGCATTATGGTCGTCTGAATTTCCTAACCTTTACACTGCAACTTTTACGCTGTTCAAAAATGGTAAAGCCATTCATCAGTTGAGCAAGAAAATTGGTTTCAGGACGGTTGAAGTAAAGGAACGCGACGGCGTATATGTGAATGGGGTAAAAATGAAATTTAAGGGTGTAAACCGTCATTCTTTTTACCCAACGTCCGGCAGAACAACAAGCAAAAAAATAAGTATTGCAGATGTTCAGCTCATGAAAGAAATGAATATGAATGCCGTTCGGATGTCACACTATCCACCTGATGGTCATTTCCTTGATGTTTGCGATTCACTGGGTTTGTTTGTGATGGATGAACTGGCAGGCTGGCATGGCACTTACGATACGCCGACAGGCACAAAACTTTATCACGAGATGATGGCTAATGATGAAAACCATCCCTCCATTATATTTTGGGCAAATGGGAATGAGGGCGGACATAACCGTGAACTTGATCACCTCTTTACCGAAAATGATCTTCAAAAACGTCCGCTGATTCATCCATGGGAAGTTTTTAATGGCTTTGAAACTACCCATTACCGGGAATTTAATTACGGGATTGGAAATTATGATCACGGTCACAACATTTTAATGCCAACGGAATTTCTGCACGGCATGTGGGATGGAGGCCATGGTGCAGGAATTGAAGACTACTGGAATGCGATGTGGCTTAATCCGCTTTCTGCAGGTGGTTTCCTTTGGGATTTTGCCGATCAGGCTGTCGTTAGAACAGATAAAAATGGGGAGTTGGATACCGATGGAAATCATGGTCCCGATGGGATTGTTGGCCCATACCATGAAAAAGAAGGAAGCTTTTATACGATAAAAGAAGTGTGGAGTCCGGTTTTTGTAGAAAAGCGTGAAATGACAGCGGGTTTTAATGGTTCATTTTTACTCGAAAACAGGTATGCATTTACCAACCTCAATCAATGTAGTTTCGAATGGGAATTAAAGAAGCTTAAGGCTGGAGATGATACGGAATTCAAATCTGGTAAAGCCGATGCACCAGATATCAAGCCGTTCGAAAAGGGGAACTTACAGGTTAATCTACCTGCAGACTGGCATATGTTCGATGCATTCTACCTAACTGTTAAAGATTTCTATGGCAAGGAGTTATTTACCTGGAGCTTTCCAATCGCTTTGCCGAAGGATGATGCCAATAGACTGGTGGTTAAAAATGCCTCTTCGAAAATAAACTTCAAGGAATCTGCGACTGCCTTCGAGGTTTCGGCTAATGGCGTTAATTTAACTTTTGACAGGGTGACCGGATTACTAAAAACGGTACAAAACGCTAAAGGAACGATTCCTTTTTCAAACGGGCCGGTGTTACAGGAGGGCGTAAACAACTTCAAAAATTTCAAAGCTAAAATGGATGGTGAGCAATTGGTTATTGCTTCCACATTTGATAAAAAAGAAAGCTATAATACTTTAGAATGGACTATTTATCCATCGGGTTGGCTAAAAATGCAGGTTAAATATTTTCCGGCAGAATACTTTACTACGTTCGTGGGATTGAATTTTTCTTATCCGGAAACGGAGATTAAAGGTGTCGAATATAAAGGGAACGGCCCTTATCGAGTTTGGAAAAACCGAATGAAGGGAACGAAATTTGGCATCTGGAAAAAAGACTATAACGATTCGGCTACGGGTGAACCCGCCTGGCAATATCCTGAATTCAAGGGCTACTATTCCAATTTGTATTGGTGCGAGTTTATCGGAAAATCACAAAATTTTAAAGTGGTTAGAGATCGCGAAGATGTTTTTTTACGGTTATTTACGCCAAAGAAATCAAAGGATACAGAGTATGATAATATGAGTCCGACCTTCCCGACGGGAGATATTTCTTTCATGAACGGCATCTCGGCGATTGGTACCAAAACACAAAAACCAGAAACCACCGGGCCGATGGGAATGAAACATGTGTTTTATGATTTCGACAAAGAACCAGCCAGGGCTTTGGATATGACGTTGTATTTTGATTTTTCAGGGAAATAGGTTTAACCGCAAAGAACGCTAAGTTTTTCGCAAAGAAAAGAAAGAAAGAGTTGCCGCAGTTTACACGGATTATCAAAGAAAGAAAAATACCAGTCTGCGAGATCAACCGCGAAGCGTAATAAAAATAAAGCGTAAATGAACGTAAAAATTTACATAGCAATTATCAGCATTTGGATGCTTTCGTTGTCAAGAGTAGTGGCACAAATTGGTGTGCAAGATCTAAAATGCGAAATGTTAACAAATCCGCTTGGTATCGACGTGCTTCAACCCCGTTTAAGCTGGAAGATTGTGTCGGCAGAAAGGAATGTAGATCAAAAAGCCTATCAGATTATGGTGTCGTCATCGGCCGAAAAACTGGCTCAGAACCAGGGCGATTTATGGAACTCAGAAAAAATAAATTCTTCGGCATCGATCCATGTTCAATATGGTGGTGTAAAACTAAATAGCCGGATGCGCTGCTTCTGGAAAATCAAAACCTGGACAACTGCCGGAGAAAGTGAATGGTCTGTGCCCGGCTCGTGGACAATGGGTTTATTGTATTACAAAGACTGGCCAAAAGGTTGGATTGGCTTCGACAGGCCTTTTCCAGGAGATAACATCAAAACCGATTCACGATTGTCTGCCCGTTATTTCAGAAAGGAGTTTCAGAGCACGAAACAAATAAAGTCTGCTACGGCATCCATCATCGGGCTGGGTTTGTATGAACTTTACATCAACGGCAAAAAAGTAGGAGAGGACGTGCTGTCGCCATCACCAACAGATTACACGAAGAATGTGAAGTACAATACTTATGAGGTAACCAGCTACCTTCAGAACGGTAAAAACGCAGTTGGTGCTGTTTTAGGAAATGGCCGTTTCTTCGCCATGCGGCAGCACGAAAAACCTTATAAAATCAAAACATTCGGATTCCCGAAGATGCTGATGAATATTAACATCGTTTATACCGATGGAACTTCGCTAAACGTCGATACCGATGGCAGTTGGAAAGGAACTGCAGATGGCCCTATCCGAACCAATAACGAATATGACGGGGAAGAATATGACGCAACTAAAGAATTCAGGGGATGGAACAGTATAGGCTTTGATGATCACAAATGGTTAAAAGCAGAATTTGTTCAGGAGCCGACAGGGGTAATAGAAGCGCAGATGAATGAGAATATCCGCGTAATGAATACGCTTAAACCAGTGTCCATAAAGAAACTTTCAGGTGATCGATATATTCTTGATATGGGGCAAAACATGGTCGGTTGGTTGCAGATCAAAGTAAAGGCGCAGAAAGGAAAACAAATTAAGCTCCGATTTGCTGAATCTTTACAGGAAAATGGCGAGCTGTTTACTGCCAATCTCCGCAATGCAAAATGCACCGATTTGTATACTGCTAAAGGAGAAGGCATGGAAACATGGGAGCCGACTTTTGTGTATCGCGGTTTTAGATACGTAGAACTTTCGGGTTATACTTATCAACCATCAGTGAATGATTTTATTGGCAAAATGATCTACGACAATATTAAAACAGTAGGAACCTTCGAAACTTCGGATGCGTTAACCAATCAGATTTTCAAAAATGCCTGGTGGGGAATTGCCGGGAACTACAAGGGGATTCCAATTGATTGTCCGCAACGGAACGAGCGCATGCCCTGGCTGGGCGACCGGGGCGCTGTAGCCTATGGCGAAAGTTTCGTTTTTGACAATGGCAGATTTTATGCAAAATGGTTACAGGATATCAGAAATTCACAAAAGGAAGATGGTGCCATCCCTGATGTTGCCCCCGCTTTCTGGAGGTATTACAGTGATAACATGACCTGGCCCGGGGCAATGCTGCTCGTAACTGAAATGCTTTATAAGCAGAATGGTGATGTTTCGGCGGTGACGGATAATTACCCGGCAATGAAAAAGTGGTTGACTTACATGCAGGATCGCTACATGCAGGACTATATTCTGACTAAAGATAGTTACGGAGATTGGTGTATGCCGCCGGTTACAATTGAGTTTGGCCGTGGGAAAAGTGCCGATAAAAAATATCCGTCAGCTTTAATTTCCACTGCCTATTACTATCATTTCACGCAGTTGATGATGCAATTTGCAAAAGCGATTGGTCAAGAGGACGATGTGAAAATTTATGAAATTCTGGGGAATAACATTAAAGACGCCTTCAATAAAAAGTATTACGACGAGAAAGGCTTTTATGCTTCGAATGCCTTAACTGATAATGTTATTCCGCTCTATTTTGGCATGGTTCCGAAGGATAAAGTAGCCACCGTGTTCAAAAACATTACCTACACCGTTGAGGTAACGAACAAAGGGCATTTAAGTAATGGTTTAGTGGGTATTCAGTGGCTAATGCGTTGTTTGAATGATTACGGCAGACCTGATTTGGCCTATACCGTGGCTACGCAAAAATCTTACCCTAGCTGGGGTTACATGGTTGATAACGGCGCAACAACGATTTGGGAATTGTGGAATGGCAACACCGCTGATCCTAAAATGAATTCTCAAAATCATGTAATGATGCTGGGCGATTTGTTAATCTGGTATTATGAGAATGTTGCGGGGATAAAATCGGAGGAGGCTGCTTTTAAAAAAATTACCGTGAAACCTGAAATGATTAATGGTTTAAACTCGGTAAACGCAAGTTACAGTTCGGTTTATGGGTTAATCAAAAGCAGTTATAGCAAAACGGCTAACAAGTTTAACTGGAACATTACCATCCCAGCAAATACAACGGCGTTGGTTTATATTCCTGCAAATAATAAAAATGAAGTTTCAGAAAAAAATAAATCAATAAAGGATTTAAAATTTGTAAAAATGGAGCATAATAGAGCTGTTTATGAACTTGGTTCTGGCGATTATTTTTTTGTGGTGGATAGGAAATAGAGAATAGAGAAATGGAGAATAGGGAAATGGGAAACAGACATAAATGAGATTGGATAGGGCATTGAAAAAAGTGGATAGCATGAACCCGTCATTGCGAGGTACGAAGCAATCTCAAGGAATAGCACTAGGATCGCTTCGACTTGCAAAGCTAGATTTTAAATCTATTTCCCATTTCCTGTTCCCTAATCAGAAAGGTCATTGCGAGGCACGAAGCAATCTTAGAACGGTCGCTATAGCATTAGGATTGCTTCGTGCCTCGCAATGACGGAAACTAAAAAATGAAATTGAGTATATAACAATATTAAATTATGAGAAAGTTTTTTAAACCATTTATACTGATAGCCTTACTGATCACCTCAGTAAATGCATTCAGTCAAACCAAAGATAATGTTGTACCAGAAGAAATCCTGGCAAAGGCAAAAGAATGGACTTCTGCATTAAATTTAACAGACGCAGCAAAAAAATCTGCTGTCGAAAATGTAATTGCAGTTCATTTAACAACTATTAGAGATTGGCATAACGATCATCCATCATCAACCGTTCCTAACGGAATAAATCCTGTTACGGGAAATAAACTAAGTGATTTAGACAAACAGATCATTGCTGATTCTGCCATGCCGTCAACCGTTCATCAATCGCTTATGGATGGATTGAAAAAGAATTTAACACCAGAGCAGGTAGAAACCATTTTGGACAAATACACCATCGGAAAGGTTGAATTCACGATGAAAGGTTACAAAGCAATTGTTCCGGATTTAACAGTGGAAGAAGAAGCGAAAATCCGCACTTTCCTGAAGCAAGGCCGTGAGCAAGCCGTCGACTTTAAAAACATGAAACAGATATCAGCAATATTCGAAATCTATAAAACAAAATCGGAACAAATGCTGAACAATAACGGAAGAAACTGGCGGGCACTTTATAGCGCCTATACCAAAAAGATTAAGGAGGAAAAAGCAGCGAAGCAGTAAGCAGTTTACAGTTTGCAGTTTCGAAAGTAAATTAATCTGTGAAATCACTTAATCGGTGTAATCAACCGCGAAGCGAAACAGTAAGTAGTTTGGAGTTTACAGTTCCGAAAGTAAAACTAAATCTGTGAAATCACTTAATCTGCGTAATCACCCGCGAAGCGAAAACGATACAATCACGAAGCGAAATAAAATATTATGTTAAAAAGAACGATATACATCACACTTGCGCTGGTTTGGGCGACTGCAAACATCGCCAATGCACAAGTAGAAAAATGGCAGGCGGGCGTGGTCAAACAAGAGTTTCTGTACGATCAGGCACCATTTCCGTCATGCCACTCTGCAACAATCGCCGAAACACCCACAGGTTTAGTTGCTTCGTTTTTCGGCGGAACCAAGGAGCGCAACCCTGACGTGGAAATTTACATTAGCAGATATGTAGACGGGAAATGGCTGGCGCCGGTTTCAGTAGCTAATGGCATTCAGCCAGCAGGCAAGAGATTACCCACATGGAATCCCGTACTTTACCAGGTGCCAGGGGGCGACTTATTGTTGTTTTATAAAATCGGACCAAAGCCGTCAGAGTGGTGGGGCTTGATGAAAACGTCAAAGGATGGAGGAATCACCTGGTCTGAGGCTGCAAAATTACCTGATGGCTACATCGGTCCGGTAAAAAATAAGCCCGTTCTATTAAGTAATGGAAATCTTTTTGCGCCATCCAGCAGAGAGGGCGACGGCTGGAAAGTTCACTTCGAGGTTACACAGGATCAGGGAAAAACCTGGCGAACCGTTGGACCCATCAATGAAAATGGTATCAAGGCGATTCAACCTAGTATTTTACAACACGGAAACGGCAAATTGCAAATCCTGGCGAGAACTGCGAACCGGGCGATTGCGGAGTCATGGTCGGATGATAACGGAGAAACCTGGACACCCATGGCAAAAATAAACCTTCCGAACAATAACTCGGGTACCGATGCGGTAACGATGAAAGACGGTCGGCATGTGCTGGTCTATAATCATGTTCTGCCGCCAGGAATCCTGGCAAAAGGAGCAAGAACGCCACTAAATGTTTCCATTTCCAAAGATGGAAAGGAATGGTCGGCAGCAATAATTTTAGAAGATTCACCAATCAGTCAGTACTCTTATCCGGCCGTTATTCAAACCGCCGATGGCCTGTTGCATTTCATTTATACCTGGAGAAGACAAAAGATTAAGCATGTGGTAGTAGACCCTGCTAAATTGCGATTAAAGAAAATTAAAAACGGGATCTGGCCGAAATTGAAAGGCTACACCACTCCGGTAATCACAGAAACTAAAAGCGAGGAACCATGAGAATTTTAGAAATTGATGGCTTCCATTCATCGTCATTACGAGGCACGAAGCAATCTCTAATTGTGGAATTAGATTGCTTCAGCTCGCACAGGGCCGGCTTCGCAATGACGGATTCTTCGATGCAGTCCTTCGCCTCATCGTCATTGCGAGGCACGAAGCAATCTCTAATTGTGGAATTAGATTGCTTCAGTTCATACAGGCCCAGCTTCGCAAGGACGAATTTTTCTATGCAGCCCCTCGCCTTATCGTCATTGCGAGGCACGAAGCAATCCAGTTGCAAAATGTTAAACCGCTTCGGCTCACGAAAGCTCAGACTGACATTAACGTCTTAAGAAAAATTAAAAAAAATGGAACGAGGAGGATTTGTTTATATCATGACTAATAAAACGCATATGGTTTTATATACGGGCGTAACGTCTGATCTACGGAATAGAATTTATGAACACATGAATAACCACTATCCTAAGAGTTTCACCTCGAAATATAACTGTCATAAATTAGTTTACCACAACTTTTTTTGGAGTATTGAAGAAGCGATTGCTGAGGAAAAAAGAATAAAGGCGGGTAGTAGGCTGTCGAAATTGATACTGATAAATGAATTTAATCCGAATTGGAATGACTTATTTGAAACATTGGACTAACCATTTAATGGAAATAGCCGTAAGCACGAAGCAATCTCCATTTATGAAATCAGATTGCTTCAGCTCGCACAGGGCCGGCTTCGCAATGACGGATTCTTCACTGCACTCCTCCACCTCATCGTCATCGCGAGGTACGAAGCAATCTCCATTAGCGGAATCGGATGGCTTCAGCTCACACAGGCCCGGCTTCGCAATGACGGATTCTTCACTGCACTCCTTCACCTCATCGTCATTGCAAGGCACGAAGCAATCTCCAATTGTGGAATTAGTTGGCGACAGCTCGCACAGGGCCGGCTTCGCAATGACGGATTCTTCGATGCAGCCCTGCACCTCATCGTCATTGCGAGGTACGAAGCAATCTCCATTAAAGGAATCGGATGGCGCCAGTTCGAACTTGTCCGACTTCACAATGACGGATTCTTCGCTACACTCCTTCGGCTCATCGTCATTACGAGGCACAAAGCAATCTCCATTTATGAAATCAGATTGCTTCAGCTCGCACTGGGCCGGCTTCGCAATGACGGATTCTTCGATGCAGCCCTTCACCTCATCGTCATTGCAAGGCACGAAGCAATCTCCAATTGTGGAATTAGTTGGCGCCAGCCCACTCATGCCAAGCTTCGCAATGAGGAACCGCATGTTTAAGTATCTTTCGATGCTATTCGTCATTACTTTATCGTTAGTAAGCCACGTTTTAGCTCAAACGCAAAATACGGATCAGCTCTATAAAAAGCCGTTAGTCGACGTCTTACAAGATATTCAAAGCCGCTTTAAAGTTCAGATAAAATATTCGGTACCACAGGTAAAAGACAAGTGGGTGAATTATGCCGACTGGCGTTTTCGCGCAGATGTAGACGAGACACTCACAAATGTCCTCAGTCCGCTGGATATGAAAGTGAACAAAGAAAAGCCCGGCGTTTACAAGCTTAAAGAATACGAATATCACCGTTGGGAGGTGCAGGATGGCTGGGCTTACCTGGATAAACTGGCTTCGAAATATACCGATAAAGCCAGCTGGGAGGTGAGAAAAGATTCCATCAAACCTCAGCTTTATCAGGCTTTGCAATTGTCGCCGATGCCCGCAAAACTTATTTCAAGACCGATTACTACTGCAAAAAGAATTTTCGACGGCTATTCTGTCGAGAACATCGCGCTGGAAATTTTACCTGGCGTTTGGGTGAATGGTTCTTTGTATAAACCTTTGAGAACCAAAGGCAAAGTGCCGGTTGTCTTAAGTCCCGATGGACACTGGGCAAAACAGCGCTACCGTGCTGATTGCCAGATTCGCTGTGCAACCATTGCTAAAATGGGCGCCATGGCGTTCAGCTACGATTTGTTTGCCTGGGGAGAATCTATGCTCCAGTTTAAGTATGAGGATCATCGCCGAAGTTTAGCGCAAACAGTGCAAACTTTAGGTGGCATTAGAATTTTAGATTATTTCACTTCGCTAAAAGAAACAGACACGACACGGATAGGTATTAGCGGTGGCTCCGGTGCAGGCAGCCATTCCATTCTGATGACGGCTATGGACAATAGAATCAAACTTAGCGCACCTGTGGTGGCCATGTCTTCCTACTTTTATGGCGGTTGTCCATGCGAAAGTGGCATGCCAATTCACCAATGTGGGAGTGGAACCGATAATGTAGAACTGGCTGCTATGGCTGCTCCAAGACCGCAATTATTAGTATCCGACGGAGGCGACTGGACCGCACATACTCCGAAGCATGATTTTCCTTACTTACAGAAAATGTATGGTTATTACGGCTCCACCGATCAAGTCGAAAACGTCCATCTCCCAACAGAAGGTCATGATTTCGGATCAAATAAACGTATTGCACTATATGATTTTTTAATCAAACACTTCCACATTAACGGTGCAGCGGTAAAAGACAAAACGGGAAAGTACGATGAAAGTAAAGTAACAATTGAGAAAGAATCAGCCCTTTATGTTTTCGGTGATAAAGGGGAAAGGTTGCCTAAAAATGCAGTGATGGGTTTTGAAAACCTGGAGAAATTGTTCATGAATGGCGTATCAAAATAAATAGTGATGGAGAATCAAAACAGACGAAATTTTATAAGTAGTGTTACTTTGCTTACAGGAGGGTTGATGCTTACTGGTCAATGGCTTATCGCTAAGGATAAACCTACAAGGTACAACGTAGCTGTAGTAGATTTAATGATTTTAAAACGCCAGAAATTAAGTGCCTTGTCACTGGCGAAACAGATCGGTGCAGACGGGCTGGAGGTTGATATGGGTGGTTTGGGGAACCGCGAAACTTTTGATAATAAACTCGCAGATCCAAAAATCAGACAGGAATATCTGGATCAGGCAAAAGCACTCAATTTAAAGATTTGTTCCTTGGCAATGACTGGATTTTACGCACAGTCTTTCGCTACGCGGCCAACTTATCAGAAAATGATTCAGGACTGTCTGGATACGGCAAAAGCCATGCACGTAAAGGTTGTTTTTCTACCTCTTGGCGTGCAAGGCGATTTAGTTAAAAATCCCGAACTGCGAGATTCCATCGTACAAAGATTGAAGGTAGCAGGGGAAATGGCATCAAAAGCGAATGTAATAATTGGCATCGAAACCGCTTTAGATGCTGCAGGTGAATTAAAACTATTAAAAGATGTCGGTTCAAGACATGTAAAAAGTTATTTTAATTTTTCAAATGCAATTAAAAACGGAAGGGATTTGCATCAGGAACTCCGGATTTTAGGGAAGAAGAATATTATCCAGATTCACGCTACGAATGAAGATGGGGTATGGCTCCAAAATGATCCAAAAATTAACCTAAAGGAAGTGAAAGCAACGCTTGATGAAATGGGCTGGAGTGGCTGGCTGGTGGTAGAACGAAGCAGGGATGCGATGCAACCAACCAATGTGAAGTATAATTTTAGCGCGAACACCAACTATTTGAAATCAGTTTTTCAAGTTCGATAATTTATGAAGCGCGTAATTTTTTTATTTCTTCTCGCCCTTAGCCTGCTTTCTCTGGAAAGCAATGGCGCAGAAATTTATGTGTCGTTGAATGGTTCGGATACTAATCAGGGAACCAGGGAAAAGCCGCTGGCATCCCTTCATGTGGCCATTAGAAAGGCCCGTGAATTGCGCCGGTTAAAAGATCCATCGATAAAAAATGGCATTACAATAATCATCGGCAAAGGCTCTTATCACCTGGATGAACCAATAGTGCTGCGCCCTGAAGATTCAGGTACAAAAGAAAGCCCTACAGAAATTATGGCTATGCCTGGAGAAAAGGTTGTTTTAAGTGGTGGCCTAAATGTTTTCGGATGGCGAAAATTAACTACTCAGGCTTCGGGATTGCCAAAGGCTTCTGCTGGTAAGGTGTGGGTTACCCGTATACCAGACCTGGCAGGACACGACCTGCAGTTTAGACAGCTTTGGGTAAATGGAAATAAGGCCACACGTGCTAAAAACTATAATGGGGAACAGATGGGCAGGATTTTATCTTGGGATAAAAAGAATCAGACTTGTAAAATTCCCATTTCCCCCAATATCAAACTGGCAAATATTAATGGAGCAGAAATGCTCATTCATCAATGGTGGGCAATAGCAAATCTTAGGATCAGGTCTGTTAAACAGGTTGGAAATGTTGCAGAACTATCCTTCATGCAACCTGAAAGTAGAATCCAGTCTGAACACCCATGGCCTGCGCCGTGGATCTCTGACAAAACAGGAAATTCTGCTTTTTACCTTTCAAATGCCATTCAGTTTTTAGATGAACCTGGCGAATGGTTTGCGGATTTGGAAAATCACAAGCTTTATTACTGGCCGAGACCATCAGAAAATATGCTGAATGCTCAGGTAGTGGTGCCGGTGTTAGAAAATCTAGTTAAAATTGAAGGTACTCCTGATCATCAGGTTACCCACGTCCATTTTAAAGATATTTCATTTGAGCACGCGTCCTGGTTGAGACCATCCCAACAGGGCCATGTACCACATCAGGCAGGGATGTATATGCTCGATGCTTATAAACTCCAGGTTCCTGGAACGCAAGATAAGGCTGCACTCGAAAATCAGGCCTGGGTTGGCCGTCCGGCATCCGCAGTTGAGGTTACTTATGCCAACAATACTTCATTTAACTCATGCCGTTTCGAACACCTCGCCTCAACAGGTTTAGATTATAAAAGAGGTACTTTCAATAATGTTATAAAAGGCAATCTTTTTAAGGATATTGGTGGTTCTGCAATGCTCATCGGGACGTTTTCGGATGAGGCTACGGAAGTCCACTTGCCTTATAAACCCTCCGATGAACGAGAAATATCGACCAATGATCGGATTGAGAATAATTTCATCACCGATGTAACCAATGAAGACTGGGGCGCAGTGGGTATTGGGGCAGGTTACGTTCGTGGAATCAACATTCGTCACAATGAAATTAGTGATATTTCTTATTCCGGAATTAGCGTGGGCTGGGGCTGGACCAAAACGGAAAACGCAATGAAAAATAATTCCGTTACCGGAAACAGGATTCATCATTATGGTAAACATATGTATGATGTTGCCGGTATTTATACTTTATCTGCGCAGCCTTATTCTATTATTAATGAGAATGTTGTAGATAGTATTTATGCAGCGCCATATGCCCACCTTCCAGATCATTGGTTTTACCTGTATACAGATGAAGGTTCTTCGCATTTCACAATAAAGGATAATTGGACGCCGGCAGAAAAGTATTTACAAAATGCAAACGGACCAGGCAATGTATGGCAAAACAACGGACCGAAAGTAGCGGTGCATATCAAACAAAATGCTGGTCTGGAGAAACCTTATCAATATTTGCGGAAAGAAAAATCAGTTTATTCGAAGAGAGGAATTAACAAAGCCGTCGAAAAAACTGTTGTATTCGAGCTGGTTTTTAAAAGAGCCGACCTTCCGGGAAAGCAGGTTTTGGAAACTTTCGCAGCCGAAAATAATCTCTTAACCTCGGCAATTTATCAATGGAATAACCGCCTGGTAATTTATACTACCTCGTTAAAAGTAGAAAGTTTGCAGCAGACCTTAAAGCGGCTCAATGCTTCAGAAATTAAATTATATGAGGATCTGATTTACGATTTTAACAGACAGGAGAATTGTGGTGAACCTCCGGTTACGGAATGGCAGAACATCATTTTGTCTGCTAATCTGGTAGAGGAAGAAAAGATGCAAAAAGAATATCTGGCCTACCATCAAACACAGTTTGAAAAGTGGCCCGAAGTTTCAAA
Source organism: Bacteroidota bacterium (assembly GCA_037033465.1). Taxonomy (GTDB): domain Bacteria; phylum Bacteroidota; class Bacteroidia; order Sphingobacteriales; family Sphingobacteriaceae; genus Pedobacter. The sequence continues at coordinate 33,564 of JAZBLX010000026.1, read as the reverse complement.
AGGATTTTGCAAGGCCGAATTTCAGCGATTGGCTATTTTTAAAAAGGGGCGGCAACTCATGCTGATCATCAGTATTCCAAAAGGGAAGAAGTTGGATGACCTGAATCCGAAAACCACAGAAAATAATCCAAGAGTTGACGAATGGAATTCGATGATGAAAAAATATCAGGAAGGAATTGAAGGTTCAAAACCTGATGAGGTTTGGGTGTTTTTTAAACCGATGTAATAGGTATGTTTCATACTGGCAATGATGGAAAAACGTAATAAAAATAAACGCTAATATAAATATGTTAAGACTAGGGATTTTAGGATTAGGAGAGGGCAGAAGTACCATTTCAGCTTCTTTAGCAAGCAAGAAGTTTAAGCTCATCCAAATATGCGACGCGAATAAAAAGCTCTGCGAAGAACGGGCGCTTGAGTTCGATTTTCAAAACTGGACCACCAGCTATGAAGATATGTTAACCAGTGATAAAATCGACATGATTGCGATCTATACGCCAGATCACCTGCATTTCGAACACATCAAACTCGCACTGGAGCATGATAAACACGTGGTTTGTACAAAGCCTTTTATTGATGATTTATCACAGGCGAATGAATTACTGGAGCTGAGCAAAAAATCCAGAAAGAAAATCTTCGTTGGGCAAAGTTCGCGCTTTTTTGAACCTGCAATGCGCCAGAAAAAAGATTTTGATAAGGGTTTAATTGGCGAACTGATTACCATAGAAAGTTATTACCATGCAGATCATCGCTGGTTTTTGGAAAAAGGCTGGTCGCTGAAACAATCATTTAAATGGTTGTATGGAGGTTTAAGTCATCCTGTTGACTTTATCCGATGGTATATGCCAAACATAGAAGAAGTAATGGGTTACGGAATGTTGAGCAGCAATGGTTTAAAAGCCGGCTTAAAAAATCAGGATACCATGCACTTTATCTTCAAGGCGAAAGACGGCAGAATTGCCAGAGTGAGTGGTGCCTATACCGGGCCAACTCAACCTGCAAGTCGTGATAGCGGCATGAGCTGTATTCTTCGTGGAACGGAAGGTGCCAGTCAGGCCGATTACCACGAGTTGCGGTATTCGGTAACCACAAAAACGGGTGAAGAAAAAATAATTACCTGGGGTGATGCTACCTTGAAACATTATTTCCGTTTTGAGGGACAAAGCCACCATGCCGGTGAATACCAAAATTACCTCGATTATTTTGCCGATAGCATTAATAACAAATTTACAGCCTACCCGGATTTAAAAGAAGGCATCGGAACCGTGGCATTGCTCCAGGCGATGGATAAATCGATGGAAACTGGCTTGCCTGTAAAGATTGATGAAATTTTAAAGGCAAATAATATCACAAGGGAATCGATAGGATTATAGGTGTACTGTGGTTTTAACTACAAAGGATCAACATGGATATTTATTGCAGTCTGGCCTTAGCCTACGGCATATTTGCCAGGTTCAGAAAGAGAGTTCTTCAGGACGCAATCCTACAACTATGGCGTAGCAATCGCATCAAGATTGCTACGTGCCCCGCAATAATGGCAAGGTTGAAAGGAAAAACATTAATAAACAACCAACTAACCAAATAATCAATGGGAAACATTGTAGAACGTTTAACCAGTTTAGATTACCTCATCGTCATCGGCTACCTGATGATTCTGATTTTTATTGGATATCGAGCGAGCTTTTCAAAAGATCGAAATAAAGAGGAAACCTTATTTCTGGCCAACAAATCTCTTGGCTGGGCGAGTATTGGTTTCAATATGTGGGGCACGAATGTCGGTCCATCGATGTTACTCGCCTTTGCCAGTATCGGTTACACCACAGGCATTGTTGCCGTAAATTTTGACTGGTATGCCTTTATATTCCTTTTTTTGCTCGCTATTGTTTTTGCACCAAAATACCTGGCTGCAAAAGTAAGTACCATGCCTGAGTTTATGGGGAACCGATATGGTGATTCTACACAAAATATTTTAGCCTGGTACGCTTTGGTGAAGATTTTAATCTCCTGGTTATCGTTAGGCTTATTTGCAGGTGGCTTTCTGGTGAGGCAAATTCTGGGGATCCCGATGTGGCAATCTGTTACCGTTCTGGTGGCTTTCGCTGGATTGTTTACCTTTTTCGGTGGTTTGAAGGCCATTGCAAAAGTGAATGTTTTTCAGATGATTTTACTCATTGGCGTGTCGCTGTCGCTCATGCTTTTAGGTCTGGACAAAGTTGGTGGTATTTCTGCACTATATGCGAAGACTCCTGGTCACTTCTGGAACCTCATTCAACCCGCCAGTGATCCAAAATATCCCTGGTATGCAATTTTACTGGGTTATCCTGTTGCAGCTGTCGCATTCTTCTGTACGGATCAGTCGATGGTTCAATCTGTGTTAGGTGCGAAAAATTTGAAACAAGGTCAGTTGGGCGTTAGTTTTATCGGCTGGCTGAAATTACTTTCACTACCCCTCTTCATTGGAACCGGGATTTTGTGTTATGTGTTGTTTCCTAACCTGAAAGATCCGAACGAAGCATACATGACCATGGTAACCAATCTATTCCCGCCGGGGATGAATGGTTTGGTGATCGTTGTTTTAATTGCGGTGTTGGTTGGTACTATCGGGTCTTCCCTCAACTCACTTAGTACTGTTTTTACGATGGATGTGTATGTGAAAAAAATTAACCCGCAGGCCACAAATAAACAGATTATCAACATTGGACGGTTAACTGTGGTTGCCGGTTGCATTTTCGCCGTGATTGTAGTGCTTGCCATCGATAATATTAAAGGATTAAATCTTTTTGATGTCTTTCAATCGGTACTCGGCTTCATCGCGCCGCCACTTTCGGTGGTTTTCCTTTTGACGGTATTCTGGAAAAAAACTACCCGGAAGGCTGTGAATTTCACTTTATCTATTGGCTCTGTTTTAAGTTTGGGTATTGGAATTACCTATCTCTGGATTCTGCCATCCAATGAATATGCTTTCTGGCCACACTACCTCATGTTATCTTTCTACATTTTTTCAGGCCTGCTCATCATCGCTATTTTGATTTCAATTTTAGATCGAAACCCGAGTTTTTACGAAATCAATGATGAACACCAGGCGAATATCGAAAAGCCAGATCGAACAGTTTGGATTTCATGGGCAGTTTTGGCTGTCGTGATGGTTGCCTTGTACCTGTTCTTCAACGGGCATTAGAAGAGTTGAGTGTTAGCTGATAAAATGAACATACGGCGATATGCCTGATTTATATATTATGAAAAACTTAAAAAAAATACTTTTACCCTTGCTTTTAAGCTGTTTAGCATTTCCTGTTTTTGCGCAAAAGGCATCATGGATTTGGTATCCGGGTGATTTTGATATCTACATGAGCAATGTAATGCAAAACCGACGTACAGAACGCGGATCTTTTTTTCCTGTCTTCTGGAAAATGGACAGCCACTATGTGCTGGTCGATTTTCATAAGGAATTTAACCTGATCCAACCAGAAGAAGTTAAACTTTTTGTGGAGGGAACTTACAATGTAAAAATTGATGGTCAGGCCATTTCCGGTTTCCCAAAAACCATTCGTATTCCTGCCGGGAAGCATAAGCTGAGTTTAAAGGTGTATAGCCAGGGAACAGTGCCAGCCATTTTTGTTCAAGGCAAAACCGTGTTTACTGACGAAACCTGGCTAACGACTTTCGAAGACAAAGAATGGATAGATCAGAGCGGAAAGGTATCAGATAAATCAGGAACAACGTTTGTTTCAGCGGGCTCCTGGAACTTAACCGATCCGAATGTATTGCCTTCTAAATTCAAATTGCCGGTGATCGCTCAGTACGCGGTTCAGAAAGATCAGGCGGGAAACGGTTATGTAGCCGATTTTGGAAAAGAAACTTTTGGCTTTATTAAAATACATGGCTTAAAGGGAAAAGGAAAGCTGAGTATGTATTACGGCGAATCGAAAGAAGAGGCTTTGTCTACTGACAAATGCGAAACATTGGATAACCTTGATGTCGATATAAGCGTGAAGCAAGACAGCGTAATGCCACTGTCTAAAGCATTTCGATATGTGAATTTTCAGGCTGAAAATGGCGTTACTGCTGATTCTATTTCTATGCTTTACGAATATGCGCCGGTAACGGAGCGGGGCAGTTTTAAATCATCAGATGCAGAACTCAACAAAATTTACGATGTAGCCAAGTATACCTTCCATTTAAACACCCGCGAGTTTTTTATCGATGGGATTAAGCGTGATCGATGGGTGTGGAGCGGCGATGCTTATCAAAGTTATCTGATGAACTATTATTCCTTTTTTGATGCGCCAACTGTGAAAAGAACTTTGCTGGCTCAGCGTGGGAAAGATCCTGTTACCGCACACATCAATACCATTATGGATTACTCCTTCTACTGGTTTCTTGGAATCTACGACTACTATAAATTCACCGGGGATAAGAAATTTGTGCAGGATATTTATCCACGAATGCAATCACTCATGACCTATATAGATGGCCGAAAGAATAAAAACGGGCTATTAGAATGGATGCCCGGCGACTGGATTTTTATTGACTGGGCAGATAAACTCAGTAAAGACGGCGAAGTCAGTTTTGAACAGCTATTATATGCACGGAGTTTAGAAACTATGGCGTTATGTGCTAAACTAGCCAACGACAATGTTAACGCAGAGAACTATGATCGCGCAGCAAAGGCCCTGAAAAACAAAATTTTTGATCTTTACTGGAACCAGAAAAAAAACGCCCTTGTTCACAGTAGAATTGCAGATCAACCTACAGATAACGTTACCCGTTACGCGAACATGTTCGGAATCTTCTTCGACTATTTTACGCCGGAACAAAAATTAGCCGTAAAGGAACATGTACTTTTGAACGATAAAATTGCCAAAATTACCACGCCATATATGCGTTTTTATGAGCTGGAGGCACTGTGCGCGCTTGGCGAGCAATCATATGTACTAAAAGAAATGAAAAGCTATTGGGGTGGCATGCTTAAACTTGGTGCAACTTCGTTTTGGGAAGAATACAATCCTGATAAGAAAGGAGTAGAGCACCTGGAAATGTATGGCAGGCCATTTGGAAAAAGCCTATGCCATGCCTGGGGTGCCAGTCCGATTTACCTTTTAGGTAAATATTATCTGGGCATTAGTCCTGATTCTCCAGGCTATGAAACCTATATCATCCAGCCAAACTTAGGTGGCCTGGAGTGGATGGAAGGGAAAGTGCCAACTGCTAAGGGCGATATCTATTTATATATGAATATGAAAGAAATCAGGGTGACTGCGGCTGTAGGTACCGGGAAATTAGTCATCAACAGTAAATCAAAGCCGGTAGTAAAAAATACAAGAGTGGAATCCCTATCAAAAAACGTATATCAGGTGACAATTGAGAAAGGGAAGAATTATGTGATCTCATATAGCGCTATAGCTCCTTAAATGGGAGCTAAAAGCATGGTTGAAGTTCGGATTGGGTGATGGGAATTGGGGTTTAAACCCCAATCCTTTGCTCAATCTTTTTTACGCATTTATAAGCTTCAGCAAGGATCACCTCATTTTCAATCGCTTTATCCGCATTCAAGGCGTTCAACATCGAAATGGTTAAACAGGCTATAATACCGTTGTTGCTTGCAAGTCCTACAGGCACCGAGATATCGGTTACGCCTGATACGGAATCGCTGTTTTTTACGTAAGAACCATCTTGCTGAATCGCCTTTAGCGACACTAGAAAATCTTCCTGCTGCGGTTTTGCATACTTTTTATAGATGGCGTTATTTTTTAAGGTGGTGTTACGTTCCGTTTCTGGCATGTAGGCCAACAGTACCTTCCCTGAAGCTGTTAGCGGTAGTGGGAACAAGTTTCCTTCTTCAATAGAAAGCGCAATCGGCCCCGGACTTTTAGCATGGATAATCACCATCACCTGATTCATGTATAAAATACTTAAGTGGCACGACTGGCGAATGGTGTTCGCCAGTTCCTCCAACGGGAACTGTGCTGCTTTTCGCAATTCATCAATAGGAGAATGGCGGTGCGAAAGGTAAAAGAGCTTTAGCGATAAACGATACTTCCCGGAAACTTCATCACGCAGGATATAACCACGACTCTCCAGACTCATCAACATCCGGTAGATTTCATTTGGCGTTTTCTCAATACCGATGGCAATTTCAGTTTGAGAAAGGGGGATAGATTGCGCTGATAAATACTCTAATATATCAAGCCCCTTATCCAAAGCTGGCGCCTGATACTTCGATTCCTTTTCGTTCATAAGTGTTTAAATTTGGCTGTAGCAGTTTTTTTACAATTCCAAACATACAAAATGCATTCATATTTATTGCTTACAACATTTTGTATTAATTTAAATACGAAGATATGTTTTCATATTTAAAAAAAACATTTATATTTGAATTGATGCTGCGGCGTAATCAGATTCATTGCTTCGTTTTGAAATTGATTCTTTTTCTGCTTCAAGATATCAATAACCATTTATAAACCCAAATTATTATTGCTTTGCGTGAAATTGGTAGCGCAGGGTTAAACATAAAAAAATGAGCAGAATCTTTTTCTTTTCCTGGCTATTTTCGATCAGCATTTCGTTGTCTGCGCAAGATATTCAGGTTGCTCAACTATCCTGTATTTACCTCGATAATCCGCTCGGAATAGATAATAAACTCCCGAATTTGAGTTGGAAACTACAATCTGATCAACATAACGTAAAGCAAACCGCTTATCATATTTTAGTTGCCAGCAGCGCCGGCAAGCTTTCTAAAAACATCGGTGATGTTTGGGATACCAAAAAAGTAAATACAAATCAGTCCATTCAGGTTCTGTATAAAGGTTCCAATTTACAATCAACACAGAAATACTTTTGGAAAGTACGTGTCTGGAACAATAAGGGAAAAGCTTCTGAATGGAGCAAACCCGCTTTTTTCCAAATGGGATTGTTAACCGCTGCAGATTGGAAAGGCGCAAAATGGATTGCCTATGAAAAGTTAGCCGACTCAAATATTAATATACTTCCAACGGATGGAAAAAAGGATAAACTAAATGCCAATAATGTTCTTCCTATGTTTCGGAAAGATTTTGTGCTATCAAAATCGGTTAAAAGTGCCACAGCATTCATTTCCGGCCTCGGCCATTTTGAGTTGAGCTTAAACGGAAACAAAGTAGGGGACGATTTCCTTGCTCCCGGCTGGACGAAATATGATAAAGAAGCCTTATATGTTACCTACGATATTACCAGGCAGCTTAAAAAAGGCAGGAATGCCATCGGTGTCATGCTCGGTAATGGTTTTTACTATGTTCCTCCTGTTAAAGGTAGATACAGGAAACTGAAATCAGCCTTTGGTTACCCTAAAATGATTTGCCGGCTGAAGGTTGAATATGCCGATGGAACGTCGGCAGATTTTGTTAGTGATGAAGGTTGGAAGACAGCACCATCACCTGCAATATTTTCCAGTATTTATGGTGGCGAAGATTATAATGCAAACCTCGAACAAAAGGGTTGGAACATCGCAGGATTTAATGATGCAGGCTGGAAATCTTCAACAATTGTCGCTGGACCAGCATTAAATGCGCAAAAAGAAGCTCCGGTAAAAGTGTTCGAGCACTTCGCTCCGAAAAGTATTACGGCAACCGGAGATCAAGAATGGGTTTACGATCTTGGTCAGAACTCTTCTGCAATTATAGAATTAAAAGTTCGCGGTAACAAGGGAGATACCATTCGCATTACTCCAGCCGAGCTATTAAAGGAAGACGGTTCGGTAACCCAGAAAAACATTGGCGGACCATCGTATTTCACTTATATCCTGAAAGGTGATGGACTGGAGGTCTGGCGTCCGAGGTTTTTCTATACAGGTTTCCGTTATCTTCAGGTTAAAGGGGGTATTCCGGCAGGTAATAAAAATCTATCAAAGCATGCAGTAATTGAAGATTTAACCGCCTTACACATTCGCAATGCAGCAGAGCGGATTGGAATGTTTAAGTCGTCAAATGAATTATTTAATAAGACTTTTACCTTGATCGATTGGTCGATCAAAAGCAATATGGTAAGTGTATTTACAGATTGTCCACACCGTGAAAAGCTGGGATGGCTGGAACAATTACACCTGATGGGAAAATCGGTAAACTACAATTATGCTGCGGCGCCTTTGTTTCGGAAGGCCACTATCGACATTCGAAATTCACAACTGGCAAATGGATTGGTACCTGAAATTGCCCCCGAATATGTAAAGTTCGAATGGGGCGGCGATATGTTTCGCGATTCGCCGGAGTGGGGAAGCAGCAGTATTCTTGTACCCTGGGATTTATACAAATACTACGGAGATCAACAATCACTTATTGATAATTATCCGGTTATGCAGCGCTATATCAGCTACCTGGCATCAAAAGCAGACCAACATATTTTAACTCAGGGTCTGGGAGACTGGTATGACCTCGGTCCGAATCCACCTGGTGTTTCACAGCTCACGCCCATGGGAATCACGGCAACAGCGATTTATTATTATGATTTAAAAGTAATGGAAAAAATTGCTGCCGTATTAGGGAAGCATGCCGACTCAGTTGACTATTCTATCCGCGCAATAGCCATCAAAAAAGCATTTAATCAAAAATTTTTCAACGTCGGCACCAAGCAATATGGTTCTGGAAGTCAGGCCGCAAATGCAATGGCCGTTTACATGGATTTAGTAGCAAACCAACACAGAAAAGCAGTCATTGAAAACCTGGTGAAGGATATTAAATCGAAGAATAATGGACTTACAGCCGGAGATATTGGCTATCGCTACGTATTAAGGGTGCTCGAAGAGGCAGGGAGATCTGATGTGATTTTCGACATGAACAGCCGATCGGATGTACCTGGCTATGGCATGCAAATTGCCAAGGGTGCAACTGCATTAACAGAAAGCTGGGCTGCATTGCCAACCGTATCTAATAATCACTTTATGCTCGGCCATTTAATGGAATGGTTTTACAGCGGTATTGGTGGCATTCGTCAGGACGAAAATGCCGTAGCGTTCAATAAACTTCGAATCGAACCGGAAGTGGTGGGTGATTTGACATTTGCCCAAACGCAATATGATTCTGCTTATGGTAAAGTAGAAACAAACTGGAGAAAAACAGTAAATGGCTTCGAACTGGATGTGCATATTCCGGTGAACACCACAGCAGTGGTTTATTTGCCGGCTGCAAACAATCAAACTGTTGCAGAGGCCAATCATTCAAGCTTCAAAATGCTTGGAAAGAAAGATGGAAAAGCGATGGTTGCGATAGGTTCAGGTGCTTACAAATTCAAGGTAAACTAAGATGAGAGCGATTTCAGTCTATATATTGATCTTGTGTGCTTCGGTTTCTGCTTCCGCCCAGAAAGTCTCCGGATCAGTATCTCAGGCAGAGATGGAAAAAGTCTATGCCGAAGTGAAAACACCATATAAATACGGTTTGGTGATGGTTCCGCAGGATAAAGAACACAAAATGGATTGCCCTACTGTCTTCAAAAAAGGCAAAGACTGGTACATGACTTATCTTATTTTTAGCGGTCGTGGATACGAAACCTGGTTAGCTAAAAGTAAAGATCTGCTGCAATGGGAAAACCTCGGTAAAATATTGTCATTTGCTGATGCTGGTCATTGGGACGATAATCAAAAAGCCGGATACAATGCACTTTTAGATATAAAATGGGGTGGAAGTTACGGCGTAAGACCGTTCGATGGCAAATATTGGATGTCGTATTTTGGAGGTAAAGAGCAGGGTTATGAAGTAGAGCCTCTATCAATTGGAATGGCTTATACGAGGCTACATCCTTCAATTGCGCAGGAATGGAACAGGTTGGAAAAGCCTGTATTGAGCTCTTCTGATAACGATGTACGCTGGTGGGAAAACCGCAATAAACTTTTCAAAAGTACGATAATCGAAGATCAAAAGCGCCTAACCGGCCATCGTTTTGTGATGTATTACAACGCAGTAGGCGATTCGCTGGCAAACAATAAAAAAACACGATGGTACGAAAGAATCGGGATGGCGGTATCAGACGATATGATTCATTGGAAACGCTTTAATAAAAATCCTGTTGTACATCATCCTGCCGGGATTACCGGAGATGCGGTGATCCAGCAGATGGGAAGCCATTATGTGATGTTCTATTTTGGTGCCTTTTGGAAGGATAGAAAAGGATCATTTAATCGATTTGCTGTTTCAAAAGATTTGGTAAACTGGACAGACTGGACCGGCGATAATCTGATTGAGTCATCAGAAAAGTACGATGCATTATATGCACACAAATCTTTTGTATTGAAATATAAAGGTGTAGTTTATCACTTTTATTGTGCGGTTAATAAGCAAGATCAACGCGGTATTGCGGTAGCAACCTCGAAAGATTTAGGTAAAAGTAAAGTGAATTTTGTTACTGAAAATTAGAATGAAGAAGCCTCAATTTACATATAAATTTTTTAGTTTAACGCTTTGGATGGTACTCTCCTTTGTCGTCATTTCAACTGAAGCGAAGCGAAGCGGAGAAATCTTTGAACTAGGTAGATGTACATCCGACAAAGATTTCTCTACTGCGGTCGAAATGATGGCCAAGCCTGAAGAACCCCGTAACAGAACTGACTTTAACAAAGGCTGGAAATTCTTTCCCGGAGACGAGCCTGGCGCAAGATCTCCTGCTTACAGCGATTCGAAATGGAGAAAATTGACACTGCCACACGACTGGAGCATTGAGGGGAAGTTTGATGAAAAGAACCCTGCAAAACCAGAAGGCGGCGGCTTACCTACGGGCATCGGCTGGTATAGAAAAGAATTTACTGCGCCAGCTAACTTCGGAAACAGATTCATTACCATAGATTTCGACGGCGTTTATAAAAACAGCGAAGTATGGATCAATGGAAAATATCTCGGGAAACGCCCTTATGGCTACAGTTCATTTTCTTATGAGATCGGCAAATATTTAAAAACCGGAAAAAATCTCATTGCAGTAAAAGTAGATAATTCTGCGCAACCAGATTCTCGCTGGTATTCTGGTTCAGGGATTTACCGGAATGTGTGGCTAACCTCAACAGCTAAAATAGCCGTCGCAAAATGGGGCACATTTGTATCCGCACACCAATCGGGAAGCATAAAAATCGAAGCACAAATTCAAAATAAAACACTAAAATCACAGTCGGTTATAGTAGCTCATGCAATTTACGATCCTAACGGGAAATTAGTTCTGAAAACCAAACCGCAATCGCTTAAACTGGATACTTCAGGCAAGACGATCATAAGCGAGACCCAAATTTCAAATCCCATATTGTGGTCAGTTGAAAATCCGAAGCAATATCGCGTGCAGACTCTAATTTTCCAGAACAATAAAGTAATTGATCGCTATGAAACCAAATTTGGTATTCGATCTTTCCTTTTCGATGCTGAAAAAGGTTTCTCTTTAAATGGAAAACCAACCAAAATCCTGGGCGTTTGTCTGCACCACGATTTAGGTGCCTTGGGTGCTGCGGTGAATGTTCGTGCTATGGAACGCCAACTGGAAATAATGAAGGCGATGGGTGTAAATGCAATCCGTACTGCGCATAATCCGCCAGCACCAGAGTTTTTAGATTTGTGCGACAAAATGGGTTTCCTGGTAATGGATGAAGCTTTCGACATGTGGGCGAAAAAGAAAACCAAAAATGATTATCACCTAAACTTCCCGGAATGGCACAAACGTGACCTGAAAGATATGATCAAACGCGACCGTAATCATCCATCCATTATTCTTTGGAGTGTTGGGAATGAAATCCGCGAGCAATTTGATAGCACCGGCGTGGCCATCACTAAAGAGCTGGTTTCTATTGTTAAAAATTTGGACACTTCCCGCCCGGTAATTTCTGCTCTGACAGAAACAGATTCCACTAAGAATTTCATTTACAAAGCCAATGCTCTCGATATTTATGGGTTAAATTATAACCACAAGAAATATGCAGATTTTCCTAAAAACTATCCTGGCGTAAAGTTTCTGGCAACAGAAACTACATCAGGTTTACAAACAAGGGGTTTCTATGATACTGCTGATACCATCCGTCGCTGGCCAAAAGATGGAAAAACGAAATTTACCGAAGGAAATAAGGAATGGTCGGCTTCATCTTACGATAACGTTTCAGCTTATTGGGGCTCCACGCATGAAGAAACCTGGAAAGCTGCGAAAAAATATGATCATGTATCGGGCCTATTTGTTTGGACAGGTTTCGATTATCTCGGAGAGCCCTTACCTTATCCCTGGCCGGCACGAAGTTCGTATTTCGGGATAGTGGACTTGGCGGGGTTTCCAAAAGATTCTTATTACATGTACCAAAGCGAATGGACAGATAAACCTGTGCTGCACATTTTACCGCATTGGAATTGGGAATCAGGGAAATCAGTTGAAGTGTGGGCTTACTATAACAAGGCTGATGAAGTTGAATTGTACCTCAACGGAAAATCCATGGGAAAAAGATCAAAGGAAAACGATGATTTGCATGTGATGTGGAAGGTAAATTTCGAGCCGGGAACATTGAAAGCAGTATCTCGTAAAAATGGAAAAGAGATTTTGATCCGTGAGGTAAGAACAGCTGGAGCACCAGCGAAAATAGAGTTAATAGCAGATCGAAATAACATTAAAGCAGACGGCAAGGATTTGTCTTTTATCACAGTAAAAGTGTTAGATGCAGCAGGAAATGTAGTCCCGAACGCTGAAAATTTAATTGATTTCGAAGTAGAAGGAAATGGGTTTATCGCGGGTGTGGATAATGGCTTTCAGGCAAGTTTAGAGCCATTTAAGGCTTATTACCGCAAAGCCTTTCATGGTTTATGCTTAGCCATATTGCAATCAACAGAACAAACGGGAACCATCAGGCTCAAGGCAACTTCTGCGGGATTGACACCGTCTTCGATTATCGTAAAAACTGGAAAAAAATAAAGCTTGACAAAAGCAGGACTCAGAAATGGGTACTACAGGTCGCTGTCAAACAGACAGCGCCAACATGATTGAATAAACAAATTGCAATCTTTCTCATTGCCGTTGACTTCAGTCAACGGTTAGATTAAGGTTATAAAGAAAGCAATAATAAACAAATTGCAAATCCTTCTCATTGCCGTTGACTTCAGTCATCGGTTAGGTTAAGGTTATAAAGAAAGCAATAATAAACAAATTGCAATCCTTCTCATTGTCGTTGACTTCAGTCAACGGTTAGGTTAAGGTTATAAAGAAAGCAATAATAAACAAATTGCAATCCTTCTCATTGCCGTTGACTTCAGTCAACGGTAAATTAATGAGGATGCAAATAATAAAGAAAGAGCTAAAAGTGGAGAAGACAATTAACTTAAAAGGAATTACCTGGAATCATAGCCGCGGGCTTTTGCCAATGGTGGCGACAGCGCAGCGATTTTCTGAATTGTACCCGAACGTAAACATCACCTGGGAGAAAAGAAGTTTGCAGCAATTTGCAGACTTTTCCATTCAGGAATTAGCAGAACGGTTCGATTTATTGGTAATCGATCATCCCTGGGCCGGTTTTGCGGCAAAAACCAAATCCATAGTGCCACTGGATTTTTACCTGTCGGATGATTACCTAGCCGATCAGGAACGGAATTCAGTAGGTCAATCTTACGAAAGCTACTTCTACGATGAACATCTTTGGGCTTTGCCGATTGATGCCGCAACTCCGGTAGCTGCCTCCAGACCGGATTTACTTGTAGCGAAAGGGCTGCAATTGCCCACTTCGTTTGAAGATCTGTTAGCGCTTGCCGATCAAGGTCTGGTTGCTTTTGCGGGGATTCCGATTGATGTTTTGATGAATTTTTATACCCTGTGTTGCTCGCTAGGCGAAGATCCTTGTCAAAACGATACAGAAGTGGTATCTGAAGAAACGGGCATTAAAGCGTTGCAGATGTATGGTGAACTCGCTTCGAAAATCGATCCGGCTAATTTTAACAGAAATCCTATTCAGGTGTATGAAGCGATGACCTTAACGGATGAAATTGCTTATTGCCCATTTGCTTATGGTTATTCCAACTATTCCAGAACAGGATATGGACGGAAGATCATACATTTTCATGATATGATTTCATTAGACGGGCAAACAAATTTAAGGAGTACATTGGGTGGAACCGGGTTAGCCATTTCGTCTAAATGCAAGGAACTGGATATAGCTGCCAAATACGTCGAATTCGTAGGTTCACCTGCTTGTCAGTCTACCTTATTTTTCGAAAGCGGTGGTCAGCCTGGGCATTTAACGGCCTGGAAAAACGACGAAGTGAATCGCCAGAGCAACAATTATTTTATGAATACTTTGCCTGCTTTGCAACGGGCATTTGTTCGTCCGAGATATCATGGCTCTATGTATTTTCAAGACCATGCCGGCGATGTAGTAAGAGACTATTTGATGGGTGGCGGTGAAGAAAAGCAGGTGCTGTCGACACTGAATGAATTATACCGGAAATCTAAAACTTTAGTTTCATGATGAACAGGCCATTAGAAGGACTTTTAGTTTTAGAGTTTTGCCAGTTTTTGGCAGGACCTTCGGCCGGTTTAAAACTGGCAGATTTAGGAGCAAGAGTAATCAAGATCGAGCGACCAAAAACAGGTGATGCTTGTCGTCAGCTATCCATTAAAAACTTATTTGTGGATGAAGACAGCCTGCTTTTTCATACCATTAATAGAAATAAAGAAAGTTATGCTGCAGATCTGAAAAATCCGGATGATCTCGAAAAGTTAAAAAAACTTATCGCTAAAGCTGATGTGATGACGCATAATTTCCGTCCCGGTGTAATGGAAAAAATCGGTTTAGATTATCAGAGTGTTCAACATATCAACCCGAAAATCATATACGGAATGGTAACAGGGTATGGAAATGAGGGCCCCTGGAAATACAAGCCCGGTCAGGATTTATTGGTTCAGGCCATTTCCGGTTTAACCTTTTTATCTGGCGTAGACACCGACGGACCTGTTCCTTTCGGCTTATCCGTTTCTGACATTATGTGCGGAAACCATCTGGCACAGGGCATAATGGCTGCTTTAATCAAAAGGGCAAAAACAAATAAAGGCGTTTTAGTGGAGGTAAGCCTGCTGGAATCCATTTTAGATGTACAATTTGAAGTGCTTACTACTTATCTGAATGATGGGGGCAAGCTTCCGGATAGGAGCGGTGCAAAAGGCAGTGCCCATGCTTATCTCAGCGCGCCTTATGGAATGTACGAAACAAACGATGGCTATATCGCAATGGCGATGGGCAACCTGCCAAACATCTGCGCAATCATTAACTGTGAGATTTCGGACTTGTATGTGGAGGCAGGTTCGGCATTTGAAAACCGCGATAAATTAATTGTCCGCCTGGCCGAAACCTTTAAACAAAAAAACACAAAAAACTGGGTTGATTTGCTGGAATCACATGGTATCTGGTGTGCAGAAGTGTTAAATTATCAAGCCGCAACAAAATTAAGTACTTACAAAAAACTGGAAATTGAACAGGAGTTAAAGTTAAGTAATGATAGCATGATCAAAACGACGGTGAGTCCGATTCGTTTGGATCATCAGAAGCTGTTTGCATCGAAACCTGCGCCGAAATTAGGTTCGGATACACCAGCAATTGACAAAGAATTTGAATTGAATTGAGAATTTCCGTTTTGTTGGCTTCTTACATGAAGATTTAAAGTTAACAAAGCTTATTACCTATAATTATGAAACCGCTTGAAGATTATTTAGTTATCGATTTCAGTCAGTTCCTGTCGGGACCCTCTGCAAGTTTGCGTTTAGCCGATATGGGCGCTCGTGTGATTAAAATCGAGCGTTCAGGGGTGGGCGATATCTGCCGTACGCTCTACACTTCAAACCTGATTATGAACGGTGAATCGTCAGTTTTTCATGCCATCAACAGAAATAAAGAAAGCTTTGAAGTTGATTTAAAGCGCGAGGAAGACTGTGAAATGGTGCGCGAGCTACTTAAAAAAGCTGATGTAATGATTCACAATTTCCGTCCGGGGGTAATGGAACGCTTAGGTTTCGATTATCCGTCGGTTATAGCGTTAAATCCTACAATTATATATAGTGAAATTTCCGGTTATGGAACGGAAGGCGAATGGCGGAACAAACCCGGTCAGGATTTGCTGTTGCAATCGGTTACCGGCTTAACCTCCTTAACCGGAAATGCCGATAGCGGGCCGGTGGCAATGGGCTTATCCATCGTAGATATGCTTGCAGGTGCTCACCTGGCGCAAGGTTTATTGGCCTGTTTATACCGCAAAGCGATCAAAAACGAAGGTGGTTTTGTGCAGGTAAGCATGATGGAATCGGCCTACGATTTTCAGTTCGAAACCATTACTACCTTTATGAACGATGGAGGCGAATTGCCACAACGCTCCGCGCAGAACAACGCGAATGCCTATTTGGGCGCACCTTACGGCATTTATCAAACTGAAAACGGGCACCTGGCATTGGCTATGGGCTCTATTCCCCAGCTGGGAAATTTGCTCGGTTGCGATGCACTTCTTGACTATCAGGCAATCGAAGAAGCATTTGACAAACGCAATGAGATCAAGGCAATCTTAGCCGATCATTTGCTTACCGAAACCACTGAGGCCTGGCTTGCTAAACTCGAGCCGGCAGATATCTGGTGTGCAGATGTATTTAATTGGAATGCACTAATGGATCATGATGGTTTTAAAGTGCTGAATATGATCCAGGAAGTAGAGATGGTCGACGGCTATCGATATAAAACCACAAGATGTCCGGTTCGGATTGACGGAGAATTATTAACTTCGGCAAAAGGTTCACCGAAACTGGGCCAGGACAATGAGCAGATTATAAAAGAGTTTATTACGCAGAAAACCGTTGCAAATGCCTAACCAAGTAGATACTTTCAGAATAGCTGTACGGAAATTTGGTCCCTTTGAAACTGCGATGCAGAAGTTCTGGGATCAGTTTTGCCTGGTTTCTGGCTGTGAACTGAAACTCGAAATGGTAGTGATGGATTTGCATGAACTCTACGAAACTACCATCACTAATAAGGGCCTTGCGAACGGCTATTTCGATCTTGCCCATATTAATACCGACTGGGTTTATGAAGGGTATTTGAATCATGCTTTCGAATTACTTAATCCATACATCAACACTAACAAACCTGCAGACTTTCCAAATGGCTGGAGTAAATCGCTCTTGTCTCTGCAACGTTTTGGCTGGGAAGTGGTGGGTTTGCCTTTTCACGATGGACCGGAATGTTTTATCTACCGGAAAGACCTGTTTGAAAGTGAAACAGAACAAAAAAACTATTTTAAACTGTATGGAAAAGTCTTGTCGGTGCCCAAAACCTGGGAAGATTTCCATCAGGTAGCCCGGTTTTTCAATCGCCCTGCAGATCATTTGTATGGAAGTATTTTTGCCTGTTATCCAGATGGACACAATACTGTTTTTGATTTCTGCCTGCAACTTTGGACCAGGGGCGGAGCGCTTGTGGATAAGGCAGGAAACGTTGAAATCAATTCGCAGGCAGCAATTGATGGCTTAAATTTTTACCGCAAAATTGTAAATGATAAAACTGCTGTTCATCCAAAATCAGCGGAATTTGAATCGGTAGCCGCCGGAATGGCTTTCGCAAATGGAGAAGCTGCCATGATGATCAATTGGTTTGGATTTGCTGCAATGTGCGAAGTAGATGCGAATTCAAAAGTAAAAGGTAATGTAGGCGTGGAGTTGCTGCCAGCTGCTGCCGGAGAAGCATCAGCCTCTTTAAATGTCTATTGGCTTTACACCATTGGCAAAGGTAGTAAGCACAAGGAAGTTGCTTATGACTTTTTAAGATTTGTAACCGATGTGGAGCAAGACAAATTACTTACACTCGAAGGTGGAATAGGATGTCGGATCTCTACCTGGAAGGATCAGGAAGTGAACGAAATTATACCCTACTACTATAAATTAGAAAAATTACATGAGGTGGCTAACATGCTTCCTCAGCATAAAAACTGGACTTCAATTGCCAAAATTATTGACGAAATGGTTTTGAAAGCCATTCATACGGAAGAAGCATCTTCGGTTCTAATTGAACACGCGCAAAATCAAATTAATAAATTGAATTAAATGAGTATTGAGATTAAGTATAAGCCTGAATTGCCCGAAACCAGGCAGCCTATCATAATCATTGGCGCAGGTGGAATAGTGGCTGATGCACATCTGCCGGCATATAAAATTGCCGGGTTTGAGGTTTATGGGATCGTAAACAGAACCAAAGAGCGGGCGCAGAAATTGGCCGATGCTTTCGGAATTCCGAATGTTTTTAATTCGGTTGCCGAAGCGGTTGCCAATGCACCTGTTTATACCGTTTACGATCTAACCATTATGCCAGAGCAGTATGTTGAAACGCTGAAACAGTTGCCTGATGGATGTGCTGTATTAATTCAAAAGCCAATGGGCGATGATTTTGCGCAGGCGAATGAAATTCTCGAATTATGCAGGCAGAAGAATTTGAAAGCTGCGATAAACTTTCAATTGCGCTTTGCGCCATTTGTGAGCGCTGCCAGGTTCTTAATTGAGCAAGGACTAATCGGAGAGCTATATGATATGGAAGTCCGGGTAACGATTAAAACCCCTTGGGAAATTTTCCCGCATGTGATTATCCATCCACGACTGGAAATTCAATATCACAGTATCCATTACGTAGATTTGATCCGGTCTTTTTTAGGCAATCCTCAGTCCGTGCTGGCGAAAACGCTTAAGCATCCGGTGAAGAACCTGTCCTCATCAAGATCCACCATTCTGATGGATTACGGCGATACCATGCATGCCGTAATTAACACCAATCACGATCATGATTTCGGTCCTGATCACCAGGAAAGTTATATTAAATGGGAGGGAACAAAAGGTGCAATTGTGGCTAAGATCGGCTTGCTAATGGATTATCCACATGGAGTACCCGATGTATTTGAATATTGTATCGTGGAAGAGGGTAAGGCTGCACAGTGGCAGACTGTTGTTTTGGAAGGATCTTGGTTTCCGGAAGCATTCATTGGAACGATGGCAAATTTAATGCGGTATAACGAAGGCTCAACAGCTTTTTTGCATACAAGCGTTGAAGATGTGATTCAAACAATGGCCGTTGTAGAAAGCGCATACCAGTCTAGCGATATAGGTGGCGTAAAGGTTGGGAAATAACCTGGGATTAATATAGCCCTGGACTTCAGTCCGGGAAGAACATAAAAAAATTAAAGAGAATCAAATGTATTTCAAATCAAGGTTTCTTGAAGACTATCAATTGCAGGATAAACGCGTTACATTAGGTCGCACGATTACGGAAACCGATTTCGTCGTTCATGCAGGTCATACGGGCGATTTTTTCCCACACCATATGGATGCAGAATGGTGTGCTACGCAGCCTTTTAAACAGCGTATTGCTCATGGAACGATGATCTTCAGCATTGGCATCGGATTAACCGCCTCAGAAATTAATCCTGAGGCAATGTCAAAAGGATATGATAAATTGCGTTTTGTAAAGCCGGTTTTCATTGGAGATACGATTCATTCAGAAATCACCATTTCTGAAAAAGGAGAAAGTAAAAGACCGGAGTACGGAACGGTAACAGAACATGTTGAAATCATTAACCAACATGGAGAAGTCGTATTAGTCTGCGACCATCTTTTGGTGGTGAAGAAGAAGGTTCATTAGTCATTGGTCAGTAGTTGATTGGTTTGGGAGCATATAGCTATAGGTTTAAAAAGAAACCGATGCAAATCCTAATTGGCTAACCGAAGGCAATTGGACTGTTCCACCAACTAATGAACCAATAACCTAATGACCAACGAACTAATAACCTAATGACCAATGAACTAATAACCAATAAACCAATAACCATTGACTAGCAAAAAACCAAATATAATGAACCACAACACACAGCCAGAAATTATTACCGAAAACGATCCCGCTTCAGGGAAAAAATATCTATTGCCCTTTATCCTCGTCGTGAGCTTATTCTTCCTTTGGGGAATGGCACACAACCTGGATTCCATATTGATTCCGCACCTCAAAAAAGCCTGTAATCTGAGCAACAGTCAATCTACTTTGATCGATACTTCCGTGTTCTTTGCTTATTTCATTATGGCTATTCCGGCAGGAATTATTTTAAAAAGATGGGGCTACAAGGCTACCATGATTGCAGGTTTACTGGCCTTCGCATTTGGAGCATTTCTATTCGTGCCCGCGGCAAATAACCTCTCATATGTTACTTTCTTGATTGCGTTGTTCATCATCGGCTGTGGATTAACCATGCTCGAAACTTCTGCAAATCCTTATGCTGCGATTCTCGGCGATCCTGCAAAATCAACAAGCAGATTAAATTTAGCAGCATCTTTTAACGGTCTGGCGGCAATGGTTGCACCTGTTATTGGCGGTTTATTTATCCTTTCAGGAAAATCACACACTAAGGAAGAACTTGCGGCAATGACAGATGCCAGCAGAAATAGCTATTTCCTTGAAGAAGCAGCTTCTGTTAAAACGCCTTACATCACACTGGGTATTATTTTATTGGTTATCGCAGTCATATTTTATTTTATACATCTTCCGGAGATTAAAACAAAAAGTGTGGATGGTGAGGCGAAAGGCAACTTTTTCGGCGCATTACGTCACAAACATTTGAGATGGGCTGTAGTTGCCCAGTTTTTCTATGTAGGCGCTCAAGTTTGTGTAACCAGTTTTTTTATCAGAATGGCTCAGCAAGGGGGCGGTTTTGATGAAAAAACTGCTGCATCCTATCTGGCTATTTACGGTTTCTTATTTACCGCAGGGCGTTTCGCCGGCACGGCATTACTTCAATTTATTGCCTCAAATAAACTGCTGGCCATTTATGCCGTTGTTTCGGTACTGCTTTGTTTGGTGGCTATTTTGGGTCAGGGATCTTATGTCGTTTATTCGTTGGGCGCGATTGGATTTTTCATGTCTATCATGTTTCCAACCATATTTGCCTTAGGAATTGATGGGATTGGGGAAGACACCAAACCAGGTTCCTCGTGGTTAATAATGTCAATTGTTGGCGGCGCTATCTTGCCTTTTGGTATGGGAACGATGATCGATATGTACGGAGATAATATTCAGATTGGCTACAGCATTCCGTTAGTCTGCTTTATTGTTGTGCTTTACTTTGCGTTAAAAGGATATAAAGTTGCCCATAAATAAATTAATCGCTATTGCGCGAGCCAGCTCCGATTTCCATGAAAGGCAAAACAAAGCAATCTATTAAAGATTACTTCGGAGGGTAAAAATGATCATCGCAATGACGAAAAAAAATCAAAATGAAACCAAAGTTTAGTAAAATCTTCTTTTTCTTTCTGCTTTGCGCTTTTAGTTTTAAGCTTAGTGCACAACAAAATGATAGTGCTAAACCATGGGTTTTCTGGTATTGGGTAAAAGGTGCAGTTTCAAAAGCCGGAATCACAGCCGACTTAGAAGCGATGAAAAATAATGGCATTGGCGGCGCTTATTTAATGAGCATCCAGGGACCAGACAAAAAACCTGTCTACAGGCCTCCATCCGTTCAGCTGAGCCCCGAATGGTGGCAGATGGTGGAGTTTGCCATGATTGAAGCAAAGCGTTTAAACCTGAAACTGGGCATGCATGTAAGTGATGGCTTTGCGTTGGCTGGCGGTCCTTGGATTACACCAAAACTATCTATGCAAAAGGTAGTTTGGTCGAAGATAACTTCCAGTAGCAAAGCAGATAGAGTATCATTACCTCAACCAGAAAGTAAAGAAAATTATTATAGGGATATTGCCGTGTATGCTTATCCATCACCGGTTGGCGAAACCATTTCTACACGCAACAACATCCCAAAAATAACGGCAAGTAATGGAGCGGATGCTAGTGGTTTAATTCAGCCAGGCAATAAAAAGAATTTTGGCTCAAACGAACCAGGTTACATTCAATATGAGTTTGAAAAGCCTTTCACTTGCAGAACAGTAACCATAAAGATTAACGGAAATAATTATCAGGCTCAGCGTTTAGCTATTGAGGTAAGCAATGATGGCAAAATCTTCCGTTCAATAGGAAGGCTGGAAGCACCACGCCACGGTTGGCAAGATACCGACGAAGATGTGACGCATTCCATTGCGCCTGTAACAGCAAAGTTCTATCGGTTTGTTTACGATAAAAAAGGGTCGGAGCCAGGGGCTGAAGATCTGGATGCTGCAAAATGGAAACCATCATTAAAACTGGTAAACTTGGAATTATCTTCGGAAGCTAAGATTAATCAGTTTGAAGGAAAGAATGGTTCAGTTTGGCGGGTGAGTAAACGAACGACCGAAGCAGAAATAAACAGTGACCTATGTATTCCCTTAAATAACATCATTAACCTGACGGATAAACTGAAGCCCGATGGAACACTTGACTGGAAAGCGCCAAAAGGCAATTGGACAATTCTACGCATCGGACATACCTCAACCGGCCAGACGAATGCGACAGCCGGAGGCGGGATGGGCTTAGAATGCGATAAGTTCAATCCTGAAGCCGTGAAGCTCCAGTTTGATCGCTGGTACGGCGAGGCATTGAAACATGCAGGGCCAGAAATTGCAAAGAAAGTATTAAGTGTTTTTCATGTCGATAGCTGGGAATGTGGCAGCCAAAACTGGTCGCCTGTATTTAAAGCTGAATTTATGAAACGCAGGGGTTATGATTTAACGCCTTATTTGCCGATCATGACGGGCTTACCTGTCGAAAGCGCAAAAGTGTCGGAAGGTTTTTTGTATGATGTAAGAAAAACGATTTCAGAATTAGTAGTTGATCAGTTTTACAAAACATTAGCTCAGCTTGCAAAGGAGCAGGGCGTAACCTTCACTGCTGAGAGCATTGCCCCAACCATGATAAGCGATGGCCTGATGCATTATAAAGCTGTCGATGTGCCAATGGGCGAATTCTGGTTAAACAGTCCTACTCACGATAAGCCAAACGATATGCTTGATGCCATCTCTGGTGCACATATCTATGGTAAAAATATTATCCAGGCAGAAGCTTTTACCACCGTAAGGATGGATTGGAATGAAAATCCGGAGAATATGAAAACCTTACAGGATCGGAATTATGCTTTAGGAATTAATAAACTGGTCTATCACGTGTTTACCCAAAACCCATGGACGGATAGAAAGCCTGGAATGACTCTCGATGGCGTGGGCCTTTATTTTCAGCGTGACCAAACCTGGTGGAAACTTGGGAAGGCCTGGGTTGATTATGCAGCACGTACTCAAAACCTTTTGCAACAAGGCAAACCGGTAGTAGATATCGCAGTCTTTACTGGCGAGGAACTTCCGCGTCGCTCGGTTTTGCCTGATCGTTTAGTGGCAACCCTGCCGGGTATTTTTGGGTCGAAAGTGGTCGGATTGGAAGAGAAACGCCTGGCAAATGCAGGCGAGCCTTTAAGGCAGATCCCGGCAGGGGTTACGCATTCGGCAAACATGGCTGATCCTGAAAATTGGGTAAACCCGCTTCGTGGTTACGCTTACGATAGTTTTAATCCGGATGTATTGAATACCGCTATCGTTAAAAACGGTGAGGTGGTTTTC
Source organism: Bacteroidota bacterium (assembly GCA_037033465.1). Classification (GTDB taxonomy): domain Bacteria; phylum Bacteroidota; class Bacteroidia; order Sphingobacteriales; family Sphingobacteriaceae; genus Pedobacter. The sequence continues at coordinate 10,062 of JAZBLX010000026.1, read as the reverse complement.
GAAAGCGGCGCAAGCTACAAAATTTTGGTTTTTACTGGCGCCTTGAAACTAAATCCGAATCATCAGTACATCAGCTACCAGACATTGAAAAAGCTTTCGGATTTGATTATGGCAGGAGCTAAAGTGATTGTCGCAGATAAGCCTTTGTACCAATCTGGTTTAAAGCAAGTTGATGATCAAGTTTTTAATGCTATTGTCGACAGTATTTGGGGTGGAAGCTTCACCGCGGCGAAACAAGGAAATCAAACGATTAAGCGGAAGAAAATGGGCGCAGGTGAGGTTTTTAAAGCACCATTTAACGGAGAAAATTTCGGACAGCTCGGACTGGCAAAAGACTTTTATGCTTTTGAAAGCGAAAGTAGTGAGGCAGGTCAACTCGCGTATTTCCATCGTTCAGCTGCTGCTGAAGAGATTTATTTCGTCTCAAACCAGAAAGGCACAGCAAGAGATTTAGATTTGTCTTTCAGGGTTCAGGATAGGGTGCCGGTAATTTATGATGCCGTAAGTAACCAATACAGCAAAGTAAAAAACTGGACCGAAACGAACGGCCGGATAAGTCTAAAATGGAAGTTCGCAGCCAACCAGTCGTTATTTTTCATTTTCAAGAAGTCAGATAGAAAATATAAAATAGGCGAAGGCAATAATTGGTCAGATTTTAAGACCGTTCAAGACCTTTCGAAAGATTGGAAAGTTCAGTTTGATCCTGCTTATGGTGGCCCTAAAAAGCCTGTATTGTTTAAAAATCTTACTGATTGGACCAAAAGTGCCGACAGCGCGATCCGGTATTATTCTGGAACGGCAGTTTACACTAAAACCTTCAGTTACGATGGGGATACCAAAAACACCTGGATAGATTTAGGTGCTTTTTCATGCCTGGCTGAAGTCAAAGTCAATGGTATATCCTGCGGTACTTTATGGACTGCCCCTTTCCGGTTAAACATTAGCAAGGCAATTAAAAGAGGTAAAAACAAGATCAGTATTGAGGTGGTAAATACCTGGGCAAACCGTTTAATTGGCGATAGTAAAATACCTGAAGATAAAAGAATTACTAAAACAACTGCGCCTTTCCGTTTAGAAGGAAAATCACTTAATCCTGCTGGGTTGTTTGGTCCTGTATTGATACAGGTTGAGGAGTAAATAAGATTTAATATTTCAAATAAATGAAAAAGATCATTGTATTCATTCTGGCTTTTGCTCAAACGGTTGTCTACGCTCAACAGAAGAAAGTGAAGGATAATTTTACTATTCAGGTCAGATTAGAAAAGGGTGATTTGAATAAAGATGGTTTAAAAGATAAAACCGTAATTACGATGGATACAATTGATGCATCCGTTCCGTTAAGGCTGCAAATATTTTTTTTACAACCCAATAAAAAATTTAAAATGGTTTTCTCTTCAACAGATGTAATTGAACCGCAATATGTAAACGGAATACATACTAAAAATACGATTCCATATTTTTTTATCGAAAAAGGATATTTATTAATGAGTTCTGAAAAAGATGACGTTCGGTACGAACACAAATTCATCTATAGAAACGGAATTTTCCAATTGATCAAAATCTCCAGTATAGTTTATGATGGCCAGAATGCAACAACTGAGACTGTATTAGATCTCGTAGCAGGAGTAAGAACTGAAACTTTAGAGTCACTGGATCCTGAAAAAGCTATAAAGAGAAATACAAAGAAAATGATGATAAGGCCATTACCCACACTTCAGAATTTAAGAACTTTTGGTAACAAAGTATATTTCTAGCGATAAACCAGAAACATTTCCAATGTTAAAAACGAAAAAATGATAAAAAGGCTATCTCATGCAACCAAAAAATTAGTCCTTCAAACTTTGAGACTTCAGGTAATTATTTATGTAATGCTTTTTATAACGCCAGGCTTGATGGCACAGGATAAAGCTTTAGTTAATACTTCAAATTCGCGTTATGCCAAATTGCACAGTGTGAACATGGCCGATGTAACCTGGACAAAAGGTTTTTGGGCAGACCGGTTTAAGGTAGCCACAGAAACCATGGTGCCTAATATGTGGGCGATTTACAATGATCTGAAAATTAGCCATGCCTTTAAAAATTTTGAAATTGCTGCTGGTTTAGATACCGGATCGCATACAGGGCCATCATTTCACGATGGTGACTATTACAAAACGTTAGAAGCCGTTGCAGTGCTCTATGTTGCCACAAAAAACCCTAAGTTGAGTGAACAGATGGATCAAGCCATTTCAGTAATTGGAAAATCGCAACGCGAAGATGGCTATATCTATACCAAAGCGATGATAGCGCAGCGCAAAACAGGTTCTAATAATCAGTTTCAGGATCGGCTAAGCTTTGAATCTTATAATATTGGTCACTTAATGACTGCGGGTTGCGTGCATTATCGGGCTACGGGAAAATCTACATTGCTTAACATTGCCAAAAAAGCAACCGATTACCTGTATAAGTTCTACAAATCTGCATCGCCAACGTTAGCGCGCAATGCGATTTGTCCATCGCATTATATGGGGGTGATCGAAATGTATCGTACCACCAAAGATCCGCGGTATTTAGAATTGGCCAATCACCTCATTGCCATAAAAGGTAAGATTGAGGATGGAACCGACGATAATCAGGATAGAATTCCGTTTTTGCAGCAAACAAAAGCAATGGGCCACGCAGTCAGGGCAAACTATTTATATGCAGGCGTGGCTGATTTATACGCCGAAACTGGTAATGATTCTTTGCTCAAAACATTGAATCTCATGTGGGATGACGTTAATCAGCACAAAATGTACCTCACCGGAGGTTGCGGTTCGCTATATGATGGCACTTCGCCAGACGGCACCTCTTATAATCCGGCCGATGTGCAGAAGATTCATCAGGCATTTGGCAGGGATTATCAACTGCCAAACTTTACGGCCCATAATGAAACCTGTGCCAATATTGGAAATGTGCTCTGGAACTGGCGAATGCTGCAAATTACTGGCGATGCAAAATATGCAGATGTGATGGAACTCGCACTGCACAACAGCGTACTTTCCGGGATCAGTCTTGATGGAAAGAACTTTTTGTACACCAATCCACTCGCTCAATCTGATGATCTGCCTTTTAAACAACGGTGGTCTAAAGATCGTGTGCCTTACATTGGCCTGTCTAACTGCTGTCCGCCAAACGTGGTTCGTACCATTGCAGAAGTGAGTAATTATGCATACAATATTTCAGATAAAGGATTATGGATCAATCTGTATGGTGGAAATAACTTAAGTTCAAAATTAAGTGATGGAAGTAAGCTGCTCTTAAGTCAGGAGACGAATTACCCTTGGGATGGAAAAATAAAAATCAGCATTAACGAGGCGGGCAACAAGCCTTTTTCGATGTTCTTACGCATCCCGGCATGGACGCATGATGCGGAGATTTTCGTTAATGGCAAAGCGCACCACACCAAGACAGCTTCAGGTACTTATGCAGAAGTAACCCGCGTTTGGAAAAAGGGTGATGTGTTAGAATTGAACCTTCCGATGGACGCTACTTTAATCGAAGCCAATCCTTTGGTAGAAGAGAACAGAAACCAGGTAGCGGTAAAACGCGGACCTGTTGTTTATTGTTTAGAATCGACAGATTTACCAGGTAAAAGTATTTTTAATGCATTTATACCAAGCGCAACAACATTTGAAGCCAAAGCGATTAATATTGGTGGTGCAGATATGATGAGTTTAGAAGGTACCGTAAAAATGGTTTCAGATAAGGCATGGAAAAAAATGTTATACAGGCCAATTGAAGACCATAATATGGAGGCGCAGATTAAATTAGTTCCTTATTTTGCCTGGGGCAACCGCGGGCATTCGGAAATGTCTGTTTGGTTGCCATTGAGTAGATAAAACAAACCGTAATTGCAAGGGAAAAGGTAATCCGGTTAGTAAGTTGCTTTGTACTCGCATTCACGACAAAATAAAATAAAAATGAAACTAAAACTGCTGATATTTTTAAATTTCGCCTGTTGCCTCATCGCAACGGCAACGGTAAAGCCGGCTTCGATTTTTACAGACCACATGGTGCTGCAGCAACAAAGTGAGGTGGCCATTTGGGGTTGGGCTAAACCTTCTTCCAGGGTGAGGATCGAAACTTCATGGAATAGAAAAAAATACAAAATCACTGCTGATCAGGATGGCAAATGGCGGATAAAGGTATCAACGCCTAAGGCTGGCGGTCCTTACGAAATGGAGTTCGACGACGGCGAGGAACTTGTTTTAAGAGATATTCTGATCGGAGAAGTTTGGTTTTGCGGTGGTCAGTCTAACATGGAAATGCCGATGAAGGGTTTCAAAAGTCAGCCCGTTATTGGTTCCGCGGAAGCGATTCTTAAATCGACGAATAAAAACATCAGGCTATACACGGTTCCGCGTTCGTCGGTAACCGAGAAACAAGACAACAGTAAAGCCTCGCAGTGGAAACTGGCCGAACCAGAAGCCGTTTCCAATTTCAGCGCAACGGGTTATTTCTTTGGAAAGCTGCTGAGCGAAGTGCTGACCGTTCCCATTGGGATCATCAACGACAGTTATGGTGGTTCAACAATAGAAGCCTGGATGTCGCCAGAAGACTTAAAACCTTTTCCGGAAATCAAAATCCCATTAAAAGGAGATTCCATTAAGGAGGTGAGCCGAACGCCAACAACGCTTTATAATGGTATGCTTTATCCGGTAATTGGGTATGGTATAAAAGGGGTAATCTGGTATCAGGGCGAATCCAATTTTGAAAGGCCGGATCAGTATGAGGGGCTTTTTCCTGCAATGGTTGCCAGCTGGAGGCAATATTGGGATCTCGGGGAGTTTCCTTTCTATTATGCGCAGATCGCGCCTTTCAGCTATAATTATTCAACAGTAGGTAAAGGAACGAAGATTAATAATTCAGCTTTTATCAGAGATGTGCAGCGAAAATCTTTAACAAAAATTTCAAACTCCGGTATGGCGGTGCTTTTAGATATCGGCGAAGAAAATTCCATTCATCCGGCCAATAAAAAGCAGGGTGGAGAACGTTTAGCTTATTTAGCGCTTGCACAAACCTATGGAGTAAAAGGCTTTGGCGGTGTGAGTCCTGATTATGAATCTGTTACAATTGTTAAAAACGAAGCCATTGTGAAATTTAAGAATATTCCAAATGGTATTACCTCATTCGGGAAAACATTGTCTTTATTTGAAATTGCCGGGGCAGACAAGAAATTTTATCCCGCAAAAGCGGTAATAAAAGGAAGCAGTATAACGGTATCAGCAGCGGAAGTGAAAGCTCCGGTAGCCGTTCGATATGCCTTTAGGGATTTTGTAACGGGTGAACTATTTGGAAACGACGGGTTGCCGGTTTCTTCTTTCCGTACCGATAATTGGGATAACTAGTCGTGATGTTAACCAGAGAGATATACATAAACACAAAAGGACAAAGAAAAGCAGGTATTTCAGCTATGAACTTATATTTTCTTAAATGTCTTATGTGGTCAAAATTTTTAAATTTGTTCTTAGTTGCACTTAAGTTTTTAAAGTGGTCAAATTTAATCCTATTTTTCTTCATGTCATTGTGCTTTATCCAAAACACACTTGCGCAAAGTAACGTAATCTGGAACACACAAAGCAACAACTCATCAGAATCCATGCCAGTGGGCGGTGGGGATATCGGCCTGAACCTATGGGTAGAAAAAGGCGAAGTATATCTTTACCTATCCCGTAGCGGCAGCTTTGATGAAAACAATACCCTGTTAAAACTTGGTCGGGTGAAATTGAAGCTCAGTCCGAATCCATTCGAAGGCGAAAGTTTCAAACAAGAGCTGAATGTAAAAGATGGTTATGCTCAGGTTTCAGGGGCGAAGGGAAAGTTAAAATCCGAACTAAAAATTTGGGTAGATGTGTTTAATCCCGTTATTCACCTTGAACTAAAATCAAATGAAAAGATCACCACTGAAGCGAGTTATGAGAGCTGGCGTTTTGAAGACCGGGTTACGAAAGGGAAGGAGAACAACCAGAATTCTTATAAATGGGCACCGCAGGGTGAAGTAAAAACTTTGAAAGATGAAATCGGCTTTAAGAAAAACAGCATTCAATTTTATCATCAAAATAAAGCTGAAACCGTTTTCGATGTTGTGGTAAAACAACAAGGTCTAGAAAACCAGAAAAATGCCCTTTTCAATCCGTTGAAAAATCTCCTGTTTGGAGGGATTATGGAAGGTAAAAATATGGTTCCTGCGGGGAATTATACCGGAATTTATGTCAATACGCCTTTTTATGCATGGCGGTTAAAAAGCAAAGTGCCGGCCAAATCCGAACACATCAGTATTCGCCTCAATACCAGTTATTCAGCTTCAGGTAAGCTTTGGGAGCAGGAACTGAATGCTATTGCCGCTCCTGCGACTCAAAAAGCAAGTATCGCCTGGTGGAATAAATATTGGGGCAGAAGTTATATTTACATTAACTCACAAAACGAAAGCGCTAACCAGGCATCCAGAAATTATCAGCTTTTTCGCTACATGCTGGGTTGCAATGCCTTTGGGAAATATCCAACAAAATTTAATGGTGGCTTATTTACCTACGATCCCCAGTTTACAGATTCTACCCTAAAATATACACCCGATTTTAGAAACTGGGGAGGAGGAACACACACGGCTCAAAACCAGCGACTGGTCTATTGGCCGATGCTGAAAAGTGGCGATTTCGACCTCATGAAACCTCAGTTTGATTTCTACCTCAACTTGCTGAAAAATGCAGAAATCAGGACGGAAGCCGCATGGGGGCATAAAGGAGCAAGTTTCACCGAGCAATTAGAAAATTTCGGCTTACCAAATCCCGCTGAATATGGGTGGGAAAGGCCGGCTGGTTATAACCAGGGAATGGAATACAATGCCTGGCTGGAATACGAATGGGATACGGTTCTGGAATTCTGCATGATGATCCTTGAAACTGAAAGATATGATCATCGAAATATCGATCAGTACCTCCCGTTAATCGAAAGTTCGCTGACCTTTTTCAAGGAACACTATACTGATTTGGCGAAGCAACGTGGTGCAAAAGCTTTAGATGGCAATGGTCATTTGATATTATATCCTGGTTCGGGTGCAGAAACTTATAAAATGGCCTATAATTCTACCTCCACAATCGCTGCGCTGAAGGTTGTGCTGCAGCGATTATTGGAGTCTCCCTCTTTACCAGAAGGTAAAAGAAAGGAATGGACTGAAATGCTTCGCACTATTCCGCCAATCAATTTCAGGCAGTTCGACGGGAGGCCCACCATTTCTCCGGCAAAAATTTGGGAGCGTGTTAATAATACGGAAAGTCCACAATTGTATCCGGTGTACCCCTGGGGGATTTATGGTATCGGAAAATCAGGGCTGGATACCGCAATCAATACTTTTAAATACGATCCTGATGTGCTAAAATTTAGAAGTCATTTGGGGTGGAAACAAGATAATATTTTCGCTGCCAGATTGGGATTAACTTCTGAAGCTGCAGAACTTACCACTTCGAAACTTAAAGATTCGGGAAGAAGGTTTCCTGCTTTCTGGGGACCAGGCTTCGACTGGACACCCGATCATAATTGGGGTGGATCCGGAATGATTGGCTTGCAGGAGATGTTAATGCAGGTAGACTCAAAGAAGATATATTTGTTTCCGGCATGGCCTAAAGACTGGGATGTACATTTCAAACTGCATGCGCCATACCAAACAACTTTAGAAGGAACGTTAAAAAATGGAAAAGTGATCGATTTAAAAGTTTTCCCGGAAAAAAGAAAAGTAGATATAAAAATAATGATAGAATGATAAAATGAGTGAATGATTGAATGAGAGATTGATAAAATGATAGATGGAGTGAATGAAAGAATTTCAAAAGTAGTTTACAAAGCATTCAAAATTCAATCCCTCAATCATTCACCCATTCAAAACTCACTCATTCTATCATTAAATAATTCACTAATTAAAAAGATATGGATTTAAATTTAAAAGAAAAAGTTATTGTAATCACTGGCGCTGCGAAAGGCATCGGCAGAAGCATTGCAGAAGTATTCGCCAAAGAGAATGCAATTGCGGTAATTGTAGGTAGAAAAGCGGAAGACAATCAAAAAGTTGTTGCAGCAATTGAAGAAAATGGCGGAAAAGCCGCTCAGTTTGTTGCAGAACTTTCCAAGCCTGAAGATTGCAAAAATGTAGTCGCAGCCATTGTGGAGCAGTTTGGCAGAATTGATGGACTGGTAAACAATGCCGGAGTAAATGATGGCGTAGGTTTAGAGCACGGTAATTATGAAGATTTTATGGCTTCATTGCATAAAAATGTGGTTCATTACTATTTAATGGCCCATCATGCTCTGCCAGAATTGATCAAAAGTAAAGGCGCCATTGTAAATATCACTTCGAAAACTGCTGAAACCGGACAAGGGAACACATCGGCCTATGCAGCCGCGAATGGTGGTCGTAATGCCTTAACGCGTGAGTGGGCCGTTGAATTATTAAAGTACGGCATTAGAGTAAACGCGGTTGTAGTGGCCGAATGCTGGACGCCTGCCTATGAAACCTGGATCGAAACTTTACCGGATGCTCAGGCGAAACTGGATGAAATTACGTCTAAAATTCCTTTGGAAAACAGAATGACAACTGCAGAAGAAATTGCAAACATGACGGCTTTTTTATTGTCAGATAAATCAAGTCATACTACCGGACAAATTATTCATGTAGATGGTGGTTATGTGCACTTAGACAGGGCTTTAGCTAACGCGTAAATAAATTATAGAATGAGTGAATGAGAGAAGGATAGAATGGTTTTCATGATCGCTATTAAACATCAATCATCCACTCATTCAAAACTTAGTCATTCAATAATTCACTCATTTAATAATTCTCTCATTTAAAACTTCCCCCTTCTCTCCTTAAAAAAATGAAAACCTTAACCTGTACAACTCCCGGAACTTTTGAATATTCAGAAACAGAAAAACCTGAATTAAAGAAGGATCACGCCATCATAAAAATCAAAAGGATCGGTATTTGCGGAACCGACCTTCATGCCTTCGAAGGCACGCAACCTTTTTTCAATTACCCAAGGGTTTTGGGGCACGAGCTTTCGGGCGAACTGGTTGAAATTGACGGAAGGAACGATTTTCAGATTGGAGAAGCTGTAACCTTTATTCCATATTTTAACTGTGGTGAATGCATCGCCTGCAGGATGAATAAACCAAATTGCTGTGTGAAAATGCAGGTTTGTGGTGTACACGTTGACGGCGGAATGCGTGAATATTTGCAGGTTCCGTCTAGAACACTTTTACCTGGCGAAGGTTTAAGTTACGATGAACTCGCTTTGGTAGAACCATTGGCAATTGGTGCCCATGGCGTTCGCAGAGCTGATGTGCAACCTGGAGAATTTGTTTTGGTGATTGGTGCTGGTCCGATAGGTTTAGGTACGATGGAATTTGCGAGAATTGCCGGAGGAAATGTAATTGCATTGGACATCAATGACGATCGCTTAACTTTCTGTAAAGAAAAACTTGGCGTAGCTTATGCTATTAATGCACTTTCACCAGATGTTGCAGAACAGTTAAGTCGAATTACGAATGGCGACATGCCTACAGTAGTGATTGATGCCACCGGTAACCAGAAAGCCATTAATAATGCCATTAATTATATGGCACACGGCGCCAGGTTTGTATTAATTGGTCTGCAAAAAGGCGATCTGATTTTCAATCATCCGGAATTTCATAAAAGGGAGTCTACGTTAATGAGCAGTAGAAATGCTAATATTGAAGATTTCGAGCATGTAATTAAATCAATGAAGGCTGGTTTAGTAAAACCTACTACATACATTACGCATGAAGTAGCGTTTGAAGAAGTTAAGGCTAATTTTGAAAGCTGGCTGGATCCGAGAAATGAAGTGATTAAAGCGATGGTAAGGATGGAGGAGTAGTCGACTTGTGGCGATAAAAGTTTCTCGTGCGTCTTATTTTTTGAAAAGTGGCGGAAAGAGGTGATTTTTCCCGCTGCGCGGGCTTGCCTCGGCTGGCCGCCGAAGGGCTTTTACTTTTTTGCTTGATCAAAAAAGTAACAAAAAAATCAAGGCTTGG
>JAZBLX010000025.1:0-93047 GCA_037033465.1 Bacteroidota bacterium | reverse complement strand
GATCCGATTACAATTGCCCACGTGAATATTCTGCAACGTGCTACTCCCCTTTTCGATAAGATTGTGATTGGCATCGGGTTAAATAGCTCCAAGCAAAATTTTCTCACTGCAGAACAGCGTTTACAAATATTAGAAACCGTTTTTCAAGGCTATATAAACATAGAAATTCAAACCTATGAGGGCTTAACAGTTGATTTTTGCCGAAAGATAAATGCCACTTATATGGTGCGGGGCATCCGCTCAGCATCCGATTTTGAATATGAAAGGGCCATTGCGCAGATTAACCAAACCATGATGCCTGAAGTGGAAACCATTCTACTTTTGAGTAAACCAGAATATTCTGCCATCAGCTCTACCATTGTCAGAGACATCCTAAGAAATAATGGCGATGTGAGTCCATTTGTGCCAAAAGAAGCTTTAGGCTTTTTGTAGGTTTGTCATTGCAAAGAATCCTTTCCCTGAAATTGATTCAGGTCCTTAAATAAATAGGTACTGATCTAAATTCAACAGGACGATCTGTTTAGTGCACCCCTATTAAAAAAACCGTCTTTGCGAAGCAGATTCTTCATCTGCTGAAGCAATCTCCATCGAAGAATCATGCTCATGAACTTGTTTCAGGATCCTAATCAGGTAGGTGCTGAAATCAATTCAGCACACGATTTGGTGATCGCATTCTCGCAAGCTGCCTTTAAATATCCCCCTACAATATCCCACCCGCTCTCATCACATCCATAATAGATGGAAAAGTATTTTTAACCACTGGCATAAGGTGATTTTTATCCAGCCAAACCGCTTCCTCAATCCCTTCCTCCTTTTGTGGAACTAATTTTGGCTCGCCCTTAACTGTCATTTTGTACCAGTTTGTTTTCTTAATCACCATTTTCGACCCATTCTGATACACATGGTAGGTTTTACAAAGTTTATCCTCACGATTCAAAACTTTAATTCCGCATTCCTCTTCCACCTCACGAACTGCGGTTTCTTTCATTTTTTCGCCCAACTCCAACTTACCTTTTGGTAAATCCCATTTCTTATTTCTAAAAATAAAAAGGTAGTTTCCATTTGCACTTTCCACTAAACCTCCTGCAGCCTTAATGATCTCACAATTCTTTTTAAGCTTCTTAAACGTTTCCTTCGGATTTTTAGTTAAAAAAAGATAACTTTTCTTCGATCCGTTCTTTAATTTTTCATAAAATGTTTGCAGATCAAAATCTTGAAATTCAAGCTGTTGTATCTTTTCCTTCTGCTCTGGTAAAACTTCCGATATAAACAAAGTGTTATCGTTAATATAAATTCTGTAATTTTGGGCCATGTATAATAAAAGTGATATTGAATTAAAGGTAGCGGAATTTTTATTACAAATAAAGGCAATTAAATTACAACCTAATAATCCTTTTACCTGGGCATCTGGTTGGAAGTCGCCAATTTATTGCGATAACCGCATTACCCTTTCCCATCCTCAGGTTAGAACTTACATTCGTCAGAAGCTTGCTCAGGCCATTCAGGAAGAATTTGGTTCAGTTGATGTTATTGCTGGAGTTGCCACTGCAGGGATTCCTCAAGGCGTACTCGTTGCTCAGGAACTTGGCCTTCCTTTTATTTATGTAAGGGCGAAAGCCAAAGAACATGGAACCGGAAGCTTAATTGAAGGTGAAGTAGTAGAAGGACAGCGTGTAGTGGTTATCGAAGACTTAATCTCAACCGGAAAAAGTAGCTTACAAGCTGTTGAAGCTTTAAGATCAGCTGGATTATCAGTAGCTGGACTAGCTGCAATATTCACTTACGGATTTGAAAAAGCAGATGAGAACTTCACCGCTGCAAAATGCCGTTACTTAACTTTATCAAGTTATGGTGCATTAATCGATTATGCTGCAGAGCATAGTATTATCGCAAAAAATGATATGGAATTACTTAGCAAATGGCGTTTAAACCCATCAGAATGGGGCCAAGCGGCAAGTTAAGCCGCTTATTTCCTGTACCAAATATTTAAAAATTAAAGAAATACAATGACAATTATTGAAAGCGCTGTGGAAGTGAATAAACCCGTTACCGAGGTTTATACTTTTCTTTCCAATATGAACAATCATCAAAGATTGATGCCCGAAAACATATACAATTGGGAATCTACAGAAGATGAAGCCCGTTTTACCATCCAAAATATGGCAAAATTAGCAATCGCTATCACCAACCGTGTCGAAAATAAGGAATTAACGGCAACACCTACTGAAAAAGCACCTTTCGAAATTGAATTAAAATGGACAGTTGCCGAAAACGGCGCTGGAACGATCGCAAAATTAATCATCTCTGCAGATTTAAATATGATGATGAAAATGTTGGCATCTGGCCCCTTACAAAAATTAGTTGATCACCAAACTGAGCGATTACAGCAAATTCTGGGATAGTTTCAATTCTCATCGAAAATAATTCAGACCAATAAAGATATAGCGAAGATTTTTCTTCGCTTTTTTTATGCGCGAATTTCTGCCGATCCAATCTATCTGATTTATTTTATAACTTAGTTTTCAATAAGCCCTAAACGATGAGATTGAACTTCCTTAAAATATTAACACTTCTTCCAGCCCTTTGCCTTTTCTCAAATGCGAAAGCACAATCACTAACAGCTTTAAAAACAGAATACTTGACGCAACCAATTGGTCTGGATAACGCGCAACCCCGCTTTACCTGGCAAATGATTGATGACAGCCGGGGTGCGAAGCAAACGAAGTATCGAGTTTTAGTCGACAGTGATTCATCCATGCTAACTAGGGAGAAAGCAAATGCCTGGAATACCGGATGGCTTAAATCAGATGTTAATCTCGTTATTTATTCAGGCCAATCACTAAAACCTTTTACTAAATACTTCTGGCGTGTAGATGTAACCAATCATAATCAACAAACCTTCAGCAAAATCGCAAGTTTTGAAATGGGGATGATGAATATGAGTAACTGGCAGGGTACATGGATAGCTGACAGTGAAAATATCAAACTTAAGCCTGCCCCCTACTTTAGAAATACATTCAACACTTCAAAAAAAGTTAAATCTGCCCGGGCATATATCGCTGCTGCCGGTTTATATGAATTATCCATCAACGGCAAAAAGATTGGCAATCACCGGATGGATCCCATGTATACGCGTTTCGACAGGAGAACGCTATATGTTACTTACGATGTTACAAATGAAATCAATCAGGGTAAAAATGCTATTGGCGTACTTTTAGGAAACGGTTGGTACAACCATCAATCTACTGCAGTATGGGATTTCGACCGGGCACCGTGGCGCAACCGACCAGCCTTTTGTCTGGATGTGAGAATTACCTATGACGATGGAACCACAGAAACGATCAGATCTGGCAAGGATTGGAAAACTGCTTTAAGTCCGGTTGTTTTCAATAGTATTTACACCGCCGAACATTACGATGCCAGGATGGAAAAACAGGGATGGAATACGCCGGATTTCGACGACAAAGATTGGAAAGAAGTGATCAATCGCGCTGCCCCATCCACGAACATTGTCGCGCAAGCACTTCATCCCATTCGCAATGTTGAAGAAATTACATCGAAAACAATAAAGAAAATTAATGACACCACTTACCTTTTCGATTTAGGACGGAATATTTCCGGCGTGAGTAAAATAACCATAGATGGCCCTGCCGGAACAGTGGTGAGATTAAAGCATGGCGAACGGTTATACCCGAATGGAAGGTTAGACATATCTAATATTGATGCGCACTACCGGCCTACAGACAATACAGATCCTTTTCAGACTGATATTTTAATGTTAAATGGGAAAGGCAGGCAAAGTTTAATGCCTCATTTTAATTATAAAGGTTTTCAATATGTAGAAGTAACTACTTCAACTCCACTACACCTTAAAAAAGAAGATCTGGTAGGTTATTTTATGCACAGTGATGTTCCGGTTGCCGGTGAAGTGAAATCTTCAGAAGAGATTATCAATAAGATTTATTATGCCACAAATAATTCTTACTTATCAAATCTTTTTGGTTACCCTACTGATTGCCCGCAAAGGGAAAAAAATGGCTGGACGGGCGATGCTCAAATTGCCATTGAAACGGGGCTTTATGGCTTCGATGGCATTACTATTTATGAAAAGTGGCTGGCAGATCACCGGGATGAACAACAGCCCAATGGTGTACTTCCATCCATCATTCCTACTGATGGCTGGGGTTATGAATGGGGAAATGGCCCGGATTGGACCAGTACCATTGCCATCATCCCATGGAATATTTATCTGTTTTATGGCGATCAAAAATTACTGGCCGACTGCTATGAAAACATCCGGAAATATGTAAATCATATAGATGAAACCTACCCTACCGGATTAACAAGCTGGGGCTTGGGCGACTGGATCCCGGTTAAATCCAAATCGCCTGTAGAATTAACTTCTACCTGCTATTACTATGCTGATGTTGTTATTTTAGCGAAAGCTGCGAAAATCCTTGGTAAAAAAGCTGATTTCGAAAAATACACCATCCTGGCAGAAAAGATAAAAAAGGCTTTCAATGCCAAATATTTGAATAAGGCGACTGGTATTTATGCTTCAGGCGTCCAAACAGAGATGAGTGTTCCGCTGTATTGGAAAATTGTTCCGGAAGAATCTATCGCACTGGTTGCTGAAAATCTGGCAAAACGGGTAGAGACCGATGGTTTCCATTTGGATGTGGGATTGTTGGGAACAAAAGCGATTTTGAATGCCCTTAGCGAGAACGGCTACAGCAACTGGGCATATAAAATAGCGGCTCAAAAAACCTATCCAAGTTGGGGTTGGTGGATGGAGAACGGCGCCACTACCCTTTATGAAAACTGGCCGATTGATGCAAAATCTGATATCTCCATGAATCATATTATGTTTGGCGAAATCGGCGCATGGTTATATAAATCTCCCGGAGGCATCAAGCCTGATGAAAAGCAGCCAGGATTCAAACATGTCATTTTAGATCCGCATATTATGGATGGTTTGAATGCTTTTGAAGCCAGTCACATTGGGCCTTTTGGCAAAATTATAAGTGCCTGGAAAAGAACTGAAAAAGGCATCAAATACGACATTACGATTCCTGCAAATTCTACGGCAAGTATGGAATTACCTATTGTCCGCGATATGCAAATTAAAGTTAATGGAAAAATCAGCAACAATAAAATTGAATTATCAGCCGGGAAACATGTCATTGAACATCAGGAGATATAATATTTAAGTTTAACCCACGCAGGTTACAGACAAAAATTCACTACAAATCACTTATTACCAGTAATTTAGTCATTAAAAAACCCTTTATACAGACAAAATTTCCGATTCAAAAATCAAAACTGCTATGGCATTTGTTTTGATCCAAAGGAAAATATGAACTTCAACAATTATACAATAAAAGCCCAGGAAGCGATTCAACAGGCTTCTGAAATAGCTCAGGGCAATCAGCAGCAGGCTATTGAAACAGCACACCTGCTTAAAGGTTTGCTGACTGTTGATGAAAACGTGGTTTCTTACGTTTTGAAAAAGTTAAATGTTAGCCTTAACTCCCTCAATCAAAATCTTGATGCGGAGATTGCAAAATTCCCAAAAGTGAGTGGCAGCAATGTCTATTTATCATCGGGTACAAATAACGTGTTGCAAAAGGCACAAACATTTTTGAAAGAATTTAAAGACGAATTTGTATCGGTAGAACACCTTTTATTAGGAATTTTAGCGGTTAATGATAGTACATCCAAACTTTTAAAAGAGCAGGGTGTAAATGAAAAAGACCTGAAAAAAGCTATCGTAGAATTACGCGGCGATAACAGGGTAACCGATCAGAATGCAGAAGCCACTTACCAGGCTTTGAACAAATATGCCCGCAATTTAAATGAATATGCAGAAAGCGGAAAGCTCGATCCGGTAATTGGTCGCGATGAGGAAATTCGTCGGGTAATTCAAATTTTATCCCGCAGAACGAAAAACAACCCTATTTTAATCGGAGAGCCTGGGGTGGGTAAAACCGCTATAGCTGAGGGTATTGCTTTTAGGATCATTAAAGGTGACGTGCCTGAAAACTTGAAAAGTAAAACCGTATTCTCATTGGATATGGGTGCTTTAATTGCCGGTGCCAAATACAAAGGTGAATTCGAAGAACGTTTAAAAGCGGTGGTTAAGGAGGTTACGCAAAGCGATGGAGACATTGTGCTTTTCATTGATGAGATCCATACCCTGGTAGGTGCCGGTGGCGGAGAAGGTGCAATGGATGCCGCGAACATTTTAAAACCAGCACTAGCCCGTGGCGAATTAAGAGCCATCGGAGCCACTACTTTAGATGAATATCAAAAATATTTAGAGAAAGATAAAGCGCTGGAACGTCGTTTCCAGAAAGTAATGGTTGAAGAACCAGATACCCAGGATGCCATTTCCATTCTCCGTGGATTAAAAGAACGTTACGAAACACACCATAAAGTACGCATCAAAGATGAAGCCATTATTGCGGCTGTGGAAATGAGTCAGCGGTATATTGCAGATCGTTTCTTACCGGATAAGGCGATTGATTTAATGGATGAGGCGGCATCAAAACTTCGGATGGAAATGGACAGCGTTCCGGAAAATGTTGATGCTTTAGACCGCGAGATCATGCGTTTGGAAATTGAGCGTGAAGCGATTAAACGTGAAAAAGACGACCGGAAAGTTCAGGAGTTATCTGAAGAAATAGCCAATTTATCAGCAGAGCGTGATGAATTTAAAGCAAAATGGCAGGGAGAAAAAGACCTGGTAGACGCGGTAAATAACCAACTGGAGCAAATTGAACACTATAAATTAGAGGCTGAACAAGCAGAACGTGCCGGAGATTATGGTAAAGTTGCCGAAATCCGTTACGGAAAAATTAAAGAGGCACAAGATCAGGTTGAAAAATTGAAAGCAGACCTGGAAAATCAACAGCTGGATAGCCGCATGCTGAAAGAAGAGGTAACCGCGGATGACATTGCCGGCGTAGTTGGTAGATGGACAGGTATTCCGGTAACCAAACTGATTGCCAGTGAGCGTGAAAAATTATTAAACCTGGAAGCAGAATTACACCATCGTGTTGCCGGACAGGATGAAGCAATTGAAGCGATTTCCGATGCCATCAGACGGTCGAGAGCTGGTTTACAAGATAAGCGTAAGCCAATTGGTTCGTTCATCTTTCTTGGTACAACCGGCGTGGGTAAAACGGAATTGGCAAAAGCATTGGCAGAATTTTTATTTAACGATGAAAATGCTTTAACCCGGATAGACATGAGTGAATACCAGGAGCGACATGCAGTTTCCCGCCTGATTGGAGCGCCTCCAGGATATGTTGGCTACGATGAGGGCGGCCAATTAACGGAAGCTGTCAGAAGAAAGCCTTATTCGGTAGTGCTGTTAGATGAGATTGAAAAAGCCCACCCTGATGTGTTTAATATTTTGTTACAGGTTTTAGATGATGGCCGTTTAACTGACAATAAAGGCAGAACGGTGAATTTTAAAAACACGATCATCATCATGACCTCCAACATTGGGGCGCACCTGATTCAGGATAACTTTAAAAACCTGAGTGATGAAAACCGCGATGAATTGATTGCAAAAACTAAAAATGAACTGTTTGAAGTATTAAAGCAAACCATTCGTCCGGAGTTTTTAAACCGCATCGATGAGCTGATCATGTTCACGCCGTTAAACCGGAATGAAATCAGGGATATTGTAGCCTTGCAATTTAAGCAGGTAAAACAAACGCTCGCAGAGATGGGGATTGAAATGGAAGCCAGTGATGAAGCCTTGGATTGGCTGGCACAGCTCGGTTACGATCCGCAATTTGGTGCAAGACCTTTAAAAAGAGTGATTCAAAAACGTATCCTAAACGAACTCTCAAAGGAAATCCTTGCTGGTAAAATAGATAAAGAAAGTAAAATTAAGTTAGATATGTTCGATCATAACTTTGTCTTTCTGAATCAAAAACAAGATTAACTTATTGAGTATTTGATCAAGAGTCCGGTTAATTAGATTGATCGGACTCTTTTTTTTGCGTAGGCTTAGAGATTAACTTCGGTTCTTGTACCTGGCTTAATCTGTTCTAAATTCCAATATATCTCCGGGCTGGCATTCCAGTACCCGGCAAATAGATTCGAGTGTTTCCAACCGAACCGCTTTTGCCTTACCCTTTTTTAAAATCGACAAATTAGACATTGTGATCCCAACGCGTTCACTAAGTTCGGTTAAAGACATCTTCCTACGGGCTAACATGACATCTAAATTGATAATTATAGGCATTAATAAATAGGGTTAAATGGTCAGTTCACTTTCTTGCCTAAGTGCTATTCCTTTTTTAAAAACGAAAGCGATAGTAAGCAGTGTTAAACCAAAAATAAGCAACCAGATTTCGAAGTCAACGTGTTCAATGATATCACTGATTTGAACAGCTTTATTACCCACTTCGTTTAAATAACCTATCAAATTAAAACCAAATAGCATAAACGGAATGATTGTACAGTAGTACCCCATTCTGGTTAGTCGTGTTGCATTTTCTTCGTTAAATACGTTTCCATTTTGTACAGAGTTGATGAAACGATAGAGGTACACCAATACCCTTAAAGTAAAAAAGCAGATTAATAATAATAAAATCCCTTCCGTTAAGCTGCTATTAGCCGGATTACCTGCGGCATTGTAACCATCTTTAAAACCCCGTGCGGCATCACCAAAAGAAAATAACAATGCGCATGCGAGCGTAATAACGTATGCAGTTTTTATCGCTAAAATTTGATACTTTGTTTTCATCTGTTTGCTGTTATTTTAGTTTGTTTACTGTTTAGTTTATTGCAAGGGTGCCTAAAATCTTATATAAATTCGTCATTAATTGCTGTCAGTTCACTATATCCCTGATCTTATAAATCCAGGAAACCGACACACTAATATAAGTTTTCAATGATCCAGTTCGAGACTGACAATTATAAAGCTATTTGCGCTATCAATTTATAACTTATCCATAAAGCGTCAAATTTCCAGTGCAATAATAGTATTAAAAAATAATATATTTATTTAAATTCAACATATATTTATTGAATATCAATAAATATATATTGAAACGCGACTATATTTCACAATTAACAAATATGGAATCAAAAACTTTATTGGAATGATTTTTGTTGTAAGTAAAAGTGTAAAAAACACGTGCAAACAGCAACATTTTCAGTATTTTATCCTTTCGGATTGCCATACAATTTCGTAACTTTGCACACTTCAATAATTAAAGAGCACACAAAACGTATAAATGAGACAACTCAAGATAACGCAGTCGATTACCAACCGTGAAAGTCAATCACTTGATAAATACTTACATGAAATTGGTAAAGTAGATTTAATAACAGCAGAGGAAGAGGTAATTTTAGCAAGAAAGATTCGTGAGGGCGATCAGGCTGCATTAGAGCGATTAACTAAAACGAACTTACGTTTCGTGGTATCCGTTGCAAAACAATATCAAAATCAAGGTTTAACCTTAGGCGATTTAATTAACGAAGGAAATTTAGGTTTAATTAAAGCAGCGAAACGGTTTGATGAGACTAAAGGTTTCAAATTCATTTCATACGCGGTTTGGTGGATTCGTCAATCTATTTTGCAGGCTATCGCAGAGCAAAGTCGTATTGTTCGTTTACCATTAAACCAGGTTGGTTCATTAAGCAAAATTAGTAAAGCATTCTCTAAACTAGAGCAAGAATATGAGCGTGAGCCATCTCCGGAAGAATTGGCAGACATTTTAGAGACTACAGTAGATAAAATTTCTGATACCTTAAGTAACTCTGGTCGCCATGTTTCTATGGATGCTCCTTTTGTTCAGGGTGAAGAAAATACATTGTTAGATGTATTGGAAAACCATGAGCCAAATACAGACAGTTCATTAATTAATGAATCGCTTTCTGAAGAAATTAAACGTTCGCTGTCTACTTTAACAGAAAGAGAAAGAGAAATTATTGTATTGTTCTTCGGACTTGGTTCAAACCATCCGCTATCTTTAGAGGAAATAGGCGAGAAATTTAATTTAACCCGCGAACGTGTTCGTCAAATTAAGGATAAAGCGCTTCAACGCCTTCGTCATACCTCAAGAAGTAAAATATTAAAATCATACCTGGGGTAACACTTGTTACCTTCATTAAATTAAAAACGGATCGACAATTGTCGATCCGTTTTTGGTTATAGACTTTTCTGTTTTCTCCTACTGGTTGGTGTCTACCAATAGTCTAATTTAGCTCTTAACCAACACCTGTTAATCTTAAAGGATTGATTTTTCTGTTGGTGAGATGGGGCCAACGATAGAATAAAAAAAAGATCAGTCGGCTGAAGCCAGACCGCAATGAATAGTTTTACGCTTTCCTTATTGGCTGGTGCCCACTAATACTATTACTACTGGTTGGTGTCTCACCAACCAGCCTAAATTTAGCGTCTTAACCAACACCTGTTAATCTTAAAGGATGATTTTTCTGTTGGTGAGAGGGGGCCACGATAGAATGGAAAAAAAAGAGCAGTCGGCTGAAGCCAGACTGCAATGAATAGGTTTTACGCTTTCCCTATTTGTTAATGCCTCACCAACCAGCCTAAATTTAGTATCTTAACCAACACCTATTAATCTTAAAGGATGATTTTTCTGTTGGTTTGGCAGGCCAACGATAGAATGAAAAAAGAATCAGTCGGCTGAAGCCAGACTGCAATGAATAGTTTTACGCTTTCCCTACTGGTTGGTGCTTCATCAACCGGCTAATGTTTTAATATGTTTAATCTTAGAGGATTTGATTGATAGCGCTTTGAGTTTTTTCTATATATTTAGGAATGTCGATTAAGCTGCTCAAAAAATCTTTAATAGTTTATAAACCTATTTTGTTCTGGAACATTCTGGTTAATTTACTCATCGGCACTTTTTTCATTATCAATGGAACAGAAAAGCCTGGTGCCTATGCAATGGCCTTATTAATGAAACCAATTGGCTGGGCATTTTCCGTTATCTTAGAAAGATTCTTTCTGACGAAACATACTATCTTTTACAAGAATATGGGATTAGGCTTTAGAAAAATATTTCTCAATCTTGTAATCTATGATTTAGTTATCCTATTCTTTATTGTTATTTTATGTCTTCTATGCAGGAATTATCTATTGACAGTGTTACCCACCGATTTAATGAAAAAACAACTTTAAATGGAGTTTACCTGAATTGTAGAATGGGTGAAGTTGTTGGCTTGTTAGGCAGAAATGGCAGTGGAAAGTCCACTTTATTAAAAGCAATATTTGGAAGTCTGAATGTTGATTTCAAACATTTAAAGGTTAATGGGGAAATCTTTTCCAAAGGCTATTTATCGGGTAAGATAGCTTATTTAACGCAGCATCATTTTATTCCAAATAAATTAAAACTAAAAGATGCAATAGAAATTTTTTGCACCAGCCATAAAGAAGCAGTCGTTCAAATCCCCTTTATTGCTGAAAACCTGAAGAAGCAATTCCGGGATTTTTCCGGAGGAGAGAACAGACTGCTGGAGGCACTAATCATTATTTATAGTGACGCTGACTTTGTGCTTTTAGATGAGCCCTTCTCTCACTTAGCGCCATTGTTAGTAGATGAAGTGAAGCAACATATTAATCAAATGAGGGCATTTAAAGGTTTCATTGTAACCGATCATTATTATAGATCAATTCTGGATATTTCAGATAGAGTAGTACTGTTGCATAACGGATGCAACTATAAAATCGATGGATCTGACGACCTTATCCTTCATGGTTATTTACCTAAAGGGTATGAGGAATTCCCCTAAGTAATCGCAATTGCGATACACCTTTTTTTAAGCTAACCCCTACTGGTTTGGTGTCTCACCAACCAGCCAATTTATAACCTGTTTATTCTTATATAGTGAATTATAAACAAAAATGCTTTCTGTTGGTGAGACACCAACCGATAGGACAAAAAATAAATCCATTTTTTCCGCTGAAAATATCTTACTTCTCGCTAGTTACCCCTACTAGTCTGGTGCCTCACCAAATAGATCACGTTTAAGTTATTTAATTCTTAGTAATTTTGAGTTTAGCGCCTAAGTGATTTCCGCGTGGTACCAGTCTTATAGGATAATTATAGAACAGTCGGCTAAAGCCAGACTGTGATGAACAGATAGCATACGTAGTTTTTACACATAAAAAAAGACCGGCAGTTCCGATCTTATATTATTTATTTAATATGGGTTCTGGTCAATTAAAACAATAAATGTTTTACGGTTAAACCATTGTTGATTAGTTGCTTTAACGAATCAATTCCAATTCGCAAATGTGTTTCTACATATTTTTCTGTAACACTGCTATCACTTTCTGCCGTTTTAACTCCTTCCGGAATCATGGGTTGATCTGAAACCAGGAGTAAAGCACCTGCAGGAATTTTATTTGCGAAAGCAGTGGTAAAAACAGTTGCTGTTTCCATATCTACCGCCATCGCCCGTAAGGTTTTCAGATACTTTTTGAATTCCTTATCATGTTCCCAAACCCTGCGGTTAGTGGTATAACAAGTTCCTGTCCAATAATCTCTACCATGATCACGAATAGTGGTTGAGATTGCCTTTTGCAGGGCAAACGCAGGTAAAGCAGGAACTTCAGCAGGAAGGTAATCATTAGATGTTCCCTCTCCCCTAATCGCTGCGATCGGTAAAATTAAATCACCCAATTGGTTCTTCTTTTTTAAACCACCGCACTTGCCTAAAAATAAAACTGCCTTGGGCATAATTGCTGTTAACAAATCCATCATTGTTGCTGCCAGCGGACTTCCCATTCCGAAGTTGATAATGGTAATGCCATTTGCAGTAACACTCTGCATGGGCTTATCTAAACCCATAATCGGTGCGTTGTCATTCCATTCCGAAAACATGCTCACATATTTACTGAAGTTCGTTAACAAAATATAATCACCAAATTGATCCAGTGGACGGCCTGTATATCTTGGCAGCCAGTTTTTAACAATTTCGTCTTTTGATTTCAGACCTGACTTAACCGGACTTTCTACTTCTTTTACTTTTTTCGATTTCTCTGCAATGCCCTCATGTTTCTTAACGTCTTTTTCTTCATTCATAATTATAAGTTTAGCGCCTGGCGCCAGGCGTATTTACCAAAAAATCCCTCCCGAATGCTCGGGAAGGATTTGATTTTTTTAAGCGGCTTGCAACTTTTTAAAGTCGGCCTTTTCAAATTTCTCTATCGCATAATCGAGATTGATATGCAGCTCCTTGACATCCGTTTGAGTTGGCGTATCGAACATTGCATCCAGCATAATCGCTTCGCAAATCGACCTCAACCCACGGGCCCCCAGTTTATATTCCATTGCCTTATCAACAATAAAATCCAGCACATCATCCTCAAATACCAGATCTACCTCCTCGTAAGCAAAAAGCTTAACATATTGCTTAATCAATGAGTTTTTCGGTGCAGTTAAGATATTACGTAAAGATTCTTTGTCTAATGGATTTAAGTGAGACAGAACCGGGATACGACCAATCAATTCCGGAATTAACCCAAAAGATTTTAAATCTTGTGGCGTAATATACTTATAAAGATTTTTAAGATCTAAAACAGCCTCATCCTTTTTTACTTTATAACCTACAGCCTGCGTACGCAAACGGTTGGCTATTTTACGTTCGATACCATCAAACGCTCCACCGCAGATAAATAAAATGTTGTTGGTGTTTACGGGAATCATTTTCTGGTCCGGATGTTTACGTCCGCCCTGAGGTGGAACATTCACAACCGTACCTTCTAAAATCTTTAGTAATGCCTGTTGTACACCTTCACCGGACACATCTCGTGTGATAGATGGATTGTCGCTTTTACGTGCAACTTTATCCACCTCATCAATATAAACGATTCCACGTTCTGCTGCAGCTACATCATAATCTGCGGCTTGCAATAAACGGGTAAGAATGCTTTCCACATCCTCACCTACATATCCTGCTTCGGTTAAAACGGTTGCATCGCAAATACAGAAAGGTACATGCAAAATCTTGGCAATGGTTTTTGCTAAAAGTGTTTTACCTGTTCCAGTTTCGCCAACCAGCATGATATTTGATTTTTCAATCTCAATCTCATCCTTATCAACTTTCTGGTTCAGACGTTTATAGTGGTTGTAAACAGCCACTGATAAAACTTTCTTCGCATCATCCTGCCCAATTACGTATTGATCCAGGTGTTGTTTAATTTCTAAGGGTTTAAGCAAAGAAATTGCATCCTGGATATTTTTCGTGTTCTTCGTACCCAACTCCTGGGCAAGCAATTGATTGGCTTGGGTAACGCATTTATCACAGATAAATGCATCCATGCCTTCAATTAACATTAAAGTTTCATGCTTGCCAGAATGGCAGAATGAACAACGAGATTCTTTATTTTGTTTCGCCATCTTTTTTCGCGTTTCTCGATAAAACTTCATCAACCATACCAAATCCCTTTGCCTCATCGGCAGTCATCCAGTAATCGCGATCTGAAGCTTTCTCTACCCAATCGTAAGTTTGACCAGAGTGCTCTGAAATAATATCGTATAATTCTTTTTTCAATTTCAACATCTCTCTCAAATTGATCTCCATATCAGATGCCACACCTTGTGCGCCGCCCGATGGTTGGTGAATCATTACTCTTGAGTGAGGTAACGCTGCACGTTTTCCTTTTGCACCTGCCACTAATAATACAGCACCCATTGATGCTGCCATACCAGTACAAATTGTAGCTACATCCGGCTGGATATACTGCATGGTATCATAAATACCTAGACCAGCATACACAGAACCACCCGGCGAGTTAATGTAAATCTGAATGTCTCTATCCGCATCAGTCGATTGTAAGAACAATAACTGCGCCTGGATAATGTTTGCATTCTGATCATAAATCGCATCACCCAAAAAGATAATACGATCCATCATTAATCTTGAGAATACGTCCATCTGAGCAACGTTCAACTGACGTTCTTCTATAATATATGGCGTCATACTCTGAGGATTCATATTCGCCTGTGCAATAAATTTATCTACGTGTAATCCGCCAATCCCCTGATGTTTAACGGCAAATTTTCTGAATTCTTGTGGGTCTATGTTCATAATCTTGTCTTGCGTTTGGAGTTTGGCGTAAAGCGTTGAATTACGAGAAGCCAAACTGGATTATAATTTTAATAAATATTTCCTGAAGTTGGTTAATTTCCGTGCCAATTTATCTAATTCTTCCAGATAATAAAGCAGTTCTGTGTCAGAAATATATTTTCTTCTTTCCAATACTACTAAAATGTTTGCATTTTCAAATGCTGAACGATGCGCAATATTCAGATAATGAGCAAATTCCTTATTAGAAACGGAACCAGATCCCTCTGCAATATTATGCTAAGAGCAGCCCCATTGAGCTGCTCTGCAAATCTGTATTTTTTATCTACTGACAATCGGTCAGCTATATCAAGTAATTTATCTGTGAGTTCGATAGATAACTGCCAAACTTCGAGCGACTGGAATTTGAATTGAGCCATTGCTAAATATAGGCAATTGAACAATCATTTTTAACCGCTTACCGCTCTCCGCCAGACGCTCTACTTTTTATCTAATTCCACAAACTTGTCGTAATCAATATCCTGTTGCTCCAAAGTAACGATAGATTTGATTTGCTCGAAAGTTTTTAAGGCTTTAACTTCTTCAAAAGTACGGTTTGCATTTTCCTTTTCCTGTAAGAACTGCACGGCATATTGTGCCAATTGGTCTTCTGGAAGCGGTGCCGGGCTGTACATTCTGAATTGCGCATCTAATTTCGCTTTAGCCGCCTGAACCACATCTTCATATTTAATTTCGATGCTATTGTCTTTAATGATTTTATTTTCGATTAAAGTCCATTTCAGGTTTTTAGCGAAATCATCATAACCTTCAGCCAATTCCTCGTCTGTTAATTTTTCGTTGGTTGCTTTTAACCAGCGACGTAAAAATTCATCTGGTAATTCGAAAGTATGTTTTTTCAAAAGGTCTTCATAAATATCGTTTGATAATTTACGCTCTGCATCTTGTTTAAACATGCCCTCAACTTCTTCTGTAATTTTCGCTCTGAAAGCAGTTTCATCAGTTACGGAACCATCCGGGAAAATTTTATTATAAAACTCCTGGTTTAAATCAGACTCTTCTAAACGGTTCACATTTTTAACCGTTAACTGGAAATCAGATTGTAAATCAGCGGCATCTTCTTCAGAAATATTTAAAGCTTTTGCAACCGCAGCGTTATCATCAAGTGCTTTTACTAAATTGACAGTTACCACGTCGTCTTTTTTCACACCCACCAAGGTTTTCAAAATGGCTTCGTCTTTAATTAAATCTAAACGTAAAGTAGCGGTATTGGTAATTCCACCTTCAAAAACGGTACCATCAGTACCCAATTGCACCAATTCAGCATATAATACATCACCTTCAGCAGCAACTTCAGGATTAGTCATTTTACCATAACTGCGACGGATATTTTTGATCCGGCTTTCTAATGTTTCCTGATCCGCTTTGATTACATATTCAGTAAATTTATCTTTCGAAGAGATATTAACATCAAAAGCAGGTGCTAAACCTAACTCATAATCAAACTCAAA
Source organism: Bacteroidota bacterium (assembly GCA_037033465.1). GTDB lineage: Bacteria > Bacteroidota > Bacteroidia > Sphingobacteriales > Sphingobacteriaceae > Pedobacter. Next base: position 76,458 of record JAZBLX010000025.1, on the reverse strand, counting down.
CTCATCTGTGTTATCCCATTTAAACTCACGCTCGTTTTCTAACTGAGGCAAAGGCTGACCTAAAATTTCTAATTTTTCTTCAGCAATGTAATTAGACAAAGTATCGTTTAACAAGTTATTTACTTCTTCTACCAGAATACTTTTGCCATACATTTTTTTAATGTGGGCAGGCGGAACCATTCCTTTACGGAAACCGGGTAATTGTGCTTTTTTAGCCTGGTCTTTGATTGCCTTTTCTACTTTGGCACTATAATCGGCAGGTGCGATTTTGATTTTTACAACAGCATTTAAGTTGCCGGTTTTTTCCTGTGTAATATCCATTTTTTTCAGATATGAGTATTAGGATGTGAGAACTGAGACTTATTTCAAGTTCACTAATTCCACATCAATTTTGTTAATCAATGTTTTTAAAACAAAATGAAGCCGTTTCGATTAACTCAAAACGGCTTCATTTATAGTGCGGATGAAGGGACTCGAACCCCCACGCCGTGAAGCGCCAGATCCTAAGTCTGGTGCGGCTACCAATTACGCCACATCCGCAGTTAGGATGTTGTAAGGACTGCAAAGATAGAAACAAGATTGAATAATCAAAAGGTATCCAACTTATTTTAGTTATTATTTTCTATCAAAAAAGCTAAGTCATTAATTTAGAGGGAGAAAAATTTTAATCAAAATAATTAGAAAAGCAATTTCAGTACTCATCGGTTTAAGTCAGTCCCGCTTTTTGCTTCAAGCCCGGTAGAAAAAACCGGGGCTTTTAGCGTCAATCGGGTTTAGTTAACCAACATTCCTGCGCATAACTCAGTGCTAATGCTCCAGATTAATGGCATAAGCAACGGTAGCAGCAAGAATATCAATTCTAAAATTTAATTAAAGTAACGTCTAAGAATTCAGGTCCGCCATCTAGTGGATAGCCTTTAACTTTCTTCCCTTTTACCGTTACCTTTCTGTTCAGATACTGATCCAGGTTAATGGCCTCGCTCTTCAAGGCGTAAATCTTATTCTCAGTGGTAAGCAGATGCGTACCATATTGAAAGGTTGTCATGCCGGTCTTTTGAATGGTTCCGGTAGCAGTTGCCCGTTTGGCTGTATTCGAATCTTTAAAAGAGGCACAGCCAGAGAAAACGGCTACGAATAGCGATAGTACAAGTATTTTTTTCATGTTAAGTAAACGAGGTAAATTTCATTAATGCGACAATTTATGGAAACGCTATTGCAATTCACTAATAAAGTTCCTTTTGAAACTCAAAAAAATACTGTACTGCTTTAACCAGTCGGCTGCCGTACCAGCTAAACATTTCACCATCTACCAGCATAATTTTCGCATCAGGGATAACCTTTTGAATTTCTTCAATATGCTTGGAACCAAAAGGGTAAGGCTCTGATGAAAGCAGGATCAGTTCACAATCCAAAGTTTTCAGTTTTTCCAATGTAATTTGCGGATATCGATCTTGCTGAACAACATTGACCATCCCGTTGAGGAGCAAAATATCATTAATGAAAGTGTTTTTCCCGGCGGTCATATAGGGTTTACGCCAAATCAGGTAAGCAACTTTTTTATTAATTTTGTTTTGCAAAGCCAGTGTTTTCAAATCGTTAAAACCAGCAGAAATCAGGTGGTTAAGATAGCCCGCTTCAGGCTCCCGGTCTACAAGTTCGCCGATCTGAGAGATCGTCTTCTTAGCATCTTCTAAGGTAAAAATATCGCTCATCCAAACGGGGAAATCTTTAGCAAGTTCTTCGATATCACTTTGCGTATTTTCTTCTTTATTCCCGATAATTAGATCTGGCTGTAAGTCTTTTATCAGATCAATATTGAGCTTTTTAGTTCCGCCAACTTTAGTACGTTCGGCAAACTTTTCAATGGGATGAATGCAGAACTTCGTTAATCCAATAATCTCTTTATCCAAACCCAAATCAAAAAGTAATTCCGTTTGCGAGGGCACAAGGGAGATGATTCGTTTAGGTGGAAAATCGAAAGTGATGTCCCGTCCCATTTGACCTGTAAAAGATTTTTGCATAATACAAAGATAAATTTAACCCAAGTAAAATTGCATAGTCGTTTTTTTAAAAGCGATCACCTTAAAACATTCATGGCCAATTTGAAGTTAATTTACTTAAGTGTTCATCAAATGCTATGAAAAAGTTCATTTTATTGATTCTGGTTGTTTCAGCTTTTTTCACCTTTAATATTATGGCACAACAGCCTAAGCTAATTGAGGTTGCATCGTTCAGCAACAATCAGCCTATAGGTGTAACTGTTTCCGCTAAAAGCAACCGCCTGTTTGTTTCATTTCCAAAACGTAAACCTTATCTATACGGACTTACGGAGATAGTGAACGGACAAAGAAAGCCATTTCCAGATTTGGAATGGAACAAAGCTGATACAATTAATACCAAAAATCATTTTGTGAATGTACAGGATTTATATGCCGATGAAAAGAATTTCTTATGGGTATTAGATTCGAAGCCTGCCGGTGGTGCTTCGATTTTCGGGGGCGATCAGGCACAAAAAAAGGAGGGTCAGTTCAAATTATTACAAATCAACCTAGCAGACAATAAAGGGGTAAACGTTTATCATTTCGAAGATTTAGATAAAGATAAAAGTGCTTTAAATGATGTGGTGATTGATCATGATAAACAGCTTGCTTACTTATCAGACCCTGGCTTAAGTGCCATCGTAATATTAGATTTGAAAACTGGAAAGTCTAGGATTGTTCTTCAAAAGGATAAATCCACAATCGCTGATCCGAATTTTGTATTGCGTTTAGATAACCGGGATGTTATTGATGATTCTGGCAAGTCCTTCAGTTCAAATGTGAATGGAATAGCATTAACTACCAATAACGAATATTTTTATTTCAGGGCAATCAACCAGACTAAACTTTACCGAATTAAAACTGCCATTTTAGCCGATGCAAGCTTAAAGCAGGAAGAAATCAGTAATGCAGTAGAAATGGTTGCGGAAACTGGCATTTGTCATGGAATGATCGCTGATAAAAAGGGAAACGTTTATTTGACCTCATCGCCAGATTATTCCATTAAATATGTGAGTCCCGATGGTAAACTGCACACCTTAGTAACTGACCCGCGGTTAACCTGGCCAGATTCTTTTGGAATTGGTGATGATGGCTATTTATACCTAAGCTGTTCGCAGTTAAACCGGCAAGAAAAATATAATAAAGGTAAGGATAGAACAGACTATCCCTACCGGATTTACAAAGTTAAGCTCCCTTAAATGGCTGTGACAGCAATATCATCTTTAATTACACCATCTGCAATGTTCAAAATCCGACTCCCATATTGTGCATTTTTTTCGGAGTGCGTTACCTGAATAATGGTGATGCCATCTTCCTTGTTTAACTTCTGAAACAGCTGCATAATTTCTTCGGCCTGGGCAGACTGGAGATTTCCTGTAGGTTCATCGGCTAAGATAATTGATGGTTGTGCAGCTAACGCCCTGGCAATTCCAACTAACTGTTGTTGTCCGCCAGAAAGTTGATTTGGAAACAAGTCCTTCTTGGCAACGATGTTAAACCGATCCAATAAATCTGCTATCCTGCTCGCTCTTTCTGCACCTCCAACCTTTTGGTAAAGCAAAGGTGCTTCAATGTTTTCATAAACAGTCATTTCATCAATAAGGTGGTAAGCCTGAAATACAAAACCAATGTGGTTCCGGTAAAGTTCGATTCGTTTACGCTCGTTCAAGGTAGTTACATCTTCCCCCAGAAAATCATAAGTACCATAAGTTGGTTCTTCCAGCATGCCGAGAATATTTAACAGCGTTGATTTCCCTGCGCCTGAAGGCCCCATAATGGACACGAATTCGCCTTGTTTGATGGTTGTGGTAACATGGCGCAGCACATAATGCTTTATGCCTTTGCTCGAGTAGTATTTTTCAATGTTTTTAAGTGCTATCATTATTGTAGTATCAAGTATTTAGTATCAGGTATCAAGATCGTGAATAAGAGTTATAAAAGGTTATAGGGTTAGGGGTTAGAAAGGTTAGCGACTCTATGATTATAAAAAGGCATTTATGGTAATTAGTCTATAGATCTATTTTACAAAAGTTTAACCGGGCATTTTTAAGTTTAGTTCGAACATTTTTGTGTTGTGAGTTACATGTTATCAGTTACAGGCACAGACTTTCAACTTGTAACCTTCAACTTTTAACTTATTTGTTAAAGGCCCAGACTTTCAACTGGCAACCTTCAACTTTTAACTTATTTCTATTCATATTTCAAGGCATCTATAGCATTCGTTTTTGCAACCTTCAACGATCTAAAACTCACTGTAATAACAGTAATCGACATCGAAACCAACATGGCTAACAAAAACGGCCAGATATTTAGTTCCATCCGATAGGCAAAACCGTTCAACCATCCGTTTACAAATAAATAAGCCAGTGGCCAGGCTAAAATATTCGCAATTAATACCATTAACAGAAAAGAGCCATTCAGCATTTTTACCAATTGAAAGGTGGTTGCGCCCAAAACTTTTCTAATGGCCATTTCTTTAGTGCGCTGCGTGGCAACGAAAGACATTAGTCCAAATAAACCTATAAAAGAAATGAATATAATCACGCCGGCAAACACTTTAAACAACACGACCATAATCTGCTCAGTTTCATAATATCCATTTATCCGTTCATTTGCAAAAAAGGAATAATAAACATTATTTGGAAACATGTTGCTCCACAATGCTTCGATTTCTTTACTCGTTGCCATTAAATTATTCGCATCAATTTTTATGGCAGCGCGATAATACTGCTTTTTACCCGCAGAAATGGCGAGCCCGGATATACTTTCTTTTAAAGATTTATCATTAAAATCTTTAACAACACCTACAATAGGAATATCGCGGCCGGTACAATTAAGTAATTTTCCAATTGCATCTTCAGGATTATTAATGTGCACTTTCTGTAAAAATGTCTCATTAACAACATATCCGGTTGCGGTATCACTTTTAGCAAATACTTTACCCGCTATAATTTTTAAATCGAACAATTTAAAGAAATTTTCATCTGCCTTGGGTCTCCTCACCTCAAAATCTTTGTTCTTAATCCCATTAAATGTAAAATCAGATGAATTTACATTACCAGACAATGGCGGATCCTGACAAAAACTAAATTGTGAAACGCCCGGTAGTCGTGATACCCTTTCTTTAAAAGTATTCTGCTTTAGCAAATTAGCACTATCTGTTGGCATGCTCACCATTACCACTTCGTTAGCATTAAAACCCAGTGATTTGTGTTGCACATAATCCATCTGTTTTACCACTACTGCTGTACTGATAATCAAAATAATAGCAATGGAAAACTGTACGATCACTAATATTTTCCTAAGGCTGAGTCCGCCGTTATTCAGTGTTATTTTATTTTTGATCGCCAGGGCAGGATTAAAACCAGACATGATCATCGACGGATAGAAGCCAGCAAGAAACGCAACGAACAATACCAGTAAACCCATGAATACAAAAATTACAGGGTGTTGAAACAGGCTCAACGTAAGCGCACCTTTAAAGAGATTCTGCAGTTGCGGGAGGCATAATTCTGCCAGTACACAGGCAATAAGCATGGCGATTAACGTCACAATAAAGGTCTCAGTTAAAAACTGAAGAATAAGTTGCTTACGCATACTTCCCATCACTTTTCTAACGCCTACTTCTTTTGCCCTGTTGATTGCCTGTGCCGTACTTAAGTTAATAAAGTTAATACAGGCTGTAATCATCAGAAAAAGTCCGATGATTACGAGTCCATAAATTTCCCTTTTGCTAATGGTCTTCTCCGAGAAATTGCCGTAAAGTTCACTGAAGTGAATGTTTTTCAAGGCTTCAAGTTTGTGGTGCATATTGCCCGCAACATGCTGATTTTTGTAATGGATAGTATTGAATTTATCCAAAGACCCTTTAATATCTTCCGCTTTTAAGCCCTGTTTCAACAACACATAAAACTCATTGGAGGAAGTAACACAATCCCAACAGTCATCATTCCGGTCTGGAAAGGTCTGGTAACTGATTACAATTTTTAAAGGGAAGCTACTGTTTTCGGGCATGTTGTTAAATACACCTGTAACTTTCAAATACGTCTTGGTGCCGACCATTATGCTTTTGCCGATCGCATTTTTTGAGTTACCGAAATATTTAACCGCCATCTGGTTTGATAGTGCTACGGTATTAGGCTGGCTTAACGCCTGACTCGAACTTCCTGCGAACCAGTTGATGCTCAGGATCTCAAAAATATCTGGTTCTGCGTAGTAAACATCTTCTTCACTTTTAAAGACATCTTTCCCGCTTCCATCCTTCACCCTTACAATACTGCCTCTTTTTACAATTGCAGCAGTTTTTTCAAGTCCAACAATTTCATCCTTCGCTACTTTAACCACTGGATTAGGCACGCCAGCGGAGTAATCATCAAAGGCATCATACTTCCAATCGGTTACCAATCTATAGATGCGGTCCTCATCTTTGATGCCTTCGTCGAAGCTAAGCTGATGGCGGACAAATATAAAAATTAAGATACAACTGGCCATACCGATAGATAATCCCATCACATTTATAAAGGTATACCCTTTATTTTTCCAGAGGTTCCGCCAGGCGATTTTTAGGTTGAGTTTGAACATTTTTGTGTTATGGGTTATAAGTTACAAGTTATGGGTCCAGACTTTCAACTGGCAACCTTCAACTTTTAACTCGTTTCTATTAAGGTTGAGAATAACGGGTTAGTTGGTTAGAAGTTTAGGGGGTTAGAATGCGAATGATTAAACCCTAACCTTTCCGCTAACCTCCTAACCTTTTCTATAACCTCTTCCATACCGCTCTATTCATATTTTAGCGCATCAATAGTATTCGCCCTTGCTGCTTTGAACGACCGAAAACTCACTGTAATTAAGGTAATTAACATGGAAATTACCATGGCAATGACGAATGGCCAGACACTCAAATCTATCCGATAAGTAAAACTTGATAGCCACTTCGACACTAACAAATAAGCCAACGGCCAGGCCACAACATTTGCCATAAATACCATTAACAAAAAGGTACCGTTCAGCATCTTTACCAACTCGATTGTGGAAGCACCCAATACTTTACGAATTGCCACTTCTTTTGTTCTCTGTGTAGCGACGAATGAGATTAGTCCGAAAAGGCCGATAAAGGAGATGAAAATAATTACGCCTGCGAAAACTTTAAAAAGTGTGCCCATAATGCGTTCGAGCTCGTAATATTGACTAATATCTTCATCAACAAAAGAGGAACTATAAAAATTTTCAGGAAAGGTTTCATTCCAGATTTTTTCTATTTGAGGCATTATCGCCATAATCTGTTTACTATCCATTTTAACAGCCAGATTACGGTAGTTTTCTTTAATTGGTACGATGAGTACTGGCGATATTGGCTCGTGTAAACTCAAGTTATTGAAATCTTTTACTACCCCTACAATAGTTCCCCTTTTGCCCCATATGGTAATCTGTTTACCCAAAGCATCATTAAAATTCACAACGTTTAGCTTTTTCAATGTGGTTTCATTTACGACCAGTTCTTTAATGGTATCGCTTTTGGAAAAGCCTTTCCCGGCAACAAAAGTTAAACCAAATGTTTTGAAATAATGCTCATCCGCAATTTTTGTATTTACCTGGAAGTTTGCACTTTCAGTGCCATTATATTTAAAATTGCTTTCGTTATTATTACTCGATGATGGAGGTGTTCGGCAAAAACTGGTAAGCAGAACCCCGGGAATCTTTGAAACGCGTTCCTGTAAAATATTGTATTTCAAAACACTCAAGCTGTCATTTCTGACGCTAACCATGGCGATAGCCAATGGATTAAAACCTAATGGTTTCTCTCTCGTATATTTCATTTGATTTAATACAACCAGCGTTCCAATAATTAGAATGATGGTAATGGTAAACTGAAATACAACCAGCACTTTACGCAAACTTAGGCCTCCGGCGTTTGCAGTAATTTTATTTTTGATGGCCAGAGCAGGACTAAAGCCCGACATAACCATTGCTGGATAAAAGCCAGCAAGAAAACTTACAAGAATGACCAATCCAACCATAAAGATGAAAATGATGGGATGCTGAATGATACTGAAAGAAATGTTTTCATTAAACAAACTCTTCATACCTGGCAAGGCAACTTCTGTTAAAACACAGGCAACGAGCAACGAAAACACACTTATTGTCAGCGTTTCGGTAAGGAATTGAAAAACCAATTGCTTCCTCAAACTGCCCATTACCTTCCGAACGCCAACTTCCTTACTTCTGCTTACTGCTTGGGCCGTAGCCAGATTGATAAAGTTTATGCAGGCAGTTAATAATAAAAACATACCGATTATAGCCAAACCGTAAAGCTCTTTTTTGGGTACAGTTTTATTGGCAAAGTTTCCTAAATTTTTATTGTAGTGAATATCAGTGAGTGCCTGTACGCTTATTTCTTCTTTGGAAGACGCACTCTTTTCAAAATATTTCGCCGAAAAATTCGGTAATGCACCACGGAGTTCTTCAATTGAAACGCCGTTTTTTAATAAGAAAAAGCATTGATCATTTGAAGAGGTATTCCCCCAATCGGTAAATTTCTCATCCTTATAGCCCTGAAAGGTTTTATATGAAACCACGATATTAAGTGGAAATGAGCTGTTTTCCGGCATATTCTGCAGAATACCAGTGACCCTAAAATCTTCTCTATTTTGGTAATTGATCGTTTTACCTACAGCCTGATTCCAATCGCCAAAAAGCTTGGTGGCCATTTCTTTGGACAATACCACGGTATGGGGTTCGCTCAATGATTGAACAGGATTCCCCTGCAACCAATTGAAACTCATGATCTGGAAAAACTCAGGTTCTGCGTAGAAAACATCTTCCAGAATCTTAACCCTTTCTTTCCCGGCATCGTTTTTCACTTTTATGATTCCGCCATCCTGACGAATAGCCCCAACTTTTTCAATTTCGTTCTTAAAGTCGTTTCTCAAAGCTGAAGGTGCAGGTTTCGGCACGCCTTCTGATTCAAAAAATCCGTCTGCGGAGGTCCAATTTGTAGTGATGCGATAAATTCTATCCTCATTTTTAAAGTCCTCATCAAAACTCATTTGATATCGGATAAAAATAAAAATCAGAATACAGCTGGCCATCCCAATTGAAAGACCAAGTACGTTAATAAAAGTATAACCCTTGTTCTTCCAAAGGTTTCGCCAGGCGATTTTTAAGTTGAGTTTGAACATTTTTGCGTTATGGGTTATGAGTTACAAGTTATGGGTCCAGACTTTCAACTGGCAACCTTCAACTTTTAACTTGTTTCTATTGAGGTTTAGTTTGAACATTTCTAGGTTATGGGTTACCTGTTACGGGTCCAGACTTTCAACTGGTAACCTTCAACTTTTAACTTGTTCCTATTCATATTTCAATGCATCTACAGGGTTTGATTTTGCCGTTCTATAAGCCAGGGAACTTACGGTAACAAGTGCCATCAATAACGTACCCAGTGCAGCCACGGGCACTATCCACCAGCTGATATCGGTATGGAATTCGAAGTTGCTGAGCCATTTCCCCATGGCGAAGTAACTGATCGGCACGGCAATAATAATAGCAACTACAATCATTTTAATAAAGGATACCGACAGCAACTGCATCAAATTCCCCACTGATGCACCAAGTACTTTCCGTACGCCAAATTCCTTTGTTCTTTGTTCTGCGCTATAGGCAACTAAACCAAATAAGCCCAAACACGACACGAAAATGGCTAGTCCTCCGAAAAGATTTGAAAGTATACCCAATGTTTTCTCGGTTTTATATTTTTCCTGATATAAAGTATTGACGAATTTAATTTCGACAGGATATGCCGGATTAAAAGCCTTGGTAATTTTGCCAATCGTTTCAATATTAACCTGCAAGCTATTTTGATTATTTAAGCGCATGGTAATGGAACCGGTTTGTGCAGGATTTAAGTAAATAACCTGAGGGTTATTTGATTTATAAGGCGAATCCCATACATAATCATCAAACACACCAATGATATTCGCCTCTGAACCGAAGAGTTTGATCTTTTTCCCAATTGGATCCTTGTAACCGAATACTTTAACGGCAGAAGCACTTACCATTACTGCGCTGGAATCTGAGGCAAAATTCTTTGAAAAATCTCTGCCCTTTAGCAGCTTGATACCGTTCGTTGCAATAAAATCATACGATGTTGCGACTTGGTTAAACATGATATCGTTCTCAGGTTTTGTCATTCCATCCCAAACTACATCCATAAAATTACGACTGTGATGTGAAAGGCTAACAGACGACTGATACATCGATGTCACCGCACCCGATTTTAGCATTTCAGTTTTAAATAAATCGAATTGAGTTTTTAGTTCTCCATCCTGCGGAATTTCAACCAAGGCATTTACATCGAAGCCAACTGGCTTATTCTTAATGTATTGAATCTGTTTATAGATTACCAGTGTGGAAATAATCAGAATGATAGCAAAACAAAATTGGCCCACCACAAGTATCTGCCTTAAACTAATAGAAAAGTTACCCTTAGCGTTAATTTTTCGCTTTAATGTTTGTATTGGATTGAAACCAGAAAGATAAAATGCGGGATAACTTCCGGCAATTAACCCAGTTGCAATTACGATAGCCAATATTCCGATCCAGGTGGCAGTATCAAAATAGGAAATACCGAGATTGATACCTAAAAGCCCATTGAATGCAGGCAGGCTGATTTCCAATAGCGCGATTGCGACCACAACAGCGACCAATGTAAGCACCATCGACTCGGTTAAAAACTGAAGAATTAAGGAAATCCTATTGGCACCAATGGTCTTTTTGATCCCGACTTCTTTCGCTCTCTTCTCTGATTTAGCTGTAGCCATATTCATAAAGTTGATACAGGCAATCAGGAGAATTCCAAAAGCCAGGCCTACAAAAAGCCAGATCTGCTCGATATCTCCACCAATGCTTTTGCCATTTTCGAATTTGCCGTATAAATGAAGTCTGCTGGATTGATATAGGATGTGCTGTTGCGATTGCACATTCTGGGTATTGTTAGCCTTTACCAAAGCATTAACTTTTTGATTCACTAAATCGATATTTGCATTTGGATCGAGCGAAACCATGGTTACGAAACTATAATTATTCCAGTTTAGATCTTTTGCACTGGGATCAACGATTTCATATAATGACCAGGGCATAAGAAAATCGAATTGATTAGAGCTGTTTTCGGGTAGATCTTTAATCACTCCGGTAATAGTCAAGTGCTCTTTATCCTGAAAACGAACGGCTTTGTTCAATACATCAGTGGTTCCGAAGAGGATTTTTGCCGTGCTTTCTGTAAGAATAACCGAAAGCGGATTCTTTAAAGCGGTGTTCGGATCGCCATAAATAAACTGATAATCATACATTTTCAAAATATCTGGCTCAGCAAACTTCGAGTTCTTTTTATAGCTGTTTTCACCGTTTGCAATCAGACTTTGCTTGCCGTAATCCATCCGGGCAACATATTTTGCTTCGGGTAGATTTTGTTTCAAAAGCGGACCAAGTGCAGTAGTAGATCCATTGAAGGTCCCTGCAATTTTATGGCCTTCACCAGGAATATTCGTCATGGCGACATACACATTCTGCCAGTTTTTTGCTTGCTTATCGAAATTTAATTCATAAGAAACATATAATAGCAACATTAAACAGGCTGCCAAACCAATGGCCAAACCTATGACATTAATGAAGGAAGAGGTTTTATTCTTCCAGAGGTTTCGCAAAGCGATTTTTAAGTTGAGTTTGAACATTTTTTAGTATCGGGTATTTAGTATTAAGTATTTAGTATCAAGACCGTGCAGGGCCACAAACTAATGTGGTTAGGGGGTTAGCAGTTTAGAGGGTTAGAACTAGAGTGATTAAAACCCTAACCTTTCTCTAACCTGCTAACCTTTTCTATAACCTGTCCCCTAACCTCTTCCCTCCTATTCATATTTCAATGCATCTACAGCGTTCGCCTTCGCCACTTTAAAAGTTTGGAGGCTTACGGTTAATATAGCAATAATTACAGAGGCCAATAGTGCCAACGCAAACGGCCAGGGATTAATAGCGATTTTATAATCATACTTTTGAAGCCAATGGTTCACTAAAAAGTAAGCAACCGGAATCGCGATAACGTTCGAAATAATAACCAGCTTCATAAAATCTTTATTTAAAAGAAAGAGGATATCTGATAGATTGGCACCTAAAACCTTCCTGATACTGATCTCTTTGCTTCGTTGCTCGGCCATGTATAATGCTAAACCAAGCAAACCAAGACAGGAAATAAAAATGGCAAAACCTCCGAAAATATTAGAAAGCACACTGAGTAAATGCTCACTTTGCAGTTTATCCTTCATTCCTTCATTAACGAAGGTAAGCTGAGGCGGATAAGCAGGATTAAATTCCTTACTGATGTTTTTAATGGTTTCAATAGAACTGCCAAGGGTTTGGTTTGGATTTAAGCGCAGCAGTAAAACAGAACTTTTGTTGACATTATAGTAAAAAATAGTAGGCTCTACAATTTTACCCAAACTTTCATTGAAGTAATCTTTTACTACCCCAATAATGGTTAGTCTTGCGTTATTCCACTTAAGAATGGTGCCTACTGGATTTTTTAGACTCATCCGCTTTACAGCGGTTTCATTTAATAAAACCGAACTGGTCGTGTCTGAAGGAAATGCTTTTGATAGATCCCTGCCAGAAATGATTTTGCTGCCAATCGTTTTGATGTAATCGAAACCGGTACTTCTATAGTTGATGATGGCATTGTCGTCTGCAGCTTTTCCAGGCCAGCTCAGGTCACCTGTAATGGAGCCACCTCCTGTAAAATTACTGGCAAATTCAGACGCCGAAATCACCGCACCATTTCTGATCAAATTATCTTTGAAAGCCTGAAGGCGGGAGTGATTTTTCAGTTCGCCTTCCAGATCGAGTTGAACCATGTAGTTTTGGTCGAAACCCAAAGGTTTATTTTTAAGATATTGAATCTGACTATAAACTACAATCGCAGAAATGATCATACAAATGGACAGACTAAATTGAAAAATAACCAATACCCGGCGAATGCTCAATGACCCGGAACTTCCCTTAAAACCTTTAAGCACTTTGACAGGTATAAAAGAGGAGAGGTAAAACGCAGGGTAACTTCCGGCTAAAAACCCTGTAATAAGTGCCAGGCTTACCAATACCATCCAAAATGTAAACGAAGTGTAATCAATGAAAATTCTGATATCCAGCAGGTTATTAAAATAAGGCAGAAATACCTCCACCAATACAAATGCGATGAGTACCGCTACGAAAGAAAGGATAATTGATTCTAAAAGGAACTGCCCCATGAGTGTACTTCTTGCCGAACCCAATGCCTTTCTGACCCCCACCTCCCTTGCCCGTTTTTCAGAGCGTGCCGTAGACAGGTTCATGTAATTGATGCAGGCGATAAGTAAAACACATAAACCCAGAAACGCAAATAACCTTACCTGATCTATCCTACCTCCTACAACTTTCCCGTTTTTAAATTCATCCCACAGGTGTGTTTTATTTAATGGAAAAAGGAAGGGCTGATAGACATAGGATTTGATTTCCGGATTTTTAGTCACGATGAAATTCTTCAATCGATCATTCACATCCTGGAGTGTCACGTTATCCTTCAATTGAAATATTGTATTGCAATCTATACTTCCCCAGCCTGTAGCAGGAATCTCCGGGTCTATTTGTTCTAAAAAAGCCCAGGGTTGCAAAACTTCGAATTGGATAGTTTGATTTTTTGGAAGGTCTTCAATTACCGCAGAAACTTTCAATTCTTTCTGATTATCCCACTTGATCACTTGCCCGATAGCATCTTCGCTTCCAAAAAGTTTCTTCGCCGTAGCTGAAGTAATTAAAACTGAGCCTGGCTCATTGAGTGCGGTGGCCGCGTTACCATATAAAAATTTATAGCTTAAGATATTTAGAAATGACTTATCCACGAAAAGGGAATTTAACTTAAACTTATTCTGGTTATGGCTGAATAACTTTTGTCCATTTAGTGCGTATAACCTGGCGGCATTTTTTATATCTGGAATTTCCTCCAATGCAGCTTTTGCTAACTTATAAGGTACTGCGCCGGTGGTCATCACCTCACCATTAATTTTTATTTTCAATTTGGTAAAATAAACCCGATCCAGATTCTTAAACTGCTTATCGTAACTCCACTCATAGTTTACATACAACAACAACATTAAGCAACAAGCCATGCCAATTGCCAGTCCGCCAACGTTAATTAATGTAAAGCCTTTATTCTTCCAAAGGTTTCGCATAGCGATTTTTAAATTGAGTTTGAACATTTTTGTGTTATGGGTTATGAGTTACATGTTATGGGTCCAGACTTTCAACTGGCAACCTTCAACTTCTAACTTGTTTCTATTAAGGTTTAGTTTGAACATCTTAAGGTATTAGGTATTTAGTATCAAGACTGTGCAGGGCCACAAACTAATGTGGTTAGGGGGTTTAGCAGTTTAGAGGGTTAGCACTGGAGCGATCAAAATTCTAACATTTTTTCTAACCTCCTAACCTCTTTTATAACCTCTTCCCTCCTATTCATATTTCAAAGCATCTACAGGACTAGCCTTTACTGCTTTTTTCGCCTGTATACTCACAGTTATGATGGTTAATAAAATGGTAATTAAGGCACTTGTAATAAATGGTAAGGGCGATAAATCAACGCGGTATGCAAATGTGGCCAGCCACATTTTAATCAATACATAAGCAATAGGCCAGGAAATTACATTAGCTGCAAGTACCATCACAAAGAATGAACTGTTTATCAATTTAAAAATTTGCACGTCGCTTGCACCTAAAATTTTTCGAACGGCAATTTCCTTAATCCTTCCGTTAGTAATGTATTTAGCAAAGGCGAACAAGCCTAAAATGGCAATGAAGATCGTGAGTAGCGCTGCAGCGAAAAACACAGACTGTAGCTGCTCTTGCTTCTTAAACAGTTTTCCATATAAATCATCCAAAAATTCATAGCGGAAATCCTCTCCATCTAAAGCATTAATTTGAGGCCACTGCGATTTTAAAGCCGCTAGCACTTCACTCATTTTCTGCCCATCAATGTTGAGCATAATCTGCGTTTTTGCATTTCCGCAAGGATTGTTAATGGCATAAATTGTAGGCTGAACTGCACTTTCAAACCCTTGTGCTTTAAAATCTTTGGCAATGCCAACAATTTTATAATCAATACCACAACCTCTGATGATTTTTCCTACAGGGTTCTTCATGCCGTATTTAGCAGCAGCGCTTTCATTAATTACTGCGGCATTTGCCGTATCAGCAGGAAATGTTTTGGAAAAAAACCGACCATCCTTCAGCTTGATGTTCAGGGCTTCGAAATAATCGAAATCTACATCAACAAAGTCGATGCTTTTCTGCTCGCCTTCGAATACATAACCATTCGATCCACCTTCAGAACCATCTGGTACATCAGTAGCTACCGTTGCTGATCTTATTCCGGGAATGCCAAGCATTTTCTTTCTTAACGGCTCAAACTTCTCTGGTTTGTTGAAATAAGCAGTATTTTTAATAAAAACTACCTGGCCTGGTGAGAAACCCAAATCCTCACTTCGCATGTATTTTAGTTGCGAGTTGATAATGAATAAACCAATAATGAAAACCACAGCAATGCTAAACTGAAACATCAACAAGCCATTTCGCAACCAGGAACTTTGTTTACTTGTTGCAAAGTTTCCTTTTAGTACCAACGCAGGTTTGAATCCAGAGAGCACTAAGGCAGGATAAGTTCCGGCTATAATGGTGATCAGGCATAAAACCAAGGGCAATTGCCAAAGTAAATTATTTCCGATCTGCCAAATGGCCAGATTAACCTGAAACAAATTATTAAAATATGGCAACACCGATTCAGCCAATATGAGTGCAAAAATAGTTGCAACAATACATTGAATGAATATTTCGGTCAGAAACTGAACGGTCAGTTGATGTCTATAAGCCCCCATTACTTTTTTAATTCCGACTTCTTTTGCTCTTTTAGCAGCCTGTGCAATACTGAGGTTAGTAAAATTAATACATGCAATTACTAAAATCAAAATCCCTAAAATGGAGAGTGCAATTAAAATTTTATATGGCGCATCATTGCCTGCCTTCGGCCTTAAATGCTGATTTGATAGCGGATCCAGAAAAATAGACACCCCTTTAATATCATCAATGGTTTTCTGATCAGTTTCTCCTGTTAACAACTCCGCTCTGTATAAAAGCGTAATTTTTTCTTCGAGATTTGCAACATCCGTTCCGGGCTTCAGCTGAACATAGGTATTGTAGTTGTTATAACCATAAGCCTCTCCCTTACCAATCTCATTGCCAATAGAAACCCCGTCTACATTAAAGTTTGAATGTGCATCATTTACAATGGCACCAGCAATTGTTCCGGTGATTCCTGAACGGGTAGATCCATAACTCACCAATTCAGGCTTGTTATCTTTTTTCCCTGGAAACAAGGTTTGAATATTTTCAACACTTAAATAACTCAGGCGCTCCTCGCCAACTGGTTTGCTCAAACCTCCGATAGGTTGAATGTTCAGGATTTGTGCAGCATGGTAGTCAGCCTGCAAAATGTTGTTCGTAAAAACAGCATTTTTACCATTTTTAATGGCCAGCTCCCATGAGCGGTTTAATTTGGTTATTCCGGCATTTTCTACCTCCGGAAAATTTTGCTTAATCACTTTTGCCAGTGGCGGAGAGGTATAATTAGTCTTAAAATCAGGTTCGATTCTGCCTACTACATAAATATTCTCGTAATTTGGATTCGTCTGGTCATAGCTGGTTTCATAACTGAAATACAGGGCTACCAAAATAAAAGCAGCCAAAGCAATAGCTAAACCGCCAACATTAATGGCCGTTATCCCCTTGTTTCTCCAGAGGTTTCGCAAAGCGATTTTTAAGTTGAGTTTGAACATATTGTAGGTTAAAAAGGGGGTTAGAGGGTTATTAGGTTGGTAAATAACAGTTAAGTTTGAGTGTATTTAATGAGTTAGATAGTAGTAGTTTCAAGGGTTAGCATTTTAACTTAAAGTTCATTACTAATTTTCCACAACCTAACCTTTCTCTAAACCGCTAACCGCTTCTCTAACCTTACTACTCGTATTTCAAAGCATCGATTGGATTGGCTTTTGCCACTTTCACCGATTGGATGCTCACTGTTAAAATGGCAATCAAGATTGATATGGTAACGGCAAGAGCAAATGGCCAAAACGATATATCAACCCGATATTCGAATGAAGAAAGCCACTTATTAATTATCAAATAAGCTAATGGGAAGGCAACCATATTGGCAATTGCAACGAGTTTGATAAAATCCTTATTTAGCAGGGTTAAGATGTTGGCCGTACTCGCACCAAGAACTTTACGGATACTGATTTCCTTTTTTCGTTGCTCTGCCATAAATAGTGCTAAGCCCAATAATCCTAAACAGGAAATGAAAATTGCGAAACTGCCAAACCAATTAGAAAGTGAACCTAATACTTTTTCATCCTGAAATTTGACCTCGAAAGATTCATTTACAAATTTTCTGTTTACAGGATAATTAGGTTCAATGTTTTTCACGACTTTATCAATTGTAGCAAGCGACGAACTCATATTCTGATTCGGATTTAACCTTGCTATGATTGTGCTAATATCCTCACTGGTATTTAACCGAAAAATCATCGGGGCTACCTTCTGGTAGGCACTTTCTACAACAAAATCTTTTACAACCCCGACATTTGTATATCTGGTACCCCAAAAAGTGATAACTGCGCCCATCGGATTCTTTAAACCCATCATTTTAACTGCCGCCTCATTCAACATCACACTATTGCTATCCGATGGGTACTGTAGAGAAAACTCCCTTCCGCTTATTAATTTTGTCCCCATCGTTTCAATAAAATCATAACCTATCGACCTATGATTAAACGAAATAACTTCACTAGGGTTCTTTCCTGGCCAATCTATGTTAGTGGTATTGTTCCCACCTTCTGTAACATCCGAACTAAAAAAAGTTACATCGCTTGTGGCGCCAGATTTAAGTAATTGCGTTTTCAGTAACTCGAGGTTTTTATATTTCATCATTTTACCCTGAACGGCAATTTGTACCAGATTAGATTGATCATAACCAATCGGTTTATTCTTAATATAGTTCAGTTGCTGATAAATTATTGTAGTACAAATAATTAAGCAGGCGGCAAAAACAAATTGTCCGACTACTAAAACTTTCCTAACCGATACAGAAGAATCAGTTTTAAGCTTTAAACCTTTTAATACCTTAATGGGCTCGAAAGATGACAGATAAAGTGCCGGATAACTTCCTGCTATAAATCCGGTAATAATCATAAGCGTGAAAAGAGCAGCCCAAAATCTAAAATCGCTGTAATTAATTTCTAATTTGATATTTAATAAGTTGTTGAAATATGGAATACTTACCTCAACTAAAATAAAGGCGATAATGGTTGCAACAACTGTGATTAGGATAGACTCTAAAAAAAATTGGTTGATTAACGATTGCCTTGAAGATCCGATTGCTTTACGAACACCAACCTCTTTAGCTCTTCGCTCGGAACGGGCAGTAGATAAATTCATAAAGTTTACGCAAGCGATCAATAAAATGCAAAATGCCAATAAAAGAAATATTCTAAGCTGATCTATTTTTCCACCTACAGATTTTCCATTTACAAAATCGCCATACAAGTGCCATTTAGACAAAGGATGTAATAATGCAACTGCCAGGTTTTCTTTCTGATTGCGTTTGTAAATATCATGTATGTAAGCATTTGCCGCCGGAAAAAATTTATTGTCCTGCAACTGAACCATGGTTAGACACATATTATTTCCCCAGTTATTTTCCTTTGCCCACGTTTCTCTCTTCAAAAACAAATCCCATGGCATGATACATTCGAAAATTATACTGCTATTGGCTGGGCTATCTTCTATCACGGCCTCCACTTTCAAAACATCCTGATTCTCCAGTTTAACAGTTTTATTAATTGGATCTTCATCCCCAAATAATTTCTTAGCAAATGATTTTGTCAGGATTATAGCGTTTAAATTCCCCAAAGCCTTTTCAGGATTCCCCTTAATGAATTTATAATCAAATATTTTAAGAAAAAACGGATCAGCATAAACAACCTTGCTAATTAATTTATTGTCTCCAACTGTGATTAGATTAGACCTCGGATAAGTAGAGTGTGACGCGTATTTAACTCCAGGTAATTTTTCCTGTACCTCGCTAGCCATAACATTGGGTGTCCAGGACCAGCTAAAAGTTTTACCATTGGCGACTACATTCTGATAAACAACGTATGTTTTATCGCTATTCTTAAATTGTTTATCATAGCTCCATTCATAGGCCACGTAAATAAGCAGAACCATGCAACTGGCTAAACCGATAGCCAATCCACCAATATTGATCAGTGAAAACCCTTTATTTCTCCAGAGGTTTCGCAAAGCGATTTTTAAGTTGAGTTTGAACATGGTATTAGTAGTGAGTATTAAGTAATCTGTATCAAGTATTTAGTATTAGGTATCAAGACGCCCACAAATTAATTTCATCTTTCTGTTTTAAGCTTTTAGCTTTAGCCTTTTCACTTTCAGCTTTCTCAATGCCTTACCCGAATCTTCCCATCCAGAAAGATTCGGTTGGCTATCATTAACTAAACTAAAACTATTTTAAGGTAGAGCAATGAAAGGTAGATAGTAGAAAGGCTCAGACATTTTAACCTTCGACCTCAAAACCCTCTCCCTTCCCGCCTATATCAATTCTTCGTTTCTGCTTTTATTTATTTTTTCAGAAATCACATGGCCATCTTTCAGGTTGATAATTCTGTTCGAAAAACTGGCATCATGACTGGAGTGCGTGACCATTACGATAGTAGTTCCGGTTTCGTTTAACTCACAGAGCAATTCCATTACTTCATTTCCATGAGAGCTATCTAAGTTCCCGGTAGGCTCATCCGCTAAAACTAATTTCGGCTTGGTAACCAAAGCCCTGGCTACAGCAACCCGCTGTTGTTGTCCGCCAGATAATTGCTGAGGAAAGTGGCCACTTCGGTTTACAATATTCATCCTTTCGATGATTTCATTCACCAGCTTCTTACGCTCATCTGACGGAATCTTATTGTAGATTAAAGGCAATTCAATGTTTTCAAAAACGGTTAACTCATCAATCAGGTTAAAGTTCTGAAAAACGAAACCCATATTTCTTTTACGGAAATTAGAGCGTTCCCTGTCATTTAAAGTTAAAAGTTCTGTATCGATGAACTTGTAGCTTCCGCTTTCCGGCTTATCCAATAAACCCATCACATTCAGCAAGGTCGATTTCCCACAGCCAGACGGCCCCATAATAGATACAAACTCACCTTCTTTTACATGGAGGTTGATCCCATTCAATGCAGTGGTTTCTACTTCTTCAGTTTTATAAACTTTTTCCAGATTTTCTATTCTAATCATAGCTTTAAAGTATCAAGTATCAAGACTTGCCTACATGTATTTTTTGTATTTAGTATCAAGACTTTATTATATGTCTATTTATTTCCTGCTTCCTATTTCCAATTCCCTATTTTCCAATCTATATTTCCTGCATCCCATTCCCTATTCCCCCTGTCTATTCCCCTTTCCCACTCCCATCTCCAAACTCCCGTCTCTCCACTCCTATTCCCTATTTCCCCTTTTCCATTTTTCTATTTCCCATCTCCAAACTCCCTATTCCCCAACTCCTTTTCCCAATTCCTATTCCCTATTTCCCCGTTCCATTTTTCTATTTCCAACTCCCTACTCCCTATTTCCCAACTCTCGACTCCCAATTCACTTACTAATCTCCACCTGATCATATTGATTAAACTGATCATAAGAAGAGGTAATCACTTCATCGCCTTTGGCCAAACCATCTAATATTTCGTAGTACAAGTAATTTTTCCTTCCAATCTTCACATTTTTCTTGGTGGCTTTGCCATTGTTTACCACAAAAACCCACGAACCGCCTGTACTTTGAAAAAACTGACCTTGGGCCAGGAGAAGCGACTTGCTGTTATCAGATAAAGTGAGTTTGGTTTGCAAGGATAAACCGCGACGTAAACCTTCGGGCGATGGACCTTTAAAAACCATCTCTACCTGGAATTGACCAGCTGTTACCTCTGGAATAACCTTACTTACAGTTAAGTTATAAGTTTTTCCATTAAATTCACAGCTTGCCGTTTGTCCTTCTTTCACCCTGTTGATGTAATACTCATCCACTCCCGCCTGCAGCTTATAACCTTGAAGAACATCGATTTTACCGATCATTTCGTTAGAATTATATGATTTGCCGGTTACCGGATCATAAGATGATAATTTACCTGAAACCGGCGCTTTAATCGTCATGTTCTCAATATTTTTACGAATCATTTCTAAACTTTCATTCATCTGATTCATCGATTGGTCGATTTGAGAGAGCTGCATTCTTCTGCTTTGGTTTTCCTGTTTAATGGCTTGTTTCACGATTTTCAGTTTCCCCTCATAATACTCGTAATCCTGAACCGATTTATTAAATTCCTGCAACGTGATCACTTTTTTGATATATAGGGTGCTATCCAATCTATATTGTCGGGTTGCCGTACGTAAGTTATTCTCCACATCCAGCACATCCTGATTTAAAATTCTTTGATTCTGCTCTAAATCCAGCCTCGATTTCCGCAATTGATTAATTTGTTCGGTAGCCGCTGTTTGTTGTGAAGTATAACCCAACATGGCATTTGAGTTTGCAATCCGCAATAATGGCGTTCCCTTTACCACAGAAGCACCGTTTTCAGTAAAAATTTCTGCAACCGTACCTCCTTCAGCCGAACTTACAATAACCGACGTTAGTGGAACAACACTGGCATTCAATAAAACAACATCCTCAAAATCTCCATACTGCACTTTACTAATGGTTAGTTTCTCCGCATCGGCACTATAAGTTTTCTTTAAAGATAAGGTATAGCCATAAAGTACAATGGCTACAAAAACAACCGCCCCACCCATCATAATCAGGGCTTTTGTACTAAATCTCTTTTTCTCTATTTTCTTATCCATTGTTCGGTTGTACTGTTTGGTTTCCTTAATAACCAAGCTTGTGCCAAACGGAAATAATATAATTAAAACACTGAAAACCAATTGTTTATTATTTTTTAATAAGTTCGCGTGTTCATTATCGAACAGTTCATGTACGGGAGCGGACAGTTTGATTAATTTTGAAAACCAGTATAAAAATCAATTACCACCAGATTAGTATATCAAACCATGTTAGATGCCACAGTTTTAATTATTGATGATGATGACGACATTCTGCTGAGTGCCCGGTTATTTCTCAAGCAACAGGTAAAACAAGTCATTACCTGCAAATCGCCTAAAGAGATCAACGTTCTATTGAGTAAGAACGAAGTTGATATCATTTTGCTGGATATGAACTACCAGAAAGGCGCAAGCGACGGACGTGAAGGATTATACTGGCTTGAACACATTTTATCAATTGATAAAGATTATGTGGTGATTTTAATGACAGCTTTTGGCAATGTCGAACTTGCGGTGAAAGCCATTAAAAAAGGGGCAACAGATTTTATCCTGAAACCCTGGGAAAATGAAAAGCTCTTCGCTACCCTTTCGGCCGCCTCTAAGTTGCGGGAATCGAATAGAAAAGTGAAGAAACTGGAGAAAATTCATACCTCCCTGCATAAAGACATGACCCGTGGTTTTGAGCATATTGTTGGTCAGGCAGACGGGATCAAACAACTTCAAAACACGCTGATCAAAGTTGCGCCTACAGATGCTAACGTATTAATTCTGGGCGAAAATGGAACGGGTAAACAGGTTTTCGCTTACGAAATCCATGGAAACTCACAGCGGAAAAATCAGGTTTTTATGCATGTGGATCTTGGTTCTTTAAATGAAAACCTATTCGAAAGCGAACTTTTTGGCTACGCTAAAGGTGCTTTTACAGATGCAAAAGAAGATAAACCCGGACGCTTCGAACTGGCCGATGGCGGTACCATCTTCTTAGATGAAATTGGAAACTTAACACTACCCCTTCAGGCGAAACTGTTAAGCGTTTTGCAAAACCGAACAGTTACCCGTTTAGGAGAAAGTAAAGAGCGGAAAGTAAATGTTCGTTTGATTACGGCGACAAACATGCCCCTGAATGACATGGTGGCCAAAAATACGTTCAGACAGGATTTATTGTTCCGGATCAATACGGTAGAACTCTTATTACCTCCGCTACGCCAGCGCGGAAGAGATATTTTGCTTCTGGCTAATCATTTTATGCAGGTTTTTAGCACGAAATATCATAAAGAAAACCGAAGTTTAAGCCATAAAGCCGAAGACATGCTGCTCCACTATAAATGGCCCGGAAATGTAAGGGAATTACAACATGTATTAGAAAGAGCTGTAATTATGAGTGATGGAAGGGAAATTACAGAAGAAGATTTGCAGCTCAGTCCGCAGCGTTTTACACAAAAAAATACCATCCCTGATGAAATGGCCCTCGGCGATATGGAAAAGATGATGGTGCAAAAAGCCATTGATAAACACAAAGGAAATATTTCAAAAGCCGCAGCTGAGTTGGGTTTAACACGTGCCGCTTTATACAGAAGAATTGAGAAATTTGGAATATAGTTCAAAGCAGAAAGACTAAAGCAGAAAGCTTTAATCTTTTCGCTTTCAGCTTTTAGCTTAAAAACATGTTTTACAAACGCTTTACCTTCCGTTTAATCTTCCGCCTGCTGATCATCAATTTGCTTGGTTATCTGCTGTTCTATTTGATCAAAAACACCCAGCTTTGGTTTACCATCATTGGCGTTGGATTGATTTTCCTGGGAACAATTATTTCGCTTTACTATTATATTAACGAAATTCGATCAGATATTAAGCGTTTTATATTAGCCGTTAAAACGCGTGACCATACGCTGAATTTTAAAAATAAAGCTACAAAGGGAAGCTTCCCGGAGCTATATGAATCTTTTGGCGACATCCTTCTGGTGCACAAACAAATTCGTTTAGAGCAGGAAGCCATGTTTCAACTGATCAAAACCATTCTAGAGCAGGTACCAGCTGGGGTAATTGTAATTAACAGGACAGTTACCGGTAATGAAAACCAGGAAATCGCTTTTTTTAATCAGGCCGCTTCCAACCTTTTGGGCGTACCGGCCTATAAATACTGGCATCGTTTAAAGCAGCATCTGCCAGCTTTTGCCAACGAGGTTGATCAGATTCCGAACGGCGGTAAACGCTTTTTAGAATTAAAAATCAACGAAAAATTTATCCAGCTCTCAACTGAAGTGATTCCCCTTAACCTCTATGGGAAAAATTATACCATTATTAGTTTTCAAAACATTAAAGATGAAATTGAGCAAAAAGAAACTGAAGCCTGGAACAGACTTATTGGCGTAATCTCACATGAGATTTTAAATTCCATTACGCCCATCAGTTCACTGTCAGACACGATTAACAGCATGGTAACCGATAAGGAGAATCTTGATCTCGATGAAATGGATGACTTAAAAACGGCCCTACAAACCATTAAACGTCGCTCGGCAGGATTGTTGGATTTTGTTAAAGATTACCGCCTTATCGCAGAACTACCCACGCCTAACCTGGAATCGCATACCATCGGCGAGATTCTGAAACACATAAAGGTGCTGATGCAACCTTTTGCAAAAGTAAAAAATGTAATGTTAGAGGTAGAACAAACCAGTTCTAAAATTACCGTTCAGCTCGATTTAAAGCTTATCGAGCAAGTGCTTATTAACCTGATTACCAATAGCATTTACGCTGTAGAGGAAAAAGAAACGCCTCATATCAGGGTTAGTTATCGCCTGGAGAATACAAAACTATATATCGATGTAACCGATAACGGCAATGGGATTGATGTGGCAGATCTGGAAAAGATTTTTGTGCCCTTCTATACCACCAGAAAAAATGGTTCGGGCATTGGCTTAACCATCAGCAGGAACATTATGAAAATGCACCGCGGAAGCATAGAAGTAGTATCTACACCAAATGAACAAACTACTTTTTCCTTGGTTTTTAATTACGTTTAATCCCTATTTATTAGGATTGAAAATCCAATTCACCCCTGGGAATTTTACACCTTCAGGTTTTAAAAAATAATCACCAGTATAATCTGGATTAAATCATTTGAATGTTTTTTTAACCTAAAAATTGAAACAAAATCAACTTTAAGGGCTTTTATTGATGTGGATACATCAAATACAAGCATGAAAACAGTTATAATATCGAACAGACTACCCGTTAAAATCATAGAAGAAAATAACGAGTATACCTTCATTCCAAGTGAAGGCGGACTCGCTACAGGCCTTGGAGACGTCTATAAAACAGGCAACTCCATCTGGATCGGCTGGCCGGGAATAGAAGTACCGGAAGAAAGACAACAAGAAGTAATAGATAAACTCTCTGCCCTTAACCTCTACCCCGTATTTTTAACTCAGGAAGAAATTAACCTCTATTATGAAGGTTTTTCAAACGAGGTTTTGTGGCCCGTTTTTCACTACCTCGTTACCTACGCACACTACGAGCAAAGTTACTGGGATTGCTACAGATCAGTAAACGATAAATTTGCCCAGGCGGCATTAAATGTACTCGAAAGAAAAGATAAAATATGGATTCAGGATTATCAATTGCTACTGCTATCAGGTATTTTGCGCGAAAAACTTCCGCAGTCAACCATAGGTTTTTTCCAGCATATCCCCTTCCCGTCTTATGAAATATTCAGGTTAATCCCCTGGCGGGATGAATTGCTGAACGGCATGCTGGGCGCAGATTTAATTGGCTTTCATACCTATGATGATGTTCGCCATTTCTTAAGTACCGCAACGCGATTACTTCCGGTAAATTCTTCAGCTAACATTTTAAACAGCAACGAACGCCAGATTGTGGTAGAAGCTTTCCCTATGGGGATAGATTTCGATAAATTCTCAAACCTGACTACCTATGATGAGGTGCAAAAGGAAATAGAATACTTCCGGAAGGGCAAGGAAGAGATGAAAGTGATCCTGTCTATTGATCGTTTGGATTACAGTAAAGGAATCTTAGAACGTTTAAAAGCACTGGAATTATTGCTTCAGGCACATCCGGAATATATAGGCAAAATTGAGCTTTATATGGTGGTGGTACCATCCAGAGATACCGTTCCGCAATACCGGGATCTGAAAGAACAGATCGACCAGTTTGTCGGGAATCTGAATGCCCGCTACCGTTCAATTAACTGGATTCCGGTTAATTACTTTTACCGTTCATTCCCAATTGAAATCCTATCTGCGCTTTACGCAACCGCTGATATTTGTCTGGTTACGCCAATGCGTGATGGAATGAACCTGGTGAGTAAAGAATATGTGGCGAGCAGGAATAACAACGATGGGGTATTGATTTTAAGCGAAATGGCCGGTGCATCTAAAGAACTCACCGATGCCGTAATCGTTAACCCTAATAATTTGGGTGATATTATGGAAGCCATTGTATTGGCACTCAAGATGCCTTTAGCAGAACAACAATCGCGCATGAAAGCCATGAGGGGCATTGTAGAAAAATTCAATATTAAACATTGGGTTAATAATTTTATTTTAAGACTAGACGAAGTGAAAGATTCTCAAAATTCATTACTGACGAAACACGCAGTACATTCCATTAAAGAAGTAATTGCAGCAAAATACAATCAAACAGAAAACCGGGTTTTATTTCTGGATTATGATGGTACACTGGTAGATTTTTCTGGAAACATTGATGATGCCTCGCCTGATGAAGAACTTTATAGTTTAGTGGAGAAGTTAACTGCCGATCCATCTAATACCGTAGTGATCATAAGCGGAAGAAGAAATGAAACGCTGGAGAAATGGTTTGGCCATTTAAAGGTTGATTTAATTGCAGAACACGGGGCATGGCAAAAAGCATATGGCGATAAGTGGAATTGCCTTCCGCTCCTTACCGATCAGTGGAAACAGGAAATGAAATCAATTCTGGAAACCTACACAGACAGAACTCCAGGATCTTTCATCGAAGAAAAAAGTTACTCATTAGTTTGGCATTACCGCAAAGCGGAAGAAGGATTAGGTGAATTAAGGGCAAATGAAATTGTAAGTCATTTGAAAATTTTAGCTGCTGATAAAGGTCTGCAACTGATGCCAGGAAACAAAGTGATCGAATTCAAGAACATGGAGGTGAATAAAGGTAAAGCCGCGCTAAACTGGCTTTATGGTAAGCAACCTGATTTTATTATCGCACTTGGCGATGACCATACCGATGAAGATATTTTCCGGGCCTTGCCTACTAATGCGTTCACCATCAAAGTTGGCAATAACATTTCAGAGGCTAAGTATTACCTGAATGACTATAAAGAAGTAAGAAAATTACTTTGGGGTTTGGTACAAAAAGAACCTCAGTTAATGTAGTCTCCTAAACGCTAAGCAGCCGGTTTGGAAAGCGAAATGTGTTATAAGTTATTATTTAAAGAAAGAATAGCGGCCTACAAAATAAATTAAACTATCGGTTGGTGGGACACACGACCGATAGAAATGATGTTAATAACTGTGTTTCCGCCAGCTTGACATGATAACACCAATAGATTATCCTGTCAGGCTGGTCTCTTTATCAAGCTAATAAATCACACTATCGGTTTGGTGTCTTCACCAACCGAAACATTAGGCATTGAGAAAATCATCATTTCAGTCAGTGGGACACACGACCGGTAGAAATGATGTTAATAACTGTGCTTCCGCAAGCTTGACATTATAACACCTATAATTATACTATCTGTTTGGTCTCTTCATTATCCTATCAGGCTGGTTTCTTTACCGACTTAATAAATCACACTATCGGTTTGGTGTCTTCACCAACCGAAACATTGGGCATTGAGAAAATCACGATTTCGGTCGGTGGGACACACGACCGGTAGAAATAATGTTACTAACTGCGCTTCCGCAAGCTTGACATGATAACCCCAATAGATTATCCTGTCAGGCTGGTCTCTTTACCAACCTAATAAATCACACTATCGGTTTGGTGTCTTCACCAACCGAAACATTAGGCATTGAGAAAATCATCATTTCAGTCGGTGGGACACACGACCGATAGAAATGATGTTAATAACTGCGTTTCCGCAAGCTTGACATTATAACACCAATAGATTATCCTGTCAGGCTGGTCTCTTTATCAACCTAATAAATCACACTATCGGGTGTCTTCACCAACCGAAACATTAGGCAGTGAGAAAACCACGATTTCGGTCGGTGGGGCACACGACCGATAGAAATGATGTTACTAACTGTGCTTCCCAAGCTTGACATGATAACACTTATAGATTATCCTGGCAGGCTGGTCTCTTTATCAAAGTAATAAATCACACTATCGGTTTGGTGTCTTCACCGACCGAAACATTAAGTAGTGAGAAAATCACGATTTCGGTCGGTGGAGCACACGACCGATAGAAATGATGTTACTAACTGTGCTTCCGCAAGCTTGACATGATAACACTAATAGATTATTCTATCAGGCTGTCTATTTACCAACCTAATAAATTATACTATCGGTTGGTGTCTTCACCAACCGAAACATTAGGCATTGAGAAACTTATCATTTCGGTATCAGGCTGGTTTCTTTACCAACCTAATAAATCACACTATCGGTTGGTGTCTTCACCAACCGAAACATGAGGCATTGAGAAAATTACGATTTCGGTCGGTGGGACACACGACCGATAGAAATAATGTATTAAAATTATCATCATATCATTTCAACAGACTCAATGTGACAATTGCAAAAAAAATCACGCAGATTTAAGATGATTATCGCAGAAACAAATCAGCGAAGTCTCCTAAATCTGCGGGAAAATTATACCCGCCTTTACAAAAATATGGGTCTATCTAATTTAATCGCAATACGATACGCCGCATTCATTAATCCAACATGACTATAAGCCTGAGGGAAATTCCCCCACTGGCTACCAGTTTTGGCATCCACATCTTCGCTAAACAGCAACAAATGATTGCAATATTTAATAATATTCTCGAACTCTTTAATGGCCTCATCCGTTCTACCTACACAAGCCAGAGCTTCTACATACCAGAAAGCACAAATAAGGAAAGTTGTTTTTGGCTTTCCAAAGTCATCTGCATGCAAATAACGATAGAACAATCCGTCTTCTGTTTTAAGCTCTTTCTCTAATGCGATTAAGTGATCCTTTGCCCGGTCAGAAGCCGGATCAAGGTAGTTCATCATAATGAGTTGCAAAGTACTTGCATCTAAATGCGGACTACCAACAGCATTAGTGTAAACTTTTCGCTCCGGATCGTAGCAAGCCTCAATGTGCGCTGCAGCCTTATCAATTAAAATCTGTGCACGCCTTTCAAAATCTTCGCTGCCAATTGTTTTGGCCATCTTTAATGCCGCCTGCGCACCCGCCCATTGAAACAGGTTGCTATAGCAATGCACGTTGGCAATATTTCTAAATTCCCAGATCCCTGCATCCTTTTCATCGATGGTTCTTTCAATTTTAGACAATACACTTTCAATCCATTTAACCGAATCACTCCGCTCAGAAAACACAAAACGATGGTCCGTATAAAGCGGTAACATCGAAGTTAAAACCTGTCCATAAATATCATTTTGGATATGTTCATAGGCTTGGTTCCCGATTCTAATCGGCTTCTCGCCCCGGTAACCTTCTAAATGATCCAGCGTGCTTTCAGTAATTTCTCTTTCGCCGGCAATACCATATAAAGGTTGATAGCGCTCATCTTCGTTATGAGAAATATCAGATAGGTAATTGAAGTATTTCTCCATTTCCTCAAAATGACCGATGTGGTTTAGTGAAGTAAGTACATAATGCGAATCTCTTAACCAGCAATAACGGTAATCCCAGTTCCGCGTACTTCCCGGAGATTCTGGCAAACTCGTAGTACTGGCCGCAATAATTGCCCCCGTATCTTCATACTGGTGAATTTTTAAAACCAACGCAGAGCGGATCACAAATGGCTGATAGAAACCCGCAATGGAGGAATGTTTAATCCATAATCTCCAATACCCAATAGTTTCCCTTAAAAAATTTTCAGCAGTACTTACAATTGGGGCCTCCAGATTTTGACCATAAGTCATCACCAGATATTTAGCCTCATTAAGTACAAAAGCTTTCTCGTCAATAATATAGGTTAAGGATACGTTGGTACTCAGCCGGATATTTTCATCGCAACCTAAATAATCAATGTGGTTACTCCCACGGCTTGCCCTCATCTTGCCTTTGCCATAATCACAAACCGGCTGACATTTAATTGTTATCCGTGGATTTCCTTCTAAAGGTTCAATTTTCCTGATGAACATCAGCGGTTTGAAATAACGCTCGTGCAGCCGAAAGCGCGGCGCAAAATCCGTGATTCGGTATTTTCCGTCTTCAGCAGTGATTTCTGTCCTTAAAACATTGGTATTTTCAATATAATATTGCGTTGAACTGTATTCTCCTTGTGGGAGGATTGAAAATTCTCCGCCTTTGTTTTTATCCAATAAACTCCCAAATACAAAAGGGCTATCAAAACGAGGCCAGCAAAGCCAAGAGATATCAGTATTTTTACTTACATGTGCCATAAAAGCACAGTTTCCTATTATTCCAGTTTGATAAAGATGCTGTTCAGCCATAAGCTATTTTTATGTGTTTATCAACAAACAAGCTTATCCCGAAAATGTTGTCATTAATGTGAAAAACCTTAGCTGAAACGATTAAATCTTGCTTGCCGCCATTGATATATTCACGCTCCATATAGTAAAGATTATGGCTAGGATTTACCAGAAAAACTTATAGCAGAATATTATAACTATGATAGTTACAAAACGGCCATTTGATGCCATTATTTATGCAACATTCTGTATTGCAACAGGTAAATTAAAATATAGCTGAACGGGTACCATTTCAACCGAAAATAAATTTCCGAATATGCTCAAATCGGAAAACAATTACTAACTTAACACAGTTATCTACACCAAATATTTGATGGAAATTATACATATAAGCGCCGAATGTTACCCTGCTGCAAAAGTTGGCGGATTAGCTGATGTAGTTGGGGCCTTACCAAAATACCAGAATAAAACCGGCCACATTGCCAAAGTGGTTGTTCCGGCCTACGATACTAAATTTATCCGCGAAAGCGAGTTTGAGGTAGCTTATGATGCCTGGTCTAACTATGGAAATAACCACTTTCAATACCGCGTTTTAAAAGAGAAAACTAATAAGCTAGGTTTCGATTTATACCTCATTCATATTCAGGGCTTAACAGACAGGCCGAATGTTTACGGATATGATGATGATACCGAACGTTTTGTAGCCTTCCAAATTGCCACCTTAGACTGGATTGCTCAATGGGAGCATCGCCCGGATATTATTCACTGCCACGATCACCATACCGGATTGGTTCCGTTTATGGTGTCGAATTGTTTAAAGTATCAGGCCATCAGCAAAGTGCCAACGGTTTTAACCATACACAACGCACAATATCAAGGTCAGTTCGGTTGGAATAAACTTTACTACCTGCCCGCTTTCGATTTATGGAAAGGCGGCTTATTGGGCTGGGAAGATGCCATTAATCCTTTAGCTTCTGCAATTAAATGTGCCTGGCGGGTAACTACGGTTTCGCCTAGTTACATGGAAGAAATGATGTCTAATGCCCGCGGACTGGAAAGCCTGTTAAGGGAAGAACGCTGGAAATCTGTAGGGATTTTAAATGGAATAGATACAGAAGTCTGGAACCCGGAAACGGATCCTATGCTGAGAAAAAATTACGACCTAAAATCAGTAGAAAGTGGAAAAACAGCAAACAAAAAAGCCCTTTGCGATGTTTTTCAATTAGATTCTTCCAAACCACTCTTCACTTTTATAGGAAGATTGGTTGATGAAAAAGGTGCGGATTTGCTGCCAGATATTTTTTATACGGCACTTCAGCAACACGGAGATGACATTAATATTTTGATTTTAGGTTCCGGAGACACCTGGGTTGAAGGAAGACTAAATCAGATAAAAGATTACTATAGTGGAAAATACAACGCCTACATTGGTTACAACGAACAGGTTTCGCATGAAATATATGCAGGTGCAGATTTCCTTTTAATGCCATCAAGGGTTGAGCCTTGTGGTTTAAATCAACTTTATGCTTTACGCTATGGAACGGTTCCTATTGTACGCAGAGTGGGTGGTTTAAGAGATACAGTAATTGATATTGGCGACGGTGGTTTTGGAATTTGTCACGATCAAACCAGCGTTTGGGATGTAACCCATGCCATTAGTCGTGCTGTAGCATTATATAAAGATAAAAAAGCATTTAAAGCTGTTCGGAAGATAATGATGAAAATCGATCATTCCTGGGATCAGGCGGCGAAAAATTATATAGAATTATACCAAATATTAAAATAAGCTTAAACATGACTGACAAAGTTTTAGGCGTTATCCTTGGCGGTGGCCAGGGCTCTAGACTATCGCCACTCACACAAACACGTTCTAAACCTGCAGTTCCAATTGCTGGTAAATATAGGCTTGTTGATATTCCGATTTCCAATTGCCTGAATTCGGGTATTCACCGCATGTTTGTACTGACGCAGTTTAATTCGGCATCTTTAAATAAACACATCAAAAACACTTATCACTTTAGCCATTTTAGCACGGCTTTCGTTGATATTCTTGCGGCTGAACAAACCGTTCAAAATGCTGGCTGGTTCCAAGGAACAGCAGATGCGGTACGTCAGTGTATGCACCACATCGTTTCTCACGAATTCGATTATATTTTAATTCTTTCTGGTGATCAATTGTACCAGATGGATTTTAAAGATATGATTGAAAAACATATTGAAGCGAAAGCGGAGATCACCATTGCTACGATTCCGGTAACAGCGAAAGATGCAACTGATTTTGGTATTTTGAAGGCTGATGAGGATAATATGATTACTTCATTCACCGAAAAACCTAAAGTGGGTTTAGAGGCATGGGTATCTGATACAGGTGCAGAAATGCAGTCCGAAGGTCGTAATTTCTTAGCTTCTATGGGTATTTATGTGTTCAACCGCGAATACCTAATTAATATCCTGAATGATAATGAAGACGAGAAAGATTTTGGTAAAGAAATTTTGCCAAGAGCAATCAATGAAAGCAGGGTTTTAAGTTATCAGTATGAAGGTTACTGGACAGATATAGGTAATATTTCGTCATTCTTTGAAGCCAACTTAGGCTTAACTGATGAAATTCCGAAGTTCAACATGTTTGATAGTAACCATACGATCTTCACCAGGGCAAGGATGTTACCACCTTCAAAAATTTCTGGTACCACTTTAGAAAAAGCCATTATTGCCGAAGGTTGTATTGTGCAGGCAAGTAGGATTGAACATGCAGTATTGGGAATTAGGGCGCGTATTGGTAAAGACACCGTAGTCACCAACGCTTATGTGATGGGGAGCGACAGGTACCAAACCCTTGAAGAAATTCAATCTGAAACTGATAAAGGAAATGCTTTAATTGGTATTGGCGACAGGTGTTATATCAACAACGCTATCATCGATAAGAATTGCCGGATTGGTAATGATGTAAAAATTAATGGTGGTCCACATTTAGAAGATGGTGATCATGAGCTTTACGCCGTTAAAGACGGAATTGTTGTAGTTAAAAAAGGTGCTGTGCTACCAAGCGGAAGCGTGATTTAAGATCATCAATTATTATTTATATAGCCAGTTTGATTCATTCAGACTGGCTTTTTTAATTTGTGACAGTCATGCTATGAATCAGTTCAGCCTAAACTGGCGGCTCACGAACTGAACATTTCATTATTATCACTGGTAAATGTTGACTACATCGTCAGAATAGGTACATCATAAATTTGGAATGCCATTATAATCGAACTTCACTATCAGTAAGAAAACCGCAAGGCTCTCACCTGCGGTTTTACAACAAAACAAATAATATGGTTTAAGTTAGGTGTTAATATTCTTCAGCAATAATTTCATAGAAATCTCTGATGGGTTGAAACTGCGGATGTAAGGAAACTACATCTCCAAAAACTAAGAGCGCAGGCGCCTCGATCCGTTTATCTTCTACTACTTCCGCAATGGTATCTACAATGCCAACCGCAATCTTTTCATCTTTTGATGAACCGTTCTGGATCACTGCTACGGGCAACAATCCCTTGTTCTCTCCTTGAAAAATGGCTGCAATTTCTTTTACTTTTTCAATGCCATTTAATACCACGATCGTTGCTTTAGTTTTAGCAGCGATATAAAGATCTTCAGAAATTTCTCCCTTCGAATTGGTTCCGGTTACCGCCCAGAAGCTTTCACTTAAATCTTTATAAATCATTGGAATTTTTTGCAAGCTGGGGGCACCAGTAGCACTTGAAATCCCCGGGATAATTTCTGTTGGAATACTATAGGATTCTGCAGCGTCTATCTCTTCATAGCCTTTTGCAAAGAAAAATGGATCTCCGCTTTTTAACCGAACCACATGACCGTAATTTAACGCATAATCAATAATCAGTTTATTCACTGCATCCTGCGAAAAATCTTCATCATCGGTACGTTTACCTACATATACCTTAGGAATACCTTCCGGCGCATAACACAATAAAGCTTCGTTCACATTCGCATCATAGAGTACAACATCTGCTGTTTTCAATGCCTTAACACCCTTTAAACTAAATAAATCCGGATCGCCGGGACCAGCACCTATTAGTGTAATTCTTGGTTCAATGTTCGCTTTTTCTACTTTATTTAAAATCATGTCAGAAAATATTAGCTCGTTTCTAATCTTATTAATTAAACAAATATATAAAGTCTATAGGATTTGTAGTAATTTATTTTAAAATAATTTCTTTTACGAAAAATGAAAGTGCAATGCTAGAGATGGTTTCAGGCGGAAACGTTGTTTGTTTTTCGTTGTCCGTTGACTGTCCCCGTGACTAAAGCATGGTGCAACTAGCTTTCAGCGTTAGTCTTTTAGCTTTAGTCTTTCAGCTTCAGTCTTTTAGCTTTTACCTTTCAGCTTACCTCAAATCCCTCTTACTTACACGGCACTTCCTGGAAAGTAAATTTCCCTGCTTCATAATTGATTGGCTTCCCTTTCACAAAGTATGATCTACCCAGTGTGGTTTCAATTTGAGCGACGCCCATGATTAGTTTACCATCTTTTTTCAAAAAGGCCAAAGGATTAGTGAAAGCCCTGGTCGTATCATTACCCGTATTGAAACGGTAAACGACCAATAAAGTATCGCCATGGAATTTTCCATCAATCTCTCCGCTGTTCTTTGGCTTTGACCCGTACTTAATCAATAAAGAGCCTGTAACCTTGCCAGATGCCATGGTATTTAAGATCATGGCGGCACTATCTTTTTCAAAAGAAGAGGCATAACAAGTCTGATTAATCACAGAATCTTTTTTAGCATCAGCTTTTTTTTCAGACTGGTTACAGGCAAACAGGAATGGAACAGCAGTAATGGCAATATATAGCAGATTTCTTTTCATATTCTTAAAATTAAAGGTTCTTAATTAAATATACTAATCAGATGATAAGTTTCTCCCATTTCCATATTAAACGTGCAACAAAAGGCAGCTTCTTAAATAAAAACGGGGCAACCAGATGGTGCCCCGCAGAAAATGTTTCTCCTTTAAATTAAAGACTCAGAGGTTTCATATTATATTTGGTTTTGAATTTCTCCCTTACTCAACAGCAGCTCTGAACATTAAAGCACCCACTGTTAAGTTCGTACGGCTATCAATTAGAATGGCAGAACCGTTCGCCCTATTGTCATCATATAAATCAAAAGCTAATACATCAGCCGTTTTCAAAATCACTCTTCCAATATCATTCAGTTTGAATTCATCTGCAGCATGTTTTTCAAGCGTATTGATATCAACTTTGTGCAAAATCTCACTTATTTTACATTTGGTAGTCTTGCTGTTGTGTTGAATTAAATACATGATCGACGTATCAAGCGCACGGCCATCCATCCAGCAGAGATCGGCTTCGATTAATTTGGACTCTTGTGGCAAAGCCGATGCATTTACAATGGTATCTCCGCGACTGATATCCACATCATCTTTTAAATGAATAACAACCGATTGGCCTGCATGTGCCACATCCGGTGTCTGATCGAAAAATTCGATTTTTTCTATGGTCGAGCTTGCACCCGAAGGCAATACCGTAACCTTGTCATTCAGGTTAAAAGTCCCGCTTAATACCCTTCCGGCGTAACCACGATAATCATGCAACTCAGCTGTTTGTGGGCGGATTACCCACTGAACAGGCATCCGTGCCAGCTGGGATTTATCCAGATTATCGGTATCCACTTTTTCCAGAAAATGCAATAAACTCTCACCCTCGTACCAATCCATACGCGCTGAATGCTGAACGATATTATCACCCTTTAATGCGCTCACCGGGATGTAAGTCACGTCCTGTAACTTTAACTGTTTCGCTAAAATTTTGTATTTATCGATAATGGAATGATAAACCTCTCCGCTGTAACCTACCATGTCCATTTTGTTAATACAAACCACAATATGCTTAATTCCTAACAGAGAAACCAGGTAAGAATGACGAGTGGTTTGCTCCACTACTCCATTCCGGGCATCAATTAAAATAATAGCTAAATTAGCGGTAGACGCTCCGGTAACCATGTTTCTGGTATACTGAATATGACCCGGCGTATCCGCTATGATAAACTTACGCTTCTCCGTCTGGAAATATTTATAAGCCACATCGATGGTAATGCCTTGCTCGCGCTCTGCCCTCAAGCCATCGGTTAAAATGGCTAAGTCAATTGTTCCATCATCGTTTTTCCGGTTAGAACTTTGCAAGGCTTCCAGTTGATCGGCTAAAATGGAATCTGTATCGTATAACAAACGGCCGATTAAGGTACTCTTACCATCATCTACGCTGCCTGCTGTAAAAAATTTTAATATGTTCATGTTGTGTTTAATATTAAGATAAAAGTATCAAGACAAATTGCAGTCTGTAACCTCGATACCAGCACTTAGATTTAATAAAGAGTTTCGCTAAAAGCACGTTTAATTTAGTATTAAATAAAAGTATCAGGACAAATTTTAGCCTATAACTTCTATACTTAGCTCTTATAAAAAGTTCCCTCAAACGCTTAGCTTGCACCCAGTTTTGATACTTGATACTCGCTACCTGAAATCTCCCTTAAAAATACCCGCCCTTTTTCCGGTCCTCCATTGCCGCTTCAGAAACTTTATCATCAAGGCGTGCACCGCGTTCTGAAATTTTTGATTCGCTGATTTCCGAGATAATATCGTCGATTAAAGTGGCATCTGATTCTACTGCGGCTGTACAAGACATATCTCCTACCGTACGGAAACGAACTTGCTTACGAAAAACGACATCTTCGCCATCCATATTAAGAAAAGGAGAAGCTGCCATTAACTGACCGTTTCTGGTGATCACTTCGCGTTCATGGGAGAAATAGATACTTGGTAATTCGATTTTTTCCCTGCGGATATAATTCCACACGTCGAGCTCCGTCCAGTTACTGATCGGGAAAACCCGAACATTTTCTCCTTTGTGGATTTTGCCATTGTAGATATTCCAGAGTTCAGGGCGCTGGCGTTTGGGATCCCATTGTCCAAATTCATCGCGAACAGAAAAGATGCGTTCTTTAGCACGGGCTTTTTCTTCATCTCTGCGGGCACCGCCAATACAGGCATCAAACTGATGTTTGGCGATGGTATCCAACAACGTAACGGTTTGCAGCGCATTTCTACTGGCATTTTTACCGGTTTGTTCAATCACTTTTCCCTGATCAATAGAATCCTGAACAGAACCGATGATTAATCGTTCACCTATCCTCTCGATCATCTGATCACGGTAAGTAATGGTTTCTTCGAAGTTATGACCGGTATCGATGTGAACCAAAGGGAAAGGAAATTTCCCCGGACGAAAAGCTTTTTCTGCTAAACGAACAAGGGTTATTGAATCTTTTCCACCTGAAAATAACAGGGCTGGCTTTTCAAATTGTCCGGCAACCTCACGTAAAATGTGAATGGCCTCGGCCTCTAGTTCATCTAAATAATCAAAATTATATGTGCTCATTTAAAATGTTGTAATGTTTGATTGTTGATAGTGGTATATCCAGTATTCAACGATTTATATTTGTTGTTGTTATTTCCTTCATTCGTGTCATACCCGCCTGACAGATTGCTTCGGCTCCCACTTTTCCGGCCTCGCAATGACGATGAACCGGGGAATCCGCCTTTCGCTCTAAGCTTTAGCCTTTCAGCTTTAAGCCCTCTTCTAACCAGATTACTTCGACTCGCTCTTTTCCGGCCTCGCAATGACGACCAGTCGAGGGGGCGTTCGCATTTGGCTTTTTGCTTTAGTCTTTCAGCTTTTCGCTTTAAGCTTTCAGCCTATCCCTTCACTCCCTCCGTCGCATGCAAACCACATTCCTTTTTACTTTGGTCTTCCCACCACCATCTTCCTGCCCTGAAATCCTCTCCAGGCTGAACAGCTCTGGTGCAAGGGGCGCAGCCGATACTTGGAAAACCCTTATCATGCAGCGTGTTGTAGACAATGTTATTCTCTTTAATATAAGTTTTTACTTCATCTAAAGTCCAGTCGAATATGGGGTGAAACTTCACCAGTTGGTTCCCTTCATCCCATTCTAAATCATGCATGTCTTCGCGGTTCGGGCTTTGTTCGGCCCTGATTCCTGTTACCCAGATTTCGTTCCCTTGTAATGCCCTTTTCAAGGGTTCAATTTTGCGGATATAACAGCACTCTTTTCTATTTTCTACTGATTCGTAGAAACTATTCGGGCCTTTTGTATTCACCATATCCTGCAATAACTCATTTTTTGGATAGTAGGCATAAATAGGTTTATTGTATACCTCTAAAGTCCTGTTCCAAACGTAATAGGTTTCTGGAAATAGCCGACCTGTTTCCAGCGTAAATACTTTAATCGGAATATTATTTGAAAAAATTAAATGGGTAATCGCCTGATCTTCCCATCCAAAACTGGTGGAAAAAATTACCTTCCCCGGATACTGATCTGCCAGGAATTTTAACTTTTCTATCGTATTGAAATTTGCTAATTCTTCTTTAAGCTCCGCTAAATTCCCCATCACTAAATTAATTTTAAGATAAACACAATTACACTTCGCAGGCTTACAATCATTACAATGATTCCAACCGCAACCATGATTGTTTTTGCTGATATTTTGTTTGATACTTTCGCTGCAATTGGCGAGGCTACTGCACTGCCGATAATTAAGCCTAAAACAGCTTCCCAATGTTTGCCACCTAACATGGTGAAAAATGTTAACGAACTTAAGGTAGCGATAAAAAACCTACTGATTTTTACCGTTCCGAGAGAGAATAAAGGGTGACGGCCGCCGGCAATTAGGCTTGAAAGGACGATAGATCCCCATCCTCCACCAAATGCCGCATCAATAAAACCACCTACAAAACCAAGGAAACCAATTTTCTTGATCTTCTCGTCAGCTCTTTTTCGCTTGATGTTGAAGGCTTTCATTAAAATGATTCCACCTAAAAATAAAGTATAAACCGCGACAACCGGTTTTACGTAAGAACTATAATGTTCTAATGACGATAGAATATAAGCACCTAAAACGGCCCCGATAATTGCCGGAATAATTAATATTCTAAATAACTTCCAGTTCACATTTCCCATTCGATAATGCATCCAACCGGCAATACCATTACTCATTACTTCCGAAATATGGATGGCCATACTGGCCGATGCTGGCGGCAAACCCATGGCCAGTGAAAAGGAAGCCGTGGTTACGCCATAAGACATTCCAATCGCGCCATCTACCAAAGCAAACAAAAAACCTGCGCCCAGAAACCAGTAAAACAACGGATCAATGTTTATTAAAAACGATTGGAATTCTGGTTCCGTGTTCCATAACGAGATGCCGATGGCGCCAATAAGCAAAATGGAAGCCAGCCAGATTAACCATTTGATGTTTCTTTCGGCAAAACTCTTTTTAGGATAAATTAAACTTTTGGTAACCTTATTCAGTTTTTTAACTTTCGCCGAAAAATCGCCGGTAAGCGTTTGGCGCAATGCGCTCATATTCTGCAGCGTTTCATCCAGCTCTGCCGGCAAACCCTCATTTAAGATTTGTTTTAACCGCTTTGCAATGGTTGGCGATTTTCCATTGGTAGAAATGGCTATTTTTAAATCCCCTTTTTGTACAATAGAGCCGAGGTAAAAATCACATAATTCCGGCTTATCTGCTACGTTGATAAGCAACCCTTTTTCATGCGTCACTACCCTGATTTCTTCATTCAGGATGTAATTATTGGTTGCCGCAAAAACGATATCAATGTTTTCCAAGTCCGAAACATCAAAACTTTTCTGTTTTACCTTGATGTTTGGATAATTTGCAACCAATGCGGTTACTTCCGGCGAAACCATTTCCGCTACGATCGTAATCCTGGCGTAGTGGCTATTGTTAACAATTGCGGTTAACTTCTCGAGGCCAATATTCCCGGCACCAATTAATAATGTACGCAGCTTGTTCAGCTTTACAAAAACTGGAAAAAGCTGGTTTCCTTTCTCCTCTTCAGAGAAAGATGCTTCATTATCAGGTTGGTTAGGCAATACTTGCATATTGTTTTACGAGCTTTTTAAATGATGGATGTAAGGAAACCACTTCGCCAAAAATTAAGAGCGCAGGTGCCTTTACATGTTCCTGTTGAACCAAACTTTCAATCGTTTCTACTACTCCAATAACTAATTTTTCTTCTGCTGAAGAACCGTTTTGAACCACTGCAGCTGGTAAGTTGCTTTTCCCTGCCGCTTTAAAGATCTCTACAATCTTAGTTAATTTTTTTAGGCCCATCAACACTAAAACCGTTGCATTTGATTCTGCTGCCTGATAAATATCGTTAGAAACCGCTCCTGAAGTGGTTGTGCCAGTAATAACCCAAAAACTTTCACTCATTCCGCGGTGCGTGACCGGGATCTGCTGCAGACCTGGAACGCCAATTGAACTGGAAATCCCAGGAATTACATCAACAGGGATACTGTATGACGCGGCATAATCCAGCTCCTCATAACCTCTGCCAAAAACAAACGGATCACCCCCCTTTAAACGAACCACATGGCCATAGTTTAAGGCATAATCGATCATTAATTTATTAATAGTTTCCTGAGGATAGGAATGTTCTCCTGAACGTTTACCAACATAAACCTTTATGGCAGCTGCTGGTGCATGCGATAATAAAGCCTCGTTAGTTAACGCATCGTACAATACCACATCCGCAGCCTGTAATGCCTTAACGCCTTTTAAAGTCAACAAATCCGGGTCTCCCGGACCTGCGCCCAAAAGCGTAATTCTTGATTCTATATTCTGATTAACCATAATTTTAATTTTATGAATAAGTGAGTTTTGAATGAATGAATGATTTAGTATTGAATTAGAGAATGTTATACCAGCGATTTTGATCTGCACATTCACTCATTCTATTATTCTTTCACTTCACTAACACTGCTCTTTTCTCTTTAATCTGATTTAAAAATTCTTCTGCCTGGTTAAAATAAGCATTAGCGAATGCTGCCGATGGCTCATTTTTATTGATCTGTAAAACTAAATCTGAAAAGTTAGTAGATAAGTTAAACTCACCTGTTTCCACATAGTGATTATCAAATTCTCTGATTACGCCAACCTGCGTGCTGCTATTCACTCCCTTGTCTAAAAGCAAAGATTTTGCTGCGCTTACAAACGTACTGTAGATGTGGTAAATTGAATCTGCATAAGCGCCTTTTTCCAAATTTTGTTTGGCCCAGCCAAATTTTTCATCAGCCTCTAACAATAGGGTAGCCACTAAGTCAATTACAACGCCTGCGCACTCTCCTACACCAATTGCGGTTACAAACTGCTCTACATGTCCCCAATCTACAAACTCTTCTTGCTGGAGATTTGTTAGATCTGCTAATGGCTTTAATAACTGATAAAAATGATCTTTCCCTTTGCGGTCATAGTATTGATGGAAATTTTCTTGCGCTTCGTTATTGGCTTTAAAATCATTCAAAATGAAGTGCAATACACTTGTTGCTCGTTTAGATGGCACTTTGATTACGCGTTCTGCAACCCTGCCAACACCATTGCCAACCGTTCCGCCCCCCAGCATCACCTGAACCGCTGGTACAACCTTGCCTTCGGCCTTTACAGAACTTCCGTGGAAGCCAATTTCTGCCAGGCCATGCTGACCGCAAGAGTTCATGCAGCCACTAATTTTGATTTTAATATTCTTTTCGTATATAAATTCAGGGAAATCTGTATAAATCACTTCTTCCAACACCTCTGCTAAGGTCATTGAGTTGGATATCCCCAAATTACAGGTATCCGTACCCGGGCAGGTGGTAATATCGGCCAGGCTATCGAAGCCAGCGGTAGTGAAACCAATTTTATTTAAAGCCACATATAAAGATGGCAATGCCGCTTCGCGAACAAATTTTAACAGTAAGCCCTGATTTTGGGTAATCCTGATTTCGTCTGCCACATAAGGTTTAATCGCCTCAACAAAGGCCCGCGCTTTATCTGTTTTAATATCGCCAACCTGCACCTTTACATAAACTGCGTAAAACCCAGCTTGCTTTTGTGGCACTACATTCGTTGCCGACCAATGTTTATAATGTGCTTCGTTTAAGATTTCTACTTCATTGTAATGTTGCTCCTGAGGAATTTCAGGTTGAGCTATAGCAGCTCTGTCAATGGTAAAAGTTTTTACTTTATTGGCAATCCGCTCTTCAGCAACCAGACGCAGAACCTCTTCTAAACCTAATTTTTGTACTAAATATTTTAAACGTGCTTTATTTCTATTGGTACGTTCGCCGTAGCGATCAAATACCCGCAATACAGATTCAGTAAATGGAATCAGTTGATCTTCAGGCAAAAACTCTTCAATCGGGCTGGCTAAGAAAGGTTGTGCCCCCAGGCCACCTGCAAATAAAACTTTGAACCCCCGCTCTCCATTTTCATTAATTTTCGGAATAAATCCTAAATCATGAATGTAACTGAAAGCTGTATCTTTATCGCTGGAAGAGAAAGAGATTTTAATTTTTCTTCCCATTTCCTGGCAGATGGGATTCCGCAGAAAGTATTTAAATACCGCATGGGCATAAGGCGATACATCGAAAGGTTCGTCTTTATCAATGCCAGAATTTGGCGAAGCGGTAACGTTGCGAACCGTATTTCCACAGGCTTCGCGAAGGGTAATATCATCCTGTTCTAATTTCGCCCAAAGTTCAGGCGTACGGTCTAAACTCACATAATGCAACTGAATATCCTGACGGGTAGTTAAGTGCAAATTTCCACTGCCATACTCATCAGCAATATCTGCAATCCGGAGCAACTGTTTAAAAGTCACCTTACCGAAAGGCAGCTTAATGCGAATCATTTGTACACCAGGTTGCCGCTGTCCGTAAACCCCGCGGGCTAAACGTAAGCTCCTGAATTTCTCATCGTGAATGGTTCCATCGCGAAAAGCTTTAATCTTATTCTCTAGATCAATGATGTCCTGCTCGACAATATTGTTTTCGAGTTCTGTTCTGAAACTTTGCATATGTGTTGTTAGCTTTATTCAAAAAATGCTTCTCTTTTTACTGAGAAGCATCCAATATTTTATACCTATAAATTATTCAAATACCCTCTTTTACTTTGTTTTACAACAATAGCACATCGATTTGGCTCCGGTATTTTTAACTATAGATTTGAAGTTCATTTTTCAAATATATAAAGTATATAGGAATAGTAGTAATTTTTCTCAAAAAAATTTGAAGATATATGGCTGGATTAACAAAGCGTTCAGCGCCAAACAGATAAGTTATATTCGTTTGAAGTAAGCGTGATAAAAAATTAGCAGCCTTTCTTGTTGATCATTTTGAGCTGATATGACCTCATATATCTTAAATGGTAATATATTCAAGCAATAAGCTATTTATCATTAAATGGTTTACCATATAGGACATAGAAGAAAATATAGGGCTGGAGCTAAAGACATTTTTTACTATAAAATCAATGCCAGTTGAATTTCAATGACTTTAACTAGGCCTTTTGAGCTGATATGCCCTCATATGTCTTATATGGTAATAATCAACACCAAACTATTTTCATCATTCAAATTGGCTTCACCATATGAGACATAGAAGAAAATATAAGCGCAAGAAGCTAAAAAACCATCTCCTGATATAAAATCAATGCCAATTTAATATTAATAACCCTAACTAGGACCTTTGAGCTGATATGCCCTCATATGCTCTATATGGCAATAAATCAGCAACATATTTTATCATTTTAAATTGGTTTACCATCTAAAACAAAGAAGAAAATATAAGCGCGAGATGCTAAAAAACCATCTCCTGATATAAAATCAATGCCAATTAATATTAATAAGTCTAACTAGGACCTTTGAGCTGATATGCCCTCATGCCTTATATGGTAATAATCAACACCAAACTATTTTCATCATTCAAATTGGCTTCACCATATGAGACATAAAAGAAAATATAAGGGCAAAAAGCTAGAAAACCATTTCCAGATATAAAATCAATGCCTGTTGAATTTCAATGACTTTAACTAGGCCTTTTGAGCTGATATGCTCCTCATAGGTCTTATATGGTAATAATCCAGCAAAATGTTATTTATCACTTAAATTGGCTTCACCATATGAGACATGGAAGAAAATATAAACGCAAAAAGCTAGAAAACCATTTCCAGATATAAAATCAATGCCTGTTGAATTTCAATGACTTTAACTAGAACTTGTGAGCTGATATGCCCTCATATGTCTTATATGGTAATAATCCAGCAACATCTTACTTATCATTTAAATTGGTTCACCATCTGA
Source organism: Bacteroidota bacterium (assembly GCA_037033465.1). Classification (GTDB taxonomy): domain Bacteria; phylum Bacteroidota; class Bacteroidia; order Sphingobacteriales; family Sphingobacteriaceae; genus Pedobacter. The sequence continues at coordinate 31,569 of JAZBLX010000025.1, read as the reverse complement.
GACATGGAAGAAAATATAGGGTTGGAGCTAAAAACATTTCTTACTTTAAAATCAATGCCAGTTAAATTCAATGACTTTAACTAGAGCTTTTGAACTGATATGCCCTCATATGTCTTAAATGGTAATATATTCAAGCACCAAGCTATTTATCTTTTAAATGGTTTTACCATATAGGACATAGAAGAAAATATAGGGCTGGAGCTAAAAACATTTCTTTCTATAAAATTAATGCCAGTTAAATTTCAATGACTTTAACTAGAGCTTTTGAGCTGATATGCGCTCATATGTCTTAAATGGTAATAATCCAGCAATATGTTATTTATCATTTAAATGGTTTTACCATATAGGACATAGAAGAAAATGTAAGCGCTAGCCGCTAATAGATTAGTTTAGATTTAAAATCCTGGTAATGGAGCGGAATTTGAAGCCACAGTAATAAACGGCTGCACTAGATGAGGATTTAAAATTTTAAATATGAGTGAAGCAACGCAATCAAGCTTACAGCATGAGGAGATCTTAGCTGTTATAACGTTTCGATACCAAGTTTCAGTGTGCCTTCGCGGCCAATTACATCAGCAATGCTTGTTTCACTTAAAACTTTAAGCGTGGCATCCCTTACATCAATAAAGGCACTTCTGATTCCACATGTTTTTTCATCCTCACATTCATCACATTTATGATAAAAATTCAGACTTGCACAAGGTACCATGGCAATTGGGCCATCGGTAACCCTCATCACCTGTACCAGGAAAATTTCTTCAGGTCTTTTGTTCAGGCTGTAGCCACCTCCTGCCCCTTTCTTGCTGTACAAGAAACCGGCATTACGTAAATCCAGCAGAATTTGCTCCAGGAATTTTTTCGGGATATGCTCCTCCTCCGCAATCTTTGAGATTTGCATAGGTGGTCTTTCTACATTTTTGCCAAGTGCAACAAGTGCTTTTATGGCGTATTTAGTTTTTTTGGATAGCATATATCTTACAAAGCTAATAAATTAAGTATAATTATGAAACTCGCAAAGTTTACAAAAGCTTCGGATAGCACGTTTTGCATACCTGGAAACCCGTAGCTGTTAATTTAACTGAATGCTGGCGGAAAGCGTGCTGCTGTTAATCAGACCTGCGTAAAAATACATCACCTGCCGAACACAAACAGGTTAAAGAGGTTTTAAAACCTAACTTTACCAACGTTTGTTAATTTCAGCATGAAAAAGAGAACCAGTTTTTTACCCCTTTTAGTCATTTCATTTATCTTCTTTGCACTTAGCGCATATGTCCTTTCAGGCTTTGGTGTCATTAATCACCAGGAATGGCTGGCGCCTGCTTTTTGGGTCTTAATCATCAGTCTCGGCGTTTCTATGGTCTATGCAATCACTCAAATGCGAAGAGGTATAAATAAATTTTTCACTATAGTGAGCCATGCATTTCTGATTGTGCTGGTTTCGGAAATGGTTTTCGCATTTTTTCTATTGATTGGGGATCTTTACCGCGTGGTGATGTCTGTTACGACTAACTTCCAGCCACAGGGTTATCAAATTGCAGACAGAAACTACTATTGGGTTGATTTTGCGTTCATCATGTTTTGCCTCACTTTAGTCCTTTTCCTCTTCGGCATCACCAGAGGAAAATATGCTTACCGGGTAATTAAACACACCTTATATTTCGATGATTTGCCAAAAAGTTTCGATGGCTTTACGCTCACTCAGATTTCTGATATACACGCAGGGAGTTTTACCGAGCCCAGGCTGGTTCAAAAGGGAATAGATTTGATTAATGAACAGAAAAGCGACCTATTCGTTTTTACTGGCGATTTAGTTAATAATGCCGCATCGGAGATTGTTCCATACCTTAGTCATTTTTCGCAGATTAAAGCGCCGTTCGGTCAGTTTTCTGTTCTCGGAAACCACGATTACGGCGATTACATTCAATGGCCTTCTGAAGCCGAAAAAATCAACAATTTAAATCAACTGAAAGCTTACCATAAGGAACTGGGTTTTAAACTTCTTTTAGATGAACATGTGGTGCTGGAGAAGAATGGAGAAAAGATAATCTTGGCCGGCATTGAAAATTGGGGCGTGGGTTTTGGCGAACGCGGTGACTTAAATAAGGCGCTACAAAACACTTCAGTAAACGATTTTAAGATCTTACTCTCACACGATCCCTCGCACTGGGATGCACAGGTGAAAAACCACCCGTCTAAAATTCAGCTTTCGTTAGCAGGTCATACCCACGGAATGCAGTTCGGTATCGAAGCTTTCGGAATTAAATGGAGTCCGGTGAAATACCGTTACAAACACTGGGCAGGGATTAAAACCGAGAATAACCGTTACCTGAATGTGAATCGCGGTTTTGGCTTCCTGGGCTTTTCCGGAAGGATAGGCATTTGGCCGGAAATTACAGTGATCGAACTGAAAAGAAAGATTTAACACAGGAACCGGACATCATTAAAAATCGAACTATAAAAATAGTTGATTCATAAAATATTTTTCTACCTTGTCTTTTTTTATAAAAGATGAGACTAAGCGTATTTTTATTTCTGGCATTTTTACTTTTCGAAGTTCCAACGATCGATACAGATAAAGACCGATGGAAACCTTACTACCATGATCTCAATCCAACTCAGGTAGTGGATAAATGGTTCCTGCCTTTCAATGTTGCCGATCGGCAGAAAACAGCCGGTATCAGGATCATCAGTATTTTTGGGGATCATCGTGACAGCTATTATAAAGGCCATATTCATACGGCTATTGATATTAATCCGGCCATGCCAAAAACTAAATTGATTGATGTTTATGCAATGGCGAATGGCGTGGTTTGCTCTATACATCTTGGCGAAAACCAAAAAACGGTTGTCGTAAAGCATAAACTAAAAAACGGCTCGATGATGTTTACCAGCTACAAACATCTTAAAGAGGTCTATGTTAAAACAGGTGATTTCATCACTCCAAATAGCAAATTGGCCCGCTTATTTACGAAAGAAGAAAGTAAAAAGTATGGTGGCGATTACCATCATTTGCACCTGGAAATCAGAAAGAAATTTGATGATTATGGCTGTGCCAGCTGGCTAACCATGAACAAAATACAACTTAATGATCGTTTTTACAATCCGCTCGTTTTTCTGAAAGCAAACTTAAAATAAAAGGATATTGGTTTAAGCTTTTTGCTGTTTCCTGAATAACGGTATTATTTTTTTTACGCCTTCTGCTACACCTACAGCCAATAATCCCGCTACCAAACCGATGGCAAATTCTTTGATAGTTGACATTAAGTTAGGCATCAGATGATGTAGAAATTCGATGTTATGCACAAAAATACCGCCTGCAACCAATATCAGGGCTACAGTACCCGCAAAACTTAGCACTTTAATAATAACAGGTAATGATTTAATTAACCCGTTTCCTAATGCAGATAAAACCCCTTTATTATTGGAGTGCTTAACCAGTTTATAACCTGCATCGTCCATCCTCACAATTAAAGCAACAATTCCATAAACACCAACAGTGGCTAAAAGGGCAACAACGGAAACAGTCAGGATTTGAATGGTTAAGCTTTTATCTAAAACTGTTCCAAGGGCAATGATCACGATTTCTACAGAGAGGATAAAATCAGTTGTAACCGCAGATTTAATTTTAGCCTTTTCGGCGGCCTGATCATCCTTTATCACTTCTTCGGCAACCTTAACCTTATCATGGCGATGGAAAAGAAACTCTATGATTTTTTCTACCCCCTCATAAGCCAGGTAAAATCCCCCTAATATTAAAATAAATTTGATGGCAACTGGCAGAAAAAAGTTCAGCAACAACGCGATGGGGACAATAATAATTTTATTAATCAGTGAACCCTTGGTAATTGACCATAATACGGGAAGCTCGCGCGAGGAAAGAAATCCAGTGGCTTTTTCTGCATTAACGGCTAAATCATCGCCTAAAATACCCGCCGTTTTTCTAGTTGCTATTTTAGCGGTAACCGCTACATCATCCATTAAAGCAGCAATATCATCCAAAATCGCAAAAAAACCTGAAGCCATATTTATCTGTTTATTTAAGGCTCGCAAAATATAAATTCAATTTTACAATCCCCCGAAAACATAAAGATATTATTGCCCAAATTGTTTTAAATATCCGTCGAATGGTCCCTGGCACATTAGTAAAATCATAAACAGGCTTATTTCAGCTTCCTGTTGAAGCAATTTTTTAAAACCCATCCTTAATCCACATTGTTCTCTTTGTGAACTTAAAATATGAAAAAGATGAACACAGATCCAAGAGAAAAAGAGCAGGAGGATGATGATGGACTAAGAAAAACGAGTCCTAATGATACGCATGAAGCAGATGACAATGATGTGCAGCGCGGTTTAACCGGAGAAATTGACGATGAAGAAGATGTTGGTGGCGACCTTGCCGGTAACGCGGGCGGAAATACCTAGGCGCATATTAATGCATTTCCAAAAGGCTTGTAGATCGTGATTGATATACAAGCCTTTTTACTTTTAGGCGGCACCAGGATGATGAATTCGATTTAAGCTAAACTTTGCAGGTTAGCAACTGTTTTCTATATAAAACGATGATCATGGAAAACGAAAAAAACAAAAAAGAAGATTCGAAAGAAGAAAAAGCAGGAGTTGTTCCTACCGAAGATATTAAAGGCAGTGATGCTGATAGTGCTTATGCCGGCGAAGAAACGAGTGTGGAGGAACTTGCTGAGCAACAACTGGGAACAGATGCTGACGCAGATGACACAGAGAATAATTTAGAAAAGGATAACGATTAATTAACCATCGCTCCCGCTCCGCGTTTATTATAAATTTTACAGTTATGGAAGATAAAAAACACTTTGCATTGATTACCGGTGGAACCAGCGGAATTGGATTCGAGCTGGCTAAACTTTTCGCAGCAGATGGCCATAATCTAATTATTGTTGCCAGAAGTGAGGATGATCTTGCTAAAACGGCAAAGTCTTTAACAGCAAATGGAATTGAAGTCATCACCATTGCAAAAGATCTCTTTGAGCCAAAGGGAGCTTATGAAGTTTTTGAAGAAGTTTCCAATTGGGGCCATCAAATTGATGTATTGGTAAATGATGCCGGCCAGGGTAGTTATGGTAAGTTTACAGAGACAGATCTGGAAAAAGATTTAAATATTATTCAGTTGAATATCTCTGCAACAGTCATTTTAACCAAACTATTTCTGCGCGAAATGGTAAAAAGAAATACCGGAAAAATCCTTAACCTTGCCTCTATTGCGAGCAAAGCGCCTGGCCCGTACCAGGCTGTTTATCACGGAACAAAGGCTTTTGTTCACTCTTTTAGCGAATCCATAAGATCTGAATTGGCTGATACAGGCATTACCGTCACCTCATTACTGCCAGGGCCAACGGATACCGACTTTTTTAATAAGGCGGATATGCTGGACTCGAAAATTGTTCAGGAAAATGATCTGGACGATGCAGCACAGGTAGCGAAAGATGGCTACGAGGCACTGTTAGCTGGTCAGGACATGGTGGTTTCCGGCTTCAAGAATAAGTTGCAGGTAACTATGGGAAATGTGACTCCAGATAGTGTTCAGGCAAATCAAATGAAGAAGATGCAAGAACCAGTTGATAAAAAGAAAGATTAAGACATTTATTATACCGCAACCTGTAGTTGTAAATACAAAAATCTTGTTGAGTAATCAACAGGATTTTTTTTGAATAATAAACAAGCTTTCATGCCTACCTTGGCGCAGTAGCCGTACTATCTGTTCCTGTAGAATCAGCAGTGATTGTGGTATCAGCCGGCATAGTTGTGGTATCACTGTCTGTACTCGAACCATCCGCATTTTTTCCTGAACACGCCGCAAATGAAATCGCGATTAAACTCAATGCGATTAAACTTAGTTTTTTCATAATATTTTGTTTAGTTTGTCGATAGGAACAGAACCATTAAAAGAAGAAAACAGTTGAGTTACTCAGGTGCCATTATCCCCTGCACCAATAACTTCCATTGCGGATAAGACATTCCCAGTTTAGCGGCACCACCCACCAACATATTTCTTCCGTTATCAATTATACTTTCGGTATCTGTGTTTGCCATTTCATTTCTTCCATGTTCTTCGGCACTAACCACAATTCGTCGTCGGCGAACAATAAAAGTTGATGTAGCATCTGCCTTGAGAAAATGCGCCGGCGAATCTTCTTCAGCCAAAGGCTTTGCGCTCGGGCGAACCCGAATAGAGATAAATTCTTCTTCTCCATCATTTACATGCACAATTTCTTCTATTCTCACCCAGTCAAAACCATCTCCTGATCGTGGCCCCGGTCCGGGAATATCAATCCTGATATAATCTCCCTCCTGCCCCGTTCTACTTACCTCGGCTCCATGTTGATCAAAAAGCCTGAAACTAGACATACCAGCGATATTGCCCCAATCGTTAATATTTAATAAGCGACTGCAGGCCGTTGCGAAAAAATTTGCTGCTTCCGTCATTGTTCCAAAAGTACGGCTTTCTACGGCATCGATCTCGCTACCCTTCTGCTGTTCCGGAACTGGATTATAGTTCTCTTTTGCTTCCATTCTTCAAAGTTTTATACTGTATGTTTATAAAACCCGTATTCGTTTTCAAAAGTTTAATATTTCCGAAAACACCCCTGTATTCTTTAGTTGAGGTTAATGAAAGTGGAAGGCCGAAATACTTAAAACTTTCTGCTAAAATGCGGGGTTGTAACCATAAGATAACCAACATAAATACTATGGCAACGACAAAAGCGACTGGCAAAAAAGCGTCAGAGAAAAAACCTGTAAGTAAAACGGGTAAAATGGAAGATTCAGAATTTCATGAATTTTTTGTTGATGAATTAAAGGATATTTATTGGGCAGAAAAACATTTAGTAAAGGCGCTTCCAAAAATGAAAAAAGCGGCAACCAGTGAAGAGCTTGCTGCTGCTTTCGAGAAACATACCCAGGAAACGCAACTGCATATTGAAACACTTGAGCAGGTATTCGAATTGTTAGGCGAAAAAGCATCTGCAAAAAAATGTGATGCCATGGCCGGACTGTTAGAAGAGGCTGAGGGCATTATTGCTGATACCGATAAAGGTACAATGATTCGCGATGCGGGATTAATTTTGGCGGCACAAAAAGTTGAACACTATGAGATCGCAACCTACGGAACGCTAAAAGTGTTTGCAGAAAATATGGGCCATCAGGATGTTGCAGACTTGCTAAACCAGACATTGGAGAACGAAAAGGAAACCGATGTGGCGCTTACTGAAATTGCAGTAACCTCTGTAAATGCACAAGCTGCTGAAGAATAAAAACGCAGTTTTCGTATTAAAATAAAAGAGACATTCCTAACCGAAATGTCTCTTTTATTTTTAGCTATTTATTTGCCGAAAACTTTGACCAGAGCAAATACCGCCAGAGAAGCGGCAATCCCCCCAATATATTTCCGGTGTGCCTTCGGTTTACCTGGAACGCCCCAGCCACCATGTACCGCATTGCCATAGGCAACGGGCGTAAAAATATTTCCATTCGTAGTAGCGATCGGATCCGCCCGTTTTAAATATCCCTTTATTACCTTACCCGCAATAAATTGGGTAAGTGTTGGGAAAACACCAGCTGAGAAACGCAGCAAAACAGATACACTGCCAACCATTTGTTCTTTTTTTGGATGATCCGCTAACTTAACAATAGCTTGGGCAAGTCGTTCAGGGTCGTAAACAGGGGGCGCTGGCTTGAGGTGCTTACCTGTATAATTAGCGGCGTGCTGAATCCCCGGACTATCAATAAATGCGGGAAAAGTATCACATACAAAAATGTTTGGATAACTGGCAAGCTCTGCCTTCAGTGCTTGTCCAAAACCCCGCAAACCAAATTTACTCGCCGAATAGGCAGCGCCCATGGGCACGGCTAAAAAACCACCTATAGAAATATTGTTGATTAAAATCCCTTTTCCCTGCTTTTTGAAATACGGCAAAACCGCGTGTGCCCCATGCATATATCCCAGCAGATTCGTTTTTATTACCTGCGAAGACACTTCCATTGGGGTTTCATCATATGCACCAACTGCAAGTACACCCGCATTGTTTACCCATACATCGATGCCATCGCCAAATTCATCTGCTGTTGCAGCCAGATTAATCACCGAATGGTAATCCGTTACGTCGATTTCACGGTATTTTACTTCAGCGCCAAAGATCCGGCATTCATCGGCCACTTCCTCCAGAATCGTAAGGTTTCTCGAAGCGAGCACCAATCGGTCTCCCCTGCGGGCAAATTGTAGCGCGATTGCCCTACCCGCTCCACTCGAAGCACCGGTAATCACAACTGTTCGTTTTTTAATCTCCATATTAAAGTAACCCGCTTTCGAAATGGATTGTTTTCAAAGCTTTCTATGGAATAATTTTCTTGTTTTTCAATTCATCGAACAGCGTGTAAAACATTTGTTCAGTATCTATAAATTTATAAAAACCAAGACGCCTTGCTTTGCTGGCATCTGAGAAAAAATCATAATCCCAGGAGAATACGAAGTCGGCAAACGCCCAGGAAGAAAGCTGCTCGTAAGCATGTAGGTTAAGATCATTCTTTTGCTGAATTTCTATCCATAACGTTGCTTTATCAACCATCACCGTCTGCAATGGCAGGGATAACGGTGGTGCAACTTCCATATCAAAATAGCCTGCAATTTTAGGCCAGAGGTCGTTCCAGCGAATTAAATCCCCGTTGGTGATATTGAAAGCCTGGTTGGCACATGCCGGATTAGTAGCTGCCCAAACAGTGGCTTTTGCTAAAAGACCAGCATCCGTAATGTCTAACAATTTATCATAGGCGCCCGGTTTTCCTGGAAAGCGTAGCGGGAGCCCAAGTGCCTTTGAAATGGTTGCATATAATGCTATTGCGAGCACCAGGTTCATGGGATTACCTAAAGCAGTACCACCTACTACAGATGGGCGCAAGGCAGACCAGGTCCAGGTTTTGCCCACCTGCTCTTTTTCTAAAAACTGCTGCTGATCTATGTTGAATTCTGGCGGCATATGTCCGCCATCTGTTTCCTTAGCCGGTGTTTTAAACGGACCTAAATGCGCGCCATATACTTTGTAACCTTGCATCAAACTAATGTGAACCAGCCTTTCTGCAACCTGTTCTATTGTCGTCACTACATTAACCAGCATGGCCAGATTAGGCGCAACCAACTCAGCCCAGCTGGCGCGGTGTTGATAGGCTGCATAAAAAATATGTGTCACGGTGGTGAGTGCTTTAAGTTTATCTTCATAATCTGCTTTAACTAAAAGATCAACAGCAATGTAAGTGGTACGATGTGTATTTTGCCCACCACGACGAGATAGGCCGATAATGTTCCAGTCTTCCAGACTTTCTAAATAATTAATCAGGTTGCTGCCGATTACGCCATTCGCACCCACAACGAGTGCAGTTTTTGTTGGTTTCATATTCAATTGGATTTTATCTTCTATTTATTTACCAATCAAAGGTGCGGCAAAAACTATCGTTGTATTTTGTATTAAACTATGATAAATTTGTAAATAGCTATGACAAAAAGATACAAGCAATTTCAACCCGTCAGCATTTCAGATTTTGAAGTTACGGCATGGTCACATCCGGTACATAAGCACAACCACTACGAAATTATTTACATCAAACGTGGTTCAGGCGTCCATTTCATTAATTCCGTAGCCATTAATTATGCCGGAGGTGAAGTGTTTTTGATTGGTCCGGAAGATGAGCACTACTTTGAGGTTACAGAAAGTACCCGTTTTATATACCTCAAATTTACGAACCTATATCTTTACCAGGAGGTGGAAGGCTATCATCTGGGTCTCCGCCATCTGGAATACCTGGTTAAAAGCAGGGAAACCCATTCATCTGCTTTCGTTTTGGAAGCGACTGACCAACGCATCATGGTTACGTTGTTCGATGCCATTCTTGCCTTAAAAAATGATCTACTCAAAAATGAACACATCATTTGGATGCAGACCCTAAGCATCGCCCATGTATTACAGCGAAACATGCCCGAAATAAAAAACAACCAATACCATAGTGCTGACTTGCAAGCCGTATTTTGCTACATCCATAAAAATATTTATCATCCGGCAATGCTTAAAGCCGATAAGATGTCCGCGCAATTCAACCTGACTAAAGATTATATCGGACCTTATTTTAAACGCAATACCGGATCTACACTTCGCGAATACATCAACGCCTACCGAACGCAGTTAATTCAGGAAAGGATTGCCAGCGGAAGATTTGGTTTAAAACAAATTGCGTCAGAATTTGGCCTTACCGATGAGAGTCATGTGAGTAAATTATTGAAAAAACGATCTCCATCATGATGATTCATTTATTTTCTGAAAGCCAGATTCTTTTTAATGCGGCTAAGCGTTTCCGGAGCAATGCCCAGATAGGACGCGATCAGGTGCTGAGGGATTCTCGCTGTAATTTCTGAATTTAATTCAATTAATTCCAGATATTTTTCTTCTGCAGTATGGGTAATGGAACTCATTAAACGGCGCTCTTTAGTAACGATGCTGTTCTGATACAGGATACGAAAATACCGGTCCATTATAGGTACGGCAAGCATAAGGGCATTGTACTCTGCCAGAGAAATCTGTAGCACTTCACAATTTTCTATCGCTTCGATATTAAATACGGCGGGCGTTTCAGTTAAAAAGCTGTTGAAATCAGAAATCCACCATCCTTCCCAACCAAAAACGTTCACATGTTCCGTTCCTTTTCCATCAACATTATACGTTCTCAGCAAACCCTTACTAACGAAAGTGAGGTATTTGCAAACCTCTCCTTCCTGTAGAAGATACTGGCGTTTTCTGAGTTTTTTGGGCGTAAAAAAATCGGCTATTGTCTTTTTATCCCACTCAGTAAGCGACACTTTTTCCTGAATATGACTGAAGAGCACTTCGAACATAAATAGCAATTTTACCAACTGCAAAGATAATTTTCGGCAGAACAATATCCTAAGTTCTTTTTTATAAACTCTTGATCCAAATCAAGTGTATTATTTGATAAAGGTCATCGCCAGAGACCTGGCCTAACGCTAAATTTGCAACGTGATCAAGAGGTCGGCCGTATTTTAGCTGGCTGATGGAATCTAAAAATTAAAACACATACTAATGGAGAATATAGCTTTAGTGGTTGGCGCGAGCGGTATTACAGGAAGTAACCTCGCCGAGAAACTGATTTCAAAAGGTTGGAAAACTTATGGACTTGCCCGTAACCCAGATATTAATATTAGCGGACTTGAACCTGTTGCTGCAGATTTATTAAATGTCGACAGCCTTAAAACCGCGTTGGCCGGCATAAAACCAACTCATGTTTACATCACCACCTGGATGCGGAATAACACCGAAGCCGAAAACATACGCGTAAACGGGTTAATGGTTCGTAATATTCTGGATGTTCTATCAGAAAAGAAAACGGTACAGCATGTGGCATTGGTTACCGGCTTAAAACATTATTTAGGTCCGTTTGAAGCCTATGCATCAGCAGGTTTTCTGCCAGAAACGCCCTTACGCGAGGAGCACCCGCGATTAAATATAGAGAACTTCTACTATGCCCAGGAAGATGAAGTTTATGCTGCAGCCCGGCGAGATGGTTTTAGCTGGAGCATCCACAGGCCTCATACGGTAATTGGAAAAGCGGTAGGAAACGCCATGAACATGGGAACAACGCTGGCCACCTATGCTACTATTTGCAAAGAAACTGGTCGTAAATTTATCTGGCCGGGTTCTGCTGCACAATGGAATGGCCTGTCTGATGTGACTGATGCCCGCGTCCTTGCCGAGCACTTAATCTGGGCTTCGACAACCGAAGCGGCGAAAAATGAAGCATTTAACGTCGTAAATGGCGATGTTTTTCGCTGGAGCAGATTATGGTATAAGATAGCTGCTTATTTTGATGTGGAAGCCGTTGGATTTGAAGGAGAAATTCATCCACTGGAAAAAGAAATGGAAAATGATGCCGGTCTCTGGAAAGAAATTGCACAGCAATACGGACTTAAAGAAACTTCATTAAACAGACTGGCAAGTGCATGGCATACTGATCTCGATTTGGGCAGACCCATCGAAGTGATGACCAACATGGCCAAAAGCAGAAAATTAGGTTTCACCGTTTTTCAGGATACAGAAGAAACCTTTTTTGAATTGTTTGATCAGCTGCGCGAGATGAAACTGATTCCATAACAGAAGTGAAGTGTCGCATTGAAACATTCATTCGCATATTGCATAAAAACGGGGCTGAATACTACTCGAAATCGGCCCCGTTTTATACCTCACAATAAATTGATTTCAAATTTAGCAAAGCGCAATTCACTTTCTAAACCAATTAAAAATGTTATAATATTTTTAAGAAGGCTTTATTGGCGATATTTAAACCAAAAGTTTCCTTAAAAAGCTTACTGGTACTGATCCAACGCCAGGTGCAACTGTTCCCGGTATTCATAAATTTCATCAGGCGAAGCAATTTGAAACTTTTCTCCGGCATCTTTGCCTTTCCCAAATGTTTCCAGGTATTTGTTCGTAGTATTAAAGTGAAATCTGCAAATCGGCTTTCTGTTGTTATCATCCAGGAGCACACCAAAATAAGATTGGGTATCTCTGGCCGCTATACGGGATGAAGGAATCCGTTCCCGAAGAATAGCCTTAACAATCTGAAAAGCTTCTGTTTCCTCTTCGGTAGTGACGATCTTGTTGTCTGCCGTTTCATTAATCGGCATTACTTTGGCCTCTTCCGTTTTCTCAATAGTTTCGTTAATGCTTAATGCAGATTTAAGTCTGGAGCTGATGGATTCGTTAATAGACAGCGTTAGTGCTTTCTTGGCATATTCTTTAAAAGTTCCCATTCTGTTAGCTGTTAATGGTTTATTAAAAAACCGGTTAACCAATAACTTCACCAGTTCATCAGACGGATGTTCGATTTCATTTTCAAACTCTTTTCTAATGGCTTTGATGTATTTTAGACTTTCTGCAGAATCTAATATGCTTTCGAGGCTATATTCTGTTTTGGTAAATCCCTCCAGAATTTTAGTAGAACTGTCTTTAAGATCTTCAATATCAATGGTAAAGAAAGGTTTCTCATCCATGATATTAGGCTTTTCCAAATCCATGTAAAAATTATAGATGGTACCATTGGTTAATACACCAAATCTGGCTTTAGAAACATGGTAGTAACGGTGCAACTGTGAGTTGTGCGCATCAGCTTTTTCTTTCCAGTGCTTGCATTCGAAGATCAGAATCGGCTCACCATTTTTCTTGATCACGTAATCAATCTTCTCCCCCTTCTTGGTACCTATATCGCAAATGTGCTCTGGAATTACTTCCGTGGGGTTAAAAATATCGTAGCCTAAAATCTGGATAAAAGGCATCACAAATGCATTTTTAGTCGCTTCTTCGGTATTGATCTGGTCTTTTAAGCCGTTCACACGTTGGTGTAATTGCTCCAATTTTAGTTTTAGTTCCATCTGCTTTCAGGATAATCGATTGGTTTGTCGTGATTATCAACCAAAAGTATAAAGCAGTAGAAGACCTTCCTTACGGGAAACCGTAAAAGTAAATACCGTTTGAAAGATATGCGCCTACGGATTCAGCTACACTAGCTAATAGGGATTAGGGAAACACCTGCCCCCTTGTAACAGGATGAGTTTGTTTTGAAAATTTACTTTGGCATCAACGAGGTGTTCCTGTATGTAAAATCGCCGGCAACATCTGCCAATCAGAAAAGACTTCTTCATACTCACTGAAGTTTATGTATCGGCCTGCCCCTTCGCAAATAAAATACTATTGCCAGAACCTGACTGCTTTGCCTGAGCTGGATGAATGCTCAAAAAGAATGCTATAAAAATAAGCACTTAACATTTGGGATGTTTCTTCACTTATCGATAAAACAAAACCTGGCTGCCTAAACTCCTATTATACCTCTAAACTAGAAGTAAGGCAGCACAGGAATTGCCCTCCAAACTAAACAGGATTTTTTGGCTTCAAGGCAAGTAGAAAATCAAAGGGACATTTTTTGGGACGAGTAACGTACACAGAATGTTTCAGAAGAAATTTGAACGCAAAGAAAAGTGCCGCTTTCGGATGGAGCGAAGAAGGTAAATGCACTTGATTTTCTTTTGGGTTCATACTCATATTGTTTGAATATGAGTCTTGAGGGAATGAATAACTGTGGGCTCTTCAAACCATGATCACTTAAAAGTTTCTGAAGCCTTATGTTAACATGGAATTACAGCAGAGCCCACAACTATTTTGACGCGCAAATATAGCACATACAGTGAAGTTGTGGGTATTAATCTGCTGACTTGCGTTAACGGCTTCAGAACGGTGATCGCAAGACTCTTATTAATACCTAATTATAATACACGAATGTAACATTAAATTATGATATTCCAAATTTGTCTAATAATAGAAATTGATAATTATCTGCTCTTTTTTTTTAAAATATTATTCAGCCGTGATTTAAGAAAGCTACGATTGAACAAAATCTGTTAAGTGTCTTCGTCATCATATGCAAATGGGAATGCCATTCTCGGCAAGAAGTGATACCCCATCAAAGGATATTTGGCCTTCACTGATGAAAACGCCCGATCACAAATAGACAGGCGTAAAAACTTGCCTGTTCTGATGATGTCCCCGCATACTTTTTAAAATGGTTTATTAAGCGATAGTTACACATGAAATGCTTTTCTCACCTAATTATGATGTAGCGGAATGATAACTGATTATTTACCATGCTGCCAGCAATAACCCTCACCAACCCCGCTTCGCTTGCACTGGCTTCCCTTTTTTGTGATGGCCCTGCAGCGCCCAACATAGCTGGCCGTTTTAATTTTTGTTGTGCCACTGCCAGAGAAGGTATTAATTTTCTTTATACGCTTCGTGCTGCAAACTCCACAACTCCCACCTGCACCACAATGTTTACAATGGCTACAATTCGAACAAGCCGAACAAGGGTTGTTTCCATAACAGGTAGCAACGGTTTCTTTAACTTTAATATGGTTGGGTACGGTATGAAATAGTGTTAAACTTAACACCATTAAGATAATGGTTTTCACAGGAGATGGATAAATAGATGTGACAAAGGGTTAATTCAACAATAAATTAGGAGAAGTTTTTAAACAACACAATACTGAATGATGTGTAATCTGAATACTCCTTCGTTGCATTAATACTACTGCTTAAAGATACAGTCATGCCAGAAACTGAACTTACGGGAATCCGGAATGACAGCAATTACACTTGAGAAAAATACGACTGCGTTCTACCTGCGCTTTACTGCTTCAAAAGATCACCCCTTTTTTTTGAATTATTTTCTACCATAACCTACTTATTATCAGCATTAGTTACCTGAAGGTAATTCAATGACAAAAAAGTGCCTTCTTGTTCGCGTCAAATCTACGTGATACTTTCGCTTTCTAATGGAAATAGCATAAAGGAATAAGTTTCAAAGTATACTATCAATAGCGCTATCAATGAAAATGTTGAAGAGAAATACAGGCAAATCAATAAATCAAAACTGTTATGATGATCGTATCCGCCGAAAAGGATTTGCATTTATTACTAACCCAAAGCCATGCAGGTGACAGAAATGCGCAGCGGGAGCTATACGAGCGGTATTATAGCTTTGCAATGAGGATCTGCATTCGATACGCACCCAACCGGTTGGAATGCGTAAAGATAATGAATAACGGTTTTTGCAAACTTTTTGCTGAGCCTGATTCCATAAAGCATATTGCAGATTTTCAGGTAAACCTTCAAAAAATAATGATCAATAGCATACTAAATTATTATAAGGGCGAAATAAAACTGACTTTGAAAGAATCCATTGCCAAAACAGGTCATGATCATGCAATCGATAAAAGTTTAACCAAACACCACCTGCTGTCTGCAGTGCAAAAACTTCCGGTAATCCAGCGGATTATATTTAATTTACATACCATTGATGGCTATACTCATTTCGAGATCAGCAAGATGATGAATGTTACCAATTCTTTTTCAGAACGCTTTCTATTTCTTGCTAAAAATACATTAAGCAGCATGATGATTTAGTTTACCATCCACAGACTTTTCGCCTCTCCCCTCCGTTATAGAAAACATAACCTCAAAATAATAACTTCCAAAAATAATTTAAGCCCATGGAAGTCATAAAAACTTACGAAGTAAAGGATGAGCACATTGATGTTCAAAACATCATGGATGGATTATACTATCCGTTTTACATGGAATATTGCAGACATGCATTCATTAAAGAAGTTCTTGGGTTTGATTTTGAAGAGGAGGCTAGAAAAGGGATTCACATGGTACTTTCTAATTATAGCATCCAGTTCTTAAGATCATTAAAAAGAGGTGATCAGTTTACCTTAACCTGCGAATTATACGGGGACAGCAAAGGTTTACCAAAAGTTCATTTTAAACAATCCATTCTGCTGAATAATAAAGTAATGACCAAAGGTGTCTTCACCGGAACATTTGTTCCTGCTGCCGGAGGAAGACCTTATTTACCTGAAAGCATGTTATTACTCCTGAAAGATACACCTGTTTACGAAGGGCAATAGTGCAATACATGAATCCGGCACAAGCCTGGTAAATATCATGGATCCTATTAATAAAGGCAATGCTTCAGGTCTGTTACTTTTTCACAAATAAGCAGCAGCAGAGTAATCACCGTATCTTTACACCCGATCCTGATAAATGCTAAACTTTATCAATCGACTTTTCACCAGCCTCGTTTTCAGTTTTATTTAACCAGCACAATCTTGCCAATATGGTCACCAGATTCGAGCAGACGATGCGCATCTGCTGCCTGATCAAATGGTAGGGTTTTATAGATAACTGGTTTAAATTTCCCTGCTGCTATTTTTGGCCATACTTTTTCTAAAATATCTGTAGTTAACCTGGCTTTAAATTCAGCATCCCTTGCACGCAAAGTACTTCCGGTTATGGTTAGTCTTTTCACCATCAGCTTCCAGATATCCAGGTTGGTATTTTTTCCATTAATAGCATTGATGTGTACCAGTCTGCCATCATTGCGAAGGATACTGATGTTCTTATCGAGATAAGAACCGCCTATGCTATCCAGGATCACGTCCATCCCTTCTTCAGCCAGCTTTTCTGCAAAATCTTCGTTTTTATAATTCACATAGACATCCGCACCCAGGTCGAGGCAGGCTTTACCTTTCTCGTCAGAACTCACCGTAACGAAGACCTTAGCCCCGAAAGCCTTACCCAACTGGATTGCCGTTATGCCGATTCCCCCACTGCCACCGTGAATAAGTAAATTTTCTCCTGCTTTAAGCAAGCCCCGTTGAAAAACGTTTGACCAAACGGTAAACACGGTTTCAGGAAGTGTGGCTGCCTGCGCATAGTCAAATCCAGCCGGGATTGGCAGGCACTGCGTTTCTTTTACGGCAACATAATCGGCGTAGCCGCCGCCGGCCAGCAAAGCACAAACCCGGTCGCCCGGCTTCCATTTATGAGCATTTGTTCCACAGGATTTGACAATCCCAGCTACTTCTAAACCTGGAATATCCGCCGGTGCACCTGCCGGGGCGGGATAGTTTCCTGCTCTCTGGAATATGTCTGGCCGGTTTAAACCAGCGCCCATTACTTCAATCAAAATTTCCCCATCTGCGGGTATAGGATCAGGATAATCAACCAGTTGCAGCACATCTGCATTTCCGGGTTTAGTAATTTTTACGGCTTTCATCAGGCTTCAATTAAAGTATAGTGGCAAAACGTGTTATCAAATATAGAATTGGAAACAGTTTACGGCATCTTATCATCGCCACAATACTGATTCTATTAAGTTTAACCCTGAAATAGAAATATTGTTATTTGTGTTTACAACTAATAATGTTTTATGGCGGCAAGTTTACATTTTCACCCTTTAAATTTTCAATGCTTTAATGCCGAAAAAAAAAATGAATATGGAAAAGAATTATAGTAACACATTGCGGTAAATAAAACCGCTCCTGGTGATAAATAGATAATCGAATTTATCCATAACAAAGAACTGTTTTGAAAAATCAAATAGCCTTTTCATTGGATTGAAACTAAAAAAGCCCCGCATCTTTGCGGGGCTCCATTTTTAGAGATGCTATCCAGAATCTCCATCCATAACAAATAAAATGCGATTAGTTACATGCATTTTTGATGAATCTTAATCGTCCCATTGATTTAATTCTAACATTAAAATAAACGAAATACGATCAAATCCGGTTCTTATTGTAGTAGGCATTATACAATTAAATGACAAAAATGCATTTCATGGGCTTTTAAGCTATATCTATATGCATCAAGATTTCGTACCCTAATTGGAATATCAAAAGATGATGTTATCAAATCAAGGATGGCATGCTGTACGTTTCATCGCTTACCTTTTCCATCCAATCCACTACTTTACCATGGAGGTTCTCCTGGATTGCAATATGTGTCATCGCGACCGTGGCAGTTGCCCCGTGCCAGTGTTTTTCATCTGGCTCGAACCAGATTACATCGCCGGGGAATATTTGTAATATGGGGCCATCTTCACGTTGTACTAAACCACAGCCAGAAGTTACTATTAAAGTTTGTCCTAATGGATGCGTGTGCCATGCGGTTCTTGCGCCTGGTTCAAAGGTTACCCGGGCCGCGGCCGATCTTCTTGCCTGGTTTGCGCTGAACAAAGGGTCTATGCGCACTGTTCCCGTGAACCAGTCTTCAGGGCCTTTGCCCGATGCTTGTGAGCCTATTCTTGTAATTTCCATTTTTCTTCTTTTATTGTAGCCATATTGATTACGAAATGATATTTCACATCTCCCTTTAACAACCGTTATTTATTCCAGAAGTTAATACTTACCACCACTATATTCTTGATCGCTTACTTTCTGCAGCCAGGTCACGATGCCCTTTTCTGTCTTGGGTAAAATGTATTGCTGCAGCATTCCCATGTTTGGGCTTGCGCCATGCCAGTGTGCTACGTTGGGCGGACACTGGATAATATCTCCCTTTTTCAGGCTTTGTCTTGCTTGTCCCTTAATCTGGTGGTACCCTTCCCCATCGGTAATGATCAGGATCTGGCCCGAAGGATGGGTGTGCCAGTTGCTTCTTGCGCCGGGCTCAAAATAGACGTTGCCGACAACGGTGTGATATACCGTATCATTTTCTACCAAACCGATGTTCCAGGCCTTACCCGTAAAATTTTCGGCAGGCCCCAGCTTCCCTTTCGGAAAAATAAAATTTAGCTTTTCCTGATCTGTCCGCTTGCGCACCTGAGCCCTACAGCAGATACTCAGGTGCAATAGCGTAGCAACCGCGGTTATTGATAATATTTTCATGGTTCCGGCTTTTAGATTTTAGCTATTCTGTTGCTTTTAGATGTTTCGTAAAAAAGGCTTCCAACTGATCGAAAGGGATGAGGTCGGTTTTGTCGTAAAGATCTACGTGACCAGCATCTGGAACAATGACCAGCTCTTTTGGCTCGCTTGCACGCTGATAGGCATCCTCGCTGAATTCCCTGGAGTGGGCCTTCTCTCCGGTAATGAATAACATCGGACGAGGAGAAATGGTTTCTATCTCATTGAAGGGATAAAAGTTATTGAATTTGATATTGCTGCTCAGTGTAGGATGGGTAGTCGTGTTCGACGAGCCACCTTTTGGCGTATATTCTCCCCGGGGCGTGCGATAGAACGCATAGAATTCACGCTGTATGGGGTGGGTGTCTTCATCCAGCTTGTGCGTAGTTCCGCCCGTATATTTCGTTTCACCACCCAAAAATTCAGCATATCGCTGCTCAGCGGCTTCAGCCTGGTTCTTCTTCCTTTGCTCGAGGGTCTGCGAATGGTTCAGTCCGTTACGGCTGGCTGAGCCCATATCATACATGCTTACCGTTGCAATAGCCTTCATCCTGCGGTCAATCTTGGCCGCACTGATTACGAAGCTTCCACTTCCACATACGCCCAGTACTCCTATGCGCGCTTTGTCCACAAAATCACGTGAACCAAGAAAATCTACCGCGGCACTGAAATCTTCGGCATACATATCAGGAAGAACAGCATTACGGGGGGTGCCTTCACTTCCGCCCCAATAGGAAAGGTCGATGGCTAATGCGATAAAGCCGCGATCTGCCATGTTGGAAGCATAGACATCTGCGCTCTGTTCCTTTACCGCGCCCATCGGGTGACCAACAACTATCGCGGCATTTTTTGTGTTCCTATCAATACCCCTGGGTACAAAAAGGTGTCCGGCTACTTTCAGGCCAAATTGGTTCTTAAAACTTACCGCATACAAAGTGACTTTGTCGCTCACCTTGAATGTAGTATAGTCCTTTGCAGATATTTCTTTCATCTGTATTGAATTGGAGGGTGATTGTGCGCTTACAGTACCATAACAAAAGATTGCAGTAAGCGCCATAAGAATTGAATTTTTCATGTTAAATATTTTTAATAAATTTTGCCGGAACCCCTCCGACAACTGTATTTGGGGCAACATCTTTTGCAACAACTGCTCCCGCAGCAACGACTGCATTTTCTCCAATAGTCACCCCCGGAAGCAGGGTCGCTCCCGCACCGATCCAGGCATTTCTTTTAATGATGATTGGTTTTGTAATCAGCGCGCGCCTGTCCCCTGGATCTAACGGATGGTTCTCTGTTACCAGATTAACCCTTGGTCCGATCAGTACATGATCTTCGATAGTAATGCCGCCCATGTCAAGAAATGAACAGGCATGGTTGATGAATACGTGCTTTCCGATCCGGGTAAACTTTCCAAAGTTGGTATGGAAGGGCACAAAAATGGTAGTGTGCTCATCGATTCTGGATCCGACAATTTGACTCAGCAGCTTTCTGACCGAGCCGGTGTCGGTCGTATTATTGAGCTGCTGTGATAGTTTTATCGTCCGTTCAACTACTTCATCTATCTTGTAATATTCAGGATCATCCAACCGAATAGGCGCTCCCGATTTTAACCTTTCTAAAATATCCATTTGTGCAACTGCGCTGTTCATATGATCATTTTTTTTTTAAGATCGGGGTAGTAACCTTTACCCTAAAATCTA
This sequence comes from Bacteroidota bacterium, assembly GCA_037033465.1. GTDB lineage: Bacteria > Bacteroidota > Bacteroidia > Sphingobacteriales > Sphingobacteriaceae > Pedobacter. The sequence continues at coordinate 10,542 of JAZBLX010000025.1, read as the reverse complement.
CCATGCAAATATCGCCAGACTGGCTGGCTTAGCTTTTATACAGAATACAGTATTGTTTACCACTTTTACTGATTCTATAGTAGTACCCGACAACACAGATTCATTTTTGCTAAATTTGATCTATAAATTTTGGTTTATGGAAGATGTGAAGCGGCTGGACACCGTGCGCCAGTATAATGATTATGTAGGGGTTGATACCTTGCATCCCCTGGTAAGTGTTGTTAATTTTGATGAGGTACCCACTATTATCCACTACAGGCACTACATGGGCATCTATGCCATATTCTTTAAGAACATAAAGTGTGGGGATATAACTTACGGTTGCCAGACCTATGACTATGAAGACGGGACGATGGTATTTGTGCAGCCAGGACAGGTATATGGAATAGACTCCAAAGGTGAGGCGATCATTCCTTCTGGTTACGGACTGGTATTCCATCCAGATCTGCTCAAGGGTACACATCTGGCAAAAACCATCCGTGAGTACAGTTTCTTCTCTTACGAAGTGAACGAAGCATTACACCTGTCGAAAAAGGAAAAAAAAACAATAATAGAATCTCTGGAAAAGATTTCGGAAGAAATAGAACAGAATATTGATCAGCATAGCAAGACGCTGATCGTTTCTAACATAGAACTATTCCTGAACTACTGTATGCGGTTCTATGATCGGCAGTTCATTACCAGGAGCCACGTTAACAAAGACATCCTGGTCCGCTTTGAAAACTTGTTAATCGACTATTTCCGTTCGGGCAAAGCTTCACAGCTGGGACTTCCGGGTGTGGCCTATTGCGCAGAGCAGCTGCACCTTTCTCCAAACTATTTTGGTGACCTCATTAAAAAAGAAACAGGCAGTACTGCTTTAGATTATATACAGTCGAAGATGATTGATGAGGCGAAAACCTATATTTTCGATCGGTCAAAAACCTTCAATGAGATTGCAGGGAACCTGGGATTTAAATACCAACAGCATTTTACAAGATTATTTAAACAAAAAACAGGTATGACGCCAAATGAATATCGGAGTTTAAATTAATGCCCTTTAATAACTGATTTCATGCAGCGATTCAGTTCATGAGCCTATTAATCAAAAAAGGTTCTTCATAAAAGCAGTTTGATGGTCATACCCAGCAATGCCGATATAGCGATGATATGGGGTTCTTTTAATTTCTTAATATAAACCAACGCAAACACACTACCTATTGCAATTAATGCTGTAGGAAAATCAGTAATGCTTCTGGAGGCGATAACGATAACCGCACCTACCAGTGCACCCACCACAACTGCTGTAATCCCATCTACAAAGGCTTTAATACTTGCATTCTTTGCGATTTTTTTGAATGATGGCGCCAATGCAATAGTAAAGAGATAACAAGGCAAAAACGTAGCGAAAGCTGCAACACATGCGCCTGGAAATCCCGCCACAAGATATCCTATAAATGCTACCGTGATGACCACTGGCCCGGGGGTAATCATCGCGACAGCTACCGAATCTACAAATTCCTGTTCGTTGAGCCAGCCAAACTGTTCAACAACACCTCCGTGAAGGAAGGGCACAATGGCAAGGCCACTACCAAACACCAATGCCCCGGCTTTTAAAAAGAACCATCCGATTTCCTGAAGCGTCTTTCCTTCATATTGCCAAAACCCGGTTCCGGCAATGAGGATCGATGGAAGTGCAGCAGGTTTTTTAAGCCAGTTTGGCGGAGCCTTTACAATCATATAGATTAAACCACAAGCCGTAAAAAGCAAAACATCTTCTTTTTGGGTAATTACGGTTACCGCAATTCCAACCATATAGAAACTCCATAGTAGCCATTTGGCCTTTATATCTAGATAGTTAAGTTTCCCTACTGATTTAATGGTTAGCCGGTAAGCGCTGATGGCAATAATTCCAATAACAGCTGCACTTACACCATAAAATACTGCAAGCATCCATGGCAGCCCACTGTAAAGTTTATAAGCCATTCCCAACAGCACCACCATGATAAATGATGGCAGCACAAAGGCAAGCCCGACAAGTGTTGCCCCAAGAAACCTGTAATGGACAAAGCCGATATAAATGCCTAATTGTGCCGCCAAAGGGCCCGGGGCAAGTTGTGCAAGTGCAAGTCCTTCCTTATATTCCTCTTCTGAAATCCATTTTTTATTTTCAACCAGGTCTGTATTCATGTAACCGACCAAAGCAACCGGACCACCAAAACCCCAGGTTCCCAGCTTCAAAAAATAGCCAACAAGATCCATCAACCGATAAGGTATGTTTCCTTTTTCCATAACCTAAAAAGCTAAACCAAATTGAAAAGCAACTGTTGCTGAAAACGGTCTATCGTTACCAAATCTAAACGGTACCGGAACAGCGGCAAAAAAGCTACTGCTTTTGTTTTTGATAATCACTTTATTGAGCACTGGTGTAAGCCCATATCTGCCAGAAGTCTCGAAAGCCAACCTGCCTGCAAAGGTGTAGCCATTGCCTAGCGAAACCAGCACACCAGGGTGTATGAGCAGGTTAGACATTTTGCTTGTACCATTTTCAGCCCTTACATAGGGAACTACCTCAAATGAAAAGCCTATACTTTTGCTTTTCCACAGGTTAATCCCGAGGGGCATACCAACTACATAATGGCCATCAAAATTGAAATCTGTTCTGGCAGAACTGAAAGTGGCAATAGGGTGAACAATGCCGACATAACCAGCAATTCTTGGATAGTTTTCCTGAGCGGAAACGGAAAAAATAATGTTTAGAAAGGCGATAAGAATAAGATATTTCTTCATGGCATAAAACTACCGATGGAAAATACCCTAAAATAGAACCCAATTAACTATTTGTATCCTTTTTACTTTTTAACGCCTTTTTTCTGTAAGCGGAAGGATTTTCCCCTGTATGCTTTTTAAATATCCGGTTGAAATGGCTCTGGTCTGAAAAACCGGTGAGATAGGCAATCTCAGTCAAAGAATATGCTGTCGTTTCTATCATAGAAATCCCTTTTTCTATTCTCATCTTGCGGATATAATCGCCAAAGGAAAGGTTGTCGAAGTATTTGGAAAACTCCCTTGAAAGATAGGCCGGATTGATTTCCAGTTCGTTTGATGCCTGTTGCAAACTGATAGACATATTCGTGTCCATTTGATCCTGGATCATCTCCTTCAGTTCCTTCGTCCATGCGGGTGCCTTTTTTTTGCTTCCTGTTTTCAGGTATTTATGGTAAACATCAAGCAGCAATTGTTCTACCGGAGCTTGCGTATGTTTTTGATCGAACAAGTGTTTCGCCCAGGTATATAATCCATCATAAACTTTCATTCCCAGTGCTAAAAGTTCCTGGTCATCTTTAATGTTTTGAGAAAGCCCTAAAAAGATTGCAGATAACCCTGCAGCCTGTGGAGCGAAATCTAATCGGTCTGTATCCGCACCGCGGATGATTGCAGCCAAACGGTCAAGTGCAGCATCTTTAAGCTGATGCTTTTTTAAAAAGTAATCAAAAGTGCACTGGTCTTCATAATGGCTGTATTCTACATTGGGCAAATCGAAAGGTATGGCGTCAAGTTCCTTTGCCTTGGCCAACACCTGATTGAAAGGTACATAAATAATTTCTGCATCTTTATCAATAAACCGTTTAATGAGCCATGGACAGGCTATTCGGTCTATTTTTGGCTGCGCTCTGGTAATCCACCTCATTTTTGCGATTTAATTACAAATCTAACATCATTTGCACATACTTTACAAATCACGATTCCGTAAAGGATTGCTGATCTGGTTTTGACGTAAGTACAGCTAGTGTGCCTTTTATGGCCTGCCCAAAAACCCGGACAAAACTCCGGAGTTCACTTCAAACACTTACATACCTGGTAAGCTTGTATCTGCTATTTTTTGCTGGTTTGTGGGTTACCTGATGGATAAAAGAAAAATTTATATTAAAATCTAATCCTGCATGTCTGCTAAATCCTCCCTTTTACACTTCGTAATACTATTGCTGCTTTCTTCGTCCCTGTCAGTTCATAGCCAACAGCAGCAGCAATCAAATGGCAATACGCTATATGTTGATCCATTTATTGGAACAACTAAAAGTAATGTACTAACCAGCTGGGGAGGTAACGGAGGCACTTATCCCGGAGCTGTAGCCCCATCAGGCAATATCCAGCTCACGCCGGAAACGAGGGTTACCGGAGCAAAGGGATATGATTACAGCGATCAAAGTATTTTCTTTTTCAGCTGTTTTAAACACTTCAGCGGTTTTCCTGAGGGGTCTTCAGGACAGGTATTCATCCTCCCGGTGGAGCAAGGAAAAAACTTTGAACCGGGAAAATATAACCGCCCTTTTAGCCATACGCAGGAACAGGCAACACCAGGCTATTATAAAGTGGTATTCACCGATAATTACACCACTGCCGAAGCCGCGGCAAGTACCCGGACCGGAATTTTAAAATTCACCTTTCCTGCAAAAGTAACCCCGCAGATCTACATTGGCGAAGCCGGAGACATTACCCTGAAGAGCAAGCGTTTGGTTCATGGATCTTCAGGAAACACCACTATTAATCTATCATCCAACATCATCGAATCTGATATCGTTAAGGGTGGGTATTTATTAAGCTTTGAGAAATCAGATACAGCAGCGCAAATCATCACCCTTAAAATCAGTTCATCTTCAGTAAGTTATGAAGGCGCACAACAAAACATCGATACAGAAATTGGCCAACAAGATTTTGAGTCTTTCCGGCAAAGGACAGCTAAGGAATGGGATACGCAACTGGCTACAGTGGATATCGAAGATCCTTCAGTTGAAAATAAAAAGATTTTTTATACCGCACTTTACCATTCCCTTCTAATCCCGTGGGTTATTTCTGATGCAGATGGAAAATACAAAGCAGCTGACGGAAAGACTTACCACACGAAAGGAAAAAATCAATATGGCGGTTTTTCACCATGGGATACTTTTCGTTCTTTACATCCCCTACTCACTTTGTTATATCCTGAAAAGCAAAATGATGTCATTCTATCCATGCTTGATGTATACGAGCAAACCGGATATTTGCCAACAGAAACCATGACCGGAAACCATGCAGTGCCTGTCATTGTAGATGCTTATCTTAAAGGGATTACCGGTTATAACCGCGACCTTGCTTATACCGCCATGCGGAAGAGTATTTTGGAAGGCCCGTTCGCTAAAAACGACATGGAAGTGTATCATCAGCTGGGATATGTACCCTTTTCCAAGTCTGAATCGGTAACCCGAACGGTAGAATATGCCTACGACGACTGGGCGTTGTCACAGTTCGCAAAACTGGTAATGAAGAACAAGCCAGACCAGCAATTGCTGGAAAAACGCGGCTTAAATTACAGGAACCTTTTCCATCCTTCAGATCTGTTTATGCTGCCAAGACAGGGCAATGCGTATAAATTAAACCCCGGCATGACCGGTTATAAAGAAGGCAACAAATGGACATATACCTATTTTGTTCCTCATAATGCCAAAGACCTGATCAATTTGCTTGGTGGTGCTGAAGCCTTTTCAAAACGTTTAGATTTTGCAATGACCCATAATGTGATCCTGTACGACAACGAAACCGTGCTCCATTTACCTTACTTATTTAACGCAGCCGGTCGCCCGGCACTCACGCAGCAATGGCTAAGAAACATAATGCTCAATCGCTTCTCTGCAACGCCTGGCGGCTTGCCAGGCAATGACGACCTCGGCGCTATGTCGAGTGCCTACATTTTTAATGCCATCGGGTTTTTTCCGGTTAGTCCGGGAAACCCAAATTATGCCATTGGTGCCCCCTTATTTGAATCTGTAACCCTGCACTTGGCGAACAAAAAAGATTTGATGATTTATGCGCAGAAGCAATCTTCATCAAACAAATACATCCAATCCCTAGCTGTTAACAAACAATCTTACAATCAATTAGACATTCCACACGGGCTATTGGCTAAAGGCGGTCGGCTGGACTTTGTAATGAGTCCGATTGCAACACAAACGTGGCCAACAAACAGAAATCCGGTATCACTTTCTGTAACCAAAGAAAACGCTAATATTAAACTTTTAAAATATAGCATCAGCAAAAAACAAGTTAACCCTAACGAACCCTTCCAGGTACACTTCACCTTAAAAAACGCAGGAAGCCTGGGAACTAAAAAGATTATTATTTATGCGAACGGAAAACCATGGCTGTCTAAATCTTCGTTAGTAGCACCTGGAGACACCCTCAAAGACTCGGTAAGCGGTCGCCTGTATGCCTTAGGTAAAGTTAAAATTGGCACAAGTTCATCTGCAAACACTCTAATTAAAGTTATTGCACCGAAGAAACCAGTTGCCCGACCTTTTCAGATTGTTGAACTGACAGCAAAACCAATTGTAAAATTGAATACCGAACAGGAAATCAGCTATCGCATTAAAAACATTACGGGAATCGCACAAACCTTCAAACCTCAGGTTATCCTTGCTACTGATCCCCGGAACAAAGAAATACTGCTTTATACTGATCGGGTATCCCTCTTGCCAGGGCAGCAAAAAACCATAAATCATCGCTTTAATGTGAATCAAACTGGCTTGCAAATAATCAGGACCGGAAATAAGCAATCCATATTCAAAGTTTACCAAACACCTTTAACCGCTTTACTTTTAGACTTAAACCTTAGCAAATTACGTAATCATCAAGTCGCAGATGCTTCCGGATTTAACAATAATGCATTGCTGATTGGTCGGTCAAATGATGCTAAAAAGCAGCTTATTGAATTCGGTGACAGTACTTATATGGAAGTTCCAAATGCGCCAAGCCTTGATCAAATGGAAAATAACCTCACCATGATGGCATGGGTTTATCCTACCGGAGAAGAAAAAGGCCTGACAGACATCCTCACAAAAGGTGATAGCCATGTGATCCAGACTACAGATAACACGACATTAACCTTCTTTGCTGGTGGCTGGGGAAGAGGCGATTGCACCATAAAATTACCTGCAGATTGGAAAAAAAAATGGCATCATATTGCCGGCGTTTGTGAGGGCGATTTACTCACCGTTTACCTGGATGGAAAACTAGCCGGAAGTGCAAAAGTTGATGGCATCGCTAATCTTTCTAACACCAGCCAATGGCAAATTGGCCGAAATGAAGAATTTCCATCAGAAAGAGTATTTCATGGAAGAATTGATCTGATCAAAGTCTATGGGCAACCGCTATCAGCTAAGGACATCGCAGTTGTGTTTGAGTCGGAAAAGTGAAATACACTGTTCCAGGTCTTCCGCCACCCCCTTTAATCCGGTTCTGAATATCATCATTGCCAGTTTTACGATCCCTTAGCTTGAAAGGATTTCCAAAACGGTAGTTAAATGAAAGAATCAATCGTCTTCCATCAACATTCACGTGGCTGTTCATATCAATGTTCTGGTAACGGGTAACCTGTTTATACTGGCTCGACTGGAAGACATCATTAAATAATAATTTATGCTCGCTTTATCCTTTAACAGCATTTTTTGAGCAGCAACAGATACAGCATGATAAGACTTTTGAATACCTGTTCCGTAAACAGATTTTGAATTAAAATACCCGTTGAGTTCGAAACTCAAACCCTTGCCTGCTTTAAATGCAGGCATATTTTTGATAAACAATAATATTCGGATTTAGACAACGCTACAGCCGTTTGACGATTTATGTTCGAAGCGCATTTAAACGCAGACAGTGCATAAAAATCCGGAATCGATGTGTTCGATTCCGGTGAGTACTCATGAGCGGCAATAATTTGAACATTGGAGCGCTTTTTATTGCTTGTAGAACCTATAATTGAGGATTTGGACAGAAAAAAATTCATTTAAGTGCGTTGATTTTACAGGCTGAGGCAGTTAATTATGAAACCATTTTAATTATTTGAAGATCATCAGAAACAATTATTCTTTGTTATTGGGCAGGTAATTAGGTTCCATGTATTTTGTTGCTGGCGGAATAAGCATCATATCGAACTTCTCCATATAGGACACCATTTCCCTAGAAAGCTTAATCTTTCCCTGTATTCCATCCCCTCTCAAACGATTCAGATCAATAAGGCTCCATGAATCTTTTGTTGTGTATTTTAACAGTTCCGCATCGTCTTCTTCGAGAAGATCCACTGTTTCTCCTTTTGTATTGATCCGGTATCTGGCGAATGAAATGACCGAAAAGGTCTTTGTACCATTGAACTTTGATAGTTCATACAGCATGTTTCCAAGTTCCTGGAACCCGCTAGAACTTGTTCCTCTAGCTATATGTACCGCCCCCATCTTAACGAATACTTTTGGTTCTTTCTCTTTTGCGGCAACCTTCTTATAATTAGCTACAAAATTCTCTTTCATATTTTCTACCCTAGGGTACCAATTATTCTTACTTTCCTGTTCATATATTTTCCATGAAAGAATTTGTTGTCTTATGATCTCCCGTATTTTGGGAGATGTAGATACCTTATCGAAAAAAGATTTGATAGATTCTGAATGGAGAAGAGTGGTTGCCAAATGGTGCTTCTTCTCTGACCTATCCCTCTCGTATCCATCTATAATAACCAGACGGGAATTTTTGTACATTTCATCCAAATCACTGCTTTTTTTTGATTGTCCATAAAGTTCATCGATAATAAAAAGAGATGCATTATAATTTTCGAAATCTATCCCCCAGATCTTGAGACCATTTTCAAATGCCCTATTTGAAAATCGCTCTTCTTCCCTTCCTTCAAAAAAACCAAATGGCGCTCCACTGAGGTATTGAAAGTATTTGGTATTGAAAGCAGCCAACCCTTTCCTGCTACGGTATAGAGAATTTAACTTCATCGCTGCAACAGGGCCAATCTCAAGCGCTAGATTATTATATCCACAACTCTTTAGAAACGGGATTACTGAAGCTGTAAAATCTTGAAGCTCTTTCATGTTGTGTTCTTCTCCAATCATGAAAAACTGTGACCGCTGAATATATTTTTTGAGTGTATCCGCACCGTTACCTTTGAATACGTCGTCCTGTATGCTGAAATGATAGGTGGCATCTTTTATTGGATTTTCCTGACCAAAGATATTGTTGTAAAAAAATAAAATTAGAAGGATAAAAATCTGGGTTTTTCTCATGAATAATTGGGATTGGCATTTCCTAAATCAGACCGTGTTTTATCTGAAATAATTGCATCAAAATAACAAAAACATTCACTATAAACAATTGCCCATTACTATCAAATAGCACATAAACCAGTTCTGAACTATGCCTCTGTGATCACGCAAGGCTTTTAATGATGTTTTTTAATAAATACTAGTATTCCCTGGTTATTTGGAATCCACTAAGAATTTCGCCGTTTTCAATAATTTTAAATCAAAGAATAGCGTGCGATTGCGCCGATGCTTTTCTAATCTGATTTATCATCCTGTAAATCAATCACGCCCATCTAAAATGGTTAGATGGCGTGATTGATAAATTATTAATTATGCACCAGCTTTAATGATTGTTTCATGGGTTGCCATTGCAACATAGTTTGCTGTATCAAAAAATTTGGGTTCATCGGGATGAACCTTTGTTAAATAATTTTCTGAATTGAAGAAAGTGTTGAAATCCTCAAACGAGTCAAAAGAGATTTCTACTACAGCATCGTATAAAGGCTTCGGAAAACCTTCCGCTACTAGAGGGTGGTTAACTACATACTTTCTAACGTAAAGTTCTGTCTCAGGGATGGAACAGAATAAAGGAGCGTGTTTATTTTTGTGATAATCCACAAATTCTTCAAGGCTCATACCGGGTACCTTTTGTACTAAAAACGTAAATTTGATCATTGTCTATTTATAATTTGATACAATATTATTTTATTACTGACCCCATAGCAAGTACGCACAAAGTTATGCGTACTTGCTATGACAATTGATTGACCAAGCGATGTACAAGAAAAAAATCCCCATTAGAACTGACTGCGGCCTGCATATATTTAAGGAACTTTTAAATGGCAAGTGGAAACTGATGCTGATCTATTATATTTCAGAGCAGATAAAAAGACCAGGAGCATTGCAGAAAAAAATAGCGGTAGACAGGCGGGTTATGAACAAGCAATTGGATGAATTGGTAAAATATGGATTTGTAGATAAATTTTCTTTCGACACTAAAATCCCTAAAGTGGAATACCAGCTAACACCCATGGGATTTAGCCTGTTGCCGATAATAAAAGATTTGGAGCAATGGGGCGAAAACAATAGAGCGGCTTTAGCGGCAGCGTTTGGTGAAACCATGATAAATAGTTAAAATACGCTGGTTAACCGACACAAAAGTGGAATCTAACTGTTTTAAACGGATGGAAACAGCAGTACCAGGTTTATATCTATATCCGGATTTCATTTCAAAAGAAATGGAAAATGAGCTCATGAAAGAAATTGAGCGCCAGACCTGGATGGTCGACTATTCCAGACGCTTACAATACTATGGATTCAGGAATGAATTAGAAGAACCATTTCAGCTGATCAAGATACCCTTAAAAATACCAGAAAGAATTTTCGAATTATCCCAACAAATTACCAGTCAAGGTCTATTAGACATTCAACCCGATCAGGTGATTATAAATGAATA
>JAZBLX010000024.1:0-95108 GCA_037033465.1 Bacteroidota bacterium | reverse complement strand
CAAAAGGAATCTAAATTAATGCATCTCAAAAAAAATATCTGACGAAAAAAAATCTCTAGTATACTATTGCAATTCCAGGAAAGAGAAAAAATGTCTGCCGAAGCGAATATTTTGCTGGCAACAACCCTAATAGTATTTCGACCTATCGTATTCTCTTTTACGAAAGAAGTGCATAAATTATAACAAAGAACCAGCAACTTGTTTCATAAAAGGACAGTATGTTCCTTATATTTAACTTTATCATATTATGAAAAAGCTTTACAAAAAGGTTATTTATCTGTTCCCATTTTTTTTGCAATTGAATGTATTAGCTTTTAGCCAAAATCCTAATGGCGCTGCATCGCAGCTGAAGATTCAAGAAATCGATTTCAAAGATTCTATCTTATTTCGGGAAGTTAAAAAGTTTATCCAATCAGAAATTGTAAAGGAGAAAGAGTTTAAAGTGGTTGGATACGTAACGATATGGACTATACTAAACAATTCAAATGATATTATCCGGAAGTATCACATCAATAAAAACTATGTGAATTTTGACGACCTGAATAATGATTCTCAGTTTCCACTTTTTTATAGTTACGTGGATAGCAAAATAATTTTGGTTAAAGGAGACATCGAAAACTTGGTAAATAAAAAGTTTTCAATCAGAAGTAAAAAACATTTCCAAAGAGTTATTGAGCCGTTCTTATATAGAGTCAAGTTGATTCAAGCTCCAAGTGTGGATGGAAAATCAAAGAAGAAAACGCCATATCGCGAAGGTGAACGTATTCAATTGCATGGTGGCATTGATGTTTCAATTTTCATAAATGGAAAAGTTGAGGTTGTGCCTTCCAAATTTTATTGAGCCTATGAAAACCAATTTTATCACTAGTTTCTGTCTCAAAAAACGAACAAATTTTCAACAATATAAATGAAAATAAAATGTAGATTAAATTTGTGTTAAGTGTAGTTTTTTCAATTCTTTCGTGGTAATTTTAAGAACACATCTAAATTAAATGCTTACCTTATGAAAACTTCCAAAAATGCTTCATCTATTTTAAAGAAATCGAAACTATTTAAATTTGTTAACATCTTTACCCTCGTTTTAATCCTGTTGATCACGTCACAGTGCTCAAAAGATTCTTTAAAACCTGAGGTCATAAAACCACTTTCAATTAATTCCGGAGACTTACAATTCCGATTAGAAGCAATTAAAAAATCTTTTTATCTTCAGAAGCTTGATGAGAAGATTAGACCTAAAAAAAGCAATGATTTATCCTGGTCTCCAGATTGGGAAAACCCCAAAATACAGATTGTAAATGATAGTGTTTCTTACGTTTTCTTTGAGTTATTGGGCATAGTTAAAGGCAGTAAAAGAACGCATACTTCTAAGCAATTTAATGGCAAGTCCTATTTAATGATAAAAAATGAAAGACAGTTTTATAAAGCTTTTTATTTTAGTCCAAGTTCCATTGCAAAAAAGGAAGATAATTCATCCTTAGAAGAATTTGATACACATCATTTCACCGGTCAACTACTATTGACAGATTTGTTAACCAATAAGAATTACCTTATTAATTATGAAAAAGGTAGAGCAAATGAAGAGGCAAAACGAGCAACACAAAACACCAAAAAGATACAGTCTAATGGAAGTAACGTTTCATATTGGGAACAGAATTGTCAATATGAAATGCGATGGTGCACTTATTCGACCTTAAGCGCACCAAGTTGCACCTCCAGTGTCCATGTAGTATATAGCGCTACCTGACAATGGCCTTCACCTATCTGTGGCTTTCCTTTTTCATTAACAGATTCTGATGAAGCCTACGTATGTGAATATATTTGGTTTCCTGATCCTCCAACCGATCCTGATGGAGACTCTTCAGGAGGATCTTCAGATGTAGTAACCGAAGATCTACCAGATGGAGAGCCTTCGGAATCAGACTACCTATACACCTGTCCAGATAATTTTTCTTTCAGTAGCGTAACAACCCATAGTGTCTGGCAGGAAGGGGTATTAACTAATATTTATTGTAACTTGGGAATAATGGACTTTATGACGCATACAATTTCAAATGCTAAAACCGTCACAATTCCCGAAGTCGCTTTTGGACTACCTTACCATGGTGCGGATGGTGGGATTATATATACTCAAAATGAAGCAAAAGCAATATCAGCGGATGCATTGAATAGGGCTGAAGAGGATATGAGAAAAAAATATAAAGCTAATCCTTATCTAACATCTGGGCAATTAGCAGACTATTGGGTGGTAAGAATGAAGGAAATTACACAGAATAGGGGGAAAGTAGCAAGAACTGGATCTATAAATCCAACAACACCGGCACCTAGAAAAGCATATAATCCATGTTAATTTTTTATTATCTATTTATGATAAGTAGTTTTGATTACTTCGAGTATGCGAATAAATATAAGAGAGATCTGTTGCAATATGTGGGAATTCTTATTTATTCCCCTGACCATGGGGCCTTACCACAAGAAGTATTATACTTGCCATGCAAATGGAACAAAAAAGGGCATTTTGAAAATTTTTTAAAAGAAACATTTGCAAGTGGAGATAAAGTTTTATATCAGGTTTATTTCCAGGGTGTTCGCTGGGTAATGCCAAATGTAGTAGAGAAATTATCAGCCTCAAGATATATAAATATCAAGGTTGGCTATAGTGGGACTTATAAAGCTAGCTACGCTCAGTTGACTTTCGATCGAAGCCCAGATCCATTACACGATGAAACGGTGCTATCTCCCCTATCAACTTCGATAGATCTTCCTATAACTGTTGATGGTTGTCAAATGCACGTGAAACTTATGGATCTACCTAATGAAATTGGTAAGTTGAAGATTTATGAACCTATTGATTGGTAAATGCCTTGTTGGTGGTGGTACGTTAATCTGATTATTAATCCAAACTCCACTTAAATTAAAAACGATGTAAACATTTAAAACCAAGACTTGCTTTAGGTAGAACTAGGAATTTCCTTATAACTCATTGTCTCAAAAAACGAATATTTAAAGGGATTATTGACAGAAAGGATGAATTATTGGAAAGAGCTGTAGATATCTTAACTAACAACTAATTATATGTACCACTATCCTCTGTTTTTATTGCCTTTAGTTATCCATCTTTACGAAACTCAGAGTTCAAATCTCTGAAGATTACTATTCGTGGTTTACTAAAAAACATGCTCCGATAAAAGTACGTGCTGTAACCTTCATTATTAGAGTTGAAAATAATTCTTGTCCCCCAAAAATCATGTTGTAGTTTCCAAGTTCCTTTACCCCAAGCATCACTGCCGTAAGTACCATCACTATTGATGAGTAAATTTTCATTGTTTTTTATTCCGGCTGTTGCAAATGAGTTATCTACCCTACTCGTATACGAGCCTGTTATTAGCCAGGAAGGAAAGTAGGTATTATAAATGAACAGAGCCATAAATACCAATAATACAATATATCTTTTTCGTAATTTCAATGGCTTCTTCAATGGAACAATCTAAATAAATAAAAAAAACAGCCGTTTGCCTCAAATAGCTTATGAGGAAATGATGGTTCATTTGTCATAAATTTAGAAGACCAAATAACGCTATTTTAAATTAGAAAACGCTGTCAATTTTATTTAGCAAGGCGAAGGTATGCAGCCCTGCGATTTTTAAGCTATAAATTAATGTCAGGCAGCGCAAATAGAAACTAGATCGAGAAAGAAGGTATCTATCCCCTATTTTGAATTCTCATTTCAGCTGTAGGTTTCAATACACCAATTACGGCAAAGGGGAAAAATGTCTTACCAAGCGAAGGTATCAATCGGTATGCGAAATTTCTGATATTGACAGTAGGTCTTATTTATAGTAACCAATATAATCTATTACCCATTTATTGTTAATTTTGGACAGCGTGAAAATCAATTTGGTTTCATAATTTTTGATATAAAATTGCGCAATTGCTTTATTACTAATTATTGAAAACTGCTTAATCACCCCTTCCTTATAATGCTCTAAAATAAGTTCAGGTTCGAAACTTTGCAAGGGTATATCCAAGCCAAGACCATCAATCTTAATGATCGCACTTTTTTCAATTTTAGGACTGTTATCTAATGTTTTTCCAATCTCATAGAAATACTGCCTTAAGTTATTCAGGTATGATTCTGAAAATAAGCCAGATGTCCTATAACGATTAAGATATAGCTCTACTCCTTTTTTATCAATCAATAGTTTCTTCATGTTACCTGTAATTATTTCCTTAACCAAGGAGTACTTTTTGCTGTTAGGCGTGAGGCTGTCTTTTTTTAGATCCCATTCAAAGAATTGGAAAATTATTTCTTTCACAGGTTCTGCAGTCTGATTTTCAGAATCCTGACTAAAACCAACCTGGACAGAAAATAGGAGACAAAATATTGCAATTAGTTTTTTCATGTTTTATTTAGCTATACTTTTTCTTACTTGAGTTAATATAAAATCATGGTGACCTGCTCGGTTTCGATACTGGCTCATAGTTTTTCCGCTTATTTTTCCATTAGCTGAGTTGCAATATAATTTATTTTTCAAACTAGCTCCATAGATTGGCCAGTTAGTAGAGCTGTCATAGAATGAGAAATATTTCCCCTTTGTATCGCTCCCCATTCCTACAATTACAATAAAGTGATCAGTTGTATTATCCCCATTGCTGCTACCAGCCCTAACATCAACGCCAGCTAAAACCGGAATACCATTGCTCAATTTATCAATCATATACCTTACAGCTTCTTTCGTTCGGATTAAATCTACTCCATTTTTTGCAGTATAGGTTTGGTAAATTTGTGGTGATCCAACATAAAAACCGCCAGCTGTGTAACCTTTCTTAGCCATCTGTTCTTTCGCTAGCACCAGGCAATTTTCTATTTCCGGTGGATGAGTTCCAGGAATATGCCTGTTTGGAACGAAATTCTTATAAGGTATTACACTTGAAATGGTCGGCCAAGTCTGGCTATCCTGATATGGTAGATATGTTTGTAAGTCAGGGTCATATAAAATTTCGTCATCAGGGTAAGCCCAATCAATATTAGCAGGTACCAATGCAGCAGATTCTTTAAAATCCATATCAGGATTAGCAATTCCATAATTTATTGCCCATACCAGATAATCTTTATCTTCTGATGTAGATAAATTATCACTTAAATCTATTCTTTATCTAATTTAACTACTCAAATGAGGAAAAACCATGTTGTGTCAAAGCGATATATTCTTGCCTTAACTTTATTACTTACTACGACTATCGTTATTTATTCCTGTAAAAAGGACCTGGGATTAGCTCAATTATCAAACGCTGAATTAAGTGATTTACAAAATTGGTACGAATCTAATTCAGGCAAGGTGACCAACGAAAGATTTTAAAAGATGAAACCGATTTGGGACGATGTTTTTGTTAGCGATCATGATGATCAGATGGTTTATGAATTGAATCTGGAGAATCCGGATCAGGTTTTTCAGGTCATTAATGCTACTGTTGTGAAAGAGAAAAGCAGCGTTAACAGGAACCTGATCAAACTACTTATTTTTAAAAACAAAAAAACATCAAAGATCGATTATGGTGTTTATCAATCGATTTTAAATGAAGGCAGTATATTAAATTTAGAGCAGCTTCATTATAAACAAATGAATGGCCTAAGTGGAAAGGTAATGTATTATAATTTTGATATTAGCTTTTCTAATGGCTGGAATTATGCTTCGGGTGAAGTGACTAATAGTATTCAACCTATCGAGCAATCTATTTTCCTGAATGCACAATTGGATCGGCTGAGTAGAAACCAGCAAAAGGAAACATTAGGGAAAGGAAAATTACAATTAGCGTATCCCGATGAATGCATGGGCAAAATAACTGAATATGGTGTGGCTTGTGCAGGCGTTGAAGACTATATGGTTTGAAGATCTATGAAAAAGGAAGTTCTTATTTTAATGCTTGTGGCGGTGGCAATGGATCAGGAGGGAGCGGCGGAGGCTACCAGCCACCTGGGGGAAGTAGTGGTACTCCATACTTTGATTGTGCCGGCGTTAGAAACGGACAGGCTATTGATTCGCCCTGTGGTTGTATTGGAGGGACTACTGGGTTGGAAAGTTGTGGGCAGAAGGAATTAAATACCGACTCTTTGAAGACGAAATATCCCTGCGCCGACAAATTAATTCTTCAACCAATTTTTAATTCTGCATCTATGAATGAATTCGTTAAGCCATTTTTAACTGCTCAAAAACCAACCATAACTTATAAAACATCAAACAATTTACCTTGGGGCAATCCAACAAACGGTGGTGCGTTTATGCTAGGTAATACAATTTATGATCCAAGTAGTCGTTTACAGCTATCAACCATTGTTACCTTTAATGAGAAGATGTTAGAAAATAGTTCACCTTTATTAATTGCCTCTACAACTATTCACGAAACGATAAATAGTTATATTTACTACAATGTTTCCTTTGCTGAGAATAATATTAGAAGATAACTATGCTGATAATAATAATTGGATGGCTGCATTAAACGGATTTTACGCAATAAAAGACTTGCCATCTAATTATTCTAACCATACGCTAATTTTAACCGATTATTTCGATAAGTCAATTGCCGTGCTGCAAACTTGGAATAATACACAAACTACCCCTTATTCTACAAAAGAACTGGCTATGGCAATGATGTATGGACTTGATACCGTTGATCCTGGAACCCCACAAAATTTTATAGATAATATAAATTCAGCGTTTGTAGCAATACAGGCAAAGTATGGTATTACAGCAGCTGAACTGAATACATTTAATCTGGCAAATTTAAGCTCCAATAACAAACTTTCTACAACTGGTTGTAATTAAAATTAATATGATGAGATATTTAATTATTTTTGGAATAGGTTTTCTTCTACTTTTTAAACCGCAAAAAGTAAAAGCTCAAAACGAAGAAATAAAAAGGGATACTATCTATTATCTTTTAGATACAGCTGCGATACCTGCAAAAGATAGAATATTCACATTCGAAAGGGAGGGGCCCTTTATGTTGTATGTATTACAATGCAGATGTTATCCTTTTTCTAAAGACATTAGTTTTTTTTATAGCATTGAGCGACAGAAAATAAATAAAAAAATTAGTATTGAAGAATTTAGCAAAATTAAAACTGTTCCAATTACACAATTGATTGATGTTGCATTGAAATGCCTGCCACGTGCAGATTGGACCAGATATAAATTTGTATTTATCGAACCCGAAGGTGAAAACATGAGGTTAATTGATATGGCATTAGCTACTCCGTACAATCCCCGAAAAGTTCAATAAATGGCCTAAATAGCATAGCGATTCAGTATGAAATTAGGCAACTTTATCATAATCCAAGGTATACCCTACTTTCTAAACTCCTGTTTCGTGTAAGAATACTTCCAACCGATACACTTTCGGAACATATTTTCAATGTTAAATGTAGGAATTGATATCCTGGTAGTAAATATTCGCACCAAATAAATATTGATTTAACATATTTATTTTACTGCCTTAAGGATATAAAGATACTTGCATAGTAAACTATTTAATTTTTTTTAGAATTCGAGTATCATTCCCGGGGTCAATATAGTATATCGGTTGCCCAGAGATCGTAAATTTGTTATTGCTTTTTTCTAAGATGACAAATCCCATATCCCCATATTCTTTATTAAAGGTAATTTTTATTTGATATGGCTGCAAAACCAGCGCTTTCAAATCTTTGTAGGTTTCAGGCTTCTCGCTATCACTTACATAGACCAGGACAATATTATTAACGTCTGCAATTGTTATTTCAAAACTTGTAGTTAAACCGTCTTTATTCAAAGCCTTAAACGAATATTTTCCTTTCCAGTTCACGTCTTGCTTTACCTCAACTTTTTTGACTGCTCCCTGTCGATCTGAATCTAAAGCAACTTGCTTACAAGCAGTGTTTGTTGCGAACAGAGAAATTATTAATATCAAGTTCTTCATTTTGAGACGATTTTGTTGATGTGTATGAACTAAGATAGTCTTCAATTGCATATTTACGAGCATATAATTCTTATTTGTTCGTTTGGCATGTCGGTGTTAGTGATTCCCTAATTTTGGCAGCGCATTTATTTCGCAGATTTTCAGGTTACGTCGTGCTTTTATTAAAAATTCAGTTTCATCAAAACCTTTATCGTCTTCCTTAAACTGGCTTTTACTTTAATTGTGTAAACACCCTGGTTTTTTAGAGGCGTCTAAAAGTATAAATTGAGGTAGGCGAGCCCCTTTGAGGGGACGTCAAGATGGTTTATCGAAGAATAGATTTTGTCTCAAAAAAAGAAGAGATTCCATAACTAATTTCAATCGATTAGTATCCCTCGCTAATTTGCAACGTTAGAAACATATATTTTTTATCCACGTGGGGGTAAGTTAAGCTCTTGTTGTCCCATTTCAAATTATAATAAGATGAAAACAAGTTTAACAACAATCAAGAGCGCTTTAAACACTAACGCCTGCTTCAACGAAATTTTAGGTTATATGGCGTTATGCCTGGTGCTATTATTCATTACTACTCCCAAAGGCTTTGCACAGGAAAGAACAAAAAAACGGGTAAATATCGGTTTGGTATATCCTGTAAGTACCAATGGAAGACATGCCGGGCTTGACACCAATGTATTTTCATTCAATGCTTTGGCAGGTGTTTCAGCAGCAGAAGAAGGTCTTTCTTTTGCAGGCATATCCAACATTATTCATAACAGTGTGGGTGGCGTTCAGTTCGCAGGATTTTCCAATCATATTGGTGGTAAAGCAAAGGGTATTCAGTTTGCTGGCTTCATTAATACTTATGGAAATGATAGCAGATCAGCTATAGCAGGTTTTGGCAATATATCTAAAGGCAATAGCGGCGTACAACTTGCAGGTTTTATGAACCTGACTACCCGAAATATCTCTGCACTTCAATCCTCAGGTTTTCTAAATAAGGCTGCAGATGTAAAAGGAGCGCAAATTGCAGGATTTATCAATATTGCAAAAAAAGTTAAAGGCATTCAGCTGGCAGGCTTTATTAATGTAGCAGATAGCAGCGACTACCCCATCGGGATTATTAACATAATAAAAGATGGAGAAAAAAGCTTTGCAATAACTACTAATCAGAACTTAACTACCATGGTTACTTTCCGATCTGGAGGGAAAATATTGTATGGCATTATTGGAGCAGGATATAATTTCAGAAACAATGATGCAGTTTACGCGCTTGAAGCCGGCTTTGGTGCAAACTTTTTTAATTCCGGGTATTTCACACTGCATACCGAGCTTACAGCAAGTTCATTACAAAATTTTAAAAAAGGTAATTATTTTAAATCTACCCTGCAACTGCTCCCTGCATGGAGAGTAGGTAAGCATCTGGAGGTCTTCGGCGGTCCGTCCTTTAACTCGATCTCAACCAATACAACAGAAGGCAAAGCCTTACAGAAACACTATTTAAAAACGTGGGATGGGCATAACAATACCTTAAATGGCATGTTCTTTGGCTATACAGGTGGCGTAGCTATTACTTACTAATAAATTTTATGTCCTTCTCCCATCCTTCTATTACTATATTTGAAAAATTTTAGCGCAGTGAAATTAACGCCGGAAGCTCCCCCGAGCAAGCATTTTTATGATAATGATGCCTCATTTGAGCATTTATTTAAAACGCATTATAACGCATTACATGCTTATGCTCAGATGATGCTGAAAGATGAAGATCTTGCAGAAGAAATTGTCCAGGGAATGTTTTTGAAATTTTGGGAGAAAAGGCAAAATCTTCAGATACAATCGATAAAAGCCTACCTTTACAAGTGTGTGTACAATGATAGCCTCAACTACCTTAAACAAGAAAAAACCAAGATCAAATACCAGCAATTCACCCTACATACCATGAATACTGAACACGAATCTGCAGCTTCAAAAATAGAATTAACAGAACTGCAAAAGCGCTTAAGTATAGCGCTTAATCAGTTACCTGAGCAATGTCGCACCATATTCCAAATGAGCAGATTCGAAGAGTTAAAATACCGCGAGATAGCAGAACGCTTAGGGCTATCTATCAAAACTATAGAAAACCAGATGGGAAAAGCATTAAAGATATTAAGGTTGAGATTGGCTGATTTCCTGATTTTATGCGTGATCGGAGTATGGTATTTCAAGGTGATATATTAATCAATGAGAAGCATGGATGATGAATTATTAGCCAAATTTCTGCTCAAAGAATGCAATGAGGCTGAAGATAAGCAAGTCAGATATTGGCTCGATGCTGCTGAGGCTAATCAGCAACATTTTAATCAGCTCAAAACCATATGGCAGTTAAGTGAAACACTAAAAAACGAAAACAGAAGGGATGAGCAGCAGGCATGGGAAAGCTTTGAAAAAAGAAGAGAAAATATATTGGCTCAAAAACAAAATACCGGGAGGCTAAAAACATTCTGGTTAAGGGCAGCGGCCATATTTTTGGTGGCTATTGGCACCTGGCTGTTGTACAATGCATACGGTCCGGATCATGATATTGAATTAACAGCACTAAATCGGGTACGCAATGCGCATCTACCCGACGGATCTGTACTGACCTTAAATAAACATAGCAAAATTACTTATGCATCAAATTTCAAGGACAACAGAACACTCAAGATGGATGAGGGCAATGTATTTTTTGAGGTAGCCAGAGATAAAGCCCACCCTTTTGTCATCCATATAGACCAGATCCTAATAGAGGTCGTAGGTACCTCTTTCCACATCAGTCATGCAAAAAATAACATCCAATTAAATGTAGAAACGGGTGTAGTGAGCGTACGACTTGGAAATGAAGCGCTCAGGCTTTACAAAGGCGATAGAATGTCATTTTCAGCGGGTATGCAAAGATTAATTAAAGAAAAAAGTAGCGATCAGCTTTACAACTATTACCGGACGCAAGAATTTCAGGCAAACAATATTTCGCTGATAAAACTTGTGAATGCATTGAATGAGGCTTATAATACCCACATCATTCTGGATGAAAAGGTGAAGCACCTGGCCATCAGCACCACGCTGAAGTTCGGCGATGTGAATGAAAATCTGCGTGTGATCTGTAGAACCTTAAACTTAAAATTATCTCCTCAGGGGAACCAAATTATAATTGCTTCCAAAGATTAATGAAAACCATATTAGCTACGCTGCTTATTTTCCTGTCATTTTTTTGCCACGCGCAGCAGATGCAAGGAAATAACCAGCGAAATTTATCAAAAACGGTAACCTTAAAGGTAAAAAACGGCCGCATTAGTGATATTCTACAAATGATAGGCAAAGCCGGTTCATTTTATTTTTCATATGAAGGAATGCTGTTCAGTCAGGATAGATTGGTAGACCTTAACATTAAAGGCGTTCAGGTAAGAGAAGTTTTGGACCAACTCTTCAATGGGCGGATTGAATATATTGAAGACACAAATTATATCATACTTCGGCACGCCCCAAACCGACTCACTATTCAGCAAGCCCTGATTGAAAATAATGAACATGAATACATGGTCAGCGGCTTTGTAATCGACACACAAACCGGAAATAGGCTTACAAAAGCCAGTGTCTACGAAAAGCAGTTGCTTCAATCTACCCTTACAGATGAAAATGGTTATTTTAAAATTCGCTTCAAGGGCAGCCAAACAGGGGTAATCTTAACCGCCAGTAAAGAAAACTACCGTGACAGTTCACTTGTCTGCCTTGCAGATGTCAATATCAAGCCTGTAAAATACCGGGATCGAAATAGTGATGGCAATACAATTTTTTCAAATGCGTTTAGTGGCACCGGCGTTTGGCGCTTTTTATTGTCTTCCAGGCAGCGGATTCAAGACCTAAATATTTCTGGTTTTTTTGCGCAAACTCCTTTTCAAGCATCTCTATTACCTGGTTTAAGTTCACATGGCAGCATGGGGGCCAATATTATCAATAAGGTTTCCTTAAATGTTATTGGAGGCTACACAGGGGGAACGAATGGTATAGAGGTTGCAGGACTGTTTAATCTAACCAAAGGTGATATCAAAAAGATTCAGTTTGCTGGACTATTTAACATCGTAGGCGGATCAGCCAAGGCTATCCAGATAGCCGGCATATACAATAATGTAAAGCGCAATACTGCAGGCATACAGGTTGGGGGTATTTTAAATAAGGCAGATGGAAATACCACTGGCATACAACTCGCAGGACTCTATAATATCACTAAGAAAAAGGTTCAGGGGCTACAGGTATCCGGAATGGTTAATAAGGCTAAAGCAGTTGCCGGTTTTCAACTAGGAGGCGTGTTCAATAAAGTTTCTGATCGCTTAGAGGGCGTACAGATCTCTGGACTGGTAAATTACGCACGGCGAATGGATGGCTTACAATTCAGCGTGCTTAACCTCGCCGACTCAGTTTCTGGTTTGGGCATTGGTTTAATTAACATTTATAAAAATGGCTTTCAGAAGCTAAACGTATATGCCAATGAAATCGTCAATACCAATATCGCTTATAAGACAGGAACAGCGAAGTTGTATTCTTTACTTATAGTAGGTAAAAATTTTTCCGATACAACTCCCTTATTGACTTTTGGACTGGGCTTCGGCCATGAATTTATATTGAACAAAAATATCAAAATTGCTGCCGAAGGATCTATACAATCCTTATCGCCAGACAAATTTAAAACAGCTGATATACTCTACCGGATGCAAGCCCTTGTACAGGTCAAAGTCTTATCCAGGGTTGAAGTTTTTGCAGGGCCAGCTTATAAGTATTTGACAGCATTATCAGATACTGCATCCCGTAATCATTACCGGCAGCCATTTTGGAGAAGAGCGGATGAAAGTGGAAATAATGATCCTACAAGCTTTGGATGGAACTTCGGTGTTTCATTTTTATTATAGTGATTGATAGAAATTAAAAATTTTTAGTTTTCCCGTCTTAAAAAACGAAGGTATCAATCCCCTACTGCATATTTTTCTTTCAGCTGTAAGATTACTTGCATCAAATACTGTAAAGAGAACAAATGTTTAAATGAATGTAATTGACGACGACTTGCAGCTGCTGGAATTTTTAAAAATATTGTTTTTAGTAGAGGGTTACAAAGTATTCACAGTCCATAAAGCTGTTGATGTGGAGCGCCACATAGAACAATTTAAACTCGACCTGATATTGATGGATATTCAGCTTGGGGATGGGGACGGAAGAATAATCTGTGATCGGATTAAAAAAAAACAACTAGTCAACTCATTCCCCATTATACTTATCACCGCACTTTCCTACCATGAAATCAGCGAGATTGATACGCTGGCCGACGCAGTTATTGGCAAACCATGCGATATCACTATCTTGTTGCAAACCGCAAAGGAACTCATCACCCTTTAGAACACAAAAATTTCTTAGCCCAATCCCTGAAAGATAGAAATTATCTCACAAAGCAAATTATTTTTCGCCCATTGCTAAAACGGAATCTTTTATTTTCGTCAACTAACTTCATGATTAGTTGTAAAAATTATTTTCTCATCTATCCTGTTACGCTGCTCTTGAAGATCCCACATCCGCTTAACAACACATGTTCACCGCCTCCTATAAAATTTCGCTCAATTCAGCTAATGAAACCCCTTTCGAGTGAATGAAAGGCATTTAGTATTTTACTCTCCTTCCCGATCGTAAACGAATGCTTCACAAATGACACCTTGCTAAATTTTAAAATTGGCGCTGCAGTAGCTCTTCCAAATGAATTGCGAACTTCGTTCATTCCTAAAACTATGGCAAAAATAAATAACCGGCGACATTAAACAGCAGTTGAAAAGTGAGGTTTTCAGTTTGCATTCCTTGGTTTAACCAGCGAATAATATTTTATCAAACTTTAGGTATTTATCATCTTTGATTTTGAAGAAGTAAATGATCGCATGCTCTGTCTCACTGATTGCATTTCCTTCTTCATCCAATTCCCCAGAAAATACAACTGAAAGCTGAAGCATTGCAGTCGGCTTATCGAAATTAGCAACCATATGATAACCTTTAGTTTTACCCTTGATATCATCAGTAATAGATTCATTAGTTTTGTAGAGTTTATTAAGATCTACCATCCTAACGCTTTCAATAAATGGCGCATTAAAAAGAGATTTGTAATGATCCTTAAAGTCATCTTCTGTAAATATTTCCTTATACTCTTTAGGCCTTTTATCTTCCTCCACACCATCATAAACTGCTGACCAAATCTGCGTGGTATCATCCATGAGAGGAAAGTTAAAATAGGTCTTCATCTTTTCCAAATCACCTTTAGATACAGCTGCGCGAAAATTTTTCAGATCATCAATCCATGTGTTGGTCGAAATATAGCCAGCCTCGGTCTTCCCCTCCATTTTGGCCTCTGGATGACCAGTGGATTGTCGCTCTTCACTGGATTTCTCGACACATGAAGACAATGAGATCATTATTGCACCGGTAAGCAATAATTTAAGTTTATACGTTAATCTAATCATGAAATGGGACATATAGTCGAATAGTTTATTTAAAGATAATGAAACTTTAGAAAGAATATTGTATTCAAATCCATTGATTGTATATTTACTTTATGCGAGGAATAACAGTATGATTATCCTTTTAAAATCTAGATTAGAGATTTGGTGCTTGAGATGGCATACGCTTATTTTTTAGCGGTCGGCCTATAATTGAAACTTTAAGAATAAGTAAAACATGAAGAAAATATTGATGCTGTTTATAATAATCTTAATTTTTAGTGCCTGCAGCAATAAAAAAGAAAAATCTATGGCAATATCAGACAACGAAAAATTAGTAAAACAGTATTTTGAGCATTTCAATAGTCATGATTGGACAAAGTTATCCAAAATGTATGCTGACACTTCGGAGTTTAAAGATCCATCTTTAGGGCAAGGAATTGTAAAACAAACTAGACAGCAAATAATTGCGAAGTATTCCGAACTAAATAAGATATTTCCAGATCTGCATGACCAGATTATTCAAATTTATCCCTCAGGAGATAAACATATGATTATCGAGTTCGTCTCAACCGGTACAGGCCCAAACAACTTAAAATTTGAATTACCAATCTGCACTATCTTTACAATAGAAAATGGAGTAATCACAAAAGACTTTTCTTATTTCGACAATTTTCAGGAAGAACCATCTGATAAATAATTCTGACTAATAAGTGTATTCGCTGAAAAGCATATGTAAGGTAAACCAGGATTCAAGATGAGCATTATCATCATTGTACTTTTCGATGGCAAAGCAATCTACTTGAATACATCCTAAGATTAAGCACATCACAAAAGTCCATTTATTTTAATTTGCTGAACATTTAAATCTTACTTTAAAAAATGTAAGCTATTCATCTACAGTAATCTGCTCTGTTAAAGCAATTTTCATAAAACGCGGTTTGTTGTACATAGTCGGTTTTCTAAAGTTTTTGAAACCTGAGCCCCTTTTTTGGGAAGGTCAGGTTGGATTATTAAAGAATAGATTTTGTCTCACAAAACGAAGGTATCTTACTATCCAATACTGTATTTTTTCTTTCAGCTGCATATTGGGTCGCATTAGTCAACGCACACAGAAAAACACCTCAGACAGAGGAACGTTAAACCAGTATTATTGTCAACTGTTATTGATAGTATTGGTAGCAGCAGATCAGATTTACAGAAAAAAACTCTTAAAAAAGTTAGGAAAGCATTATAAGAAATTCAGTAACGCCAATAGATATCGATTTATTGACGGTATCAATAAGAATCAAAAATTAGTCGCTAAAAAGTTTAAATTTCTTTATTTAATAGTTTAGAAACCCATTTGTATGGGATGCTAAGCATCATGAATAATAAGTTAAATATCACTTCCATAATTAAATCTAAATAAAAAAATTCAATATTAAAAAAAATAAGGCTTGTCAAAAAAAAACGAACAGGTTTTATGCTAAAGAACTCCAAGGATAGTTTTTTCTACTTTTACACTGACATAGGAAATCTAAACGCGATAAGTACGCAGTTCCAAAAGTCGCAGATCTTGATAACAACTTCGAAAGGCTTCAATAATATGGCTGATGTTAATCTGCATCTAAAATTTCTTAAGTTGCGCGGTAGATATATTTACAATTTTACTAGTGATAATCCACATAACCTGTTGCATCCTCAAATTTAAGCGCCATCTTTTCGTTGGTTTTTTTCTTGATCAATGTCATCCCATTTGAATTCTTATTCTTAATCAGGGAATCGCCGACCGCAATTTTATGTTTAAAAAACTCTACAGGTATATATTTATAAATTTTTCCATCAACTGTGACCGATGAAATTTGGTTCCGCCCATAAGTCAAATCAGTAACGATTCCCCTAAACTGATAACTATTTATTTGTTGTGAACCTTTGAAATAAAGCAATGTGCCTGAAATAAAGAAGAAGAGGCAGGTATAAATTGAAATTTTCCTCCAACGTGTATTGTAGCATAATAATATGAACATTAGTGGAAACAATAATAGCGGAAGTGCTTTAAGCATATTTAAAAGTATTCTAATAATAGAAAAAATTATCTAACTATCATTGTACCATTTTCAAAATGCTAGTGATACTCTATATAATTAGTTTATCAGCCTCCACTTAAATATACCGACCGGATTGCAAAATCGTATAAAAAACAGCTTACTATAATAAAAAGGGAGGTATTCATCCCCTACTGCTTATCTTGCTTTCAGATGAAAGTTTAATTGAACGAATTCGGCAAAGAAAAAATTGTCCCAAAAACGAAGATTATGATCAATATACCATTTGGAAGAGATAAAGATTATTATATTTGGTATTTACCTACATTTCAAATATCCGCTCATGAAAATAGCGCTCCTAGCCTTAATGGCGACGACTTTAAGTCTTACTGGTTATGCCCAAATAAAGAATGAAAGTTTTGAAAAAAAGAAGGAGAATTCGCTAATCCCATTAGATTGGAATTTCAAAGAAATAGTTGGGTACAGTGGTCAGATTGATGATTCCACTTCGCATTTAGGAAAGTCCTCATTCAGGCTGATTGGAACAGATAAAATTAAGGGTAATACTTTCCAGAACATTTCGCAGGCAATTAGTTATGAAACAAACGGCTTTGAGCATGTCCAAGTTTCAGGATATGTCAAGCTAAAAGAGGTCAAACAAAGCCTGGCGTTTTGGTGTCAAATTTGGGATAAAGATAAAATGATTGGATTTGAGAACATCGAATCTCAACAGCCAGCACTAAGAGGCACCAGTGATTGGACAAAATACTCTCTTAAACTCATCCTACCCAAAGAAACCAAAAAACTTTACCTCGGGGTCTATCTAATGGGACAGGGAGCGGCCTGGATAGATGATTTTTCAATAGATAAATTAGAAATCCCTTACTCGCCTCCGAGTGCAGAAGTTTCCAAGTTTGTGAGTGATTTAAAAAAAATAATACAAGAAAATTCGATCTATAAGGATTCACTTGACTGGAACGAAATTGATCAAGGTATTAAGTTCTTCTCATCAAACCTGAAAAACACCTCTGATGCCACCAAGGTAACCAACTACATTTTGGGGATCTTAAGAAAGGCGGGGGACAACCATTCTTTCTTTCAAACCCAGGTAAACGCCCAGAAATATTCAACCGGAAACACCAATCCCGAAAAGACAGAATCTGCTCTTCTCGAAAAAAACATCGGATACATTCTGGTTCCAGGTTTTGGCTCCTTGGATAAAAAAACAATGGATGACTTTGCGGGCGACATCCAGCAACGCATAGCGCAGCTAGATACCGAAAACCAGCTTCGTGGATGGGTAGTCGACTTAAGGAAAAATACAGGTGGCAACATGTATCCTATGATTGCAGGACTAGGACCCCTTATCAATACCGGAGAACTAGGCTATTTTGTCTACCCAGATGGAAAAAAAATGAAATATTCAGCCTGGAGCTACACCGAATCAGATAAACCAACCTCCACCATGGGTATCAACATTATCAAGTCTTACCAAATTAGAAACAAAAACAATAAGGTCGCTGTACTGGTTGGCCCTCGTACCTCCAGCAGTGGAGAGATGACAACCATTTCATTTATCGGGAAATCAAATACGAAATTATTCGGTGAGCCAACAGGTGGTTACACGACTGCAAACCAGGGATTCAAGCTATCTGACGGCTCTTACCTTTATCTGGCCACAAGCCTCACTGCTGATCGAAACAAAAAGGAATACCGGGGAAAGATCCAACCAGATGTACTCATTAAGTCAACAGTTGATGATGATCAAGTTATAAAAGCTGCTCTAAAGTGGCTAAATGAAAAATAACTCTGTATAACTAAAATTGAATAAAAAAGTCATTAATGCAAAATTAAAATTATTAATTGGCTCCAAATAAAATAATAGTCAATGCATTAGATCTATTTCCACCTCGCGATGCCAAAACAAGGGGGTATTCTATTAGATATTGCTTTTCAGCTGTAAGATGTTAGTTATACCAATTACGGCATAGAGAGAAACTATCTCATAAGACGAAGGATTTTCCGAGCAACTCGAATGCTTTTATCAGTAAGCCTGGTATCAAATGTGGTAATCGATGGAAGATGCTTAAGGTCGATATCAAGTTTGCGTTCATTGACCTTATCACTCAAAAACCTGTTTATCAATTGTCTTCTATGTTTATCCAGGTGGTAGAGCTTGGAAATGCGTTGCTCAGCCTGAGCTCTATTTATCGATATAAGATAAACACCGTCCTTGAGTTGGGCCGGGAAAACAAGAATTCTGCAATCTGGTGAAATTTGAGGTTCTTAAAAAAAAAATTATCTCTCCTGAGAGTTTATGGTCTTTTCCGCTGATTTTAATTTGCCCTGCAGTAACGCTTATCTCATTTGGTTTTATGCCGTCAATGTCCTTAATTTGGATACAATAATTTTTGTCTTCGCAGGATATGGTAATGTCGCCGAATTTATGGTCAACATCAGCTTCAAGTGTTATTTTTTGGATCTTACGTTCAACATCCATCATCGCTAGTAAAAGACAGTCGAGATAGTGTTGATAGGTGTATCCGAATAATGCATATTTCATGAGGGTTAATAGGTCGAGGTAATTTTTTCCACCGTCCGCAGACAATTTAACTATAATTGTCAATTTCTCCTAGCATGGTAGGAGATGGATTTCCACATGTGAATATTTTAGGTTTCCCCTAAAAGTCAAGCCAATCTTCGTCCATGAAATCGTCAAATTCAAATGGATCGGGCTGAGCCCAGAAAGTCCTTGAGATAAAAATCCCAATGACATCAACATTTGGGAACGCTTGCTTTATCGTGTTTTTGCAGGCGAGAAAATGTCCGCCAGAGGTTAGTACATCATCAAATAATATGACTGTCCCCCTTATATTGGCAGAAAGTGCGGGATCAATTGCCATATTTGCCTGTAATTCCTGAGGTGTCGGCCTGTTGTCGGGGTTGTCATGCGCTGAGCGGATGTTCTCAATGTTTACTAAAAGTTCTCTTATGTCGGCATTTCCCGGGAAGCTTTTAACCAAAAGTTGGTGCATGCGGTCGTCATATTCAGCATCAGTCTAACATTTTGAAGGTGGGATGGGAACAAGCGTAACGTTGTCAATAAAAATCTGCGGAACTATCGAGTTGTGGAAAAGTGCTGCAAGTTTGGCGATTGCCTGAACCTTGTATTGCCATTGATTGGTATGTCTAGTAGAAAGCTTTTTCTTAAAATTTATAATCAGCTGTTTTTCCTGATTGTCGAAACCATCTTCCTTTTTGTACTCCATGAGATAGTAGCAATTATCATCGGCACTAAGATGGTAATGCCTCTCTATGGTAAGTTCATCGATTTTGATGAGACGATATTGATTTTGAAGCAGTTTCTTTACCACAATTATCCTTTTAAGTCCAACCCTCCGATGATGTCCTGATAATCTTTTACACGAATGGCACCCTGTTCCTCGAACTTGGCCGGCCAGGTAATATTCGGGTTTTGAAAACAGCTTTCCAATATGAAGAGTTTCCTGTTCTGCTGAAGTGCTGCTTTAGCCTGAATCAAAGTTCCCGAGGTGTCACTAGCCTCGATGATAACGGTTGCTTCCGAAAGTGCAGACATGGTTTTGTTCCTTTCCGGAAAAAAAAGCTTGTTGCCAAACGGTGTCTGTTTGCTATATCTCACAAAGGGTACTTGGCTTATCAGCAGATGATGATGGGCAATAAAATTTTGCAGCTGTGAGTTCTCCTTTGGATAGTAAGTATTCAAAGGTGTTCCTAAGACAGCAATCGTGCGTCCCTTTTGTTTGATTGCCGTTTTGTGCGCAACGGCGTCAATACCTTTTGCCAGCCCAGATACAATAGTAAAATTATCAGCAACCAAAAGTTTGGTTATCTTCTCAGCCCTCTTGACACCGTTCGCAGAAGGATTTCTCGATCCCACGATGGCTATACCCCGGGTCTGAAGATAATCTAAGTTTCCTGCATAATATAACACCTCAACTTGTTCAGCTGCATCCCTTAGTCCGGAGGGATAGTCAAAAGTTTCATTGATCAGGATGTTTGCCTTATAATCTGCTTTGCTGTGTTGAATAAGCTTTTTAAGCTCCGGATACAAATCTTTATAGAACTCCTCGTGGATCAGCTCCGAGGGAAGGCTACCAGGATTCTGCCTAAAAAGATTAGCAATGGTCTTAAAACTAGCTTTGCTCTCAAGCCACAACGCTTCATAGGCTGCAATCTCCTTTAATGGTATAATGGCAGAAGAAAATGCATTATCTATCGCTGTGTTGAACATAAATTGAGATTGAAGTTTGGTATATTAACGTTAATATTCTTCTAATGTTTTACTAAAAACATCGGCAATTTACTAAAAATATTAGTAAATTGAAAATAATATCAAAGCTAAATAATTTATTCCGACAAACAATATAGGCAAGTAAAATCATCGCTGGCACTGCTAATTTTGCTGCATTTTCTTGATGTGGGGCTATTCATAAACTAAACAGTTATGGGATTAGAACTGCCGAATATGACACAAAAATACTTCAAAATCTAATACCATGCTGACCCTATTAGAGTATTTTGTAAAGGTTTACGAATCTTTCCTTGAAGCTAATGGCAATTATAATAACGTATGTTTTTGTGGCAGGCAGTTGCTTTAAAAATTTGTCATTATTATCATCTGCTGCTGCCACTTAAGGATACATTGGCAAGGGGTGCCGCGATAATGACAAAAAATAAGTAGGAATTGGCCTGGTCTAAATGGAGTAAAAGATTCTAAGTCTTCTAGTCTCCCGCACTGTAATATCCCCAAATACATATCTATCGATGTGTTTTACAACATTTCCTAGCACTGAACATTTACTTCGTTACCTATGTTTTACGGTATACCTTATTCCTTAAGATCATATTTTTAATCCAATTATAAGTTTTAGATGTTTGATACAGCTTACTTTATTAAACCGTCTCAAAAAACGAAGGTATCCCCTATTCGATATTTTCTTTCAGCTGTAAATTATATGTACCAATTAAGGCAAAGGGAAAAATGTCTCGTAAAGCGAATATTTCAGCCCCTAATAGTATTTCAACTCAATTGGATTTTGTTTTAAGAAAGAAGTGCCTAAATTACCACAGACAAGCAGCGACCTTTCTCAAAAAATGATCAAAAAGTTAATTGTATGAACTTAAATCAAAAATTATGGATGATAAATTAAATGATGAAGAATTAATGTCCTTAGTACAGAGGTCTTACGGTGAAAGCGATATTAATTCGCTGCCATAGTGATCAAATTGTAAATGCATAAAACGCTTTGATTTATTTACAAAGCCTGCAACAATAAAATCATGATTCAAACAACATAGAAAAGTATTGGTCTTTTAACAAAAAAAGGTCACAACTAAAGGCTACGACCTAATATTTTATATATACGGATGGTCTTATATAAGAGAACGAGAAATTTCAAGCTTTTGCTCCGTTTAATGGAGGTGTATTAATAAAAATTTCGTATTCTAGAAGAATTGCTTTCAAGTCAGATGTTGGGATACTCTGAGTTTTTCCATTAGAGGAAGTGATTGTTGTCAAATCTTTACTAAGTATAATTCTTTCAGTACCAACCTCGATACCATCATAAGAACTTTCTCCATTTAATGCTTTATTAACATCAATTAAAACATCTGATATAGCTTCATAGTGTCCAACTAAATAAATATAATAACTTAAAGGACTAAATAAAAATGAAAGATTGCTACCCCCACCAACAACTTTATCGACTCTACCAAAAACAACCTCATTGTAAAAAACTAAATTATATTTTTTATAAGTTTCCATTTCTTGGCTTTTATTTTTGTCTAGTGAGCCCCTGAACAACATTATTTACGCTCTATTCACTTAGGCGAACCCGCTAAGTTTCTTCGGCTTGAGCTTATTTCCATTGTGCAAATTTTCGTTCAACCTAACTGTATCTCTCAATAATTTGAACCCCTGAAATTTTAATTTTCACTATAGGGTGTGCTGTACTTATAATATTATACTACTTAGTTAAAGGCATTATTGAGTTCATTCGTGAAGTTCGAGAATAAAAAATTTAGCATTTCATAAGAAGAGAATTAGCCATTTAAACTAAAGAAATCATCGCACACAAGTTCCTCTCACCTTTAAATCCCATTTACATTAATCAAAACAAAGTGTAAAACTGTTAGAAAAAAGTACCTATTTCTACTAGATATTTTTCCAGGAGTTGTAAAGTTATATGCACAAATCACTGCAACGAAAAAATGTCTCAAAAAACCAAGGTAATTGAAGCAAGCCTATACACTGATGTCGCTGAATTTTTAGTAACTAATTTTCATTAATAACTATTGCTTCCTTTTCAGGCATAAGACAAAAATATCCCAATTCAGTGCGACCTTATAATTTGAGCAGGTTTGAAAGCTGTAACCAAAATTATTTGCGAACTACTCATATATCCTAGGCAATATATTTGCTAAACACTCCGAAATTTTGAGATAACCAACTGATAAACTTCAGTATCTTCAGTGCAATTCGACTCCCTTTCTTGAGTCACCACTTTCCGAATAAGGAATTAAGGGCAGCAATCTTTAGATCCTACATTAACAATAAATTAATATCTTAAGCAATTGATTTAAATGCACTGTGCAAATATCAGCTCTTATTTATTTTAAAACAAACAAGTTAATTCGCTTTTATTTTTAAGTTTAACCCTATTTACGCTTGCTTGCAGCTATTACTGCGCAGAGACTCATCGCTCGTTGCATATCTGGAACTCCAAATCCAAAAGGGATAACGGGTTGCCCAGCACGGTCGGCAGATTTTCGCAGTACTTCTCTCATATCAGCAGCTGTCAGTTTCGGATAAG
Source organism: Bacteroidota bacterium (assembly GCA_037033465.1). Taxonomy (GTDB): domain Bacteria; phylum Bacteroidota; class Bacteroidia; order Sphingobacteriales; family Sphingobacteriaceae; genus Pedobacter. Next base: position 71,819 of record JAZBLX010000024.1, on the reverse strand, counting down.
CTTGCCATAAACAGGCAGCCAATCCACACATTATTGGGCTGGCAAACGAAGTTCCTGAAGTATACTTTAGTATACCATTAGTGGTATATACAGCACAATAGGCGCCGTAAGCCATTACATCAGGTTTCATCCTCCCATCAACAGTTATGCCAAATGATGTGGAAGTAGCCTCCTGTGACTTATTGATAACCGAGCCGACCGCTATGACCCCAGGGGCATCTGCGGGAGCACCGACCCAACTTTGATCATTTCCCGCACAGTTAAAGATCAATATGCCCTTGCTTGCGGCCACATTTGCGCCACGGGATGAAACTGCCGATTTACCGTTCATATCTTCATATTTGTAACGGCCATAATCTATGGAGTAAGAAGTGGCGTAATAGAGCGAAGAATTGATAATATCTACCCCTGCACTATCTGCATATTCCGCCGCAGCTACCCAATAATCCTCTTCTATCGGAAATTCCGATGCCTCATCTTCTGTTCGAAATAGCCAATAGTTAGCCTCTGGGGCTGTACCTACATATTTTCCGGGTAAGTTAACGGCCATACAGGAAGTTACATCCAAACCGTGGTAGCCTGTGGCGTATGGATCATTATTTTCAAACACAAAAGACTTAGCGCCTTTAACGTTTACATTTCTGAAAGCTTCATTTTTTTTAAGATTCGGAAAGCCCATATCCAGGACAGCAATGTCAATTCCTGCTCCCTTGTAGCCATTTTGATGAAGTACCTGACCGTTATTCACGCTAATCTGTGCAGTGGCCACACCATAGTCAAAATGGGTCTGGTTGGTGTGATTGGAGACGATTTGAGGGACATCGGCATAAGCAGTCTGCGGTCCAATGTTTTTTCTACCCTGCCACACCTTTTTAACATCTTTTACGAAAGGTAAGGCCGAATATTGATCCAGTAAAAACTGATCTTCACAATAAATAACCACTGAGTTCAGCCATTTGCTCTTGGACACAATCTTTCCTCCAACTGCTTCAATGGCCTTGAGGTATACTGGTGAAATCGGCAGATCCAGTGCGTCAACTGGGATGTTTTGATTTCTTCTGCGTGAAATAGCCTTGGGTGAGAGAAACCGCTCTGGTTGATTAACGTTTACTTCAGAAGTTCCCTTGTCATTTAAAACAATTCTTAATTTATAGCCATTAGCATCCGTCACAACCACCTTTATCTTCGCAAACACCTCCCCTTCAAATAGTTTCAGAGTAACATAGGTAGTGCCGGCCGCTTGTGGCCATACGATTCCTTTTGCATCAACCTTCGCAATTCTGGAGTTTTCCATGCTAAAAAGCACGCTATCCTTTGTTCCGGCAGGCAGGTTTTGAATAACATATTCAATTCTTCTGCCCAAGAAATATTCTTCATTCTTCAGTGCTATTTCTGATTGCTTAATTACGATTTTAATTTCAGGCGGAATGATTGGAGGAGTTTCTGTCTTCTTGCAAGAAATAAATAATAAGCTTAACAGTAAAAAACTAAGAAAATTGGCTGAACGGCAAAACATAAGAGCGTCGGATTTGAACATGAATGGTATCTCTGGCAAAACTAAGGAATAATAGGGATATGAGGGCCATTGTTCTTTTCTATTTAGTTTTAACAATTCTAAATTAGATATATCTATTTAATAAATTTCATCGAAACTCATAATCAAAGACTTGAATGATCTATTTGATTATTAGAATGAGTTAATGATAATTGGCAAAATAAAATCATCAGTCTAGAACTCTACTTTTAACTAGTCTGAATTTTGGGAAGTGCACCTTATTCCCATAATAACAACCAAAAGTGGGGAAAAATCTTTCTTAGCGAATGTACATAATGGACGAAGAAATTCACTTAGCTAATGACTTTAGCAATACATTCATTTTCAGGTCGTCCTTAAATTTTGGTAGTTGGACATTTTTCCAGCACAGTTGGTGTATATATTTTTTTTATTTCTAGGCATCTTCTCACATTAGACTAAACAAAAAACAAACTATATGAAGAACGCTACAAACACAATCAAACTAAAAAAGAGAACTATTGAATACCTGAACAATGACGAAATGAAATCACTGAATGGCGGAGGCAGATTTTTTGACCCTATGGATACAACCCTCACTGTTACAATGACTCATATGCCACCAATGAATAAATAAGATAATTTATCTCCCTATGGAAAAACATCTCAACTTTAAAAGCATTGAACCAATTTGTATCGCCTCAGAAAATAATATTTTGTGCGAAGCATTATTTGAATACTTAGGCAAGAGAAATTTCGAAAATATTGGAATTGCAGGTTCAGAAAAAGAAACAATCGACTTCCTGTGCGCACATACATCTTCCATCCTAATTATTAGTTCTAGTTTACTGGATAGCACTATATTCCAGACCATGGATGCTCTTAAAAAAATTAAATCAGACTTTAAAGTGATTTTATTGAGCAATGATGTAGAAATATTAAGGTACTATAGCGAAGGAAAGAACAACTTGGTTAAAGGATTACTGTCGAATCATGAGAGTATGAGCGATCTGTATTACTGCATAATGGAAGTCGCCTACGGCTTGGAATACCAATCGAATCATGTGAAGAGGTTACTCCAAACTAAGAATTCCTTAGTTAAAGAAAATATCCTTTTTATCTCTTATTTCAATAAAATAAAAGAACTGACTAAAAGGGAAATGGAAATTTTTGTCGCGCTCTCTTCGTCATTGTCAACTAAGAGCATAGCTGAAAAACTTTATATCAGCCCTGCAACCGTAAATAACCATAAAGCAAGTATTACTTGCAAGTTGAGCTTAAGAGGCAAAAATCAATTACTATCACTCGCTGTATGGTATCGTACAACTATAATTAAGTCAGCATGATCGAACCATCGAACATCCTTAATTTTCTTAGCAAGCAGCTTGAAAGGGACTGCAAGCCGTGCGAGAATCTCGTTAGCCATAGTGTGGTGCGATTTTTATTGGCACTAGTAGAGGGTAGTCCGGTGAAAGCTGAAGATAGATACCTATTAAAAGGCGCTCAGTCTAGAGATAAAAACCTATTGATCGAACCATTTCTATGTGCGGTAAATATACTCTTTATCATAGACCCAAAAATTGAAAAACGCATTTTTGAAGACGATTATTTATTGCCAGAACTCAATTCTTACATCATTGAAAGTGCATATTCTGCTATAGAAAGAAATATTTATGATTTTGCCCATGGAGCGGCTGGAATGCTATTTTACTTAAAATCTGTTAACAGTATTGAGATACTAAGTTTGAAAAGATCCTTTGTGACTGGCGTGAGAAATTATGTAGATGAAAGGGGATACGCTCATACCGAAAACCCACAGTATTTATTGTCAAAATTGACAGATACCCTGATCGGAATATATTTAAACAAGTCAAACAAGCTTGAAGAAGGAGAACTTATTCATACTATCGACTCCTGTTTCACAGCTTTGTTTTCATTTTGGCAGGAAGTAAGCCACGATGATAAAATGTATCTCTTTTTAGGCAAAAACTTAGCCTGTCCTACTTTAAAAGAGCTACTTGCATGGCAAGAAGCTGATATCCAAAAATCAATTATTACCCTGGTCTACTCCGTATTAAAAAGCAATGAGCTTTTATATGAAATGGGATTATTATTGGGGCTTCACACCTTGATATTACCAGATCTACTTAGCGATAATATTGATGGAATTGACTTTTACTCGGGGGCTTTGGGTCCATATTATGGCTATAAAATATTGTATAATCTCACTGAAGAGATCAGTTTTTTGAAAGCCTCAGAGCGTTGGATGTTAAAGTTGGAAGCTAATCTTTCCAAAGCGATATGTTCTGAAGAAGATTTAAGCTTTCAGGAAATTATAACCATAACTACCTGTTACGCCTTCGTAAACCAAGAAAATAATTACAATGAATACGCAAGAAAGACCTTATGATCGTACAGAGCTAAGTTCCATGGAAATCTTGGAGTCGCTTATTACTAACGGAGTAAAAGCGCTTAATAACTCACTATTTTCCGGGCAAATGGGATACATTCTCTATTTGTTTGAAAGCAGTAAACTGATTGATAACACGGCTAGGGAAGAAGCAGAAACTTTACTTTACGAGTTATTTGAAAAAGTGAATGATACCACTTCAGCTTTTGGAGATTATTCCCTTGCTAATGGATACACCGGTTTTTGTGTATTGATTAATTACCTGGAAAAACAGGGCTTTATCGAAATAGAAGTCGAAAATGAATTGCATGAACTTGATCTTGCCATTGCAAATAAAGCCATGGCAGACTTAGAGCAGAATAATACCGACTTCTTATATGGCGCTACTGGATACTTACACTATTTTTCTGAAAGAGATATCACCTCGTCGATTAAACAACATATCATCTCCATATTAAAAAAGCTTTTCGAAAATGAGATAATTGATGAACAGGGGCTTCGCTTTACAAATGCATTTTACCATAAAGTACCTGAAGAAAAAAATTATATAAATTTTGGTTTAGCACATGGTAATCTGTCGCTGGGAATGGTTTTTCTTAATTTAGCAGAAAAATATCCTGATCTACACTGGCTAATAAACAAAGCCAGGATGCTTGCTGATTATTTGATTAATCAGCTTGAGCTTCGAGTGGAGGACGATTCCGTGATTCGCTCTTTGTTCCCTTCAATAATACAAACTGATGGAGTAAAATGTTTTAATAAAGTCCCAGTTGCCTGGTGTTATGGAGACTTGGCCATCTGCATCTTTTTATATCGGGTTGCCCAGCTTACAGAAGACAAGAAATACCAAGAAATTGCCAGTAAGGTTGGCCATTTATCTATGAAAGATACCATAAGGCAGCTGGATTTCGTTACTGATCCATTTTTTTGCCATGGAAGTGCAGGTATTGCACAACTATACAAATCGCTATACCAATTATCTAACGACCAGAATTACCTCAATCATTATGAGTTTTGGATCGACAGGACAAATAAGATAATTTCTAAAAAATCTAAATCAAAAAAAGCTAACGCTGATATGGACGAACCGGAGCATGTTTCACTTTTAGAAGGATGGATTGGTACTGCTTTAGTCCTTAACAGCTATGAAAGTAATATCAATACCTGGAAATCCATTTTCTTAATCTAAAATCTACCAAATGAAAAAGTTAATCATATTAACTGCAATGATTGCAGCCATAGCTGGCACTGTAAGTGCACAAATCGACATCCAACTTAAGGGAAGGGTTTTGGACGTTAAAAATGAGCGTGTGGTTTTTGCTACCGTATCCTTAATTGATAGTTTGGGTAAGGCGGTTAATTTCGGAATATCCGATGAAGAGGGTAACTACTTCTTAAATTTAAAGCTTAGTAAAGGAACCTATAAGTTATCTGGATCCTCTATGGGGTACTCTAGTGCAGCAGTATCTGTAATGATTTCACCAACTTCCAACATCATTACAGCCCCAGATATTATACTTTTACAAGATGCCAAAATGCTTTCTGAGGTAAACATTAAAGGAAGAAAAGCCTTAATAGAGCAAAAAATCGACAAATTGGTATTTAATGTTTCTCAGAGTCCAATGACAGCTGGGAGTTCAGCCTTGGATTTGCTTAAGAGGGCACCCGGTGTTTTTGTTGATCAATCGGATGCAATAAAACTACGGGGAAAAAGCGTTTTGGTTTTAGTAGACAATAAGCAGATATATCTTTCTGGTGATCAGGTAGCTCAGTATCTGAAAAGCCTTCAAGGGGACAATATTGAAAAGATAGAAATTATCAGTAATCCTTCTGCCAAATATGACGCACAGGGTGTCGGCGGAATAATCAACGTGATCTCAAAAAAAGACAAAAAAATCGGGCTTAACGGTAGTGCGACACTTGGTGGTGGCTATGGAAGGAATGAAAAATATAATGGTAGTAGTTTAATAAACTATAGACAAAAATTCTTTGCAATATCAGGCAATATTGGATATAATCACGATAAAAGCCCAAATTCTGGAGAACTTAACCGAACGCTTACAGAAACTAATTTTTCTCAAAATAGTTCCAGTATCAAAACCATTAATTCGGGGCTGGCCAAGCTATCAATTGACTTGTTTCCTAATGAAAAGAATACGCTTGGTTTTGGTTTTGTTGGCAACAAAGCAAATAATAACCTCACAAATACCAGTTTGACCTCATTAAATCAAAACGGAGTTATTAATCAACTTAATCTTTTCAGTGATAATCTTACCGATTGGGATAATTTGACCTATAGTTTAAACTACAAATCGGCGTTAAGTAAAAATGAGAATTTATCTTTTGATGCCGACCTTTCGCAATATAAAAATGATGGTGGGATTAACTATATTTCTAACGGTTTAAATAACCAGCTTTCCCAGCCCAATACCCTAAATATCAACAGCTCAAAGATCAAGATTGCCTCCGCCAAGCTCGACTATGATCGTGTAATTTTACAAAAGATCAATTTAGAAACAGGCGGAAAGGTAAGCCATGTTACTACCGATAATATGACCCGTTTTAATCGGGAAATTAACGGAAGCTGGCAAAATGATGTTCAACGAAGTAATGTATTTACTTATGATGAAACGATACTATCTGGTTATCTAAATCTAAACACCAAATTTGGTGAAAAACTATCCCTACAATTAGGTTTAAGGGGCGAGAATACAAAATCTGAAGGTAATTCGAAAACAATTGATTCGGTTTTCACGCTTAACTACTTTAAGCTTTTTCCAAGTGCTTATCTGACTTACGATCTCAATAAAAGCAACCAATTTGGAATCTCTTACAGCAGGAGAATTGGCAGGCCAGGATATAGAGATTTAAATCCGTTCACCTATTACACCGATCAATACACTGCCAGTCAGGGTAACCCGTTTTTACGTCCGAGCTTTACCAATTCATTCGAATTGAATTATACATTATTGCAACAGTTTAATATATCTGCAGGATTTCAGCATACAAAAGATGAATTTGAAAAAATTGCTATACAAGAATCTGATACGAAACTAGTAAAAGAGATCTACCAAAATTTTGATAGGTTTTACGGATACTACATTGGTGCAAATGTTCCCATAAAAGTGCTCAAAATTTGGGATATTAGTAACTACGCAAATTTCTATTACACCGATTATACCATAGGTCAGATCAGATCTAAAGGATCCGCATTACAATTTAATAGCACCTCTTCTTTTACGCTTCCAAAAAGCATAACTGCAGAACTGGACATGATATACTTCTATAATAATGCTTATGGTATTTACCGTGTAAAGCCCAATTTATATTTTAATCTCGGCATAGCAAAAAGTTTATCAGACAAACGATCTACGTTCAAACTCAGCATATTTGATCTATTTAATACCAATAGATCTTTTATAACAGCAAATCTAGGTTCATTAAATCTAGTCTCCAGATATAGGTGGGAAGGAACCAGAGCCAATCTGAGTTATAGCTATAAATTTGGCAAAAGCACTGTTAAAGGTGCATCTACTAAGCGGAAGTCGTCTGGTGAGGAACAGGGAAGAGTCAAAAACTGATGAGGAATTAGTTTTGGTTATCATTTAAATAGTTTGATCAAATAACTTACCTTTTGACTGTAGTATGAAAATTGGAATACTAGAATTTGGTGCAATTGAAGGACATTCAGGGGCTGAAATATTGGAAAATGTTTTAGAATATGCTCAAATTGCAGATGCGGCCGGCTTTAGCCGATTCTGGTTAACAGAACATCATCCATTAAGCCTGGCTTGGAACAGGCCAGAAATGTTAATACCAACGCTGGCTTGCTACACTGATCGGATAAAGATTGGAATTGCAGGCACCTTATCAGCCGTTCACTCTCCTTATTGCGTGGCATGTGATTTTAAACTACTAGGCACGCTTTTTCCCGGAAGAATAGACCTTGGGTTTGCAAATGGCAAGCCAAGTCTCAATGCTGCGAGCTATCTTTTAAATCGAACTGATATCACTGATCAGATATACCAGGCATTTGATGCTAATGTAAGGTCAACGTGTGATTTCTTAAATGGGAAAGCAGAATCCATCGCTCCGATAAACGGAGATTTACCAGAAATGTGGTTGTTAGGATCTTCGTATAAACAACTTCCATTTGCATGCGAAATGGGAATCGGCTTCTCTCGATCTTTATTCCATACGGCCGAACCTGCTGGAAAAAATTCAGATCTATTATTAGATCACAGGGAGCTGTTTGAAGAAAAGTATAAGGTTAAGCCGCCCCTCAACTTTGCATTTTCGGGCATTTGTGATGTTGATAGCCAGCGGGCTGAGAAGCGTTTTTATGAGGCTTTTAAGATACCATACGATCCTCTAAGTAATTTCATTGTTGGCTCACCAGCTTATTTTTCTGATCGGTTGGAAGCTCTTCACGAAGAAACCGGTGTGGAAGAATTTATTTTCAAAGACCTTGATAAAAATAATAGCCAACGGCTGAAAACACTATCAATATTAAGTGAGCTAATTAACGACCCTATTCCAAAAATTGAAAGCTATGATTAATCCAAGTTTAAAAAAATTCCCACATTTTACACAGTTAGATCATATGGATTGTGGCCCGACATGTCTTAGAATAGTAAGTAAATTTTACGGTAAGTTCTTTAACCTACAAAGTTTAAGGAACTTAAGTAAAACTACACGGGCAGGCAGTACCATGCTGGGTCTGCTTAGGGCGTCAGAAAAACTAGGCTATAATAGTTTTGGCGCTAAGGTAAATTTGGAGATGCTACAAAATGAAATAGATTTGCCTTGCATTTTACATTGGAACCAAAACCATTTCAATGTACTTTATAAAATTACTAAAACGAAAGCTTATGTATCAGATCCTGCTAGGGGCCTGCTCGTATATAGCATAAAGGATTTCTTGAAAGGATGGGCTTCACAAGGCGATGTGGGTTTTGTTCTTATGCTAGAGCCTACACCAGCCTTCTATGCTCAAGAAGATGAAGAAAATGCAGTTTATCGAGGAATTGGTTTTTTATTGCCTTTTTTAAGAAAATATAAAAGCTACAGCCTGCATTTATTAGGAGGATTGATAATCGGAGGCGCATTGCAACTTGCCTTTCCTTATCTCACACAATCCATAGTCGATAACGGGATCAAAAATAAAAATGTGAACATTATTTATATGATTCTTGCTGCTCAATTGTTCCTCTTTTTAGGGAAAATGAGCATAGAAATTTTAAGGAGTTGGATATTGGTGCACATTGGTGCGCGTTTCAATATTTCTATGCTTTCGAATTTTTTTGTCAAACTAATGAAATTACCATTATCATTTTTCGATGTAAAGATGACGGGAGATCTGTTACAAAGAATCAATGATCATAAAAGAATAGAGCAAACCCTCACATCAAATTCTATTAGTACCCTAATATCATTTTTTAATCTTTTCCTCTTTAGTATCGTACTGATTAATTATAACTTATCAATTTTTTTAATATTTATGTTTGGGAGTTCTCTAAACTTCATATGGATTTATTGTTTCATTAAAAAGCGAGGAGATCTAGATTATAAAAGGTTTAACCAATTAAGTGCAAACCAGAGTAAGACCATTGAATTGATAAATGGCATACAAGAAATAAAGCTGAACAACGCAGAGCGGGAAAAACGATGGCAATGGGAAAAATTCCAGACCAAACTATTTAGAACGAATATCCAGAGTTTAGCATTAGATCAAGTTCAGAATATTGGTTCTCTGTTTATTAATGAGCTTAAAAATATTATCATAACTGTTATCGCAGCACAACTTGTGATTAAAGGAGAACTCACATTAGGTATGCTTTTATCGATCAGCTATATTATAGGCCAATTGAATTCGCCCATCACTCAGCTAGTATCATTTGTTCAGTCATTTCAAGATGCTAAACTAAGTTTAGAAAGAATTGCCGAAATCCATGGTAAAGAGGAAGAGAACAACCATTTCAATGTAGAGATACCCGATACTTCAAAGGGTGTCGAAATTAAAATTCAAAACCTTACCTTTTGCTATTCAGGCGCTCCTGACCAGCTAATCTTGAGTAATGTCTCTCTAACTATTCCACGCAATAAGGTCACCGCAATTGTGGGTGCTAGTGGCAGTGGTAAAACTACATTAATGAAATTGCTTCTAAACTTCTATAAACCAACAGTCGGAGAGATATTAGTTAATGATAAGCGGTTAGGATCGGTTTCTGATGAGTTCTGGCGACATATATGTGGTTCTGTACTTCAGGAAGGTTTTATCTTTTCGGATACGATCGAAAAAAACATTGCCGTTGGCGTTGAATATGTAGAACAAGATAAACTTCGAAATGCACTCCGAGTGGCTAACATTGAAGGTTTGGTTAACTCTTTACCTCTTGGCCTCTCCACAAAAATTGGTCAGGAAGGAGTTGGGTTAAGCACGGGACAAAAGCAACGGCTATTAATTGCTCGCGCTATTTATAAGACACCACAAGTACTCTTCTTTGATGAGGCTACAAGTGCATTAGATAGCAAAAATGAAAAAGAGATAGTTTCAAATCTAGATCACTTTTTCAGCGAAAAAACAGTAGTTGTTATTGCCCATAGGCTTAGCACTATAAAATCTGCTGACCAGATAGTTTTGCTAAATGAAGGCCGTGTAGAAGAAGTTGGCACCCATGAGGAGTTGATACGAAAGAACGGTTTTTATTTTGATCTGGTAAAAAATCAACTATCTATGGATGAAATCAATCAGAACCTAATTCAATTTAAAACAGCTTAAACCATGCCAATTAACCAACCGATAGCAGAACCCACAACAAATGATTATTCAGAAGAAGTTGATCACATCTTGAGTAGTTTGCCAAAGTGGCTTAAAAAATGGAATGTGCTTATTCTTCTTCTAGTGATTTCAGGTAGCCTGCTAATTTATGAATTGTTCGAGATTAAACTTCGGTACACACCGATTTATACTATAATAAATATATACCCAGAACCTCAGGGTGTTGAAGTGAAAAATCTTTCAAAAATTAGTCAGGTTTACGCTGTCAAAAATAGCAGGGTATTAAAGGGTGATACGCTAGTTAAGTTTTTTGAAATCGGATCTCCTACAAAAGATCAGTTTTTGATCGCTCCAATTACCGGTATATTAAGTATTAAGGGAGATTTGAAACATGGAAGTATTTTAAGGAAAAACCAGACAATGATCGAAATTTCAGCAGAAGTAGAAAAGACGATATATGGAGAATTAAAAATACCTAAAACGCAGATGAGCACGTTTAAGCCCGGAAGAGAAATTAAAATAGAACTTAATCAGGAAGGGAAAGGACAGACCTTGCAAGCCAGTATCCAACAGGTTGAAGATAATGCAGATTCGCTCGTTGTGTACTATCAAGTTTTCAATCCAGACCAATATAAAATCAAGTCTAACCTAAAAAAGCTAAAGGGCACGTTAATACAGGAAAAAACAAAGCTTTCTTTTCATTCATTTTTATAGCCATATAAATCGACCTCTTCGATTATTATTAAGCTCCAACAGCAACGCTAACCAGTCGACCATAACCTTTCATTGCTTTACCGCTGAGGCGGCTTATCGTTCTACAAACTAAAGCTGCCTCAGCGGTAAAGGTCCTGGTACTTTCAATGTTGTTCTATATGTGATTGAAAGGTTAAGCTATGGGTGGATTGAATGAATGGTCGAGTTATAATAAAATAGTTAGCGGTGTATATTTGTTGATATCGTTAGCGTTAACTTAGCCATTGAGCATAGGTTATCTACTGATGCATACAAAACATCAGCCTCAGTTTTTGCTGTTACTATTCCGCTCACTCAGGATGGCTTTCCCGTTCTTCATAGTTGTCAATGGCAGCGGGGTAGTTTTTGGATCTAGTTTACTTTTACCATGATCTTTATTTGCTTTATTGATTTATAAATAGCTTCATTACGCTCTGTTTATTATCATCTTGTCTCAGGCAGCGTAGCTTAGGCAGACAAAATATCTTACACATTCGCAACACTCTATGCATAATCCCAGATCTCAGCAAGCTGTTTTTGCATTTTTTCCTTATTGGTCTAGATGACTTTCTTCCAGATAAGTATATATTTATTTGGATTAGCTTCAATTTTGGCCTCATCGGTATAATCTCTTTTGTATTAAGCGGTCCTTACTCAGTAAGTTATTGAACCACTTTGGCCTCTCTGTTGAGCATTTTAGCCATACACCCCAAACTCTCAAGAATTTTCTCCCAAGAACTAACTATGCCAATGGAAGGGATATGAAAATGTAAACAGCAGTCCCTCAAAGATAATTCTTTCTTAAGATAAGCTTGAACGACCGTTAACTTAAATTCCTTGGTATATTGTTGATAGGATCTTCGCAATAAGCCCTGTACACCTAATGCATTGTATTGGTCAATACATTTTCTGATTTGCGACGTGGAGATGCCCCATTGATTCGATAATCCATTGACCGATTTCCCCCGTTGATGCTCTATAATCAGCTTCAGTTTAAATTCGGCTTTGTGTTTTTTGTATTTAACTATAAAAATGCCCCCAAATAGTGTCTAACTTTTTGGAGGCAGTGTATTGTGACACAGATTCTTAATAAAGATGATCTTATGTTTAAATTATGGAAAGATCAGTTTCTTTTGTCTTACTATTTTTTATCGCTTGTTGTGTTTTATAATAAGTATATAAGAACTCATAAATAATCATTTCATGTAAACGCTGCTGAAAAGGAAAAAGACGGATAACATGCATATGGGTAAAACTGGCCAACAGGTCATAAAGTTTCCTTTGGTTTTCTGGTTTATCAATTAAAGCCCGCATTTTCGGAATAATATTATTACGGATCTGTTTAGAACGGTGTTCGATGATTTCGTATAGTAAATGATAAGGATGTTCCTCATCTTTAGCACTCATTATATCATAAATCTGAGCACGAAAATCCCGATACTTCTTATTGATCTGCGTATTTGTGCTTTTATCAGCATTAAATTCACTAGCAAAACCAATTTTTAAAGGCGTTAGGAATGTAAGCTTTTCGTCAATAGATAGGCCAAAATCATTGAGGAGTGCATCGACCGATCTCATTCCCCAAAGCCAACGGATAGTTTCACCTTCATTTCCCTCAATATTTCCCAACATCCTTACCACACTTTCACTATCACAATGGAAAATTGCTTCTGCATTTTCTATATATTCATCGCTATAACGCTCAATTTCCCGCTCATAAGTGTCAATTGCTACCTTATAGATTAGTTTTTGACTGGTAAAATGTGAGATATTATCATTAACCATGGCGATGACCTCACCTATCAACTCAACCTTTGACAACCGAAATCTTACCCTCAGGTGCAGGTCTGGATCCGCAAATCTAAGAAAAAACCATTCCTTAATCATGCCTCTCTCTTGCAGCAATTTTGTTAAAGGGGATAGTATCTCGGCAACAATTCTTTCACTGATTTGGGCGCCGCAATAAAACTTAAAGTAAAGCCATTCAGAACCAATATAGAATGTTCTTTGTACTCTTGGTATATCAAACTCAGCCGTTTGTGATGTTGGCGCTTTAACAAGTTGTTTTTTTACGATCGGAACAATAAGTTGGTTAAGATAATTATCTTCTTTTAAATCCTGAAATGGATAATCATCGCTGGCTACCAAGTGCTCCTTTAAAATGCATGTTTCGCGTTTTTTAATCAGGTCCTGAAAAAGGTGAATGGAATTTTGCTCATTGAAGTCCACCAATAAGGTATTATCTCCATCTACAAGTGTAACTATATTAGGAAGTCCCAGTTGTTTTAACCAAGATTCCAAGTCTGATGGGTCATTAGATGCTTTAGAAAAATCAGCCATATGCCCTTTATTAAGTGTCCATGTTGCTAATGAAACAATTGCATTACCTACAGTTACCCTTGGTAGAAATTGATATTTTCTAGCCAGGTCGAACCAATTAAAAGATAGCCCTCTTCTTCCTTTTTGTTGCTGCATATCACACAAAAGTTGATATATTGGTTGGGCATTATAGGCATAATTATGAGCATTGCTTAACCTTGGAAGAATTTCTTTATTAAGTCTTTTGGACCTTAAAAGGATGCGTCCTCGTTTTACAGATATCAAAATATCCTGAAGATTAATCGTTTCTTCCTCACTAGCAGAGCTTTTAGCAAGGTAAGGTATTTCATATTGCCGGTATTTAGGGTGTAATAGTATGTTCCCCACCCTACTTTCGGGTAAATGAATGATCTCTGCTATAATGGCATTTGATTCCAGTTCTGATTCCTTTTCGGTAATATCTATTATAGTTTTCTTTATTTCCTCATTGGCATGTCCGAATCTCCCAAGCACATTAATGGCACTGCTACCAGCAAAGGACTCGATATGAATTCTGCGCCCACCTAAATGATAAACGATACCAGACAAGCTATTAGGAAGATCATTACTAGAGACAATAAGTCCCGCGGCCTTCAAATCCTCAGATGTGATTTTAATCTCACTTAGACCTTTTCTCATAGCATCTTCCAACTTCGATATCAAGAAAAGTTCCTGTTGATAGATATCCATCCCCAAAGCGTCTGAAAACCTTTTATTTAATGTCAGCCCGTCAATTAAAGGAGCATAACCGTTCTTTTGCTTAGCAAGATATCCGATGCCTGATTCCGTATCTAATGCCTCCAGGATAGGCACTTCTCTTTCTTCATATCGCTGATAAAACCTTTTGGCAAACTGCTGAAGATTATTGTTTTCTTTCACCGGATTAATGGCAGAAAGCACATCGAGAGCAGCAAAAATATCCTCCTGTATCCCTTTGTCCAATGTAAGCTGGCTTCCTATGCGGAATGCATCTGTTTGAAAAAAGAATTTTTCATTAATCGGTACATTCAGGCCTTTCGCTATTTCAATAATGGATTGATATGCTTTGGGGTGGTTAGTCTCTTTTTCATCGAGTTGTTGCAGGTTCTTTTGTAAGAGTTGCAATGTTTTAAGTTCAAAAGCTATATCTATACCTTGTGCCTCGATGGTTTCCAGAATACTGATGATTTGTTGAAGCACATCTTCACTTGTAATTTCTGGCTCTAGTTCGCTGGTTAATACCTGCGAGGATATACAACTTTCTACAAATTCTTCTGCTTCTTCTAAGCTGTAGCCCAATTGGGTTATGGCTTTGGTGAGCACTTTCATCTTAACCCCACCCGTTGATGTATTTAAAAGCACCAGTAATTCTTCTGATCGAAAAACTGCACTGATCTGATGAAATCGCTTAGTGTTGATAACCTGATATTCTACATATCTTACTTCGTCCCCTAGATGATAGATTGATGTGTTCGGGAAGTATTTCAGAGCGTACCTGATATCCTTACGTTGCTCCAAACTTTTTGCCAGTTCGCACAGATATAGCATATCAAGTCTTGTTTTGCGAACAAGTCTATCGCTGATTATCGAGTGGTCTGCTTCGTCCCATTTTGCAGAAGAGCAAGTCGCAAATAGTCCAAAGGGCGTACAGCGTGTACTCATCCTGATTAAGTACTTTGTCAGAGATACCACGATTTTATTGGCCTCATGTGATGATTCTATCTGATTATTTATCCATTTATCGGCCTCGGCATAAAGAATAGGTGAAGCAAGAAAAACAGCTTCCCTAAACAGCGCAGAGGTCTTGAAATAACCTTCAACTTCGCGCGCTGTATAAGCCGTTTTATACGGAAAGACTGGAAACCGAACCACAAGATTATCTGTAAACGAATAGTTGTTTTTAAAGTTTGACATGTTTTTAAGGTTTAGGCTGTAACAATTACTTAAATGCAAGATAAGTATAAGAGCGTTGCTGTTGGTTTTCTGTAGCTACTATTTTAGCTGCTCTAAATGATTAATTCTAACTATAAATATCGAGTTGCAATCGCCATAATTTTACCCTTGTCAAAACGATTAGAAAATCACAATGGAAGAAAGAGAATTTAAAGAAACGAACTTAATTATCGCGAAAGAAATACCTCTCTCATTAAATTGATCTAAAGCTCGTCCATGCTTATGAATGAAAAATTTTAGGCCATGCAAAACTGTAGATGCCGCTATGTAAAGTATAAAGCAGAAGTATGATCGATTAGTCCTCTGGCAACTGAAAGAATTAAAACAATTTAATCAAAAACCATAAAAATCAAAAACATGAAAAAGAAAAATTTAACAAACGGAAAATTATCACTAAACAAAAAAGCGATTTCTCACCTAGATGAATCCAATCTCGATCAAATTCAAGGTGGTATAACTTTCACCTGCTGCACAGAAGTTGTAATCAAAACGAAAGTTTCAGAAGATTTGGCTGAAGATACCAGTGTTCACTATTCTTGTGGCAGCTAATTAAGACCTCTTAAAACCAAAAACATGAAAAAGAAAAACTTAACAGACAGAAAACTATCATTGAACAAAAAGTCAATCTCTAAGCTAGACGACTCAAATCTTGACCAGATTCAGGGCGGAGTTACTTTCACTTGTTGCACAAAAGTAACAGTAGAACCGAAAGAAGAGGTAGCATTAGAAGATGGTAGTATCCACTACTCATGTAGCTAGTTTCAGAAAACTTTAAGGGTATTCCTATAAATCGGATACTCTCTTTTCAAACCAGATTTCCATTACAATATTTTTACCCTTGATATCATCTTGTGGTAGTTGAATTAAAGCCAAATCAAAAAAAACAACATGAAAAAGAAAAACTTAACAGATAGAAAATTATCATTAAACAAAAAGTCAATCTCTAAACTAGACGACTCAAATCTTGACCAGATCCAGGGCGGAGTTACTTTCACTTGTTGCACAAAAGTAACAGTTGAACCTAAACCAAAAGAAGAGGTAGCATTAGAAGATGGTAGTATCCACTACTCATGTAGCTAATTCCAGAAAACTTTAAGGGTATCCCTATAAATTGGATACCCTTTTTCTAATAACCGACCTTGTATACATATGCTTAATACTTCATTATTTTCCGACTCGCTCCAAAATAGCGAATATACAGACGATTCTTTATTGGCAGGTTCAATGGGGCATTGCATATGTCAGCATCTTATCTCTCAATTGTATAATGAGCAGCTGAATACAGATCGGACGTTTGACATTGTTGCAGCTGTATTTGATAGATTATCATCCAGCAGTTCATCACTCACCAATACCTCAATAGGAACCGGCCTTTCGGGATTTACCTCGGTAATGGCATATTTGGTTGAACAAAACGTATTTGATGAAACGATTTTAGAACAATTAACAGATATTGATCAGATCATATTTAAAGGAGCAAAGCTTCAAGCCAACTTAGGTCATACTGATTTTTTATTTGGATGTTCTGGCCCGCTATCTTATTTTTTTAATCAGAAAGCCGATACTGCAAACACAGAATACATCAACGGTATCCTTTCTGCATTAATTAGTGGATTAAAAAAAAAACAAATCACTCAACAGAGGATTATAGAACCAAATCGTGCTTTTTCGCATATTAATCTCGGTGTTGCCCATGGAATAACAGGTACAGCACTTGTACTTTGTAAGGCAGTAGCTGATAACAGAGTCGAGCAAAAAGACCAGATTTGGGATTTACTTGATCAAACCTCGAAATATCTGCAATCTCAAATTGCATTTTCTGAACAATCTATATTCCCTATAAAAATTGATAAAACAAATGCAAGGCCTACCTATTCAGCTACTCAAAGTTGGAGTTATGGTGATTTCGGGGTACTGTGTCTACTATACCAATTTGCTGCTATATTCGATGATAATGTCCTGTATGGTCAATGCAATGAATTATTCGAAATTGCTGCTAAAAATCTAGTGAAAAATAAGTGTGATCAAATGGAAATTGGGCTTAGGCATGGACTTGCAGGTCAGGTGTTATTGTTACAAAAAGTTTCTGCAATTAGCAAAAACATATCATGCGAAGAACTTACAAAACGACAATTTTCTCTTTTTCTAGAAAAGTATAAGGAGATCAACCCATACGAATCTCCGTTTGTTTTCGAAGCCAACTTAGGTGCTGCTGCGATTAAACTTAATGCGAGATTAACTGCAAAGGAAGTTTCATGGACCAAAATATTTTTAATGTAATATGAAGTCACTAGTATTGCTTCCACCACATAGCCTAGAATCAGTAGGCTTAAATTATTCGACCCATATCCATCAGCAACCTTTCAACTTTGGGGTGATAAATTCACCCAAACCGGATCCGGATGTTAGTGATGCACTTGGGGATTATAAAGTACTCGTTTGCAAAAAAGCAATATCTATAAATTTCAGAGACTTATCCATGTTATTTACACTTAATAACAAATTAAAGCAATTGCCGTCAGCGTATCATTTCTTTGGGTCTGATTTCGTTGGAGAAGTTATCGAGGTAGGTAAAAAAGTACATTCCATTAAGGTAGGAGATAGGGTGATTCCAAATTGCGATTATTTTATCAAACCTTTACAAGGTATGTCTCGCAAAGGTATTCCTTCTAACCAGGCATCCATGGCATATGAATTCTTACTTGAAGATAAGCTTATAAAAGTTGAAGATGAAATAAGTGATGATGATGCAGCTTCCATATCTATAGGACTTCAAACCTCTTATGCCATGATCAGAAAAGCAAAATTAAGAAAAAACAGTAGGATATTGATCACATCAGGGAGTTCCAATACCTCTCTTTTTATTATAGAAGCCCTTAGAATGAAGGGCTATTCTCCTACTATTCTTACAAGCAGTCGAAATACATTTAATGTTTTGAGAAACGATGGATATCAGGTTATTTGTTATAGCCAACTCGGAGATATTGAGACAGAGATTAGAAAAACCAGTGGACTAAACAATGGCTTTGATGTAGTGTTCGATCCATTCTCTGATGTATTTTTCGAAAAACTCCTTCCTTTTATTAATGCAAATGGAAAGTACATCACCTGCGGTCTATATAAACAAAAAGTTGAATTTTTAGAATTACAGCAGTCTGGTAATGCATCTCTTGGTTATCTTCTGTCCCAAATAATCATAAAAAACATACAATTAATAGGTAACTGTCTAGGTAATACGAAAGATCTATTGAATGGAATTGATGATTTGAGAAATAAAAAGATCAAAGTAAATATTGAGAATGTTTATCACCTGGATGAATTGGGGCCATTTATCGAAATGGCCTTTAATAATAGGACCCGGATGGGTAAGGTGGTGCTAAAATACAATTAACTATTGCAATGCATTTATTGCAAGTTGGAATATCTTATTACTATCCATATCTTTTTTAGACACTTTAATATCAGGCTTAATTCCTTCACCAACTTGACTATACTCATAATTGTTGCAATCTACAAGAGTACCATTTGTAATGACTAAATATGCGCCATCAGAGAGTCTGAATTCTGTATTTGATGATGTTAATCCGTTGGAATTTTCACCGATTAGTTTCGTGCTCGGACGCCCAACAAACGCAGATGCGACAAACTCCCCAGAACTGCCAGTATGATTGTTAATTAAAACAGCAACTGGCTTATCTTTGTTCGTGAGTTCGATTAATGGTGTTTTGAAATGGTATATCGTAGAATCCCCATATTTAACTGAATTTGATGAAAAATAGAAATGTTTTA
The DNA here is from genome assembly GCA_037033465.1 of Bacteroidota bacterium. Lineage (GTDB taxonomy): Bacteria > Bacteroidota > Bacteroidia > Sphingobacteriales > Sphingobacteriaceae > Pedobacter. The sequence continues at coordinate 52,304 of JAZBLX010000024.1, read as the reverse complement.
CCAAACCATCAGCTTCTTTGATCCCTATTGCTTTTGTCCCCTTAATAAATGGCGCTATTGAACCTAAAAGAGGAGTTAGCATTCCCCCATCATTATCTCTTAAATCAATTATCCAACCTTTTAAATTTACATTATCCAATTTTTTTATCTTATGGTAGGCATCGGCCACAAATTCTTCCCATTCTTTGTTGTTGGCAAAATAGAAATGGGGAACTCTTATATAGCCATAACCTTTTTGGACTATTTTAGTAATTACCCTTGGTAGTTCTTCACCATTTGCCTTATAGCCTCTAAATAAACCTTCGACTTTTTCCGGTGCATAAAAACTAGAATGCTGATCATTCAGTAAGGTTAAAGTACTATCAATAACCGGATATACCTCAGCTACCGTTATACATGATTCAGACTGCTTGTATGCAAATGCGTAAATAGACGCCCAGTCAAGGCTATTCTTGCGAATAGAATGTAATTTCATAAGTGCCAGCGCAGAATTTAAATAGCTTCTGGGGGTAGGATTAGATTGGGCCAAGGAATAGGTACTAATTAAGGATAAAAATAAAAAACTTAAGGATCGGATCATCGAGGTGAATAGAATTAGTTACAAATTAAATTAATTTTTAGAAACATAGAAAAAACCTCCACACCTCCTTCAAAACCACTGTTAAACCACACCTTTTTAACTTAACATTCTACCTTTTAGACTATCAAGAAATGAAGTTCTAAAAGTACTTCCAATTGGAATTGATTTTTCTGATCCTGACAAGTTAACCACCCCACCATCTAATGAAATGATCTTATCTAGCGCAATCAGATAAGATTTATGTACCCTCAACACACCATGCAGCTGAAGTTTTTCTTCAAGTGTTTTCATGTTTAGAAGCGTAATTACTCGCCTATCACCAGTCAAATAAAGAGAAATGTAATTTTTAAGTCCTTCAATGTAAATAATTTCATTGTAATTGATTTTAACTATCTTACTCTTATCGGTCTTTACAAAAATATGCTCATTTTTTTCAGCTTTGGTATCTGGCACCGTAAGAACTTGTTTTGATAATCTGTTGATCACCTTTTGTGTCGCAACAAGAAATCTCTCGAAGGAAAAAGGTTTCAATAAATAATCTATCACATCATTATCATATGCATTTATTGCATAATTAGAATATGCGCTTGTGAGAACAATAAGCACCTTACTGCCGAAACTTTTCACGAAATCTAAGCCGGTGAAATTCGGCATATTTATGTCCAAAAATATCAGGTCTATCTTTTCGCTTTCGATAAGGGCTATAGGTTCTATAGCGTTATTAAAGGTACCTGCAATTTCGAGATAGGGCGTCCGCTGGCAAAATTTTTTAAGGACCTCTATTGCGTGCGGTTCATCATCAACAATTAAACATTTTATCATGGCAGAACATTAATTATTTTAAATATTTATTTCCAGTGTAACAGTATAAAAATCTTCCTTGTCATCAATTGTTAGGGTATAGTTTTCATGGTAATACCGATCAAGTTGGTAAGTAATAAATTCAAGGCCTATTCCATAACCTTCAACGGTTAATGACGTTTCTGTTTTTTTCTTGTTTGTTAACCAAACTTTTAATGTGCTGTCGATCATCTTCAAATCAAGCTTGATGGGATGTTTTTCATCTGTCATTTCACCAAATTTCAACGCGTTTTCGACGAGTGTTATTAAGATAAGCGGTACTATTTTGTGTTCTTTGGTGATCCCGATTTGCTGGTATACAAAATGGATTTCTCTTCCAAATCTAAACTGATTTAACAGAATTAAATTCTTGATTTGAGCAAGTTCTTCAACTAAAAGCGATTTACCATCATCTTCTATATCCCTTAAAGAATATCGTAATATTTCTGAAAGCGTCAATATTCCTTTTGAGAGTTCTTTTGATAAATCCAGCGATTCTGAATATAGAAAATTTAATGCATTAAAAAGAACATGCGGGTTAATTCGGGATTTGAAGTATGCAATTTTCATATCCAAAATACTCATATTCAACTTTTGCTCATCTATCTCTTTTTTTCTTAATTTTTGTTCGTTAAATATTGATACCCGGGAAAACCAGAACGCTATTCCAAGAAATATAAAAAAACTACTTCGCCATATTGACGATATTATGTAAGCGAAAGAATTCTCGTACGGGTTGGTATATCCGGTGATATTAAGATGTAAAAGCCATTCTGTTATTACTGTTTTTAAGGCTAAATAAGCAAAGAGTACTAAAAAAACCTTTCCACTTGACTTGAGATATGAGAGGGGTTCGCCTAATTGTGGCATAACCCAATAAGCAGTAGAGTAAAATACGGAGGTATTTAAAATCGCCATCACAATGGTTTCTTGCCATATTAGCCTAGGAGCATCCAATAGCAGAACGATGGCAATTTCATAGAGCCAGTATAATACCCAAAACATTGAATGTCTTGTAATAGAAGATCGAAATATTGTAGTTATCAATTATCTTAGTTGAGTTTAACTTAATGTTTGTTGATAATCAAATCTAACATCATTCAGTTAGTAAAACAAATGATATGCCTGTATAATTGCAATAAAAAACAAAGCATTGACGTATTTCAATATGTAAAAATTTGTAGGAAAGATGAGATATAAAAGCCTGAATATAGCATTAAAATTTAGTATTATTCTTAGGAAAATTAGGTTAGGATTGAACCCTTCTCCTGCTAGCAACCGCTAGGATTTCAAACGAAAGTAGGTGCGTATGCGTGTATTTCTCCTCTGCTATTCTTCCAATGAGCAATTCCTTTTGCTTCTTTATAACGACAAACAAAATATCCACAGCCAAAAACTCGATAAATAATAGTTATTTGGCTGCTGATATTTTTAATAATTGATCTTTATTTCGTCCTGCTCAGTAAGCTGATTAAAAAAACATTGTTGACCTGATAGAGGCAAGTGATTTGTATTGTACTATAAGTGTGCGATTTGTAAATCTGGCTAATAACATCTGGCCCCAACAACAGTCATTTAAGTAGCTTGAAAGTCAGTGTAGACAGGACTTTAATCAGCAGAGTTTGTAACGGTGCCTTCACAGGTCATTCGGAAAACAGTGTCCATTAATAAAAATTTGAGACGCGATATCCCAATTACCTTTCTTAGCGCTTATGGTTGCAAGAACAAATAGGATAATTTTCTTATGTTTTGAAACGGCAGGGATATAGCCAATATGAACATTGTCATGGGTACCAGTTAAAGGTAATCATAAAAAGACCTCATAAAATCCATCATCATATTATTGCCAATGGTTCCTTGTAAAGCAATTAATTGAGGGTCCAGTTTAAAAAAATCCTGGAGCACGGGGTTATCTTCTAAACGCATTTTCTCAAATCCCATCTCCCATGATTCAAAATGGCGCTTAGCTATTTTACCCTGTTTAATCAAGGTAACGGTGTGATGCCTGGAATCTTTCCGGATATTTTTAAACAGCGCTATCAGCTCTTTTTCTGGCCCTTCTAGTACCTGAATAAATCTACAATAATGTGTATCACCGAGCATTCCCTCAATATAAGCCAGGCAACCGGTAATTGCATGATCTTTGTTCCAGCCTCTCGAGTACCTCAAAATTTCCTTAAGTGCGTCTGGTTGCATTACTTCGGTAGCAGTACTGGTATATAATAAACTATACATAATTAAATCCGTTATAAGTAGCATTTAAATTTACTTCAAATGCAAAAGTTATTAATTAAATCTCCCTACGCCATACATCAAGTTTAGCTAACCATAGATAACTGAATGACGATTAACCTCAGTTAGGTATTACATACTATTAATGGTACATCAACCGCAAGGATACTTAAAAAAGAACAGGATAAACCGGAAAATTGTTGAGTAGATTTTAATAAACTGTAGTTTTTGCCACAACCCTTCTTTCTAATTTAGCTGATACAGGAATAGCTAGAATGACTGAATTCCTTAGATATGAGTGAGCTAACTTAAGAAATCATAGGATTCTGACTGCAAACACCTTTATACAAGAAACTGACCAATTGAGCACAATGAATGGCCAAACTGATCAGTTAAACAATGTATAATAAAATTTGTATAAGGGCAACCAGGCTTAAATTGCTGGAGTTATTTTCTCTGGTTCCTCTAGAAACACTATTAAGGCTTTAGCAGTCGGGCCGGCAGAAAGTGGATTTTGTCCTGTAATAAGTAGGCCGTCTCTCTCTACATGAGAAAGGAAGGGAAGCAAAGCTGTTTTTACTTCAGCGCCTAGCTCTTCAAGCCTTGTTTGAAGTAAGTAGGGTACATTGTTACTGCGGCCCACTAGTGTTTCTTCTGCATTACTAAAGGCGCAAAGAGTTTTACCGTTTAAAAAGCCAGGCCTCAGCCGGCTTGCGCTAATAAGCGCTGCAGGTCCATGGCATACTGCTGCCACAGGTTTACCAGCATCCAGGAAATCAAGAATGAGTATACCACTATTGTTATCAACCGCCAGATCCCAGATCGGGCCATGCCCACCTGGATAAAATACCGCGTCAAAGTCAATTGCATTTACCTGATTCAATGGTGTAGTATGCGCGAATGCCTCCTTTGCAACTTCGTCATCTTGAAACCTGCGGTTAGAACCGGTAAGATGCTCGGTTAATTCGCTCATGGGATCTATCGGTGGCCCGCCACCTTTCGGGCTGCTGAGTGTAACCTCGTAGCCCGCATCAATAAATTCATAATATGGATCTGTAAATTCGCCAAGCCAAACACCGGTTTTACCATCAGTGTTTTCCATTTCGCTGTGCGAGGTGAGTACCATTAAGATCTTTTTCATCGGGATTATTTTATATCATCAGCATCCAGTTCATTACCTTCTTCATCAATACGCTGGTTTTCATCCCAGTTGGTATCTTCGGTAGGTTTTGTTTCAGGATTAACATTTTCTTCATTTTGTGATGCTGCCTGTTCGTCTTTTTCTTTAGGATCTATCATGACATTTTATTTTAGTTTTATAAAGAACAAAACAATTAAAAAATAGTTCAGTGAGTTTTCAACCACCACTTGGTTTCGCCATCTTTTAAAACACTTATTTACATATTTGGACAATCCCTGATCAGTTATATTGAATGCAAACCGCTTATAAAAAAGGTGATGCATAGGAACGGTCAACCTGGTAGCGCGCAAGAATGTACCGCTACCAGATTGGTTTCTATTAAACACAACTCTACCACTCTACAAGGAAATACCAAACGATTTCAAATGGGGAACTGCTTACCAGCCCAGATAGTAATCATCGCTTAACCAGAAGGGAGGATTGAGTTCAAAATAATCCTGTAACATTTTTTCTGCCACACAGAAAGCGCCTTCAACCCAGCCCTGTTGATCGGAATAAGCCTCCCCTATGATGTGAATTTGCTCTCCTTTCACAGGCTTTCTCATATAAGGCATCACCTTGTCTACCGAAAACCCAGCTTTCCAGGCATGATAACCCGCACCAAAAGGCTCATCTGTCCAGTCTCTAAAGTAAGTAACATAAGGCTCTGGTATGGTTACTTCCGGTCCGTGTAATTCGCGTAGCTGGGTCATCAGTTCATCCACCATTAACTTTGTTGCCTGAACACGATCTAGCTGATGGAGCTCTTTTAAGGATGCAGATTTAGCTGGTTTCACTTCGAAAAGCAATTTATCATCCGTTAGCGCTTTCCAAAAAGTTTCGGTTTCCATATCGCCATAACTGCCCAGCAACATAGAATTATTAGTTTGAGGATCTTCACCGAAATAATAGCACTGGCGCATAGGCAGATCGGTAATGGAGTGTCCTGAGCTAATTTTCAAATTTTCCCACCATGGATATTTAAAGCCCATTAGTATTTTAAAGGCAGGTTCCATAATAACTGATTGAATACTATGATTTAAGACAGAATTTTCGTTGACATTGAAAAAGAAGTTCTCTTGATCCAGAAGCTCTAATGCTCTTCTGGGCATGGCCAGCACCAAGGTATTGGCATACACGTTCCACTTGGTATTGGTTTTTAAATTTAAAAAGGTAAGTTGGTATCCATAGGTGTGCTGTAAATCGTGCTGTTTGGTAAAAGTAAGTAATTTATTTTCAGACCAGATACAGGCGCCGTCCTGGTCCATATAGGAATTGGCGAGTGCATAGGCAATGCTATCATAGCCTTCATCAATGGTCTTGTAGATGGTTCCGGCAGTAAAATCTCCCACCATGTAAGGGAACGCTTCTGCTGAATTCCAATTGATTGTATTGGAATAATAGCCACCGGCATTGGCTAGAAATTGATATCCTTCTTGCGAAACCTGATCTTTGATCAAATTCCAAAAGCCTAAATCATTCACTTTTCGCTTGTCGTAAGGTGAGTTAGGAAAATTATATACCAATTTTGGCTTAATGTCGTCCCAATCCAGGCTTGTTAACTCAAAAGAATAATCATAGACAGATGATCCTTTGATAATTTTGTGCCCATAGGTTTGAGCCACCCATACATCTGCCATCAAAACATCATATATAATTTTGTTAAACAACTGGTCTGAGCTGAACCCAAAATCATCATCATTGAGGTAAAACCGGGTGGATAGTTTTTCGCCCTTGCTTTGGGCAACTGTCCATGCATCCTGTTTAAAGTGTTCTTTTCTCAGGTACATAATGAGTTTTGAAGGATCGCCCATGGGAAATGGTACGGGTGTCATTTTATCTTTCAGAACAGGAGTACGTTTAGAAAGATCCTTCTCGGTTAGCGGATAGCCTTCTATTAAGGTAGTGACAATTTCTTGAGAGGTGAGGTAGCGCATGCCGCCCAATTCTCCCCAAAAATCCATTCCGGGCAGCTTAACTGATTCAAGCCTTCCCCCCAGTTTATCATTCATATCAAAAATTTGAACCTCGCTTGCCGTAAACCGCTGATCCGTTACCAGACGATAAGCCGTGTACAATCCCGAAGTTCCGGCACCAATAATGGCTACCTCTGTTTTTAGTTCGGCATGCATCCCTGAATTTAAGGGGGTATTTTTGTTCATAAGAGCTCGTTTTTATAGTGCTTTAAAAAATCTGTGGCCTAATTGGAAAGGTGTAATATCAAAATTCGTATGTCCATCCAAAACCAGGTCTGACATAATTTTACCTAAGAACGGGGTAAACTTCGCTGCCCATCCTGTAGCGTAGAGCACAATATTTCGATGATTGGGAACATAGCTTGGCGCAAAATCGATCAACAATTCCTTATTCTGTATTTTACTGAGGGCAATAAGGCAGGTTGAGGTATACTCAGGCACGTTGCTTAACCCAGTCATGTGCTCATCAACCCAGGTGGAAGTATATTCCAGTTCCTGTTGGTTAGGGATTAATGATCGGTCACCCGGTGCTGCTATCGGCTCAATGACGAAGTCTGGCGCCACCCGGATATATTCTGGATGATCCCAGTCAACAGATGGGAATCCATAAAACTGATTGCCGTTTTCCCCAATTGGGTTTTGGAATACAAACCAGGTCGGATATTGGATGGATGGATCTGTTTTTTTGAAATAAGCAGAAGACATGTTCCAGTAAGTAGCCTCTATCTTAAAGTTAAGGAGATTGATAATACTGTTGATGTATGGGCCAGGAATAATGGCCAGTTTTTTGGCAATATAAATGCCTTTTGGAGTGGTAATTTCAAATTGCTCACCCACTTGATTTATCTTAAGCACCGGTGAATTTTCTTCCAGTGTCACAGTTTCTTCTTGGTTGCAAAGATTCAAAAGCGTTTCAATTGTAGCTTTAAAGTTAATGCTGGCGCCATCTGGCTGAAACAGGCCTGTATAAGTTGCTGGCAAATTTCTGAAAGGATATTTTTCTTCGATCTCTTGAGCTGTCAGCGTTTGGTATGGAACATTTAAAGCTTTTAAAGCTTGTTCTGCCTCGGCAATGTTCCCTTCTGTAGAATGTACAGCCGGATCACCAAACCAGAGCGTACCCACACGATCAAGTAAAGTTTCAGTAGTCTGTTTTTCAAGTTCATCCCAGTAAGGCTGCGCATCCAAAGCCATTTGAACCATATACTGGTCTGGGTAGGGAATTCGGAACTGGCGTGATACGCCTGCAGAACTGCCAAGTTGATTTATAAAAGTAAATTGTTCAAGGACCAACGTTTTGGCTTTTCGCTTACCTAGATGGAAGGCTGAAGCCAGTCCTATGGCGCCTCCTCCGATAACAATAACATCGTAGTTTTCTGTTTTCATCTATTATGTGCTGAGTTTATAAAAGGTTTGGCAGGTAAAAAAGAGCAGATCATCACCATTAACATGGTTTTGCCAAATAACATATAGCCATTGCGCAGCTGCTATACAGCAACCTGATATGTATCATTAGTTCTTTACGGATGTATTTTGTTTCTCCGATAATTCAAAGGGCAAATCAATTGCTTAAAAGGGTTCCCGCTAGAAGGAGGGGAATGATGATGAAATGAATTTAGTATTAGGTACGGTTGATCAGGAGAGCGTTGGTACATTTGAGATTAATTTAGCGTGTAAACATTTTAACTGCCCTTTTGGCGTTTGATGATTTCAAATTTAAACAATAGCTCCTGGGTTTGTTATACTCACTTTTAAGTATTTTAAAGGATGCTTTAAGCTATATGGAATGCTATCAGCTTATCAGCAGGCGCTCTAAAAGTCCACTCAAGTAGACGTTACCTAAAAATAAATCATCTATAATCTAGTGCTTAAAAACGAGATTAAAAGATGTACTGGCTTTTTTAAAACGACACCCGTACTTGCTGCCTGTGGAACATTAGCATATTACCTAATTTATGTGCCTGAAGTCTTAAGGGCTATTTGGCTGTTCAGTCCGCCTTCAAGCCTCTGTTCGTCGAGTAATTACCGGCGTTGGTCTACCAGTAACTGATACTGGTATAATACAGCAGATCTCACTGCAACGTTTTCAGATTGCTGACGTCTCATCAGTATAAAAACAATAAGAAAACCTAAAACATACAGTCATGAAAACGATAGCAAAAACATTATTCGCAGCAGCATTAACAGCAGTATTATTCACTTCATCAGTGATGACAACCTTTGCCGCTGACTCGGCTCCAGTAGCAGTACCCACTCCAAGCGCAAAACTTATCAATCGGATTTGGGTAAGTGGGAATGTGAAAATTGTACTTACACAAGGCGACAAAGAAAGTGTAACTGGTACTGAAGATTACGACGCAACCAAAACTTCAGTGAGGAGCAACGGACAAACGTTATACATCAACTCTATGGAGACTAGCCAGGTTACCCTTAACATTACAGTAAAAGATTTACAACGCATAGAAGCGTACGGACAATCGGTAGTAATCACCAATAATAATTTTGATGTTAAAAATCTTCAACTATTTTTAAACCAAAGCGCTACCGCTAAGATCAAAACAACAGCAACAAGTTTATATACCATTATTAAAGACGATGCGGTGTTAAAGCTAAACGGCAAGGCAGATCAAAGCACCATCATTGCAAGCAATTATAAAAATGTAAAACAATCTGATTTTGTAAGTTTACATGCAGTATCCTATACTTCAGATGCCATTATGAACGCAGATCAAACAGCAATGACTTTAGCAAAGTAGAATTAAATAAAAAGTGATGATAGCATAGCTGCCCTAAAGGTGGCTTTTTTGTTTACAGAAAATTCTGTTAAGTAAGCTTGATTTAGAATTAAGATCAGACGGTGAGCGCCACATGTTGCAATATTGCGATAACCGATTTTGACGCAACCGCAATAGTGTGTGGCTGGTTAAGGGGAATTTGCATAAAAGAACCAGGCCCCATGGTGATGGTTTCATTCCCAATGGTACAAATGCAGGTCCCTTTGAGGATTAGAAAGCTTTCGTGCATATCTTCATGCACCTCTTCGTCTACACCTTCTGGCGTAATCACTAAGGCCTGCATTACCTGATCGTCATTCCGCAGCAGTTTTTCAAACCGACCTTCGAAATTGCCCTGTGGCAATAATGGGGAGATCATTTCAAACCAGGCATCTGCATCAGAGAAACTGGTAATTAATGGCATATCAGACAATTGCATTACCTGCTCAATCTCCAGATTTAAAAACAGCGATTGCATTTTTTCATCAAACCTAGAATCAGGCTTTACCGCATGTTGCAGCGCTTCCCTTTCAAAGAAAGCCTCCAAAGATGCCAATTCCGCCACTACTTCAGGATGAGCTACCCGCATTTGATTGACAAGCAATACCTCTTCCTGATCTAATTTGCCAATCAGATAAAGTTCAAGCAAGCCACTGTTTAAAAATGTTGTTAAATCCATTTGTTCAATGCTGTTCCTTTTATGCTTATCTGAATCCGATCATTGGATCCGCCAACTCATCTTCCTGCGAGACCTTTGAAGAAATTTCATCAACTACAGGAGACCTAACTTCCTCTTTGATAGCGCTTCTTTGTCACATCTTGTCATTTTCCTTAAATTCAGCTCCCGGTCATCTGCCGGGCGCTTCAAAAAAGAAAACTGCATTAAAATCTTAGTGCGGTAATTTCATAAGCACTGCTGAAAATTGCTGTCTTTAATAGAAGATATTGTCTGATATCTCCTCCAGCATACCACGGCTTTTGTTTTCTCGTTAAAGATAACAAAATAGATGCATTGGAAAAACCAATAACAGTTTTGGCAGCAATTTGCTTAAGATATCGCTATAGAGAATCATAAAAAGATACCAAGCTTAGCAGGAACTATAACCCCTGCAAACCCTCATCGCACATCCTTTAGGCTAACCTTTAATTTTTCTCCATCAGTTTTAATGGTTGCCATTGTTTCAATAACAGCGTTTGCCCCCTCAGTGGCTGTTGCCGTATTGTAAACTGCAGAAGAAGAAAGCACTGCCCCGCTAGGGTGCATGAGGTAGGATGTACCTGCATAATAACTATAAGAATAGGCATGTGTATAGCCGAAGGATGTCATTAAAACATATTCACCAGGCAGGAGATTTGTAAATTCAAAATGGCCCTGATCATCATAAACCTTTGTGGTTTTGATGCATTGCGCTACATTAGGATCGATGGGTACTTCTGGTATTTTCTTACCTTTCTTGAGCTTTTTATTTACTTCCTTCCATTCCGCCAGATAAGGCGAATTTGGAAGAATAGAAATAACGGTTCCTTTTGGGGCATATTGTGCCTTATTAATGTTTACAAGGGTGATGCCCCTGCGTGCATGATCTCTTGCAAATGAGGTACCTACAATCACACTGTTTCCTTTCTCCAGTTTTGCTAAAGCCTCCGCTTTATTAAATTTATTTTTAATGGGTTGATAATCCAGTTCTTCGTTCACGCAGATTTCCCACATGCCATTCGCCATAGACATTTCACGTTGCCAGATAATGCGTTTGCTTTTATCAATCACATAATAATAGATGGCACCAGTATTTTCTTCCAGTACAGTAATTAGCCAGCTTTCATGAATCCCTGTTTTTGGCGAACGCTGCTGAAAGCTTTTCACTTCTTTGATAATGTAATTGGTAATTAGCTTCTTTGTCTTGCCATCATAATAGAATTCAGGAATCGTAGCCTTATAGCCTACGGACAGTGGCAATGTGGTAAAAAGATGTTCTGCCAGATTGTAGTCGACAAATTTTTCTTTCAGTGCGATATTAACCAATTCATCTTTCCTGTTGTCAAAAAAATGGAATTTACCCGTTATGGGATCGCCAAAGGTAAGTTGAAAGGTGTTTTTAGGGCCTTCAAATCTATAGGCCAACGGGGCTAATGTTTTGGCATCTGCCGATGAAATAGTTTTCCGATACAACTTGTTATTTTGATCACTATAATTAGAAACGAGTTTTAGCTCGTTACCAGAAATAGAAAGCTCATGGGTAAAAGTTCCCTTTTTAGTCCAGGAAGTATCTTTTACATAATAAATTGTATATAAAGATTTGCCAGGATTTAAGTGACCAGTTTTAATATCAGCGCTTCCTGGCACCACTACTTTTTGTGCCAATGCACCAAATGACATAAAAATAAACGAAAATAAATAAAGGCTGGTTCTCATTTCAATGGGGAATTAAAAATCTAAAATTATGAAATTTCGTATAACCAGCTCAGTTTAGGGAGAAATTGAATTGTAAATACCTAAAATCAGGTAGATAAATCTCCCTAAAAATCAGGGGTATTCTGAAAGGCAGCGCAGTTGTTGGAATAATTCCATACGGATGAAGACTTCCTTTCGAATCATTTTTGCCAATGGATAGTGGAAAAATTTTAATACTGCCAAATGGTATGCACCTGAAAAATATAAAATTGCCGGGCAGGGAATTAAATAGCCTCTTAATATTTTATAACATTAAAAACTTATGCCAACTCCACCCCAATTCTCCTAATCAATTCTATACAAGCACGGCTATTGTGGTAAGGGCATTTCCACGGGCCAACCTTATCTTCGTTAGCCATGATTTGGCCAGATTCCGTAATGCCCCAAAACCATTCTCCGTTTTGATGATCAATGATCTCATTTTTTACAAATGTCCAGGTATGCAGGCTCGTTTGCAAGAAACCTTCCTCCCCAGAAACCTGCCAGGCATTAAAAAATCCGACCATGGCCTCTGCCTGAACCCACCAATGTTTCTCTTTGTTAAAATGATTTTCGCAAGGATCGAACTCATACCATAAACTTCCGTCAGCATCAATTCCTTTTTGAGATACTGCAGCCATTTGCACGGCAAGAATTTTGACTTTATCAATTCGTTCCTTATCGTCCACTGCCTGGGCAGCTTCAAGTAGAAGCCAGGAGGCTTCAATGTCATGTCCGTAAGAGATGATCTCAGATTTCGGATTCCACTCTTCATCTAAGAAAAGAACTAAATTTCCCGTTTCTTTATTGATGATTTTTGAGGTGAAAGTATCAATGAGGTTAATGATATTCATTCTTAAAGTTCCATCCGGCCAGATACGGTAAAGTGTGGTGAAGGCTTCCAGTACATGAAGATGGGTATTCATGGTTTTCTTCTCATTTGCATCTTTATCACTCAAGCGTAAATCTGCTAGTTCCTTCCAGTCCCTGCTAAAAGCTTCAAAATAACCTCCATTTTGTTGATCATAACTATGTGCCATTAACTCCTGATACAAGCTAATGGCAAGTGCTTTACTATCAGCCGCTTCACTTGCGATGAAATATTCACTCAGCGCATAGATGGTAAAAGCGAGGGCATAAACCTGCTTTTTAGTATCCAGTGGATTCCCCTTTACATCCAGCATCCAATAAACGCCACCAAATTCCTGGTCGATAAAGTGATATCTAATGTATTCAAATGCACGATTTGCAAGTTGCAAACAATCGAAATCTTTTTTCAAATTGTAGCTGGCAGAAAATGTCCAGAGAATGCGGGCATTTAGTACACTTCCTTTGGGTGCAGTGTCATCAATTTGGTTAATATTATTGATTCTCCCCACAAATCCCTCATTTACCTCATCAAGGGTAAAGTCCTTCCAAAAGCTAAGGATGTTCTCCAGCTCCTGCGTTAATTCCTGTTGATATTTCGCTAAATCTGCCTTCAATGCTGCAAAAGTTAATTACTTATTTATTTCAATGTTTTTCAAAATGGTTTGTACCGTAGTAGTAGAACGGAATCCATCGGCGGGTGAGTTCACCACATAATCTACCAAAGCATCCAGCGAACTGGTCGCTACGTGCATTCGGGTATCTGAGGAAGCATAGTAAATAAAAACAGTTCCATCATCATCCAAAATCCAGCCGTTGCTAAATACCACGTTAGAAACATCGCCAATGCGTTCTTCGCCTTCAGGTGCCAGAAAATAGCCCGCAGGTTTATAAATCACCCTGGTTAAATCATTCAGATCTGTCATAAACATATAGAGGACATAACGCAAACCGGCAGCCGTATTTCGAACACCATGTGCTAAAAATAACCAGCCATGTTCGGTTTTAATCGGCTCGGGGCCCATTCCATTCTTTGCTTCGTAAACCGTATGGTAATTTTTATTATCAACAATCAGTTCTTTTTCAATAACTGCATTTTCGATGGATTCGCTTAAACCAAAACCAATTCCACCTCCGGTTCCACTTTCAATAAAACCATCCTGCGGACGGGTATAAAACGCATATTTTCCGTCTACAAACTCGGGGTGCAGCACCACATTTCTTTGCTGTGGCGATGGGGTTTTCAAATCAGCCAATCGCTCCCAGGTTTTTAAATCTTTGGTACGCACAATTCCAGACTGCGCTACCGCCATTGATTGATCGTATACAGGCGCACTCGGGTCTTTCCTTTCTGTACAAAACAGGCCATACATCCACCCATCTTCATGCGCTACGATTCGCATATCGTATACATTGGTGTCAGGTTCATCCGTTTCGGGCAGCAAGATTGGCTCGTCCCAGAACGTAAAATGATCAATCCCATTATCACTTTCCGCCACAGCAAAAAACGATTTACGGTCTCTGCCCTCTACACGGACAATGAGTACATATTTATGATTAAATTTAATTGCCCCAGCATTAAAAGTTGCATTAATTCCGATCCGCTCCTGTAAAAACGGATTGCTTTGGGGATTGAAATCATACCGCCACCTCAGGGGAGCATGCGCTGCAGTTAAAATCGGACGTTCATACCTGTCGAAAATCCCATTTCCTAAAGCTACCTTCTTATTTTTGAGTGCAATCAGTTCCGCATGTGCTTTTTCCAATTGCAGTTTTCTTTTTTCAAAATCTATCATAAAAATATTATATCATATTGTTTAGTCTTCTAATTTATTCCACCAGGTTTTTTTCAAAATGATTACGATGACGGCTAAAACGGCAATCGTAGCGAAGAGCGGCGTATGCATACCTAAGATGAAATACATGGGCAAAATGGTGAGGCATAACTGAGCAATGATGCCTAGCACTACGTTAAACATATCCAGTTTAAACCTTTTGTTTGCCTGGAAATTTGGATCATCAGCGACAACCAACTCTTGAATGGGCTTCCAAAATCCCCAGGGGCGCACCGTGCGGTAAAAATCCTTCAGGGTTTTTTGTTCTGTTGGCGGCGCGGCATAGGTTCCAATGATACAGCCCGCAAGAGAGAGCACAAAGAGCAAAGGCCACCAGTAGAGTGGCAGGCCACTGGTCAGATAAGGCATCAGCAAGGCGGCCCCGATTCCCACGGCCATTCCCCAAAAAAAGCCATTCGCATTAAAGCGCCACCAATACCACTTTAAGCAGTTTGCTGCTACATAACCTCCATACAGCCCACCTACTATCCACTGCAAAATATCATTCACATTGTTTGCAAAAAAACCCAATACCACGCCAATAGTTACGACTGCAACACCAACGATATAATTCATATTGATGATTTTTTTAGTACTGGCAGCAGGGTTGATGTACTTAAGGTAAATATCATTCACAATGTAAGCTTGGGCTGCATTAAGGGTACCGCTGAAAGTGCCCATAAAAGCCCCTAGCAAACCGGTAAGCACAATTCCTAAAATCCCAACGGGTAAAAAATTATTAATGGTAGCAGGTAAGATTCTTTCAAAATCCGTTACCCCATCCGGCCCTTTTAAATAGAGCTGATTGTAATACAGGAGCGCGAGCACCGTTAGTCCGATCACCATCGAATAGCGGATGGGCAATAAAATGATGCTGACAAAACCAGTCATTTTGCTGGCATCTTTAGGACTCCTTGTACTCAACACTTTTTGCATATCGTAATTCGGGGCGGGCCCGGCAAGGGAGGCAAAAACACCTTTCAGCAGCATCATGCCAAAGAAGATACCAAATAAGCTGAAGCCATCATCGGCAATTTTTTTATTGGCATCGGCCGCAATCTTACTCCAGTTGAGGTCTAACTTCCAGCTAAAAAAAGGATCATCCCAACCCTTGGGCACATTTAGTGTATGACCTTGCAGGTGATTCATCGCAATAACAGCAATGGCAATACAGCCAATGGTCATGAAAGCATATTTAATCATATCGCCCAAAACAATACTGTGCATTCCCCCAAGAATAGAATAAAACATGGCAAAAAGGGTGAACAGAATGCCGTAAAAATGTGGTACGTATTGGGGAGAGATCTCAAAGGGAACATATGCTTTTACCTCTTCCCAGGGAATGAAAATTTCCATGAATTTACCCAGGCCGATGAAACCATAAGCCAGGAAACCAAAACAGCTGATTAATGCAAAAGCAATGACCACCACATGCGATCCCCTTACACCTCTACCAACAGACCCGAAACGGGTTTGCAGCCATTCAGCCCCGGTATTGGCATTGCTTCTGCGGAGCCATTTACTCAGGAACATCATCATAAATACCTGATTAAATACCGGCCAGAGCCATGGAATCCAAATGCTCTTTAGTCCATAAACAAAGCAAAGCGCCACCATCCACATCGTTCCGCTAATGTCGAACATGTCCGATGCATCACTCAGTCCCAGCTTATACCAGGGAAGTGATTTCCCGCCCATCATATAACTTTCCTTGTTTTGCTTGGCCTTTTTTCGATACCAGAATCCAATAAAAATCATCGTACCCAGGTACAGCATAATGATCAGGACATCGATTAATTGTAACTTCATATTTGGTTATTGTGCAGTATGTGCAATTTATTGATATATCGATTTCAACCCTTTTTGAAGAAGGATGTCATCTTGCTTGATAAAATTAAGGAAATCTGCAGCTGAAACCTGTCCAGGATAGGGCGCATAATAGTGGTTATCTTTTTCCTGTGGCCGATAACCGGCATTTCGCCATAACAGCAGATAAGAGGGCTTGTTTACCTCGATAGCCTTCGCCAGGACATTCGTCCACCAGTTGGCTACCGGTATTTCTACAAAACCAATTTCGGCAATGGCGCTGATTTTATGGCTACGCCTGGCAATTTGATGTTGAATGGCTAAGTTTCTTGCAATTTCTTTGGCAAAGATTTCTCCTTTTTCTGCACCATATTGGTAATGATCAAAACTGAGTACATCCGCAAACTGATCGCCGGGATAGCGCACCAAGTACTGTTCTGCTGTGGTAAAATCACAGGGATTAAATACGTAAATGAGGTGATGTAAATTCTTTTTATCTCGTAAGTAAGTAACGGTAAATCGCCATAATGCTTTGTACTGAGCGGGTGTGCATGATTTTGTACCCCACCAGAACCAGGCACCACCGTTTTCATGAAACGGCCTAAATAGGATTGGAATTGCCCTACCATCGCTACCCTTCAAGGTCACAGCGAATGCAGCGAAACGATCTAACCAGGATTTATACAAAGCATGTTTATTGCCATTTGGAAGAATAGATTGTACCGCTACTGAACTGGTGTCCCAGGCTGTTTTCCCATTAACGGGATTATTCATGTGCCAGCTCAAGGTGCTGATTGCCCCCATATCGTATGCTTTTTTGATGTAGTCTTTCATTTTTACAAAAGGCACTCCATCTATATTTTCCTTTTTATTGGTTTCCAAACCTGCTACATCCCAACCGAAAACTGCCGGATATGCCCCAGTAAGGTCCTTAATATCACTTCTTCCGTCTTGGTATTTCCAACCTACGCCATAAGCCAGGTCATCCTGGTGGCCAATCAGCGTTGCTTTACCATAAAGGCCTGTTAAATTTTTATACAAGTTCCGGGTGGCTATAGTTGCTTTATGGTCAATCAGCTGTGCAAATGCCCCTATGGAAATGACGCATAAAAGGAGTAAGAAAGGCACGGTTTTCTTTATCATTCTGATCTGTTTTGGTTAGAATATTAGGCTGCTATATTTATAGTCTAAAGTAGGAAGGTAATCATTTTTATAATAATACTATTTTAACCAAATGCCATAGAATAACTATCATTTTTATCAGTAGATATGCCTTCAAGTTTCACGATAAACCTATTTTTTTATTAAATTGCATCAATGTTCTTTTATCTTAAAGAGATCTATTTTGAACCTGAAGGTTATGAATAATATTATCAAAGAAATTACACCCCTTACCCAGAATGACTGTTTTACTATATTTTCCCGGGTGAAAAAGGAGTTTGATTTTCCGCTGCACTTCCATGAGGAATTTGAACTGAACCTTATTTTAAACGCACCCGGAGCGAAGCGAATTGTGGGCGATAATATTGAAGAAATCACAGATATGGAACTGGTGTTGATCGGCCCTAACCTTTCTCACGTATGGACTACCCACCAGTGCAAAAGCGAGGAGATTACCGAAGTAACCATTCAGTGGCATAAAGATCTCTTTGACGATAAAATGCTAAGGAGAAATCAACTGAGTTTTATCAGGAAAATGTTTGAACGCTCCGTTCGCGGTATTCTCTTCCCGCGGGAAACCATTGAGAAAGTTTATAAACGCATTCTGGATATCGATCAATTGCAGGGCTTTGATTCGGTACTGGAGCTGATGAGTATCCTGCATGATCTTTCTTCCTCGAAAAGCATGCGCATTTTATCTGACGGCACATTTAATAATGACCAGATCATGAATTACAACAGCCGCCGGATTGATAAGGCTTTTGAATTTATGAATGCCAATTTTTTCAAGGCCATTACCCTTAAAGATTTATCTAAACTGGTGAGCATGACGGAGGTTTCCTTTAGCCGGTTTATAAAGAAGCGGACAGGAAATACCTTTATTGACAGTTTAAATGAAATTCGTCTGGGCCATGCTACGCGGATGCTGATCGAGACCACGCATTCGGTTTCTGAGATTTCTTACAAATGTGGTTTCAATAATATCTCCAACTTTAACCGTTTGTTTAAGAAGAAAAAACATTGCACACCTAAAGAATTTAGAGAGAATTTTTCCGGAACAAGGGTTTTTATCTAAATGAAATGCTGCTGGTTTGTTTTTTGATATTTAATACTGTCACTTGGGAGTCCGAATCAATTGCCGCTAATTATTTGGATTCCAAAATAAGCGTCAGTACATCATGTGGTGGCACTTCTGCATTGAGGATTTGCTTTGTGTTTCCCATTTGCCTGTTGGTCCACGCATTTCTAATTTGATAGGTAAGCTCGCTGGCATTAAGCACCTTATTAAAAACCTCATCTACAATTTTCGTCTGCTTCCAATTAAAAGCTATTTTCTTGATTGCTGCTGAACGATTTAAGAAAGAAACCGCCCATTTCCCATTGCTCATGGGTTTGAACCAGGTTTCAAAACCATCCGCTTTAGCAAACCGAAAAGCCTGGATGCCCAAAGAATCCTGATTGATCGAAATAATGGTTTTATTGGTCAGTACAGCCTGCGTTTCTTTGTCCATATTCCGCAAATCATTGCCTGCAATTAATGGGGCGGCGAGCATGGCCCACATTGAAAAATGTGCCCGGTCTTCGCCAGGCGTTAACTTCCCATTCCCAATTTCAAGCATATCCGGATCATTCCAATGACCAGGTCCTGCGTACTGCCGCAAGCCTTCCTGCTTATCCAAAATCTGCATGACGCCGAAAGATTTCCAGGTACCGTGATCTTCCACGCAATCAAAACAATTAAAAATATCACCACTGGTTCTCCAAAGCTGGCCCACTGCAGGCCCCCATATCCATGGCTTATCATTTCCCCATTCACAAATGCTCAATACCATTGGCCGTCCTGCTTTCTGTAATGCCGCCATAATTGTTTTGTATGCGCCTTCCGCTTTTAAGCCTTCGGTATTACACCAATCATATTTCAGATAATCCACACCCCATTTGGCATAGGTAAGTGCATCCTGAAATTCATAACCACGACTTCCGGGCCGGCCGCCACAGGTTTGCGAGCCTGCATCTGAGTACAGCCCCAGTTTCAACCCCTTGCTGTGAATATAATCTGCCAACGCCTTCATTCCTGATGGAAATCTTTTAGCGTCCGGATGGATAAATCCTAAACTATCCCGGTCTCCATGCCAGCAATCATCAATATTAATATAAGTATAACCTGCTGCTTTCATCCCAGAGCTCACTATCGCATCGGCAGTTTCTCTGATTAATTTTTCATCTACATTGCAGGAAAATTTGTTCCAGCTATTCCATCCCATGGGTGGGGTAAGCGCCAAGCCTTCAAACTTGGTATATTTTTGGGTATAATTATTCCCTTGCCCAAAAGCGCAAGACATGCTGGAGATAACCATTAAAAATAGCGTCAGTTTTAATTTCATTTTTTTTGATTCTAGTGATTTAATTGTTTAAGCTGCGTGCGGATATACTGTCCTGCGGGCGTAAGGGCAGTGGTTTTCCAGTTTCCACTTTTAGATGCGCCAGGTTGAAGAATTGCGGTCGTCTCTTTCTTATCGGTGATGTTCCAGTTCGCCCAGCTAAGTTGATGGCCTTCCATCCAGGCTAACCATTTATTGGTTTTTTCCAAATTGAACTCACCGTTCCCATTGGCTTCGCCAACGCCCCATTCAGTTACCATGAGCGGTAAGCCTAAAGCCAGTGCTTTGTCTGCTTTTTTCATTAGCAGTTCCTGGTGATTGGGATCGGAGGCATAAAAATGAAAAGCGTAAGCAATGTTTTGATAACCTTTAATCGGGTCCTTGGCCGCTATATCAATATCCTGATCCCAGGTGGGACTACCCACAATGATAAGGTTTGTTACATCGTATTTTCTAATTGCTGCAATCACCTGCGTAGCGTAATCTTTAACTGTTTGCCACGCTATTTTCTCCGGTTCATTGAATACTTCATAAATTACATTCGGTTTACCTGCATATCTTTTTGCCATTTTCGCGAAGAAAACTTTCGATTGCGCCAGGTGCTGATCGGCATGGTGATCATGCCAATCGATTAATACATACAATCCATTTGCGATGGCTGCATCAATGGTTTTTACCACCAGCTTTTCTTGTTCCTCAGGTTGCTGCAGATAGCCGCTGTCTGGCTGAACCGCCATGGAAACCCGCAACAAGCTGATATTAAAATCTGATCGTAACCAACTTACCACTTTCGGATTATAATACTTTCTTCCCTGCCAGATGCTCCAGGACATACTAATCCCACGGAGTTGTGGCGGAACATTTCTGCTATTTACAACTTTTCCATTCAGCACTTTTAACTGGCCATTTCTTTCTACCCAATTGATGTTTTGAGCGAATGTTGTGGCGGCTGCTAGCAGTGCGATTAATAAAGTCAAATATCTTTTTTCCATAGGTTGGAAATTGTAGGTGGTTTAAATTGATTGATTTACTTCTTTGTATACTGCCTGATCACTTTCCAGGTGGAATGATCTGAATCAAAAACGGTATTCAAACCCTGCTCTTCCTGCGGTGGATCTCCGGAAAAGTCATCACCGTCTTTCCAGAACAACTGACCTTTAACCGGACGGGAACTACCACCAAAAGCCCAGAAATTGCAACCAGCGATTGCACCCTTCATTTTTTCACTGTTCTTCCAATTTGAAAAGATACTTTGAAAATATTCATCGCGAAACTGGGTGCTTAAAGCAGGGTCAAATGAATGCCCATCTCTGGGCAAACCAAATTCTTCAATTACCAGCGGTTTATTTAATGCTTTGGCAATCGCCTCATGTTGCTGAATGTATTCGTTTGTTTTCTGAATCACTACAGGAAGGTTTTCTTTGGTTGGCGCCTCTTTAAACCAGCTCCAGTTTTTTGGCCAGATATGGATGGTTAAATAATCTACATTTTTATCACTATGAATCTGTTTAAACAGGTCAAAATTTTCTTCCGTACCCATGAATCCCTCCGTGCCAATGGTCAGCAAGTGGTTCTGGTCGATAGCTTTGATATAAGCTGCTGTTGATGAAATCCAGCTTTTATAGCTTTCTATTGCAGTAGCCCGCATAGGTCTAGGTTCGTTAGCCAGCTCCCAGGCCATAATTACAGTTTCATCAATATACTTTATTCCCGTATAACTGTTCTTATGACTGATGATGAAATCCAGTTGCTTTCTATAATCTGTTTTGCAGGGATCGCAATCATAAAATTTGCTGGTATAATCGCGCTGTTCATCCCAGGTAAGCTTGCGTTGCAGGGTATCCTGATCGATCTGCCCATTCCAGTTGAGGTATTGTAAAAAGCCCCCGCTCCATTCCCAATTATTGCTTAAGTAAAGTACCGCATACATTTTTCGTTTGGCCATTTCCATTAACAGGAAATCCAGACTGTTCAAAATCTCCTCATTAAAGATCTGATGTTTTGGTTGTAAAGCTGGTTTTACCCTGTCTACGCCGTTGATCTTTCCTTCACCTTCTGCACCTACCAGTACCCTTAAGTTATTAATCCCCTTCGACTTCAAAAAGTCGAGTTCATTGATTAACCGCTTTTTACCTTTTACAGGATCTTTCTCAAGTGCCAAAAGACCTCCGTACCAATAATTTGCACCAATAAAATAATATGGTTTTCCGGCAATGGTGAATTGTTGCGCGGCTTGTTTAACGAAAGCTTGTTGGGCATTCGCCATCATGACCAGGGCTAAAGTTAAAATCAGAAGATTTATTTTTTTAATCATTACGTTTTTAAAAAGCCCTGACCCATTAGATCAGGGCATTGATGGATTAAATAAATCCTATATCGTCTACATAAATTACACTTGGCACCGCGTTCCCTAAACTTTGCAATACAAATTCAGTGATCACCGTTGGGTTTCCTAAATCTTTTAGTGGAATGGTATAATCAGTATAACTTCCTGGCGTTAAGGTAAGGGGTACAGGGTTTCCATAATTTCCATTAATAACCAGTTGAACCCTGCTACCTGCTACAATTCCTGCACCGCCATAAATGGACAATTTAATTGCGGTAAGGCCAGATCTGGTTACATCAATGGTAGAACCGTTATAACCGATTTGTAATGCGCCATAAGCATCGGTAAAGGTAGTGGCTATGGCATTGGTTCCGCGCTTAACCTGAGCGGTACTGGCCAGATTGATGGTACTGTTGTAGCCTAAATAAGAACCCCATCCTGTTGGAAAGGCATCATCATAAAGAAGTGATTTAAAGCCAAAAGAGCCTGCAGAACGCGTGGTTCCGCCTGGGGTAGTGACTAAGATGCGTGATTGTACTACACCAGCCGGTACCCTCACCTGGATTTGTGTTTTAGTTGGCGTACCGATAATCTCAGCGGGAACTAAATCAAAAGCCACTTTGGTTACCCCTTCAAAAATGGTCCCTGTAATGGTAACGGTTTCACCCGCTCCGGCAGCTACCGGACTAAATGAGGTAATTACGGGTGGTGGCTGTAGGATCGGAAAATCAAAACTTGCAGTACCAAACTTCGTGGTAACGACTAATTTATTGTTCTGACTAGCGCCGTATGGTGTTTGCTCCGGGATAGAGATGATAATGCTGTTATCTGTCAGTAATGCCGGGTTGTAATTTACATTTAAGCCATTAAAAGAAACAGAGAGTGTGGTCAGGAGGTTTTCTCCCACAATTGCGTATTGATTATTTAATCTTCCGGCTACTACCGTAGAATCAAAACTCACTTGTCTGGTTTCATCGTAGATTTGGTTAGAATCCAAGGTAACGCGGTGTACTACATTTTTAAGCGTATCGGTTTTACTGATCAGTCGTACTCTGGTAATCACCGGCTGACCGCCGCCACCTTCATCTGTTTTTTTACAGGAAGCATAACCCAATACCAGGGTGAACAATACCATGAACATGGCAAAGTTTGATTGTTTATTGATCTTTTTCATGTTCATTTTATTTAAAAACATAAGGAACTGGAGGTTGAATTAATTTAGGGTTCGATGCCACTTCTGTAGCAGGGAACGGGAACAGAAATTTGCTATTTGTCATCACATAATAGCCGTTCCCATAACTGCTGGATGGCACGCTATTATCTCCAGCACCACGATCCTGTTGGTTAATAATGGTGATGGCATTAGGATGATTGCTCACATTAAATCCATCCAAACGCGCTAAGTCGAACCAATAATCAAACTCAAACATGAATTCCCGCCTACGTTCTTCTAAAATATCATCACGGTAAAATTGTGCCGGTGCATTTGTTGGTTTACCGGGCGTATTATTGGCCGTAAAATAACCACGCCTGATCTCCGTAAGGCTTCCTAGTCCAGCACGCGTTCTGATTTTGTTAATTGCGGCTAAGGCCTGTGGATTTGTGCTGCTCCTGGCTGTACCCATAATTGATTCAGCAAGAATCAAATAAACTTCTGCATAGCGCATCATATAGGTGTTGTTTGCCGATGATTGGGCCGAGCCAATACCGCCATTATCTGCAGGGGTACCTACCACATATTTTTTAACAAAAGCACTGGTTCCCTGACCCTGATTAGCCTGATGGGTGTAACC
Source organism: Bacteroidota bacterium (assembly GCA_037033465.1). Lineage (GTDB taxonomy): Bacteria > Bacteroidota > Bacteroidia > Sphingobacteriales > Sphingobacteriaceae > Pedobacter. The sequence continues at coordinate 28,122 of JAZBLX010000024.1, read as the reverse complement.
GCCAGCTGATTGATTGATCTCCGGATAGTTTGATCCTGTAACCATAATGGTTGGCTTGAAACGTTTATCATCTTGCTGGAAAGCAAATAAGGCATCGAAAGTTACGCCCAATACGCCATAACCATCTCCCGTTCCTGTGATGGAAGTATTCGCTGCCCAGGATGCCTGAAGTGGATTCCCCTTGCCATAACCACCTGCACCAGCCCATTGAAGCGCAATTACAGATTCTTCATTGTTGTTGTTGGCCGTTAAGAATAAATCTTTAAACTCTTTCCCCGGAACATCAACCCCGTATAACTTAAACTCACCACTGGCAATTACTTTTTCTGCCGCAGCACGTGCGTTCGTATAATCCTGCATATATAGGTAAACTTTGGACAATAAGGCTGTTGCCGATCCGCTGGAAACACGACCTTGCGCAACAGAATTTCCACTTCTGATTTGCGGAATTAAATTCGCTTCAGCAAACTTTAAATCGTTTAGAATAAATTTGTACACATCAGTTACCGGATTTGTGTTTACCTGAAAATTATCTACATAATCCAGGGTATTTTCAATGATAGGTACGTTACCAAACAGCCTTACCAAATGGAAGTAAGAAAGCGCCCTGAACAAGCGCGCTTCGCCCAAGGCCTGATTGACAACTTTTTTATCCACTGTAGCGGGAACTTTGGCTGGCAGGTTGTTGATAATCGCATTCGATTGCGCCACGACAATCCACAATGAATTGTAAGCATTAGCAAGTTCACTGTTTCCATCTGTTACCGAAAAGTTGCCGAAGTTGGCCACATCAGAAGAATAGGAGCGGCCGTTGCCGCCAGCCATTTCGGTAATCGCCCATCCGCCTTTTGTTACCCAGCCAAACCAGGCGGCACTGTAAAGGATATTGGTGCTCGATGATACCTGTTCTGCGGTTTTATAAAAGTTATCCAGTGTGATGGAACTTTGCGGCGGACGATCGAAAAATTCTTTTTTACAACTCGTTACCGTAATCATGGTAAGCACAGCAATTGCAAGGGAATATTTTATATATGTCTTCATGTTCTTATAGTTAAAATTCTGCATTAAGGCCAAAAGTAAAGGTGCGGGGAATAGGGTATCTACCACTATCGACATTGGTTAAGAATACGTTATAGTTCTGATTACCAACCTCTGGATCGAGTCCTTTATATTTTGTAAATACATATAGGTTTTGCACACTGGCAAAAACTTTCAATCTGTTTAATTTAGCCTTGCGGATAATTTCCTGCGGGATATTGTAAGCCAGGTTAATGTTCTGAACCCTTAAAAACGAACCAGATTCTACAAAGCGGTCGGAACTTTTTAGGTTCGGATTATCCCCGCCTCTTGGTGCGGGAATGTTAGATCCCGTATTGGTCGGCGTCCAGAAATTGATTGCTGAAGCCAACTGATTCTGATATTGACCCGAGAGCCCCTGAAGCTGGTAATTTAGCGCATTATAAATTTTAGCACCATAAGAACCGTTTAAAAAGATAGATAAATCGAAAGATTTAAACGAGAAATTATTGGTAATGCCATACGTGAATTTTGGATTTGGATTGCCTAATGAAGTCTGATCCAGCTCATCAATTTTACCATCTCCATTAATGTCTTCATATTGAATATCACCTAACCAGGTACCTGCGCTATTATTGGCGATGGGCCTTGCAAACTGAACAGGTGCAGTTCGCAACTGCTGATCGGTCCGGAAAATATCTTTCACTCTGTAGCCGTAAAACTCCCCAATTGACCCGCCAACCTGTGTTCTGGTCACCGTCATTTGTAAGAAGCTTACGTTAATCTTTCCGTCGATGAATGGCACGCCATCGGCAAGCGATAATACTTTATTGGTGTATTTTGATAAGATTAATGTCGTATTCCATTTAAAATTACCAGTTAAGTTTTTGGTATTTAAAGTGAAATCAAAACCTTTGTTACTGACCTTACCACCGTTAATGTAAGGCGGGCTGATTACCCCGGTACCAGAATAAGCAGCCGTTTGGCCAACCAGGTAAGCTGGCAATGGTTTTTGGAAAAGGAAATCTTTGGAAGTTTTATTGAAATAGTCAAATGATGCATCAATTCTTCCTTTCGCTAAACTGAAATCAATCCCCGCGTTAGTTTGAATGGCGCTCTCCCAGGTTAAGTTCGGGTTGGCCACCTTATCAACCCCAAAGCCGGTACCTAATCCGGTAACAACAGGTGTTAAGGCAGACCCATATTGATAGTTTGGAAGGTTTTGATTTCCAACTTCTCCATAACCTAACCTGAATTTGATATTATCGGCGATATCTTTAAAGCCTGCCATGAAAGCTTCATCTGATACACGCCATGAAACAGCGAATGCCGGGAAATAACCGGTTTGTCTACCCTGCACAAATTTGGATGATTTATCTGAACGAATGGTTGCCGTTAAGCTGTATTTATTGTTGTAAGTGTAAATACCGCGGGCGAAATAGGATTCCAGGGCCTGACTGTCTTTATACTCCCCAATGATGGCCGTTTTTAAATCTCCCAACCCAAGTGTTTGTAAATCATTGCTTAAAAACTTTTGGATCGAAGCATCTGTTCCGCCCCAGGATTGTTCATTTACCTCATAACCCAAAAGTGCGGTCAGGTTGTGTTTGCCGAAAGTATGTGCGTAAGTTAAATATTCTTTCCAGCCCCAATAAGTAGTATTTGAATTGTACTCCTGCAGTCTTGCGGTCTGATTTCCAAAAATACCATATTGATAGGTTGGTGTAAATACACGTGCTGCTGAATAATTGAAATCGCCGTTTACTTCTGATCTTAATGTCAGGTCTTTAGAGAATTTAATTTCTCCGTAAAATGCACCATTTACATTGCTTCTGCTTAATACGTTTGTAATATCCAAAGACTGTGCAACAGGATTAATCTGCCCGCCTTGCTGATTTGAATTTGGAATCGGACCGGCAAAAGAACCATCAGGATTTCTCACCGCCTGATCAGGAGCACTTAAAAGCGCATTATAAACTACTCCTGTATTGTTAGATAAGCCCTGGTTTTCATTTGAGCGACTCCCGAATAGCGACAAACCCACTTTAAGCCATGGCTTTACCTGGCTATTGATGTTGGAGCGGAAAGTATATCTTTTATAATTACTACCTAATATGGTACCGTCTTGTTTAAGGTATCCGCCTGAGATATAATAATCTAAGCCATCTTTGCCGCCAGAGATACCCAGCTGATGATTCTGCATTGCGGCATTACGGAAGATTTCATCCTGCCAGTCTGTACCTTTTCCCAGTAATGCAGGAGTTGCAAATTCTGCCCTGCGTTGAACGCCGGTTACATCTGCCAAAGCGTTTTGTAAAACCGCATATTGCTGAAGGTTCATGACATCGAGAAACTTTCCTTGTTGTGAAATGGCGCCATAACCATCATAAGTAACCCTTGCTGAACCATTTTTACCGCGTTTTGTGGTGATGATGATTACCCCGTTTGACGCGCGGCTTCCATAAATGGCAGTTGCGGAAGCATCTTTCAATACATCGATAGACTCAATATCGCTTGGGTTAATGGCAGAAAGCGGACTTACAGCAGATTCGCCGCTATTTGGTGATAAACCTACCGTTCTGCCACTGGTGGCCTGATTGGTTGCATCTCCTGAAATCGGCACCCCGTCAATTACGTATAAGGGCTCATTGGATAAACTGAGCGAAGTTACGCCTCGTACCCGAACAGAGGTGGAACTTCCCGGCGCCCCGGAATTTTGGGTTATGGTTACCCCAGATGCCTTTCCCTGAAGCATCTGATCGATACTTACCTGAGGAACATTGGCAATATCTGCCGCTTTAACAGAAGAAATTGCACCATTAACATCGCCTCTTTTCTGGCTTCCGTAGCCAATTACCACTACATCAGATAAGTCTGTTGTGGCAGATTTAAGCACAACATTAATGGTAGTTCTATCGCCAACGATTATTTCTTGTTTACTAAGGCCGATAAAGGAGAAAACCAGTATAGTGGGAGAGCCTGTTGGGACGGAAATAATATATTTACCATCTGATGATGTTGAAACTGCTGTTCTAGCACCTTTAACGGAGACCACTGCACCGGGCAATGTCGTACCTTTCTCGTCTGAAACAGTTCCTGAAATTTGCCTGTTCGAAGCGTTCTGTGCAAGCGCCGGAAACAGCGAAGCCAGAAATACCACAAACAGCATAGTTGCTCGTAACGTTTTATACATAATGTTTATATTTGGGTTAGTAGTATATTTACTCAAAAATACCACCCTTAACAGAAACATTTGTAATATTATTTTAACTTAACCTAGTCTAAAAAAGACATACGAACAAGCCTATATTAACTAATCCAATCATTATCAGCCTAAAACGGCAAAAACCCGTGTTATACTTTTTTTGCCGGAAACATAGATTTTATACTCATCTTGGCTTTCATATCCCATCCTTCAAGTTAGCTTTCTAAGGCGCTGGATCATTTAAATTCGGCTTTGAAAGCCTTTGATTTCAGACCTGCTCCGCTAGCGGATAAAATAACTTCATCCTTTCCCGCTGTTTTCTGTATGATAACCTGCGCAAGTCCACTAAAAAGCTTTCGCTTCCACTTTGCTGGCGGGGTAAGCAGTTGAAACGCCCCAGGATCTGAATTAACCACATCCCAACTGTTTACCTTTAATAATGGAGTGGCTAAAATGGTGATGTTATTTTTTCCGTCCTTGAGCACTGAGCGATCAAGAACGAAGGTATTTCCTTTTTTTTCGGCTTGAATCTCGGAAGCGATACACTTGCCATTGATGTAAATTGATTGTTCTTTCCCTAAGCTTTTATAAAAGAAGGTCATTTTGGTTTGATCATTCCAACCGGGCAAGTCAAAATCTCCCCGATAAGCTAAAGCCTTTACTCTCTTTCCAAAATCCTGCGTCCGGTCTTGCGTAAATGCGGCCGACCAATTTTGGGCGCTGTTTGCAATTTCGCGGAGGTTATTAATGCTCGAGATGGCTTTTTCCTGCAGGTTATTGATTTTGATGGTGAGAATTTGCTCAATACACTGATCGGGCTCCAATGAAGTTGGATTTCCATTTCCAACACCTATAATTTTCCCTGGCCCGGTAATATCGAAGTTGATTTCATTAATGGCGGTGGGTACGGGGTTGCCTGAAGCATCTGTAACCGCTACATTCAAGATGGCAATATTAGAATTTTCTACCGCTATCTTTTCTTGGCTAAGTGCAATCTGCGTAGGGTGACTGGTTGTTTTAACCACATCACTTTGAACCTCCTTTCCATTTTTAAATCCAACCGCTTCCAGAATACCGGGAGTATAATTAACCGTCCAGCTTAGGTGCCCATTTATTTCCATGCGCTTTTTGCCCAGGCTACGCTTATTCAGGAACAATTCTACCTCTTCACAATTGCTGTATACCCACACTTGCTTCGCCTTGTTTTCATCACCCGGCCAGGTCCAGTGTGGCAGAATATGTACCGTAGGTTGATTGGTCCACCAGGATTTTAAATACCAGGCGCTATCTTTTGGAAAACCACATAAATCAAGCATCCCAAAATAAGAAAGCACAGAAGGCCAACCGAAAGGTGTGGGTTCGCCACGGTAATCAAAACCTGTCCAGATAAACATTCCGGCAAGATAAGGGCGGGCCGCATAATGCTTCCATCCATCTTCCAGACTTAAAAAATTATTATTCTGTTTAACATCAAAGGCCGCTAACTCGTTTTTAGACCGGTTATCTACATATAAGCCACGACTGGCAACTGTAGAGCCTTCTTCGGTACCCCAACTCAATTGGGAAGGGAATTTTTGATGTTGTTCATCTGTATTTTTTGTGGCTACATAATTATAACCCAATAGATCAATTACGGTAGAAATACCATTGCCAATGCCACCACTTATTGCCGCGGTTACCGCCCTGCTGCTATCAATTGTTTTCACGTAAGCCTGCATAGTGGTTGCAATTCTGGCGCCGATAATATTGCCTTCAATGCTCCACTCTTCGTTCCCGATAGACCAGCTGATGATGCTGGGGTGGTTGCGATCGCGAATGATGAGCCTTTTCATATCATTCAAATGCTGATCATTAATACCCATTAAGCGGTTTTCATCAATTACGAGCATACCCAAACGGTCACAGGCCTCGAGTAAGGCTACCGTTGGCGGATTGTGCGAACAACGGTAAGCATTACTTCCTAATTCCTTTAACTTACTGATTCTGAAATACTGCAGTTCATCTGGTAGGGCTACACCTACACCCGCATGATCCTGATGGTTGTTAGTGCCCTTAATTTCTACCCGTTTCCCATTCAAAAAGAAACCTTTGTTTGCATCGAAATGGATGGTTCGAATGCCAAACCGTGTTCGATAAGTGTCTACTATTTGCCCGGGGGTACTTACCTTAGTAAGTAACTGATATAAGTACGGTTTTTCCAAATCCCATAGTTTTGGATTGTTTAAAATAATATTGATGGTGAACTCCTTCTCTTCCAAGGCTTGTAAACCCAGGTGATCCAGGGTTCCGGAAGCAACAACCTTACCCTGCTGGTCTACAATTTCTTGTGTAATGTTAAATTCCCCAGGGCTTAGCGCATCATTTTTTAAAGTGACTTCAGCGGCGATTAAGGCTTTATCACCATCCACTTTACTTTGTACAAATGTTCCATCAGGCACTACATGAAGTGGATTATTTTTGTTCAGCCAAACGTGGCGATAAATCCCGGCACCTTCATAAAACCAACCTTCTTCCATGGTTACATCCACCCTGACGGCAATAACGTTTTCACCACCATAATTCAGGTAATCGGTAATATCGTATTCAAAGCCAAGATAGCCACTCGGTTCGTTCCCAAGATAATGACCATTTATCCAAACAATTGAATTACGGAAAACACCTTCAAAAGCAAGACTGATCTTCCTGCCCAAATCTCCTTTTGGGATAAAAACTGATTTTCGGTACCAACCTACGCTGGCATCAGGAAAATTTCGTCCAATAGCTTTAAACCCATGACTGAAGCTGGCTTTCTCGCTGAAAGGTTGCTCCACCGCCCAATCATGAGGCAGATTTATCTTCCTCCAGATGCGGTCGTCAAAGCCAGCCGCTGCAGCTCCATCTCCGTAGCCTGTCTTGGCCAGGTAAGAGAAGTAACTCGTTCCATTTTGAAAATCCTTTTGTGTATCGAACGGATGACCCAGCGCAAAACGCCAGCCTGTATCAATCAATAAGTGTTCCCGCCCGCTATGTGCTCCGGTTTGTGCCTGTGCAAGATTTGAAAAGAAAATAATGACGAGGGAAAGAGGTAGAAATATCTTCATAATTTGGAATGGGTTGTATCATTTAAAGCCCCTGTGGGTTCAATGCAAAAGGAGAGATAACGCAAAGCAGCCTTAAGCTTCAGGCAGCAATTCACCGCTTCATGTTTAAAATTTAGCGACCATTTGTTTACCGTTATAACGAAGTGTCTTTTCCGGTATCTGATTAAAATCCAATGGTTTTGCTTTCTCAGGGGTAATGCGGATAATGTGAAAAGTTCTGTTTTCCAACATCCCTTTGAACCTGCCTTTCCGGTTTGCAATTGTCAACGTTTTTTCGCTTTCGTTATATCTTAATTCAATGGTTGCAAAAGCGCCTTTTTCGTAGCCATAAGTCAAACCATCATCTTCATAAAGGGTAAATGCAGCATCTCCTCCCGCATAAAGGTAAAGGGTAATGGGATCTGCAGGTTTCTCTGCAGTATATTGAACTTCCGGTCCGTAGGGAATTATTGAACCGGATTTTACATAAATCGGCATCTGGCTATAAGGTGCTTTTGCATTAATGGTTTGCCCGCCTTTAAGATAATTACCAGTATATAAATCATACCAGCCATTTTGCGCTGGTAAATAAACTTTCCTGCTGGTGGCGCCATACTGATAAACCGGATTAATCATTAACGATGGGCCAAAGAGATATTGATCGCCAATGTTATTCACCTTTGTATCGGATGGATAATCCATAATTAAACCCCGCATAATGGTGTGATCTTTCTGGTAGGCATTTCCGGCTAAAGAATAAATGTAAGGCATTAAGCGGTAACGTAACTTATTGTAAAACAACATACTTTTGTAAGCTGGGTGCTCCGGCGGTGCAATGTTATACATTTCCCGAAAAGGGAACTGCCCATGCGACCTGAATAAAGGCACAAAAGCGCCAAACTGATACCACCTGGTATTGAGTTCACGCCATTCTGCCAGATCAGCAGCGTTTGGCCTTTCATATCTCCGCTCTACTGAAAAGCCGCCAATATCCATCGTCCAGTAAGGCAAACCAGATAAAGAGAAGTTAATACCGGCGGAGATTTGCGATTTCATATCTTCCCATCTTGAGGCAATGTCCCCGCTCCAGGTGGCTGCCGCATAACGTTGCAAACCACCATAAGCGGAACGTGTTAAAATAAATACGCGCTCGTTCGGATTCGCTTCGCGTTGCCCTTCATAAACGCCTTTTGAATTTTGTAAAGGAAAGGCGTTAAAATATTTCGTTGCCGAACCCAGGAAAGTAGGGTTCATCATTTGCTTGCGCTCGGCTACAGGCAAATTGGAATGAATGTCTGGCTCTGTAGCATCCATCCACCAGGCATCTACTCCTTTGGTGTAAAGCGATTGATTCATCAGGCTCCAGAATAAGCTTCTTGCTTTCGGGTTAAAAGCATCATAAAACGTAGAAGGGAAACCGAGCCAGTCTTTGCGTCCATCGGCAATGTTGCGTTTGTACAAAAAGCCGTTTTTATTCATTAGTTCATAATTGGCATTGCCGCTATAAAACTTTGGCCAAACAGATACCATTAAACGCGTATGATAGGTGTCGTGCAGCGTTTTAATCATCGCATCTGCATCAGGAAAACGAGACTTGTCGAATTCGTGTGTACCCCAGCTATCAGGCCGCCAGTATTGCCAGTCGAGCACAATATTATCCAATGGAATTTTCCGCGAACGGTATTCCTTCACCACCCCTAACAGCTCTGCCTGCGTTTTATACCTTTCCCGGCTCTGCCAGAAACCCATTGCCCACTTTGGCATCAAAATGGCCTTGCCTGTAAGGGTTCTGTAGCCGCTAATCACTTCATCCGCATTTGCCCCAGACACAAAATAATAATTGATATCATCACCAGCTTCAGAAGAAAAGGCATATTGATCGGCTTCTTCTTTCGCTACCGGAACCAGGCATTTTAAGGCCAGATATGATTCACTACCATCCGGAAACCATTCGATTTTAAAATCATACTTTTTATTCTTCAGCATTTCTGCCCCTACTACCGCAGCACCCGGATTCCAGGCTTGTCGCCACTTATCTACCAATAGCACTCCATTAATCCATATTTTGAGGTAACCGGCATATTTCACGCTAAACTGGTGCACACCCGAAAAGCCAGAGGCGATTTTGCCTTCCCATTTCACCATTCCATCAGCCAGTTTAAAGCTATCAGGAAATTTGCTCATATCACTTAAAAAGGAATAGTCAATGGCTGATTCCGCTCTTTGAATAGTTTTTTTATTATTTTTCTGGTCAACGTATGTTGCCGTTAGCCAACCCTGATCGCCTTCTTTAGAAAATAGCGCAAGGCTGGAAAGCGCCTGATAATCCCTCACATCACCTACTTTTGTGATGGAATAATTATCCCACAAAATGCCATAATTTTTGTTACTGAGTAAAAAAGGAATTGCTACATCAGTATTGTATTGCTGCAGCATTACCTGTTTGCCTTTGTAATTCATCATATCATCCTGATGCTGACCTAGACCGTAAAGTGCTTCATCAGCAGGAGAATTAAAAGCTTGTGTGATCTGATAACTGGCTTGGCCATCATTTGAAACAGCACTAAACGAGCGTGACACTTGCGCTTTTTCTGCTAATATGTTTTTCCCATCCGGGTGCTGATATTGAATCTGTCCTGTTTTAGCATTTATTTTCACCAGCAAGAGGCGGGTTTTAAGCTGAATATAACCTTCATTTTCGCTCACCGTCCAATCAGTCTGGGCTTTAACGGGAACCACCATTAAACTTGGTCCAGATGAAAACTCACCTGTTGATGAGATCACAGTATGGATGATCTGATCATTGATTACTTCTATTTTAATCTCTTTTCCAATAGTTGCAGAATTTATTTCCGGACGAACGATTATCCCTTGATTTATTTTTTGATAGTGGAAATTCTGCGAAAAACTGAATAAGGGTAATGACAATAAAATTGCCATTGTAGTAAGAAGGAAGGGATATTTTCTCATAGATTTTATTTCGCCGGCCATCGGTAGAATGGTAAGCAAGAACATTTGGTTTTCAATAAACTAAAGTAAAGCTCTCCTTATCAATAGTTTCATACTTTTTAAGCATTAGTTGATAGTTTTTTATCGTTAAGCAATTCCGCTTTATAAATTATATATCTTGTGAATCCAAACTTGCTAACCAATGAAAATTAAGATTCTTTCCTTGCTTGTACTGTCATTTTTTCTCCTTAATTCCACCCGGGCGGCTGATATGAACAAAGGTACCGATACACTCCACGCAGTCGCGCTTAAACCTTTTGGCAGAACAGTACTCAATGCAGCAAAAAAGCTGGAACTGATCAGCTCTGCAGCGCACTTTGGATTTAAGTTTAGCGGAGATAGTTGCGTGATTTTCGCTGGTGTGCCAGATGCCTGGGCACATAATTATTTACAATATGAGATCGACGGCGTGTATCAAAAGCGGATTCGAATAGATGGAAAAAACCCTGCGCCTGTAATTATCAAAGCCGCAGGAAAGGGCGAACATACCATTTGGCTTTACAAAGCGACTGAAGCACATACCGGCGCTATCGTGATTGGCGATATTGTGGCCGAAAAATTAAAGGCAATTGCTGTAGCGAAAGCACCACTGATTGAATTTATTGGCAACAGCATTACTTGTGGCGCCGCTGCAGATGACAGCGAATATCCTTGCGGAACGGGTGATTATCAAGATCAGCACAATGCCTACATGGCTTACGGGCCAAGAGTAGCCCGAAAGTTAGGCGCAAATTTTTTAATGAGCAGCGTAAGTGGTATAGGTATTTACAGAACCTGGAATGCAAACGGCCCATCCATGCCCGAGGTCTATGAGAATGTTAATTTTCAAGTTAAAAATAAGCAGCAATGGGATTTTAAAACTTATCATCCGGCAATTGTAAGCATCGCTTTAGGCACTAATGATTTTAGTACCGGGGATGGCAAATCGGTTAGAAGTCCTTTTGATAATGAGGTATTTGTTAAGCATTACGTAAAATTTATCCAGCTAATAAAATCCAAATATCCGAAGGCCCAGATTGCAATACTAAGTAGCCCTATGGTAAAGGGCGCGCAGCAAAAAGTATTTGAGCAATTGCTTTTGGATATTAAAAAACAGGTTGATGCTTTTTATCCCAAAGACAAAGAAGTGAAAACTTTTTTCTTTAAGCCCATGGACCCGCACGGGTGTACCAGCCATCCAAGCGTTGCCGATCATTTAATCCTGGCAAACGAACTTTACCCTTTTTATCAGGCGATGTTGAAATAAGATACTGATGTAAAGCGTTTGAAAGATCCATCATCTGCCAGATTCTCTTTAACTCTTGATTAAACTCATTGTTGATTGCCGATTACTCAGCAAACGATTTACTTTTTTTCCATAAAACGAAAAACGGGAATCATCCAATGGACGACTCCCGTTTAATCTAAATTAACGCTCTCCATATAAAGACGGCATTTTTTAGTCATTATTGTATTGTCCCGAAAATAATTTAAAATATTTTTTTTTGAGTCGAAGTGGACGTTTGAACCAAATGGATTAAAAATGAAAAAGCTGCCTTACGGGCAGCTGTATTTATTTAAGCATAACTAAATTCTTATTTTGCTAAAGTCATTGCTGTTTTTTCGGCATTCATGAGGATTTCAGAAGCATATGACACTGATTTTAAGCTTACGAAATCAGATAGTTTTATGTTTTTTGCATTACTGGCGATCATTGTACTTTCTGCTGCCGTGCCATTTAATTTCAATACCGCGTCTTCCTTAACTACGGTATATAAACTCGTTGCTGTTGTTTTGATTCTTGCAGTGGCACTTTGGTTTAAGAATAACTGAAGGTTTTTAACATCAAAGTTGTTATTCGTAATTACCACCGATTGGCCATATGCTTCTATTCTTTCTAAATCTTTCACTGTAATGTTAAGGGTAACCTGGCTTGTCTCCATAGAGTTGATGTATAAAGTTTTTCCGTTGCTACTTACCGATGTTTTTGTTGCATCGTAATTTTCAGCACCAATTACACTTTCATTTTCACCTTGTGTAAGTACAATTTTTACGTTGCCACTTACCCAGATCCGGTTAATGTTTTTCAACGATGAAGTTGTTGAGGCTACTCCTGCCGAGTCAGCGGCAAAGGTTGTCATCACTGATGAAGTGAATAATACTGCTGTTAATGCTGCTGCGAATAATGTTTTTGCTATCGTTTTCATGACTGTATGTTTTAGGTTTTCTTATTGTTTTTATACTGATGAGACGTCAGCAATCAGAAAACGTTGCAGTGAGATCTGCTGTATTATACCAGCATGAGTTACATTCAGACCAACGCCTGTAATTTCTCGACGAACGGGAGCACAAATGCAAGATTTAGATAGTGGGCATGCTGAGTTTATCTTACACTAAAGGTTTAGGCGCTAAGAAAAATGATATCGATTTGTATCAAAATAAGTTGATTTCCATAAAATCTTAGATCTTTCTAATCACCATTTTTAAAGCCGACAGAATAAAGACAATAAAAAACGCTGTAATGGTTGGGGCGAAAACCCCTAACCATCCAACGCTTCCTATGGTAATTTTTATAAAAAAAAGAATGATTGTAAATAAAACGCCAAGCATGATCAGCACATCGCTTATGTTTCTTTTTTTATTATTAACGGATTTCTTTCTTCGCTTTGCCACAATAATTCCAAAAATTTTTACTCAACAGTAATTTCTACTCTTCTATTTTTTCTTCTTCCGACATCGCTTTCGTTTGATGCGATCGGGTTTTCAATGCCTTTGCCTAATGCTGAAATTCTGTTTTCATCAACCTTTTGCGCAGCTAAATATTTCTTAAATGCATCTGCCCTGTTTTGCGCAATTTGCTTATTTTCAGCCAGCGGCCCATCACTGCTGGCATAGCCATTAATGGTAATTGAGATGTTGGGGTTTGCTGCCAGATATTGAATCAGTTTTTTGATTATGACGGTATTTCTGCCTGCAAAAGCGCTGGACCCCTGGACAAATGTGGCCGCCACTTTATTATTAAATAGCGGCTGTAGCGAACTTTTCCTTTCCGGCTTTATCGCTTCCGGCTCATTGATATTTAAATCTTTTGGATCTATTTCTGAACCAGCGGCATCTGCATTACTATCCGCAACAATACCTTTATTTGCAGGCTTTCCATTTGCAGGAGCATCAGGCGCAGTGTGGCTTCCTGCCACCATAGCTTCAGACAATTTCGCTTGCGAAGAAGAGAGGTAATACCAAAGGCCGGTGCCGATCAATAACACCAAAATTAACGCAAAAACCCAGTTCCTGCTTTTGGGCGTTTCAACTAAAGGTTCGCCTTTAGAGAGGTTAAATAGAGTTTTGGCTTTTTCTGCCGGCTCGTTTTTATTTAAATTAAATGCCATAATTTTTAGTTCAAGTATACATATCTACTAATGTTTGCAAGCTTCCGGTATGTGCACGGCCCATGGCTTCAAATTCCCAACTCTCACCGGAACGGAATAAGCGGCCAAATTCAACCGCATCTTCATTGGTGTATTGATCTTTAAGATTATACCTGAGGATTTCCGATCCTGTTCGTTCATCTACAATCCGGATGTAACAATCATTTACGCTACCAAAGTTGAGATCGAGTGTTCTGCGGTCTTTTTTGTTATCATTTGGATATTTACAAATGGTGCAGCAAACAATTATTTGTTCTATTTTATGGCTCACTTTCGATAAATCGATAAACATGTCTTCATCATCATCGCCATCACTTCTCATCCCATCCGGATCATCTATTGCACCCGTAATGGCGCCGTCTTCCGTAAATGGCCTGAAAAATCCTTTTTCGATTTTGTCTTCAATTTTATTGCCCATTCTAATCTGACCATAAAAGGTGAAATAGGAATCAGAAGGGATTTTGAAATCACTTCCAATAGAAAATGCCGAAACATCTAAATCAAATTCCGGTCCGCCGGGTTCATCATTGGGGTCCCAGCCCATTCCGATTTTTACCACACTTAATCCAGGTGCTGCCTTGGAAAGAGAAAATCTATCTCCTTTATTTAAATTAAAACTGCTCATAATTTTTACTGATATAATGCTACTAATGTGTTTAATCCCCCTGAGAATGCCTGGCCAAGCGCTTCCACAGCCCATTCGTCACCATTTCTGGAAATGGAAGCAAAAATTACTGAATCTTCATTTGTAAATTCGTCTTTAAGCCTAAACTGGCACAGCACCACATTATCGGCTGCATTTCTAATGTTAATGTAGGCGTTTTGGACATGCCCAAAATGATGTTTTCTTTCCTCACTCTGATCGATGGTTACCGAAAAGTATAAAAACTCTACCCTGGCATCGATAGCTAATAAGTCGAGTTTGATCACCTCATCATCTCCCTCCCCTTCGCCACCCCTGCTATCTCCTGCATAAACTGTAGAGCCATCAGGACTTGAAGCATTATTATAAAAAATGAAGTGTTCATCTGATACGAGTTTTCCATTCTCACCCAGCATAAATAAGGAAATGTCTAGGTCTACTGAATAACCATTAATATGAGCGGGGTCCCAGCCCAATCCTGCCGTAATATTTTTTAGCCCTGATTGCACTTTCTTTAGTGATACAGGTTTTCTTTTCTCTAATTGTATTGCCATTATATTTTAAGTAGTTAAGCCCGTTTATCCTTTTTAGGAGGTAAGGGCGGTAGTTTAACAGGATTATTTTTGATATCCGGGATGTGCTTGATTTCCGGAAGCTTTGGAATTCCGACATTCATTTTTGTCGCCGTAACCTCTTTTTTCGGAGGCAGGGGCGGGGGTAATTTAGGCGGTGGAAGTACTGGTTTCGAAATCGGTTTTACAGGAGATACTGCAGGTTTGGGGTCAGTAACAGGACGAATAACAGGCGACATTGCGGGCATGATAGGTGACGGCAGTTTTGATTGAACAGCATAATTAGCTGCAGCGATTTCGGCGAAAAGCACTTTCATTGTATCGCTGATATCAGTCTGTTTTACCGCAATCACATACTGATATTTCTTCAGAAGTTTGTTTAGAAAATAAGTGGTGCTTACTTCCGCAGTTCCCAGCAGGAGCATCACTTCTTCAACTTTGAGGCCATTCCCTTTTAACAAATCATCTATTGCAGCATAAATCAGCTGATCACTGGAGTAAAAATGAAGGCGATCGTTCAGTTCCTTCTCCTTTACCATAAACCAGTAAGATTTGCCATCGGTTAACTCCACCTCTCCTTTAATAATGGGTCCGATCTGCTGAAGCAAATTTGCACAATAGGGTAAAAGCGTTGCAACTTCTAAATCCTGTTCAAACGATAAATAGGAGTTCTGAAGGGTGATGTACTCCACAATCATTTGTGCAAGGATCTTTACCCTTGGGTCTGCACCTTGTCCCTGCAATTTTACCGAACCTATGGCTGCTGCATTTTTATTTCTGTGCAAGCTTAAGTACAGCACATTACCTATTCCACTTAATAAAAGAATGCTCTTGTTAGGTAGCAAAACCTGTTTTTGATTTAGCACCGCAAAAAGCGATTCGCTGTATTTCATCCGGTTCAGATTGAAATAACCTGCTTCCCGAAACAAGTTTTCCACCAGTGATTTCTCGTTATCTTCAATATCCTGATCAAATAAAAACCGTAGCGGAAAGTGCTGCCGATAAGACTCTATCGAATCTGGTTTATATAAAATCGTGTTTAAGAAATGAGATAAATATTGCTCTACCCCATAATAAAGCAGCTGCTTAACTGGCTTTTTGTTTCCATAAATAGTAAAATGTTTAGCCGGATTTTTTATGATTTCGAAATAATTACCATAAGTGTTGGGATCATTTTTGTTAAAGAGGTCCCGGGCTGCAATTCCAAAGAGGAAATCGTTTCCATTCACATAGAAGTATAACGGAATCTCATTCGATTCCTTAATAATTAAAGGTGCATAAGCATCACTTCCGGCTTGATACCAGAATGAAACCGTACGTTTTGAAATTTTAGCCAGCACACAAAATCTCATAGTTATACCTTTTGAATACCTTTAAGTAAGTGTTTCTCGAAGAATTTCATTCCTTCTAAAATGATAATCGGTGCCACGTAATCGAAGTCTTTCTGATCTTCGTGTTTGCGTTTCTGAGCACGGATAAAACCTGGTTCGCCTTTAATGTAATTTTCGATATTCATGTCCTGGAAACCAGCCATGAAATCAGAAGCATTCATTTTTAAACCGAACATGCCGGAAGAAACTTTGAAAAATAAATCTGCAAAATCCATGAACCTTGGGCAATGTGGTTTACCATCTGGCGGAAGGCAAATAAAATGATTACCAATATGTTCCAGCATTTCTGGTGTAATCGAATTCGTTGCTTCTATATATCTAAATTCTCCGCCTGGTGTAACTACACAGAAATTTTCTTCACCTAAAATTTCGATAGCCTGCTTATTTGTTGGTACCAGTATGCTAGTGATGTTGGTTGGAATGGCAAGCCCTTTAGATACTTCATATTTCACATCGGCATTATCTGTACCGCGATGGGAATTAATATCGATAATTCTCAACGGATTGATGCTAATCGGACTAATCGTCTGTTTAGCTACCGATTCTCCACCCATCCCTCTGATAAACATCTGGGTATAATAATCTTCTGCTGCGGATGGATTAACAGCTGCAAACCAGTCAAATATTCTCGATCCCTTCCCTGCAAAG
Source organism: Bacteroidota bacterium (assembly GCA_037033465.1). Classification (GTDB taxonomy): domain Bacteria; phylum Bacteroidota; class Bacteroidia; order Sphingobacteriales; family Sphingobacteriaceae; genus Pedobacter. Next base: position 11,171 of record JAZBLX010000024.1, on the reverse strand, counting down.
GCTATTTTAATTTTTGGCGGGATCGCTTTAACTGCTGGTGGAGCATCTTCAGATCTTAAAATTTCATTCCTAAGTTTGTAAGCCAGTTGCCCAGCATAGAACATAATTAAGCCGGTAACATATAAATTAACACTCATCATTTCTTTACATTCGGCAGCAATGAGTAGGTAAAAGGCCTCAAAATCTGTCGCTTCCAACCGATCAACTACTTGTTCAAAATAGTATGGCGCGGTGTTTTCGTTGTATTTAGGCGTACCCGCATTTAAACCCTGAATGGAAATGTTCTTCCGCTCACAGATTTTCAGCAAAACAGTTTTGAAGTTTGGAGAGAACCGGGTAGCCTGTGCAATTCTTTCTGCAGCAAAGCGGATGGAGTTTTGCTTAATCATGGCTTTTCCGCCATCCATTTGACAAAGGGCTGTGATGTCTGTTGTGCTTCCACCGATATCGAAACATAATACCAATTCCCCAGGATTGATGGAATACCCGCCATTTGGCCTTACCAGGTAGTTCGCTACCGCACAAGCTTCAGAAAGCGACTCTTCATTTCCTAATTTTTTAAAGTCGAATCTTAACGGTCCCGTTTCGGTTTTGATATCTATAACCGCCGTTGGTTTTCGCTTTTCGCTTGCCCAGCCATTTGCTGCAGGTTGCGGCTCGCTTCCCCAGTTTGAACCAGTTGCAGGAGACGAACCCCAGGCAGATCCGATTACAGGCATTTCATTATTGGTGTTGCTCCATCCTGAAGAAGCTGCAGGCGTATTCCAGCTGCTGGCACCGGCGGTTTCGCCGATATCGGCTAAATCTGAAGGCGGGTAAGTTTTTAGTTTCACTACACTTTCGATAGGCGAAATTTCCCTTAGCGAATCCCAGATGGCCCGGTATTCACTTAATAATTCTTTTCCCATTGATGATGGGTAAGACCACTTTAAGGTGTGCGGTTCATGACCCTCTATAAACAACTGTGCGTAAACATGCAGCAGCAAAGAACTCAGGTAGGCCGTTTTATAACTTTTGTCAATGGGTTGTGTCGACCATTTCATGTTGTACACCAACTCTGCCTTGCCAATTCTGTTGTAGCCTAAAATATATCGGTTATCTTCAGCAGATTCTATTGGAAGGTTTTTCTCAAAACATGGAAAACCACCTTTAACGGCCTGTGCCATGAGCGAATTGTTGAGCACGTTTCCATCATTTACAACTCTACGGGAATCATGAATGGTTAAAACCGACTTAATGGAATTGGTTAAAATTTCATCATTTTGAAAGAAGAAAATTTCGTCTTCTACTGCTGGCCGTTCATCATTATTCTTCGTATCCGAAGACAATAACGAAACCCTTTTATTGGTTAATCTTAAACTTTCGCAAACTTCATTTTTATGGTCGGAGAAATAAGCGATGGAAGAATTGGTGCTTCCAAAATCAATCCCTAGGAAAGCCGGAGATAAAGATTTTGGCGCATTTAACATATTTACGGGTAAAGATTGTGTATTTCCGGAACCATCATAACGGATGATGCCAAAACCACAATCAATCCCGGCATAGGCAAATTTTATTCCTTTAAACGGTTTGTTACTTTCATAAATTTCATACTTGTATTTATTATCCGCCACTGCGTTGTTTGAGGCAATGTGTAACTGCGCTTTAATGTTTCCGTATTTTTCCGGAATATTAGCGGCCTTACCATCGTTTGCCAGATATAACGGAACACCTTTCTCATCCAGCACGATTCTAAAGAAATCATCTTCCACATTACCAATAAATGGAGTGGTCTGGAATTTGGCATCATTGTGTGGTATTTCTGAATAAATGAAATACCGGTTCCATTGCCTGGAAATGAAATTCGGCCACATCAGAATATCTTTGCCCACTATAGAAGACGAGGTTACTTTATAGATAACCTCCTTTACAATCTCATTGCCTGCTTCCGTATAAAGTCTCAAGTTTACGGTTAATCGTTCGCCATCTTTATCTTCCGGATCATATAAAGCGGTAATCCTCGATTTTACATTCGAAGCTTCCGATAAACCTGCCAAAGCATCTAAAGTAGCACCAAAGACGTTTAAAGCCAATGGCGTTAAAGGCAAAGTAAAATAGGCATAATGGCCCGGCTGACCTTTGGTTTCAGCACTCAGTAATAAAATTGGCTTCTTTTTTAAATAATCTTTAGTTTCCATGCCATGTCGCCCGAAATCGATCTGGGCAATTTCAGTGCTGTCGGGAAGCAGAAGGTCCTTTGGATCAAAAACAATACTGCCCGCTCTGGATTCGTTGTAGATAATCCCTTCGGAACCATATAATTCAGTGGAATAATTGAAAAGAATACTGAACGGATAATTAAATAGGGGACCCACCTCAGGTGCTGAAGCAAGATCCAGTTTAGGATAACCCTTCTGTTGCTGATAAGCCACCATTTCATCTAACCAGGCTTGAATGCAACTGGAAATATTCCCATATTCAGGCCTGATCAATTCTGATAGACCTGAATAATTTATCCTGAATTTCTCAATGTTCTTTAAAATATATTTGGCGTAGCCGTAGATTTTAAATAGTTCCTGCGGGTTAAGTTCTGATTGTAGAGGATCGATAAACTTTCCATTCTGAACATTTACAAACGGAAGTTTTTCATGTATTTGATAGGCGACCGATGTAAAAAGAAAGCTATCAGGAGAAGTTCCGCCAACCACAACACCTTTATAAGATATCACATCAATAAATGGGATTTTATCGGCATTATTTGACAATGATTGATCGCACCAAAGCGGCTGCCGTTCAAATAGCATGTTACCAAACGCACCTACTGGTTCATAAATATTGGCCGTAGTGCTTAATCCCTGCCCATCAGAATAAGATAGTTGAATTCTATTTGATTCAATATCTTTATAGTTTAAAGCTATACAGCTAATAAAACCCTTCCATTCGCTCAGAAGTGATTTGTAGAAGAGCATTAATCCTGCGCTTTCGGCATCTTTATCCTGAATATTATCCAGTGCACTTTTGAACAGGTTCGCCCTAGCAAATACGGATGGAATTCCGGAAACAATGGTACCAATATTTACCGAAGAATTTCCATCCTGATCTATGGCAATCTCCGGAATTAAGATGTTTTTAGTAAAGACCTCTAACTGGGGGAGTTTATCCCAGGCAAATTCAACGCCATTGGGCTCTGTTTTAGGATGAACTTTTATAGCCAGTGCCTTTATTCTTTTATCTGACATGCTCCTTTAGTTTATATCGAAGTTTTGTGAAATGGTGAGTGCATTAAAAATGTGGGCCAGGAATTTTTCCTTCGTGGTATTTACCTTTTGCTCGTCCTGCGGATTGGTGTTAATCAGCTTGGAAACGAAGGTGTCGTACCGATCGCCAAATAGCCCGCCTTTGGCCCAATGATGTTTTTCATCGAGAAAAATGGTGCCCACATCTAACCTTTTTAATTCTGTCTGGTTATCGGCAAAGGCTTTGCTATGAAAAAGAAATTTGCCCGGGGCTACTGAGTTTCTCACTTGGTATAGCCAGCCCGGAACAAATTTAGCATCCTTAAAAGTATAGGCAAAAAGCTTAAAATACTCGTTAATGTCTTTGCATTCGGCATCAGATATGGTGCTGTATTGATTCAGTTTCTGGTTCTCGCATTGTTTAATAAAACCTTTAATTCCCGAATCATTAAACGCAGCGCCGTTTTTAGTAAGCGAGATGTGCGCCAATGAGAAAAATGCGCCTAATTTATTGACGAAAATTTCGCCGGCTTTATTTTCATTTCCGACAAAATCATCAAAAGAAAAATTGAATGAATTGTCTTTAAATTCTACAGCTTTATATAAATATTCGGCCTTGGCGCTATCAAAACCATCTTTACGAGTAAAGAAATCGTAAGCCGCACAAGCGCAAAGCAATTCTGTGATGTGGCAACCATTAACCTGTTCAGTCCCACCTGTAATGGTTTTGTTGGATGAATTGTTGCCATCTATTTTTTTGCTTTCTATCGGCCAGCCAATATGGTACAAAAACTTATAGCACTTTTGAACCGTAGGATCGCTTTGATAAAACTGCAAAGCAGCCTGACTATTAATCGGAAAGAAGGAGGAATCGGCAATTATGCTGTTTGCCTTGCTTTTCTTCTGCTGATCATCAGGTTTACCAAAAGTGAAATACTCTGTTAATAAGGTAGAACCGAACTTTGCCTTTGCGAAATCGATACTTGAATTGCCATTAGAACGGATTCTAACAAAATCCTGAAGTGCTGTAGGGATAACCGGAATGGAAGATGCCCCTGTGCCGCCGAATACCGAACCAAAAATGAAAACCCTGGCATTAGCACCCGCCGTTTCCAGTTTACCAATGAAACCGTCCAGCTCTCTTTCCTGAGATTGCACGGCAGCACCTTTTGTCAGATTTTTTGCGGCTTCCACAATTCCGTGGTACATCAACATCGAACCCAGGTGAGTTTGTGCACGATAACCATGTTCCAAAGAGAATTCCTGAACAGAAGCCGTATCCAGGAACAGATCAGAAATTAATTTATTGGCTCTTTGTTGTTCGGGTGTGCCAGTAGTAATCTTCGAAATGTTCTTATAAGTTTCTCTGCCTAAGCCAGAATAATTGGTAAAGAACCGGTGTAAATTTAGTTTAGCAGAAAAAAAAGTGTTGGCATTGGGCGTTCCGCCAACAGCAACATCAGTAGACTTAATTCGGTTGTAGACCGCAATCAGTTCTTCTACACGGCCTTTATTGCCATTGTTCTGGTCAGTATCTAATGTTAATATTTCTATCTCCTGGTTATCGAACATTCCAATCCCACAGAGGTGTGTGAAAGATTCGAGACAGCGCATCCCTGTGCCGCCTATTGCAATTACGAATAGTTTATCCATCGGGTGCTCAGCTTAAAACCAGTGACCAATTTTTCCATTCGCAAAAATTTTACTCAACACAAAACCCAACACGATGTATAATACAAAGCCAATGGCCGTACCGATACTCAGGGCGGTTACATAGTTGTTCAATACCATCATATTGGCGTCTGGTTTGAAGACAAAGTAGCCAAGTAAGAAACAAATAATAGGATTAATTGCCGCCAACAGCCAGAACCAGGTTTTACGGGATTTCGGATCGCTGGGATTACTCCCCCCTTCATACTTGATGGCGTTTGAGATAATACCGGCAAGCAAAAGAAATATTAATGCTGTAATAATAGATATAATGTACGCTGATGTAGATTCCATTTTTAATTGATTTAAAAGTTGAGTTTAATTAGTTGCTTGCGTTTTGATATAGTAGGAGTAAACGATTTTGCCTGTTGGAGCCAATTCGGTCAAGGTATTTTTTATAGATTCTGAAAGGGCGATATTGGGTTTGTTTTTAGCATTAACCCATTGAAATTTTGCCAGTTTTGCATTGGATAGATTGGCTGCTGCACTGGTTAAAACCAGGTCAACTTTCATCAATCCTTCGGGGTTCGGGATATTTTTCAAATCGAATTTGGGATGGAAAACTATACCCAATTCTATGTTCTTTAATCCCGAGGCCTTTGTATTATCAAACAATGCTTTGTTCAGCGAAAACACCTCATTCAAATTAGCTGGTGACTGGCGTTTATAAATCCATTCTTCTTTTAATTTTCCATCTGCATTGTAGCAACCTAACGCAATCGGGTTATCCTCATTATCAGCTAACTTTGCTTCTCCGTTGTTTCCCTTGGCAAGTTTTGGATGGTGTTTTTTTGCCTCATCGTATTTAGCGAAATTTTCGAAATCTGTTGTTACATCTGAAACCTTGACCTCAAAATTTCCAAAAACATAACTGTCCTGATTACTCATGTCTATAAACAATTTCCTAAAAAAATTATTAAACTGATTTTGGCTGGTGTAAGAGGTATGAAGTTCGCTGATGGTTTTCCAATCCAATCCCAGCGGATAGAATTCAAATGGATGACCATCTTTTAATCCATTCAGGTAGCTTTCCTTTAAATCGAGTACATTTCTTGCAGTTTCTGACTTCGCGTTCACATCGTAAAAGATTCCTCCAGATTTTACAGAAGGATAATCCGTTCGTAAGCGGTAGGCCTGGTCTGATAAGTCAAATTGTAGGGTTGAGGGCGAAAGTTTTGGCAAAAGTTTCGAAATTAAGCTTGAAGCATCAGGTCTACCCTGACTGAAAACAGTAAAATAAAGATGTTTGGCAATAGGACCTTCTTTATAATCTGCAACAAAGAAGTGGATACTGTTTCCCTTTGTTAACCATTTTGAGAAGGGAATTTTTAAAAACGCTGTATTGGTTACCTCCACATTTGATTGCCATTCTTCAAAATCAGTAATCAGAAGCGCATCGTTATTACCATCAACAATTTCATCTACAGCTGATTGAATAGGCGCCCAGATATCAAGGTACTGTTTCGGATCGCTTACCTGCTGCCCGAGCTCTGTTGAATTGGCTACATTCATTGGTGTTACTTTGTTCGAACCCAATTTGTAGACTTCAAATTTGCTGGCCAGGATAGTATTGAAGCACGCTGTCATCATTCCTTTGATCGCTGGTTCATTAAATGCGTTATTTATTCCGGAAGAGAAATCGATGTAGAGTGCAGGGTTTCCAGTTTTTGGCCTGACTACATGCTGCGAAAGGGTATCGTTATACATGGCAAGCCGGTTCCCTAAGCTGGCATCGAAGGCATCGAAATTTGCAGCCACAAACGGATCTGCTGTCTTATTGCCGGTGTTACAGGAAGAGATTATTAAGAGCATTAATAATCCTGTGATTTTTGTAAACCCTAAAGTTTTACCAGTTTTCATAATCTGAGGGATTGTTTTAATTTATGCCTCAAAAATAGACGAACCGTAAAGCGCTTTTTTACGGGAAACCGTAACCCCGAATTTTTATTATATCCATTTTGCAAGGAGGAATTGACGAATGATGAACTGAAAAGGGATCAATATTGATTAAAGATATCCCGATCAGATTCTGCGTACTGCCTTAATGTGAAAGAAAAAGATAGCAATGCTTACCTTCGTGAAATTAGCTTTAGCCATACTCATGTACGAAATTTTACGCAAACACATCGAAAAACAGATTGCTTTAACAAACGAGGAATTTGAATTTGTGCAGCGCCATTTCAAAATTAAACGATATAAAAAACATCAGTTCATTATTCAGGAAGGAGAAGTGGTGAGGTTTTCATACTTTCTGGTTTCAGGATTAACCAAACTGGTGCATCATGATGAAAATGGCAAAGGACATATTGTTTCTTTTGCCATGGAAGATTGGTGGGAGAGTGATTTTCATGCTTACCTCACACAAACACCCGCAACGCTTTCGCTGGAATGCATTGAAGATACAGTAGTACTGTGCATTTCACTTTCAGATTATAGAGCGTTGTGCGCCGAACTTCAAAAAGTTGAATCATTTTTTCTGGAGAAAGCTCATTTTGGCAACATAGCTGCACAACGAAGGATCTTATCATTACTTACCGCAAATGCAAAAGAGCGTTACGAACAGTTGCTCAAACAATATCCAGCTTTATTTAAGCGGGTCCCGAAATCCCTGCTCGCAGCTTATCTGGGCGTATCCAGAGAAACGCTAAGCCGGCTGTCGAACTAGTGTGTGATAAATATCACCTGAAAATGGTGATGTACCGCAACTGGTTTGATTTTCCTTTCCCTCAATTTTGTGGTATAGTAATTTCACTATACTTCAAGTAATATTAGATGGAAACACGAGCAATAAATCCCTGGAAATGGCAGGATCAAAGAAATTATGTACAAGCGGTAGAAGTGAAAGCCGCAAACGGAACCCTATATTGTTCAGGGCAAACAGCTATCGATTCAGAAGGGAACTCTAGTGATGCAGATATGGCCACGCAGCTTACCCAGGCCATTGCAAACCTGGAACATTTAATTACCGAAGCTAGTTATGACTGCAAAAATATTGTTCGGTTAAATGTTTACCATACCGACATCGATGCATTTTTTGATAGTTTTCAAATCCTGCAAAACTGGATCGTCAAACATGGTATACAGCAGGCAACAACAGTTTTGGAAGTGAAAAGTTTGTTTGAAACCCTAAAAGTGGAGCTGGAGGCCACAGTGGTGAAATAAAAAACTTCCAGCGTGTTTGGCAAAATGTTAACGTTAAAATTAAATACGAGGCTTGCAAAGTAGCAAGCCTCGTATTTTAACCCGTAGATTCCAGGCTATTGTTTTTCTCTGATGTAAATATTATCGTGATTAGATTTAAGAATGAGATCAATACCGCCACCGTTTATTTTACCGTCAAGCGCTTCTGCATGATTTCCACCGTCGTAGCCTAATACAAGGGAGTTTGGAGTTTGGCCTTCACCGCCGGTTATTGACTTTTTGAGCGTTAAAGCTTGAACACTATTTCCGATAATTAGTGTTTTTACCGGTTGACCTACCGCCTTGCTTTTTTGCTCAGAAGCAGGATTTATAGCGATCTTTAAGGCATCAGCAGCATAAATTTTACCATAGCTACTCACTGCTTCAACATTCGCTTTCACCGAAGCTGGAACAGCAACATCAACATGTCCATGCACAGATATAATAGATATGGGTCCTTTCAAATCCGAAGGAAAAGATGCATCTACCGAGCCATGTAAGGTTTTAATATTCATAGGGCCTACATTGTCAATTAAGATAACATCATTTCCAGCTACAGAAACATCAATCTCGGTTTTCAAACCCTTGATAGTTAATGTATCCTGATAGATATTGCTGTTATTGGCAAAAGAAATACGGATGTTACGAGGCAATTTGATGCTTAGTTTTGGCTGATTGGCAACGCTAACCGGATTTACATTAATATCGTCTCCATTCACGGTGACCTCGAAGCCTAGCCCGCTATTATCTTTAAACCCCGAACTGTTAAAGGCTTTGAGTCCTTTTGCGCGCTCATCAACTTCCTCATTCTCATTTTTAGGAAGGGAAAAAATAATTTCATTTCCATCATAGCCTTCCACCGTTGCGCCACTAATATTGAGGTTTAATTTTCCGCTGCTTTTTGGAAGTTTATATTCTTTCTGTGCCGATACAGACAGGCTGGTAGCAAATAAGGCGAATAATAAGATTAAATGTGTTTTCATCTCTTTAATATTTTAAAAATTAAAATTTATTTTCTTTAAGTAAAATCTGGTAAGCTTCATCTTTTACGGCTTCCATTGTGGATGGATCATTCACCAGGGCATAAAGTCGGTCATCAATTTTGATATCTTTCATTTTACCCAGAAGATTAACCAGTGAGAGCTGTACCATGGGATCATTTTGTTTATGAAGCGCTTTTATCAATAAGTCAGATACCTGAGTATCATGCTGATATTTCTCTAAGACACTCAGCGCAGCCATACGGACATTACTGTTTCCATCCTGCTGAATGGTTATCGCTAGCCGGTTTAAAAGCTCATAACTGATAAAATCACTCCTTTTAATCGCTAAAACGGCTGCTAACCGGGTGCTCGAAGAAGTACTGTCGTTCAACGCGCTATCAAGCATTGGGTCGATTGGCTCTATGGCAAGACTCTCTTTTTTAAGCTTATGCTTTTTCGTTTTAATGACCTTTTTGCTATCCACAAGCTGAATCTGTTGGTACGCCTTTGTAGCTACCTTTGCTGCTTGCTTTTTAATTATTTGTTGGTCGCTGTTTTTTTTATTTACCAACAGATGTTGTTCAGGACCTTGTGCCGGTTCTGTTGTATTATAGAACCACAAGCTGGCCGCACTAACCAACAAAATAGCTGCAGCCGCTACCCAATATGCAGGTCTGATACTAACAACACGTTGCTTTTTCATCACCTGTTCCCGAGCCTGTTTAGCTTTAAATCCAGCAAGGTCAAACCGCGGTGCTTCCAAATGATCGAAATCTACCCGATGCTGTTCCACAAAATCTTTTATCGGATCATTCATAATAAGCTTTATCCTTAAGTGATACTAATATTTTCTTTTTTGCCCTATGGTATTGTGTTCTCACTGTTGAAGGGGCAACATCCAGCAAGACAGCAATTTCTTCCTGAGTCATTTTTTCAAAGAGGTACAGGTTCAAGATTGTTCTATATCCATCCGAAAGCTCATTGATACAGCGGCGTACATCTTCAACTCTTGTTTCAAAAATTTCATCTGCCCTGAAGTCATATTCATCTTCAGCCTTAAGTTCATAATCACCCAGATCAGAAAGCAACAGTTTTTTTCTTCTTAAGTGAGAAATGGATTTGTTGATCGCCATTCGCCTCACCCATGCTTCGAAACTATTGATTTCCTTTAACCGTTTCTGATCACTAAAAGCGGTAAAAAAAGTTTCCTGCAAAATATCTTCAGCTTCAGCACTATGCGAAATTAATCGGCTGATTGAGTTGAAAATTCCCTTAGCATAGCGGTTGTACAATCCGGTATATCCAGAATCTTTCCCCTTCAGGCACATGGAAATTAGTTCCGCATCAGGTATGTGTTCTTTTTGAAGCAAGTAGCGTTTTGGTAATGGTTATTTTAATGTTTCTAACTTGAAGTCGCAAGATGGTAAATAATGTTGCATCAGCAGATTAGATTTTTTTTTAAAATCATGATGATGTAGCAATAATCCACTTGAATGCTGATATAAAAGATTAATTCAAATATTATAATCGACTCATAAATAGATTAATGTCTTCAGATATTCAGTTAAACAACCCTTATCCTATACCGATTGACACAAGAATTTACCAATTAAGATTTAAAATATCTGTGGTATATGATTTAAAATATTAGAAAAAATAAAAATATTTTCACGCTCATACAATAAAGCAATAAAATTATCGTCTTTATATGGAGAGCGTTAATTTAGATTAAACGGGAGTCGTCCATCGGATGATTCCCGTTTTCTTTTATTCACTTTAATATTTATTATCCAACACATTTGTTTCAGAAGTTCATCCAAAATTTAAGTCATTTATTGCTGATAAACTTCTGCTGATATCAGTCTAAAATAAACTGGAGAGAAATACTTTAAAATATTTTCAGTTAGATACAATAAAGTCAACAAATTATCGTCTTTATATGGAGAGCGTTAATTTAGATTAAACGGGAGTCGTCCATCGGATGATTCCCGTTTTCTTTAATTCACTTTGTTATTTATTAGCCAACACATTTTTTTCAGAAGCTCATCCAAAATTTTAAGTCATTTATTCCTGATAAACCTCT
>JAZBLX010000023.1:0-95302 GCA_037033465.1 Bacteroidota bacterium | reverse complement strand
TAAAGCAGTAGTTAATACTGGCATACCTTTTAATATTGGTGCCTGACCTTTATAAGCCCTAACCCCTGTATCTTCGAAAGCCAATGCTACTTTTAAAAATGTTTGATAATTGGTATTTACATCTGCAAATGCGCCACCTGCGGTGAAATCGAAATCTGCAAAAACATATCCATCTGCACCAGAGATTTTTAAAGCACCTTTTAACAAATCAACGTGTGCACGTTCGTGGTTACGAATAGTGGTAATAGCTTGTCTTGCTGGTCCATCAGGAATGTAAGTAGAAGTTGCAAGCGACAAAGCATTGTTGTAATAGTTATATTCAAGGTATTCTAATGCTAAAGCAAAATTTAATACATCGGTAACAGAAGATGGATTGCTTTGACCGTAAGCTTTTTGAAACAATGAACCCATTGCTAATGGTAATGCAGCCATAGAGATTTTCTTTCCAACGTTAAAGAAATCTTTCATTGCACTGCGTCGCGGACTTAATCTTTCATAGATCTCTCCATCCACTTTTTCTATTTGGTCTAATATATTTAAGATATTCATGATTGCTGAGTTTTAAAGATTAAAGGTTAATTACGTTAATTTTGGTTTTTACATACTTTCCGGCAATAGCTAGCACTTTATCTGGTGTTAAAGCACCATCTAAACCGCCGGCAACATCAGCACCTAATGCAGTTAATTCAGTTAAGTTTGCAAAATTTCCGTTAGAAATGATATCTCTGATGTAAGCTGCATGACGGGCTTCGACTGAAACAATTTTACCAGCCGCTACAAGATAAGCATCTGTTGTAATACGTACACCTGCACCGTTGTAAGCGGCCACACCTAAATCTTCAAATGACTGTGCAGCACCTAAAACACTGGTGGCATTAGTAAAATCAATAGACGAGAAATCTACTTCTAAACTACCAATTGCTGCAGTGCTTAATACATTTTTTAAAAACTCTCTGTGCGCAATTTCGTGGAATTGAATATCCTGGAAATAAGCTTTTTGTGCGGTGGTAAATGATGATGGTGGTGCAGATGCTACTTTAACATAAAATGCAGCTTCCAACTGCTCTAACGCATAAGCATAATTTAAAACGCCAATTTCATTTTTAAAATCTAAAGTTGCGCCGGTCATTACGTTTTCTACGCCACGATCTTTTTTACAACCTGCTGCTACTAAGGCAATACCTGCAGCACTTGCGCCTGCGTATTGAAGGAAAGACCTTCTTCCTAGCGAGCCGTTAAATAAACTCTCGTCTTGAAGTTTACTTTTTGTTTCTAGTTCATTGTTTTTCATAGTAATCTAAGTTTTAGGTTTTTTGAATTCGTTTGATGATACATACGTGACAATTTCACCGCTGGTTTTTTCTTTTTCACTTTTTTTTGTTAGGCTATTTTAATACATTCACAAACCTATAGCTATGACTACACTAAAAGCCATTATTGTTGATGATGAGGAGTTTGCCCGATCATCGTTATTTTTTTTATTACAGCATAATTGTCCCCAGGTAGAAATTACCGGTATTGCCAAGTCCGTAGCAGAAGCAAAGGAAATTTTAACACATCATACCGTTAATCTGATTTTTTTGGATATTGCAATGCCTGGCGGAAACGGGTTCGAACTGATCCCCGATGCACAGAAGCAGCAGGCAGCCGTAATTTTCACCACAGCATATGATCAATATGCACTTAAAGCGATTAAAGCCAACGCACTGGATTACTTACTAAAACCTATAGACATAGATGAGTTAAAGGTTGCTGTAGAAAAGGTTGCTCAACACATTAAGCTCTTTCAAAACCAAAATGAAAATGATGAGCGAATTGCAAACCTGGCTTCAAGTTTAAGTACCAAATCAGAAATCAGAAAACTAACCCTGCCCTACGGACAAGGTTTTAAAATGATCGATGTGGATGATATTATTTATATTGAAGCCGATAGCAATTATTCTGTGGTGCACTTCGCTAATCAGGATAAGATTACAGTTTCAAAGGTGTTACGGGAATTTGAAGAGCTTTTGCCTTCCGATCAGTTTGTACGCATTCATAAATCGAGTATCATTAACCTTAATCATTTAAAAGAATACAATTCTAAGAACGGCTTGCAGGTATTTTTAAAGAATGGCGAAAGCATTAACATCTCCCGAAGGAGAGCAAGCGATTTTTTTGAGAAAATTAAACTTTTTATCAAAGCAGGCAGTGATCATTAATCGTAGAAAAATAGCAGCATTAGCACCTCAAAAAGCGAAAAATGATTGGAATATCTATCCATTTATTTTTGTTTTCGCATTGATATTTTCTTCGTTTCTCTTCTCCCCAACGGCATTTTCACAAACGACTTACCTACCCCATTACACTTCAAAGAACGGACTCGCCAGTAATAATTGTTATTACATTTTACAAGATAGAAAAGGTTTTATCTGGATTGCTACTGATAATGGTCTGAGCAGATTTGACGGTACAAATTTTCAGAACTTTACGATCGAGGATGGATTACCAGACACACAGATTCTTCAAATGAAGGAAGACAAAAGTGGGCGGATCTGGTTCTTTGCGCTTAATGGGCAACTCAGCTATTTAAAAGATGGTAAATTTTATAATAAAGACAATGATCAGTTACTGAAGAAGCTGAATTTCAATACCGTTATTGTTTCCTTTTTGATTGATAAAGCCGGCCGGATCTGGCTCGGTACAAACTCCAATCTGATTGTTTGCTGGGATGGAAAAACCATCAAAAAGTATGTTTCACCTAATCCTGAAGATAAGTTTATAAATGCTTTTATCCATGAGGATGAACGGGGAAACATTTTTGCTTACAGCGATTTAAGTGTACAGCGCTTCAATGGAAATACATTTTCTATTGTCAAATCAAAAGTGCGGCCGATTTCTTATATGACGGCAGTCAACTTGCCGGACAAATCATTACTCTACCTTGATAGCGAAGGTTTGAAAAAACTGGAATCAGGAAAAATCAACAACCTGATTTCCATTCCGCAAAATCTAATTAAAAACATGTCTGGCTACTTCTATTATGACCAGACACTTAAAGAAGTTTGGCTGGCCAATGCAACCGGCACATTTGCCTTAAATAAAAGTGGAAAAACCGTTCAATATCTGCAGGATATCTCTGTTAATCAGGTAACCAAAGACAATAATCAGAATATGTGGTTTGCCACCACCACCGGAATTTACATGTTACCTAACGTAAACAACAGGCTTTCCATAATTGATGCCGAATCGGGCCTGAGTAGCAATGTGATTAAGAGTATTACAAAAGATGGCAAAAACCGCCTCTGGCTCGGAACCGATGATGCTGTGATCGATATTTTAGATATCAACAATTTTCAGATTCAGGAAGTAGGCTTAGATGATTTTAAGAAGTATAAAACAGTTAAACAACTGGCCTTCGACGCGAAAAATGAATCGATCTATTTTGCATCAGACTATGGAATGGGCGTTTTTAAAAAGATTTACAAAAACACCGGCGATGTGAGTTACCTCAAAGAGGCAAATAATTCCATGTTCGTGATCAAACATTTTAGTTTAAGTGGGAATAACGATCACCTGGCTTTGGCTTTATCATCTGGTGTGGTTTTCCTTTCAGATAAATTGAAGAGATTTGAATTTAATTCACTTCAATACAGGGAAAAGGAAGATTTTTTTAAAGACAGGTCTTACCATGTTTTCTACGACAAGACCGGAAATTTGTGGTTTTCGAATATTAATGGTTTATCTGAGTTTTCAAATGGGAGGTTAATCAAACACTTTGAAAAGCAACCCCTGTTAACCAAACGCATCAACGATATTCAGCAACTTGCGGATGGAACACTGATCCTGGCAACAGATGGCTATGGCCTGATCTTTTATCGCGAAGGAAAAATTACCAAACAAATTACACAGAAAGACGGACTGACCAATAACGTCTGCACGAAGCTTTTTATTAAAAATAATGAAATCTGGGTATTAACCAATAAAGGGGTAAATAAAATCACCAATTACCCCAAAGCCCCCGCTGTAGCGAATTTTGATTATGGCAAAGATTTGCTCAGTGATGATATTAACAACTTGTTTATCGATGATAGTACAGCCTATTTTGCCACAAACAAGGGCTTAATATTGTTTAAATACAACAATAAAAACATTAGTAGAAATCTGCCAAAAGTTTATGTTACCTCTGTTATAAAAGACAATGAACGCCTGCCAATTGATAAAGAAAATTTCACCTTTGAAAATGGCAACAGCACCATCTTATTTACCTTTAGTGCCGTAGATTTTACCACGAGCGACATCACCTATCGTTATCGCTTAAATGAAAATTCTGCCTGGCTGGAAACCCGGACCAGAAGGCTTGATTTCTCATCACTCCAATTTGGCGACTACGTTTTCGAGGTTTGTGCAAAAAGCCAGAATGGAAACTGGGGTCCTTCAGCCAAAATCTCTTTTACGATAAAAAAGCAATTCTGGCAAAGCCTGTGGTTTCTTTCCATACTGATCTTATTGGTTGCTTATATTTTTTACAAAGTCGCCGTTTACATCACCCGCAAGCAAAAGGATAAAGAACAGGCGCAGTTGCTCCTGAAGAATAAAGTCCTGATGTTGGAACAACAGGCCCTGCAGGCAATGATGAATCCACATTTTGTATTTAATGTAATGAATTCCATTCAACATTATATCAACACACAGAATACAGCCTCCGCCAATAAAGTATTAACCGGCTTTGCAAGGCTGATTAGAAAAAACCTGGAAATTTGCACCAAAAGCTACATCTCATTGGAAGAAGAATTGGAATACCTGAATCTCTACTTAAAATTAGAAAAAAATCGCTTTGGAGATAAGTTGCAGTACACTTTTACCATTGATCCTGAAATAGATGAAGAAGAAACCTTCATCCCTTCCATGCTGTTACAGCCTTACGTAGAAAACGCCATCTGGCATGGAATAATGCCAAAGGAAACGAATGGCCAGATTCAAATTAATATCAAACTGCTTGATACCGCTTACCTGAATATTGAAATTATTGATGACGGTGTAGGAATTGAAAACTCACTAAAAGAGAAAAAAGACACACATATCAGTAAGGGGATGCAGCTAACCAGAGAAAGATTAAACCTTTTAAGCCAAATTGGAGCAAAACCTATACACTTAAATGTAAATCAAAATGCTACACAGGGTACAACAGTCTCCATATCCATCCCGTTAAAATAGCTTTTTTACCGTTTACTCAATTATTAATACCACTCACTAAATAAAACTTTTGAAGAACCTGGTTTAGCCTTAAACTTGTCTTAGAAATAAACGATAGTGTTTATCAAAGACGTTCTTATAGAATTGATATAGATATTTAATAACCTAACCTAAAGCTATATCTTAATTCAGGTTTCATTTGTGTGTTGAAAGCGGTCTTGTTTTTTAAAAAGCGAGACCGCTTTTTTTTGTGCCCAAAAATTCTATTTTTGTATATGCCTCAAGATATTGCGAAACACGTAGAAGCGCTTATTTTTTCTTCCGTTCAAAGTATTAGCGTTCAGGAAATGATACTTGCTTTAAACGCCGTATTTAATAAGGAAATCACAGAAAACCAAATTTTTGAAAGTTTAAACCTCATTTCAGCCAGGTATAGCAAAGAGAATTCCGCCATAGAATTAGTGAATCTGAACAATGGTTATCAATTTTTGACTAAAAAAGAGTTCCATGAAACCGTTAATCAACTTCAGCTGCACCGATCGAAGAAAAAGTTAAGCCAGGCCGCTATGGAAACCCTGGCCATCATTGCCTATCGGCAACCCATTACCAAGCTGGAGATTGAACAAATCAGAGGTGTAAATTCAGATTATTCTGTTCAACGATTATTAGAAAAAGAACTCATCAGTATTGAAGGGAAAGCGGAGACACCAGGCCGCCCGATTCTTTATACAACGAGTCCGTTATTTATGGATTATTTCGGTTTAAACCATTTAAACCAGCTTCCGCAGCTCAAAGATATTGCAAAAGAAGAAAACACGGTAGGCGAAAATACGGAGTAAAATAAATTAATTTCTTTGCTTACAGATTGTTATTAAAAAAGTTTTTTTTGTATTTTTAAACTATAAAAGCAATTTTTATTTTTGTGTTATGAAAGCGCCAAAGAAACTCCCGACCAAGCCAACTACTAAGAAACAGGTAGATGAAGATGATGATCTTGAAGATGACGATATTCAAACGAAAACGAAACCTCTGGACGATGATGAAGATGATTTTGATGTTCCATTAGATGACCTGGATAATTTTGACAACTTTGATGACGAAGACGACGATTATTAATATTTAAAAATGATATATTTGAAGAAGCATCCTACCGATTGGTTGGATGCTTTTTAATTTTAAAACCTTTTCATGCAAGTTATAGCAGTAAACAATTCATCGCTTAAACAAGATTTCTTAAACGTTCCGAAGATTCTGTATCAGGATGATAAGAACTTTATTTGTCCACTGGATGCTGAGGTGGAAAATGTTTTTGATCCGAGAAAGAATAATTTCTTTAACCATGGAAAATGTACCAGATGGGTTTTAAAAGATGAATCTGGAAAACCAATTGGCAGAGTTGCCGCGTTTATTAACGAGAAAAAAGCTTTTCAATATGATCAGCCTACAGGTGGCATGGGCTTTTTTGAATCTATTGATGATGAAAAAGCAGCTTTCCTTTTATTTGATACCGCAAAAGCCTGGTTAATTGAAAATGGCATGAAAGCTATGGAAGGACCGATCAATTTTGGAGAAAATGATTCTTTCTGGGGACTGTTGGTAGAAGGCTTCACACCGCCATCTTTTGGCATGAATTATAACTTTCCTTACTATCAAAAATTCTTTGATGCTTACGGCTTTGTCACCGAATATGAACAATTAACCAATCACATTAACTTAACCATCCCCTTCCCTGAAAGGTTTACCAAAATTGCCAACTGGGTAAGAAATAAACCGGGATACACTTTCGAATATTTCAGCAAAGCCAATTCAGAGAAATACATCGACGATTTGATGGAAATCTATAATGATGGCTGGCAAGATTTTGAAAACTTTGTTCCCATCAAAAAAGAGACCCTACAGGAGAGCTTCAAAAGCATGGAACCCATTATGGATGAGCATTTGATTCAATTTGCTTACTTTAATGGAGAACCTGCTTCTTTTGTCGTATTGATTCCTGATGCAAACCAGATGATCAAGGGCTTTAATGGAAAGTTAGGGATTATCGAAAAATTGAAATTTGCTTACCGCAGATGGGTTGGCGTAACCAGAATGAGGGCTATTGTGATGGGTACGAAGCCCAAATTCCAAAAACATGGTTTAGAATCGGTTCTTTTTATCCGTTTAGGTGAATATGTACTTCCTAAAAACCAATACAAAGAATTAGAATTGAGTTGGGTTGGTGATTTTAATGAGCAAATGATTGCCATTCATAAAGCGACAGGCGCAACCTTTGGCAAAAAACACCTGACGATGAGGAAGGTTTTTTAGGAGAATAAGGATTAAGGAGCAAAGAACAAAGATTAAGGAGCAAGGAACAAAGAGCAAAGATTAAGGAGCAATCTCAGCATGATATCTTTATTCCTTGCTCTTTGTTCTTTATTCCTCAAATTACATTCCCAGCTTATCATAAAGATCAATCACTTTCTTGCGAAGTTTATTGATCTCTTCTTCTTTTTCCGCCAGTTGTTGCCGCAATTCAGCTAAATCTGCAGACGAAGTTTGATTTGCTTCTTCACCAGCAATCAACGTCATTACCGGCACTTTAAACGTTTTCGCAATCTGCATTAACCTGGAGATATTGAGATCCGTTTGACCGGTTTCTATTTTACAAAAAGCAGGAGTGGAAATATTAAGTTGTTTCGCAGCATCCGCCTGACTCAAGCCGAGCGCTACCCTACTTTGCTTAATGCGATTTCCAATGCTTTTCATTTTTTTAGATATGAGATGTTATATGAGTATGAGACATGAGATATCAGATTTGAGACAAGAGATATTAGATTTGAGATTTGAGACAAATCCATCTCAAATCTCACTTCTCACTTCTCTAAGGCAGCCGCCAGTTCATACAAATCGAAACCAGCATAATTCCCTGAACTCATCATTAAAAGATTAGCATCTTTATAATTTAAGTTCAGCAAGTAATCTTTCAACTTTACGGCATCGTTAAAAAACTTAAGTTTTGGGTTAGCAAAAGCCTGCTGTACATCTTCTTCAGAAAACGGTTCCATTCTTTTCTGTTCAAAACTCTTCAAATCGATAAATACAATAGCTTCGTCTGCCTGGTTCATCGCGCCAGCATATTCTTTAAGAAAGTCTTTGTTTAAACTGCTGAAAGTATGCAACTCAATACAAGCGATTAATCTGCGATTGGTAAATTGTGCTTTAACCGCATCTATAGTGGCTTTGAGTTTTGACGGTGAATGTGCAAAATCTTTATAAACGTTTGTAGATTCATCTGCAGAGATTACTTCTAACCGTTTGGCTGCACCTGTAAATGATGATATTGCAGCATCAAAATCTTTTGCATTAATATTCAAGGTTTTGCAAACCTCTTTTGCTGCATTTAAGTTCATCAGGTTATGATCGCCGAACACTTTTAGGGCAGTCCTTTCCGGCAACAAATAGGTGATGCCGTTCTCAATTTCGTGCGAAGGGATGGCATAGCCGATTTTATTAATTTTTGCTTGAGATTTAGATACGATTTTAGTGAGATCAGCATCGGCTTCGCAATAAATTAAAGTGCCGTTTTCTTCAATGGTATCGATAAATTTTTCGAACTGCAAAGTGTAGTCGGCATAGGTTGGAAACACATTAATATGATCCCAAGCAATACCACTGATAACGGCTACATTCGCTTTATAAAGATGAAATTTCGGTCGCCTGTCTATCGGTGAAGATAAATATTCATCGCCTTCAATAATCATAACAGGTGCCGCTTCAGTAACCTTAACCATCGTTTCAAAGCCAGCAAGCTGTGCACCAACCAGGTAATCAAAATCACGGTTGTAATAATTTAACACATGCAAAATCATGCTGGTAATGGTCGTTTTACCATGACTACCGCCAATAACAATGCGTAACTTGTTTTTGCTTTGTTGGTAAATGTATTCAGGGTATGAGTAAATTTTTATGCCAAGTTCCTGTGCTTTTAACAGTTCCAGGTTATCAATTCTGGCATGCATTCCCAAAATAACGGCATCTAAACCTGTAGAAATCCGGCTTTCCTCCCATCCCATTTCAGCTGGCAATAAACCGTATTTATCCAGACGTGATTTTGCCGGCTCGAAAATTACATCATCAGAACCCGAAATCTGATACCCTTTTTTATGTAAAGCAATAGCAAGGTTGTGCATGGCACTTCCACCAATCGCTATAAAATGTATACGCATATCTATTTATTATTAGGATAAAGGAACAATGAGCAAGGATAAAAGACCAAGCGGCAACAAAGCCAAATGTTAATGACTTGAAGATCAATTTTCTGCTTTTGATCTTTATTCTTTATTCATTTTATTTCTTATCAAAAGTCAATAAGCAAAGATAAAAGACCAAGCGCAACAAAGCCAAATGTTAATGACTTGGAGATCAATTTTCTGCCTTTGATCTTTATTCTTTATTCCTTTTATTTCTTCTCAAAAGTCAATAAGCAATGATCATGTGATAACAAAGCCAGATGCTAATGACTTGGAAATCAATTTTCTGCTTTTGATCTTTATTCCTTGATCCTTATTCTTTACTCCTTTTATTTCTTCTCAAACTGAGCCGCAACCCAATCTCCATTTTGTTTATGATCGACGTATCTGATGCCGTATTTAGCACATTCAGCGGTAATCATATTCAAATCAGGTTCTAAGTAAAATCCACTGAAAAAGATTTTTCCCATTGGTTTTAGTACTTCCGCATAGCGATGAATCTGATCAAGGAGAATGTTTCTATTGATGTTTGCAAAAATTACATCATACTGCTCATCAGGAATCACTTCTTTACTTCCGCAAAGCGCTTTTAGATTGATGATATTGTTTAATGTAGCATTTTCGATAGTGCTTTCATAACAGATATCATCATAATCGATAGCCATTAAGCTTTTGGCACCGAGTTTACCAGCCAGGATAGCTAAAATTCCGGTACCGCAACCCATATCGAGGATATTTTTATCGAGCAGATCTGCAGATAAAATATACTGCATCATCATGGTCGTGGTTTGATGATGACCGGTTCCGAAGGCCATTTTCGGATCAATGATTATTTCATACGGATAAGATGGTTTAGGCTCGTGAAAAGTTGCCCTAACATAGCAAACGTCATCTATAATCAGCGGACTAAAATTTTTCTCCCATTCGGCATTCCAATTCTCATCTGCCACATCTTCTAACATGTATATGGCAGTAAAGTCATCAGCATAACCTGTAAGCAAATCTTTTAATTCTTGCTCGTTGAAGTTTTCTTTGATCACGAAAGCTGTAAAACCACTTTCACTGTCTTCAAAAGTATCAAAACCTAAATCAGCAAGATCACTGATGAGGAGATCTTGCTGAAATTCTTCAATACTATTGAATTTAAATATTGCTTTAATATATTGCATCTAGCTGTTTAATGCTTTAATAATATCTGTAAAATCGCGTGATTTTAAGGATGCACCACCTATTAAACCACCATCAATATCTTTTTGTGAAAATAAGCTTGCGGCATTACCCGGGTTGCAACTTCCACCGTAAAGAATGGTCGTATCATCTGCAATGTTAAAACCATAGTTGGCTTCAATTTCTGAACGGATAAATGCATGGATGTCCTGTGCTTGTTCCGGAGAAGCCGTTAAGCCGGTACCAATTGCCCAAACTGGTTCGTAAGCAATTACAATTTTAGCAAAATCCGCATCGCTCAAACTAAATATACCTTCAACCAATTGTTTCTTTAATACTTCGTAATAACTTCCGTTGTTACGTTCGTCTAAAGTTTCGCCAATACAGAAAATTGGTGTTAAACCATTCGCTAAGGCAACTTTAGTTTTTTCAGCTAATAAAGCATCGCTTTCAGCAAAATATTGTCTGCGTTCTGAGTGACCTAAAATAACGTATTCTGCACCAACAGATTTCACCATTTTAGCTGAGGTTTCGCCAGTATAAGCACCGCTTTCTTTATCACTAATGTTTTGAGCACCAATTTTAACATCGTTTCCACCCAATTTTGCCAGGCTGTTTAAATGAATAAAAGGTGAGCAAATGATTGCAATTTGATTGCCCTTGCGCTCATCTTTAATCATGTTTACGATTTCGCTAAACAACGAAACACCTTCGTTATAGTCTAAATTCATTTTCCAGTTACCGGCTACTATTTGTTTTCTCATTGTATTTAATTTATGGGTTTGAAGATCCTCAATAGAAAATCTCGTATTATTAATAGTTTCTGTGAGATGATGTTAATTCAAAAACTTCCGTTAAAATATTTTTTTCTACCTGATCAAAAGGTAAGGTTTTTCTGGCAAACACCTTTTCTGCGGTTTCGAACATCTTATCTAATTTATAAGGTTCAAAACAATTGCCTCCACCCCAGCTAAAATCGGGAATATGGTTTGGTGGAAGGCCAGCGCCGAAAACGTTTGCACTCACGCCAACTACGGTTCCGGTGTTAAACATCGTGTTTATTCCGGATTTAGAATGATCGGCCATGACTAAACCACAAAATTGCAGTTGCGTATTTCGCATGGCCTTGCTTTCATAATCGTAAAGTTTTACTTCGGCATAATTGTTTTTCAGATTGGAGTTATTGGTATCGGCACCGATGTTGACCCATTCGCCCAATACGGAATTGCCTAAATAGCCTTCGTGCCCTTTGGCTGAATTGCCCCAGATTACGGAGTTATTAATTTCACCGCCTGCACGGCTGTTCGGTCCGATGGTTGTACCAGAATAAATTTTTGCACCCATTTTGATAGATGAATTTTCGCAAAGTGCAAAAGATCCTCGAATAAGGCTACCCTCCCAGATTTCAGCATTCTTGCCCACGTAAATCGGACCATAGGTAGTATTTAGCACACTGCATTCAATTTTGGCTCCTTCTTCTAAAAAGATATCGTTGCCAATTAATTGGTTGGTGCTACTTATAGCTGCAGAGTTCCGGCCTTTGGTTAGCAATTCAAAATCTTTTCTGATTTCTGCAGGATTATTTGAAAAAATCTGTTCCGGATAGGTAATTTTTAAAAACCTGGAATGAAATTCAATTGGTTTTAATTGATGTTGGGCCTGCCGGTAAGTTAAAACATCGCCTGAATTAAAAGCGAGAACGATATTACCAGCTAAAAGAACCTCACCACTTTTAAGTGCTGAGATGGCATGAAGCAAATCATCATCAGGACATAAGGCACCATTGATATATAAAGAAGCTTCGACAGCAGCAAATTTTGCATTTAAATAATCTTGGGTGATAAAACCAAAATCGGCTTTCAGGTACTTTCCCCATTTCTCGGCAATGGTTAAAATACCAATACGCAAATCGGCCACCGGCCGGGTAAAAGTAAGCGGACGCAAAGACATCCAGCTGTCATCATCAAATAAATTGATTGTCATAAGCAGCAAAAATAAAAAAAGTCCCGATGCTTTTGGCAAAGGGACTTCAAAAAATGCTTTTTGTTGCTAAAATTATTTCTTAGCGTAACGGTTTTTGAATTTATCGATACGTCCTGCTGTATCAACCAATTTCATTTTACCAGTATAGAAAGGGTGTGAAGTATGAGAAATCTCTAATTTATAAAGAGGATACTCGTTACCATCTTCCCATTTAATTGTTTCTTTAGTATCTACGCAAGATTTTGTTAAGAAAGCATATTCGTTAGACATGTCTTTAAAAACAACTGGTCTGTAGCTTGTTGGGTGCAAATCTTTTTTCATCGTGTTTTTTATTTTCTTTTAATTGTGATGAAGCTATCTCGCTAATGCTTCGATGGTTTCATTTGAATATTATTTTAAGTTATTTGTGTGAAAGCATCAAGAACATTTTTGCAATTTGCTGGCAACAACGCTTATGACAATTTCTATTAATCTTTCTACTTCTATTTTAGAGGATGCAAATATCCTAATTTTATTTTTGATTTACAAGCCTAAATTAAGAATTTTAATTTACTGGCGTATTCCTTGCCAATAATATGGTGATTATCTTAGATAGCGGCGATGTCAACTCCTTAACTATTAATCAATCATGTGGCGAAATTAAACTTTTTGAATTTAAAATTGTTTATCCGATATTTAAAAAATATCACTAAATTTGAACTATGAGAAAAGATGGCACATTTGATGGCATTATCCACTCGAACAGTAGTGGAAAGCTTTATATTAAAAGTCCTGATTTTTTTGCACAGCCACGCATTAAAGAAATGGTTGGTGCATTAATGGAATCGAGTATTTTTAAAAAAATAGAAAAAGATAAAAATAAGAAATAACCTGTAGATGCCATTTAACCTGCTCTTGTTTCCGCTTGTGGGTGGCTACTATATTCTAATCAGGTTTAGGTACCTCCGGTATATCCAATACCGGCTTGAAAGTCAGCGCGTTTTATTAAATTCCGCTATCGCTGGCATCGTCCTATTAGCTGCCTGCTTTTTGTTAAGAACATTATTCATTGCAATATTTCCTGAAACAGTTGCTTATTTGAGCGCATTGCTGCCAATTCGCACACCTTATTTCGGCACTACCAGCATGTCGCTATTTGTTGCTGTAGGCGCAACTGAATTTGCCAACCTTTTTATTAACCGGCTTGACGCCATTAAAAAGGCCATATTTACATCCGGCAATGAATTCGAACTTTTATTGAGTTCCTCATTTTTTGACGCACACCTTCTACAATTTACGATGGATAGTGGTAAATTTTATATTGGCTGGGTGAAAGAGTTACCCAAACCATTTACAACGAGCTACATCCGTATCACACCGGCATTTAGTGGCTATCGAAATGAGAAGAAAGAGTTGGTTTTTACTACACAATATTTAACGGTTTACGCTAGTTATATAGATGATGGATCTGTAGAAAATGCAAATGAATTGAAAACGGATCTGGTCTTAAA
Source organism: Bacteroidota bacterium (assembly GCA_037033465.1). GTDB lineage: Bacteria > Bacteroidota > Bacteroidia > Sphingobacteriales > Sphingobacteriaceae > Pedobacter. The sequence continues at coordinate 81,255 of JAZBLX010000023.1, read as the reverse complement.
AGCCGATAAAATAAACTCCATTTCTTTCTTTAATATGGATATGTACAACAGGTTCAATCCGGTACAGGAATAAAGCTAATCTTTCCGACTATATTTCTCCCAGGTTTCTACCTTTGCTTTTTGCCGCGCAATGTAAGTATCAGCAATAACTTCAGCTGAGCTTGCTCCTTCTACTGTTTCCAGCAATTCTTTCAATTTATACTGATCCACATCGGCCTTATATAAAATCTGAATCAGCCTCGGGAAATCGTGATCAATCAGGTAGGCAAAGGCATCAATCAGTACGTCGCGCAACTGGTCTGCAGATACACTTTCTTCAATATCGAAATCTTTGCTGATAATTTTAAGGATAGACATTTTTGTTTTTCGTTTCTTTGTTCGTTGGTCGTTTTTCGTTGTTGGCTTACCGGCATTGCCTTTCTTATAGATGTTATTGGTTGGTCGTTTTTGTTGTTCGTTTATCGCAGTTCGTTTATCGTCATTCCCTGCTTTTTTCTTTTCTCCTTGATCTTTGCTCTTTATTCCTTGTTCCTTAATCTTTAATCTTCGCTCCTTTATCCTTGCTCCTCGCCCACTACACCCACTTAATCTCCTGGCAAAGTTCAATTAAAACACCATTAGTACTTTTCGGATGAACGAAGCAAACCATCTTGTTATCGGCACCTTTTTTTGGAACATCATTCAGGAGTACGAAGCCCATTGCTTTCAATCGTTCCATTTCTTCCAACAGATTATCTACTGCGAAGGCGATGTGATGAATCCCCTCTCCTTTTTTCTCCAGAAATTTGGCGATTGCACTGTCATCGTCTGTTGCTTCAAGAAGCTCTACTTTATTCTCTCCGATTTTAAAAAACGCAGTTTTTACCTGTTCTGAGGCAACAATTTCCGTTTTGTAACAGGAAGTATTTAACAGCAGTTCGTAAAGCGGAACAGACTTAGAAAGGTTGTTTACGGCTATTCCGATATGTTCTATCTTGTTCATCGTTTAAAAAGGTTGGTTGAATGTAAAAATGCAGGTTTTCTCTATAACCTCATAGCTATTATTTATAATTCTTAGGAAAGTTTTTTTGTATCTTTGTTTTATAATTAACAGAATAGAGATGAAACAGCCGATATATTTAGATAATAACGCAACAACACCTTTAGATCCAAGAGTGTTGGAAGCGATGCTACCTTACTTTACTGAGAAATTTGGAAATGCCGCAAGCCGTAATCACGCTTTTGGATGGGTGGCTGAAGAAGGAGTGGATTATGCTCGTGAGCAGGTAGCCAAATTAATCGGCTGTACTGAAAAAGAAGTAATTTTTACATCGGGCGCAACTGAAGCTGATAACCTGGCTATTAAAGGTGTGTTCGAAATGTACAAAGAAAAAGGTAACCACATTATTACTGCGGTTACTGAACATAAAGCCGTTTTGGATACTTGTAAACACCTGGAGAAAAATGGTGCAAGAGTAACTTATTTAGGCGTTAAAGAAGATGGTTTAATCGACTTAGCTGAATTAGAAGCAGCGATGACACCTGAAACTATTTTAGTTTCGATCATGTACGGAAATAACGAAATCGGCGTGATTCAGCCCGTTAAAGAAATTTCTGCTATTGCACACAAGTTTGGTGCTTTATTCATGACTGATGCAACGCAGGCGGTAGGTAAAATTCCGGTTGATGTAAATGCAGATGGAATTGACTTAATGGCTTTTTCTGCACACAAAATGTACGGTCCGAAAGGCGTTGGTGCACTTTACGTTCGTAGAAAAAACCCAAGGGTTAAAGTAACTTCACAAATGGATGGCGGTGGTCATGAGCGCGGCATGCGTTCTGGTACCCTAAACGTTCCTGGTATTGTTGGTTTAGGTAAAGCCTGCGAACTTTGTCGCTTAGAAATGGAAAGCGAAGCTGCCCGTTTATCTGCTTTACGTGATCGTTTAGAGTCTACACTAAACAAAATGGAAGAAAGTTATGTTAATGGTAATACACAATACCGTTTACCGCACGTAGCAAATATTTCTTTCAAATACGTGGAAGGTGAAGGTTTAATGATGGCTATGAGCGATTTAGCGGTATCTTCAGGCTCAGCTTGTACATCTGCTTCATTAGAACCATCATATGTATTGAAAAGCTTAGGTTTATCTGATGATTTAGCACACTCTTCTATCCGTTACGGTTTAGGACGTTTTACTACTGAAGAAGATATTGATCATGCAATTGCAATTACTGAAAAAGCGGTTAACCACTTAAGAGAACTTTCTCCACTTTGGGAAATGTTTAAAGAAGGAATCGATTTGAGTAAAATTGAATGGGCGGAACATTAATTGCAAAGCAAATTAACGTGTTGAAAGTTGTAAGTTAAAAGTTATAGGTCTGGGCGTATAAGCGAGATGTCTGAAACACCTGACTTTTAACAAATAGTTAAAGGTTAAAAGTTGAAAGTTGAAAGTCTGGGCGTACAAGCATAATGTCTAAAGCACCTGACATGTAACCTGTAACTCGCAACCTGTAACAATAGTTGAAAGTTGTAAGTTAAAAGTTGAAAGTTTGGGCGTATAAACATCATGTAGTATAAAACATTTGACATGTAACTTGTAACTCGCAACCCACAACACATAACAAAAATTAAAATCATCCCTTCAGGGATATAAAAAATAAAAACATGGCATATTCAGAAAAAGTAATTGACCATTACAATAACCCACGTAACGTAGGTACATTAAATAAAGACAGCAAATTTGTTGGAACAGGATTAGTTGGTGCACCTGAGTGTGGCGACGTAATGCGTTTGCAAATTGAAGTAAGTGAAGATAACATAATTACAGATGCTAAATTTAAAACCTTTGGTTGCGGTTCTGCAATTGCTTCTTCTTCTTTAGCTACAGAATGGTTAAAAGGAAAAACAATCGATGAAGCATTATCTATTGATAACATGGATATTGTTGAGGAATTGGCTTTACCACCAGTAAAAATTCACTGTTCAGTACTTGCAGAAGATGCAATTAAATCTGCCATTAACGATTACCGCGTTAAAAATGGTTTAGAGGCAATTGTTTTAGAAAAATCACACCACTAAAATTGATGTGAGCTTCCAGATGTGAGATGTGAGTGTTAGCTCACGAGTCTCAAATCTCCTGTCTCATATCTCAAATCTATATCACAATGATCACGATAACCGATAAAGCGAAAGATAAAATTGACCACTTAATGCAGGATTCTGAAATGGGTTCTGATTATTTTTTACGCGTTTCTGTAAAAGGTGGTGGATGTTCTGGATTATCTTATAATTTGGATTTCGATAACGAAGAACAAAAAGGTGATCAGTTTTTTGAAGATAGAGGAATCAAAATTGCATTAGATATGAAATCATTCCTTTATCTGGCCGGAACTGAATTAGACTTCACCGATGGCTTAAATGGAAAAGGTTTTAACTTTGTAAATCCTAACGCCAGCCGTACTTGTGGCTGTGGCGAAAGTTTTTCAGTTTAAGTAAATCAACTCATATTAAGAAGGTTCCATAATTTATGGAACCTTTTTGCGTTTATTCACTGCATCAACTTGCTATAATCGGGACGCTTTATGCCGATCATTTCTAATCTTTTAGAAGCATCAGTTTGCGTTTTTAAATCAAAAAATATTATAATTGTTAAAATAAAGAACAATCCGATTACGCGCATGCCATTAATAAACGAATTTTCAACTGTTCCTACCTTACTAAGAAATGTTGTAAAAAACATTCACAAACCTGAGGATACTTTTCTAATCCATAAACAAGGTACCGAATGGGTTGAGATTTCATATGAAGATACCTTAAAAAGAGCCGATGCAGTATCTGCATACTTTCTGGAGAAAGGTATAAAAACAGGAGACCGACTAGGCTTAATGATAGAGAATTCTCCGGAGTATGTATATTACGACCAGGGTATTCAGCAGATTGGCGTGATCAATGTCTCCATTTACCCTACCCTTTCTGAGCAGGAAGTGGCCTATATCATTAATGATTCTGGTATAAAAGGCATTCTTGTCGGGAATAATTTCCTGTTTCGAAAAGTTTTAAAAGTTGCTGCAAATTGCAAAGATTTAAAATACATCATACCCGCATTTAAAGATTATGAAAAAGTAACGATTCCTGCTGATGTACATGTGGAAGTGATTGCATTTTCAGATATCCTGGCACTTAAACACCAAATTACTGCTGCAGAAAAAGCAGAGATTGAACAGTGCAGAAATTTAGTCGAACCACATGATATATCTTCCTTAATTTACACTTCCGGAACTACAGGAACTCCGAAAGGCGTAATGCTTACACACTACAACTTTGTTAAGAATGTTGAAGTTTGTTTGCAACAAATTCCTGTGATTGACAAAACTGAAACTTTCCTTTCTTTTCTACCTTTATCACATGTGTTTGAGCGGACGGCGACCTATCATGTTTGCTGTGCGCAAGGCTGTAAAATTGCATTTGCTCAAAGTTTAGAATTACTGGCTAAAAATATGGGTGAAGTTCGTCCGACGGTGATGAGTTGCGTACCGCGATTGCTGGAACGCATTCATGATAAAGCAATCAAATCCGGAACTGCCGCCGGAGGCACAAAAGCGAAAATATTTACCTGGGCTTTAGAAACCGGCAAAAATTATCGAGTAATTAAAGAAGCTGGCAAAAGTCCGGGATTGATCCTTTCGGGAAAAAAGGCAATCGCGGAGAAATTAGTATTCAGTAAAATAAAAGAGAAAACCGGAGGTCGGTTAAAATTTATGATTTCCGGTGGTGCAGCCCTGCCTAAAAATGTGGGCGAATTTTTTGGAGATTTAGGCATAAAAATTTTAGAGGGATTCGGTTTAACTGAAACCTCGCCCGTAATGTCGGTTACCGAATACCACAGGCAGGTTTATGGCACCGTTGGCCGGGTAATTCCAGGTATTGAGGTAGCTATCCAGGATGTAGAAACGAAGAGGATGATCAACATTCAAACGCACCATACTTTTGATGAGGGTTTTGAATGTGAAGAAGGTGAAGTAATTGTTCGTGGACATTGCGTAATGAAAGGGTATTTTAACAAACCTGCGGAAACTGCAGAGGCCATAGATAAAGATATGTGGTTTCACACCGGAGATATTGGTCGTTTTTATAAGGGCAATCTTCAGATCACCGATCGTTTGAAAAACATGATCGTTAACGCTTACGGTAAAAATGTTTATCCTACACCTGTAGAAAATATCTACCTGAAAAGTCCAAAAATTGACCAGTTATTTCTAATTGGTGATAAACGGGAATTCATTACGGCAATTATTATCCCAAACAGAGAAACCCTCGAAGAGACTTTTAAGTTAAAACCTGAATTTTTCGATCAGCCCGAGGCTTTTATTAATGAAAAGGAAATTATTGATTGGATGGAGCTTGACATTAAGAAAATCTCTAACGAGTTAGCGAAGTTTGAACGAATTAAGAACTTCAAGATTAAACGTAACCCTTTCAACATAGATGAGGGTGAAATTACCCCAACGATGAAAGTTAAACGCCGCGTTGTAGAAAAAAAATATACCGATGCGATTAACGAGATGTACGAAGAAGGTATTGAAGCAGAGTCATAAAAAATTTCTTGATTTGAGAATGCTAACTGCATTTAACTATGCTGTTTATTAAAAATAACAGTTGTATGGCCTATATTCAAAATCTTAAATAAGATATTGTTAAAACATATTAAATAATTACAGGATTTATCTCATTGGCATATTTAGAAATACAGCCTCATCCGGCATTGCAATCTTATATAGATGCTTATTGGATCTCTGAAATGACGGGGCATGCACTTCACAAAACCAAAATCCTTCCTGATGGCTGTGTAGACATTATCTTTAATATTGAAGATGATTACCGAACTGAAGCAGGCACAATATTGATGAAAAGTGAAGCCATTTATCTTATAGGCACGATGATGCGCTTCAAAGAATATAAAACGGCAGGTAACGCCAAACTATTGGGTATCCGCTTTAAACCGGGCGCATTTTCTTATTTTTTTAAACTTTCCTCATTACACGAATTTACAGATCAAAGCATTGAACTTAAAAATATCGCACTCCCTGTAATTCATCGTATTGATGAATATACACCAGCATATCTCGATCAATTTTTTCTTCATAAATTATCTCCACCTAAATATTCAATTCTTCATATAATTAAAGATATACAAGAGCAAAATGGCCAATTAAAAGTAGGTGATATTTCTAAGAAACACTTCACCACACCGAGGCAATTAGAAAGACATTTTAAAAATTCAGTTGGTGTAAGTCCAAAAGACTCTATCAGCCTTGTACGCTACCAGTTTGTCAGCCTGAAAATTAAAAACAACATTTCAGGAAAGTGTTTAGCCGAACTGGCATTCGAATCTGGTTACTACGATCATGCACATCTTACCAAAGAAATAAAAAGATTTACAGGATCTGTTCCTTCACAACTATAGATTTTGTCGCTTTTTTACAAAGTTAAATCCTGATCCATCCTGTATATTTGATAAAAATAAACCATGGTAAAATTTAGCTATACAATACTTTACGTTAAGAACGTGTCCGAATCGATTGAATTTTATGAAAAAGCATTCGGTTTTAAAAGAAAATTTATTACGCCCGAAAATGATTATGGAGAATTATTAAGTGGTGAAACTATTATTTCATTTGCTGATGTGCAACTCGCCAGCACGAACCTCTCAAATGGCTTTAACTTAAGTAAAAGAAATGAAAAACCATTTGGTATAGAACTAGGTTTCACAACAGAAAATGTAAAAACTGTTTTTGATCAGGCAGTAAAAATGGGCGCTACGCCCCTGGAAACCATTAAAATAAAACCCTGGGGACAGGCAGTAGCTTATGTTCAGGATATTAATGGCTTTCTGATTGAAATCTGCTCTCCCATGTCATAGTGATTACGCTATAAATAAAAATCAGTCTCAATCAATAGTATAAAAGGAACAGCGTAAATATGGAGGGGCGAATCACTGCCCCTCCATTATCAATTTATGATCTCATCTCTTGAACTGCATAAATTACCAGATATTGAGTACAGGAGAAGAATTCAAAATCTATTTATTGAGAAGCAGTATTTTCCTGGAAATTTGATAAAACAACCTTCTTTACATTTTTTTGCTCTAATGCTTTTCCGGCGTAAGATGGTTTGTTAGTACCCCAAATAACTTCACTATTATTCACGCTGATGTTTCCGGTATTTTCAAAGTAAAATCCGGCGACTGCGCTCTTTACTAATCCTTCAACGTTGCTCGGTCTGCGATCATAAATGCCACCTGGTTCTTTCGTTGTTTTGTTTAACTTAACACTCACCTGATCAAAGTGAATATTAGAAATTTTATCCTGACTTTCGCCACTAATATAAACTCCACTTTCGCCTGTGCAGCGGATGTTACTAAAATAAATGTTACTTACCGCTCCAACGTTTCCTTTGGTTTGACCTTTAGGTAAACGCCAGCCAGCATCTTTATTATTGGCGGTTGCTCTCGGATAAGCAGTAATATAAATCGGTTCTGATTTTCCCCACCACACATCAGAAAATAACTTTGCCTCAATCAGTAAATTCGAAAAAACAACATCGCTCACTGTACCTTCATCCCGATTCTGGATACCAATACCACGGTTACTGTTTACGATATTGCAGTTATTGATTAATACCTTACTGATGCGATCCATATTTTCTGATCCAATTTTAATAGCACAGGAGCTGGAGGTCATCGTACAATTACTAATGACAATGTTTTCACAAGCTCCGTACTCTTCAAACTCACGGCGGTTTTTAAGGCAGATACAATCATCTCCTGACTCAATATAACAATTTGTGATCCTCACATTTTTACTGTGATCCAGATCGATACCGTCGCTGTTTCTAATCTTAATACTATTTAATAATGTGATATTAGAAATGGAGACATCGTTACAGCCAATTAAATGAACAGTCCAATAAGCGGAATTCTGAAACGTCACTCCATCGATATTTAATTTTTTACAGCCAATAAGCGTTAGTAAATGTGGCCTTGGGTCGATGATATTAAAGGGCTTCAGCACATATGAATCTTCGAGCTCCTCTCCCATGAAAGAAATTCCATTTCCATCGAGCACTCCAGTTCCGGTGATGCTTACCTGTTCTAATTTTTCACCGCCTATCCAGATGGTGCCTTCGCCTTTATTCTCTCTAAAAGCACTTTTGGTATACAATTTTTCATCAGGGCTTGCCAGAATTTTTGCGCCGCCTTCAATTTTCAGATCAACAAAAGATTTTAAATCGAAAGGACCAGCCAGGAAAACATGACCTGAGGGCACGAGAACCTGTCCGCCTCCAGCAGCCGAGCAGGCATCTATAGCTTTTTGAATCGCTTTGGCATCATTGGTCTTACCATCGCCAATGGCACCATAACTTTTGATGTTAAATTTTTGTTGTGCAATCGCATGGAAAGAAATCAGTAGCGAAAAAAAAATCAGGATCTTAAATTTCATTTTATTAAAGTTGGGTTATTTTAATACATCATCTTTGTGAAGCCTACCAAAACACGGTGTAAAGTGCTGCCAGAATACCGCAGATAATCACCGCAGCAACCGTAAATGCCGGTGTAACTTTAAACATGCTGCGATCAATTTCGAGGCCTTGAGGATTATTTTTACTTTTAGGATCAGTCAGGGTAACCAGCACCATTAAGATTATTATAATAACAAATACCCAAGACATCCTGTTTAGGAATGGAATGGATGCAATCCATCCATCAGTTAATACCGGCAAAAATTTAAAAAGCATGGATAGTGGAATTGTTAGCAGTGCTGCTGTAAGTGCAGCTCTGGAAGTCGTTCGTTTCCAGAAGAACCCAAGCAGAAAAATAGCGAATACGCCCGGTGAAATAAAACCAACATATTCCTGAATAAACTGATAAACCTGATCAAAGCTTCGTAAGGCTGGCGCCACAACGATTGCAATTAAGGAAGCAACCACCACAGACCATCGCCCAACGGCAACTAATCTTCTTTCGGAAGCATCTGGCTTAATAAATTTTTTATAAATATCCAGCGTAAAAATAGTGGCAATACTATTGGATTTCCCAGCGAGTGAAGCTACAATTGCTGCTGTAAGAGCAGCAAATGCCATTCCTTTCACACCTACTGGCAATAAATTCATCAATACCGGATAAGCATGGTCTGGCTTAACAACACCGTTTGCATCAAGCATTTCCTGTTGAAAATAACCCCGTTGATATAATACGAAGGCTGCAATACCAGGAATAACAACTATCACAGGAATTAAAAGTTTTAAAAAGGCGGCGAAGATTAACCCGCTCCGGCCAGTTTTTAAATCTGCGCCTAGTGCCCGTTGAACGATATATTGATTACAACCCCAATAGTTCAGGTTATTGATCCAAAGTCCGCCAACTAAAACGGCAATACCTGGTAATTCATTATAAAATTTATCTCCTTTAGAAAAAATCATATGAAAGTGATCAGAAGCTTCAGACCGCAAGAGTGGAAGTGCACCCAATACAGTTTGTGTATCCAGTTTTTCGGATACTAATTTTAAGGCCATATAGCAGGTAATTAACCCTCCAGCAACCAATACAATCACCTGAATCACATCGGTATAACCAATAACCTTCATTCCGCCCAAAGTGATAATCGCTGAAAAAATAGCCAGAAATATAATGCAAGTACTAAATGGGATACCCGTAATGGTTTCGATGGCAATAGCGCCTAAGAAGAAGATCGATGTTAAGTTAACAAACACATAGACTAAAAGCCAAAAAACAGCCATCAGCGTACTCACTGTATTATTATACCGCTGAGAAAGGAACTGCGGCATGGTGTAAATTTTGTTCTTCAGGTAGATGGGAAGAAAAAATATTGCGACAATAATCAGCGTTGCTGCTGCCATCCACTCATAACTTGCGATGGCGAGGCCCATGGCAAAACCAGAACCTGACATACCGATAAAATGTTCGGCAGAGATATTAGAAGCAATAATCGAAGCGCCAATTGCCCACCAGGTTAAAGAACCTTCTGCAAGGAAATAATCTTTCGTATCGGTTTGTTTCTTTTTTTTACTCCGATAAACCCAGTAACCGTACGCGGATACAATAATAAAGTATATAAAGAAAACGGCACAGTCTAGCGCAGAAAGATGATTCATATATGGGTTGTGTATATATTTGGTTATTCTAAAAGTCAGAAAAAAATTGAACCTTCGGGGCTTTCTACTTTTATTTAATTACGTAAACGTTTTCGGATTGGGCATTTAAACTCAGCAAAGAGTTGCCTCATGCCCCGTAGATGCACGTTTAATGAGCATTGATTTTAGCACAATGTTTTGATCGTCACCAATCCCCCTTTTATTCAATAATTTAAAAAGGCATTTAGCAGCCTCGTTCCCAATTTCGAAGGCAGGCTGTGTGATGGTTGTTAACGAGGGGTTAAGCAACTTCGCTGATGACAGATTAGAAAAGCTGAGAATTTTTATGTCCTCCGGAATATTTAATTTTAATTCCTGACATGCCACGTAGGTGGGAATAATAAATTCTTCCATAGAGGAGAAAACACCATCAGGCTGATGTTCGCTAAAAAGCGTTTTGATATTCTTCAGGTTTAGATCTTCGTCATCTCTATAGTTTACAATAAGCTGCTCAGAAACTTCCAAGCCATGTGCCCGCATGGCAGCTTCGAAACCAGAAAACCTTGCCCTACCGGCGGGTAATTTTTCCAGGCCATATAAATAAGCAATTTTCTGGCAGCCGCTTGCGATCAGATGTTCTGTTGCCTGATACGAAATTTCGTAATCATCAGTAGTGATGGTATAAGTATCTATGTTTTCATACACACGATCAAAAAATACCAAAGGAATTTTCTTCACCAGCTTTTGATAGTATTCGCTATTATATTCGTTGCTGGATACCGAAGTCAGGATTCCATCTACCCTGCCGTTAAGCAGACTGTTTGTAAACGCGATTTCCATCTCTGTATCTTCATGCGTTTGATAAATCAATACATGATATCCGTATTGCCTGGCTACCTCTTCGATACCTTTAATAGCAAGCGAAAAGAAGTTATTCGCCACAAACGGAATGATTACCGCAATGGTTTTCGTTTTGTTGCTTCGCAAATTACTTGCCGCAGGATTTGGCGTATAATTAAGTGCTTTTGCCAGATCCCAAACCCGGTTTTTTGTTTTTAAGCTAATTTCATGACTATCATTAAGTGCCTTCGAAACTGTGGCAATGGAAATATTTAGTTCCAGCGCTAATCTTTTAATATTAACCTCTCCAGACATGCCTGCAATAGTTTGTTAGTTTTTGGTTAGCAAATGCTATATACCAAACGTTTCCGGTATTTCAAGCCTTTACGCAGACGAAAGATTCAGGGCCTGCGTGAAGGAAAAAAGGCAGAAACTTGGTGAGTTTCTGAGTTTAGGGAATCATTAGTTTGGTATATTAACAGATTCGTCATGTAAACGAAATTCTGTTTAACGAAAATAGCAATTAATTCATCACTTAAGAATTCTTAAGTAATCAATCAGCATAAACCGCCTGCATTGTAAAGCACCTCACTGCAGCATCTTAAACCGGTTAACTCGCTATAAAACAACGCCTTTAAACACCTTTTAATCAATTTTACTTAATCGTTTACGTAAATAAATTCATCGAAAAATAAAAGTTTAGTCTTTCAAAAACTCAACTTTATGGAACAAAAGACATTTTAACCAAATTTCTAATCTTATGAGAAACGAAAGCATAGTTTCACAGGACGATCAAAATCCTTTGAAAAACCTTGATCAGTGGGAAGAGGATTTATTAGTCCGTTACCCTGATCCAACCAGCATCAATGCGGATAAAAAAGAAGATCAGTTTCGTAATTATGAAGAAACTGAAAAGGATGGCGTAAAAGAGTTTTATCGTTTAAACCACACTTACCAGACTTACGACTTTGTTCAGCAGAAAAAAGCTGAATATCTAAAATTTAATAAGGAAGAAATGCCGATTTGGAGCGCTTTCGATTTTCTCAACAAATTGGTTGATGATTCTGATCCTGATACGGATTTAGACCAGATGCAACATTTGCTGCAAACTTCTGAAGCGATTCGCAACGACGGTCACCCGGATTGGATGGTTTTAGTGGGTTTAATTCATGATATGGGAAAGGTACTTTGCTTATATGGAGAGCCACAGTGGGCAGTTGTAGGTGATACATTTCCAGTAGGTTGTGCCTATTCTGATAAAATTGTTTATCCGGAATTTTTTAGCGCCAACCCGGATTTCAACAATCCGGTTTATCAGACTAAGCTTGGCGTATATACCGAAAATTGTGGTTTAGATGTCGTGGATATGTCATGGGGGCATGATGAATATGTATACCACATGATGAAACCTTATTTGCCTGAATCGGGATTGTATATGCTTCGTTACCACTCGTTTTATTCTCAGCACCGGGAAAATGCATACGATCATTTAATGAGTGAAAAAGACCACGAAATGTTTAAATGGGTAAGATTATTTAATCCATATGATTTATACTCAAAAAATCCCAACCAAAAAAGCTGGGAAGAATTACAGCCTTATTATCAGGCATTGGTTGCGAAATACCTTCCACCAACGATCAAATTTTAAAATAATAACTAACAAAACAAACAAACCATTTATGAACCTAACTCTACAGACTTATGAGAATTAACTTTACTATTTTCAAGTCTAGCCTTATTGTATTTTTGATTCTGACTCTCGGCCTGTCTTATCAGGCTACTTACGCTCAGACTGAACGAAAAATATCTGGTAACTTACTGGATAACACGAATCTGCCAATCGTTGGAGCATCCGTAGCCGTTAAAGGCACAACGAAAGTCACTTCTACAGGCGCTGGCGGATCATTTACCATCTCTGCAAAAACTGGAGATAAAATTCTTTTCAGCTTTTTGGGTTATCAAACTAAAGAACTAACCGTTGGCACAGCGTCAACCTATCAGGTAGTCATCACAGAAGCCACCTCTTCCCTAACAGATGTAGTGGTAGTCGGCTACGGTAAAAGCACCAGAAAGGCATTAACAAGTTCTATCTCAACGGTTAAGGGAGATGACTTAAATAAAGGTGCCATCAGCGATGTTGGCCAGATGTTACAGGGTAAAGTTCCCGGACTAAACATTAGCCGCAGTGGAGATCCTAATAGAAATGCAGCGATTATTATGCGTGGTGCTTCTACCCTTCGTGAGGGGGCTCAGTCGCCATTATTTGTGATTGATGGAGTAGTTGGTGCCGATATTTCTATTCTCGCACCTGATGATATCGCTTCGATTGATGTATTGAAAGATGCTGCTGCAGCTGCCATTTATGGTAACCGTGCTGCGAACGGCGTAATTATGGTAACAACCAAAAAAGGTGTATCCGGACAAACTGTTGTTTCTTACAATGGTTATTTTGGTATTGAAAATGTATCCAATCAATATGAAATGATGAATGCTGATCAGCTGAAAGCGTTTCTGGCCAGAAACAATTCAGCATTAACTCCTGCAAATGATAAAGGGGCTAATACCAATTGGCAAAATGAAGTGCAACGCAGCAATGCGCTATCTCAAAATCATAACGTTTCGTTAAGTGGCGGTACAGATAAAACCACCTATAATGCCAGTGTGAATTATTTCAGTCAGCAAGGTATTGTAAAAACGAATGGTTTAAACAGATTTATTGGCCGGATTGGCTTAGAACAAAAGGCATTGAACGATAAATTGAAAATCGGGTTAAATCTGAGCAACTCTGTGAGTGATGCAGATTTGGTTCCGTACCGCAATACAATACTTTCGCAAATGCTGACCTATTTGCCAACAGCTCCAGTGAGAAACCCAGACGGGTCTTACTTCGATAACTTAACGCAAAGTAGTTACTACAACCCGGTATCCATGCTTGAAAACGGGCAAGAGAATTTAAAGAATAAGAATATCCTCGGAAACCTGACGGTTAATCTGAAACTTCCTTTTGGCTTCTCTTATGATGTTTCTGCATCTTACCAAAATACACAGAATGTATATGGTGCATTTTACAACAGTATCTATACTTCAAGATATAATAATGTTAGAAATACGCCTGATCCGCCAGCAAATCCATCATTTGTTTCTCTGGTAGGTCAAAATGGTGTTGCCGTTCGGAATGCTTATCAGAATACGAACAAAATTATTGAGACTTACCTCACCTGGAATAAGAAATTTGGCGACCACGACATCAACGCAGTTGTGGGTTACTCCTACCAGCAATCGCTAAATAACGATGGTGTACAGGCAACCTCAACAAACTTTCCAGTGAATGAGGTAGGTTATAATAACCTGAGTTTAGGAAATCCATATGCAGTGAACGACTTCAGGGTAGACTTTAATCCGGGCGTGGTTTATCAGGAGATTTTAATGATCTCTGATTTCGCAAGAGTGAATTATAATTATAAGAACAAATATCTGATCCAGGGATCGATCAGGAGAGATGGTTCTAATGTATTTGGTGAAAATGAGAAATGGGGTTATTTCCCTTCTGTTGGCGCGGGCTGGAACATTGATCAGGAAAACTTCCTGAAAAATCAAAATGTAATTAAGACCTTAAAATTACGTGGAAGTTATGGAATTGCAGGAAACTCATTAGGTTTCGCTCCCCTAACCACAAAGTTAATTTACGGTGCGGTTGGTCAGTTCTACTCTAACGGCGCACCAAGGGAAGGCGCTTATGGTGCCATTCAAAATGAGAATCCAAATTTACGATGGGAAAAAACAGCAACATCAAACATCGGGATAGACTTTGGTTTGTTTAACGGTAGATTAGGTGGTTCTGTTGACTTATATAATAAAAGAACAACAGATCTGATTATCCCCTTTGATGTTGATCCAAATTTATATCCCTCAAGTCAACTTACTGCAAATATTGGAAAACTGAGCAACAAAGGTGTTGAGTTCGTGTTGAACGGCACTCCTTTTATTACAGAAAATTTCAGCTGGACTACCGGGATTAATCTTGCTCATAATGTGAACAAAGTAATCACGCTTTCTGATAGCCAATTTAATATTGATAACCGGTTAACCGTTCAGCCAGATGGTGCAGGGCAAAGTGGATCGACTATCCAAATTTTAGCTCCGGGACAAGCGATTGGAACTTTCTTCACTTACAAATACGCAGGTAAAGATGCTAACGGTGTTTCTCAATATTATGATGCGGCAGGAAACATTAAAACGCAAGGCTTACTTAACAAAACTGACTACTACCTTCTTGGAAATGCACAGCCAAAAGCTTTGATCGGATGGTCAAACAACATCAGGTATAAAAATTTCGATCTTAGTATTTTCATAAGAGCAGTTTTGGGAAACAAGATTATGAATGTAACCCGAGCCGATTTATTCCGCCCGAATACTGCGCAGTTTACCAATATTCCTGTTGAAGTAGAAAATGAATCTACTGCTGATTTTAACTCTTACAGATACTCGAGCAGATTTTTAGAAAATGGAAGTTACCTTCGTTTAGACAATGCTACGTTGGGTTATACATTTAAAAAGGGAATTATCCCAGGCATCAATAATCTTCGTCTCTACACAACAGCTAACAATTTATTTGTAATTACAGGTTACAAGGGAATTGATCCGGAGATTAACCAGGGCGGTACCGCTCCAGGTGTAGATACCAATAATTTTTATCCAAAAACCAGGACTTTCCTGTTCGGTTTAAACGTATCATTTAACTAAAACTAAGGAAGATGAAAAATCTTATCAAACTCATTATAGGAACCAGCTTGTCATTAAGCATGCTTACGTCCTGTCATAAATTGGATTTAAAGGTCGAAACACAATTAACTCCGGAAACATTTCCACAAACAGATCAGCATTTTATTCAACTAACCGGTCAGGTTTATGTACAGCTACGTCAGGGACTTGCGGTTGACTATTTTTTCATGCAGTCGCTGAGTACTGATGAATCCATTATGCCCGCAAGAGGCGGAAACTGGTATGATGGCGCACGCTTTGAGCAGCACCACAGACATACATGGGATAAGGATAACGGACATATAAACAGTGGATGGTCTTGGTTGTCAGGTACAATTAGCAAGGCTAACCAAAGTTTATTTTTATTAAAGGATGCGCCGGAATCGCCAGCAAAAACAACTGCCCTGGCAGAATTAAGGGCAACACGTGCATTGGCTTTTTTCATGATGATGGATCTGTGGGGCAATGTTCCGATTGTAACATCATTTGGAGAAACTACTTCACCTGAGACAAAAACAAGAACAGAAGTTTTCAATTTTATTGAGGCAGAACTTAGAGAAATCTTGCCTAATCTAAGTATCACCACTGGCGCTCCAACTTATGGCCGTCCGACTAAATATACTGCGTACGCAATCCTGGCCAAAATGTATTTAAACGCAGAAGTTTACACCGGTACAGCAAAATATAATGAAGCCGTTGCCATGTGCGATCTTATTATTTCGGCAACAGGTTCCCCTTTCAGTCTGGAAACGGATTACCGTAAAATGTTTTTTATTGATAACGGTCCTCAAATTAAAGAATTCATTTTTGCAGTTCCTTATGATCCAGGCTTTAGCAATGGATATATGTTTTATGCACGTTATTCTTTGCCACGTTCTTTGCAGGCAAAATACAGCTTAAAACATACGCCAAGTGCACCAATGAGTACACTACCAGAATACTATGCAAACTTTAACGATCCAAACGATAAAAGGAATGCACAATGGATAAGAGGTTTACAGTTTAACAATAATGGAACACCGGTAATGGTGAACACAACTAAAAAAGGTTTCGATCAGTTTTATACCGGAGCAGACGGGTCAGCACCTATTAGTTATCAGGTAGAGATTACACCAAATGTAACGTTGAGGGATGCATCTCGACCATTCGATGCCGGAAATGACGAGGTTGCCTGGAATATGGGTTACCGTAACAATAAATTTTATTGCGATAGTACCTCATCAAACAGAAATCAGAATAATGATGTGCCTATATTTAGATATGCAGATGTTTTGTTAATGAAAGCAGAAGCGATCCTGAGAGGTGCAACACCTACGTTGGGCCAAACGGCTTTATCCCTGGTAAATCAGGTTCGTGCAGCCCGTACTACTTCTCCGGCATGGGCAGCAGTAACTTTGGAAGATCTTTATAAAGAGCGTTGCAGAGAATTTGCCTGGGAATGCTGGCACCGCAATGATATGATTCGCTTCGGAAAATTCGAAGGCCGATGGGGCTTTAAAACCGATGCACAAACCTTTCATCGCTTAATGCCAATTCCAGCATCGGCGATGATTTTAAATCCTAAGCTGAAACAAAATCCAGGATATAATTAATCCGGATTGATTATTAGAAGAACTTTCTCTGCAAACAATCTGAGAAAGTTCTTCTCTATTAAAGCTTATCTCAAAAAAAATACCCAAATTCATCTCCATGATTAAACGATTACTCCTATTACTCCCACTGTTATCTTCCGCTTCTTTATACGCACAGATACTCACAAAAACCCCATCAAAAAATTTATCCATTACAAAAACACTTACCAAAGCGCCGACGGCATTAAACTTCATTGCTATGGGCGATTGGGGCAGAAACGGAGCCGATCACCAAAAACAAGTGGCTAAACAAATGGGACTTACGGCATCCGAAGTAAAGGCACAGTTTATTATTTCAACCGGCGATAATTTTTACCCAAGCGGTGTAATCAGTGAGTATGATCCCTTGTTTAAATATTCTTTTGAAGATATTTATACCGATTTTTCTTTGCAGTGGGATTGGTATTCCATTTTAGGAAACCATGATTACAAGTCAAACCCTGATGCACAGGTAGCCTATTCTAAAATCAGCAGGCGATGGAAGATGCCTGCCCGCTATTTTGCGAAGAAATTCCCGATTAATGGAGACCTCAACAATCAGGTCTTAATCGCCTTTATAGATACGAATCCCCTGATTCCCGAATTTTATAAAAATGCTGAATATGGCCCTAATGTTAGAGGTCAGGATACCACAGCGCAAAAAAAGTGGCTGGCTAAAACATTAGCAGATCAAGACGCATCCATCAAATGGAAAATCGTGGTAGGTCACCATCCGATGTATACCGGCGGAAGCAGAACAGAGGGCTATGATACAAAAGCCATCAGGAGTTCGCTGAAATCAGTGTTGGACCAATATGGCGTAGATGTTTACCTCACCGGCCACGAACACAGTTTGCAATATATTAAACCGGAAGGTAAAACCCACCATTTTATTTCCGGAGCTGCTTCAGAAAAAACTCCGGTAAAACTGATTCCGGATGCCCAGATGGTGGCATCAGAATATGGTTTTATGCTCTTTTCGGTAAGCAATAACCAATTACACGTGCAAGTAATCAATGATGAAGGATATATTATCTACAGCACATTGATAAAGAAGTAATTTAACAGAAAACACCAAACCAGCTTTGTTTACACAGGCATTAAGATGAATACAGAAGTGGATCAAAAAACCATCATTCCGGCTGTTAAAAGCCAGCGGTTAATTTCTCTTGATGCCTTAAGGGGCTTTGATATGTTCTGGATTGTTAGTGGCGAGGGGATCTTTCATGGGCTGGCCAATGGTATCAAAGAAAAACATAGCTTGATACAAAATCAGACCGACTGGCAAATTGCAACAAATGAAAGTCTTTCAGTCTTTGAACGGGGATTGGTTGGCATCAGCAACCAGTTGCACCATTCGCCCTGGAATGGCTTTACTTTTTACGACTTGATTTTCCCGCTTTTTATCTTCATCTCTGGGGTGTCGATGCCATATTCTTATCAAAAATACTTCGATAATAAAAAGAACGGTAATGATGCTTCGAGGGCCATTTACTTCGCTTTAATCAAAAGGACTTTAATTTTGATTTTGCTGGGGATTATCGTAAACGGCCTTTTCAAATGGAACGGCTATGAGCACACACGATTTGCAAGCGTATTAGCCAGAATTGGGCTCTCCACCTTTTTTGCAGCCTTAATTTACCTCAACTTCTCCCTTCCTAAACAAATCATCTGGTTTTTTTCTATACTTATTGGGTACCATGTATTAATGACCTTTGTACCTGTTCCAAATTTCGGTGCAGGAAATTTCACTCCTGAAGGTAATCTTTCTGCCTATAGCGACAGGTTATGGCTACCGGGGAAACTTCATCGAATGGTTTATGACCCGGAAGGTTTGCTTAGCACTATACCGTCAATTTGTTCTGCTATGCTGGGTATTTTTGTCGGCACCTTTATCAAATCTGCTTCTCCCCGGTTTACGGCGAATAAAAAAGTCTTATCTCTTTTAATTGCTGGCGTAATTGGTATACTGATTGGTTTAGTATGGAATTCGATTTTCCCGATAAACAAAACCATGTGGAGCAGTTCATTTGTATTTTTCGCTGGGGGTTGGAGCATCATCATTTTTGCGGTTTTCTATTATATCATAGACGTAAAAGCCATCAACAAATGGAGTTTACCCTTCGTTTGGATGGGTACCAACCCCATTCTCATTTATGTTTTCGCACATGGACTCTTCAACTTTGAATCCACCGCTCAGTTTATATTTGGCGGTATTATCCGTTTCCTTCCGCTAACCTGGCAGCAAGCCGCATTATGGACTGGTGTGTTGGTTATACAATTGTTTCTGCTGAAGTTTCTTTACGATAAAAAGTGGTTCTTAAAAATTTGACATGAGCCTTTATAATTAAAATAACTACGAAAGATGAAATTTAAACTCATACTATCTACTGCATTCCTGCTCTTGATTTCTGGCAGCATTTTTTCTCAGGATTATTTAGCATCGTCCAATCAGCTTATCGCGAGAATTTTACCAAAAGAACATGGTGCCTTTCTTACAGAAAGCATTGATGCTAAAAATGGTATGGACGTTTTTGAGGTGGAAAGCAAAAACAATAAAATAATTTTAAGGGGAAGTAACGGTGTGGCATTGGCTTCCGCATTTTATTACTACCTCACTGAATACGCACATTGCCAGATCACCTGGAACGGTACGAACCTAAACATGCCAAAAACACTTCCAATGGTAGCGCAAAAAGTAATAAAGGAAACACCTTACGAATATAGGTACTACCTCAACTATTGCACTTTTAATTATAGTATGAGCTGGTGGGATTGGGAAAGATGGGAAAAAGAAATTGATTGGATGGCCTTACACGGAATTAATATGCCCCTGGCAATTACAGGTGAAGAATATACCTGGTATTTGCTATATAAGGAGATGGGTTTTTCTGATGAGGAACTGAAAGGCTTCTTTACCGGACCGGCTTACTTTTCATGGTTCTGGATGGGAAACATTGATGGTTGGGGTGGTCCGCTGCCAGTTACATGGATGAAAAGTCATTTCGAGTTGCAAAAGAAAATCTTAGCCAGGCAACGTGCTTTAGGAATGAAACCAGTGCTACCTGCTTTTACAGGACATGTACCGGCGGCTTTTAAAAGCAAATTCCCTAATGCAAAACTAAAGGCAACCAACTGGACAAATGGATTTGCCGATACCTATATTTTAGATGCTGAAGATCCGATGTTTGCCACCATTGGGAAAAAATTTCTTCAAAAACAAATGGAACTTTTGGGTACCGATCACCTCTACTCTGCTGATACTTTTAATGAAAATGAACCCCCATCTGCTGAGCCAGAGTTTTTGAGCAAGCTAAGTGCAAGAATTTATGATGGCATGTCTGCCGCAGACCCGAAAGCGATCTGGGTAATGCAAGGCTGGCTTTTTTACAGCGACCGGAAATTCTGGAAAGAACCGCAAACGGAAGCATTACTCAAAGCTGTTCCTGATGATAAAATGATTTTACTGGATTTAGCGACTGAAATTGAACCGGTTTGGAAACGCACTGAAGGTTTCTATGGCAAACCATGGATTTGGAATATGCTTCATAACTTTGGTGGCAATACCAACTTATTTGGTCGGATGGATGTAGTTGCTACTGCCCCCGCTGCCACATTAAAAGATCCGAAAAGCGGGAAAATGAGTGGTATAGGCCTCACCATGGAAGGAATTGAGCAAAACCCGGTGTTGTATGAACTGATGATGGAAAATACCTGGCAATCCACCCCTATTGATTTAAATACCTGGCTGCCAAAGTTTGTACAAAACAGATATGGAAAGCAAAATGCCAATGCCATAAAAGCATGGGAAATCCTAAGAAAAACTGTATACACCGTTCCGGAAAACAAGTACATCAGAGATGGTGCCGAGTCCATTATTCAGGCCAGACCCACATTGGATTCCCTCACCCGCTGGGCAAATACCAAACTGAATTACGAAGCGAAAGATTTGCTACCAGCCTGGGATGAATTTGTAAAAGCGGCACCAACTGTTAAGCAAAGCGATGGTTTTCAATATGACATTGTTGATGTAACCCGACAAGTAATGGCTAATTATGCGCTTACTGTACAGCGAAAAATAGTAACTGCTTATGGAAGAAAAGAGCTGAAAACTTTCAAAGCGGAAAGCCAGAAATTTATTCAACTGATTGATGATCTGGATAAGCTGCTTGCCACAAGAAAGGATTTTATGCTCGGCCCGTGGGTAAGCGATGCCAGAAAATGGGGAACCAATCCGGAAGAAAAGGCATTGTATGAGTTTAATGCCAAAGACCTCATCACCCTTTGGGGAGATAAGAAAAGCCCGCTGAATGAATATGCATGCAGGCAATGGAGCGGTTTATTGAGCGATTTTTACAAACCAAGATGGGAACTGTTTTTTAAACAGGCAGAATCAGCACTCAATCAAAATACCACACTCAACCTCCAAAAATTTAATGAAGAGGTGAGCGAATGGGAATGGAAGTGGGTAAACCAAAGAAAGGATTTTCCTGTAAATCCGGTGGGTAATCCAATTGCAACATCGGTTGAAATGTACGTTAAATACAGAAAGCTGATAGAAATCGCTCACAACAACAAATTAAATAAATGACTGTTAAGCAAGGTCTTAAATACTTTTTTGTAATATAAAGCTTAAATTAAACGCAACTCAGAGAATGCCTTATAGTTTATATTAACACGAATAATATGCCAATTACAGCAAACAGCAATCAACAGCAGAATAACTTCAAACGGGGATTCATTCTTCTTGTTCTAATCCTACAATTTACTGCTTTGCAAGATCAGGTATTTGGCCAAAAATCGGCATTGGTAAAATATGTTCAGCCATTTTCTGGTACCTCGGCCAGTACCACCATGGCTAGTCAGCATATTGAGGATAAAACTGAACGATTAGCCAATACTATCCCGGCGGTGGCGCCTCCATTTGCCATGACCCAGTGGACACCACAAACACAACTTAGTGAAACGAAGTGTCTGGCACCTTATTATTATAACAATAAAAAGATTTATGGATTCAGGGCCACGCATTGGATTAGTGGCTCTTGCACACAAGATTACGGCAGCTTTACCATCATGCCGATTTCTGGTAAACTGAAAACAAAGTGGACAGCTATTGCTGATGACTATAGCCACCAGCAGGAAGTTGCTTCTCCGGATTACTATAAAGTTACCTTGCCTAATTACCAACTTCAAACGGAGATTACAGCGACCTTGCGCAGTGGAATCATGCGGGTTACCGCTTTAAAGTCAGACAGCGTTTATATCTTAATTAGCCCGAATAGCGATCAAAGTAAAGGTTTTATCAAAATTGATCAGCAAAAAGGAGAAATTTCAGGCTATAATCCTGTTCACAGAATTTATCAGGGCTGGGGACAGGCGGCAGGTTTTAGCGGGTACTTTTTCATCAAAATCCGAAAAGCACTTAGCGTGAGTGGTTCGTATATAGAAGGAACAGTAACCAGCCAGCCATCAATCAGCAACAAAAAAGATATCGGCGTATTCGCTGGCTTTAAACTGCAAAAAGGCGAGCAACTCATCATTACTTCAGGAACATCTTTCACCAGTATTGCGGCAGCTAAACTCAACCTGGAAAAGGAAATCGGCACTGCGGGTTTTGACGAAACAAGGGCAAAAACTAAAGCAGCTTGGGAGACCTCGTTGGCTCAAATAAAAATTGCCGACAATGACGAAAGACGGAAGAAAATCTTTTATACGGCGATGTATCATGCTCAACAGCATCCGAGGCTCTTTAATGATATCGATGGCAGTTACCCGCAATTTGCCGGAGACTATCAGATAAAAAAAATAACGAAAGGGAATTACTATGACGATTTCTCCATGTGGGATATTTATCGTGCGCAATTGCCCCTGGTTGAACTCCTCCAACCAAAGTTTGCCAACTCCTTCGCAAATTCGTTGATTTTAAAAGGGACACAGGGTGGATGGCTTCCGATTTTTCCATGCTGGAATAGCTATACCGCCGCCATGATTGGCGACCACAGTACAGCTTTTATCGCCTCAGCTTATAACAAAGGTATCCGCGATTACGACATTAATGAGGCCTACCGACTAATGAGGCAAAACGCCTTCGAAATGCCCGACTCAGCAGATTACCTGAACGGAAAAGGCAGACGCGGTATTAACAGCTACCTTAAATATGGTTATATCCCAATGGAAGACAGTATTCCAAATGCTTTTCATAAAAAAGAGCAGGTGAGCCGAACCCTTGAATACGCCTATGACGATTATGCACTTGCTACCATAGCGAAAGATTTAGGAAAGGTAGAAGACTATAACTTATTGATTAAAAGATCTTTGAACTACAAGAATGTTTTCGATAAAGGAGTAGGAATGGTAAGGGGAAAATACAGCGATGGAAAATGGTATAGTCCGTATCTCCCCGATCATCGTGAACCCTACATTACGGAAGGCACGCCGCGACAGTACACTTTTTATGTTCCACAAGATATGCCAGGTTTAATTTCGATTATGGGCGGCAAGAAGAACCTGGAAAATGAACTGGATTCGATCTTTGCAAAAAAAGAATACTGGCATGGTAACGAACCCGGCCATCAAATTCCGTTTCTATACAACTACACCTCCTCCCCATGGAAAACACAAAAGCAGGTTGCACAAATTTTAGCCGAAGAATATGGAGAAGGCGCTGGCGGATTAAGTGGCAATGATGATGCCGGACAAATGTCGGCGTGGTATGTATTTGCATCGCTGGGTTTTTATCCTGTAAATCCCGTTTCAGGCATATACCAAATCACCAGTCCGCTGTTTAACGAGACAACGATTACTTTTAAAACAGGAAAAAAACTCAGCATAGAGACCAGAAGACCGAGTAAGCATTCGATTTACATCTCCAGAATCATGTTGAACGGAAAGAAACTAATGAAAAACCAGATTAGCCACAAAGATTTAATTAACGGCGGAAACCTTACTTTCTATCTTCAGGAAAAGCCGGTTTCAAAATAGCAAACAGGTGTAGACGGATTATTATACACGCTTTTTTTAGGCCAAGACAAATATGTTGAAGTAATGGGATTATATTTCAAAATCATTACTTTTGCAAAAAATACCCGAGATGAGTATAGGATTATCAGAACAAGAAATATTACGACGTGAGTCGTTAAAACAATTACGTCAATTAGGCATAGAGCCTTATCCTGCAGAAGCTTACAATGTTAATGTCACTGCGGCTGATATTTTAGCCAACTATGAAAAAGATAAAACTGCTTATAAGACTGTCTCATTAGCAGGCCGTATTATGGGCCGTAACATCATGGGGGCAGCATCTTTTGCAGAATTGCAGGATGCTACCGGCAGAATTCAGGTTTACCTGAAGAGAGACGAACTTTGTCCTGGCGATGATAAAACCCTATACAACACAGTATTTAAAAAACTATTGGATATCGGCGATTTCATCGGTGTTAAAGGTTATGTATTTACCACCCAAACCGGAGAAATTTCTATCCATGTTACCGAATTCAAGGTTTTAGCTAAATCTATAAGACCGCTTCCTATCGTAAAACGCGATGATGAAGGGAATGTTTATGATGGATTTACGAATCCTGAATTGCGTTACCGCATGCGTTATGTGGATCTTACGGTTAATCCTGATTACAAACAGATTTTCATTAAACGCAGCAAGGTGATTAACACCATGCGCAATTATTTTGATGAGCAAGGCTGGATGGAAGTCGAAACCCCTATTCTGCAGCCCATTCACGGTGGTGCCGCTGCCCGTCCTTTTGCCACACACCACAACACTTTAGATATGCCACTTTATTTGCGGATTGCAAATGAATTGTATTTAAAAAGATTAATCGTTGCCGGTTTCGATGGTGTTTACGAGTTTGGTAAAATGTTCCGGAATGAAGGAATGGACCGTACGCATAACCCGGAATATACTTCAATGGAAATTTACGTAGCCTATAAGGATTATATCTGGATGATGGCTATGGTGGAAGAATGTTTGGAAAAAGTTGCGGTAGCCACTAACGGTTCGGCAGTGGTTAAAGTCGGAGAAAACGATATCAACTTCGAAGGACCTTACGAAAAATTAACCATGTATGAGTCCATTGAGAAATACACAGGAATTGATGTTTCTGCAATGACTGAAGAACAGCTCCTTCAAACCTGTAAAGAATTGGGAATTGAGACCGATTCGACGATGGGTCGTGGAAAACTGGTAGATGAGATTTTCAGCGATAAAGTTGAAGCGAATTTAATTCAGCCTACATTCATTACGGATTACCCGATAGAAATGACGCCACTCGCTAAAAAGCACCGTTCAGCTGAAGGGCTGGTAGAGCGTTTCGAGATCTTTGTAAATGGTAAAGAAATAGGTAACGCCTATTCAGAATTGAATGATCCGATAGATCAGAAAGAGCGTTTTGAAGACCAACTCAAACTTGCCGATCGCGGTGACGCAGAGGCAATGGCAATGGATGATGATTTTATCCGTGCTTTAGAGTATGGTATGCCGCCAACATCAGGTTTAGGTTTTGGGATTGATAGAATTGTGATGTTAATGACCAACCAAAGCACCATTCAAGAGGTTCTATTTTTCCCGCAAATGCGTCCGGAAAAAAAGAAAATCGAAATGACTGCTGAAGAAACCGAACTTTATGCTTTGGTAAAAGAAGGCGAAGAATCACTTCTCACCGAGGTAAAAGCAAAGTTAGCAGACTGGAGTAATAAAAAATGGGATACTACTTTGAAAGCTTTAACGGCTAAAAATATTCTTAAAGTTGCCAAAACCGACGATGGTTTATTTTTATCGCATAAATAGTAAAATAAACAGCAAGCGGTTGCAACAAATCACCTGCTGTTAACACAAACATAACATAAAATTAAAAGGCTTGCTAACAATGTTTTAGCAAGCCTTTTCTATATTTACAGCAATCGATAATTAAAATCATTGCCTTATGAATATTTCAAGTTTAGAAATCAACGAAAGCGAGTACTGCATCAAATTAAGAAAAGATGCTTTTGATTTAACCCTGGTACGCCAGCTGATTAAAAGAATTCAAGCCGAAGCTTTATTTTTCTCCAGAACTCAAACTGATGAGGATGATATCTTAAGTAAAAGATCTCAAAGAGAAGAATTGGAAGGTTATGATAATTTAGATGACAAATAGGTTAAAGGTTTCGGGTTACCAGTTCCGGGCCAAGATCGCAGAATATGCGCTGAGCCTAAATGAGCAACTTTTAACCTTTAACCTTTAATAATTTTAATCAATATCTAACGATCCTTCAACAGAATCGTCCATTGTTTTTCCGGTTACTACAGAAGCTGCCATTTTCATGAACGCAACTGCGGCGCCGTTTTTAGTATCCCAATAATAACCTTCTGATGGAATTACTTTAATCAGCGTAATGTTTGGATCATCTTTACCACCCTGAAACCAGGTTTTAAGTAAAGGCGTCCATAATTCATCTATCTTCGCCTGATCTCTGCTGATTTCCGAGATTCCATAAATATTTACGAAGCCTGAATGTGCTCCGGCCTGAAATAAAAGGTGCGTAAATGGATCTGAAGAAATTTCATCATTTTTATGACTGTCTTTAAGACTCATGAACCAGATATTCCCTTCATCGTCTACCTGTTGAATCGCCATTGGCCTAACAGATAATGGTACGCCTGTTTTGATGCTGGTACAGAAAAAACAACTTTCTGCCTTTTCAGCGAGATTTCTAAGTTTTTCAACGGCTTCTTTTCCGCCTAAATCCTGAATGTTATCTTCTTCCTGAGTATTGTTAGTACTTCCTTCTTGTGATGTTGCCATAGGTATATATTTTCTATAGACTACAAAAAATCTTCTGATTTGGTTTTAACTATTTCTAAATGGGGAATCAGGTGATGTGATTAGAAGAAAGCTTAAATACGTAAACAAAATGATCCATAATAATAAACGATATTCAACCAACGATCAACGAGAAGCGAAAAACGAATAACTAAACCTCTTCTACAGATAACACCTTTTTCGCCAGCTTTCCAACAGTCAAGCCCTGCAC
Source organism: Bacteroidota bacterium (assembly GCA_037033465.1). GTDB lineage: Bacteria > Bacteroidota > Bacteroidia > Sphingobacteriales > Sphingobacteriaceae > Pedobacter. Next base: position 53,883 of record JAZBLX010000023.1, on the reverse strand, counting down.
GATAATCGAAAATACGACCACAAAATAAGTGATCCCAACTAATAAAGGTTTATAAGGTCCTTCATCCATGGATAATACCAGGGCGATGGAAACTCCTCCGCGCAAACCTCCCCAAACCAAAACTTTGATAGTACCGCTGCTAAACTTGTTCTTGAACGGAATGAGTACCACCGGGATATAGATGGATAAGAAACGAGAGAAAAGTACGATGAGGATACAGCACATGCCGATCAACCAATAATCGGTAATGTTATGAATAATTAATAATTCGAAACCAATGAACAGGAATAAAATAGCGTTTAAAATTTCATCGATAAGTTCCCAGAATTTATTTAGATAATCTTTCGTAATGGATGACATTGCAGTACGTTTACCATAGTTACCGATCACAATTCCGGCAGCAACCATGGTCAGTGGTCCGGAGATGTGAATCGAATGCGCAATTAAGTACCCACCCATTACCACTGATAAGGTGATCAGCACAGATACTTTATAATCATCGATCTTCCGCATGGCATTTGAAGCACCTAAGCCTAAAACCGTTCCTAAAGCAAAGCCACCTATAGCCTCTTTAATCAGCAACCAGGAGATATTAGTAATGCTTAAGTCAACATCACTTCCCTGAGCCAGCTGAAGAATCACGGCAAAGATTACAACAGCCACACCATCATTAAAAAGCGACTCTCCCGCAACTTTCGTTTCCAGCGATTTCTTTACATTAGCCTCTTTTAAAACACCCATTACCGCAATTGGATCGGTTGGCGAGATCAGCGAGCCAAATAATAATGCATAAATGAAAGGAATCTGAAAACCAAAAAGTGGCGTGATGTAATAAACCAAAGCACCCACCGCAAACGTAGAAATAACCACACTTACGGTAGAGAAAATAATCACAGGTGCCCGCTGCTCTCGCAAATCTACCAGGTTAATGTGGATAGCGCCTGCAAACAGCAAAAAGTTCAGCATTGCACCCATTAGCACTTCCGTAAAATCAACGTCCTGCAGTAAGGTGGAAAAATGATCAAACGTTTTTGGAAATAAACTACCCGTTAACACGAGTACGATTGAGCTTAGCATCGCGATTATCATAATCCCTATCGTTGATGGAAGTTTGAGGTATCGAAGGTTTAAATAGGAGAAAAATGAAGCTAAAACAATGAGTACAGAGAAAGAGTAATATAATTCCATAAATATATAAGGATCGGTAAAATCCCAAAATATTAAAAAATTTCGACTAGTCTAAAATATTTTTTAGATTATGACTTTAATTTGCGATCGGGAAGGGCATAAAAAAAGCCAGATAAATCTGGCTTTTGAATATTAATAAGGAAATGTAATTAGCGATAACGAACTTGCTGTTGCTTGTCCATCATGCCCATCTGATCTTTCATTTGTTTAATTTGATCTGCAAGTAATTTGCCTTTATCAGCTTTTTTAGCTTCAGCAAGATACATGGTTGCTTCGCGCTTATTTCTTTTGGCCATCGCTATTCCTGCTAAGCTTAATTTCGCCAATGCAATATTGTGATCCATTTGCATTCCTAAACTTAAAGCCGTTTTAAAATACTTTTCCGATTTCATTGGTGCAGTTCTGCTTTCAATCAAACCGATTAATAAATTGTAGTAACCATGTTGCACTTTAATTAATTGAGTTTCGTAGTTAGTAATCCGATCTAAAAACATTTTTGCTTTAGGCATATTGTCTTTTCGTAGAAACCATTGGGCTAAAAGCATGTTTTCATTGAAGAAATAAGTAACCAACACAATTAGACCTAATAAGATCGCAACAATGCCCCAAGGCCAGAAACCGAAAATAAATAAAGCTACTGCGCCACCCAGTAAAGCAAACCCCGCAATCAATCTGATAAAATTTGGCATAAAATTTATTCTAATTATTTTTTTTGCAAATATCGTTTTTAAATGGCAGAAAATAGATATTAAAACAATAATTTCATTAAAAATTTCACTGATACAACAATTCATCTGGTTAACATGAAAATTCTCCTATCCATCACCTTAATTATCATCGCAATGAACGTTTCTGCACAAGAAATAAACAAAAAAATCCACGATCAGGTCCATAACAAAGACATTCTAATTAATGCTTGCACACGGGAAGGCATGACCTCGTTTCCTGAATTCAAAGAGATGTATGATCCTCTTTACGCTTCCTATACGCCAGATGCAGCGACAATGATCGAACTAAAAAAATTGGTTAAAAAGGAAAAAATTAAAATTGTGTTTGGTACATGGTGTGGCGATAGTAAAGTAAATGTACCTAACTTCTTCAAAATTTTAGATGCATTACATTTCAAAGAGAAGAACGTGGAACTGATTGCTGTTGACGGAAATAAGAAAGGAGAAAACGGAATTATTGATGGCTTGGATATCAAGATGGTACCTACTTTCATTGTCTACGATCAAAAAGGAAAGGAACTGGGTCGAATCATTGAGGGACCAAAAACAACGCTCGAAGGAGATCTGTTGGCCATATATCAAAAGAAATCATAAACTTTCGGCACCTAAATTCGTTACATCTTAGTTAAGATTTATAATATTAAAGAAATTACCATCACAACCACAATATGTCTGCAGCATTAGAACCTGGCTGGCTAGCCGTTTTAGATCAGGAATTTGATAAAGATTACATGAAAAACCTGAAATCTTTTTTAAAAGAAGAAAAGGAACGTGGCGCAACCGTTTATCCGAAAGGACAGGATATATTTAACGCCTTAAATACTACGCCATTTGATCAGGTTAAGGTTGTTATTTTAGGTCAGGATCCATACCACGGTACCGGTCAGGCTCATGGATTATCTTTTTCCGTACAACGCGGCATGACGGTTCCGCCATCGTTGAAGAATATTTACAAAGAACTGGAAACTGATATTGAAGGCTTCAAAGCGCCTCATCATGGAAACTTAACGCACTGGGCAGAACAAGGGGTTTTGCTATTAAATGCAACTTTAACTGTCCGGGCATCTGAAGCTGGTTCACATCAAAACCGTGGCTGGGAAATTTTTACTGACGAGATTATCAAAGCCATTTCTGACAAAAGTAAACATGTAGTATTCTTACTCTGGGGAAAATACGCACAACAGAAAGCAGCTTTGATTGATCAAAAGAAACATTACGTACTTACAGCCGCGCACCCCTCTCCTTTCTCGGCCTATAACGGTTTTTTTGGTTGCCACCACTTTTCAAAAGCAAATCAGTTGCTGGTGCAAAATAATCTACAGCCTATTGACTGGAATTTACCTGATTAATCGACATAAATGTTAACTAAAAATGAAAATAATTATATCTTGCTGAAGATATGACCACCTAAGAAATCTTAGACCATGTCAGAAAAATCTTCCCAAAGAATCATCCCTTACTTAAATATTGATGATCTTATGGTAAAAAAGACTTTTTTAGACAATTTAGAGTATAAGGTAACCGGTGCATGTATTGAAGTACATAAATTATTAGGCCCGGGATTATTAGAAAGTGTTTACCATAAATGCTTAATCAGAGAGTTACAATTAAGGCAAATTAATTTTTCTTCTGAACATTCGATTCTTCTAAGTTATAAGGATATCTTCCTAAATACTGAATTGAAGGCTGATTTGATTATCGAAAACTGTTTAGTGGTTGAATTAAAATCAGTAGATCAAATTCATCCTATTCATGATGCACAACTGTTGACCTACATGAAATTATTAAAGCTGCCTAAAGGCATGCTGATCAACTTTAATTGTACTAATATTGTTCAGAATGGAAAAAAAAGCTTTGTAAATGAATACATGTACGAAATTAATCCTTGATTTTCCATTCAAGTGGTTTTGTAGTTAGGCACGAAAAAACTAACGTACATAACAAATTCTATTAAACCTCAGCTTAGATGTTCTAAGGTGCCTTAGGTGGTCAAAACTAATTTTTTAATACTCCAAAGGCACAATCGGCTCTTTTTTCGTGGTTGACATAATCATCATCGTCTGGAAAGTTTTTACTACAGAGATCTTACTGATTTTTTCCATAATTAAACGTTCATATGATTTGATGTCTTTCACGTAAACTTTCAAAAGAAAATCGGCCTGCCCGGTTACATGATGGCATTCTGTAATTTCTTTAATCTGATTTACCTCATCCAGGAAAATTTGAATGGTATTATTTTTATGAAAATCAAGTTGAATCTGAATAAAGGTTTTAATGCCCAGACCTAACTTCTCTTCATCAACCAGGGCATGATAGCTTTTGATAAATCCGGCCATTTCAAGTTTCCGAACACGCTCTAAAGTCGGCGCCGGAGACAACCCGATTTCCTGTGATAAAAGCAAATTCGTAATGCGACCGTTCTCTTGTAAAATTCTTAAAATTTTAAAATCAATTTTATCTAATTCTGATGCCATATTAATTTAAAGGTATTGAGAACACAAACATAGCCAAATTATATTCTAAATTTTAACATAATTTATCTAATAAATTTTAGAGAATAATTTTTAGATTTACCTAAAAATATAATTAGATAAATATAAATGCAAAGTTTCACAGAGGAAAATTACCTTAAGATCATTTACCACTTAGCAGAAAAAACGAACAACGTTCAAACCAATGCCATTGCAGAACAAATGCAAACTAAACCAGCATCGGTAACTGATATGATTAAGAAACTGGCTGATAAAGGCTTTGTAGACTATATTAAATACCAGGGCGTTACATTGACCGATAAAGGCAAAAATGCAGCGATTGATATTGTACGCAAACATCGTTTATGGGAGGTTTTCTTAGTTGACAAGCTCAATTTTAAGTGGGATGAAGTGCACGATGTGGCAGAAGAACTTGAACATATCAAATCTACCGCACTCATTGAACGACTGGATGAGTTTCTTGGTTTCCCTAAATCAGATCCACACGGGGACCCCATTCCCGATAAAAACGGACGTTTCGCCAAAACACAGTTCACCAAACTCATCGATTTAAAAATTGCCGATCAGGGTACAATTACCGGAGTAAGTCAACATAGTTCTGCGTTTTTAAAGCATTTAGAAAAACTGGGATTAACACTGGGCAAACAAATCGAAATTAGTGATGTTACCGATTTCGATGGTTCGGTAGAAATCTTGATTGCCGGAAAACAAATTAATATTAGTAGAGAAGTTGCAAAACACATTTTAATAAGCAGTAATGGCAAACACTGAATCGCTTAGCGAAGTACACCAAAGCGTAAACACCAGTAAAAGGAAAGGCTGGAAAAGAATTTTGGCATTTATCGGTCCTGCCTACCTCATCAGTGTCGGGTATATGGATCCGGGAAATTGGGCAACTGATTTAGCCGGAGGAAGTAAGTTCGGGTACCAATTGATCTGGGTGCTGTTAATGTCTAACCTGATTGCCCTATTGCTACAGTCTCTAAGTGCCAGATTGGGCATTGTTCGTGGATTAGATTTAGCACAGGCATCCAAACAGGCTTATCCCCGCTGGGCAAATATCCCTTTATTCGGACTTGCACAAACGGCCATCATTGCCTGCGATCTGGCTGAGATTATCGGGATGGCTATCGGTTTGCAACTCCTTTTTGGACTGCCGTTGATTTGGGGGATTTCCATCACCATTTTTGACACCATCCTACTTTTGTTCCTTTTAAACAGAGGAATGAGGGCCATGGAAGGTTTTATTGTATCGATGGTTTTCATCGTTGGAATTTCTTTTTTGGTGGAAATGTTCATTGTAGAACCATCACTTAAGGAGATTGCTAAAGGTTTTGAACCTTCTATACTAAACGGTGATGCACTATATATTGCAATTGGGATTATCGGTGCAACAGTGATGCCACACAACCTTTATCTGCACTCATCTCTCGTTCAAACCAGAAAAATTGAACGTACAAATAAAGGAATTAAAGAAGCACTAAAATTTAACCTGATTGATACTACCGTCGCGCTCAATTTAGCCTTCTTTGTAAATGCTGCAATTCTAATACTCGCCGCTGCTGCCTTTTACAAAAACGGCTTACATGAAGTAGCAGAGATTCAGGATGCACATAAATTACTTTCCAACATTTTTGGAAATGTAGCACCTACCCTGTTTGCTATTGCTTTAATCGCCGCCGGGCAAAGCTCTACAGTTACGGGTACTTTAGCTGGCCAGATCATCATGGAAGGACATATCAATCTTCGGATTCAGCCATGGTTACGCAGGCTGATTACACGTTTATTAGCAATTATTCCGGCGTTTTTCACAATCCTTCATTATGGAGATGATGCCCTGGGCGGATTGCTTGTTTTAAGTCAGGTGGTGTTAAGTCTGCAGTTAGGCTTTGCAATCATTCCTCTGATTCACTTCACGTCAGACAAGAAGTTGATGAAAGATTTTGCCATTAAAACCTGGGTAAAAATTCTAGCCTGGGCAAGTGCGGTGGCCATTATTGCTTTAAACGTAAAACTGGTGATAGAGGAGATCAGTGGCTGGGCTAAAGATGCCAATACCTGGTGGATTTATGTAATCGTTATCCCTGCACTAATAGCGGTTGTGCTCCTGTTGCTTTATGTCTTTTTCCACCCGTTACTTGAAAGTAAAGACTCTTTAAACCAAATGGTGCCACATGGAAATGCACTCGATATTGGCAAAATAGAGCGAATTAATTATAACAGAATCGGAATTGCCGTAGATTTCTCAAAGAACGACCGGAATACGATCAGGCACGCACTCATTCAAGGTGGAAAAGATGCACACTATTATTTAATCCACGTGGTGGAAACTGCAGCTGCGAGATATCACGGTCAGGAAGTGATGGACCATGAAACTGAAAGCGACGCGAAAAACCTGGAAAAATACCGGGTTAACCTGGAAGATTTAGGATATGATTCTACACCATACATTGGCTTTGGGAGCACGGCCAAAGCCATTGCAGACATCAGCAATAAGAATGAACTGGAGCTTTTAGTAATGGGCGCTCATGGTCATAAGGGATTAAAGGATTTGATTTTTGGAACAACCGTAAATTCCGTTCGGCATAAAGTAAATATTCCGGTATTGATTATTCGGTAGCGGTTATTTATTGATAACCTTCAGCACCTTTTTAATACCTCCATCTCCTGAATTGTAAACCAGCAATTTATTGGTTGGGGAATATAAATACATTGCAGGATACATAGAAGGCAGAAATGCAGGAATAAACATGTGATTTTTATCCTGTAGCACCGTAACATTAGGCTTGGTGTTTAAGCCTTTTGCATAGGTGTTAAAAAATTGTGGAATGATGTAAGCTTCATCCAGAGTGATCAGGTAAATATTGGCTTTTTGAAACTGCGCATAATTTGCATTTAAGCTCTTCATTTCCCGCTGGCAATGTTCGCAGGTACAATCGAAAAGGATAAATAAGTTTTTCTTTCCTTGTTTCAAATCTTTATTGGAGAATGCCTTGCCATCCAGTTTAAAAAAAGTAAACTGTGGCAATAAAGCAGGCTGCTGTGCTTTAACCTGAAACGTAACGGCCAGCAGGAGCACTAAAAATAGGTTTTTGAATTTCATTTTCGATGTCTAAACTCCAAACTTAATTGATTTATTTGGGAAGATAATCATATTCCTTTTAGCTTTTACAAACAGATGAGCTTTCTATTTGTTAATTTAGTCAATGATGAAATCGAATAAAATCGAGATATCACATCAATTTTTAAGATATTTGCAGCCCGGCGATAATTTCGGGTTAGTTGCAGCAAAATTTCCTGCACCAATTAATAACAATACAAGCTTTGAAAAACGACATCAACATAAAAAATAAACGGGCCTACTTTGATTATAATCTCCTTGATAAATACGTAGCCGGAATTGCACTTTTAGGAACAGAAATAAAAGCCATCAGACAAGGCAAAGCAAACATGACTGATGCCTTCTGCATGTTTATTGGTGGAAACCTTTATGTACGAAACCTCCATGTTTCTGAATATAGCCATAGCTCTTTTTATCATCACGACATTAAAAGAGACCGGGCTTTGCTTTTACAAAAAAAGGAAATCAGGAAACTAAAATTAAAAGGAGAAGAAAAAGGCTATACCATCGTTCCGCTTCGCATCTTTGTAAACGAACGTGGATTTGCCAAAATTGAAATTGCACTGGCACAGGGTAAAAAGGAATTTGACAAACGCGACAGCATTAAAGACCGGGATACGAAAAGGGAACTGGACCGGGCGATGAAAAGGTAAAGGGAGTCTTTAGTCGTGAGTCTGAAGTCCAGAGTTAGGTGTATAATAATACTACTTTAGACTGTTGACTTTGGACTAATGACTTATCTTTCACCACGCCTGATCCCCCACCAGCGGTACAAACCTGAAAGTATCTAAAACTATTTTTTCGTAATCCGTATCGCTCACTCTTATTACCGTAACCATTTTCTGCGTTTTTTCGTCGCCTACCGGAATTACGAGAATTCCACCGATTTTCAGCTGCTTTAATAATATTTCAGGAACAAGCGGTGCACCGGCAGTAACGATGATTTTATCATAAGGTGCGTGTTCGGCAACCCCTTTCGACCCATCACCACAGCAAAAAACCGGCTTATACCCCATCCCAGGCAAAACCTGAATGGTTCTATTGTAGATATTCTGCTGCCTTTCGATGGTTACCACTTTAGCGCCAAGTTCCATCAACACGCAAGTTTGATAACCAGAACCAGTTCCGATTTCCAGCACTTTATCGCCATTCTTAATGTGTAACAATTCGCTTTGATAAGCAACAGTATAGGGCTGAGAAATCGTTTGACCATCGCCAATTGGAAAGGCAATATCTTTGTAAGCCTGATTCCAGAAAGTTTCATCAAAAAAGAAATGACGTGGAACTTTGCCAATCGCTTTTAACACTTGCTCATCTTCAATTCCGCGAGATCTTAACAGTTCTACCAGTTTCTTTCTCGCACCACGCTCCCGGTAATTATCAACAAATTTATAAGCCATGAAGTCTCAAAATTAGCTTTTTTATATGGTGATGCAAGATAAAGAAATCCACATTGACTTAAGTTGCAGAATATCAAAAGCAAAATATTGGATTAATAAAGTTTGGGTTAATCATAATACTGAAGTGAGGAATTATTTCTACTTTTGGAATCAACAAATCTTAAAGAAATCAGTACCACTATATATGAAGAAAATCTTACTTAGTCTATTCGCGCTGTTTATAAGTTTAACCTCGTTTGCACAAACCGGTGCTGATTATAATTATACCATTGGCTTTCGTGCTTTTAGTTTAATGCAATTACCTAAAATATTAAATCAAACGAACACACAGGATTACACCAAGGCCTACGCAAACGGTGCTATGCTTAAGTTTAACGATAATCAAATTAGCTACAGGATTAGTGGTTCCTATTTTCGCAATGATACTCAGTTTGACAACACCTGTTCTACCTGTGAGATTGCAAATGGAAAAGTGACAGATTACTCTTTTAAAATTGGTTTCGAGAAAAACTTTAACTACTCAAAAATTCAACCTTATTTTGGCTTTGATTTAGGTTATCGGTCTAATCGTTTCACCGGAACAATTGCACAACGCAACCCAGCGGTTAGCAATGTGATGCAAACTGCTGATGCCAGTAAAAATGGATTAGTATTAACACCCTTAATTGGTTTGAAAGTGAACCTCATCCCGCAGTTAAACTTCTACGCAGAAAGTAACCTGGATTTTTATTACTCTTACGAAAAGCAAGACATTACCGAAGCAGGCGGAGTAGGCAGAACAGTAAACACTTACAAAAAGTGGGAATTTCTGCTTAACCCTATTTCAGTTGGATTACAATTCAGCTTGAACGGAAAAAATTAGTACGGATCTACATCAATCTGCATAAATACCCCTTTAAATTCTTTTGTGGCATTAAACTGAGTCAGGGTTTCACGTAAAGCATCTTTAACTTTCTGTATAGCAGTGTGTTTGTCTGCTTTAATAATGATCTGCTTGATATAAAGATTTCGCACTCTACTTACCAATGGCTGTTCCGGTCCAAGCACACGCTTGCCAAATTTTGCTTTCAGGATATTGGCTAATGTTAAGGCTGCGTGATCTAATACATGCGAATCTTTATGTTTGATGTAAAGGAATATCATCCTAGAAAATGGTGGATACAAAAACTTTTCCCGCTCTGCAATTTCGTCGTTATACATCCCTTCATAGTCATTCTCCACTACTTGTTTGATAATGCGGTTGCCGGCATCGTAGGTTTGAATACATACGCTACCCTGATCTGCCCTTCTTCCGGCCCTGCCCGCAACCTGAGCCAGTAATTGATAACTTCTTTCATAAGCCCTGAAATCAGGATAACTTAGAAGCGTATCTGCATTGATTACGCCGATCAGATTTAAATTATCAAAATCCAATCCTTTGGCAACCATTTGTGTACCAATCAGAATGTCCGTTTTCTTTTCCTGAAAATCATTTAAGATTTGCTGCAAGCCATTTTTAGTTCTCGTACTATCCATATCCAGGCGGGCAATAGAAACATCCGGATAAAGTAATTTCAATTCTTCTTCAATGCGTTCGGTACCAAACCCCTTTTGCTCTACATGTACAGAACCACATGCCGGACAAATGTTTACACTGCTTTGCTGATAACCACAGTAGTGACAATGCAATTTCCCACTGCTTTTATGATAAGTTAGACTCACATCACAGTTGACACATTTGGGTGTGTATCCACAGGTTGCACAGATTAGAATAGTGGCATAGCCCCTTCTGTTCTGGAAAAGGACTATCTGTTCTTTTTTAGAGAGTGCCAGGTCAATATCTTTAATCAGCACGCTGGAAAAATAAGAAACCATTGTTTTTCTTTTCGTTTCTTCAGAAATACTTACCACCTGTTGGTTGGGTAACTGGACTCCGCCAAATCGCTCTTTCATTTCTACAAGACCATATTTACCTTGCAGGGCATTATAATAACTCTCTAAAGATGGCGTAGCGGAACCCAAAATCACTTTCGCCTGATGTAAATGTGCCAGATATATAGCAGCATCTCTGGCCTGATATCTGGGTGCCGGATCATATTGTTTGTAAGATGGCTCGTGCTCTTCATCCACCACAATCAGGTTTAGATTTTGAAATGGAAGAAAAACAGCCGAACGCGCGCCTAGAATGACTTTGAAATCTCCGGTTCGAACCTTATTCCAGATTTCTACACGCTCGCTATTGTTAAATTTCGAATGGTATACCCCAATTGAATTTCCAAAATATCGTTTTATTCTTTCTACAATTTGGGTAGTCAGCGCAATTTCGGGCAAGAGAAACAACACTTGACCGTCTGTGTGCTGAATAATTTCTTCAATCAGTTTAATATATACCTGGGTTTTGCCGGAAGCCGTAACGCCATGCAGCAATACTACATCCCGCTCTTTAAAGTGCTCATTAATTTTGGAAAGTGCCTGCTCCTGCTGTTCGTTGAGTTTGAAATTTACACTAAACTCCTCATCATTTGCTGCTAAACGACTCACCGGACGTTTCATCACAATGAAAATATCCTTATCAGTGAGTGCTTTTAAGGCTGCTGGTCCGCAATTGCTTTCTTCTAACAACTGCTCCTTTGCAATTGGCAGGTTTAATTTTTGCAATTTTAAGTAGGCCAGCAAGGCATCCAGTTGTTTTGGTGCACGTTCCAAAACATTAAAAAGTTGCTTTAAATTCTCCTGATCTGTATAAAAATCATTTAGCAGGATGAAGGATTTTAATAGCGGCTTGTATTTTTGCACCACTTCCTCTGCCACTAAGATCAGGTCTTTTTCTAATAAATTATTAATGATAGGATAAATCGTTTTCTGACCCAAAAGCTTGGAAACATCGTTTACGGTTAGTTTTTCCTGTTTTTTAAGGGTTGAGATAATGATGGCCTCTTTTTCCGTAAGTACAATCTCGTCGCTGAAATCTTCCCGAAGCATCAGAATGGTCTCACTCGCCAGTTTTAAGCTGGCAGGCAAGGCAGCAGTCATAACATCACCCTCATTACACATGTAATAGTTGGTCATCCAGGTCCAGAATTTCAACTGCATTGGTTTTACAACAGGCTCAGAATCGATAACATCGATGATATATTTTGCTTCGTATGCTGTTGGTGGATTTTTAGAAATACCACTAATTAAAGCTGCATAAATTTTATGTTTTCCAAACTGAACCACTACCCTTTTGCCAATGGCTACCTGGTCATTCAAGTCGAAAGGGATTCTATAAGTGTAATTCTTGGCTAAAGATAAAGGCAAGATCACTTCTACAAAAAGTGTTTCTCTTTCTGCAAAAAAATCGTTCTCAAAAGTTTCCATTATTTATCTTTAAATGCAGCAAAAAATAGCATGATCCAACCTAAAACAAACAATAATCCGCCGATTGGCGTTAAGGGACCGATTAAATTTACGAAATCTAAATGTAAAATACTGCGGGTTGCCAATAAATAAAGTGACCCGGAAAAAAGGACGATACCAAAGGTGAAACAGAAATAAGCAATATTGATCAGCTTGTTTCTATATCTGGCAAACGTTGATAAATAAAGAAGTGCAAAAGTATGATAAAACTGGTAATCAACGCCTTTCTGCCAAATCTCAAGTGAAGGTTCATCAACTAATGCCTTTAGGGCATGTGCGCCGAACGCGCCTAATAAAACAGCAACAAATCCGAAAAAAGACGCAGTAAGTATTATTCGTTTATTCATATGTACATTTTGCCCGAAGCAATCGCTAAATTAATAAATTGACAAAGAACTTCGCTCTAATCAATGTAATAAATTAAATTTGTTGCATAGCAGATGAGAAAAATCATAATTTTAATAAGCGTTTTATTACTAGGCGTAGCATTCATGTCCTATTTATATTTTTCTAAATTAGGTATTGAAAACGATACGAAAGACCTTGCGCTCCAGTCAGCAACCAATAATGCCGCTTTGCTGTTTTCATTCCGGAACGATAAAGGTTTTTATGAAATCATTGAAGGTCAGGATTTACTACAGCAAGCCATTGGAAAAGAAAAAACTGATTTATTAAAACAGCTTAAAGAAAGCTTCATTAATCATAAAATCATCAATAACCTGATTCAGGATCAGGAAATCTACCTCAGTCTATTGCCTGACAGCAATCAAACCCTGAATTTCTTAATTACTGTTCAGGTTAAACCAGATCAGACTGCGCTGAACTTTCAAAACAAACTTAAACCATTACTGGCACAGGTACCGCAGGAAAACAACATTTACAGTGCAAAAGTGAACGATAGTCTGAATATTTTTGTTGGCATTCAACATCAGGTTTTAACACTGTCAACTTCACTCAAACTGGTAAAAGATGCAGGAATCAGGCTTAAAGAAAATCCTTTCACAGCTTATATAAAGGAAGCAAGAATTCAGAACAAAAATATCCTGGCGCAATTGTATATTAATTTTAATCAGGCACCACTATTACTTAAGAATATTATATCTGGAAGCCTTAATGGAGAATTTGCAGTGTTCAAAGCCCAAAACAGTTTCGCTACCCTGAATTATAATTTTAGCAAAGAAAGAATTCTATTTAATGGGAATACCGAAATTAAGGGAGAAGATAATTATTTGAAACTTTTCGAAAATATACCGGTTCAAAAAACAGAAATTCAAAATATTTTACCAGATCAGACAGCCAACTATATGCTTTATGCATTCGATAATTATCAATCCTGGCAAAAAAAATTAATGAGCTGGCAAGCGCAAAAGAAATTAACTGATCAAACAAATTTGGTAATTAAACAGGTTAAAAGTAATTACAGAACAGATCTAAATGCGATCTTTCCTGTCTACTTAAAAAATCAATTTGTAACCTTCCAGTTAAATACAGGCGAAAAGCTGGTGGCAATATCGTTAAGCAATGGAGAAAAGGTTAAGCAACTGCTGTTCGATGTGAGCGAAGATTATAGCGATGAAATTAAACACTTTAAATCTGCTAACATCCTGTTCTCTTATCTCGGTGAGCCCCTGAAGAATTTTGCAAAACCATATTATACCATTATTGATAATTATTTAATTGCGGCTAATCATGCAAGTACGATCCAGTCTTTTTTAAGCCGGTACCGCAACAATGAACTGCTAATTCGGGAGCCTGAATATATCGATGCTTTGAACCAGCTTTCCAGCACTTCCAATATTGGATATTATATTAACTTAAAACGCTCAAATAACATTTTCAGAAGTCAGATGCTATCCCGATATTACAGACATTTGCAGGAAGGCAATGGCCTGAAATCTTTTGATACTTTTTACTATCAAATGAGCGCCGATCGAAATAAATTTATCACTAACTTACTTCTAAACAAATATTTAAAACAGGAAGTAGCAGACTCATTAACCAACCGTTGAATAAAACACAAGGCAGAAAACTAAATTAAATGAAGAAACTTTTACTAATTGTATTCTTATCAGGTAGCGTATATTTTGCCCAGGCGCAGCAATATGCACTATTTGGAACCAGAACCATGTTTGATGCCTTTGAAAATGTTTCGCAGAAGTCATTTACGTTGGATTCTTCGCGTAAATTTTCTTCTAATTTTTTTCTTCCAAATTTCGGTGCCAATGCAGCAAATATCGGAGAGTCTGAATATGCCATAAGAAAGTTAACGCAGGAAGGTGTAAACGACACCCGAAGACTTACGCTTGGAACAGGTGCAATAAACCACTTCTACTTAAATAGCAATGTCTATGTTGCTACAGTACGCATGTTTAAATCGTATAAATATCAAAAAGAGATGGGGCTGGCCTGGCAGGTCAGGGTAGATTCTCATATCGATTACACCAATGAAACACTGGCGATTTTTGATAATATAGACCGGTTATCCGAGGTAGAACAGACCAATGGAATATTAAACGATAAAGGATATCAGCAGTCTTATCACCAGTTTAGCTTTACCTACAGAGAAAACTATAACAAGCGGCTTGCTTTCGGCATCAAGGCAAGTTTACTTAGTGGAATTCTATATAATAAGCTGAATATTATAAAGTCAAACCTTTATATTGAACCAGACGGTAGCCAAATGCTGCTTGGTGTGAATGGTACATATCAGGCTAATTTCACAGATACTGAAGAAATTAGTAAAAGATCTTTTGTCCCAACCTTTAAAAATCCTGGCTTGTCGCTAAGTCTTGGCACCAACTATACTACAAAGAATGGTATATTTATGATGGCAAATGTGAAGGACCTGGGATTTATCTGGTGGCGAAGCGGAACGCAGGAAAATATCATTACCGACCCTGCAAAAGTCATTATCTTAAATGACGAATCCGTCGACATCAACCAAAGCATCAGAGATATTTTCCTGGCTGGCCAAAATGGCAAATTCATTGCACCCACAAATGCTAAAATAGACACCTATGTTTCCAGACAGTTTGGCTTTTATAAACCGGCTTTAGTGGCATCAAAGAACCTCTTTTACAAAGGCGGAGATGTAGCATTGGTCAACACATTTATCTATAGAAACCTCGCTGCAAGTGTTACTCCACTTTATAATTTCAACAACATTTTTATGGTGGGTTTACAAGGAAAATACCAGACACCAAACTTTGAAATATTCGGTGGCTCAGATAACCTGTATAAAAGTGTTAGTTATGCCCGTGGAATTTACAGTAAAACACCAGATCGTGGTAGCGGTCCTAATGGTGCATCATTTTATATGGGTATAGGAATAAAATTTGGAGACATTGTTAACCATCCTCAATTTAGCGATACCATGCCCGGGATTAATGATCAGCAAGAAGGAAGCTTTTTTAAAAACCTGTTCTCGATTTTCAAAAGAAGATAATCAGACTTTCTTTTTGGGTTGGGTAACTACAAAA
Organism: Bacteroidota bacterium; assembly: GCA_037033465.1. Classification (GTDB taxonomy): domain Bacteria; phylum Bacteroidota; class Bacteroidia; order Sphingobacteriales; family Sphingobacteriaceae; genus Pedobacter. Next base: position 38,097 of record JAZBLX010000023.1, on the reverse strand, counting down.
TCTTTTAAGTAGAAGGGTTCGAAGTAAGCCACATCTTCAAAATGGCCTTGATTAAAAGCCTGGTCGGCTAAGGCAGACATATAACGGGCAGCATTGAAATTCTGATTAGTAAAGTCAGCATTTGGATGATTAAGGGTTTCTGCACATTTCATTGCTCCATCACCTAAAAAGGTAATTTTATTTTGGGCCAATAAATCAGTAAAGCTGGTTTCATCAATAATTTTTGCTGAAGTAGGCTCCATAATTTCTAATGAAGAATTAAATACAGCAGTATAAACCTCCATTCTTCTCGCATCAATCATCGGACAGATTAAACCGTTGTATGCAGGATTTTCAATTTGAAATCCAGCAGCCATCATTTCCAGTGTTTCAATAGCTATTAATGGTTTTTCCAGGGCATAACATAAGCCTTTGGCAGTAGAAACACCTATTCTTAAGCCTGTATATGATCCGGGGCCTTTGCTTACTGCAACTGCATCTAGCTCCTGATAGGTTAATCCAGCTGCTTTAAGTACCTCATCAATAAAAAGTGTAACATGACTGGCATGGATATTCTGACCACGCTCTTCTTTAATGGCGATAGTCTTTCCATCAATTGATAAAGCAACGGAACAAACCTGCGTAGCAGTTTCTATTTGAAGTATTTTAGCCATGAGGCAAAGGTATTAAAAATAGTAAAATGGAAGGTATTAAGTTGGGAGTTGGGAGTCAAGAGTTCGGAGTCGGGAGTATTTGAGTTACTTAACTAATAAACAACTGAACTAATGACTAATGAACTCCTTTAAGGTACTGGGTCGTGTCCATGTTTACCCCAGGGATGGCAGCGGCCAATCCGTTTTAAAGCCATCCAGCCACCTTTAAAAGGACCATATTTACGAATGGCTTCAATTCCATATTGCGAACACGTAGGTGTAAACCTGCAATTGGCGCCCAGCATTGGAGAAATGGCATATTGATATATCCTGATCAAGCCTAAAAAAAACCAGCCGAAAAACTTATTGATGAACTTCATTAGGCTGAATTAAGGTTTGGAAACGCTTAAAAGTAGCGACTAATTTCTTCTGGATGAAGCTGAATTCGTATTTCTTTTTTCCGACAAACTGGATCGAGAAAAGTAAAAATCCCCTATCGGTTCCTAGCTGATTATAAAATTCTTCTTGTTTGTTTAAGCGGTAGGCTTCGCGAATGCGACGCTTAAGCAGATTACGATCTACTGCTCGCTTATATCGTTTTTTTGGGACATTGATTACTACCTGAGCTGGAACACTGGCGGGTTCATCAATAAAAAGATAAGAAATGCGAAATGGGTATAATAAAAAAGAAGAACCGTTTTTGAACAGCAGATCTAAATGTTTTCTGCTGCATAACCGTTCTTCTTTTCTGAATGTGTACATATATTTTTGATTGATAATTGCAGATTCTGCTCTGCCGATTCCGATTCCGGAAAAGCAATCAAAAATTATGCTTTATGCTTGCGTTCGTCAGAAACTGTTAATCTTTTTCTTCCTTTAGCACGACGTGATGCTAATACTCGTCTGCCGTTAGCTGTTGCCATTCTTTCGCGGAAGCCGTGTTTGTTTCTTCTCTTTCTTTGCGAAGGTTGGTATGTTCTTTTCATGACTGTATATTATCTTATTAATTTCAAAATTAAGAGGTGCAAATATAAAGTGATTTCTCTACAAATGCAAGAGTGTTTACTTTTTATTTTTTTTTAGTATGCAAATATAATAATTCTGCTTAAAATCAGGAATAATCAATGCAATTTCTTCTTTTAAAACAAATCCGGCTAAGATTTGAGATACAGATTTGCGTCCTGATCAATAGTTATTGAGCAGCGCAAATACTGATGAGATCTTTATAAGCCTAATGCTGTTTTTAGTTTGAGGTAACCGGTTTTGCTTACCGGCAACCAGATATCTGATTTTAATAAAACCACGTAGCTATCCTTTTCTTTCAATTCGATCTTGGTTACCTGGGCCAGATTGATAATATAAGAACGGTGGATCCGGATAAATTGAGTTGAATCTAAAGTCTGTTCAAAATAGACCATCGTTTTATTCTTATGGAAAATACCATCTACCGTATTTAACTTCACATAGTCATCATCAGCCTCGAGGTAGTTGATATCTGCTGTTGGAATGATCTTTATAACACCATCTTTTTTTACCACTACCCTATTGTTCTGCGCCGGACTTAATGCCGCTGCATCCAATACCGCTTCTGTGTTGCCCTGCGGATTTAATCTTCCGGAGAGTTTTTTAATTGCGGCATCGAATCTTGGTTTATCAATGGGTTTTAACAGATAATCTACAGCGTTTACTTCAAAAGCCTTAATGGCGTATTCATCAAAAGCAGTTGTAAAAATCACAGCAGGCTTATCATCCACCAGCTCCAGCATTTCAAAGCCACTTATTTTAGGCATTTGAATGTCGAGAAAAATAAGGTCGGGTTTGTGTAGCGTAATAGCTTTCAATCCCTCAAAACCATCACAACACTCGGCAATAACTTCTATTTCAGGATGATCGCTTAGGTAAAATCTAACAATATCTCTGGCTAAAGGTTCGTCATCAATGAGAATCGTTCTGATCATTTTTTTGTGGGATTTTTAAGGTCGTAATATATAAATTATTTGTCTCAATTTCTGTTTGTAACAAGTGTGGATTCGCAAATAAGAGGTAAAGCCTTCGTTTTATCGCACCCAACCCGAAACCTGTTCCGCCGGCCGCTTTCATTTCCGGATCAAAAGGATTTTCTACCCTTAATAACAGCAGATTATGCGCATAGGTAACATCAACTTTGATGGTAATGCCTGCAGAGGTATTATAAAGGCCAAATTTTATGGCGTTTTCTACTATTGGCTGGAGTAAAGTACCAGGCAGGCAGAGCTTAAGCGTTTCTTCTGCCACATTTACCTCAATATTTAACCTGTGGCTGAATCGAACTTTCTCAATATCCAGATAAAGCTGAATATATTCCATTTCTTCTTCCACCGTAACCCATAATTCATCGTCCCGCTTTAGCGTTCCCCGTAAAAACGAAGCCAGTTTGGTAATCATTACACCGGCTTCTTTCGGATTAATCATAGTCAGTGCAAACACAGAATTCAAACTATTAAAGAGAAAATGTGGCTGTAGCTGGTGCCTTAATTTATTTAATTCTGCTTCTTTAGCTAAACCCTTTGCAGCAGAAAGTCGTTCATGCGTTTCAGTTTGTTCTTCTAACCTATACCATAATATATTCGCCAGTGCACACCAGCCCAAGCACATAAAAGAAATGAGCCCTCGAAATGCAAAAGAGAAGTTATAAAAATCCTGATATTCCTTAAAATCAGCAAAAACGTAAAGCATCACGTATTTAGCCATGTAAATAATTACAAATGTTAAGGCGAGGGTAACGATGAGCACATATAAAATTCTCTCGTTCTTCGGCTGATAATACCCCAGCATATTACTGATGCCTATACATGCCGCAGCTAGCAACACATTATTTACAAGACTATCCGTAAAGGCGATTATCCAGGAAAAATTGATAACGAAATGCAACCCTATGGCGCACAGTATTATCCATGCTACAGCAAAGCTAAGCGAGATCCTTTGTATCTGGGGGATAGATAGTGGTCTAGTTGTCAAGGTGGTTTAGTTTAGATATAATTTGATTTGGTTCAATTGGCACTAAATACTAGTTAATTTACTCCTGTTAACCTGTATACTATTTTAAAATTTACAGGTTGGTTTTCTCTGGCAATGCTTTTATAAATGGATCAACTTTGCTTAAAAGCTTTTAATTTCAATCCCGCCAAACATTGCAGTCCCCTCTAAAATTAAAGTTTTCTGAATTTCTCCTGGAGTAAGGTGTGATCGTTTATCTTCTACACTTCCAAATATTGCGGTAACGTTTGATTTTATAGCCCAGTGATGTGGAACAATGAGCTTAATACCCCCGAAAATGGCAGTTACATCCAGACTTGCCGTTTCAGTGAAATCAGCCTGCGTCATAATGATATCTGCACCGCCAAATACAGCTGAAATATCTCCACCTTTAAAGTTTTTAGAATAGACGGTTTGCGTATTGCCACCGAAAACAGCTACTACATCAATAATATCGTTATCGAAAGTGCCCTTATCAGCTGCTTTAAATTCAATTCCATCAGCAGTGGTTGCCTGTTGATCCTTAAATCGATCTTTCATCTTTTTCTTCATTTTGATGCCAGTGCTCCCATTCGACCTGATAATCAAAAAGCCTCCAAGAATCATTAATCCCACTCCCAGTGCATATTTTGATAAGTCAAAATCGAAGCCCATCCGATCTATGGTATTATAGCTTCCGATCAATACCAAAATCAGCCAACCTATACCTTTGAAATTACGGCGCACGCCGATAAAAATCCCCAATACGATGAGTAAGCTCCAGAAGCTGAAGATCCAGTTGGGAATATCAAGCCCCAGATTATTTAATAAAAAAGCGAGTCCGATGATGACGATCACCAAACCACCCAAAGCCTTGCCCGAGTTTTTGATTTGATTATTGTCGTTATGATTGATATTATCCATGTGTTACAGTATTTTAATAAGTAAAGATGTTTACAAATTATAGGCTTAAATAGGTGTTCTCTACAGAAAAAGGCAAAACAGCGGTGAACAGCTGAATTTTGTCGGTGAAAAATATTTCCTAATTTAAGGCCATGAAATATTTCCTGCTGGCAATAGCGATAATTGTAGCCATTGGCGTGAAAGCCCAGAACACTTTTAATCAATACAAAATTTACGATGTTAAAAAACAGAAGGAGATCTCTATTGATAACATTATTGCTGATATGAAAGATGCAGATGTGCTGTTTTTTGGCGAAGAACATAACGACTCCATCGGTCACGCCCTTGAAACAGAAATTTTTCAAAAACTTAAACAGGCTTATCCTCAGCACATAGCACTTAGTATGGAAATGTTTCATACCGATATTCAGCCAGTGGTAAATGAATATTTAGCAGATGTAATTTCCGAAAAGAATTTCTTAAAAGAAAGCAGGGCCTGGGAGAACTATAATGACTATAGACCTTTGGTTGAATATTCAAAAAACAATAAACTCCAGGTAATTGCGGCAAATGCGGCCGCACGATACAGTAATGCCGTGACTAAAAATGGTTTAAACACGCTGAAGAACTTTCCAAAAACATCATTAAGTTTTTTACCGCCGTTGCCAATTGACACAGCCACGGGCAGGTATCATGAAAAATTTACTGGTTTACTGGGCGGCCATGGCATGGGAACACTGAAAGTTTATCAAACGCAAAATTTCTGGGATGCAACAATGGCCTGGTCTATTTCAAAGTTTACACAGGCAAATAAAGGGATAAAAATCCTTCATTTGAACGGCAGGTTTCACAGCGATGAAAAGCTGGGGACACTAGCCAAACTTCAACAGTACTCACCAAAACTTAAAATCCTTAACATCTCAGCTTTCGCTGATGAAAGTTTTGAAAAACCAGATTGGATTAAATTTTCGAATCTTGGGGATTATATCATCATTGCTGATCCAGCGGTTAAAGCAGGCAAATAACAGTACTCTTATTTATGCTTTCGCTTTTAGCAAATCTCTGATCTCTGCTAACAAAATTTCTTCTTTAGTAGGAACCGGCGGTGCGGCAGGTGCAACGGCTTCCTTTTTCTTCAAGTTGTTTACGGCTTTGATGATCATGAACAAAACCAGGGCAACAATGATAAAGGAAATTACCTGCGAAAGGAAATTACCGTACTTTATTGCTGTGCCAGCGATGGTGAGTTTGCTTAAATCTTCCAAACCTGCAGCTTTTAACGCCGGACCTAATACCGCTGGAGTAATAATATCTTCTACTAACGAGCTTACAATCTTCCCGAACGCAGCACCAATAATTACACCAACAGCTAAATCGAGAACATTTCCCTTAACTGCAAAATCTTTGAATTCTTTTACAAAGCCCATAAGTATGTTTAGTTTATTTAATCACTAAAGTAACAAACATTAAACTCAATACAAACGTTTAGCGATAATTAAATAAGCAAACGAAAGGCATTTGGAAGTAATTCCATAAAATATCTGAAGGATTTGTTTATTTTTGTCGCCATTCTAATATATAATATGCTAAAGCAACATCTACAACAAAAATTACTACAGAAGTTATCACCGCAACAAATCCAATTTATAAAATTGTTGCAAGTGCCAACTGTTGCTTTAGATACCAGAATTAAAGAAGAACTCGAGGAAAACCCTGCATTGGAAGATCCCAGCTTAATGACTCAGGAAGAGCCAAAGGGAGAATATGACGATCTGAACGATGGCCCCGAAGAATTTGAAGGTCCAAAGGAAGATAATAGCATGGACGAGTTTAATGTGGATGACTATTTGCAGGATGATAGCACCAACGATTACAGCACCAACTACAATAATGGTGATGATGATGAAGAAAAAAAAGAAACCCCTATTGCAATAGAAAGCACTTTTTTTGAAAGCTTGCAGGAGCAACTGGATTTAGTTCCGCTTTCAGATCAGGATTTTATTATCGGGAAACAGATTATTGGGAGTTTGGATGATGATGGTTATTTACGCCGTCCGCTTGGTTCTATGATTGATGATCTGGCATTTTCTCAAAATGTAATGGTAGAGGAAGAAGATGTTTTGGAAATGTTGAAACTGATTCAAAGCTTTGATCCTCCGGGCATTGGCGCCAGAGATTTAAAAGAGTGTTTGCTCATTCAACTTAAAAGAAAAGATCCAAATAACCCGATTATCGTTAAGGCCATGAACGTGGTGGAGAACTATCTTGATGAATTTACCCGTAAACATTACGATAAACTCGAAAAAAGCCTTGGCCTGGATAGTGAAGAATTAAAAGAAGTTGTGAATGAGATCCTTCGTCTTAACCCTAAGCCAGGTGATGCCAACCAGGTAACCACCAAACAGATGCAGATTATTCCTGATTTTCACATCAGCAACAATGATGGCATTCTGATCTTAACTTTAAATTCAAAAAATGCACCTGAGCTGAAGGTAAGCCGCTCTTACCAGGAAATGTTCGAGCATTATGATAAGGCATCTTCAAAAGACAAAAAACTTAAGGAAGCTGTTCAGTTTGTGAAGCAAAAGTTAGATTCAGCCAAATGGTTTATTGATGCCATTAAGCAAAGGCAACAAACATTGCTTAAAACCATGAATGCCATTATGCACTATCAGTACGAATACTTCTTAACTGCTGATGAACGCAAAATGCGCCCGATGATTCTTAAAGATATCGCCGATAAAATCGATATGGATATCTCTACTGTTTCCAGGGTGGCAAACTCTAAATACGTGCAAACGGAATTTGGTACTTATTTATTGAAATCATTCTTTTCTGAGGCCATTCAAACAGAAAACGGTGAAGAGGTATCCAATAAAGAAGTTAAAAAAATTCTCGAAGATTGTATCGGAAATGAAGATAAACGTAAGCCTTTAGCAGATGAAAAACTAACCGAAATTCTTAAAGAACGCGGTTATAATATTGCCAGAAGAACCGTTGCGAAATACCGTGAGCAAATGAACATTCCGGTTGCAAGGTTGCGGAAAGAATTGTAATTGGTTTTTTGGGGTTTAGTTTTTTGGTTTTCTAGTTGTTTAGTTGTTTGGTATGACAAAGCCGACTAGCGATGTTCATTCACTAAACAACCAATCACCTACTCACCAACCACCCATTCCCCAACCAACTACACTACCACATTTTAATATAGGAAGGCACTTTATAAATATTGTTAAGCAGTATGCCTAAAACAATTTCGTGGCTGCCGTTGCTTACCTGGTTCAACTCAGAGGTAGTGAAATCATATGCGTAAGTCAGGTTAACCATTTTGCCAACATTAAAACCTGCTAACGCTGAGAAGGAATCGTTTTTCCTATAGCTTCCGCCAAGCCAAACCTTATCTTTAAATGCTACTTTAATATTTAAATCTATTGAAGTAGGCGCAGGCTGAACGTATTTTACCATCACCGATGGAATTACGGCAATTTCAGTATCTACAAAGAACTTATAGCCTGCTGTCGCGAAAAAATGTGGAACCTCTTTTCCCTGACTGTACCGGTTATCTGCAGAAAAACTTAGCTTTTGCGGTAAGATTTGTTGAGCAGAAATACCAGCAAAAACCCTGGCACCGTAAAGCCATAGTCCAAGGCTTAAGTCAGGTTTTATTTGATTAACCAAGGCTCTAGAAAGTGCAGGATCATATTGCGTATCAAAAGTTAATGCATTTACATCTAAAGAAATACTCGAAATACCCGCAGCAACCCCGGCAGATAAATTGAAATTATTGCTCAGCTGGATGTGATAAGCGTAGGTAATATTGGCATCTATTCTTTTCAAAGGACCAGTCTTATCTAAAACAGCTGTAACCCCCATGCCGTGATGCGACGGTGAGGACATATAATTCTGCATATAATTGCGATCCATCGGGTTTCCGGTTTGCTCTGGAAAAGAAGTTAACGCATTGCTCCATAATTGTTGATTGCCTAAGGCCCAGTTTGCAGAAACAAAAGTTGTTTGCGGTGCATCTGCTATTCCCGCCCACTGCTTCCTGTAACCACCCTTGAAATCGATGTAATTTTCAATTCCGGAAAGTGCCGGATTTAATAAATATTGATTAAAAATATATTGTGTGTACTGTGGCTTTTGCTGTGAAAAAACCTGGATTGATAATAACAACAGGAACATGAGTAGACATTTTTTCAATTGATTTATCTGATTATAGTGAGCGGACCAGAAATCGTTTTTCTTCCATTCCGGGGGTTAATAACATAATAGTAAACACCAACAGGGAGCGGCTCATTATGAAAATTACCATCAAAAGGATTTTGATAGCCGTTGCTGGCGAAAACTTTATTTCCATATCTGTTAAAAATTTCGACAGTTGCCCGGGGATAGCTTTCTATATATTTGATGTTCCAAACATCATTTACATTGTCGCCATTTGGTGTGAAGGAGTTCGGAGGTACGATAGCCTGCAGTACCTTAACCAATACTTTTGTGGTGGTTTTGCAACCACTTGGATTTGCGGTAACAGTTAAAGTATATTCGGTATCCTCATCTGGCTTAGCCACAGGAGTTAGCATATGATCATTACTTAAACCCTCTGCCGGGCTCCACTGATAAGTTAAGTTTTCCCCATTCGCAACAGCAGGAAGTTTGATTTCTCCACCTGCCAAAACGAAAATGACAGATTCGGTAACTGCACGAGGAGACTCATTTACCAAAATGCTGCTGGTAACGGATGAGGAACAGCCATTATTTGCAATAAACGTATAAGTAATGTTGTGCAGCCCCACGCCTGCCTGTTTCGGGTTAAAAGTGCCGTTAACATTAAGCCCTGCTCCGTCACTTGAGTAAACGCCACCATCGCCAGCTATACCGGAGGTTTCGTGAAACTGATTGATAACAACATTCCCGTCATTCTCACATACAGGTGCAATCTCATCAACCAATAATACCGGAGCAGCTCTTAACGTAATTGTTTTAGAAACTTCTTTAGAACACACTGTACCCGTGTAGGCAATCAGCTTGATGGTAATGACATGATCGACAGTTTTATCCAGTCCATCGTAGTTTAGGATAATGTTGTCAGCTGTCGGGTTTTCAATCGTGATTTTACTGTCAGGCTCAGATAAGAAGTTTTTGTAAACTTCAATTTTTGTAATCTGACCGCTAAAAGCAGTGGAGCGGTTATTGATCATCACATCAGTGCCGTTACAAAGATTATTTTCATTCTGAACAGCAAAATCTGCAGTTTTTACCTGCCCGTTTAACGTGAAAGACTTTGTTGTTGAAACTTCACAACCATTCTGATTTCTGACCTTCAAAGTTACCTGGTAAACGCCGGGAGTTGAGTATGAATGCGATCCATTTGACGTGAAGGAAGTATTACTAGCAGAAGTATTGTCACCAAAATTCCATTCATAAGTTAACCCATTGGCTGCATGATCCAGATTTATCGATTGGTTGATAAAAGTAGCCACACGATCTTCAAAACATACTGCAGGCATGATAAAGTCCGCGATAGGTAACGCATTAATCGTAATCGTTTCCACAGCCGATGTGGTTGAGCAACCAAGATCGGATGTTGTGGTTAGCTTTACTAAAAAGCCTCCTATTGTGGGAAACCGATGGGTAAAGGGCGTTTTTGATAAACGTACTTCCGGAGGTAGGCCATCACCAAAATCCCATTCCCATTTTACAATTTTCGATGATGCATTCAATGCAGTGCTGATGGTAGACTGATCGGTAAATAGAATATCGGTATTGATACAACTGACTGGGTGCGCCACCGCAAATCGGGTTACAGGTAAAGGATTTACACGAACCGTTTTCGTTGCAGCAATATCCGACCAACAACCATCGGCAGACTTCACCAATAGTTTAATGATATAGTCACCTTCTGCAGCATATGTATGCTTAGGATCTTTCTCATCTACGATGGCAGATCCATCACCAAAATCCCATGCCCAATTAGAAACGACCAGCCCATTTGGATCTGCCTTACTGGTAAAGTCCAAATCACGGGTAACACAGGCTGCCATGGCATTAATCTCAAAATCAGCTATCGGCAGGTTGTAAACATTAAAAATATAGGTAAGATTCGGGTCTATAATTGTGCAGGTAGCATTGGTAGGTGGATTTGCCTGTAAATCAATAGTGTGCGTTCCGCTGCCTGCATAAGCCAGTTCAAAAGGTGAATTATATACATACTGAAAATTCCCATCAGCCAGCGGCTTTTGTTCTAAAAGTTCCAAATGTGATACGGGCGTAGCTCCGTCTAAGCTCCATGCAATTGCGTTAGGTTGATATGGCAGTGTAATTTTAAACTTAGACAACACACCAACACAGCCGTTAGCACTTTCATTATTGTTGCTGGTATTTACCACCGTTAAAAAGTTATTAGCGGCCAGATTAGTTCCTGCTGAATAAGCATATGACTCAGTGGTGCCATACCCATAGGCAATGGCATTGAATCCTTCATCTGCAGTTAAGGATAAGCTATTGGCAGAAATCGGGATTTGCGCAAAAGAATACAGCTGATTTCCTGTTAAAGGTATCCAGGTAACTGAAGGAGCAGTTCCATTAATTTTAAAGGAAGACGTTTTATTTGTTTTGATCAAAATATTTAGAAATTTCTGACTGATGCGCTGTTTATCAGAAGAAAAAATGGTGATATTATTTACGATGAACTCAATAGGATTGAGTAATACCATATCCGGATCTCCAAATGCTGCTGCTCCACCAGTGCTTGATGCACAGCCTACACTATACATATATTGACTCAGCATGATATTTTTATCAGCGGTAATAAATGCCGAACTGTTTAATCTTGTTGAAGAATAGAAATCCCCCGCATTCAATAACGTTCCTACCAAAACGCCATCCTGATAGATCTTCGTATTTGGCTCTACTGCTATCGCCCGATACAGATAAGACTGTCCTGAAAAGGGAATTATACCGTATGATTTACCTAAACTTGATATAGGATAAAGTTGCTGATAGAGTGGGTCGGAACTTATTACTCGCGGGGAACAATCTGCAATACTGATATTAGACGAACCCGAAAAGGCTGCAAATCGGTTACATGATGCAGCTGATGAAGGATCTACGTAAACTGAGACGCCGGTTAAATCGCTTCCACCATCCGTATATTCATAAACATCTCCTTCATTCAGTTCGGGAAGATCTATCTCCGAACCATCTTTCTTTTTAAGCTTCAATTGTGTATGATCAGAAACGGCCACGATAGCCAAATAATTTTGGCCTGGATTATTGGAATTGTCTGTGCTTTGTGTAAAATTTACCGAAAAGTATTTCTGTCCTAAAGCTACAAAGGGCAAAATTAATGATGCAGCTGAACGATTTCCGGCGTAAATATGAGCATAAGCAGAAACTTTTGGTTTCCCAGGAGTAACTACGATATGTATTCCCCGATTAATTAATTTGGTGTCTGTAACATCTACGTAAGAAGCCGCACGGTCTATGGGAATTTCTACAGAAGTATTGGCAGGAATATTAACAGGGCCAGAATTAAAGATGCCGCAGGTAACCGTAACTTCAGTATCATACTTGGAAGTAACGAAAACATTTAAATTTGCAATTGCATCCCCACTTTGAACGTGCGTTGGAAAAACGGCCCAAAAATCTGTTCCTTCATTGGAGACATTTTGAGACTTGGCTAAAAAAGGAAGAGATAGCCATAAAATAAGAGCCAGCGTCAAACCCTTACTCATGCTTATAAAATAATAGAGAACCGCTGTACATTTGCTGGCTAAATAGAAATGCAATATACTATTTATCAGACGCAAAGGTGATCAGTTTACAAAATTTAATGCATTAACTTTAAAGGTGATAAAGGGGCGAATTTAAGAAACCCTGGGATATTAAAACAGCACTATTCAGTCACGGGATTGATCAGACTGGTCGCCGCTGCCAACCTGATCGGAAAAATCTTTAGCACGTTCATCAGCTTCAGTATCACCATGTTTTTGAGGTTCTAGATTTTCATCTAAACGATCATTCCAATCATTCAAACCCTCAGCAGGATTTTCTTCTGATTTTTTAATAAATGCTGATTTAGATTCTTCCTGATCTTGTTTTTGACTTTCCATCGTGGCTTAATTTTAAAATAAACACGATGAAGAATGGAAAGTTTTACCGGAAGCGTTATTTCTTGATCGGTTGGTCTTTTGCTTCTTTAAATTCCTTAACGCTTCTTCCTATCCCACGCATAAGTTCAGGAATCTTCTTTCCTCCAAAAATAAGTAAGATTACCACTCCAATTAAAATGATCTCTATAGCCGACATATGTAATTTTTAAACAATATACGTTAAAATAAAAAGAAAACGTTTTCTAAATGCAATTAAGTTAATCTATACCGGAAGAACCTTTAAGGTTCTGTTTTTGATTTGGGGTAATTTACCATGACGAATATATTCATCAAAACCCCGCAATTGTTTAATCGATTTTATCGCTTCGTAGCCCTCATAATTTGTTCTTATTTTATTGAGTAACAGCGTATCCGTTTTAAACATATCACCTTCAGTGAGCAATCCTTTACTGATGAATAATTTAATAAGTTCGGCCATTTTCCCGTTAGCATATAAATGCACGGGAAGCATAAATACTTCATTGATTAGTTTTTCAAATGCCTCATTGATCCAGATGGCTTCAAGATCCTGATTAACGGCGATTTTACCATCGCTCAACACCACAGCATTCAGGAATTGTTTAGCCCGTTGCCTCGAAATTACCCCACCATGAATCCCGTCTCGTAAGGTATAATCCAAACGATCTGCACAAAGGAATGGCATTGGCTGCTCCAAAATACTGAAAGTACCATAGAGGATCTCATCTACGCTGAAACCATATTTCATTAACACATCAGGAATTTGTGAGTTATAGATGATTTCTGCAAAAACCTTCTCATGATAATCTTCCTCCACATGATCAAATACATAATCGCCCACATGCGAGAACGCGGTGTGCGAAACATCATGTAATAAACCTGCGATCTGCTCCAGAACTGTGCCACCTAACTTTTTAATCAGCATGGCAACGCCTATCATATGTTCTAAACGCGAATGGCAGATATCTGGATTAACTAAAAAAATTGCGCCACTCTGGTGAACGCCTGCTAAACGTTTCAAGGCATCCGTTTCCAGAAGCGCTGCAAACACTTTCGGAAATTCCGTTTTTCCATATAAAAAATCGTCGAGCTGAATCATAAAATTAAGTTTTAAAAGAAGTTTACAATTATACTAATATTCTTAGCTAAAAGCTAAAAATAGATTTCCACAAAAGCAGACCATTAACTAAATTAATTAGCTAAAAACTAACTTTCAAATATTTTGAAAGCATTTATTACAAATTAATGATTGACAATTATGGCTCTCCAAAAACAAGGGAATCATTAAAACGTTATAATTGTAAATAAACACGAATTATGGCAACTGCTCAGCAAATTAGACAAGCATACATTGACTATGTTTTAACCAATAATGAAAAGCCGAAAACGGTATATAGTTTCGTGAAAAAACTAAAAATTACGGAGGCCGACTTTTATCAGTTTCATGCTTCTTTCGAAAGTATAGAAAAAGCGATTTGGTTTGAGCTCACTTTCGATACCATTACTAAAATTAAGGAACAGGAAGTTTGGCTTCAATATACTTCCCGCGAAAAAATGCTTTCTTTCTTTTATAGTTACCTGGAAAATTTAAAGAACCAGCGCAGTTTTGTCATCTATAGTTTAAAGAATAATAGTGGAAAGTTTTCTACACCGGACGTGCTTTCCGGCGTTAAACCAATTTTCGAAAATTTTGCACAAGAAATTATCGATGATGGTTTAGAAACAGGTGAACTGGCAGAACGAAAGTTTTTAACCAAACGTTATAAAGATGCACTTTGGATTCAATTTGCATTCATTGTAAACTTCTGGATTAATGATAACAGTGATGGCTTCGAAAAAAGTGATGAGGCGATAGAAAAAGGTATTAATGTAACGTTTGATCTTTTCCAGCATTCGCCCATTGATAACCTGATTGATTATGGAAAGTTCTTATCAAGAAATGGAAAGTTTAAAGAGAAAATGGGGTTTTAATCATTGATGAAGACACAACAGAGTATTCCAACAACAAAAGTAGAGCGGTCAGCTAAATTTGTAAAAACAGGGTTTCAGATCGGCGGAAATTATATTAAGCATTATTCTAAGAAATTGTTCAATCCCGGTATGGATCGCGATCAGTTAAACGAGGATAATGCAACAGATATTTATAAATCATTAAGTGAACTTAAAGGCAGTGCGTTAAAAATTGCGCAGATGTTGAGCATGGATAAAAATATCCTGCCAAAATCTTACGTAGATAAGTTTACGCAATCGCAATACAATGCACCTCCCCTTTCCGGGCCACTCATTGTACGTACATTTACCAAGAATTTTGGTAAAACGCCAGAACAGATTTACGATACCTTCAATCTTTCATCCAGTAATGCGGCATCTATCGGACAGGTGCATCAGGCTACGCTGAACGGTAAAAAGCTCGCGGTAAAAATCCAATATCCAGGTGTAGGAGATAGTATTTCATCAGATTTAAAACTGGTGAAACCTTTCGCGTTTCGTTTGCTGGGTATGTCAGAACGCGAACTTAACATCTATATCAAAGAGGTTGAAGAACGTTTACTGGAAGAAACGGATTATGAATTAGAAGTAAGAAGGTCGATCCAGTTTTCTGAAGACTGTAAAAACCTGGATCATGTGGTTTTCCCAAAATACTATCCGGAACTATCTGGAAAGCGCATTATCACCATGGATTGGCTGGATGGGTTACACTTAAAAGAATTTTTAAAAACCAATCCAAGTCAGGAGTTAAGAAATAAAATTGGCCAGGCACTATGGGATTTTTATAATTTCCAGCAACATGAATTAAGGGCTGTTCATGCCGATCCACATCCGGGAAACTTTATGATTACGCCGAACGAAGATTTAGGCGTGATAGATTTTGGCTGTATTAAAGAGCTACCAAACGATTTCTATTATCCGTTTTTCTCCCTAATCTCTACGGATGTGATTAACGATAAGGCAAAAACGATTGATGCTTTCAGAAAGCTTGATATGATTCACCATGATGATACTGATGATCAGGTGGAATTTTATTATAAGGCTTATAAGGAAATGATTAGTCTCTTTGCTAAACCCTATATCAGCAAGGTTTTTGACTTTAGCAAAACTGAATTTTTCGAGCAACTATATATTTATGGCGAGAAGATTTCAAAAATGCCTGAATTTAAGCAAGCCAGGGGTGTTAAACATTTTATTTATGTAAACCGTACTAATTTTGGCTTATATCAGATTTTGCATGAACTTAAGGCGATGGTAAATACAGATACCTATGAACCAACTTTAAACAGGTAATCAGCTGTTTTTCTTTACCACTTCTATCATGTGATCGATATCAAATGGTTTCTCAATATAATCATCTGCCTTGCACTCTTCGGCTTGCTGAGGCAATTTATTGGATGTAGAAGTCAGTACTGCAGATACATCTTCGGTTTCAGGATCAGATTTTAATTCCTTAATTACTTCTGATCCTCTCTTTTCACCTTTAATGTGATCATCCACAATCACTACGTCTGGCTCAATCTCATCTATCCGGTCTACAGGATCAGTTGTTAATGATGCCGTAACATCAAACCCCTCTTCCTCCAATACCTGGTCCATTATTTCAAGGATTTCTTTATTGTCCTGCACAAGCACAACCTTTTTCTTCATATAAATATTGAGAATATTATGGCTTAAAGATAAGAAAAAGAATAATTCATCAGGCAATTTCGAGAGATTTTACATTGCGTCAAAAAAAGTTTTCTGATTTCGTCTTCAATTAAGGCCTGTTGGTCGAGAATTTCTCCTATGTGGTATAAAAGTACAGAAGTGCCTGCAACGTTTTTGATGTAGCTGCGTCTTATCTACAAAACAAAAACAAAATACCCTAAACGATTAAATAACAATTAATTAACATTTAATTATTAAATAAAGACATTATGAAAACTTCCATCAAAACCCTAATTGCAACTTCATTAACAGCAATCGTTTTATCTGTAGCTGTAAGTTCAACCACTGTTTCTGCATCAACAGTTACGCCGCTATCCATCTCAGCAGTTAAAGGCTTCAAAAAAATATCCATCGGTGGGAATGTTGAAGTTACTTTGATCCAAAGACCTGCAACAGGCGTGGCCTACACAGATGATAATGCAGGCACGGCCAAAATTATACAGGAGGGTGATATGCTCCGCGTAACCTCTACAAGCGAAACAACTGCCAAAGTAATCATTTATCTAGACAATATTTATAGAATTCAGGCAAACGGAAATGCAGTAGTTAAAACCGAAGGAAAATTGAATTCTCAATATCTTCAAATATTCTTAAAAGGAAATGCACATGCAGAGATTAATACAACTACAGAAGGTTTATACACCGTGATTGAAGATCAGGCTGACTTAAAATTAAGTGGCTCTACCGACAACCATACTTTGGTAATGGGCAAAGAGCAAAAATTAACCATGGATAAATTTGCAGCCTTAAAAACAAATATGAGTGCTGTTGAAATCAAAGCGGTAGAAAAAGAAATCGCATCAAATAACTAATCATTAAAACACACAAATGAATAAGGCTTTCTGATGATCAGAAGGCCTATCGTTTTTAAGCCATTTTGAAACTTCAGGATTTCTTCAGAATCAAAAGCTATCTTGCGTAAACTAATCAATATAAATGATCAACATACGTAAGAGCAGGTATTCCATCCTGTTTGGATTTATCGCCTATTTCCTGTTATTTTCCTTCATCATTCGTACCATTCTTCTTATTGCCTCGGCGCAACATACAGATTTTAGCGCCTTTGAAATTCTAAAATGTTATTCGGTAGGTCTCTTTTTTGATTTAGGAACAGCTTTGATCATCACTTCATTTTACGCGCTGTATCTACTCATCATTCCCAATTGGCTATACCAGAAAAGATGGAACCAGGGTTTGACCATTGGAGCCTTCCTCCTCTTTGTACTCCTTACGCTATTTTCATTCTTTGCCGAAATTACCTTCTGGCAGGAGTTCGAAAGCAGATTCAATTTCATTGCCGTAGATTACCTCATTTATACTTACGAGGTAATTCACAACATTAATGAGTCTTATCCCCTTCCCTATCTTATTTCCGGCATTTTACTCCTCTCATTTGCGATAACATATATCTTTTACAGGCTTAAAATATTCAAATTAAACTTTAAAGACGAAACACTTCCTAAAAACCGCTTAATCATATCCTGCGCTTTAATCATTGCAGCAATTTCATTTTCTTTCTTTATTAAAAACAGCAGTGCAGAGCATGGCAATAATCGGTATGTGAATGAACTGAGTAAAGCCGGCATTTACTCTTTCTTTGCTGCATTTAAAAATAATGAACTCAACTATCATGAGTTTTATAAGCTAATTGATACCAAAAAAGCATTTGCAATCGTTAGAAATCAACTCCGTCAGAAAGGTGTATCGTTTAAAAACGGTTCAACAATTTTACGCGATATAAAGGGTAACCAATCCAGCTACCAGCCTAATGTGATTCTGATTACGGTAGAAAGTTTAAGTGCAGAATTTCTGGCACATTATGGGAATACCGAACACCTTACACCACGACTGGATTCTATTGCCGACCATAGCATTTTTTTTAGTAATATGTATGCAACAGGTACAAGAACCGTTCGCGGAATGGAAGCTTTGAGTTTATCTATTCCGCCTACGCCGGGCAGCAGCATTGTAAGGCGCACAGATAATGAAAATCTATTTACAACCGGCCATGTTTTTAAAGCAAAAGGTTATACAAATACTTTCTTTTATGGTGGTGATGGTTATTTTGACAACATGAACCACTTTTTTGGTACGAATGGTTACAATATTGTAGACAGAGGCCGCAAACTTCTCAACGAAAGCTACAATGGAAGCAGAACCTTAATTGCAGATCAGCAGGTAACTTTTGAAAATGCATGGGGCATTTGCGATGAGGATATTTTTAAGGCTGCATTAAAGGATGCTGATGAAAAATACAAGCAGCACCAACGCTTTAACGATTTTATAATGACCACCTCGAATCACCGGCCTTATTCCTTTCCGGCAAATAAGATCCAACTTCCATCGGGAACGAGGACAGGTGCGGTAAGGTATACCGATTATGCCATCGGAAAATTTGTAGATAAACTAAAAGCTAAGCCTTATTATGCAAATACCGTTGTTATTATTGTGGCAGACCATTGCGCCAGCAGCGCCGGAAAGAATGAAATTGATATTTCGAAGTATCAGATTCCCTGCATGATTTTAAATTTAAGAAATCAGCCAAAGATGAATATCGCTAAAATGACTTCACAGATTGATCTTTTTCCCACACTATGGTCGTTATTAGGCTGGAACTATAGCAGTGAATTTTACGGACAAAATGTACTGGATAATACCTATAAACCACGGGTATTTTTGGGCACTTATCAAAAGCTTGCCTACCTCAAAGGAGATAGTTTACTGTTGTTGAGTCCGCATAAAAAGGTGGATACCTACTTATACAATAAAGCTAAAAACGAGCAGAAACCATTTAGGCTTCCAAAACGATTAATAGACGAAGGCATAGCCAATTATCAGACTGCGTTTGATTTATTTAAAGACGGAAAGTTAAGGCTTTAATAAAATGATCAACCTCGTAGGTCTGAATGCCTGCGAGGTTGATCAGAAGCAATTAGTTTTGCATCATGGAAGCAATTTCTTTCTCTATTGATTCGAGTTCTTTCGGCTTCAGTTTCTTCGCAGTTTCCTTTTTATTCTCGGTATACTTTACCCCTACACGCAAGGCTTTTAATCCGGAAACACCTTGCAGTTCATCTAACTCAAGCTGTTCCAAATCATCATTAAAATAGCCCTGAACCTGCATGTATTTTACATATTCCAGGTATTCCTTTGCCTCATCCGGATTAAAATAAACCATGGCCACCTTATGTGGCTGTGTTAGCCGCTCATTTTTACCCTTAACCAGAACTTTATCAATTCGTTTTTTCACCACTTCGTAACGGATGTTATACGCACCTTCCACATCGAACCTTCTTTCATCATTTCTGAAACTGATGTCGATGGCGTTTGAGTGAATAAAAATCAGCTGTGTGGTTTCTAAAGGCCGGGGCATTTCACCAATTAATCCTTTAGATAACCTGGCAATTTCTACCATAGAAGTTAATTGCCACAGGCGAATATTTTTCAGATACAGTAAATCAAATGGTTTTTCCGGCGAAATGGCCTGACCAATATAAATATCATACTCTACCCCGTCAGTTCTGAATTTAGCAAAGTAACACGGATAAGAAGCCTGGAGGTTAGCCTGTGACTTCTCCAGAAACTGACTCACCTCTGTATTAATCATTTGCATCGAAATTTCCAGTTGCCTGCGGTTGGCAAAAGCGCCACCTGTTTCAGGAACAATTACCTGGAAATACTCGTCGACAATTTCTGCAGTTTGCGGATAGTTGGCTTTTATAATGGAAAGAAACGGATAAACTTCTGCCGTTAAAAACTCAGAGAGCTGGTTTTCTTCATTTGAAGAAGCCAGGCTACCAATTCTTTTTGTCCAGTCTTTACAGTTGAACAAAATTTTATCTGTAATCTCGAGAGAAACTATTTTTTTGATTGCCTTAAGTGCCTGTGTCAAACTATTTAGCAGCACGGTTAAATCATCTTTTAAGGCTTTATTCCGTTCAATGGTAGAGTTACGAATATCAATGGCTCCAAATAATGGATACATATGTTTAAACGTAACCGTTTCTATTTCGCTAATCTTATTCTTACCGTTATTTTTCTGCAGGAACCGCCAGACGGCTTCATTAAATTTCCATTGCACAGAAGGCTGCAAAGCTGTAAATTTATCCATCAACACTTCATCCATCTTGGCATCAAAATCTTCGATATTGTATTGGAAAAGCTGACCAATTAAGGGCATCGCCGGGCGCAATCTTGATAACAATTTATCATCAATTGCAATTTCCTGTTCGGAATAAACTTCCAACACTCCAGCCAATTGCGTATTGTAATAAACCGGCAACACCGAGTAAGAACAAACCCCTGCCTCTTTTAATACCCTTAAGAACGGATCCTTTAAAATCTGATCTTCATTAATAGCAGAGACAAAAATGGCCCTTGGATTCTCCTTGTATTTATCAACCAGAGAGTAAAACACTTCTTCTTCGAGATAGGAAGCTTTAGCAGAATTAATCAGTTTACTCTGCGTAAATTCCTTGTGATCAAAAACCAGTTTATTGTTTACCGTAAGAAAGGGCATTAACCCAAACTCAAGGTCACCATTTCCACTTAAACTCTTTAAAGCCTGGATTACATGCGCATATGCTTCAGTTTGATAGTTGTGATTAACCAACGCGTCACGAATGCCATCAATAGAATGCTGTAAGGTTACATCAGTGATCGAAATAATACTAAATCCCTCGAAAATAAAATTATTTAGCGGGATACGATCACATAAATACTCCAACTCGCTATCATCCTGAAATGCTTGTCCAAGCTCTTCGAAATTAAGTTCCGGCAGCGAGTCTTTATATTTTATATCAACAAATTTGGTATCGGTTTGAATATTATAGTATTGCGTTAGCTTCGTTTCTTCGTTAATGTGACCATAAATGATTTCATTTTTAAGCACAGAAGTGAAGTTATAAAAGCGATTCAGAATGATGTTGTAAACAAATTTAAGTTGTTTCTTCTCTACCGGATCGGTGTCTTTCGAAACTTTATTTTTAGGATCGTGATCTTTAAAAAATTTATAAAACGCATTCGTACTGAAGAAAATTTCATCCGGGATTGGGGTACTCAAGGCCCAGAAAAAATCATCCTCATTATCCATTAAAGGGGTAAGAATGGTGAAAATTAGTTCTAAAGTATCTTTGTATTTCACTAATTCCTTCGCACTTATGCTGCTCAAAAGCACATCATCTTTCTGGATCTTTTCCAGTAAAAATCTATAAAATTCAGACTTCACAGATTTCTCTGTCTTCAGCCTTTGCTTTAAATACTCCACGAGGGGACGAAAAGACAGATATGATTCTACCTGTGCATTTACACATTCGTTTTTATGTATTTGTATTACATTGGTATTCATATTGGATTCCTTTCTGTGGTGTAATTTGCTGCTATCTTGTTCAGTACAAAGATATTAACAGGTTCCCTATAAGTAGGTCTTTAAAACGTAATACTTAGATTACGATACGTTATTAAGTTACGCAAATTTAGTACCTAAAGTTTAAAGAAATGTATGGATACCAGCCATCCGAAGAGTGGCCAGCCACTAATCGTACAACTGTGAGTGATGCCGGAGCAAAATAAACGCCTCCGCCAACGCCATGATGCCATGTATTGGAAACTTCATTCCGTTTCCAAACCCTTCCAACATCATAAAAACCCAATAAGCCAATTTGTCCGGGCAATACATAACTTACCAGGTCACCTAATTTGGCCCTTAACTCCAGGTTATTGTAAAGCGCATGTTCTCCGGCAAACCGAAACTGCCGATAACCCAGCAAATTTCCCTGACCACCTAAAAACATAGACTGGTAGAAAGCTGGTTTTCCTACGGTTACTCCACCACCGAAGCGATCTGCCAGAATGAAGTTCTTTCTGCCATCGAGATTTTTATACAAGGCGATGCTTGCCAGAAACTGGCCATAGGAATTCGAATATTTGTTAACACCTTTATAGCCTAATAATTTAAAATCAACAAAACTTCCAAGTGTTGGAAGTAAATCGTTATCACGGGTGTTGTTAGTGAAATTGATAATTGCACCGGCAAACATCTTCTCATTACGAACCGTTAAGCTGTCTGCAGAACGCAACTGGCCTGAGTTCAGAATAAATCGCCCTTCGTTATCTTCCTTATTAAATTTATAGTATTGATAAGATGGACCGATTGACAAAGTAGACTTTGGCCTCCGCCACCTGATGGCTGCATCTACCTGATACAAATTAAACCTGGCCCTGTAATACCTGATCTCATCTCCATGTTCGTCAAATCTGGTATCGTTTCCTAAGCCAAAAAAGTTCTGGGTATTGTTGGGTGCATTTGCATCTGCTTTTAAAATAAAATCGCCTTTTCCAAAAGCCTTTAACCATTCGCCCTTATAGTTGAAACGAAATGCCCGGGTAGAAAAAGAGTGCAAAAATGAAAAAGTTTGCGAATTTCCCCAGGGTTGTCTCCTGAAACCCGGGTTGGTTTGCTTGTAAATTAATCCCAATAAAACGCCATCATCGTTATTAAAACCCGCGTTTAAATTATACGATCTCCTTACGTACATATCTTTATGGATATGGGTAAAGTTCGAGGTATCGTTAGAAATGATTTTCCTTATCTTATTTTCATCTGCTCCGGTGTAGGTAGCGCGATCAGTTCTGCCATACAACTTTACGGTTGCGTTGCTATTTTCAAAATTATAGTATTTGCTTCCTTTACCGCCAATAATTCTGATCTTAATCGCTGCATTTTTGTTATCCAGAATTAAGCTGTCGTTTCCATTGTGCAGGTAAAAACGAAGTTCTTTGGTTACTTTCGGGTCGAACTCGCGATTAAACAATTCGTCTTTAACATTCCCTTCTTTAGATATTTTATTAATCTTCACCTGCAGCCCATTATTTTTGGTATCGCTGATTTTGATGAGTTCATTTTTGTTGGTTACTTCTATATCCACAATGCGGTTAAAGAAATGGTAATAATCATTCATCAGTTTGGGCAGGTTGGCAGTCCGCTCCCGAAGCGTTTTTAAAAATTCATCGTGATGTAATGAATAGCTAGGCTCAGGAAGTTTGCGAAGGGCCCTTTCGAAAACCTCATCATTATAATTTGCACAGAAATCTTTCACGATCTGATTAAATTCTTCCTCTTCTATATTGGCGGTCCAGCGGCTGCTGATCTCCCTACCTTCCCATAAAAACCAGTTAATATTTTTTAACGGCCGTTCATATCCCTGCATCATCGGAAGCAGCGATGATGATTGTGTAAACCGCTGCAGGAAACCGTCGGATCTGAAAAAAACCTGATCCCGGTCTCTCGGAACCGGGGTATATAGCGAACCGTCTTTCGTTTTTGTTTCTTTCCAACGCCACTGATCTTCGTGCCTGTCCCAGTCGCCTAAAAGTACATCTAATGCCCTTGCTTTTACCCACGCAGGGCCATCCAGTTTGTTATCATTATCATCATTCAGCTTTTTATCCATTTTCGGAGAACTGTCTGATTCACCAACCGGCTCTCTTTCTTCGAATAAACACAAAGTATTGGCAAAAGCAGATTCATATTCTCCTAAACCATCATCCGGAGAAACCCAACCAATAATCGGACTGGTGTGGGGAATCTTAGCCGCTTTTGCAAGTTCCGGAACAACTAATGCAGAGAATGGATGCTGTGCAGACATGTTATCTTTAATAACGTCTTTTGCAAAAGTATTTCGTAAGGCTTCCGGCAATAAAACCTCCGGATATTTCTCTATACTTCTCAGTACATATTCTTTACCGTCCTTATCTTCTAATCTCAAAGAGCGCGACTGGTTACCGCCACCCCGTTGTGTTGCTTTTAGGCCGCCCATCATTTTAGAGACATGCAAAACCGGCACTCTAGTTTTTTCAGCATATTCCTTTCGGTAATTTTCGCCGAAAACAAATCGATGGAAGCGGCCAACACTGTCGTACTCCGGTTTAATGCGGACGAAAATGCTATCTACGGTGAGCGGTTTATCTCTATTCTTAACGATTGTTGGAATTTGCTCAAACTTTTTTATGTAGGTATATACTTTCTTAACCGTTGTATCTGAATAAACATAATACTCGTAGCGCATATCATTATTCATCAGCTGATCTGCCACCACATAGCCTTGTTGCATCTCCTGAAACAGGGAGGTTTTGCCTTTTTTATTCGGTGAAACCTTTGAGCCGGAGCCACTAACAATCTGCAACTGCTTTCCTTTAATTAACTGTAAACCATGCTCATGACCGGCAACGTAGGTAACATTCGGATAATCTCCGAACACCCCATTTACTGATTTGATCATGTCTTTATAAGCCGGGTGATTTAAATCTTCAGGACTTAAAAGTGTAGATCTTAAAAATGGATAAACCGACCCTAAAACAGGCATCGGGATATATAGATTTTTATTTAAAGAAGTAAGTGGAAAAAGGTGATTTCTCAGGTTAAAATAGCCGCCATGCGGACCATAACTCTGGAATGGATGGTGTGAAGCCAACAAAATTACTTTGTTTTTATTCTGCTCCAGCAACTGCTCCATTCGTACCAAAATCTCATCTTTTGTACGGCAGTCACATTCCCCCTCAGCATTAGCTTTATTATAAGGGAATAACCACCATTCACTATCATAAGCAATGATGGTTAGTTTATCAGTAAGGTTTATCGCTACCGGATCCGGACACCCGTTAGCAGGGATTAACTTTAGTAAAGGGTCATTTTGTGCCTTTAAATAATCATCCTGAGCTTTGATTTTGGCCAGGCCATTCGGTCCTGATTTATCCCAATCGTGATTTCCAGGAACAAAATAAACTGAAGCACCCATTTTTCGCATCGGCTCAAATTGCGAGCGCAGAATCTTTTTGGTGTCTTCCTCATTCGCACTTCCGGGCAAACCCATGCCTGTTGGATAGATGTTATCACCTAAATAAACTACAGTGGTTTTCTTTGGAATAATTTGCTCCGCAGCATTTTTTAAATCCTGCATTTGCCCCTGATTCATCTCTCCGGCATCTCCAAAGAGAATTACGCGGTACTTAACATCATTTTGAGCAAAAGACGTGAAACTGAAAATAAAAAAGGATGTAATTATTAGGGTAAACGTTCTGATCATATTTATCGCTTAATGCGATAAAGATAAGTAATTTCAAATGCCTTACTTAGACTTGAACATTAAAATATTTCCAGCTGATAGTGAGCCGCCTTCATTTGAAATGTACAGGTTATTGTCTTTATCGAATGCAATTCCCTCCGGCTGATTAAATGCATCGCCTGCTAATGCGTGAGTAGCTTTTATTTTGAAGTTTTCATCCGTGATCACCAACAATTTATTCATCGAAGAAAGGATATACCACTCTCCTGTTTTTGGATTTTTAGCCAAAGCAGATGGACGGAAATTCATTTTACCTTCTCCCGCTGCTGCTGCAATTTCTTTGTGAGATAATGAAAAAGTTCCTGCAGCGGTATAGTTACCCTGATCAAACTTGAATGCAAAAATTTCAGTTTCTCCTTTTTTACCTTTTTTTACTTCTTTTGTAAGTACATATACGGTTGCGGCTTTATCGTCAGCGGCTAAACCTTCGTACTCGGCCTTTGGCACTAAATCTTTTGTCTTAATTACATCTGTTACTTCAGCATCATTAATTTTTGAGATTGGAAAAGTATGCAATTCGCCATTACTTTTCAAAACGATTACCTGATCTTTTAATATGGCCAAATCTTCGTAATCTCCTTTACCACCAAATTTCGTATATTTTGCTTCTTTATCTGCTAAGCCAAGATGAAATAAATCGCCGTCTTCATCCTGAATGGCTAAAACCTGTTTCGGATCGCCATTATGAAAGGTGATTCCGGAGATTTCAAACAAATTCTGAGGCATATTGTATTTCACAGGATTGGACAAATCATAAGTGAAATCTGATTTTTCAGCACCAGATGAAGCATTTTCAGTGGCGGTTTCGGTTTTATCTTTGCCCTGGTCATCATGTTTTTCGTTTACACAGGAAACGCCGATAAAGGCAATTGCGAATGCTGCTACCAATGATGTCAATTTTGTTCTATTCTTATTCATAACCTGAAACTTAATATTTTTCTTTTAAATACTGGTAAATACCCTGCTGTGATGAAACGGCATTTTCACCAGTCTGAACCGGGACATTATCCATTTTGTCATCAATTGAAACAGCCTGTACGTTATCTTGTTTTTGTATGTCGATAATATCCAGAATTTCTTTTTTGATGCTCTCATCATAGATCGGGAAACAGACTTCGATTCTGCGGTAGATATTTCTGTTCATCCAGTCTGCAGAACCTAAATACACGTCTTGTTGACCAAGATTATGAAAAACAAAAATCCGGCCATGTTCCAGGTAACGGTCTATTATGCGTGTCACTTTTATATTTTCACTCATGCCCTTTACACCCGGAATTAACCTGCAAATACTCCTGACAATCATATCGATTTTTACGCCGGCATTAGAAGCCTCATAAAGTTTGTTAATTAAAACCTTTTCTTCGAGGTTATTCATTTTGATAGTAATGGCCGCAGGTTTACCTTGCACAGCATGTGCTATTTCCCGGTCAATTAAATCTAAAAAAGCTTGCTGCAAATTAAATTGCGCCACCAGCAAATGTTTAAAGGGAATTAAATCTGCAGAACTGGGCTTAATTCGTTTGGCCAGAAAAATAAATAATAACTCTACCTCACGCAACATCTCTTTATTCGCCGTCATTAAAATGTGATCGGTATAAAATGATGCCGTGCTTTCATTAAAGTTTCCGGTTGCGAACAAACCTACATAGCGCATCCGGCCTTCAACCTGCCGTTTGACCAGAGCAACCTTTGCATGAACTTTCAGTGCCGTAACGCTGTAAATGATATCTACGCCGACCGATTTCATTTTCTTCGCCCATTTGATATTATTGGCTTCATCAAACCTGGCTTTAAGCTCAACCAAAACGGTAACCTTCTTGCCATTTTTAGCCGCACTAATCAGCGCGTTCACGATTTTAGAATCGCTGGCTACCCTGTAAAGCGTTACATAAATTTCCTTAACCGTTTCATCTATAGCAGCCTCGTTAAAGAACCTGAGCACGCTTTCATAGCTTTGAAACGGGGTATGAACAATGATATCTTTTTTAGTGATGGCTTCGGTGAGGGTACCGGTGGCAAAATCGGTATTGCAGATTTTTTCCCAGGGTGGATTGGAAAGCTGGTCGTTTTTAACCGGAAAGCTCATTAAATCTTTAAGGTTATGGTACTGACCGCCTTCTACCATGTTTGCCTTTTTGAGATTAAACAGTTTTTTCATCACCTCAAACACATTAGGCGGAATACCAGGCTGATGAAGAAAGCGGGTGGCTAAACCTAAATCCCGTTTCATCAGTTGCTTCTCCAGCTGATCCGATAAACTGCCCGAATATTCGTCCTTCAAGTCAATTTCAGCATCCCGGGTAATTTTAAAGCTAAAGCAGCCTAACACTTCATCATCAGGAAATATACGATCGAGGTGATAGCGAACCAGATCATCTAAAAACACAACAAAGCGCTCACCAGCACTTTCTACCGTGTAAAAGCGAGGCAATTCATTTGAAGGAATATTTAAAATTACGGCTTTGGAATCACTTCCATTCTTTAAAGTAATCAGGAAGTATAACTCATTGTTAGATGGGAAAAAATCCGTTTTGTTATTAATATAAACCGGCTGCAAAAATGCCATTACCTGACTCAAAAAGTACCTCGTTAATGTTTTTTGAATCTCTTTTGGAAAAGGCTGTCCGTAAAGCAGATTAATTTGATGGGCTTTGAGTTGTGGAATAATTTCCAGTTGCAGTACCCTTCCATATTGCTGTTGCTGGCGTGAAATTAAGTCGTTCGCACTCTTGAGCAAGTCCTCTTCAATATGAATATCATTACCCTGCCTGTTGCTCAGTTTTTCTAACGCAAGCAATACGGGCATCCTCACGCGATAGAATTCATCCAGATTGGAAGAAAAAATGGAAAGAAATTTGATGCGTTCCAGGAGCGGAACATTACTCCGGCCAGCTTCCGTTAAAATGCGTTCGTTAAATTTCAGCCAGCTTAGATCTCTATTAAAAAATGCGGTTTCAATCATCTGTTCCATTAAAGTTTCCCGTAAGCTGCGTAGGCGATAACGAAAGCAAATACCGCAGCAATTAATCCAAACATGAAAATATTGTAGGCCAAACGGATGAGTTTGTATTTACGGCCCAGCACAACCCCCTGAGAGTAAACGTCGGTGATTAGTGTGCCATAAAGAAAATCTTTATCATTCATGACCTGGATCATCCCATCAGTATAGCTCGGTAAGCTCATTTTATAGAAGTTACCAAAAAACAGCAGATTTACTTTTTTATTGTCCATATCTTCCTGGGTAAATTCACCCTTTGGAATGGATGGCCGGGTGGATAAAATGGAAACCACTACACAGGTTAAACTCACAATTAATAAAATGAAGGTCGGGATAATCAGGTTGCCGTGATCTTCCAGTCTTCTTAAAAGCAAACTCACGATCAGGGAAAGCATAATCGAATTTACGGTAATCAGGATATGTGCTTTATTATCGGCCATGTCGCTCAAACGCTGGTTATTTGCTGAAGTTATCCTGAACATGGTTTCTATCCCCTTATCCGGCCGATCATCTTTGCCTTTCTTTTTACTGGTATCGGGAATAATATTTGGCGCGAAGTTTTTAGGTTCTTCCTGTTCTACCTGAATTTCTTCCTGCGCGGTAAGCTTGCTTTTAAGCTTACTGATATTTGCCTGTTTCTGATCATTAAGCAACAGGATCACATAATCGGTTTGATAGCGATGTGATTCCATAAACTGAATATCGCGCTTGCGCCATTCCTGTTTACTGATCTTTTTATTGTAGATTAACTCAACTTCTTTGTGCATCAGTTTGCCTTTCTGCCTGAAATTGGGTAGCCCCAGGTGGAATAAATCTGCATCACATAAAATTTTGTCGATCTGATTTTCCGGGCGCTGTGGAATTTTCGTAGCTAAAATAGCACTCTTTACATGGTCTCTTACCTCCATTCCTACCTGGTGTTCGGCCAGAAACTGATCTGCCAGCGCTGCTCCTTTTGCTTCATGCTGTAATGCTTCTTCGAAGTAACCCGTATCGTGAAAGTATGCCGCAACGGTGACCGTAAAAAAGTCCTGATCATTCAGCTGATAATGATTCGCAATTTGATGTGCCGCATTTACCACTTCCTGCGTATGTTCGAAATTATGGTAAACCAAACGTGGATCGTGATGCGTACGAAAGTAATTGCCAACGTGTTTCTCTACCTCCTGTTGCAATTGTTTATAGTTTATGGGCATGGTAATGTGATAAGATCTTTTTTTTATAAAATGCTAATGCATTTCTTTGATGGTTTAAAGCTAAAAATTAACCGCAATAACAGTTATAAAACTACACTAAATTTAAATAAAATAATGCGTTTAGGGCTATAACAGAAATTTTGACTTATTTATTATACGTCTCACAAAATTGGCTAAATTAAAAACAGTTTATTGACCATACATGCTGCTTTGCAGACTATTTGTAAGAATTCAGCAAACACAAGAGACTGGAAATAAAGTGGATGACTGATTTACGTTATTTTTTGTAAAAAAGTTTTTCAAAATTGAATGCAAATTTGTAACATTGCCCTCGCAAAAAACAAAGTTTTTTCGGGGCCTATAGCTCAGCTGGTTAGAGTAGAAGACTCATAATCTTTTGGTCCCTGGTTCGAGCCCAGGTGGGCCCACTGCTTAAAAAGCCGTTTTTCTTATCGAAAAACGGCTTTTTTCGTTTCAAAAATGTGATTGTTGTTAATCGAAAGGATCCAATGTCGATCACAATCTCATCTCTCATTCGTATATTTTACAAGTAAGTCGATGATTTCAGTTTTGTCGGCTAAATATCGATTACATAGAAACACACCGCCCTGACCCGTCGAAGGATTAAAGAAAAGAAAAGAACTCACTCTAGGATCGTCACCGTCATGGCCGATAGTAGAATTGAAAAGGGGTTATATCTTGTCAGAAAAGGAAGGCATCCATTCCATACAGTGAATCTTTCTTACAACTATGAACTTGTGCAGATGCAAGCGGCAATAGTTAACACATAATGTACTTGCCCTAATGTCGTTCAAGTTATTCATTATTAACTCGTTGAGAATATCTTTGAATCTAGTTTCATAATTTTAATACATCAAATGTTTAAGGTATGAAAAATTGGATCTCATTATCCTGCCTTTTGATAGGCTTAATTGCTTTTGAAGCAAAAGCTCAACCAGGTGTAGGATGCTTTCGTGCATCAGATGAATTGCTTTATTCGCAAAAGAACGGTTTTGGCTATTATGAACTGCTAGGTAATAGATATCCCACATCTCCGCCTTCTTGCCCCAGAGTTCAATTAGGTGCTAAAACAGGTTCGAAGTGTCAATTTGTTGCGTTGGGCACACAACATGATGAATATAATTACGTATTATACACTGCAACGGGCCCGGTTCAATGTGACCTTGATCATTATAGCTATGGAGCACTAGCTATAGCTGGATTTTTTGCGGTTATGAGAATGAGATCACGTAAATAAAAAAGACCAAAGTGTTTTTCATTTTCCTGCCAAGCTAGGGCTTTATATTTTAAAGAAATCAACTGCAATCGATCACCTCCATTTCTGTAAATTGAAGTTTGTCAGTAGAAAAAGATAACTTAAATTCAAGCGAGCAATACATAACACATGCATGTCCAACGATAATATGTCGTTTCCCAAATATGATCATACTTTCGTTAGTCTACTCTTCTGAATTCAAGGACATACTTTACTTGTTAGCATACACAAAAGGATTCTCCACCTACCTAAATGTTCCCCTCACAAAAAGCATATAAATCCATAAAAAAGATCTCGAAGGTACTACATTCGTTAACTAAGCTGTTTGTAGAACGATATTTATCATTTAAAGCAAATTCTGAAGTTGAATATTTATCAGCCAACCGCGAAATAATGAGAATTAGCTACTAGCTAATTTAATAAATTCATCAGGCCTTTAAAAATTTTCATTTCCACCTACTTTTGATCACTTCAGTCCTATGCATCATTCCCCAGTCTATCATAGCATCAATAACTTTGGTAATGTTTTTTCCAGAATCGGTTAATATGTATTCTATCAGAACAGGCGTTTGGTGATATACTCTTCGCTCCACAAAACCATTTATTTCCAGCTCTTTTAACTCCTTGGACAACATTCGGGGCGTAATATTTTCTATATTTTCCATGAGGTCTTTAAAGCGAATCTTTCCATGTAACAAAGACGCTATGATCGGCAGCTTCCATTTGCCATTAATTACGTTTAAAGTATCGGTTAAAGCCAATACATAATGTCGTGGACATTGCTGCACTTTATCCCGGTCTATTAAATCCTTAAAGCTATCCATATAATTTGTTGTTATTTTACTATACAAATGTATAGTACTTATTTTTAATAACGAAGTATATTTAATATAGCTATAGCCTTATGTTTGCATCACATTAAATTAAATAAAATGATTTTAGTTACAGGTGCAACAGGTCAGTTTGGTTCAAAGGCCATAGACCACTTATTGAAAAATGGCAGTAATAGTTTAAAAATTTCTGCACTAGTTAGGGATTTGGACAAAGCGAAAAGTCTTGCGGACAAGGGAATAGAATTAAGAGTTGGTGATTATAATGATTATGACTCACTGATCAACGCATTCCGCGGTATAGATAAGCTATTATTAGTTTCAAGCAATGACAGACAAGGCTTTGAAAATAGAGCTAACCAGCATATAAACGTAATAAATGCAGCAAAGGAAGCTCAGGTTAAACATATCATTTATACCTCGTTTGTTAGAAAACCTCATTTCGAAGATTCTGCTATAGCTGCATTTCAAGATTCACATGTACAAACGGAAGAATCCTTAAAAAAGAGCGGTATTACTTACACTATCCTTCAAAATGGAATTTATCTGGAAATGATTCCAGTATTTGCAGGAGATAAGGTGACTGAAACCGGAAACATTCTATTTCCAGCTCAGGCAGGTAAGGCGAGCTTTGTGCTTCGTGAAGAATTGGCTGAAGCGGCAGTTCAGATAGCATTAACCGAATCACACGAGAACAAGGTTTATCAGCTAACAAATAGTGAGTCGGTTACTTTTTACGAGATAGCAAATGCGCTATCAATTTCTATTGGAAAAGACGTTAAATATAACTCACCTAATGTAGATGAATTTGAGGCTTTAATGACCAAAGTGGGTGTCCCTGCTTTGTATATTGGAATGTTTATCATGTGGGGCGCTGCGCTAGCACAAGGAACAATGGATATTAAAGATAATACATTGGAGGAGATCTTAGGCAGAAAACCAACATCTATGATGCAATTTATTAATCAGGTATTTGGATAATAGAATTACAAAGGGTTAAAATTTGGTCTTAATATAAGTCGTGAAAACTTACTTACAACTGGCCCTATACCATGTCATACATCAAAGGTGAAAGAGTTGGATATTCTTCTGAAAATAGAATATCCGCTCTTAAATGTAAAATTTCTAAATATTTGGATTTAAATGAAGTATTTCTATCTATTACCATACACTGTAGATTTTTGATAAACAAAGAATCTACAGTGTAAACCTTGTCTCAAAAAACGAAGGCATCCCCTACTTTATATTTTCCTTTCAGCTGTATGTTTATATGCACCGAGTACGGCAAAGAGTAAAAATGTCTCACAAAGCGAATATTGCTGGTTACAGACCATAATAGTTATTTCGACCTACTGTATTTTGTTTTACCAAAGAAGTGCTTAAATTACCACAAACAAACAGCGACCTGTCTCAAAAAACGCAGATAAATCTTGTTAGTAAACCTAGGGTCCGGAACAGTTTTAATCTTCTTAAATACTCGCAAAGGGCAATTCCCATTTATTCTTTTGAGATTTTATAAGGGTAAGACAGAAGGCTCATATAGTAAAAAGCCAATATCCAACTATTGAATATACGCGATAAATCTAATTAGTCAATCTTACAGCTTTAGCATCAAAATGTTGTTCGAGATAAGCTTTTACAGCGGCCTTCTTTTTGGGATCATTAATAAAACGATCAAGTGAAATCAAATGATCGTCGTAAATACCTATAAACTTTGCGTTGTCTTCTGTATTAGTCGACCACCAATTTGTGATATTTAACATCAACCTGTTAGCAATCGTCTCGATCTTCAACTTGTTGATATCACCTCCGGTTGAGCTGTAGTAAATTTGGGCAGAGGAATTCGCATTAAGGTTCTTCAAATTTACCTCATCTAAGTAACCGGTTGATAAACCAAAAGTACGCTTTAACGCGTAACGCAAACCTTCCATAACGACTTTATCTCTATCCTCCGCAGGTGCCTCTGCCTGATAAATCACATTAAATCTTGAACCCATTTCAATTCCAGTCAAAACGTGTGTGCCGTATTCTTTAACAAGATCTTGGGGGCTTAATGTGGCAACATCATTTTTAAAACGCACTGTAAGATAGTCGTTTAAAAATTGGTCATAACCGAACGCATATCTCTTCCATACCATGTAGCTAGAATAATGTCCGTAAACATATTTCTTATCGGCGGTAACAGTTCCAGGAAACGTCTTTTGAATCGTGTTTCCAAAAAGCCGGAGACCTTTGGTTGTTTCAATGGAATTAGAAAGTTTTTCAGATAACTCTACTGCATCTTTAGCTTGAATAGTAGTCCAGGAACCTTCTGTACCCCGAATAGTAACTACTCTATAATTACCACTCGCAGCATACGCCGGAACATCGACTACACCTCTCCTAACTGAGGCTTCATCGTTGTATTGATCTGTAACATCATATCCAAACCCTAGAAAATTATAGTTTTGAGGACGTTCATATAGAGGTTGAGTCTCCTGGGTCGCGCCCTTTACTGATACTTCAATGTCTGGGGACAGTTTCTGTGGTTCTTCAATATTGGCAGTATCGTTTTTCTTGCAGGAGGTTAGTATGGCAAGTGCTGCCACTACCAATAGCGTTTTTCTCATATGATTAAATCTGTGTGTGTCTGTTTGATGGTATCCCGAAAGAAGCGTCGACGCAAAGATAATGAAATGGAGGATTCAATCAAGAGGTGACATTTACGATCTACCGAAGAGCGTTATTTCAAGAATGAAAACATGTCTCAAAAAACGAAGAATACCAGGCAAATGCCAGAGCTTAAGAAAATAGCTGCAGATCTGGGTGACTTACTAAACATGAGACAGCCGAATACGGTAAACAAAGTTCGAGTAAATATATTTGTTCGGGAGCCATCAAGGCGCTAATGCATCATGCCGGAGTCGCTGACGATCCAATTGTAACAGAATATTTAAAATCAATGATTCTGATGGGGTGCATGGCCCGGCCACAAGAAATTACTGAAGCCCTATTATTTCTGGACAGTGATTACTGGTTGCTCCCTACCGGTAGAAAGTGGCCAGGCCGCAATATGGTATAAGTTTGAACTTAAATAACTGGTAACAATGCCTATCTATAAAGCATGGCCCAGGAGCATGCTTTATTTCAAGGTTTAGCCGGCAAGGTTAATCATTATTTACCCTCCTATTCCTGACAGACAACCGTTATAAGAAAAGAAACGCAAATGTTGTAACATAAAAATACTACTGCTTTGGCGCAAGTAGCACTTAAGCAGTAGCATGTGTAGCAGAATACTTATGGGGGCGACTTTAAGAAACCTTGATTACTATTTTCCCAAAAGCTCCTTTAGCCAAGTGTTGGTATGCTTCAACTGCCTGTTCAAATGGGTATACCTTTTCAATTACCGGCTTGATATTATAGGTATCAAAAGCTTTATTCATTTCTTCAAATGCGGTTAAGTGGCCTACAGCAATTCCTTGTATTTTGGTTTGCCTGAAGATGATGCGCATCAGATCAAGATTTGTGGTTTGTCCGGCCAAAAACCCGATAACTGAAATTTGTCCTGTTACCTTAGTTGCTTCAATGGAATCGTTCAAACCCTCGCCACCTACTACTTCCAATAACTGATCTGCACCTATGCCATTTGTTAACCTTTGAACTTCCTTTGCCCAATCAGGTGTGGTGACGTAATTGATGATTTCATCAGCACCAAGTTCCTTTGCCTTCTTACCTTTCGCATCGCTGCTTGTAGTGACGATTACGCGTGCACCAAGTGCATGTGCTATTTGCAGGCCAAAAATGGATACACCTCCTGTTCCCTGTATAACAACTGTTTCGCCTGCTTTTAAATTTCCATAGGTTACCAGTGAAAACCATGCGGTTAATGCCGCAATTGGCAGCGTAGAGGCTTCTTCATCGGTAATAGTTGATGGTGCAAGTACAGCTGATTCAGCTTCCAGTATCATATACTCTGCGAGGCCGCCTGGATAGGGAGCGCCAAGGCAATAATCAGGCTCATCGGAAGCCGGGGCACCATCTATCCAGTGTGAGTATAAATGTGAGATTACACGGTCACCAACTTTGAATT
Organism: Bacteroidota bacterium; assembly: GCA_037033465.1. Classification (GTDB taxonomy): domain Bacteria; phylum Bacteroidota; class Bacteroidia; order Sphingobacteriales; family Sphingobacteriaceae; genus Pedobacter. Next base: position 2,249 of record JAZBLX010000023.1, on the reverse strand, counting down.
TTGTAACATCAGCACCAACACTAACAACAGTACCGGCAGCATCCGATACGGGAATTAAAGGCTTGGGTATCATTTCAGGTTCATAAATTCCATCCACAATAGCCTTGTCTCTGAAATTTAAGGATACTGCACCTACCTTAATTAAAATTTCGTGTGCTTTTGGCTCTGGCGTAGTAACGTTACCCAATGTTAAGTTATCTAGACCAAACTCGTGGAGCTGCCAAGCTTTCATTGTTTTATTAATATCTGACATGATCATTTTCTTTAGCACAAAGATAAAATCAAAACATCTACGAGAACAGGGGCAGATGTTGTAAAAAAAACGAGAACAGTTTGTAACTTTATAAATTAGTATTTCTGAAATAAATTATGACAGGAAAAAGCTTTCGTTACGAGCAGATTGCAGGAAAGGTAGAAGAAACCATAAAACTTTTAAAATTGAAGCCTGGGGACAAGGTTCCTTCAATCCGCCAGATTGTGAGAGATCAAAAGGTAAGTATGAATACTGCTTTTCAGGCCTATTCACTGCTTGAAGCAAAAGGTATTATTGTATCCCGACCACGGTCAGGTTATGTTGTTAATGCATTGGGAACATTAAAAGCCCCAGATACAAAAACCTATCCGATGCTTCCTGCAAAGGTGGAAATCACTTCAATGGCTACCGCCATGATGAAGAATGCGAAAGAACATGGTATCATCAATTTTTCCATCCTTGCACCTGTTAATGAGTTTCTGCCGATAACAAGTTTACACAAATTTGTAAAAGCTTCACTTGCCGGGGCCGGCAACGATAATTTTCAATATCCGCTTGTAGACGGCCATCCTGAATTGCTTAAGCAAATAGCGAAACTATCTCTGGGATGGCAATATCCCATATCCTCTGACAAGATATTGGTAAGCAATGGAGGAATGGAAGCCATTAACCTTTGTTTAGATGCCAATACATCTCCTGGCGATATCATAGCTGTGGAATCACCAACCTACCACGGCATTTTGCAAAGCCTGGAACGCAGGGGATTGAAAGCACTTGAGATAAAAGTTGACCCGGAGACCGGACTTTGTATCGAAGACCTCGAATTGGCCTTGCAGGAGAACAAGGTTACCGCGTGTATTTTTATGCCTAGATGCAACAATCCGACCGGGTTTTCGATGCCTGAGATAAACAAGATCAGATTGGTTGAATTGTTAGGTGAAAAGAATATCCCGTTGATAGAAGATGATTGCCTTGGTGAATTAAGCTTTGATAGCACTACTGGCTTTCCTGCAAAAGCCTATGACAAATATGACAATGTGCTTTATTGTTCTTCCTTTTCAAAGACACTGGCACCTGGCTTCCGGATTGGTTGGGTATCATCAGGCAGATACCATCAGGCAATAGAAAAGTTAAAATTCGGATCTAACATTTCTACGAACGGTATCTTTCAGTATGCTATTGCAAAGTACCTGGAAAGTGGTTTATATAACAGGCACATCAGAAAAATGAGAAATGACCTCCAGGGGCAGATGATCAAATATATCGGATCAATAGCAGCGCATTTTCCTAATGGCACTAAACTGGCAACACCAAAAGGTGGGCTAAGTATTTGGATAGCGCTTCCAGATGACATTGATGCATTTGAATTTCAGAAGAAGGCATTAAGCCAGGGAATAGGCATTTGTCCCGGGCATATTTTTTCATCTTTTAACTACTATAATCATTATATACGACTGAACTGCTGCCCATTATGGAGTAATAAAATTGATAAAGCAATTGGGGTGCTCGCAAAAGTAATGTAGTGGGCCAACTATGGCAAAGAGAAAAATGTCTTACAAAACGAATGTTTTGCAGGTTCCAGACCCTAATAGTATTTTGCCCTATTGTATTTTGTTTAACAAAAGAAGTGCTTAAATTACAAGGAAAACAGCAATCTTTCTCAAAATACGAAGATATTCGTTCCAGTTGTATGTATAAATTATTGTATAGTTAAAGTTATGGGGGTAACAATTCACTTCGAAGGACAGCTAATATCTGAACAAGAGTTTAATCTTGTAATGACTAAGGCAAAAGATTTTGCTCAAAGAAATAATATGCAATACAATCTGATGTCTGATGCATCTAAACGTCTTATTAGAATTAAGGATGAAAAGGATTGGAACTATGATGGTCCTACTGGAATTGCAATAGTATACTAGTGGAATTGCAATAGTATACTAGAGATTTTTTTTCGTCAGATATTTTTTTTGAGATGCATTAATTTAGATTCCTTTTG
>JAZBLX010000022.1:72561-95701 GCA_037033465.1 Bacteroidota bacterium | reverse complement strand
GACTTGGAACCTAGTCTAGTCTCTTGCCAAAGAGACATTCATTACAAAACCTTTACGGGCGCACGGTAACCATTCATTTTTTGATTGCTGGAAATCGGCAGCGCCCTGTTCTGATTGACACAGAAAGGGTGATCTTTATACCTTTCCAGAATATCAGCGGCTATTGGGATAAGCGGGACGGCTACAGGCGTACCAGTTTTTTTGCGATAGCTGAACAGCCACTTTTCACCGTCAATACCTATACGTATGTCGGTTTGTTTGAGTTTTTGCACATCGGCATAGGATAGCCCCGTATAACAGCTGAACAGGAAGAAGTCCCGAACTTGTGATAGCCTTGCGGTACTGTATTTTTTACCCGCAATGTTTTGCAGTTCATCCGCAGTCAGGTATTCCCTTTGTACGAGTTTTGATTTCAACTTATAACCAAAGAAGGGATCAGTGATGATCCATTTGTTTCTGAGACATATACGAACAATCTTTCCCAGATTTTTAAGGTGCTTACTGGCGGTATTGGTATCATTATTCTTTGAGGTATGCAGGTAGAAATCAAAACCGTCAATGAACTCATGGTCTATATGGCGGATGTTGAGGTCACTTGTTTGATATTTGAATAAGAGATATTCCTTAACATGCTTTTCCAATACCTTAAATCGCCTCAAAGTTCCTTCCGCATAATCTTCCTTTTCTACAAGTGCGGCCATGTTTGTATTATGGATTTTAATGGCCTCCATAATGGTGTGCATTTTTTCTGCCTTGCCCAGATACTTGCATTTAACGCTTTCAGCGGATATCTCTGCGTCTTCTACGCATAAAGCAGTATGGGCAGCAGTAACGCCCGCTTTCATTTTGTCGAGATAGGAATTTAAGGTTTTGGCATCTTCTTTTGTGCCGGTCATGTGACCTGCTTTGGTGTTCCACAATTCCGGTTCACATTTTCTGCTGGTGGACATTTCCACAGGTTTTCCATCAACGGTAATCCTCAGATAAACAGGAACAGCACCCTTAACATAGTTTTTTGGTTTCTTCAGGTAGAAGAGCAGACTGAAATTAGTTTTCATAATCGACTGATTTAAAGTTAACAAAGTTAGCTCTGCAGTCTAATCGTATCAAGTCGTTCAATAATTGAACTTCTTGTAAGTCAACAACTTGTATCATTTTCAGTGAGTATACCACTTTGTAAAATTATTCACCGAATCACTCACTTTTTTTATGCGATTTATTGCATTCTTTGGGTTTTCCAGTAAAAGAAAACTTGTAATAATTTGATTACAAGATTTTACGTAGTTTTTAGACTATTTTCTGTGATCCCTGTAAGGATTCCAGTCATTGCCTTTTACTGATCACCGAACAGGTCAACAGAATCGACTACCAGGTGCAGGACTTTGTAAACCGTTGCTACAAGAACGGAACAGTCACCGTTATCTGCCATGACCGACAGGCCATCGGCAATGCCATTGCCGCAAACAGCCGCTTTTTCATTATTGTACTCATCCAAGGGAAACTGCTATACTCCAATGGGCAATTGCTCGGATACGAGCCTATCAAACCCTTCGATCCCTGCAAAGCCACGCAAAGAGCACAGGAACTTTTCAGTTATCGGATACCGATCGCACTCAGCTTTTTCGCCGCCGCTACCGAATGCCAAAGGCTCGGCCATTATACCATTAGCACCTTTCTCCTCCACCAATGCACCGAACAGGCGCTCATCTGCATAATAAGGGTACACCTTGGATACCGATCGGAGTTCCATAACATCCATCGGCTGCTCGGTTTGTGCCTAGCGTTTTCAGCACGTCCCTATCAAACCCTTGTCGACGCTGATGATGAAAACCGGCTCTTTGACCTACTGGCAAAAAGCTATTCAGGCGCGCGTTACAACAGTGTATTTAGTGTATCCGGAGCGGACGCCAAGACGATCTCAGAAAGGGTATCTCAGCTGCTTTCACTTGCCGCTGAGATGTACTCAAACCGAATCAGAACCCTTGAGCACATCCAAAGTTCAAAGCATGTAAACGATAACTGCCTGCGAGAGTAATCTCGGTTTGTATAATCTGCTCACTTTTTCCAATTACATAAAGCGATATTAAAGTAATTATGTATCTAAACAAATAAAATTATGTTTTACAATTATTCAAATAAGTCGTTTAGTATTTGCATCGAAAATTAAATATTCCAAAACACAAAAAACTGCGAAAGACAGCCGTTATCCCGCGGCTATCAATCATTAACTATTATTTAAATTCTTATTTTTCTGCGATCACTTCACCACAGGTAAGCATGTTTTTTGGATAATATGGGTTTTCAATTTTCTTATCATCACTAATCCATGTGGTCCCCATCATTGGACATTTTTGCCGGTAAAGAATCATATTTTCAGGTTTTACCTTATCCATAATCGACCAAAATTGAACCGATAACTTTTCCATCAAATTCCGTTGCTCATTAATTGTTGGGGCAACGGCAATACTGTCTGCAAACTCTATAATGCTTTTACGGGCAGCCGTAGCGGCATTCATTTGATCTAAAGTCAACTTTTTAAATTTGAACTTACCAAAGGCTACAGAAAATTCTGATGCAGACGTTGCTGTTTTTTTTGAATCAGAAATAACAAGACTATTTTTCATTGCTAAATAGCCAGCAATAATGGTCTTCTTTTGCTCCTCTCTTAGCTGAGCCAATTCTGGTGTAGCCACTTCTTGCGCAGATGTTTTAACCTGAGCACTTGTGTTAATGCTAAAAGCCGCTATTGAAATTATTGTAGCGATTAGATAATTCTTCATTTTTAAGGATTTAAGGTTGTTTTCTTTAAGATTTTATCAATTTCTGTGCGGAGATCATTCAGATGTAGTTGATCGATTCCTGAAGTTAGTGGAATTAGTTCTTCTACCTTTTTTCTAATGGCTTTGATATGCGCGATGGCTTCCAACCTCACATCACTACGTTGGGCACCACTCATCATCTTTCCCTCCGCAACATCCTTTGGATTGATCAACATGCCTACTTTTTCCAGATAAGACCGCTGTAAACCTCTCAAATAAGTATTCTGCTGTATGTCAAGCGATGGTTTTTTCCAAACCATAGGTAGTAGATCGTCAAGGAACTCACTAACAGGATATGGATCAGCAGATGTTAATGCTTTTTGACTTAAGTTATACAGCATACCAGCACTTAAGAAAATGTTTAGCATCTGTGATTGCTGATCAGAAATCTGTTCCATCGGTTTCAAATCGATATATTTTGCAATTGTTGCCGGATACATCCAAAGTGGCGCTTCAAAAACCTGACGCCCCACATAACCCACTACACTTTTAACTTTCTTTTTTGGAACTTCGGCGTAGACGGCCCCCTTCTCTTCTACGCTTCTTTTGGTAACATAGCGATTACCAATATTTTTCATCACATGATACAGATAGCGGCTATATTGTTTCACAACTTCCTTATGCAATTCCTCCAGATTATTATACTGATCTCCGGGCTCATAAGTCCACTGAGTTAAATTAGCCACCACCCTTTTCAGGTTTTTGATTCCATAGTCACTTGCAGCAATTGCGTCGTCGCCTAAATCCTCTGATTGACTTCTCGGATCTTCGTCCTTACCCTCGCCACCAAACCATAATCTGGGATTTTTGGTCAGCGTATCGGTTGTAATTTTACTCAATAGCTGCTCCTCAGCATATTCATCCCTCTCGCCATCAAAATAGCGGTAACCCCAGTTAATCGCCCATTTATCGTAAGCACCGATTCTGGCATAAATTCCTTTAGGTGAGATGTTATCTTCTGGTTGCGCCACGTAGTTAAACCGAGCATAATCCATAATAGAAACCGTATGACCGTTTTTTTCTACCCAGGCTTTATCGCGGAGTTTTTCAACAGGCGTTTGGCTACTTGCGCCCATATTATGCCTTAAACCGAGCGTATGTCCGAGTTCATGGGAAGAAACAAAGCGAATCAACTGCCCCATCAGCTCATCATCAAATTGCATTTTTTGAGCTCTTTTATCCAATGGACCCGCCTGAACCATATACCAGTTATGTACCAGTTTCATCACATTGTGGTACCAACCTACGTGGCTTTCCATAATTTCGCCGCTGCGTGGATCGCTTATTCTAGGTCCATAGGCATTAGGCGTTTCAGAAGCGTAATATCTAATTACCGAAAAACGGGCATCTTCCAAACTCATCGTGGTGTCTGCTACCGGCCATTCTTTGCCAACTATCGCATTTTTAAAACCAGCCTGTTCAAAAGCTTTCTGCCAATCATTTATCCCCTCAATCAAATAAGGTCGCCATTTTTTTGGTGTTGCTGGATCAATGTAATAAACGATTTGTTTTTTCGGCGCTACCAATACACCCCGTTTATATTTCGCTAAATCTTCTTTTTTAGGTTCAAGGCGATAACGCTGAACCAGGTATTTGGTTTGCGTACGCTGATAATCTTCATCAAAAAGAATATATTTATTGTTAAAATAGCCAACGCGTTCATCAGAAATTCTTTTCCGCATTGGCACCTTCGGTAATAAAATAATGGAAGTGTTCAATCTTAGCGTTACGGCTCCGGTTAATGCACCTGCCGGAATTCCAAGACCAGCACTGGCGTAGGTTTTTGTCGTTTTAATTTCTGTATTGATGGGATAACAAGCGATACGTTCAATAAATGATCGATCATCGGCTAAACCGTTCAACTTCTTGGATGATTTTTCATCAGCCGGGATTGAAACCACTGGAACATCCTTCTTAAAAAAGTCAGTGACATCAATTACATAGTTTCCCGTGACTGGATTTTTGGCTTTGACATCAAAACTCGCTACAATAGGATTCTCCTGTGATTGCATCACGGCCTGATAAATCGGCCCATCAGTATTTTTTGTTTCCTGGCGGTATACAACCCCTTTTAAAAAGAGGTTGTTATTGTTTCCTTTTTGAAAGTAAAGTGTCTGTTCATTCACTTTTTCACCTCCAAAGCTACCAAAACCTTGTGGTGTGGTAATGTAACGGGTAACAGCTAATAAATATCGTCCCAACAAACTATCAGGTACTTCAAAAAACCATTTCTGATCTACCTGACGGACATTGAAAAGTCCATCTTGTCCAATTGCCGTTGCAGGAATTACCTTGGAATAGTCCATTGGCACTTTTTTAGCAGCACTATCAGGTTTTGAAACCGGTTTTTGGCCAAATGCTGTAAGGGAGAGCGCAAATGAAATCGGAAATAAAATTTGTTTAAAATTCATTTTAAAAAGGAAGTTTTTCGTCGGTATTTAAAGTAAGATTTGGGTTTTTCTTCAAAATGCTAAGCGGAAATGGAATCACATACAACCTTGAAGTTGGCAACAAGGTATAGGTCTGTTGGGGAACTGTCTTATTTACCAAAGGATAAGTGCGGACAAGTGTTTTGGCATATTCTGCTTCGGTATTTAATCTTTTTAAATCAAAAAATCTGTTGAAGCCGAGTACCATTTCTTTACGGCGTTCATTGATAATAATATTCATCGTTTCTTTCCTTGTAGCCGGAACAGGGAGATTAATGGTTCCGGAAAGAATACGCTTTGCACGAAAATTATTAACGATTGCCATTGCGCCTGCTAAATCATTCTCACGAGCCAAACATTCTGCCTGCATTAAATAAACCTCAGTGGTTTTTAATCCAACCGTGGGATAAAAAAAGCGGGTGTAAGCGACGTTGTAATAGGCAGCACCAGAACCAATATCCAGAAAACTTGCGTTAGTGGTGTTGAAAAACATATTGAAACGGGCATCATTAGTTCCAAATAGCGCTCTCAACTCTGGACTGATTAACCAGGTGTAACCAAAATTAGTTTCATTGTATCCCTGGATGTATTGGTAGCTTAATACTTCAGGATTATTGGGTGCGATAATTGGTGTTACGGTTGGTCCTCCCTGCGAAGTAGTGTATTTAACCAAATCAAGAACCTGGTTATTGTAAGAAAGTGACTTCTCACAAGCCTCCCTCGCCTGGCTCAGCTCTCTTTTAAACAAATGAACTTTCGCTTTCAATGCCCAGGCAAAAGCCAAAGATGGATGATAGGGATCAGTTGGCTGCGCCTGCAAATATGGAATCGCTTCATCAATATCTTTTTGGATAAAAGCATAAACCTGGGCTACCGTTGACTTTGTAGGTTGTGCTTCCAGATCGTACTTATCCATGATGCAGATGCCACCGTCTGTAGCAGCAGTTGCCGGGTTATATGCTTTTGCATAAACATTCACCAGCAGAAAATGATCAAAAGCCCTAAAGGCTTTAGCTTCAGCTTTAGCTAAATCTTTAACATTTTGTTCACCCTTACTGGCATCTACCGAAGAGATAATGGTATTCCATCTATTGATATATAAATAAGCACGGTCGTAAAAGTTAGATGAATTAATCATCGATACCCGATCGATATTTTCATTGAAACTGAAGTGGACGGTATTGATGTTTGGTGTAATTCCGATAAAATTAGATTCCTTCAGCCACATATCATCGACTAAGTTTTGAAAATTACTGATGATATAAGCCCTGTTTGGAAAAGAAACCAGTTCGTAATAATCCTGGGCAGTTTCGACAACCTGAATTCCACGAGGAGTGATATCGGTATATTTTTTACATCCAGAAATTGCTAAAACAATTAGAAAAGATGCAAGTATTGCTATATTTTTTCTCATGATGTTAAAAAGTTAAGTTAATGCCTAATACAAATGATTTAGGGTTTTGAAGCGTTCTTGTTCCAGAGTTTAGCGAATAAGATTCCGGGTCGATATCATCTCCGGCAGCACTTGCATACCATAAATTATTAACTTGAGCGGTAAATTTAGCGGAAGGAATATTAAATTTTTTAACGAATTGCTTAGGCAAATGATATCCCAAAGAAATACTTCTAAGCTTCACATAATCAGCATCTACCACATTTACATCAGCCTTCTGCCACATGGTTGAAATGGAAGATGCCCTTTGTAACATTGCTTCTGAATAATCTACATAGAGCCTTGGTAGATCTGGTACAATTCCGTTTTTATATCGTTGTGTAATGTCCAAATCCAAGATATCGTTCGCACCCAACGGCGTCACATCCTTCCTCATCACATTACCACCAGAAAAAACCAACAATCCACTCAAATCAAAATTTTTGTACGAAATACGTTGAGAAAATGAACCATTATAAGTTGGTATTAAAGAACCCATACTTCTCAATGCAGCGTAATTATTAATATCACGACTGCTTGCTACAATCGGGTTTCCACTTACATCAAAGTCAAGGGTCGCTTTTCCGTTTTCATCTAAGAAATAAGGATAACCATTTGTCATTCCGCCATAGCGATAAGCATATAAAGTATTGTAATCTGTCCCTTCAGTATAATAAGTCTGCGGTGAGGTGACATAAGAGGCTGCAGTAGCAAGTGCCCTATTCACTTTTCCTATTTTACTTCTATTAAATCCTAAAACAAATGTTGAACTTAACACTAAATCTCCAGATCTAAGCCAGTCGCCATTCACTGTAAATTCTATTCCTTTATTTCTTAAAATACCATTATTAATAACTAATGATGCTGCGCCTACAGTTGGATCGAGATCAGTAGTGACCATCAGATCAGTGCTTTTTCTATTGTAAAAATCAATTGTCCCACGTAATCGATTACCCAGAAAAGCCATATCTAAACCAAGGTTATAAGTCTCTGTTTTTTCCCATCTTAGTTTAGGATTTGGCAGACCAAGGATATTTAAATATTGCAGCGATGTAAACAGGTTATCATTCACTCTTCTGGCAGTTAAAAATTTTGTAGTCTCTGTATTTTGATTCCCATTGACACCATAAGTTGCACGAAGTTTCAGTAAATTGATCCATCCTAGCGATTCAAAGAATTGCTCATTACTGGAGTTCCAGCCAAAACCTACAGACCATAATGGTTTGTTTTTAAACTCAGGGTCAGCTCCAAAGAAGTCAGCCTGATCTATCCTGAAACTTCCGGTCACGTTATATCGATTTAAATAGGTGTAACTGGCATTTGAAAAATAGGAAAGGTTTCGGTGTTTTGTTTCTTGAAATGAGCGGCCAGCAATACCCAAAGTAAGGTTACGCCCAAATATGTAACTCGGCAAACCTGTTTGACTAACTGCTTGATTATTGATGATGGTTGTAGTCAACGTAACCGGATCATATCCATATCGGATATCACTCATCCCAATAGGCAAAAAAGTCTGACGCATCTCTGTGCCCAGAATGGCCGCAACAGAATGTTTGCCGCCATCAAACGACTTATCGTAACTCAGCTGATTTCTAAAAGTATACGAGTTTCGCTGCTGCATATTCTGACTGATTCTACCCCCCGTCGGTAATCCATAGGTATAAGCATTTGTAGCTGGGGTATAACCTATTAATGCATTGTATGCTGCTCTCATTTTATAGGCGTTTACATCATAAATTTGTTCCGTTTTTGTTGTACCTAATTCATATTGTATTTGACTGGAGAAATTTAAGCCATCCATGATTTTAGCTTGAAAATCAGCAAACGCCCTTAAAGAAACTGTATTAGCATCGGTTAGCCCCTCATTTAACGATTCTAAAATATTAAACCGATATGATTTATATTGGGGCATATTTATTAATGCACCAGCAACCGCACCATTAATGGGCGAACCCGCAATTCCGTCCGGAAGATTTACATAATTAGCATAAATCAAACTTCCATCAGGATTCACTATCGAAGTATACCGGGGAGAGATCGTCGTATATGAATCATAACTGGCATCAGTTGTTGTAGAGGTAGAATAAGCACCATTGAAACCAATGTTGGTGGTTAACCATTTTTTAACATTATACGAATTTTTGAAATATAGGGTAACCTTTTGACTATTATTACCGATTACCCGATCAGCGGAACGATCGAAATTAATGGAGGCAAAAGTATTTGATTTCGAGCTTGCTGAACTTAATGACAAATTGTAACGTTGACGAAAGGCATTTTGCCAAACATGATCACGATATTGTTCATAGTAATCAGCATTCTTAAAGGCAGTTATTTGTTGGTTAAACTGATCTGTTGTCACTTTACCTGCGTCTCTATCCCTAAACAACTGATATAAAGGGCTGTAATACTTAACACTACCGTTTGCCACAGTTCCGTAAGCAGCAAACATGGTTTCGGTATTGGCGTAGCGAGCACGTTCTCTGTTATATACATCAGTTTCAAAATCGACCAAATCAGCCGAGGAAGCATAGTGCATGCTTTCGAAAGTTGGCTTAGTATCAATAAAGAAATCAGTATTTAATGATATTTTTAAAGGAGTATTCCCTTTTTTAGTACTTAACACAATGACGCCATTAGCCGATCGTGAACCATAAATAGATGCTGCTGCACCGTCTTTTAATACGGTGATCGATTCTATATCATAAGGATTTATATCTTCCAGCGCCGTTTCAGTAGGCAAGCCATCAATTACAACTAATGGAGCGTTCGATCCGGGTACTGTAGAAAGCGTGGCCTGACCTCTTAACACGGGCTGATCAGCACCAATTCCGTTTGGATTCTTATTGTAAAATAATCCCGCAACCCTTCCTTCAAGTGCACTAAGTATGTCGATATTAATATTTTCGTTTAGCTTTTTATTATCTATTATAGTTGCTGATCCAGTTGAGCGTTCTTTGCTTATAGATTGAAAACCATTCACCACAACATCGGCCAGCAATGATGAATTCGCTTTCAATCTTACCGTAACTACTTTTAAAGCAGCATTTCTTTCAAACTTTTGAGTGGTTGAAAGGTATCCGATGTAATTGATATCTAAAGTATTTTCATGATCATTTAAATTTAGATTAAAGTGTCCGTTTCCGTCAGTGGTTACATACTTGTTGGTTCCTTTAATTTTAACTGTGGCTCCCGGAAGCGGTCCACCCACACTGTCTGTCACCATACCATGTACGATATATTCTTCCAGGCTTCCAATGCCAGCCTTTAATACAATTGTTCTGTTGTTGTTAATTTCATACGTAAAACCCTGCCCTTTAACTACCGCATCCATTAACACTTTGATGTCCGAAGTTGTAATGGTTAAATTAATAAGCTTTGCCTTTTTCACCAGTTCAGCATCATAAACAAACTCAAAAGATGTTCTCTGCGAAATTTGCGATATAACCGAGTTTAGCGGAGCCTGAGTAAACTTATACTGATTGGTTTGCGCAATCGCATCAAAAGAAATGAACATTGATATGCATAGAAATGCCGACCAGTTTAATAAATAGCCGCATCCAGACCGGACGAAGCGAAAGTAGTGGTTTGTCATAAAATTTAGTTTGGTTGGTTGTTAGTTGACGACGAGGGGAAAGCTTACTCTTCTAATACAATTTTATTCGCTTTTAAATTAAATTTGTGGCCGGTGGCTTTTGAAATGTGTGCTAAAACTTCATCAATATCCGCCTTGCGGGATAATTTGAGATAGAGGTTTTTGTTGGGTAAAGCGGCCAAGTCTACTTCAACATTATACCATCTGGCTAACTTTTGCATCACAACAGCCAAAGGCATATCATTAAACAAAAACTCACCTTTAGTCCAAGCGCTAAAATCTTCAGCTGAAACGTTTTTTAAATCAAATTTGCTGAAGCCCGCCAAAACCTGTTGATTAGGTTTTAAAACAACTTTGCCACTTGTATTAGAGAACTGAATACTACCCTCCAATAACGTTGCTTCAATTCCTCTCATTTCAGGATAGCTGTTCACATTAAACTGTGTACCTAAAACTTTAATTTCACTGCCACCAATGGCAACAATAAATGGCTTCTGAGGATTTTTTACTACATTAAAAAAGGCCTCTCCTTCTACAAAAACTTTCCGCTCCGGCCCGCGAAAATCCATCGGGAAAGTTAATTTTGAGCCAGCATTTAACATCACAACAGAGCCGTCGCCCAATGTGATCTTGTACTCACCACCGTTTGGTGTTTCCAGCGTGTTTAGTTGGACAGCCGTTGCAGAATCAGCGTTTACAGCCATGTAAACAATGGAACCATTTGCCTTGGTGATGATTTGAATACCGTGTTGGGCATAAATCACTCCCTTTTTCGTTGATCCGAGTTTTGCTTTTTTTCCATCGAAACTTAGCGTTGCAATTGCAGAACCTGGAATCACAGCATGAGGTGAATTAAAAAACCTGGACAGCATCAAGCCAATTGAAAAAACAACTAAAACGGTAGCAGCAATTTTTACAATCCCGGTCGATCGGATCATTTTGATCACTATACTTTCCGGCTTGGTGAACAGCTGTTTGGTAAGTTTTAAATGAATGGCATCAAGTTTAGGCTGATCATTTACCACAAAAGTTGCGGCATTTTTCTCAAATTCAGCACCAATTAGACTTTCCAGATCCAGCTGATCAGCATTCCCGAAATAATCAAAAAGTTGATTTAGCTCGGCAGCATCGCTTTTTTCAGCAAGAAATTTCTCAAATAATTCTGGTTTTGAAGTGTTTTTTTCCATCGTTGTCGTTATATAATATGCACGAGCTGGAGGAACACACTATTCATGTTTAATTTTTTTTTTATTTTTATCTTTTCAGGTAAGCTGCGATACAAAGAAGAATGAATTCCTGAGCATGAAAAAAGACATATCGTCTGACGTATTTTGTTGCACTTACCAGTTGATTACTCACCGTTGAGGGACTCAAAGACAAAATTTCTGCAGCTTCCTGATAGCTCTTCCCCTCTATCTTGCAGAGCTTAAAAATTTCTTTACGTTGTGCAGGGAGCTTTTCTATAGCTTCATTCAGCAAAGAAAGGCGTTCCTTATTAAAAATATAATCTTCTGTTTGATCGTAAAACTCGGCAAAGGTTTCCAGCAGATGCTTTTGCATTTTCACATCAAGTGCCAGTTTGCGGTAGTAGGCATAGATTGTATGCTGGGCAATGGTAAAAATCCAGCCTTTGAATGATTTGTTAAGATCGATTTCTATTCTGTTGAGCCAAACCTTTAAGAAAACATCCTGCAATAACTCTTCAGCAATTTCAGGAATTTTGATCATCCTGTGCATCTTAGGCAGCAGCATTTTACTATATTTAGCGTAGATGAAGTCAAAAGCGTCCTGCTTTCCGTCTTTCAGTTCTTCAAGGTATCTTAATTCTTCGCTATCAATCAGATTATCAGCAGGCATTTCGGCAAATCTACAAATTAAGCGCATGAAATTTCAATAAAATGACGATCTCTTCGTCAATATCTGTTAAAATTGGTGTCGTAGTTGTCAATAGTTTAAAAAAATCAAAAAATAACTTTTCAATTCATCACATCAGCAGAAAAAATTCATTGACCATCTTGGAAATAACTTATGGAAATGCGTCAAATTGCAAAAAAAAGATTTTCCAAGTAGAATCCCACTGAGAAATGGAAGTGCTTGTTTTTATTAAGTTTGAATATTGGATTTAGATTATTCTTTGGTAGAAACCATTGTATATACAGATCAGCATTCCATTCCTTCTATAAGTCATGTGATCAGCAAACCTAAGTTCAAGTTCTTATGATCAAGCGGATGTTAAGCATGACCAGAATGATAGTAAAAAGCATATCTTCTGAGAGCTATACTTAAAAATTTTACAGAATCCCCTAAAGCGTAATACGGTCATTATGTTTCTTACTACGCCATTTAATCATAATTTATAGAGTATAAGGAGCATAATATACTTAATTATGCTGAAGCCCTAACAGATGCTGTATTGGATCATTGTTAAGCAGCTAACGTTAAATCACATATATTAAACTTTCTGGCTGTCGAGACTCATTAATTATCCTTCGAAATGAGTGATACAACTCTATAGCTGACACAAAATAATAGCTAGCCAGCAGCGCTACACCATCCTGCCTAGATTTTACTGTTAGATCATATTTTCCTGATCCTTAAGTTTTAGATAAGCATCACAAATTTATCTCATTTTTCTGAAACAACAGACTAACCAGGTCACATTTAAAACGCATATCAAATGTATTTTTTAACAGTCCTTACTCAAGATTTATCTTTCGATAGTGTATTAAATAGAATGTAATTTTTTAGTGGGTATTTAAAATGTGACCTTACAATTTAAACAGACACTTTAACTTTGTAGCGTTCCGATTATTATTTCAATTCACTCATTTGTCACGGGTATTGCAGGCTTTCGAATCCTAAATACAAGGATTTCAATCATGCATTACTAATGCAATTATCACTATTCGTTTATACGTTACCTGTCTTTTTTACTTTTCCTTACGTTATTTATCCTGCCATTTTTTTCATCAGCCCAGCTTACCGGTTGCTATAGCCAGCCCTCGGGAGGAGGATTGGGCAGGTTCTATTACCGGAACATCTCGGGTAATAATTACAGTGCATCTCCTTATGCCACCAGCGGCGCAGCGAACAGCTGTAACTCATTCACCAGTATTTCAGTGAGTACAACGCCTTGCCTGGTTGGCGGCACAAGTACTACTTACTTATTTATTGCAACCGCTAATGTACCTGTCACCTGCTTACCGATAGATGATTATGTCTGGCTCTTCTTTCCATTTGCCATAGGCTGTGTATTGATATTAAGGTACCGTAACCAAGAAATCTATGTAGATTAATTTGCTAAGAAAATTTCCAGCTTACCACGTAGAGCATCTTCCTTGTCAAATTCTTTCTTAACAGCAGCAATCACCTTTGAAGAATAATCAAGGTAATACATTTCGAATGCAGCAAAGTTTTCGAATCGGCAGGTCAAATTCCTTGCAAACTGAAAGAGGACTATAGGACTGTCCTGATCGCCTTTGAGAAGTATTTTGCAAAGTAAATCATTCACTTTGATAAAAAATAAAGTTTGGTAATGGTTTAATATAACATGGCCATGGGCAATTTGTCCTGTTAGTTCTTCCTGCCGGATATTAATATTATAGCTAAGCAAGCTCGCTGATATATTTTGCCTATCTATTAAAATCATTGAAGAACCCAGCCAGATCTGCAGGGTGATGTGAGCATATTCCCAGTCATCTCTTCCTTTTACAAATGCCAACCTAACTGTGCCCATGGTTTAATACATTAGTTTACGAATTAATAATATTTAATAAAACTCTAACATATTTTCAGTCATATTAGTATAGTTGAGAACAGCCTTCTAGTGAATAAAAGATTTGAAAAATATATTCAGGTGAAAAACCAAACCCACCTAAGTTATTGGACTGAGGTGATTATTCCCTATAACAAGAGGCAATCTAGCATATCTGATTAATAAATCAACAACCAAGACAATCCGGTTAGTTCATAAAAAAGAATGCCACTCAAATGAGGCAGATGCTTGAATGAAAGATAGCGTATGCAAATAAGTCACCCACGCTATGTGGCTTATTTGCTTAAACATCACGGTTTTTTTTGATTCAAATGCACTAATCAGATAGAAATCTCAGCAAGCGATAATACAGAAAATCCATCCATCCAAATTTCTATTTTCTTAAGAGCAGACATAATCCCTAAAACATTGGTAAAAACAAATTGCTTAATTTATCTTTGAAGCCTAAGAATCCGGAAATGACAGCAGAAGAAGTGAATCTATTAGAAGAGTGGTTTAGCAAAGCCCCGCGGCCACAAATGCCGGTATATTTAAATTCAGCAGTAATGGTAACCGATTATGACCTGTTCCTGGAATCCCATTTCCTTCCATTGAGAACCTATCCGGATACCAAAATCAATAAGCCCATCATCTATCGATTGCAACAAATGAAGCTCATTATCGAAAGTAACATTTAGCCCTGATCAGGCCAAATTCACCAGGACTGCACATACACCAAATTCGCTGACCTCTTGAATACATAGCGCTCCTTAACGCTTCTTTTGATGACAAGATCAATATTTAAAATCAATGACTTTCAGTCGTAAGCCCAAAACAACAATAGCTTGATTGCCTATATTTTTTGGTTGATGATTTTCAATAAAACTTTAAAAAGTTAAACTACTTTAATTTTTGTTATTTTCTTTTGCCGTTTTTTTGCAGCAAAACAAAAATACAAACACATGATCAAGTCAATGGAACAAATGATAGACCAGTATATCCTGGCCTGGAACGTTAACCAAGCGGAACAATATCAATCTGCATTCGCAGCCTGCTGGGAGGATAGTGCAACTTATTCAGACCCAAATTTTGCATTAATCGAAGGCCTGGACGGCCTAGTTGATTTTGCTAAAGCAGCTTTAAGAGAAATGGGACCTAGAAACTTTTCAATAATCTTATCGCCGCAGGCACATGACCATACCTGCCTATACCAATGGAGAGCAACTTTTCCTGACGGACGCACAGCAGATGGCTTTGATTTTGTAGAATACAATGAGGCATTTAAAATTACCCGTCTGGTCAGCTTTTACTGATCTGGGATAATCACAAAACGCTAAAGTCGGCAGCAAGATCTGTATAAAAATGAGCTCAGGATTTTTAACTTTACCCCTGTGGTAAATCATAAACTTTTTGAGCTCATTGCCGATAATATGGACTTACATATTGCGCTCAATGAACAAGAAAGACTGATGCTAAAGTCAAGACTATCTGAAAAGAAGTTCAACAAAAAAGACCAGGTATTATCAAATGGACAAAAATGTAAAAATATTTACTTTGTCTGTTCGGGTTGTTTACGCACCTACTATAGAGACAAAGCAGGTGATGAACACAACATATTATTCAGTCCTGAAAACTGGTGGGCTACCGACATGTTAAGCTTCTCCCACCAGCGTGGGGCAACATACAATATTGAAGCCCTGGAAGATACAGAAACACTTTACTTATCCTTTACCATGCTTGAAGCGCTTTACTTAGCAATCCCAAAGCTGGAGCGCTTCTTTCGCATCTTACTGCAGAATGGATTCGGTTTATTCCAAAGCCGGCTGACTGCCAATATCTCACAATCCGCCAATCAGCGATACAAGCTTTTTCAGCAACAATACCCTACCTTAGTGCAAAGAATAGCACAAAAACACATCGCCAGTTACCTGGGTATCACGCCTGTATTTTTAAGCATGTTAAGGGGTGCCAAAGAGTAAACCGATCATTAGTTTTACCCCATCGCTGCCCCCTTATGCAATAACGACAACTCTTTCCTTCCTTTTCTACTAATTTATCAATAGGACAAGTTTCAGATATAGATTTACTAAAAATATTAGTAATTTTAAGTTACATCCATTAGCTTTGCAATACTAAACTAAAACGATATGGCCAAGCGATTTAAATTCAGAAAGATGTACGTAGTCTGCGAAAATGGAAAAGTTATTGCAGACCATATCGCCATGACCAACCTCTACCAGAAAAAAGAAGATGCTCAGAGCGTTTGTGAAAACCGTCAGCGCCACTCCCATCAAATGTGGGAGGACCAGACAAAAGCACTACCCAAACATACTGTGGAGGCATTTTATCTTGTGCACGAAAGCTTGTTTGAAAGCGATAAACAGAATCATGGCAAGCGGGCCTAAATACCCCCATATAGAAGTTTCTATATTTATCCACTGAATAATCTGATAGTCAAACTTTCTACTTCTTTGCCCGATCCGAACTTTCAGTTGATTTCAATATCCACCAAAACATGTTGTAACCTAATTGTTTTGAAAAGGATTGCTAAGCTAACAGGTCTTTTGAGTGTATCTGCATTCGTCTTTTACCGGCTTTTATGGTTATAAAAATCGCACAAATGCCCGGTATCATGGGTAAGAGTGCAGTATACATGCCCGAGAAATAATATCTTCCGGTAAGATTTAACCAGTAATTGGGCATTCCGGAAACCAACGTCCCTCTTACCTGCTGCGATATGGTTCCGCTTAGCTCGGGCAAGATTTCCGGCTTCACCAAGGGGAAGATAAAATGGGTAAACTCAGCTACACCTGGACCTATAAAAATGAACCAGGCTACAAACCCTGCCAGCGGTATACGGTAATATAATCCAAGGGCGGTCAGGGTATATAAGACAGGTCCGATGAAGGCAAAGATCATCAGAAAACTCTTTTCAGTCCAGCTAATATCGAACAGCCGGCTCATCGCCGGGCCAAAACTTGTAAGGTACTCTTCGCACATGTGCACCTCGAGCGCTGCGACCGTTAACAAAAAGATGGGGAGGATGATCTTTGGATCAATCGGGAATTTCAAATAGGTCCGGTACCACATAATGAAGCCGATGAGGCCGGAGCCACCGACGATTATAACTGGTGGCAGGCCTATATGCCGGTATCCCTGAACACAGGCTACAAGAATAAATATACCGGCAGCTGCCATACTAATGACTTGAGTACGTTTTGATGTTTCCATAAGGTTAATGATTTTAGGATATCTGTTGGAGTATATTGTTTATAATATGCACTTTTCTCTGCTCCATCAGCTCATAGTACTCTTGATCAGTCTTCTTCAGCAATTTCTTCAATACAGAAGACATCACGATCGGATACACGCATAGGGCAACCATATCCATAAATAGTACTTCCGGATTGGCAGTACCCTTTGAATACTGCTTCACTTCCTGAAAGAATTTGCCCAGATCGATTTTATCCTTCGCTGCGAACATCTCCACCAACCGGTCCGGATTATTAGTCAGTTCATTGAGTACGAAAACCGGAATGCCGGGATCTAATACCAAAGCGTCCACCGTGTGGTTCACATAAGTCCGAATCTTTTCCTCAAAGCTCAACTCACCATTGAGTATCTCCGCTACCCTTCCTGAAAAGATTTGCAGCGCATCTGAAAAGACCTTGTTGAACAGCTGTTCCTTGGTCTTAAAATAGTAATGGAGCATCGCTTTATTTATGCCTGCCTGATCCGCAATCTCCTGCATTCGTGCGCCCGACAACCCTTTTTTGTAAAAGATTTCACGCGCTGATTGTAAAATAACTTGCTCGGTATTCATAGTTAACTAACCAGTTGGTTAACAAATATAATAATCTTATTCAACATCTATATCATTTTTTGATATTAGATAAAAATCCTCCTTGAAACTTGCGGAAGCTGGTATGGATTTTAGATATACCTTAACGCCCTAATCAACAATAAACTAATATGAAAGCTTATCATAGAATTCATAATGACTGGTATAAATTTAAAACCCCATCAATAGAAATCATAGGGAGCTCTCCGCTCACATAGCTGTTATGAATTTTATTGCTTCCCTCACGTTGGCATCGGACATCAGATCTTCAAAATTATCTTTTCTAGATACCACAATATCAGGAGTGATATATTGATGATAATTTCCGTTTCGATCACTATCATAGTCTGTTGTCAGTGCGATAATAGAATTAAATGGTAAAGGACAGGTAACATTGCTGGTCGTATAACCAGCTGTTTTTTCACCAATAAAAATCGTCTTTTGCCTGCCCTTAAATGCGAGCGCTGTTACTTCCCCAGAACTTCCGGTAAACATTCCGGTAATCAGTGCCACTTTTACTTTGTCTAGTAACTCGCCATTAGGGATTATAGAAGCAATTGTTTGAGATTTATGAATATACTTTCCTTTAAACAAGTCTTTTGATCATTATCGGTTTTACAGAAACAGTTTCAACGCATCAGCGCGTTACTGTCAACTTCGATGCCTATAAACTTCGACGGGTAAAATAAACCTGTAGCCACGCTTTATCACGGAGCGATAATCATTTAAAGTGATACACTAAACGCTGAAACAAACTTATCTCTGTTCATTTTCATCTAGATAGAACTTATGAAATCCATATCGAATACCAGCTCCATTTTTTAATGAAAAACCTCAATCATTCTCAGTAAAAAAAACTTTATAAACGATGTGTGCATACATCTAGAAGAAAATTATTTACAAATGCAAAAAAAGCATAACCATTTTGAATCCATGCTGGTTTTCTACCATATGATTCTAGCAATTCATGAATTTGATGGAAAATATATTATGCTTCACCTGCCACAACAAAATGAGATTTATTACGATGATGCGTTTACAAAAGCTGTTTGCACGTTAATTTGCGTTTATGATAAAAAAGTAAGAAAGGTTATATATAAAAACCCGCATTTTAAGTCACATGTATCTACGTTTTCGTCTTATTTTAAATTAAGATTAAAGAACTTAAAGGCATAGGTTCATTCAGTATTTTTGCTGCCTCAATTAGATCATGAAGACCAGCTGATACCGATCTTAAAACATGACTCAAAAAAAAATGAATATACACTTTAGTTCTTTTTGTACATCTTTCCATTCGCATCTTCGGTCGATAACTCCTTATCCCAGACAACCTCAGCGCCATATGCCTTTTTCAACAGAAACATGTAATCCTCTATCGCAGGAAGTCCCATGGAACTGCGGCGGGAGTTAAGAGCAGCAGGATCTTCAACAGGCCAGATGTTCACCACATTGCCTATCCGAAATGTCTGCGTACCATATAATTGTTTTTTTCCGCTCCTGAGGGCCATGCGGTCCTGCAAAGTTGCCAGATCACTTTTTGACACCTTCCCGAACTGAGCCTGCCGGGCCAATATGGGCATGTATTTGCTCATAAAAGAAGTATCAGCATGATCAATAACCAAAAACAATGTGTTGTTTTCGGTGCTATCCAAGCCATTTGGCCATCCACACCTATCCAGCAAAGCACCTACAAAAAGCTGGTTAAGCTTATCCGAGGACCGCATTTCAATAGCCATTTCCCTGAGTTTTACTGCATTCTGAGTGGACATTTCCGTTCGGATTTTTGCCCTTATTTGTTGATCGCTATCCCTGATCTGTTTAAGTTTTAACTTTAATGCTACGCTGTCAGCGCATGCAATCTCCTGGGCATACAGGTGCTGTAGTCCTAACGTCAGGAACAACAGGCAAATTGTAAATGATCTTTTCATGATTGAAATTTTTAAGTGTTTCACCTTAATTAATCAGATAATAATATTAATAAGTTACCCCAAGCCGATTTTTCGTGGCATAGCATGCGATCATCTTCGTCTCCCAAAACAATAACCTATGCCAAGTTCACCAACAACCTGATGATACTAAACTTACCTAACAGGGGTTAACACCCTTGCAGCAGTTAGATAAACGGTTTTTACCTACCAAAAATACGCCAGCAAACCACGCATCAGCAGAATTTTTATCAAATTGAGGGCATGAAAACCAACTTTGCGCGTCTACCTCGCGCTGAAATTAACCCTTTTTTTGCCTCACGACCAACTCCATCTTTGCAGGCAAAGCAGCAAAAGCCGATAACTGAAAGACAGAATACATAGAAAGCCAATCTGAAGATAGCCCCCACCCCGGCACCCACTATTTGCATCTGGTAATCAAAATAATTATTTTCACCAATATTTAATCGCAAAGCTATAGCAAGTAGCAAATAAAAGAAATACCTTTTTTCAACGTTTTTTTTCTACTGGTTTTTAAGTATTTCTTGGTATTAAAAAAAATCTTGATGGGTTGCAATGTACATTTTAAGGTATTCCGGCGGCTTAGAAAAACTAGAGCATGCCTGGCCTGTGATGAATTAAACGTAAAAAAATATTCTTCTCCCATTAATAGCCAAAGTTTGGTACTATAAATTAATGGTACAGCATGTCTGACTAAATGAAGCACCATTTGAAGTACCCGTAGCAGATGGAAACTTAAAATAATATGATAGTCCAAAGGACCTTACCATAGATGAAGTGAAGACTGTATATAAACAACGATAGAAATAACCATATCAATTGGTAATGAAATTGATCAACCATATCAAAGGATTCCCTGTGTCTGATCCTTAAAGATAGTGCAATACTGCCTACAAGGTAAAGGGAATTTAGCTAATGGTCTTGCATCAGTGTCTGGATTAGATCCAGTGTCCCCCGTGTAACTGTTTCTTTGTGTAACATCTGAGTTTTTCTTTGCTCAACTGAAAATATTTGCAAACGGCCTCCATGGTCATATCAGAAAGATAGGTGATGTCTTCTTTGAGGGCTCGGATTACGTTTTCTCTACCATAAAACCTGATCATCTCTTCCCAATCCATTGTATTGCCTTTATCAAGCACACGTTCGATAACCGTTTTGTAACTCCTGCTCCAGTCTAGTTTTCCGAAATCAAAGTCCCAGAACAGTACCTTTGGAAGGTCTGGTCTGCTAACTTTTTGTATCAGGGGCTGTCTTTCAATTTTGATTTCATCGTTTTCGAATGGAACCTTCTTTTTCGAAAGATAGTTGTTCAATGTATGATAGTTATAGGTTGGGTAGCTGTCGCAAAATCCCTTAAGACTTGAAAATACATCAATATCTATACTTGCAAATCTTTTCCAGTGTACAACTATAACTCTTTTGTTTAATTCCCTTGACATAACAAAAATCTAATCAAAACAAAAATAACTGGTTTTTTCTGTTTTTTCTTTTTTAAGTTTATCGGACATTTTTGGCATTTATCGGACATTTACCGATAATGGTATTTTGTCGATTTTTTATCTCCTTGTCTAATCAAAATTCCTTTCTCTACCAATTCTATTAAATCCCTTCTAGCAATTCTTTCATTGATGGTATATTTTTTTACATAGTCCGATGTTACTATTTCTCGTTTGGATCTGAAATAAATAAGCGCATCTAGCTGTCGCTCATTCAATTTCAAGTTGTCCAAATATTCGGCATTATAGATGTCTTTCCTAAATTCAATGGTAATATCGCTGGAATTATAGTTAAAAATTGGTTCGGGAATGTTTGCCTCCTTACACTCAGTTATAATTTTAATTGTTCCACGACCCCCAGCTTCTATAGATCCACTACGCAACAATGCATTTGCAATGTCTGGATTAAAAGGCCTTGAAGCATGTTTTTCCATAAGGTTTTTTACAGTCCAATTTTCTGGTAATTGTCCTTCGTTCCAAAAATGTCTTGCCCGTGTAAACGCTTATCTAAAATGGAACCCCACCAGAATAGTCTTTTTGTGCAATGGCATTTAGCCGGGCCTCACGAACGCCATCTTTCGGATATCCATGCGTTTTTTAAGCTGGGAAAAAGCAACAATGTCTCCGGCTAAAATCAATATCTCTCCCTCAGCCCGGGTGCGATTGCGCATGAGATATTCCTAGTTTTCCGGAAATTCCAGATGTAAATCTGAGGGTATTGCAAAATCATTTTCAAACATTTAAATAATTAATATTACTGAAGCCGACTGCCGAACAGGCTATCCCCTTCCGTTGAAAGTATCACAATCTGACTGCCACGAGAAGGATGATAAGATGGTGTATATTCGACATAGCCACTATTCACCAGTTCTCTCATGCATTTATGATAAGTCGCATTGGATTTGATCTGTGACAAAACCATCAGCTCCTTTCGGGTGACGTGAATGGTATCCAGCTGTCCATTTTTTTCGCATAATACCAGTATTGACGCATAGAGACATATATGAGCATGTCCGGTCAACAGTTTCTGTGGCGATAAGGCTAAAAATTCGCTTAAGTTATTCATCGCATTAACCATTGCGACCTCCCTTCTTCATCATCTTTTCGATATCAGTCAGCTCATAATAAGAAATGCTTCCCACTTTGGTAAAGGGGAGAGTACCATTGATCCGTAGATTTTGTAAAGTGCCGGGTGAGACATTTAACATCTTCCGTACCTCTGCACTTCGCAGCCATTTCTTCTGCACGGTGCTTTGAGGCGCCAAAAGTGTTTTAAGCTCTCCAATGAGTTGCATTTTAAAATCAGCCAGGTCTTCTTTTGTTATCAGGTCTACTTTCATTCTATTCTTACATTAATTATTACTTTCAAAAATCAAAAAAAGAGTGACCAGCCTCCGCCGGCCCCTTCTCCTCATTAAACTAAACTATTAACCATACCAGAAAGCGTTTCATACCATTCCCTATATTTAACTTATTCCCCCACTTTTCTCCAGTTCGCGCAAATGATGATCAAACAGAAACAAGGATTTAAAAACCCCTGGAGGAAAGCGCTCAATGCCTCCTAAATGCGCAGGATGAGCAAGCAGCGTCTGTGCTGCAGTGGCTAAAAAACTATTTTGAATCAGGACCACACACAACTGATCCGGTATGATTTGATTGTTCCCAAAGGCATAAACCATAGAAAAATCCTCGATTAGCACCCCAGTTAAAAACAGATCCGCTGACATATCCAGCAAAACCGGCTTTATAAGCCCAGAGAAACTGTTTATACTGTTACCTTCCCTTTCATTCATTGAAGTCAAATGAAGAAAATCAATATTCAAAGCTG
>JAZBLX010000022.1:0-72551 GCA_037033465.1 Bacteroidota bacterium | reverse complement strand
CCCAGAGAAACTGTTTATACTGTTACCTTCCCTTTCATTCATTGAAGTCAAATGAAGAAAATCAATATTCAAAGCTGCCCAGTCCGCTTTAGGAACAATGCTATCATTAGAGGCGCTGGATGATCCGATGATTTCTACCTCAAAATAACTGCTTGCCAACCGCATCGCAGCAAAAGACCGCGAGCCGGAATCAAAAAAGCCGCAGCGGGAGCTATCTTCTACCCCTTCCAGTTTCAAGCAACCAAAAACATTTAATTCCTCAACATCATTAAGATCAAAAAGCAGCACATGATAATCTGAAGGCACATTTAAAATCGAGGCAATCCGTCTTTGAATGCTTAAAAGTTTGTTACCCGCACGCTGATCACCGCATGCACCGGAAACCACATGCTGGAACTTTTCAATTTTGTAGGGCTACCACCTGGCCCCCTGTTGTTTTGGATTATTCATCACAGATTTTTCGTTTGACACCCACAAATGTCTGCAGGAAATCGGTAACCGAAAAATATGGAATCAACTATGGTCAAAAATACTTTTACGGCACTATATGCCAAATTAAATTGGTTCACTACATAATTAAATGAGCCCTAACAAAATATAATTCTAAAAAACTGTTATTCACACGTTAAACAAAAGCATATTCAACAGAAGCACCTACCCAAAATACCAAGACTTATCCTACGTTTTCGTAGTTTTGATTTGTCTAATCAAACCAACAGCCCGATCCGAATGAATTCCTATCAATTAGATAAAATCGATTTTGAACTACTCAATCTGCTACAGCTGGATGGAGCGCTGACCTATAAAGAACTTGCCGCCAAAGTAAACCGGAGCAAGACAAATATTGTTGAGCGAATTAAAGCATTAAAGGCAGAAGGCATCATCGACAGGTATGTCGCCCTGGTCAACACCCAAAAGATCAAAAGCATTTTCATAGCCTTTCCCCTGGTCCAGTTAAAATCACATGGCAAAAGTGACGTAGAAGACTTTAAGAGGGAAATGGATCTGCACGATGAAGTCATGGAATGCTACCACATCACCGGAAACTTTGACTTTATGCTCAAAATCGCAACCACAGACATGATTGCCTACAATGCTTTCTTAAGGGATCGAATTGCCATCCATCCACAGGTCGGCACCATTCAAAGTTTCCTGGTCTTATCACAAAGTAAACGACTTAGCGCCTATAAGTTTTGACTCCATTCTCGAGTAGAAGCAAAAAAAATTATAATTCAAGGCAGGGCGAGCCTCCAGCATTAATTTAACAATCAGTGAAGGAATTCATCAAAGCCACACAGATGCTATCTGAAGCACACCGATCATTAATTATCACTAAAACTCCTGATACATTAAGAATAAAGCATTGAAGTCTAACCAACATTTAAAATTTAATATCCCTTTGTCAAATTTTGTTATTTACCAATAGCAGGGGCTTGTATAGCTAAATTTATAACTTTGCATCTCAATAAAATAATCAATATGCGCTTTCTAAACTTTCTCGCACTTCTCTTACTATTAAACATTGCCAATTTATTTGCTCAAGAACCTATGGGCGCGCTATGGGAAATTACCGCCTGTGAGAATCTCCCTTGTGAAATGTTACCCGTTCAAAAATGGGTAGCGCAAACAGTCGAGCCCTTATTTATTTCAGGCTTACAAACCAGTAACTCTTACTGGGGAGATAATAATTCGATAAGTTTTGCCTTCACCGGAAATAACAGTCTCAGTATTTCTTTGCCAAATACAAATGGCATTAAACTAAAATTTGAAGACGCCTATCCACCAAGATTAAAATCTCAAAAACTTAGGCTGATCTATACAGAACAAATCAAGTCCTATCATGTTCAACGCGGTTATAAAAATATGCCTAAAACCGACGAGGAATACTTTAATGCTGCCTACGATCTATTGAAAGTTACGCCGGATGCAATATTGGCCAATGTGCTCAATTTTGAAATTGAAAATAAAGAAGGCACAACTAAGCTAAAAACTTTTTTAGATCGGGTAAACGCTAAAATGAAAAGCAACCTAACAGTACCGGAGAAAGAGTTCGATAACTTCTCCTCTTTCAACCGTCGTTATCAGGATTATTTCAAGGAGAAATATATAAACGTAATTTATAAGACCTTTATAGAGCAAAATAGTTCAAAGGCTACGATGGAAAAAATGAATCGTTTTTTCGCCATTTCGAGGTTTTTTCCAAATGGAATAAAAGCGAAGGTGGATGACTTTTTTACCCCGCAGTTCAAATTGGGGATGGATAGAGCAGAATCCATGCTGTTTCCGGCAACAATTGTTAGCACGCCGGGAGCGATAAGTACACCCGCGAACTTCAAATATCAAAATGTCCAGGGAAAATTAGATTACTTGAGTAAATCATTAATCCTAAACTTCGATGGGCAGTTCGAGAATCCAGTTAACCTTGCATCCGCAAAAATATATGATTATGCAGCAGAAATTTCCAAACCAGCTTTTCTAAAAGAAAAGTACAATTCAAAAACCTACGGTAATATTATCAAAATTATACTAACGGTATCTGATAAAGCACTTATTGTGGATGCGATGACCAACAGGGATTATAGACTCCAGTTATCGGAATCCAAATGGAAAACTGATGTTCCAAAGAAGAAAGCCATTAAGAAGTAGCAGATCGTATACGCGATGCTACTTGGGTAAGCATTGAGATTCACATTCTTCACATGCCTGCAATTTTATGATGAATTATGGATGAACCTCGACCCTCTCTTGAATATCTATGTTCATTTCCTTTAAAAAGACAGCATTGGATTACAAAAAAAACACTGCTAATGTTGCCAAAAGCAGTAAACCTGTATAGATAAATATTTACAGTCATGAAATCAAAAAGCATTGTATCTTTATTTAAGGATAACAACGGCTATCTTAAATGGAATCCATAAATAACGATAATTAAAGTTAAGAACCTTCAATTTCCATTTCACCACGCATTTTTTTCTCATCGGTATTCATTTTTGTAAAACCAAATTTTGGTGCAATTCGGGATAATAGTTTACCGATTTTGGATACACCCACTACTATCTCATCTTTACCATTGGTTAATTCCTTAAATACCTTTTGAGCAAAAAGTTCAGTGGTGATCAGTGAAATTTTCTTCCCTTTGTTCATTTGAGTATCTACAGCTGGTGGTATTACTTCCACCAACCGTATCGATGTTTTACGGAAATGAAATCTCAAACTCTGGGTGATCGTCCTTAAGCCAATTTTACTTACACTGTATGCAGATGATTGTACAGAGGGAATAAAAACATAACCACTGGTAACATTTACAATAGTAGCATCGGGTTGCTTCTCTAAAACAGGCATTAAAAGTTGAATTAAAGCCACCGGGGCTATTAGATTAGTGGATAGCTCACTTTCCAATGTTGCAATATAATCAGGATGCATAATATCTGTGATACTATAAATTCCTGCATTATTAACCAGAACATTCAAGCGGGGAAACCGGCTATTGATTTCTGTTTTCAGAGCTTCTCTTCCTTCTTCAATAGATAGATCAACAACAAAGGTGTTTAATTTTGGAAAGCGCTTTTTTGCATCATCAAGGACAGTTTTTGTCCTTCCACAGATGATTACCTCATTTCCTTCTTCTAAAAAAACCTCTACCAAGGCCAAACCTATCCCAGTGCCCCCACCAGTTACCAGTATTGTATTACCACTCCGCTTCATTTACTTTATATCTAAATTGAGTTGCAAATGTATAGCCAATACTATACTTTAGCAAGTAGTTCCCATAAAGTATATTAGTATACTTATAGATAGCGTATTGTTTACCAGTTTTTTAAAAGTAAATAAAGATGAAAGATTGCGAAAGTCCTGTTGATTTAAATGATATACATTTTATTCTGCAGGTTTTGGGAGGCAAATGGAAATTACATATTCTCACCAGCTTGTATTTCGGGAAAAAGCGTTTCAAAGAGTTAGAAAGAAATGTAGCAGGAATATCTCCCAAAATGTTGACTAAAGAATTAAAAGATTTGGAAGCTGTTGGCATCGTAAACAGGCAAACCTTTAATACCGTTCCGATTACTGTAGAATACAGTTTAACAAAAGAAGGTCTGACATTAAAACCGGTCCTCGACCAAATGAAAGAATGGGCAGTTGCATATAAGACACAAATGGAGAAAAAGTTGCGACCCAAGATTTGACGGGTTAACTGACACAAAAGGTGTAAGCTGACCGTTTTAAACAGATGAAACAGCAGTACCAGGTTTGTATCTATATCCGGATTTCATCTCAAAAGAAATGGAAGATGAACTTTTGAAAGAAATTGACCGCCAGACCTGGATGGTCGACTATTCCAGACGCTTACAATTTAGGAATGAATTAGAAGAACCATTTCAGCTGATCAAGATACCCTTGAAAATACCAGAAAGAATTTTCCAGTTATCCCAACAAATTACCAGTCAAGGGCTATTAGACATTCAACCCGACCAGGTGATTATAAACGAATATATACCTGGAGAAGGGATCAGACCACACAAGGATAGAAACTATTATGAGAATCAGATCTGTGGAGTCAATCTGGGTAGTGGTTGTGTAATGCGATTTATCAAGGGGAAAAACATAGAAACTGTTGATATCGAGATTCCCCGATATCCCTTTATATTATGCAGGACGATGCCCGTAGCAAATTCACACATGGAATACCACCAAGGAAAAAAGATAATATCAATGGAATCATCATAAAAAGGGATAGAAGGGTTTCAATTACTTACCGGAAGGTTAAGCCGGCTAAGGTTCACCAAATCAATCCGACAGGAAAAGTAGCGATGATTTTGAAGGAAAAATTTAATTTAAACCCTCTATAAATTAAAAGGAAGCTCAAAGACAAGATCTCACCAGAGGTTATTGAAAATCGTAGCCATTGATATTGAAGGATGCCATTTGATTACAGGACATCAGCTGGTGAAGCAGACAGGTCAGATAACTGGGATAGTGAATCACTTCTTCCTCAAAAATCATAAACCAACTAATTATGGAAATTACAGACCTACATAATAAGCGAATTGCAAATATGACCTTCGGATCTGTCTATCCAATGTATCTTGCAAAGGTAGAGAAGAAAGGTCGGACAAAACAGGAACTTCACAGCGTTATAACTTGGCTTACTGGTTTCGTTGACACGCAGATCGAAGATTTAATAATTCAGAAAGTCACTTTCGAAGATTTCTTTCAACTTGCTTCCCTCAATCCTAAAGCCGCGCAAATAACCGGGATGATATGTGGTTATCGTATAGAGGAAATAACCAATCCCCTAACTCAACAAGTTCGTTACTTAGACAAGTTAGTTGATGAACTTGCAAAAGGAAGAAAGATGGAAAAAATACTTAGGAGCTGAGATAAAGAATGATACCGAAAATGAGGTTATTTCTGTTTGATTAAATCCAATACTGTATCAAGAGCCATGTCGGCAATTACTTCTTTATCAGGCTTTACGCCAACCCCTTCCCAGTTGGTTTTTGTTATTGGGTTTATTGCCCTCGAATTTGGGATATTAGCAGTGAAGCTATTGCCTACTGGCTCTGGTGCCACGGGATGCGCACCGCCTCCAGTACGCTCACCAACAATTAGGGCACGGTGCTGGGCTTGCAGGTTATAAGCAAATTCCTCGCCCGCCGAAAAGGTTCGCTTATTGGTTAAAATATAAATAGGCATGGTCTTAAAAGCTACCAAAGTAGTATCAGGTGTCGTCCAAAATTCAATATAAGAGCCATCCTGGCGGCAATAGAGATCATTTAGGTGAGTTTTTTCATGGAAAAAGAATCCGCAGACAAAGCTTACAGCAGCCGGATCTCCACCCATGTTATCTCTAAGGTCGATTACGAGTGCGTTGCTGTTACTTACAAACCGTAATGCAGCGATGATTGTAGCCTTCATTTCCTGGTCTGGCGGAAAAAATCCTTTCAACTTCAAATAGCCTATGTTTCCCTGCATAATCTCGGCCTTCTCCATTCCAAAATTTACTTGCTTTCTGAATTGAAGTCGTCGTGCTTTTTGTACTACGGTATCAGCTTCTTCGTCAATTTTCGCTGCCGGTGGGTCATAGCTAATCGACAAGTGACCATCATGATAAATCGATTGAAGGTCGGAAGTCAATTTATACGCAAAAGCGTTTTGTGAATGGATGGTATCGTAAGCACCAATTTTTAATTGCAGACTAATGAAATCTCCCATCCGCAGCGCGGTATCAAGAAAAATGTAGTTGTCTTTCAGACTCTTTGAGATGCTGGCAATAGTTTCTGCTTTTATCCTTTTTGTGAGAACAGGATTTTGAGCCACCGCTACAGAACCATACGACAAGATTATCAAAAGGAATAAGGCAAACGTTTTCATATCAAGCGAAAATATGCAATTGCCAGGATAATTAACTGATGGATGATTGCTTATTTCTGGCTACGTGCTTTTGGCGGATACAACACCTGATTACCAATGCAGTACCACATATCTTTATTTGAAGAGAAATCTTTATTTATCGAAATTATTCCTTTTTGTTCCGCCACTGATGCTGATAAAAGCTTTTAAAGCAGGGGAAAGTGGCACATCTTTTCTGTAGACCAAAATCGTTGTCATAAGGCCCAACTCCTTTGGCAGACGGAATGTTTTTATATTTCTATTACCATAAAACGTACTTATGATTTCTTCCGGCATAACACTAAATCCAATCCCGGATTCAATGAAATTTACAACGCCTTCAATGGAATTCATTACTGTTTTATGGTATTGGGCAATACCTTTGCTAACAAGCCAGGTGTCAAGTTTAGCCCTAAAGACGCAGCCTTGATCGAAAACGATGGTTTTAAGCGGCTTTTTTTTAAGTAGCATATCCAGGTTTTCACAATCTGCTGGAGCAACAATTACAACCTGTTCGTCCTTTATTTTAATTTGTTCAAGCTCAGGAATGTCAAGCGGAGCGGGGATAAATGCTGCATCTAGTTTATAACTCAACACATCACTGATTAAGCTGGCACTCATCGCGGATCTAAAATCCAGGTCAACAAAAGGGAATTTAGAGGCAAGTTCGTTTACAAGTTCAGGCCCTTTCAACGTCATCATGGTTTCCAAAAATCCAATTTTAATCTGACCCTTTACGAGGTCACTTTTACCAATCGACCTTTTTGCCTCATCCAGAATATGGTTGAGTTGCTTGGTATAGTGAATAAGTTTTTCGCCTTCCGGAGTTAATTCGACCTTGCGGTTGTTTCTGGTAAAAAGCAGTGCGCCAAACTCCTCTTCCAGATTTTTGATGCGGGTAGTTACATTGGATTGAACCGTAAACATGGCTTCAGCAGCCTTTGTAAAACTGCCATAATGCGCAACAGCTTCAAATAAGTTAAGGTCATTTGTGTTCATAAATCTTAAATTGAGATACATGGTATCTTTATAAATCATTTTGAAAGATTAAATATCAGGTTTACTTTTGAATAAAAAAAATGAAAAAACTAAAAATAGTCTTCACGATCATCCTGACTGGCTTACTAGGGAGAACAGAAATTATGGCACAATTAACCACAGTTAAAACAAGTCCTGCTTTAGAAGTTGGGGTTGTTCATCACCGCAAGGTAAATGTAAACGGACTTAGCGTATTTTATAGAGAATCAGGCCCGGCGGGAGCACCTACAATATTATTATTGCATGGTTACCCAACATCATCACACATGTTCCGCAATCTGATACCGGTGTTAAACAAAAAATATCACGTAATAGCCCCTGATCTCCCTGGATTTGGAAATACAGATTTGCCAGATCGTACAACTTATGCCTATACTTTTGAAAATCTGGCCAAAACAATGCAGGGTTTTATAGATGAATTAGGTTTAAAAAGGTTTGCAATTTATGTATTCGATTATGGTGCGCCAACCGGATTTCGTCTGGCACTTGCAAATCCGGAGAAAATTACGGGGATTATTTCGCAGAATGGCAATGCCTATGTAGAAGGATTGAGTACAGGGTGGAATCCAATTCAGAAATATTGGCAAAATGACACCCGGGAAAACAGAGATGCGCTAAGGTCTTTTTATAGCAAGGAGGGAACAGAATTCCAGTATTTTGCTGGTGTTACCGATTCATCGCTTGTAGCCCCCGAAGCTTACATTCTGGATCAGCATTTTCTGGATAGGCCAGAATCTGCAGAAATTCAGCTTGACTTGTTGAAAGACTATAAAACAAACGTTGATCTGTATCCATCGTTTCAAAAGTATTTTAGAACCAATAAACCAAAACTGCTTGCTGTATGGGGAAATAAAGATCCATTTTTTCTTCCAGCCGGAGCTGGGGCCTATAAAAAAGATATTCCTGACGCAATAGTAAAATTTTACGATACTGGCCACTTTGCGTTAGAAACCCATGGACAGGAGATTGGGAATGAAATACTGAAGTTTCTCGCCACCCTTCCAAAATAAGATTTTTAGGTGTAATACCGCCTAAATATGAAGGCTCTGTACCTGGAGTTAGCAGGTTGAAGGACGGTTATGTGTATTTTCAGGGCGGCAGAGCATCTTGAGAAATCGGAAATACACGGATCAAAGCAAGCCCGGCATAAGCCGGACTTTTTTCAAATACAAATAAATCAAATGATTGATGGAAATTAAAAACCCAGTACCACCGTTTAACTACGACTCCGCGATGGAGAAAGTTATGCTTGCAGAGCGCGCATGGAATAGCCGCAATCCTGAAGTAGTATGCATGGCTTATACCCTTAATACAGAATGGCGCAATCGGTCGGAATTTATCTCGGGCCGTGAAGCAGTCAAAGTATTTTTAGCAAATAAATGGGAGAATGAACTTGGCTACAAGCTAAAAAAAGAGCTTTGGGCATTTACTGACAACCGTATAGCAGTTCGCTTTGAATATGAGTGGCATAACCATCAAGGGCAATGGTTCCGCAGCTTTGGTAATGAGCTTTGGGAATTTGATAAATGCGGGCTAATGGAGAAAAGATTCGCAAGCATCAATGATCTGGCCATTGATGAAAAAGATCGAATTCTATAAAATAGATAAACACTAATGTTTAAAAGGCGCTAATATATTGTTAGCGCCTTCTCAGTTGCATATCAAACTAATGGTCCGAGATAACCATTTTTGATAATGCTTTGTTCTTAGCTTTCAAATCAACACACGTTTGGGATTGATATAGGAGGTTTGACAAAATTAGAACTATCAATTATTGCACAAAGTTCGTTTCCCATATGGGAACTGCTGTTCAAGACCGTTGCGGATGAATTTATGAGAGGTATTTTACTCAACTCCATATATACCTTCATAACAACTTCTCGAACGTTACCCGGACTACGGATGACGAGCCGCTACAAGTCTTTTTTCTGCGCCACCGTACACTGATTTGAATTTCCTCTTCCGGACCTAGACCAAAACCCGCTAGTTGGCATAAGGCAAATGAACTGTAAAGGTTGACCCTTTACCTTTCACACTCTCTATAGAAATACTTCCGCCATGGTAATCCATGATCGATTTGACCAGGTACAAACCAATCCCGAAACCATTATAATGTAATTCGCTCTGTCCTTCTACCCTGTAAAAGCGTTCAAATATTTTATCATGGTCCTTCTCATCAATGCCAATCCCATAATCCCTGATCCCAACAAGCACATTCTGAGCGGAAACTTGGAGAGAAATGTCTACCTGATCGCTGCTCGGCGCATATTTAATGGCATTGGAAATCAAATTGATCAGCACCTGGCTGATTTTATTCCTATCGGCGATGACCCGAATATCCTTTTCTGCAGACAAGTTAAAACGGTGTTGTTGATCGCTAAGCCTGAAATCTTCAACCACTTCATTAAGCAGTTCGTCCAGCAAGAAAGGCTCCTTACGCAGATCAAGCCTGCCAGATTCAATCCTGGACAAGTCCAGCATATCTCCGATCAGCCCCGTCAATTGGATTATAAGCCGGTTGATACGGGTAAGGGAAGGTTTGAATTTTAGACCTAGCGCCGATTCAGCCTCACGCTCCAAATTCCGCAGCAGCAGCTGAACATGTCCTTTAATAGAAGTTACCGGAGTTTTCAACTCGTGACTGAGCATACTCACAAAATCACTTTTGCGCTGCTCCTCCTCTTTCAATGCCTGGATATCAGTAGTGGATCCTACCCATAATTTGAGCTGGCCGTTTTCATCCAGTACAGGTGAAGCCACATTCAGGTGCCAAACGTATTTACCCTCAGTGTTTTTAAACCGCATCTCTGAGACATGTGCTTTTCCTGTCGCAGCCGCTTCGGCCAATCCGATTTGAAAAGCTGGAATTTCATCAGGGTGCATCATCTTATGGTAACCGAAATCCCGCAAATCTTCAAAGCCCATACCGGCAAAGTCCAACCACTGCTGATTGAAAAAGATCACCTCACCGCTCGGCAATGCATTAGAAATCTTCGCTGGTATCAAATCCGCCAAATGACGGAAATGAAGTTCACTCTGCTCAACCAGTTTTCGGGAATTCACCTGCTGAGTCACATCAACAGCTACCACCAGTATATCCGCAGTAGCTCCGGTAGAATCTGATACCGGTTGGTAAGTCACATTAAAGAAAATCTCCTTCAGCTCGCCATGGTGTTCCAGCAATGCACTAATTTCATTTGCGTAAAAAGGAACTCCGGTGGTGTAAACATCATTTAAAATACCCAGAAAAGGCTGACCATGGATTTCAGGCAGTGCATCACTCAAGGCCATCCCAACAATTGCTGGCGTCTTGCCCCAAACTTCCAGTATTTTTGCATTCGCAGATTCAATAATCAAATCCCTTCCATGCAAAACGCCAATAGCTACCGGTGCTTCCTGGATCAGATATTTAAACCTCGCTTCGCTAAGTGCCAGCTCCCGGTTGCTGACTAACAACTGCTCATTCGTTTCTGTTAGCTCCTTCGCATATTTTTCCAACAGTCTTCTGGACTGCACCCTTTCAGTAATTTCAAAAGACATGACCAGTACACCTGTACGGTTTCCATCAAGATCACTAAGCGGTTGATAGGTGTAATCGACATACGTTTCGCGAATGCTGCCATCTTCTGCCGTAAAAAGCACCGGGCTTTCTTTCACATCAATGATCTCCCCGGTTGCCATTACGTGGCGCAATTGTCCTGCAAAGGGCTGATTGGCCAGATCGGGCAAAATATCCAGGAACGGCCTTCCGATAACCTCAGCTTTAGTCCTGTTCCAATAAGCAAGATTGCTCTGGTTGATCATTTCCACGATCAGATCATAACCGCGGATTAATACGACAGAAGCAGGCAACATATTCAAAATCTGCTCAAGGTTACCATTGGCCTCGCTCAGCATATCCTGAGACCGCTGAAGTTCCTCAACGGCCGAACTGAGTTCCTCGTTGGAGGACTCCAGTTCTTCATTTAACGCCTGCTCATGCAACAGCACCCCATCGGTTTGATCAACAGCGCCCGCAACCGATACCATCCGCCCAATATCCTGTGCGTAACAGATCAGCCCCATATAATCCCCACCGGCTGAATACCAGGGAACCGCAGTTTCCCCCAGCCAATGATGCAGTCCGTCCTTACTTTTAAATTTATATTTGATCTCATACCCTTTTTGCTGAGCTACTTTATCGGCAAATATTTCTTCGGCACCTGTCCGCGATTCCTGCTGAATTCCGGCAGACCAAAAAGTACGGTCATTAGAGAAATGGGTCCAGGCAGTATTAACATAAAGCACGGACCCATCCTTCCCGACAGCACGCACCATAAATGGCAAATGATTCATTATTAAACAAAATTCATGCTCAGACGCAAACGTATGTTGCCCTTTTAAATCCATATACAAAAATAATCAAAAGTCATAAATTTTCGGGGCTCTTTGCAAAACCGGACACACTGCCAGACAGGAGCCACCCGCTAAGATCCCCCGATCCTATTTGAATAAAAACATATTAGCGGCACCTGTCTTACCATCACTAATTAAGTGCATGAAGCCCTGCAAACCAACAGAATAAGAGCAAAAAATTGAATTTACTGATTTCAATCAACTAAGGTTTCTATTGCTATTAACCATTTTTGCAGGAAATTTAATCCCAAAATGGATATGCAACAGAAAATTCATTGCAACAAGCGAGAAAGTTTGTTAGTCTTAGGCGGAGTCTCTTTAATGATGGCTCCCATTCTAACATTCATAGGGTGGAGAAACTAAACCTTGGGACAACAAGAATTTTCAATACTCGACCCTGACAATAATTTGCTCACGTTTGGACAAAGTGTTTAATACGAAAGGTAGCCGAAACATTAATATCATATCAAAAAAAAATCTCAAAATCCCCTTATGATTTGATTACCTACAAAAAACACGCATATAGCCTATACAACTTATAAAAACAGGCCTACTAAGAAAGGATTTATACCATGATCTTCTATAGTTTGTCAAAGAATGCCCGCTTATAATGCTCAGAAAAGTTGAAGTTCAGAGACAATACTCTAACACAGTCTATAGCACTTTAAGCGTAAAAAGGTCATAAAAAAACCGGAATCGATGTGTTCGATTCCGGTTAGTACCCGGAGCCGGAGTCGAACCGGCACGGTTTCCCACAGGTGTTTGAGACCAGCGCGTCTACCAATTCCGCCATCCGGGCATTCCTATTAGACGGGATGCAAATGTAGAAAATGAAAGCGAAATTCCAAAAAATATTTTCAGTTTCATTTCAAAAATTTCATAACGTACTTACAAACTGTTATTTAGAGTTTGAGGTCTTTCATCTTTCAATCTCCGATCCACAATAAAAGGCGCAAAAGGCAGCAAAGAAGCAAGAAAAATTAAAACGGCTTTACCAAATTTCCACTTTTGCTCTTGCCAGGCCATAACCAAAGTTGCAGCATACAACACAAACAATAAACCATGAGCCCAGCCCGTATATTTCACATATAAGGGCAAGTCAGCCCAATATTTTAACGGCATGGCTACAAATAACAACAACAGGTAGGAGATCCCTTCAGCAACGGCAACTTTACGAAAGATAGATAGTGAACTCATAAAACTTCTTTTTTTCCGAAAGTAAGGGAAAGCAGATGCTTCAACGAAAACTAAAAATGATTTGACAATTTAATGTGATTTTGATAACGGTTGATCATACAAATGGATAAGCAAAACAACACGAGCTATAAAATGTAGTAAATTTTGATTATATTGATCCTTACCTGCAATGGACATAAGACAAACAATGCCCCAGGCCCATCTTTACACCACGTCAAGTCCACCTTTAGTCCACATCAAGTCGACACTTAAGTCATACCATGCCTGCTACAGCTTCTCACTTACCCGCCATACACCTGCTGCTGAGGTTATTGATGCAATAGGCAAAAGCGCCATAAACGCTTAGGTGAAAAGCACGACTCCCTGAAACAAAACAAGGAGCAAATGCAATCACATTCCCTTATTCAGCTATACGCGATCGGATTCTGGTAATGTATTTTTGTCGGTAGAAAATATCTTTGATTTCCGGAAGAAGCTTTTCCGAATCTTCCGGATGCTTATCAAACTGCATTAATAAACCGCTTAGATTATCTTCCAGTTGCTTTTCAATAAGCGCAATATCCTTTTTCACTGCATCCAGTTTCGCTTCATCAGGTTCAAATTCCAGATCCATTAAGGCTTCATTAACATCCATCATCTCCATCAAAAAAGATTGAGGCAATTGATAGCCCTCGTCAGTGGCCACGATGCCTTTCAGCTCCAGCACATATTTTAACCGCTTGCCGGCGTTGCTTAAGGTTTGATAAGCCTTATTATTTAAAGTAGACAACTCCAGTACCTCCTGCTGCTTCTCTTCGCTTTCATTGGCATAAAAATCCGGATGATACTGCTTGCTGAAAGCGTAGAATTTAGCTTTCACGATCTGCTGATCAGGATTAAACTGAACAGGCAATTCGTAAAATTCAAAATAATCGGGTTGTTTTAGTGCTTCGCTCATGGTGGTATTAAATTAAAAAGCCGCAGCTGTTCAGGCTGATGATCCAAACCTGCGCAACTGCGGCAATAATATAAATTTGATTTTACTTACCGAAGGATTTTAAAATATCATTACCGAAAGCAAACACCATTAAACAAATCAAAATCACGAAGCCTACAATTTGAGCCTTTTCCAGCACTTTTTCGCTTACGGGCTTCCGTTGTACCATTTCGATTAACAAGAACACCACATGACCGCCATCCAGGCCTGGGATAGGTAATAAATTCATAAAAGCCAATGCCATGGAAATTAAACCGGTAAGCGTCCAGAATTTTACCCAGTCAAAAGTACTTCCATAAACTTTTGCAATCCCAATCGGACTGCTAATGTTCCTGGCGCTCAATTTCCCGGTAATCATTTTCCCAATCCCCTTCGCATTATCTACGAAAGTACTCCAGGCCATCCCTGCGCCAACAGGTAACGATTCTGCGAAACCAAAGTCTACATGCGCCGTTTCTGGAAAAATGAAGTTAGGTGCAATGCCGATGGTTCCTTCTGGTCCCACTTTCGTATTGAAGTTAACTGGCTTGCCTTTACGCAAAGCCTGAATAGAAATCTGTTTATTTTTATGGGCAGACACTTCATCCTTAAACTGGTCGAAGAAGGTGATGGCCTTTCCGTTTACGGCTAAAATACTGTCGCCGGCTTTAATGCCTGCCGAATAGGCCGGATAAACAGGTTTTACAAACTTACGCCCGAAAACTCTGTCTAAGAATGACTGCTGATCAGCTTTTTCATCAGGTGCAAGTACCGTTGCCACACTGGCCATGCGGTAACGCGGACTAATAAAGTTCTCTTTATCGTTCTTAGATAATTTATTTAAAATCGTATCCGGAACAGTAACATATAAAGTCTGGCTCCCCCGTAGAATGGTAAGCTGAGCACCGTCAAACAATACCTTGCTCGAAATCGCATCTTCAAACCGAATCAATTTACTACCATTAATGGCCAGAATTTTATCCCCGTTTTTTAACCCGATTTCTTTACCAAGCGTACCTACGGAGATTCCATCAGTCAACTTTTCGTTTACCGTATAGCTTTTTCCAACATTGAATGTAAGCATCCAAAAAATGAAAATACCAACAATAACATTAACGATAATCCCGCCAAGCATTACAATTAAGCGCTGCCAGGCTGGTTTAGAACGAAATTCCCAGGGTTGTGCCGGTTGAGCCATCTGCTCCGTATCCATACTCTCATCTATCATTCCGGCAATTTTTACGTAGCCACCAAGTGGTAACCATCCAACGCCATATTCTACATCTCCTTTTTTGAAACTGAAGAGTTTAAAACCCCATGCATCAAAAAACAAATAAAACTTTTCAACTTTAATCCCAAATGCCCTGGCTGCCAGAAAATGTCCTAATTCGTGTAATATTACCAATAAAGACAATCCGAGCAGCAGCTGCCCCGCCATAATCAATCCATTCATATGCTCTACTAAATATTTTATATTAGATGTTAAACGTTACTTTTTGTTACTAATTCGCCGGCTAAGATACGGCTATGTTTGTCAGTTTCTAAATAATCGGTCAATTGTGGTTTTTCAACAAAGGCAATTTCTGCCATACACTGCTCAATAACGTCACTCATTTGCAGGAAACCAATGCTATCTTTCAGAAATGCCTCCACAACAATTTCATTTGCAGCGTTCAAAATACAAGGCATGTTTCCTCCCTTTCTCAGCGCTTTAAAAGCCAGATCCAGATTTCTGAAGGTCTCCAGGTCAGCTTTCTGAAAACTGAAGTTTGGATAATCCAAAAAATTAAAACGTTTAAAAGTGTTTTTTAGCCTGTCGGGATAATTTATCGCATACTGAATGGGTAATTTCATATCCGGAACACCCATCTGCGCCTTCATAGAACCATCAGTAAATTGAACGATAGAATGGATAATCGACTGTGGATGCACAATCACATCGATCTGATCTACATCCAGATTGAACAACCATTTTGCCTCAATCACTTCCAGGCCCTTGTTCATTAGACTTGCAGAATCGATCGTAATTTTAGCCCCCATCACCCAATTCGGGTGTTTCAGCGCTTGCTCCTTCTTAACCTGTGCGAGAAAGTCTTTTCCTTTACCTAAAAACGGACCGCCGGATGCAGTAAGGTAAATCTTTTCAATTTCATTTTGCTCCTCTCCTGCCAAACATTGGAAAATCGCCGAGTGTTCAGAATCAACAGGAAGAATTTTCACCTGATATTCAGCAGCTAAAGCGGTAATGTATTCACCCGCAACAACCAAAGTTTCTTTATTGGCAAGGGCGATGTTTTTACCGGCTTTAATCGCCGCTATTGTTGGCTTTAAACCAACAGAACCCATTAACGCCGTTAATACAATATCACTTTTAGAATAGGCTGCCACTTCAGAAAGCGCAGCTTCTCCTGCCAATACCTCAATTGGTAAAGATGATAATGATTCTTTTACGTACAAATACTGACTTTCATCGCAGATCACTACGATGTCTGGATGGAATTCCCGGGCTTGTTCA
This sequence comes from Bacteroidota bacterium, assembly GCA_037033465.1. GTDB lineage: Bacteria > Bacteroidota > Bacteroidia > Sphingobacteriales > Sphingobacteriaceae > Pedobacter. The sequence continues at coordinate 56,061 of JAZBLX010000022.1, read as the reverse complement.
ATTAGCAGTGCTGCATTTTTTAGTGCAGATAGTACAGTAACGTTAAAGATGCCGGGGTTATCCCGAACCACTTCAAGCGTCTGCGTACCAATGCTTCCGGTTGAACCTAATATGGTTATATTTTTTACAGACTGTTTTATTGTGATATTGTTCAATTGTTATTTTCCCTTCGTATTAAAGAATTGCGCTATGGTTAGATAGTGCAATTGTTTTGCTTTCTCTTGTATTAAAACCTTGCGATAACGAATCAAATCTTCAGTTTTTCATTAGTAAACTTTATGAGTTGATGAATCCCTTTTGGCAAAGTTTCCAAAGTTGCAAAAATCTTTATGTATGTTTCTTCATTAATTAATTTTCTAACCTTTGCTTTTTCATTCCAGTCTAAACATTCTTTAACGGATCCAAAGCTATAGTAATAAAATTTAACCTTATCTTTTTTATGATATCTTCCAAAACCCTCAGCAATATTTGCAGATATTGAATCTACAGCATCAACGAATTGTTGCCCTATGATATATTTAGCAAAACTATCCCAACCGGAAACAAACTCCCATACGAAATTACTGAGATGGAAAGACTTCTTATAGGCAGTAATTTGATTCAGTTGCAGATAGTTTTTCTCCATGTTCGGCTTGTAAGTAATCCGGGTTCATCAACAATTTAGCAATTTTTCATCTGCTTCGCGCTAAACAATGAAACAATCATTAAAACCATAATGAACATACATTTTTAGCAACCCCCCTTTACATCACGCTCAACAATGAAACATTCTGCAATTAGCAATTTTCATTAGCTCAGGGTAGGCAGCAATTTAGCCATTTAACAATTTAAATAATATACTTCCCTAACCTATCCGCCAGCTTCCTGTCATTACTTAACCGCGGTACTTTATTTTGTCCGCCTAACTTCCCCTCGCTTTTCATATAATTTACGAAGGCATCTTTTTGCAACGTACGTATAATTAGTGGCTGAAGGATGTTTCCCGCTATTAAATCAAAGTAATAAATATTTTTCTTTTGCAAAGCCGCATCTACCTTCTTACTAAAAGCAGCTAGGTCCTGAGGTACTGTAGAGAACTCCACAAACCATTCGTGGTAAGGAAGTAAACCATCTCCGGGATTTACCTGCGGTGCCACAGTAAATTCGGTAATTTCTATGCTTTCTTCATTCGCCACACTCAACAAAGCCTGCTCCACTTCCTCACCAATCACGTGCTCCCCAAATGCAGAGATAAAGTGTTTAATCCGCCCGGTCACCACGATTTTATAAGGATCTTTGGAAACAAATTTTACCGTATCGCCAATGCTATAACCCCATAAACCAGCGTTGGTATTTAAAACCAGCGCATAATTGGTATCCAATTCAACCTCGGCCAGCGACAACCTGGTTGGGTTTTCGTTATGATATTCATCCGCTGGAATAAACTCATAAAAGATTCCTGCATCAGCCAATAATAACAAACCTTTATCAAGCTGTGAGTCCTGGTAAGCGATAAAACCCTCAGATGCCGGATAGGTCTCGATTGAATCTATTTTCCTGCCGATGCACTGCTCAATCTTCGCCCGGTAAGGTTCAAAATTGACGCCACCATAAATAAACAGGCTAAAATTTTTGAAGATCTCGCCAATTTTCTTTCCATTCGACTTTTCAGAAAGTTTGTCAAAATACATTTGTACCCATGGCGGAATTCCTGAAATGAGGCTCATGTCTTCATGCAACGTTTCCCCAACAATGGCATCTACCTTTTCTTCCCAATCTTCGATAATATTAGTTTCGTAGGATGGCAAGCGGTTTTTTTGCAAGTATGCGGGCACATGATGAGCGACAATACCAGATAAACGACCCACATTGATGCCATTTTTAACACTGAGAACAGGACTTCCCTGTAAAAAAATCATCTTGCCATTAACAAAATCAGCCTTTCCCGTTTCATTGATGTAGGTAAGAATCGCATTCCGGGCAGCCTTAATATGCTCAGGCATGGATTCTTTCGAAAGCGGAATATATTTTACACCAGAAGTAGTGCCCGATGTTTTCGCAAAATAAAGCGGTTTGCCTTTCCAAAGCACATCGGCTTCACCAGCTACTACACGATCTACATAAGGTTTTAGTCCTTCATAATCCTGAACAGGAACATTCTTCTTAAAATCATGGTAATTTTTAATTGAAGAAAACTGATGATCTTTCCCGAAAGCAGTATCCTTTGCCTGAGCGATCAGATTTTGCAGGATCTTATCCTGAGCAGCAACGGCATTCTTTTTCCATTTGTTAATTTGCCAAACGGCGAATGCCGCGAAGGGTTTACTTAGTGCTGCTTTAACTCCCATACTAAATGATTGAATTTTGAATGTCGAGATGAGTGAATGCTTTTTCGGTTAAACGATATTATGCAATATATCAGGATGTTCATCGCCTTTGTATTCACTCGCGATTTTACGATAAGCTACGGTTAAGGCTACGCTTGATAATGGAACAATAATAAATGAGCTCAAAATATTCACTACAAAAGCCACAAATGGCCAATGTAAAAAGTTAAACAAAAGATAGATCAGGTAACCACCACCCAAAACCAATAACAACAACAAAATTTTGGTAAAATTTCCTTTCGTAATTGCCAAACTAAGTTTGATGGATTCGAATGGGCCAACATTCTTATCAATAATGAAAAAAGGAAAAAATGAAATTCTTAACCAGGTGATAAATAACGCCAGAATACCAATGCCAACTGCCACTTGCGTGATAATGATCCCGGTGGCTTTAAAACTTTCTACCCATCCAATGCTAACCAGATATCTTAAAACAGGATCGAGTACATACAAAACCGGAAATAGAATAAGGCCAATAAATAAGATACAGCCAATAAAATAAAGGGTAGCAATTAAAAAGCGGATAATTTGTTGCCTCGTTGGCAATGTACCAACAATGGTAACATCTTCATCCTCATTATCAATAAGATGAAAAATATATTTAAACAAAGAAAGGTTGAGTGTAAAATAAAGCATGATGAAAATAATCACCATAAAAAAGCTCAATACCCTGCTTACATCTTTAATAAAAAAAGCCATCAGGCTAGATGCACTGGCGGTAATAAACATCAGAAAGCATAGGGTTGCAATGGAAAAATAATGTCTCGTCATGATGCTCCACGCCTTTCGGATGACATCATTAACAGCAAATGTACTTTCTTTTAAATAGTTGATCATTTCAGTTTTCTGGTTCGTTGATTGTTTAGTTTTTGAGTTCGTTGCTCGTTGTTCGACATTTATATTCCTACTCCACAATCCCTATTTCCCTCTCTCCATTCCCTACTTCCCATTCCCTATTTCCCACTCTCAATCCCTATTCCCTAATCTCCACTTCCTATTCCCCATTCCCTATTTCCCCTCTCCCTATTCCTCACCAAACACCACCCTTTTAAATAAATCCTGCATAAAACCTAAACCATAGGCCGTTAACTGGATGAATGAAGATATAATGCTCAAAAATGCAACTTTTAAAGATTTATTTACAGACCAGGAGTGAAAAAATATCAACATAAAATATAACAACACCATGAAATCTAAAATATGAGCCAAAGGCGGATAGATAAAATTCATCAGTAATGTTCCAATCATGCCTACAGTGGCAATTGCCGGGAAGAAATGGACCAATTTCAATTCTTTTGGAAAATGTTTGTAAATATTAATTCTGGCCCTGCCGAAGAAGTGTAGCTGTTTGTAAAACTGACTAAAACTGGTTCTTCGTTTATGGTAAACCTTTGCTTCCGGAATTAAACCGATTTTGAAACCATTTTCGTGGATACGGATACTGTATTCAATATCCTCGCCTAACCTTGTCAGAATAAAACCGCCAACTTTCTCCCAGGCCTTGCGTGAAACCCCCATATTGAAGCTTCGTGGATGAAACTGGCCAACATGCTTTTTGTTTCCACGAATTCCACCCGTAGTGAAGGGCGATGTCATGGCATAGCTGATTGCTTTCTGAACGGGTGTAAAACTATCATGAGCGGCATCCGGACCTCCGTAGGCATCCAGTTGATGTTCATGAAGATAATGGCTTACAATCTCCAGGTAATCTGCCGGCACTAAAATATCCGAATCAAAGATGATAAAATAATCCCCCGAAGCCCGTTCGAAAGCATAATTCCGGGCAAAACCCTGTCCGGCATTTTCCTTGAAATAATATTTAACATCCAGCCGGTCAGCATAAGAAGCTACAATGGCTTTTGCATCCTGAACAGAACCGTCTTCAATTACCAAAACCTCAAACTGTGAATAAGTCTGCTTGGTTAAGGTGTATAAAAGCTCGTCAATTTCCTGCGGACGGTTGTAAAGCGGAATGATGATGGAGAAAAACATGTTTTAAAAGGTAAATGGTAGAAGGTAAAAAGGTAAAGGGCTCAGGGCGTATAAACCTTACACCTTAAACCCTCTGCCTTACACCCTCTTTTCTATTAAATACTGATTTCTTTCTGGCGCATTTCTGGATAAAAGTTCAGCGATGAAACCAGCCAGAAACATTTGCGAACCGACAACAATAGCCACAAGCGACAAATAAAACAGTGGTTGCTGCGTTACATCGCGATAAGCCAGGCCATTCCAGATTAAGTATTGCTTTTCGATTAAAGTATATAGCGACATGATGATCCCTAAGAAGAAACTGAGCACGCCTAACGAACCAAAGAAATGCATTGGACGTTTACCAAATTTGCCGACAAAGAAAATGGAAAGTAAATCTAAGAAGCCGTTGATAAAACGACTGAAGCCAAATTTGGTAGTGCCGTATTTCCGTGCCCTGTGCTCTACCACTTGCTCAGAAATTTTATTAAAGCCGGCCCATTTGGCAATTACAGGGATATAACGGTGCATTTCACCATAAACCTCAATTGTTTTAATGACGTCGCTTCGGTAAGCCTTTAAACCGCAATTAAAGTCGTTCAGTTCGATGCCACTCATTTTACGGGTAGCCGCATTGAAGAGTTTGGTAGGTACTGTTTTAGTGATCGGATCGTACCGCTTTTTTTTCCAGCCAGAGATCAGGTCTAACTTTTCTTCCTTTATTCTGCGGTAGAGTTCGGGAATTTCATCAGGACTATCCTGTAAATCGGCATCCATGGTAATGACTACATCGCCTTGAGTGGCCTCAAAACCAACGTTTAACGCTGCAGATTTACCATAATTCCTTCTAAACTTAATGCCTTTTATCGCAGGGTTCTGTAGTCTTAAGGCTTCTATCACTTCCCAGGATTTATCAGTACTTCCATCATCAACCAATACAATTTCATAACTGAAATGATGGTCTGTCATTACCTGATCAATCCATGCCGTTAATTCTGGTAAAGATTCATCTTCATTAAATAGGGGTACTACAACTGATATATCCATTTATTGGGCCTTTTCGTCATTGCGAGGAGGTACGACGAAGCAATCTGTTAAAATAAGATTGCCGCACGCGCTGCTCATCCCTACGCTTCGTTCGCAATGACGTATTATTGAAAAACGTGCAAATTTCATCAAATTAAATGATAAAACCTGCACGTTCAAAAATTTTGATCTGTATTATAATTTTATGTCCTTCGCAGCTACTTTAACAATCTTCCCCTGATCAGAAAAAACGAGGTACTGATCGTTTTTGGCTTTATAGTTCACCATCTTCTTAAATGCAAGGTTCAGACCATTTTTGATCTTTTCTCTCATTTCCCTGTTATTGATCGTATTGTTAGTCATTCGAATTTTGATTTAATTTTGACCAGATATCGTTCTCAAAGATAGTTATTTTCTGATCTAAATTGCCGTCGGCTATAAATCTCAAATCGCTACTGGAATTATCTATTACCAGCCAATAATCTGCATGCAAGGCAAATTTTTGAATATTTTGTATCCCCTTAATATATCTTCTCCTGATTACCTCTTCCGGAATATGATGGCCACCTTCCAAAACCCTGGTTTCTACTCTTTGAATTGCCAAACTTACATCGTTTAACCAAAAGAATAATAGCGTGACCTGATAGCCCAGCGACTTCGCTTTAGTAATGGTATTAAGGTAAGACCTTGTAGTTAACGTAGTTTCGATTGCAAAATCTTTTCGATGCCCTAATAGTTCTTCTATCCTGTTGAGCATAATCTTACCTGCCTGAATAGCGACACTCTCGGGTTTGAAGGGCGAAATGCCACGGGCAATCTCATCAGCATTCACAAACTCTCTACAATTAAGCATTTCAGGCAAAACAGTAAAGGAAGCGGTCGTTTTACCGGCTCCGTTACAACCTGAAATAATGTATAAGTTTGGCATAGTAATTTATTGAAATAAAACGTGCAGCGATTATCAAACTATTGATAAAACCTGCACGTTCAGAAATTTTAAAATGATTAAGCTTCTGTTGGAAATGTATTAAAAGTAACCGGAGGTTTTTTCTTTAAAATTGCCGCTAAAATCAAAGAGATTATGCCATAAGAGGCAATTGAAACACCAAAACTGGTGAAAGTATTTTTAAAGCTTGGTTCTAGTTTTTCCTGCATATTGCCCGCCTTAGCCATTGCTTCATCAATTTCGTCGTTACCCAAGCCAAATTTCGCCATCATTGCCCTTTGCGCATCCTCAATCGCAGCCGCAGCTCTGGCAGGAAGATCAGGATCAATGAATTTCATCAAGATGAAATTGTAAAGTGTTGCAGTGATGGCTAGAATTAAAGAGATAATTAAAAAAGCCTTGAATGCTTCGCCAAAGGTCCAGAAACCACCTATTTCTTTACGAATATTGATCCCGGAAATCACCAGAAGCGCAATGAAAACTACGAAGATACCAATTGAAGCCATTACATTGGTGTAAACCAAAACCGGATTGATGAAATGCATGGTCAACGATATTACCACCGAAACAGCGGCTAAGATGAAACCATACTTAAGGGATAACTGAGAAATGTGAGCACTTTTGTCCATAATAATGAATATTTAATTTAGCTATTAATAGTTGTGATTAATATATAAGTCGCAGAATCAAACGATTTGTTACTGCTAAATTGAATTATTTCTTTGGTAGTGGTTGCGCTTCCTTCTACATCAAGGAAAAAGATCATGAATGGAACAAATAGTTCCTGCATTTCTTCGCTAACGTTCAATGTCGGAGCCGTTTTGCAAATCTCTTGCACGCTGGTCTCTGCCAGTTGCTGATTGCTGATCATCTCTTCGTAAATCTCAAATTCATCCTGAAATTCATCATCCTCTACCAGTAAGAATTCTTTTAGGAAATCGCCCAATTCCGGATCAATATCTTCATCCTTACATTCTTTAATATAAAGTAAAAGGTTCAATAACTCGGTTCCCCGGTCGATTGTTTCTTCTTCGATGTTGGCCCATTCATCAGTCTCCAGATAATCATCTTCCAGTTTTTGCACATCACTGCTGAAGAAATTCACCATCAATAAATCAAAAAATACTTCCCGTAATTCTTCAAATTTTGGATGCGAATCAAAAACAGCGTCAAATGCTGTCACTTTATCTAAGAAGTTGGTATCCAGCTCGAATGCCACCAATAATTCCTTTTCAAAACCTTCCACGTTGATTGCCGCAACTTCTGCGTATTGGTTTAATGATGCGACCAGCGCTTTTTTCACTCTATTATCCATCTTTTTTAAATTTAAAGGAGTAAAGATAAAAGAGCAAAGATGAAAGACCATTAGCCTCACAAAATCTTATCTTTTATCAACTTTGATCCTTATTCTTTTATATTTTTTGTCTTTGTTCTTTGATCCTTACTCTTTGCTCCTTATTCCTTGCTCCTTATTCCCTAACCCTTCTCCGCCTCAAAGTGCTGCCCATTATTACAAACCAGCATTACTTTACCAGTTAACTCACTACCTAACAGCGGGCTATTAGCTGATTTAGAGAAATTACTTTTCGCGTTGTACAGCCACTTCTCCGTTGGGTTGATCACGGTAAAGTTTGCCTGCTCCCCTTCTGCAATAACCGGAACAGCTAAATTTAATAATTTACGGGGATTTATAGCTAATTTCTCTGCGATTAAACTGGCATCCAAACCTACCCGAAGCAATAGCGGAAGCACAGTTTGCAAGGCAATGATTCCATAATGAGCAATTTCAAATTCTACATTCTTAAATTCAATTTCCTCCGGACGGTGTTGAGACGTAACCGCATCAATCGTTCCATCCTTTAAACCAGCGATCAGTGCCTTCACATCCGCTTTGCTCCTTAACGGCGGTTTTACCTTATAATTACTGTCAAAATCGGCCAGCAGTTCTTCTGTAAAAACCAGGTGATGCGCCGTCACATCGCACGAAACCTGAACACCATCCTTTTTTGCTTTCCGGATTAGCGCCACCGAACCAGCCGTAGAAATATTGCTGATGTGGATTTTCGTTTCATTATAGGTAGCGAGAAAGATATCCCTGGCAATATGCATTTCCTCAGCTAAAGCCGGCAAACCTTTCATGCCCAATAGCACCGAGGTCTTACTTTCATTGATCTGAGACTTCCCGGCAATGGATTTATTTTCAGGATAAACCATTAACAAGGCATCGAAACCTTTCGCATACTGCAATGCCCGACTCATAAAACCATCATCCTGTAAGGCCCTATCTCCATCAGAAAATGCAACTGCACCGGCCTGTTGCATATCAAACAATTCTGCCAGTTCTTTGGCTTCGCGGTTCTGGCTAATTGCACCCACCGGCAAAACATCAACCAGGTTACCCTTCGCCTTGTTTAAGATATATTCTACCTGAGACTTTGATTGCACTACCGGATTAGCTTGTGGCAATAAGGCTAAGCCAGTAAAGCCACCCGCTTTTGCAGCGTTGGTTAATGTTTGAATATCTTCTTTAGTTTCGAAGCCGGGATCACCAGCCACACAGTTCAAATCAAAAAAACCAGGACTAAGAAAAGCACCTGCCGCTTCAAAAACGGTTTCATCATGATTGGCTGTTAATTTACCTATGTTTTGAATTAGACCATCAACTACCCTAACATCACATTCTTGTTTGTTGAAACTGCTTTGGGGATCGGCAATGATTACATTTTTAACCAGGAGATTCATATTGTTTTTTTATTGTTGTTAAAAAATCGGATGAGAAGAATTTCTGCGGCAATAAAAATCAGCGACAAAACTAAGCAAAGTTTCCATAGCGTTTGTCCGATTTTCTCTGTACCGGCAGTGAGTTTTACAGCATCTTGATCTGTATCGAATACTTTTAAATTACTTTTTCCGGCAAGATTATTTAAGTCCTTTTTACTAAGATAATGCATATCAGATTCTGTTCTATCGCTGTTGAAAGCGTAGATGGCAAGTGTAGAATCTGCTAAACTGAGGTTGTAAAAACCAGCATTCCTAACCTGATCTGACATATAAATCAATGTTTTACCATCGGCCTGCCGGATTTCAGGAATGCTTTCAAAGTTATTTGCCCTGAGTTTTAGCGTTTGATTTTTACCTACTGTGATTTTTTTGCCCGACAAGACATTTTCGCTACCCAGGTAGTGATATAATGAACTTTCCGTGCCACCACTTAATGCCAAGCGATACATCAGAGGCACAAAAATAGGGTGACGGGCAAAATTCCCATCAGCTGCGTTTAAGCCTGACGATGATAAGAAAACCGATCCATTGCCAACTCCATATTTAGCGAAGAAAAGCTTCCTGCCCGGGAGAGATAAAATATTTTCCTTATTGGCTGCATTACTTTCCACAAAGGAAAAGTAGCGATTCACCACTGGCAGATCCATGTTCTTTGGGATTTCTTCAAAAACCGTTTTAAAAATCGGATGCTGAAGATCAATCTGATCAACGCTGGTTTCACCCTTAGTGAGTTCTTGAATAGCGGGCAATGATAATGCCGCTAAAAACGAATTATAGACTTTTAGATCTGCATCCAGATTTGGAAACAGCACTACCGAACCACCTGCATTAAGGTAGGTTTTCAATTGCTGAGCTAAGCCTGTAGATGGATTTTGTAGTCCGTTAAGCACAATTAAACCGTAGTTTGAGAACCCGTTGTAGTTAACATGTTGTTCTGAATTTTCGGTAAGCACATAATATTTATCCGCTCCAAAAAGTGCCTTAATGTAGTTTCCTGCCGTTGCCCCATTAATATTAAGTACTGGCAAACGCTTATCAACTTTAAAACTGAAGGACAATGTATCATCAAACGTAACCGGAAAATCTTTAATACTGACGATTCCCTTTTGCCAGCCCGCTGTTAAACCAGAAAAATTTAGCGTATCGCGAACAGTTTTTTCTGCGGGAATGGAAACCGCACCTAAACCTTTCTGCTGATTGTTAACCGTTAATTTCAGAGGAATATTTTCTGCAGCTTCCTGTGAATAATTTCTCAGTTGAACCACCAGTCTTTCGTTTGCCCCCGGCTGATGATTCGGCGACAACATCCAAACGCTATCTACTGCAATATTAGCCAGTGCAGTGGCATTCAATTTCAAAAAGGAATATTGGATATCGGGGTTTGTTGTAAGCTTTTTAGCTGAAGTAATATTTTTCTGAAAGTCTGAAATGACAAAGCTGTATTTATTGGCCGGTCCGCTTAATATATTCCCTTGCCTGTTTAAAATCTGCTGAAGATTACGGGCCGTAGCCGAGATTTTAACATCATCAAGCGCCTTTAAGAATTCTTCTTCGTTCAGCAACCGCTGATGTTTTCCTTCAAAATCATTAGTTAATAGCTGAAAACGGTCATTAATCCCGAAACCTTTAACCAGTTCCTTAGCATTTCGTTTCGCTTCATCCAGCAGACTACCATCTTTATTCACGGCTTCCATACTGTAAGAATTGTCGATATAAATACTTACAGTATTATTTAACAGGCTGTTTTTCTGTGATTTCTCCGGAATGTAAGGCTGCGCAAAGGCGAGCACCAAAAAAATGATGGCCAGTATTCTGGAGAGGAGAATTAATAAGTTTTTCAGTTTTTCCCTCGACGAATTTTGCTGTTCAACTTCTTTTAAGAACTGAACGTTGGAGAAATAAACCTTTTTAAATTTTCGAAAATTGAATAAATGAATGATGACCGGAATTGCAACCGATAATAGTGCGAAAAGAAAGCCCGGATAAAGGAAATTCATTAAAAACCAAAGATAGAAAAATTATGGAAGTGGGGGTAGAATTCCTTATTTATTTTATCAATTTTACCTCAAGCTATTCAATGTTAGTAAGCAAACCCTGGAAACTCGATATTTACCACTTTCCACTGACCATCTTGAAGCGCAAAATACAATTTGAAAGGACCGCTAACTATTTTCGACTGCTTTTTCAGCATCGCCCGAAAGCCAACAACACCTTCCACAAAGCCCATTCCTTTGCCCTCATTTAATAACTCGAAATGCACATCAATAATGTCGTATCTCCCGCCCACGTATTCGTCTGCTTGTCCAAAGATTCCCTTTAACCTGGCGATGATTACGTCCTTTCCGATCACCTTACCGCCTGGCAAGATAAAAAAGTCGCTGAGTTCGGCTGTAATCGATTTGGATTGCTTAAACCAGGAGCTAATAAACCTCACGGCACTATTTACAATATCAGCCTGATGATTAAAGGTTGGATTCTCTTGCATTTTTTAACGTATCTTTCATTCCATAACCAACCAGCATTTTTGCTGGTTGGTTAAAAACTTGGCGAAGTTAACTATTCTTTAGCCTTTCTCTAATTTCAGCGAGAGAATAATCGATCAATAAGTTCCCGTCTCTAAAAACTTCTTTCAATTCGCCCTGAGCTTCTTCTTCCCAGCTACACTGATCTTTTAACTCATATTCGCCTGCTGCATTTTTGAAAATCTGCAATAATCCTTTCGCAGATTTTTTAGTACCATCATCTGTAATCGGATCTTTAAAAATCTCCCGTCCAACGCCAGCTACTTCGCCATAAGTGGCTTTCATGGCAAAGCCAAAGGTATCGCGGGTGTTGTATTGATAAGTGAACGAACCGATGCCAAAAACCACATTGGTAGAGGCAAAACCTTTCGCCTTTAATCGTTCACAAATTTGAGTGGCACGTTCAGTTGTAATGCTATCACCGTAAATAGCGCCAATTTGCGGAACCAGTTCTTTGTAACCTTTATCGTTTGTTTTTCCTCCAAAAACATCCCAAAGCAGTTCAATTACGCCTTTTTTCTCATTTTCATCTTTACCATTTGGATTGCCACAGATGATATCTACAGGATCTCCGGAATCTGGCCTGATCACCACCTTGCCTTCCCTTGCCACAATATCATCTTTCAAGGCTGGCAGGTAAACGGTGAGCACTTTCCATAAATCCCAGGTATCTGATACGATAGAAACAATGCCTTTAGGATAAACTTCTAAAATTAACCTTTTGAAGGTTTCCAACTCACCTGTGTTGGTGCCCATACACATTACAGAGTGTTCTGTTGCTGCCACAGACCCGCCAATTAACTCCTGATCTGAATTCGCATTGTAATATTCTTCTAAGAAATCTATCGCTGGAATGGTATCCGTTCCGGTAAAGCTTAATAAGTGACCAGCGGCTGAAGTTACTGCAGCTTCGATTCCGCCCATTCCGCGCATCGAGAAATCGTGCCCCTGCCAATCTACAAATTCTGGCACCGATGATGTCTCCGCAGCATATTTATCCATAATTGCCCGATATTGTTTGGCAATAGTGGCAGAGTTACAAGGCAACCAAACCACGGCCGATAACAAGGTTTCAAAATAATTGGTAAGCCAAAAGAATTCTGGTAAAGTGTTGTACATGGTAAACATTGGTACCCGAAGTGGCACCTCAGCACCTTCTGGCAGTGATTTAAAAACCATCGGGATGTAACCCAGATCGTGCAAATCGGCTATGTGCTGTGTTCCAACTAAGTTTTCTCCGAGATAATTGTTAATCCTTCTGGAATATTTTTTTAAAATTTCTTCTTTAGGCTGATTAAAGAAATTTTGATTAAAATCTTCGATGATATATTTCTTGATAAAATACTGTAAACCAAAAAGAACAACGTGGCTTACCTGATCCAGTCTGCTTTTTCTTGGTGTCCAGTTTGAATAAACCAGCGTAGTGTTGTCAGGGTATTGCCTGCGGTGATCTACTTTGTATCCGTCTGTTAATAATAATGGGTTCATGATATTTTATATTTATGGTTTCTGTTTAATGGGTTAATTTTTATTTCGTCCGCTTTCATTTGGATAAAGACCAGGCAATGCATCACTTTGCCAGAATTTTTTCGTCTGAAGATCGAGGCAACTGAGTTTTCCTGTAAAAGCAGCACCGGTATCAATATTCCAAACGTTGCTGCCTTGCATAGGCACGTCAACTCCGTAATATAGGGTTGGCGTATGTCCGATATATATTTCACGATAAAGGAGCAATCGCTTTGGATAACGTGGCGATTCTTTTTCAATTTCGGCATCTACCGTCAATGCCATTTCCCAAAGCGTTCTGTCCCAGGAATAATTGGAAGAATAACGTTCTTTTTCCGGACCATGCATAGAAGAGAATCCGGCATGAATGAAAAGATTATTTTGCTCATCAACATGGTAGTCTTTCATTTTTCTAAAAAACTCAAGATGTGCCTGCTTTCCTGAATCTGGTAGCTTTTGATAGCTTGCTATAGTCGACTTGCCGCCGTGCGCAAACCAAACTTCATCGATAATCCCCGCTGAGAGCCAATCAATACACCAGGCATCATGATTTCCTTTGATAAAAATGCAGGAATGCATCTGCTCCAGTTGAATGAGGTAATCGATTACCTGCGCAGATTCACTCCATCCATCCACATAGTCACCTAGAAAAATTAATTGATCATCTGCTGATACTTCAGCACGTTCAAACAATTGAATTAATGCTTTAAGACCACCATGAATATCTCCTATTACCAATGTTCTGTTCATATTTCCTTTTTCTTATATCGGCAATGCTAAGCTGCTTAATAAACGTTCTTATCTGTTTTAGAATGATTGATTAGGTAAGTTTATTTGGTCCCGAACTTCCATCAATGCAAAACCTAACAAATTCAGTCCTTTCCACTTACCGGAATTTTTCACGTCGGAATCTTCTTCTGCAAGACCAATTCCCCAAATCAAATCTACCGGACTCGCCTCTGCCAAAATCTTCTTCCCTGTACTGATCAAATAATCTCCTAACACTTTATGCTGGCTAAACTTATGAAAATTGCCTTCTCTTACAACTTCATATCTTTTTTCAGACCAGATTGCATCGTCGTAATTACTTACCTGCCTCCCGAGGTTTTTAACTTCTTCCGGCGAAGTAGCCGCTAAAATTTTAGCTAACGTAATCTGATCATTAAACAATTCTGCTTTTTTGCTCATCATCCAGTGTTCAGCGGTTTTGTATTCAATGTGATCGACTACAAAAGGGCCATCCCACCATTGAGTTAAACAAGATTTCGTGAGCACACCATCTGTCGCCTGATGCTCCCAAAAGAAAAAGAATTCATCAGTTTCTTTTATGTCAGAAATCGTATATTTCTGTTTCTTCATGAGTTTCATTTCCATTTCGTTGCAAAGATTTTCAATTTCTATCCGCTTTACCAATACATTTATCCATTCTTTTGGAATAGCTTCAAAGCCATACATTAAACCAGCTAACCCGCCAGTTATTGCGGCGGTGGTGTCTGTATCTTCGCCGAGGTTGACAGCCCTTAGCACTGCATTCTCGTAAGATTCAGTGGTAAGAATACACCAGAAGCTTGCTTCCAGGCTATGCAACACATAACCAGAAGAAAAAATTTCAGCTTCAGAAACGGTTGAAATATCATCATCTAAAACCCGTTTAAATAAATGAATTTCTCGTTGTTCAAAAGCATTTTTTTCAATAAACCGCTTAACTGCTGCCTGCATATTTTGGTAGGCCACTTTTTTATCACAGCCTTTTAATAATTCCAGACCATAAACTACATAAATAAAGCAGGCAAATACAGATCGAAAATGTGCATGGGTAATAGCAGACACTTCTTTAACCCGCTCATAGATCGTTTGAAAATCAGCTTCAGCGCGGAGATAAAACACCATTGGTAAAATTCGCATTAAAGCACCATTTCCATTATCTGCTTCGCGATTACCGCCACATAAAACCGGATGGGTTCCTTTGGCAATTTCACTGATGGCTTTACTGGTTGCAATGCCAATATCAAATACTTCACCATACGGTGTCCAGCAATCGGCATGATACCATTTCAAAAACTTTTGAGCGACATCTTGCAGATCATAGCCATTGCAAAGGCTTTCTGCCAGACAAAAAGTAAGTGAACTATCATCACTCCAGGTACCTTCCGGCTGGTGATGTGTACCGAAACCTTCCATCTTTTTAACCGGATGTTGTTTTAAATACGCTCTTGATTTAAACTCAACAGGAACACCCAGCGCATCGCCAACCGCTAAACCAAATAGTGCGCCGTGAATAACCTTGCTTTTCATGTGATTAGGATTTAATGTTTACTGATTTTGGCTTAAAGATCTTGCAGTTTGATTTGTGTTACGCCAGCGTGCGCTACGCTTTTGATGGAATCTGTTGTAAAAATTTGCTCAAAGTATTTGCTTAAGTCGTCAAAGCCTTTGCTAAAAATACCATGACTAATGGCCAGATAAAGTTTACCAGCATTCTTTGCCTTCAACGCCTCGGCTAAACCGTTAAACGTTCCGCCACCATCACAAATATCATCTACAATTAAACAATCAGCACCGCCAAGGTCCTCCGCATATACTTTAAATCCAGAAAGTCTTCCTGTTTTAACATCCCTGCTTTTTGAACATTCTACCACCTCGGCACCACCTAAAAACTCAGATACTTTATAAATTTTCTTTAAAGCCCCACCATCAGGAGAAATGAGTTTTAAGTCAGTTCCGATTTTATCAATCACCTTCTTAATAAATTCATGATTGGAAATGGTAATGCAGTTGTTAAGCAATGCTGGTGTAACTTCACTATGCGGATCGAAAACAGTAATGCTTGCCAATGCTAATGCATTAATGATATCTGCATACACTTTTACCGAGAGTGGCTCACCTGGAATCATTACCCGATCTTGTCTGGCTGCCGGGAAATATGGAATATAAAGATGAATTTCCTTTATACCCATTCTTTTCAGTGCGTCGACAGTGATACAGATTAATCCTAAATCATTGAACGAATTAATTCTTTGCGTGATGGTAACAGGCTCGTCCTGATTGAAATCATCAGAAATTTTAATGTGCGGTTCGCCACCTGCGAACAAAAAGGATTGGTGTGCTATGGAGTTGTTTTCGCCTAGCGGAGTGAAACTCGGATCTAAATTCAACATATATTTGCGTATTATTTACACAAATATAGAAATCATTTTTAGAATACAAAAAATAATTTGTGTTTATTTTACGCAAACCTAATATCAAATTGAAAATTATCTTTCAAAAGCTGGTTATATTTTGCCTTATCGAAGGTAAAAAGCTTTCCTGGCCTACCGCTAGCGCCTATTTTCACTACTTTGTCAGTTTCTTTAACTATTCCAAAACTGAGGATTTTTTTTCTAAAATTTCTTCTGTCAATATCTCTTTCGAGGATGGAACAATATAAATTTTCGAGATCTGAGAATAAAAATTCCGGATCCAGAAGGTCGAAGCCAATGGGTTGATAAGTTAATTTACTTTTTAAGCGCTGATGGGCCAGCTTAACCATTTCATTATGATCGTAACCTAACTGGGGAATCTGCTTAACTGGAAACCACTTCGCGTCTTTCGCATCAGTATCGGCTTTTAACACAAAATTTTTGGGATTAACCAATGCGAAATAGGCTACTGAAATTACCCTGAATCTATCATCGCGATAAATATCATCGCCAAAAGTTCCCAATTGTTCCAGATAATTGACCATTATTCCTGCTTCTTCTTTCAGCTCACGCTCTACAGCAACCAGTAATGGTTCATCATCTTTGATAAAACCACCAGGCAGAACCCATCGATCGGCCAATTCACCAAACCGCTGCTGTACGGCAAGTACATAAAGTGTCCCCTTCTCGTAGCCAAAAACAATTGCATCAACAGCGATTTTGATATTTTGATTGATCATTCTTATTTGTGTAAAAAGAACACAAAGCTAAGAAATTTGTTTTCTTATAGCCAAATACAAATTAGATATTGCTTAGTTTATTGAAAGCTAATGAAGCTAAATTAAAGCAATACGGTATTGGCAACTTAAACATCACTCATGCAGCTAAACCAATTGCTGGCAGCTTGCTTGTTAAGCATATTACTACCTAAACTTTTTCATTGCCACCCAAAGCTTCTCATCCATTTGGTAAACATCAGGGCGATATTCGATATGATCATTTTGTGGCCACGCCGTAAAATAAGTAATCAATAAAGGCACCGCTTTTTTAGGTCCGAACCATGCTGGTTTTAACTGAAATGCTTTTGTAGTATCGGCCTTTGCTGCTTGCCTTTTTTTGTACCATTTTACATGGGTACTATCTATCGGCAGGAGATCAACTTCAGCTCTTAATTTATCGTAAGTATAACTATCACCCACCAGTTTTTCTGCAAATTCTAATGGCTTTTCTATGCGCACACAACCATGACTAATTGCCCGGTTACTTAAGTTAAAACCGTTCTTATTATTGGTATCATGAAGGTAAATACTGGAGCCATTATCAAAGATAAATTTGAACTTTCCAAGTGCGTTTCCATTGCCCGATCCCTGCTTAAATTTGAAGGGTAATTTATCTCTGGAATAGCGACTCCAATTGATTGTATCAGGCTCCCCGATCAGCTTATCTTTATAGTAAACTTTGATGTTGCTATTCGACAAATAATAAGGGTCTTTTCTAGCCATCCAATAGATCTCACTTTGTGCAATACTTACCGGAATATTCCATACCGGATTGGCCTGAATAGAGTTTATTTTACTAAACAATAAAGGTGTTTCATGATTCTTTGGTTTATCATCCAGATTACCTGATTTTGCAAATGCTTTGAGCTTATCTTCATAGCCGTTTTCACGCTTTCCTCCAACACAAACTTTCATGCTGATTACGGTATCAGCTTTATTGAACCAGGTCAGTTTAAAATCCGGGATATTCACCTGAACATAATTCGATCCTGTTTCCGGCATTTTCCAACGGAAACGCTCCATGTTGAGTAGCAAAATCCGCTTTTCGCTTTCCGTTCTGGCCTTTAAATAAGCTTGTTGCAGGCCTTTGTATTGTGAAGATGTGGGTTGAACCGCTTTCAGCGTGTCCAGGATACTTTCTGAAGTCAGTAACCAGATCATCCCCGCGCTATCAGGCCTTTTAACCTTTATATAATACCTGGAAAAGATGTTTCGAGGGTTAACAACACCATATTTAAGGAAGTTATTATAGTTTAAATACGCATTAGCGGAAAGGGCTTCAAGCTTCGCAATTACAGGATATGTCTCTTCCACTTTCTTAAATTGATTATCAGAAAGCTCCTTTAACAACGATTGAATCTGCGCTACTTTAAATATTTCCGGATTAAAACCGTGCACTTTACTATTCTCCAGATAGGCAGTAAGTGAATCTAATTCCCCGTTTGTGTAGAATTTAGTAACCAACCTGGGTTGGCGACGGTTTTCTTCATAAAAGGCTCTAACGGTTTTAGGATTGATGAAATCTTTTGAAAGGCTATCTAACGTTTTAACAAAAATACTGTCGTAGGCAACCGTATCGAAATCTTTGTAAATCTTGTTCTTAAAGTGCTCTGAGAGTACTTTTCCAATTTCAGGTGGTGATTTGAACCAGTTACAAGCTGAAATAGATATAATAAAAGGAATAATAAGAAAGCGAAAGTTTTTTAACACGGCATTTTAGGCAAAAATAGATTTAATTATCTAACAGAATATAAATGGCAAATTAAGTGCCATTATTTTTTGATTTACGGTTTCAAACACTATATTTGCCAGCGCAAGTCAGCTAAAGCATTGATATTGGCAGAAATATATTTATGAACTTAACTTTGAACCATCACTTACATTTACACCATCGCCGTTAGGCGATATGATATGTTTGTTTTGTACTTCAAAACTTTTTTTCCGTAGATTACTTTCCTGTTCACTCTATATTCAATACTTTGAAAACACTTAAAATTGCTATCCAGAAATCGGGTAGGTTAAACGAAAAATCCGTTGAAATATTAAAAAACTGTGGTCTTTCTTTCGAAAACTACAAAAGTTCACTCATTTCAACCGTTACCAACTTTCCATTAGAGATCCTTTTCCTCCGCGATGATGACATTCCCGAATACGTACAAGATGGCATTGCCGATTTGGGTATAGTAGGCGAAAATGTAATCGTAGAAACCAAAGCAGAAGTAAGCTACCTGCAGAAACTGGGCTTTGGAAAATGTACACTTAAAATCGCTGTTCAGGCCACGAGCGATATTCAAAATCTGGAAGAACTAAATGGCAAGGCAATTGCAACTTCTTATCCGGTTATTCTTGAAAAATTCTTAGCAGACAAAGGAATAAAATCAGATGTAAGAACCATCTCCGGTTCGGTAGAAATCGGTCCGGGATTAGGCTTAAGCGATGCAATTTTCGACATCGTTTCTACAGGCGGAACATTGAAAAGCAACGGGTTAAAACCCTTCGCAGATGTAATGCAGTCTGAAGCAATTTTAATTGGTAATAAATCAATCGCTGACAATCCCGAGGTAGCAGAATTGCTGCAAAGAATCCGCTCAGTACTGAGTGCAAAATCAAATAAATATGTCGTGCTAAATGTATCAAAAGATAACCTTCAAAAAGTTGTTGATTTGTTGCCAGGCGTGAAAAGTCCAACCGTAGTTCCATTGTTCGAACCGGACTGGGTTGCGGTTCATTCTGTAATTGCAGAAGAAGATTTCTGGGATAAAATCAACAGCCTGAAAGCTGCAGGTGCCGAAGGTATTTTAGTGATGCCAATTGAAAAGATTATCACCTGAAAATAGATCAAAATTACATAAATTCATATTAACTAATAGTTAATTTAAAATTATAAAGCATTGAAAATCTATAACTACCAGGATTTATCTAATCAAAATATTAAATCGCTTTGTTCGCGACAAATTGAAGACGATAAATTGATTGAAGAACGCGTTTCGAGTATCATCGAAACGGTAAAAAACGAAGGCGATAAGGCACTCTTAAATTTTGCAAAGGCTTTCGATAAAGTCGATTTAAATAAGCTGTTTTTAGATGCGGAAGAATTGAAAGCTATTGCATCAACTATCCCTACTGATGCGAAAAAAGCAATCGATACCGCTCACCAAAATATTCTGAAATTTCACCAGTCGCAAGCTAAGATTGAAGACAAAATAGAAACGATGCCGGGTGTTGTTTGTTGGAGAGAATCCAGGGCAATCGAAAAGGTTGGTTTATATATCCCTGGCGGAACCGCAGTGTTGCCAAGCACCTTTCTAATGCTTGCCACTCCAGCTATTATTTCAGGCTGTAAAGAGATTGTAGTATGCTCTCCTCCGCAAGCAGATGGTAAAACAAATTGCTATCTGGCTTACTGTGCTATTCTTTTAGGCATAGATAAAATTTACCTGGCAGGAGGTGCTCAGGCCGTTGCCGCCATGGCCTTTGGAACGGAGACCATCCCTCAGGTTTATAAAATCTTTGGACCGGGTAACCGATATGTAACGATGGCAAAAACAATGGTGCAAAATAAAGTTGCCATTGACATGCCGGCAGGTCCTTCAGAGGTTTTATTAATCGCTGATGAGACTGCCAATCCGTCATTTGTTGCCGCAGATCTTCTTGCACAGGCTGAGCATGGTATTGATAGTCAGGCCATTTTGGTTTCTACCTCCAACGATATCATAGCTCAAACTTTAAAAGAAATTGATAATCAATTAAGTATCTTGCCTAGAAGAGACATTGCTGCGAAAGCGATCGAGAATTCTTACGCTGTTTTGGTGGATAATCTGAGTCAGGCAATGGATTATTCTAATGAATACGCCCCTGAACACCTTATACTGGCTACAGAAGAATATGAGGAGCTTATCCCCTTGATAATCAACGCAGGATCAGTATTCTTAGGAAACCTTACTCCAGAAAGTGCAGGCGATTATGCCTCCGGAACCAACCATACGCTGCCTACCAGTGGTTTTGCAAAGGCCTATTCCGGCGTATCGTTAGATGCGTTTATTAAGAAAATTACGTTTCAGCACCTCTCGTCAACGGGTTTGGCTAACATAGGACCTACAGTAGAAACGCTGGCAGCAGCAGAAGGACTGGAAGCGCATAAGAATGCAGTGAGTATTAGATTGAGTTTTGAGTCTGGAGCCGGAAGTCTGAAGTCTGAAGACAAAAAAGCATAAAATAAAAATCTGTGTAATCACATAATCAGTGTAATCAAACCTAAGGAAACCACTAACATGGACATAAACGAATTAGTAAGAGAAAATATAAGGAACCTTAAACCATATTCTACCGCCAGAGATGAGTTTAAAGGTCAGGCATCAGTATTCCTGGATGCCAATGAGAACAGCTATGGCTCTCCCCTACCCGCAAATTACAACCGCTATCCGGATCCTTTACAGCTGGATCTGAAAGATGCCATCAGTAAAATTAAAGGTGTGCCTATCGAGAATACATTCCTCGGGAATGGAAGTGATGAGGCGATAGATTTATTGTACCGGGCCTTCTGTAATCCCGGAAAAGACAACGTCATTATTTTGCCTCCAACCTATGGAATGTATGAAGTTTCTGCTAACATCAATGATGTAGAAATTCGCAAAGTAAATCTGTTGCCAAACTTCCAACTGGACTTGGAAACGATTGCGGAAACGATTGACAAAAACACCAAAATAATTTTCATTTGTTCGCCGAATAATCCGACAGGAAATTCAATAAACCGAACCGATATCGAAACCATTTTAGCCAACTTTAAAGGTATCGTTGTAATCGATGAAGCTTACATTAATTACGCAAAACAAAAGACCTTTATTCAGGAGTTAACCGAGTATGGAAACCTGGTTGTTTTGCAAACTTTTTCGAAGGCCTGGGGACTCGCAGCTTTGCGTTTGGGAATGGCATTTTCATCCACAAAAGTAATCGATGTTTTGAACAAAATTAAGCCACCTTATAACATCAATCAGGCAACACAGGATTTGGCTTTTGAGGCAATCAAAAACATCAGCCAGGTGAACAACTGGATCAAGGAATCTGTCGCCGAAAGAGAGCGACTTTCTACTGATCTATATACACTAAAAATTGTCACCAAGGTTTATCCATCTGACGCTAATTTTATCTTAGCGGAAGTTACTGAAGCGGGCAAAATTTACGACACTTTAGTTGATCAGGGAATCATCGTTCGCGACCGTTCGAAAGTGACCTTATGCGAAGGTTGTTTACGCATTACAGTAGGTACAAAAGAAGAGAATGATAAATTGTTAAACGTGCTAAAAAATCTATAATGAAAAAAGTATTATTTATCGATCGTGATGGAACGTTAAACATAGAACCAGACGACGAACAGGTAGACAGTTTTGCCAAACTAAAATTCTATCCACGATCTCTTTATTACCTTCCCAAAATTGCCAGCGAAATGGATTATGAATTGGTAATGGTAACCAATCAGGATGGCCTGGGAACTCCCTCAAATCCTGAAGAGAATTTCTGGCCGATTCATAATTTCATGTTAGATACTTTTGCTGGCGAAGGTGTAAAGTTTAGCGAAATTATCATCGACAGAACTTTCGCAAAAGATAACGCCCCTACCCGAAAACCAGGTACCGGTCTACTTACCAAATATCTAACCGGAGACTACGATCTACAAAATTCATATGTTATTGGCGATCGGTTAAATGATGTAGTGCTTGCAAAAAATCTGGGGGCAAAAGCCATCTTTCTTCGCCAGAACGATGCACTTGGATCTACCGAAGCGTTGGATAAGCATGAAACCTTGCTAGACATTATCATACTGGAAACGCAGAAGTGGGAAGATATTTATAACTTGCTTAAAGCCGGAAGCAGAAAAATTAACCACGTTCGTAAAACCAACGAAACTGATATTACCATTAAGTTAGATTTGGATGGCACCGGAAAAGCTAAAATTGAAACGGGATTAAACTTTTTTGATCACATGTTAGATCAAATAGCCAGACATGGTAGCGTGGATCTGGAAGTAATCGCCAAAGGCGATTTACATATTGATGAACACCATACCATTGAAGATACCGGAATTGCGCTTGGCGAGGCTTTTGCCAAAGGATTAGGCAACAAACTTGGCATTGAACGTTATGGCTTTTGCCTGCCAATGGATGATTGTTTAGCGCAGGTAGCCATTGATTTTGGAGGTAGAAACTGGATTGTTTGGGACGCTGAGTTTAAACGCGAAAAAGTGGGCGACGTGCCTACAGAAATGTTTTATCACTTCTTTAAGTCTTTCAGCGATGCTGCTAAATGCAATTTGAATGTGAAAGCAGAAGGCGATAACGAACATCATAAAATCGAGGCAATATTTAAAGCGTTTGCCAAAGCCATTAAAATG
Source organism: Bacteroidota bacterium (assembly GCA_037033465.1). Taxonomy (GTDB): domain Bacteria; phylum Bacteroidota; class Bacteroidia; order Sphingobacteriales; family Sphingobacteriaceae; genus Pedobacter. The sequence continues at coordinate 32,597 of JAZBLX010000022.1, read as the reverse complement.
GCCATCAAACGCGATGCAGAGAAAATGGTATTGCCGAGTACTAAGGGGCTTTTGTAAATGAACAAGGATAAATGAGCAAAGATCAATGACTAACTGTCGTCATTTTTTGTTCTTTAATCTTAAAAAGAGCACCTCGTCTTGATATTCAATACTAAGACCCTCTCATCTTGATACCTGATACTTAATACTAAACACTTGATACTAATGATTGGAATTATAAACTACGGCGCTGGCAATATTTTCTCTCTTACTGCGGCATTAGATCGATTAAATGTCACCTACGGCATGGTAAACACTGAAGCTGATCTGGAAAAATATAGCCACATCATCATCCCAGGGGTTGGTCATGCGGGTGCAGCAATGGAAAAACTCAAAAATACTGGATTAGTTGCGGCCATAAAAGTACTAACGAAACCAGTCTTAGGCATCTGTGTGGGAATGCAGTTAATTACGGAGCATTCTGAAGAGGGAGATGCAGAACTATTATCGGTCGTTCCGGTGAAGACCAAAAAATTTGATAAGTCACTGAATATCAAAATCCCACATATGGGATGGAATGCGATAAGTCCGCAAAACAATCCTTTATTTGAGGGTGTTGAAGATAATACACAATTTTACTTCGTGCATTCGTACTTTATTGAATATAACCCTACTTTTGACATTGCGTCGGCTGGATACGGATTGAAGTTCTCAGCGGCGGTGCAAAAAGATAATTTTTATGGCGTTCAGTTTCATCCGGAGAAATCTGGTAAAGCTGGCGAACAGATATTAAAGAATTTTTCAAACCTAAGCTTATAAAATGTACATTATTCCTGCTATTGATATTTTGGATGGTAAAGTGGTTCGCCTTCGTGAAGGTGATTACAACCAGAAAACTGAGTACGATGTTTCTATCGCCGAAATGATTGAAAAATACCGTTCTAACGGAACAGACTTTATTCACATCATTGATTTGAATGGTGCCAAAGGCGATTTCAGTAATCAGAAATCTCTTTTCGAAATCATCAAAAAAACGGAGATGAAAGTGCAATATGGTGGAGGCATCCGTACGATTGAGCAAGTAACCAATTTGCTTGATGCAGGAATTCACCGCGTAATTGTGGGTACGCAAGCCATCACCAACCCTGAATTTTTACAGCAATTAAGTGAAGCTTTTGCCAAAAAACATGATTATGCCAACCGCATTGTAATTGCCATAGATGTATTGGATGAAGTAATCAAATATTCGGGCTGGATGGAAAGTTCACCAATCAAATTAATGGATTATGTAGATAAGTGCCTTTCATTAGGCTTTTTCCGCTTCTTATGTACCGACATTAGTAAAGATGGCAAACTAGGCGGTGCAGCGGTTGAGTTATACAAAAAACTGCTTGAGCATTCTCCAATGATTAAGCTGATAGCCTCGGGTGGCGTGAGCTCTATGGAAGACATTCATGATCTGGCAAAATACCCGATTAGAAGTGTGGTGGTTGGAAAAGCAATTTACGAGGACAGAATTACTATTGAAGAAATTAAAGACTGGAATTTGAAGGCTTTGACCTCAATTTAAGGGAATCATTTAGACAAATCGTCATTGCTAGGTACGAAGCAATCTTAATGCTATAGCTATCGTTGTAGGATTGCTTCGTGCCTCGCAATGACGAAACCGAACACAAAACATGCTTTCAAAAAGAATTATCCCTTGTTTAGACGTAAAAGACGGTCGCACGGTAAAAGGTGTAAACTTTGTCGATTTACGTGATGCCGGAGATCCGGTGGAACTGGCTGCGCAATATGCACAACAAGGTGCCGATGAACTGGTATTTCTGGATATCACCGCCACTCATGAACGCCGTAAAACGATGATCGAGATGGTAAAGTCCGTTGCCCGTCAACTGAATATTCCCTTCACCATTGGTGGTGGAATTACGGAACTTGCAGATGCGGAAGCATTGCTGAATGCTGGCGCAGACAAAATCAGTATCAATTCTGCCGCCGTGAGAAACCCGAAACTTATTGAAGACCTTGCAAAAGCTTTTGGCGTTCAGTTCGTAGTCTTAGCCGTCGACACCAAATTTGTTAATGGCAAAAATATGGTTCACCTGAACGGCGGAAGATTGATCACCGAACTGGAAACCGAAGACTGGATTAAACAGGCAGAGGACTTAGGCGCTGGAGAAATCCTCCTAACCTCAATGGATCATGATGGTACAAAAGCTGGATTTGATTGCAGTTTGTTAGGTCGGATAAATCAGATGATCAATATTCCGATTATTGCTTCTGGTGGGGCCGGAAGCATGGAACATTTTACAGAGGTTTTTCAAAAAGCCAATGTTGATGCGGCGCTTGCTGCTTCCGTTTTTCACTACGGTGAAATTCTGATCCCGGATTTAAAACAAGAGTTAAAAAGGAATCATATTCCGGTAAGGATATAAATAAGTTTGGAGTTGGTAGTTTTTTAGTCATGAGCCGACTTTGCGAAATAAAAATATAAAATGAATATTGATACATCATCCCTTGATTGGGATAAAACAGGTGGTTTAATTCCTGTAATTATACAGGACCATAAAACGCTCGAAGTTTTAATGCTGGGTTACATGAATGCTGAAGCATTGGAAAAAACACAGGCTGAAGGCAAGGTAACCTTCTTTTCACGCACCAAAAACCGCCTTTGGACAAAAGGAGAAACCAGTAATAATTTCCTTTACGTAAAGGAACTCTATCTGGATTGTGATAATGATACCATCTTAATCAAGGCGAACGCTGTTGACCCAACTTGCCACACAGGGAGCCGCAGCTGTTTTAAAACAGATTTTAATCAGAACTTTATTTTTGAGCTCGAAAACATCATTAATGATCGCTATGAGAATCCTGTTGAGGGTTCGTACATCAATAAGATGCGCAGCAAAGGATTAAACAAGATTGCTCAAAAAGTTGGTGAGGAAGGCGTAGAAACTGTTATTGCAGCACTTGCAGAAACCGAAGAGGAATTGATTGGAGAAGCATCCGATTTAGTATTTCACTTATTATTTTTATTGAAAGAAAAGGGATTGTCTATTCAGGATATTGCAAAGAATCTGGAGAAAAGACATCAGTAAATTGCGGGTTACGTGTTATAAGTTAAATGTCTTCTCGCATAAAAATTTTCTTTCATAATTTAGAAATATGTGTTACCTGTCTTCTGGTATGACCCTGTCCCGTAACTTTTAACCCGCAACCTTCAACACTTATGCTTAAACACATAAAAACCCTTTCCGGCCACCAAAACCCGGTTTATGCTTTAGCTACTTCAGATAAAAATGACACCTTTTTTAGCGCTGGAAATGATAAAGGCGTTGTAGAATGGTCGCTGGAAACAATGGCTTTTGTAAAGGTGAAATTGCCTGTTCAAAGTTCTGTCTATTATTTGCACTATTACAACAACCAGCTTTTTGTTGGTGAACGCAGTGGCGCATTCAGTGTTTTTGATCTCCTGCAAGAAAAAGTAGTACTCAGAATCAATGCACACACTAAACCCATCTTCAATATTCAAACGGTTAAAAGTAAAAATGAATTGCTTACTACCGGCGAAGACGGATCGGTAGCCGTTTGGTCGCTTACCGATTTTTCAGAAATTTACCGCTTTCAGGCCGCTTACGATACGGTGAGGGCAATTGCTGTTTCTCCTGATGAAACTGAAATTGCTTTCGGATGTAAGGATCATTTAATCAAAATCTACAATCTTGCTGATTACAGTTTAAAACAGAACCTGGAAAGTCATTCTTTACCAGTAACTTCTCTGGCTTATCATCCAAATGGTAAATATTTGATTTCCGGTAGCAGAGATGCGCAACTGAAAATTTGGAGCTTGCCGGATTATAGCCTAAGTGAAAACATTCCGGCACACCTGTTTACGGTTTATAATATTGTTTTCCATCCTACCCTACCCTATTTCGCAACAAGTAGTCAGGATAAGAGCATTAAACTTTGGGATGCGGAGAACTTTAAACTCTATAAAATTTTGAGTCTGGAAAAAGCCGGTGTTGGTCATACACATTCCATTAATAAAATTATCTGGAGCAATGATGGAAGATTTCTAATTTCGACAGGAGACGACAGAAAAGTAATGGTTTGGGAGATGGAAAATTAAGACTTTTTTCTTTTCAAAGCAGCAATATCACCTAAATCTTTTTTTCTTCCAGAAGCTTTTTTATTAGCTATAAAATCGTCAATATTTATAAAATTAATTTGTAAGCCATCAACCTCTGTATTTATTCTATTACTAAATGCTTCTCCAAATTCTACCCCGGAGATTGCATTTTAAATTTCAATTCTAAGTGGTGGATAGCCTAACTGGGTAACATAATTGTCATTTTGAAAATCTTCTTTTTTTAATCCTAGGGAAGCAAAACCAAATTCATCAATAACTTTAAGCATCCTTTCAGCATTTTCTATAGATGGATTAATCCAGATATCTAAGTCTCCTGTATGACGAGGACGACCATGGAATGCTAATGCATGAGCTCCAATCACCATATATTCAACGCTATATGCATTTAAGAGTTCAATAAAATCCTGCTCAAACATTATAGTTTCCTTCTATTTACAGCCTTAACTATTTTGTCTGGGAAAGAGCCATTAAGCCAAGTAAAGTAATTTTTACGCAATGAAACTACAGTTTCCAAACGTGCTAAAACAGGTTGATTCAACCAAAAGAGAACATCAAGTTCATCTTCATCTTCCATTTTAACTCTATTGACAACCATTGCCATTTTTCTTACTTTTTTATCCATAAGCTAAATTTTAACACTAACAAATATAACCAATTTTAAAGGGAATTATTTAAAGTTTGAGGTGCGAAAAAGGCTATTCCACAAAACGTTTAATAATCCTCAGTTTATGACTATAAACGCCTAATTCGCGATTAAAAATCCCCTGGTCATCTATCGGATCAATTTTTACCTTGGCAGAAGAATGAATAATTTCATTAGGACTTAACATCATTCCAACATGCGTAATTTTTCCTTCTTCATTATCAAAGAATGCCACATCGCCAGGTTTACATTCTGCCAGAAAGCCGACCAGTTCTCCCTGTTCTGCTTGTTGCGAAGCATCCCTGTTGAGTTTAATGTTCAGCATTTTGAATACAGTTTGTGTAAAACCAGAGCAATCCATTCCGAATAAATGTCTTCCGCCCCACAGATAAGGCACATTCTGAAAGAATTTAGCCGTCGCCTCCACCTGTCCTGCGAAATCGCTTTTGGAACTGTCGTGAGGTTCAAAATTTAATTTAAACTTTTCTTTACCTGCATAGCAGTACCCGTCGGATAAGTAGGGTAAATTACTGCCCGGACTCAAATGGTAGATACTTCCATCGGTCGCGATAAGCTCATTATTAAAACTTAACGGAGCCAATAACCTACAATCCTGCAAATCTACAAACTGCTCCTGGCTGATGGCTGCTAACTGTCTAAAATCCATCCAACCCTGATAACCATCATAACCATTTTGAATAAGCCACCAACGCTCATCTTTCTGGATAATCTCCACCTGGTCGCCAAATAAAAGCTGCGACACTATTTCCGCCCGATCTGATGGCTCTGCTCTTAAAGGTGCCACGGCAACCCTGCAAATCCCATATTGATTTTCCATCTGCTTATGCTCGTTAAATGATGAAGTAAAACTAATAAATTACATCTATTGCATAACATTTTGTGCTCAAAATTGTTATTTTTATGATGATCACCTAATCCAACCCCTTATGAATTTTAAGAAAATATTAATTGCCGTTGATAATAGCACCTGTTCAGAGAAAGCAGCGAAAACTGGTTACGATATGGCTGGAAAATTTCAGGCAGAGGTGGCCCTTGTGAATATCATCGAACCCGTTCCGGCGAATGTAAATCCCGATTTAACGCTGGCACCTGTATTTTTGGAAACGTACGATAACAGTGAAGAAAACAGCCATATTTTATTAAAAGAAATTGAAAATAAATACGGCCACGGAATTCCAACAACCTATCTTAGTGTTGTAGATACTGCTGCGCATGGCATTATTCAGCAATCCGACGAATGGGGTTCTGACCTGATTGTAATTGGCACTTACGGCAGAACGGGCTTATACCACTTTTTAATGGGAAGCGTGGCAGAGCACGTTGCCAGAAAATCTGCATGCCCGGTGTTAATCATTCCTAATAAATGGGATATAGCGGAATAAGAAGCAGATGAAACGACTATTTTTCCTGCCGTTATTGTTCATTTTGTTGACGTTCAATCCTTCAGAGGCACAAACGACCAGCGATCAGGTTTCTATTGTAGAGAAGCGGTTTAGCAAAATAGATTTACTCTTCAAAAAATATCTCGACAGCGGCTGGATAAAGGGAATAACAGCAAATATTTCCATTGATGGAAAAACCGTTTACAATAAAGCCTTCGGCTATCAGGTTGGCAGGCCGTTTAAAACAGACGATATTTTACGGATCGCCTCGCAAACGAAAGCGATAACAAGTGTTGCGGTAATGATGCTTTACGATGAAGGAAAAATTAAATTGGAGGATCCCATTTCAAAATACATCCCCGCATTTAAAAATCCGAAGGTCTTAGATAAATTTAACCCAAAAGACGGAACTTATACTACTAAACCTGCCAGCAGGGAAATCACTATTCATGATTTACTCACGCACACCTCCGGATTGGGCTATGCGCAAATTGGTTCTGCTGAAATGAATGCCATTTATGCCAAAGCAGGTATTGAGGCTGGTTTTGTCACTCATAAAAAGTTGTTAAAAACAGAAATAGATAAGCTGGGTAAGCTACCCCTTGCTTTTCAGCCTGGCCAAAAATGGCAGTATAGTTTAGCCATGGATGTGCTAGGCAGATTAGTTGAAGTCACATCGGGCAGAAATCTGGATCAGTTTTTCAGGGAACGAATTTTTATGCCATTGGGAATGAGCGATACTTATTTCGCCTTACCAAAGGAAAAGCAACACAGGCTCTCATCCGTTTATACCGAAGATCCAAAAACAAAAGAAGTTAAACCCTGGATAGATGGCTCATTCCCCGGCGCAACGGTAAATTATCCAATTAATGGTAATGGTTATTTTGCTGGCGGAGCCGGATTAGTATCAACTTCGAAAGATTACGGAATCTTTTTACAAATGCTCTTAAATGGCGGCGTATTTAATGGTAAGAGAGTCCTCTCTCAAAAAAGTGTAACCCTGATGACAAAAAACCAAATCGGTAACCTCCCTTTCGGGGATAATTATTTTGGCCTGGGCTTCGAAGTGATCTCAGATAAGGGAAGTAAAAAACTCGGACAAACGGAAGGTGCTTATGGCTGGGGAGGATTTTTCGGCTCAACGTACTGGGTAGATCCTAATCAGAAATTAATTGCCCAAATTTACGTTCAGCAGTGGCCGTTTTCCCATAGTCAGATTAGTGACCAGTTTAAAAAACTTATTTACGAGGCTATTGATTAGTCTAAATAAAAAAAGTCCCGATACGGTCGGGACTTTCATTCTGATTATATAAATAATAAATCTACAATTTTAATTTTCCTGGTGCAGCCAGGCTTTTTTTGCCAATAATTCTTCTTCTGTTTCACGGATATCTTCGTCATCTACACAACAATCTACCGGGCAAACAGCAGCACACTGAGGCTCATCATGAAACCCCTTACATTCAGTACATTTATCTGATACAATGTAATATACCTCATCAGAAACTGCTTCCTGAGTCGCGTCAGCTTCAATTTGTTGATTACCAAAATCAATGATGCCTTCCAGGTTTGTACCGTCAGAAAAACGCCAGGCAGTACCGGCATCGTAAATTGCGTTATTAGGGCATTCCGGTTCACAAGCCCCACAATTTATACACTCATCTGTTATTTTAATTGCCATGTCTTCTTCTAATTCTTTTGCTTAAGTTACCTTTGCGCTTGCAAATATAAGATTTAATCAATTAATAATAATTCTAAATATGTCAGCGTTAACTCAGGAAAAAGCAATAATTGCATTTAAAACACTTGGCAAAAGGCTTGCTCATCCTACTGATGTTTTAGGAGATCAAATTTACCACGTTCAAAACAACAATGCATGGTTTACGATCGAAAATATTGAACGATCGATTTTATCATTCTCTGAGATGCTTAACGATGAAGATTTAGCGCAATGGTTTAAAACAGCCAATTTCACTTCATCGCCTAAAAAAGTAGGCCTTATCCTTGCGGGAAACATTCCTATGGTTGGTTTCCACGATGTTTTGTGCGTGTTGGCCACTGGAAATATTGCCTTAATTAAATTATCTTCTTCTGATGATAAGCTGATTAAAATCATTATTACCGCGCTGATTAATATTGAGCCCGCATTTGCAGATAGAATAGAATATGTAGAAAGGCTGAAAGATTTTGATGCGGTAATTGCCACTGGAAGCAATAATTCGTCGAGATACTTTGACTACTATTTCGGCAAGGTACCCAACATCATCAGGAAAAACAGAAATAGTGTAGCCGTTTTAGATGGCACTGAAACTCCTGAAGAGATCAAAAACCTAGGTGCCGATATTTTTGATTATTTCGGTTTAGGCTGCAGAAACGTTTCAAAGGTTTTTTATCCCAAAGGATATGATATCGCTCACTTTTACGAAGGCATTGAGGGTTATAACGATATCATCAACCACTTTAAATATCAGAACAATTACGATTATAATAAGTCTATTTACCTGGTAAATGCAGCTAAGCACTTCGATAACGGATTTTTGTTACTCAAAGAAGACGAGCATTTAACCTCTCCCCTGGCAGTATTGTTTTATCAGGAATATGAAGATCTCACAGCAGTGGAAGACCAGTTGAAAGCCAATTCGGAGCAGATTCAATGCATTATTTCGAAGGTACCGTTAAATGTTCAGACTTTTAATTTTGGAGAAAGCCAGCATCCAAAACTTTGGGACTACGCAGATAATGTAAATACGATTGAATTTCTAAATAGCCTGGCTTAACGATTTTTTGAGCCAGACTAAATCCCAGTAAGTGGGCATCGCCTATTCGTCTTTTGCCTTTCAGCTTTCAGCTTAAATAGCTATTTTTGGACACAATGTATATCGTAAAAGTTAAAGGCATCGCCAAAATTCCTGATTATGTGCAGTTAAGAGATGAAAAGTTTACGCTCCTGGCTTATTTTCGGGTAGACAGGCCAGATAAATCTTTAGAAAAATTAGGTCTGGCAGAAAAACAAGATTACATTATGGAAATGATTAAAAACTTGCCTTTCGGGCAAATTGCTAAATTAGAAATATAGAATGGCAGGGAACGCAGTAATTCACTTAAGCAATGTTGATGTTTTTCAACAGAAACATTTAGTACTTTCAAACGTAAATTTACATATCGAAAAGGATGAGTTTATCTTTTTAATTGGTCAAACGGGTTCGGGTAAAAGTAGCTTGCTAAAGATATTATATGGCGATTTACACATTGGAAACGGTGAAGGAAACATTGCCGGGTTTGATTTAAAGAACTTAAAAGAAAGCCAGGTACCTTTCTTACGACGTAAGCTGGGTGTTGTTTTTCAGGATTTCCAGTTGCTTACTGATCGTACCATCGAAAAGAATCTGGAGTTTGTATTGAGGGCTACAGGATGGAATGACCAAAAACTAATCAGCGAACGCATTAAGGATGTGCTGGACAAAGTTGGTTTACGTTCGAAAATCAGAAAAATGCCTCATGAGATCTCAGGTGGTGAGCAACAAAGAATTGTAATTGCCAGGGCTTTGTTAAATGATCCCGAAATTATTCTTGCAGATGAGCCAACCGGAAACTTAGATCCGGAAACCTCAGAAGAAATTGTAACGCTGTTGAAGCAGATTAGCCAGGCCGGAACTGCGGTCTTAATGGCCACGCACGATTACCATATTATCCGCACCTTTCCATCCCGCATTATTAAATGTGAAAATGGTATTGTACTTGAAGGTGCGCAGATAGCTTAGCGATTGTCGGATGACGATTTCAGATTACTACAATCAACGAAATCGTTAGCCATAAAGCCTCAATCATAAATCAATTGTCAGTCAATCAGCCAAACTGTTCAGATTAATTCAAATAAATCTGACAGCTTGGCTGATTTACGTTAATGGCAAAATAGTTGACGTTAACAGAAAAAATTCAGCCTAGTATTATGTTTAATAAGAAGAAAAATAACGACAAAGACGAAAATATAATGAATCCTGAAAATACATCAGAAAATGCTGCTGAAAATGTAGAAAATACTGATGCCCCTGTCAATGAGACAGAACAAGCGCCGGAATTATCCGCAGAAGAGAAATTACAGGCTGAAGTTCAACAGCTTAATGATAAATATTTACGCTTATATGCGGAGTTTGATAATTACAAACGCCGTACGCAAAAAGAGCGCGTAGAATTATTGCAAACTGCTGGTAAAGATGTAATTGTATCTTTATTACCGGTATTAGATGATTTCGACCGCGCATTAAAAGCAATGGAAACTGCAGCTGATGTAGCACCTGTTAAGGAAGGAATTCTTTTAGTAAGCACGAAATTAAAAAATACACTTTCACAAAAAGGGTTAAAAGATGTGGAAAGCATTAATCAGCCTTTTAATACAGATTTCCACGAGGCAATTACCAATATCCCTGCACCTACAGATGACCTTAAAGGCAAAGTAATCGATGAAGTGGAAAAAGGCTATACGCTTAACGATAATGTAATCCGCTTTGCTAAAGTGGTGGTTGGAGCTTAAAAGTAATTATTGAATGTTAAAATGACCGAATGAGTGAATGGCTTTACATTCTCTAATTCAATCATTCAAAATTCAATCATTTTAAATAGAAGATGAGTAAAAGAGATTATTACGACGTACTAGGCGTTAGCAAGAGTGCCGCAGCAGATGAGATCAAGAAAGCTTATCGCAAGATGGCGATTAAATATCATCCGGATAAAAACCCTGGCGATAAAGCTGCAGAAGATAACTTCAAGGAAGCTGCCGAAGCTTACGAGGTGTTAAGTAATGCCGAAAAAAAACAACGTTATGATCAGTTTGGTCATGCCGGTGTAGGTAGCAGCGCATCCGGTGGTTACGGCGGTGGCGGTAATATGAACATGGATGATATCTTCAGTAACTTTGGAGATATTTTCGGTGGACATAATCCTTTCGAAAGCTTTTTTGGTGGCGGAGGCGGTGGTGGCCAGCAACGTGGCGGCCGCAGAGTAGCCAAAGGTACAAACCTGCGTATCAAAGTAAAACTAACGCTTGAAGAAATTGCCCACGGTGCAGAGAAAAAAATTAAGGTTAATAAATTAATCGTTTGTAAAACCTGCGATGGTTCGGGAGCGAAAGATAAATCATCTGTTAGTACTTGTGGTACTTGTGGGGGTAGCGGACAGGTAAGACGCGTTACCAATACCATTTTAGGCCAGATGCAAACGGCATCTACCTGCCCTACCTGTAATGGTAGCGGTCAGCAAATTACTTCTAAATGTACCGTTTGTCATGGTGATGGCGTGGTACGTGGCGAAGAAACCATTACCATTAACATTCCTGCTGGCGTAAGCGAAGGCATGCAGTTAAGCATGAGTGGAAAAGGGAATGCAGCACCAAATGGAGGTATCCCTGGCGATTTAATTATCCTGGTGGAAGAAACGCCACATGAAACTTTAAAACGCGAAGGAAACAACATTGTTTACGACTTGCATTTAAGTTTCGCTGATGCGGCGCTGGGAATTAGCATCGAAGTACCAACCATAGACGGCAAGGCAAAAATTAAAATTGAGCCAGGTACACAAAGTGGAAAATTATTACGCCTTAAAGGCAAAGGCTTACCAGAGGTAAATTCTTACCAAAGAGGTGATGAGATTATTCACATTAACATCTGGACGCCAAAAGCATTAAGCAGTGAAGAGCGTAATTTATTGGAAAAGTTGCGTGAATCTCCAAACTTTAAGCCTCAGCCAGGTAAAAATGATAAAAGTTTCTTCGAAAGAATGAAAGAATATTTTGAGTAATTAATTTCAATATATAATTAAACCGATGGCAAAAACCATCGGTTTTTTTGTTTAGGATTTATTCTACTGACTGGTTTTCCATCGAGTAAAATTAAAGTGGCCTTACGTGCTGCAGGGCTTTGGCCCTATTGGTTGGTATCCTGCAAATCAGCAGGACCTAATCAATCACGATCAAAATAACGAACTATTTAACCAACGATTAGTCTACAAAATAATTATAAGTTGTACGCATGTAATCATGTTTTCTGATAAGATCCTCCAGGTCATTTTCTGCTAATTTTCCGCTTGCGGAAGCATCTCTTATTGTTTTTTTAGCTTCGATCAAATAGTCTTTAAAGCTTTCATTAAAGGTTTTAAACGAACCATCCTTGCTCGGGAATTTTGTCGCGTCAGGTGCAGCCATTTCCGTATGCTTGGTATTTTGTGTCACCAAAGTTTCGTAGGCTGATTTTATTTTACCTTCATTTGCTTTAAAATTTTTCGTTTCAATGATCAGCTTATTGAAGTCTCCAACCGCTTTCCTATCGTCTTTCATGGCAAAAATGTATTCCTTCAACGGATGGGTTTTCAAAACAATTCGTTCTGCATCATCTCCAATTACCTCCAGTTTTGCAAGAAGATTCTCATCGTATTTATAATAAGTTTTACTCATCGAGTAGATGGAATCAATCAGCTTGTTTCCTTTGGCACTTTTATCATCCTTCCAATCTTCAGCTTTGATATAATCGTTCAAAGCTTTATAAGTATCCTTAATCTTAGCAAGCGTTCCGTTTAAACCGGTTACGTTTTCTTTAAAGTATTTCTGGTCGTCACTACTCAATGCGGATGGTGGCGTTTCAGGTTTTAGTTGCGAATGACTGATACTTGATGAGGCGTAAGGTGAAACGATTCCAATGAATGCAAACCGATCGTTGGGGTTCGCTAATCCCTTCGCTAACTTCTGTAAATTCTCATCTACCCTTTTCAGGTAAGCATTGTTCTGATCAGTTAAACTCACTAAAACATTATTATATTCTACAATTTGATTGGCATCATCATTATCTGCCTCTGCATATTCAGTTTTTTCTTTGCTGTCGCTTTCTTTCTTGTCTCCACTCTTGCACGCTGTAAATGAGATGGCTACAGCCAGAACGAGTAATTTAATTGTTAACTTCATTTTTTTAACTTTTTAGATATGTCTGATTAATAAGTTGATAAACGCCTTCACATTAAGACGAAGCTAAAACAACTATAAACTAAAGATGTTTGAATAACAATGGATTATTTTGACGATCGCTTCTTTATGGATAGATAGCCAAACCCTAAATTTACAAACCAATTTAACAGCTATTATGGAAAATTTATTTTTAGTGTGCCTGGTCCCGCCAACATCAATAGTAGAAGACGTTGATGAAATCAGAAATTACATTGCTGATGAGTTTAAGGTATACGAATCACTGAAAAGGCCTGCACACATCACGCTTTATAATCCTGTAAAAATAGCTTCCGAAGAGATGGAAAAACGATTTTTTTATGCTTTGTCAACAGCAGCATTTTCGATTCCTTTTGTACAGGTACTTCAGAACTTCAGTTCGTTTCCACAACATACCTTTTTTCTCGATGTCGAAAAAAATCCCGGAATTATGGATCTTCAATCGCAAATTAAGAAAGCCTTAGCTCCACTTGATCTGCGAACGGAACAACAGAAATTTAATCCACATTTAACTTTAGCTTTTAAAGATGTAAAACAGCCTGTATTCGACGCAATTATTAAGACTTTTAAGGATAGAAAATTCAAAAGAACATTTACCGTTTCAGGTTTTTCTGTTTATAAACATATTGACAAAAAGTGGCGTCCTTACAAAGAATTTCCATTCAGAAATCCTCAGGACAATCCGGAAACAAGAGATCTTTTTAGTATATAATTTTTAGAATGGCATTCCAATTCCGAAATTATACTGCACAAAACGATAAGTATCAGGAGAATGTGTGAGGTTGTAATTATTTTTAAATTCTCCGGAGTCAGAAAATAGCTTACCAATCACCCATTGATCTGCGCCGGAAAACTGGGGATCTTTCAGTTTTACCCCAATATCAAACCTGAAGACAAAGTATTGCACATCGTATCGAAGCCCTACTCCGGTACCAATTGCGATTTGTTGCGCCATCTTGCTCAACTTAAACAAAGTCTTTTCCCTTTGTGCCTCATCCACGTTGAATATAAAGCTCGAATTATTGATATTCCAAACGTTTCCTGCGTCAATAAATGCAGCTCCTTTTAACTTCGCGCCAAAAAATTTATTAACCAGGGTACACCGGTATTCAAAATTAGTTTCAATTTTCATTTCCCCCAATTGATCCAGACCAAAGAAAGCCTTGCGCGCTCCTGCTGTTGGAATTACGTCCCGGTTATAGTTACCGGGACCTAAAGTTCGGGCCTGCCATGCCCTGATTCCACTTGATCCTCCGGCAAAAAACAGTTTTTCGAACGGAATTCCGTAATTAACCGCATTACCATAAGCATAACCCACGCCTGCATTAATCCGGGCAATAAATTGCTTTTCTCCACCAAGATGTTTATACCAGCGCAAATCAATCTCAGGCCGTACATATTGGTTGAATGGTAAACCGAAAATTTTCGCCGTATTACTTTTCTCAGGGTCGCGTTTTGCTCCTGTTATGCTTGTTATGGCCTGAAGTAAATTACCTGCAATATCAATTCCTCCTCTAAAATAAAAGAACGTCCGGTATTGATTTAATTTATCATTATTTAAGGTATAAACATATTTCATGCCTAGCGTGAAATCCTTCCTGTTTAATAATGCAGCGTAATAAACATTATTATTGAGGGTAACAGAGTCTACGCCAGGTTCGATATTTCCAAATCTGTATTCGAAGTTTAGCGGTGTGAATGAGTGAAGTTTGGATTTTGTTTCGAACCAGTCGTAGGTAACGGAGTTAATAAAGATATTTCTAACCGAAACATCTTTCTGCAATGCGTAAATATAGCTGGAAGAGAAAGTAGTATGCGGCATTCCATTACCGCCCAGTTCAGGATTGTAAAAAGGAATGATTAACCTCGGCACGGAAATACTTGCGCTGACAGAAAAATCGCGCTGATAGATATCTCTGAAAGGTTTCGAACCGTTACCAATCCTCGACTGCAATCCGCCCTTAATCTGTAACTCAAATCGCTCAGCACCCCTGAAAAGATTATTATTAGTATAAGTATTACTTAAATTGAAGCCTACGGTACCGCCATTGAAAGGAACCTCACCTTCAATACGGTTGCTCATCACCTTTTGTGGGGTTAATAAAATAATCGGGATAAGTTTATTTGCGGTGCTGTCTTTGTTGTAATAATCAATCTTCACGTTCTTGAAAATATTCAATTCATAAAGGCGATCAAAAGTCAGATTCTCATTCCGGATATCGAACATGTCCCCTTTTTTCAAGAAGTCATACCTCACAATGGGATTTCTTCTGTACCGTTTAGAAAAATCAGTAAAAATGATACCACCTACTGTGTCTTTGCTTAATTTGCTTCTCACTGAATCTGGAAAACCATCCGGACTTGGCGCAATAAGCATATGGGTATAATCAATTTTGTATTGCTTATGCGGACCGCTTGGTGGATCCGTAATGTTTAGCCTTAAATCAACCCGTTCCGGTTTATTGGTTTCAATTACATCGAAGTTTACATAAGGCCTTAAAAAGTAGTAATAGCCATTTTCTTTCATGATGCGGTAAATCTGCTCACGCTCGTAGGTAAGCGAGTCTACATCATATTGCATGCCTTCATGTAAATGCGTAATACCTGCTTTGTTATTATTGTAGACGGTTTTTACATTGGATGTGAATATAGAGTCGGATATACTACCAATGTAAGACGCTTTACCCTGATCGGCTATGAAATTGATCTCTGCTTTTTTATCTTTCACTTTTATATCCGCCCTTACTTTTGCAGAAAAATAACCTTTCCCCACCAAAAACTTCTGAACCTGATTTCTGGAAATTTCTACCAGAGTACTGTCTAAAATAGCTGGCGGAGTACCAAAAGACCGGATATTACTCGTCTTGTATCTTCCATCTTTGGTATTAAAGAAATTATAAAGCGGTACATTGATACTAAAAGCGGATGGCGGCCTGATATCCTTTTGCACATAATTATATGCCTGTTCTTCAAATCTCTTGTCTACGCTGTCGATAGTAACTTTCTTAACAATAGATTGATAGTCTGCTATGTATTTTGTGGAGGAGCAAGCTTGAATTAAGACAATAAATAATAGTAATATTGCAAGACTTTTCAGTTTAGAATATATAAAGGGTTGGTATGCTTTCAAAATCTCAGATTAGTTTTATTAAATCATTACATCAAAAAAAGTTTCGTAAAGAAAGCGGCTTGTTTCTGGTTGAAGGCCTAAAATCCATTACAGAATTTATCACCTCAAACTACCAGATCGACACCATCTATTACGTTAGTGAGCAATATCAACTTTTACCCAAATTACCCGCAAATATAACTTTATTTGAAGTAAACAACGCTGAATTAGGTAAGATTAGTACTTTACAAACGCCGCAAGGATTTTTGGCTTTAGTGAAGATACCTGAAACCAAACCGATAAGCAAGGGAGCACTGAAAAATAGATTTACGTTAATGCTGGATGGCATACAGGATCCTGGAAACATGGGCACAATCATCAGAACGGCCGACTGGTTTGGCTTCGAGAATATTATTTGTTCCATGGATGCTGTAGAAGCTTATAATCCCAAGACTGTACAGGCAACTATGGGCTCTTTGGCACGTGTTAATATTTTTTATGAAGATTTACCAGCTTTCTTAAGCGACATTGAGATTCCCATTTTTGGTGCCCTGTTAGATGGTCAATCTATTTACGAAACGCAATGGGGTAAGGAAGGATTAATCATTTTAGGCAATGAAGGTAAGGGAATTTCAACCGAGGTGATCAATAAGATTAATCAGCCGGTAACGATTCCTCGGGTTGGCCGGGCCGAATCATTAAATGTAGCCGTAAGTGCGGCAATCTTTTGTACTGAAATAGTGAGGGTTAAAAATTAATAACATATTTATTGAGATATTATTTGCGGAGTAAGTTATAATTGTTATTTTTGCAACCTTGAATTTCAAGGTCGAGTGGCCGAGTGGCTAGGCAGAGGTCTGCAAAACCTTCTACAGCGGTTCGAATCCGCTCTCGACCTCCATTTGTACAAATAAAATAATTAAAAGGTTATTACCATGGCAGTTACCAGATTAAAAAGAAAAGACAGAAGAAATAAAAATACAGCTCACCAAGAGGTAGCATTTTTAAAAAGAGCAACTAACATTGAGTTAGGAAGCCGTTCTGCACAACCTAAGAACGATCAATTAGCTAAAAACAATGCTGTTTTAGCTGGTTTAACAAGATAGTTTTTAGAAAGAAATTTTCTAAAGAATTTAAAGCATCCTTCTGATCAAAGGATGCTTTTTTTGTGCCGTTTTTTTTATCAGAGATACCTACACAACATACACTACAATCGTTTTAAAAATTTGATTCGTTTGAACTGGCTAAACAAGGAATTAAATCTCGTCGAACAAGCTAATCTACTTTCAATGAACAAGCCACTTTTTTCTGCATGATTACTTATCTTTTTACCAAATGGCAAGTGCGATCAAAAGGACATTGATTAACTTGCACCATGGAAGATTTTATCTCATACCTCTTACAGTTCGGAAACTTAAACCCACACCAAATAGAGCTTATTATAAAAAAGGCAACACAACTAGTCCTCAAGAAAGATGAATACTATTTGGAAGCCGGGCAGATTTCAAAACAATTTGGCTTCGTTACCGAAGGTATCTTGCGGGTTTCCTACTTCAATAATAAGAGTGAAGAAATTACCAAGTACTTCATCGATGAAAATAATATTGTAGTCGATTTAGAGAGCTTTGATAATGAGATCCCATCCATTGCTTACGTACAAGCTATGACCGACTGCAACATTATCGTATTTGCCAAGAGAGACTGGCAGGAACTGTTGAATACCATTATTGGCTGGGATGCGATTGTTCGAAAAATTGTTTCGAAGGCATTGTTACAAAAAGTAGAACGAATTAGTTCCATTGTGGCGCAAGATGCGACCACGAGCTATTTAACTTTCCTGCAAAAATACCCTAACCTGGCGAACCGGATTCCGCTCTCCTACCTCGCTTCCTACCTGGGCATCACCCAATCTTCACTAAGCAGAATAAGAAAAAACATCAGATGATTCGCTTTTTGCCAAATGGCAAGTGGTTTCATTTTTAAACGGTGCAAATTTGCATCACCACTAACAAAAATTAGAAATGAAATCAGCATTAATCACAGGTGCCAATAGAAGTATTGGTTTAGAAACAGTAAAGCAACTTGCACAAGAGGGAATCTTCGTATATTTGGGAAGCCGAAGCCTGGAAAAAGGTGAGGCGGTAGTCGCACAATTGAATAAAGAAGGCTTTCAAAACATCAAAGCCATTGAGATCGATGTAACCAAGTCTGATTCGATTCTGGCAGCAAAAAACATCGTAGAAAGGGATCAGGGCAAATTAGACATCCTTATTAATAACGCAGGCATTAGCAAAGGGTTTCCGGAAAGTGTTTTAACGACTTCCATTAAAGATATTCAAGAGGTATTGGAAACAAATTATTACGGAACAATCAGGGTTACTCAGGCTTTCATGGAATTGCTTCATAAATCGGGACAGCCAAGAATCAGCAACATTACATCTGGTTTGGGTTCACTTAACTTACACAGTGATCCGAACTGGAAATATTATAATGTTAAGCTGGCCAGCTATTTCCCATCAAAAGCGTTGGTCAATACCTACACCATTTTGCTCGCTTATGAACTTCAGGATTCTGCATTTAAGGTAAATGCGATTGATCCAGGTTATACGGCTACAGATTTTAACCACCACAGCGGCCCGGGAACTGTTGAAGATGCAGCAGCCTTTATTATTAAACATACGCTGACGCCAGACGACGCCCCGACAGGAAAATTTTTCAGTAAAGATATTGAAGATGGAACCGAAATAAGCCCCTGGTAGAAATCTCTTCCGGGTTACCCGCTAACTTTCATGCCCAGATCGATTTACTTATCCATTTTAGGCATGAAAAATAAAATCAATGATGTGGGCTTTTACCGCAGCATATCTCCTTGATTACATTAAGTAAAAAAACCTAGTTTTATTTCACTAACGATTTACAAATTGATTTGATGAGGCCTGGTCCTTCGTAGATAAAACCCGTGTACAATTGGATCAGACAAGCTCCCGCATCCAGTTTTTCTTTTGCATCTTTTGGTGAATGAATTCCACCAACGCCGATAATTGGAAAAGCCTTATTTGATTTATCTGAAAGATACTTAATCACTTCTGTTGAACGTTCTTTAACAGGTTTCCCACTCAAACCGCCCATCTCCCCTGCCAGCATCTTTTCTGTCGCCAGGTTTTCTCTACTAATAGTAGTATTGGTGGCAATGATACCTGCAATATTTGTTTCAGCTACAATTTCAATAATATCATCAAGCTGTGCATTAGTTAAATCGGGCGCAATTTTGAGCAAAATCGGACGGGATATATCATTCTTTCTGTTCCGTTGCTGAAGGGTATTCAGTATTTTTTTAAGCGGCTCCTTTTCTTGTAGTTCGCGCAGACCGGGTGTGTTTGGAGAACTTACATTCACCACAAAGTAGTCTACAACATCAAAAAGTCTGTCGAAGCATTTAATATAATCGCTCACGGCATCTTCATTTGGAGTTGCTTTATTTTTACCGATGTTTCCACCAACTACAATTTCAGGGTGTCTGTCTTTTAGCAAACGTAAACGTTCGGCCATCACATCAACGCCTTTATTATTGAAACCCATCCGGTTAATGAGGGCTTCATCGTTTGGCAACCGGAACATCCTGGGTTTGTCATTTCCCGGCTGTGGCATCGGTGTAACTGTACCTACCTCTACAAAACCAAATCCTAAATTGCTAAGTGCTTCAACATATTCGCCATTTTTATCAAAACCAGCGGCTAATCCGACAGGGTTTCTAAATTTAATACCAAAAACTTCTCTTTCTAAACCTTTAATGTTGATATCAAAACTGCTTCGAATGATCGTTTTACCTAAGGGAAACTTATCGTTAAACCATTTGAGCCGTTTAACTACGAAGTAGTGCACATTTTCGGGATCAAATTTGAAGAATATTGGTTTAATAAGGCGATACATGCAACGAAGATAAATAAAATATGGAAAAAATGTAAGATGGAGATGGAAAATGAGTACAAGATAAACTATTGTTGGCTTCGTAACGGCAGGCAGCATCCCGGGCCTACCTTCTTTGAACGATAGGCGTATATCTTCCGCCTCAGAAGACAATAAGCGTGTGTGGCAAGGATGAAATGAGATTTTTCCTTTAAATAAAAAAACCAACTCCCCTCCTTGACAGATCAGGCGGGGAGTTGGTTGATTTAAAAATATTTAATAATTAGTAAGCTGCTGTAAACTGCTCCTGATGATGGGCATTATTCTCCAATTCATCTGCAATAACAATGGATAAATCCTCAACAGAGAGAATCGAACGGCCTTCCTCATTGAAAACCGGAGAAGTTTTTCCTAAACGATATTTACCTGTACGACCGATTGTTATACCCTGATGCATTTCAATAGCCGGACTAAAAAACACCCAGTCAATTTCGGTTTCTTGCTTTAAAATATTAAAATAATCTCTCACTGCGGTTGCTCCTGGTTTAATTTCAGCTGGAAAATCAGGTCCGTCTACCAACTGATTTCCATCAATTTGCAAAGTACCGGCACCACCTATATAAATGAAACGTTTTACGCCAGATGCTTTTACTGCTTTTTGAATTGCTTGAGAGCCTGCAAGGGTATCATCGTATAGATTAGGATTGGTCCAACCTGCGTTAAACGCACTTACCACTACGTCTGCACCGTTTAAAGCTGCAGCCAATTCTTCCGTATTCAATACATCAACGGCTACCTTTGTTACTTTCTCGTTTGTACTTTCAATTTTGTCCGTATCGCGGGCAATTGCAATTACTTCGTTTCCGCGGGTTACCAACTCGTTTAAAAGGGCTTTACCTACAAAGCCTGATGCTCCAATTAATGCTACTTTCATCTTGTTTAATTTTTATTTTGAATTAATGTTTATTTATATTGTAATAATATTTATTACAGTTTAAGTTAAAAAAAAGCTATTTAAATTTCAATGCAAAATCGGCTAAGGTTTGTTTAGCTAAATAAGCTATCAAGGCATTTTCTGCATCGGTATATAATCCGAGTAAATGCTCGTTAATTTGTCTTCCAACCGGACATTTTGGATTGGGTTCATTCTTATTTTGCCCCAATATGTAATCTGATTTTACCGCTTTGTAAACCTCGCCAAGGTTAATTTCGGTTGCATTCTTCGCTAAAAAAGATCCGCCCCCTTTCCCTTCTTTACTATCTACGAAACCATATTTGCGCAAGTTTGCGATCTCTTTCCTCACTAAAACCGGATTGATGTTGATACTGCCAGCCAGGTAATCGGAACTTACCACCTCCCCCTTCGCGCCATCAAGCAAAGTAAGAATGTGAAGAGAAACTGGAAACCTGCTGTTCATTCTGTAATTATTTTTATTACAGTACAAAGGTAATTACTTTTTTGAATTTTCAAAACTTATTCAATATTAGTTGAGGTTTTGGAAAATTTAAGGCCGACGGTTAAAACCGACGGCAATAGATTTAAATGTAATGCTGTATGATTGAACCTTGGGTTGAAACCCAAGTGAATATCAACCCTAAAACCTGGGTTGAAACCCAGGGCAAGGTTATAAGAATCGACGAAACACTGATTCCCGGCAATTAACATGAGTCCGGGTTGAAACCCGTGATCATATTTTTCAACTCGGGAATGAGTGGTTTGTTATTAATCAAAAAAATGATTCAGTTGGGCATATTGCAGTAACATAATGGTTTTGCCATCTTTAATTTCGCCGGTAGAGATCATTTTGACTGCATCCGAAAAAAGCGTTTCCAGCACTTCGATGTTTTCCTGTTCATCATGATGACCACCTCCATCGCTTACTTTCATGTCTTTGGAATATTCAGCAACGAAAAAATACAAAATTTCAGTAACCGAACCGGGCGACATATAAGCTTCGAAAACTTTTTTTACTTCTTCGATTTTTTAGCCTGTTTCTTCCTCGGTTTCCCGTTTAATTGCGGTTTCTGCATTATCTTTATCCAATAAGCCAGCGCAGGTTTCGATTAACATTCCAGAATCATTCCCATTCAAATAAGTCGGCAGCCGGAATTGCCTGGTTAAAATTACCGTTTGAGAGGCCTTATTATACAGCAAAATGGTTGCACCATTGCCACGATCGTATGCCTCTCTGCTTTGGGTTTCTACTGTTCCATCTTTCTTATGGTATTCGAAAGTGATTTTATTTAAGGTATACCAGTTATCCGAAAGAATTTCCTTACTAAGTATTTTAATATTGTTGTTATTCATGGTATTATTTTTTATTGATGTTGTGTTAACGAAGTAATTGTCATTTTCTGTTGCTAAGCCCTGCATTTAATGAAATTGAAACTATCGATATTGGCCAGATAAGATAGTTGTAAAAGCCGCTTCATTCATCAATAAAACGTCAAGAAATTTGACTTCCCGCCTATTTTATTTTGAAACTGGAAAAAGCCTTTAAAATTCGTACTTTTGCAGCCGAAATGATTTCAATAAATAATTTAACATTCCTGATTGGCTCAAGAGCCTTATACGACGAAGCAAACTGGCACATTAAACCGGGCGATAGGGCCGGATTAATTGGCGCGAACGGAACGGGAAAATCAACACTCTTAAAAATAATTGTAGGGGAATATGCGCCAACTTCGGGAACGGTTTCTATGTCTAAAGACTTAAAAATCGGGTACTTGAACCAGGATTTACTTTCGTACGAATCTCATCATAGCATTTTGCATGTGGCCATGGAAGCTTTTGAGCGCCAGAACCAGCTACATGATGAAATTGAAGAATTGCTTAAAAAAATTGAAACCGATTATAGTGAAGAGGTTTTATACAAACTGAGTGATAAACAACAAGAGTTTGAGGCTTTGGATGGTTACAACATCGAGTACAGGGCAAACGAAATTTTGGCAGGTTTAGGCTTCAGTACAGCTGATCAGTTACGTCCGCTAAATACCTTCTCGGGAGGCTGGAGAATGCGCGTAATGCTCGCCAAGATTCTGTTACAAACACCTGATATTTTATTGCTGGATGAGCCAACCAACCACATGGATTTACCCTCTATTAAATGGCTTGAAACCTATTTAATGGGCTTTGAAGGTGCAATTGTAATTGTATCTCACGACAGGTATTTCTTAGACAAGATTGTAAACCGTACGGTAGAATCGCGCAAAGGAAAGTTGAATGTTTATGCTGGAAATTACAGTTTCTATGTAGAAGAGAAAGCTTTACGCGGCGAAATTCAAAAGGGAGAATTTAAAAATCAGCAGGCTAAAATCAAACAGGAGGAACGTTTAATTGAACGTTTCAAAGCGAAAGCATCAAAAGCTAAAATGGCGCAGTCGCGGATGAAAGCGCTTGACAAAATGGAGCGTGTAGATGATGTTGATGATGATAATCCAACAGTTAACTTCAGCTTCAAATTTACCAAGCCATCTGGCCGCCACGTGGTTCGCATTGAACACGCTACCAAACATTATCCAAATGTTCACATCCTGGAAGATGCCGAAGCGGTAATCGAAAAAGGTGATAAAATTGCGTTAATCGGCGCGAATGGAAAGGGTAAATCTACTTTATTGAGGATGATTGCCGGGGCAGAAAAATTTGAAGGCTTCTGTGAAACTGGCCATAATGTAACCACTACATTTTTTGCGCAGCACCAGCTGGAATCACTTCACCTGGACAATGCCATTCTGGAGGAATTACAGGCTTTCGCACCAAAACATACGGATACTGAATTGCGTGGTATTTTAGGTTGTTTCCTATTTACCGGCGATGATGTGTTTAAGAAAATCAAGGTGCTATCCGGTGGAGAAAAATCTCGTGTGGCTTTAGCAAAATCTTTAACCACAGATTCGAACTTCCTGATTTTGGATGAGCCAACCAACCACCTGGACATCCAGTCGGTTAACATTCTGATTCAGGCTTTACAGCAATTTGAAGGTACTTTCATAGCCGTATCTCACGATAGGTACTTCTTAGATAATGTAGCCAACAAGATTTGGTTCATCGAAGGAGAAAAGATTAAACAATATCCTGGAACTTATGCGGAATACGAAGAATGGAACAGCAAACGCGAGGTTCCAATCTCCAAACCAATTCCAGTGAAAATGCCTGAAAAGCAAAAAGAAGAGCCGAAACCTGTAACTCCAAATGCTGCTAATCAATTGAAAAAACTGAATGATGAGTTGAAGAAAATAGAAACTTCCATCTCTGAATTAGAAGCATCAGTGAAAAATATCGAGGCAGAACTTGCCAACGAGAATGTATATGGCAAGGCTGATAAATTAGCTGAAGCAAATAAACGTTACTTAGCTGCAAAAAAAGATTTAGATCAGCATCAGGCGAAATGGGAAACTTTAGCTGCAGAAATTATGGAACTGGAAGGATAATTTAAGTACAAATTCATAACGGTATTTGGCCGCAGATTATAAATCTGCGGCTTTTTTGTTTGGCAAATAGTGGATTAAACCGAAAATTTGCACGAATTGAGATTGTTATTCATTAACGCCGGCTAAAGCCAGACGCTATGAAAATGATTCACTAATTCCTTCAAAAAAGATCCTGAATCAAGTTTAGGAGGATGATTCATGTTCAGATTCCGTAGCATCGGCTAAAGCCAGACGCTATGAAGATGATTCGCTAATTCATTCATAAAAAATCCTGGATAAAGTTCAGGTGGATGATTCATTCCAGTTCCGTGTAGCATCGGCTAAAGCCAGACGCTATGAAAATGATTCGCTAATTCCTTCAAAAAAATTCTGGATCAAGTTTAAGAGGATGATTCAGGATCAGATTCCGTAGCATCGGCTAAAGCCAGATGCTATGAAAATGATCCGCTAATTCCTTCAAAAAAGATCCTGAATTAAGTTCAAGAGAATGATTCATTCCAGATTTCGTAGCATCGGCTAAAGCCAGATGCTATGAAAATGATTCGCTAATTCCTTCAAAAAAGATCCTGGATCAAGTTTAGGAAGGGCGGCTCTTTATGGACTCGGCTCTTCCTATTTCTCCATTTCCTATTTTCCCCATTTCCTATTCCCTCATTCCTAAAATCCCTTCCAAAAAATCTCCACCAATCCTTTTCATCTCTGCTGAATACTATGTAGCTTTAACCATGCATAAAACAATCGCTGTATTATTCCTTCTTCTGCCTACTTTACTATTTGCCCAAAATAATCAATCTTTCACCAATGACAACAGAATTTATCTTCCCAATATAAAAACGGTTCTCTGCTACAATAGCGCGAAAGAACAGAGTATACCGCTGATTACATTGAACTCGCAAGAAAAAATTGTATTGTCGTTTGATGATTTATTAGGTGGAACCAAGAACTATTGGTATACAGTGGAACATTGCACATCCGACTGGCAACCCTCAAGAATTTCTACTACAGACTATTTGGATGGATTTAACGACGACCGAATTATCGATTACCACTATTCTTCCAATACCACCAGAAAATATACTCATTATGAAGTAAGCCTGCCCAATACGCAGATTCAGCCTAAAATTAGTGGCAATTATGTTTTGAAAGTTTACCTGGATAGCGATAAAAATAAACCCGTTATCTCACAGCGGTTTTATATTCTGGATAGTCAGGTGGCGGTTGCCGCAGAAATTACCAACCCATTACAGGTTACAGATAGAAATGCCAGGCAGAAAATAAATTTCAGCATTAACTACAGCATGTCTATTGCAAATCCTTACCAGGATATTAAAGCGGTGGTGATGCAAAACTTTGATCCAAATACAGCAAGCTTAAATACAAAACCAGCATTCGTTCGTCCGAATCAATTAGTTTATAATGACATCAATACCAACAATTTTCCGGGCAATAATGAATTTAGAAAGTTCGATACCAGAAGCCTGCGTTATAAAGCCGAAAACGTAAAAGATATTTACAGGAATAATCAAACCGTTAATGTCATGCTCTTTCAGGATGCGCCAAGAAGCACGGGTGCCTTTGGAAATCAGTTTGATGAAAATGGAAATTTCTTCGTTAGAAACACCGAAGGCCGAGATGACAAAACAGAAGCAGAATACACCGATATCCTTTTTACATTAAATGCTACTGCGCCAAGTACAAATGGCGACGCTTACGTAGTTGGCCGCTTCAATAACTTCGTACTAAACAAAGACAGCAAATTGCTATATGATGCCAGCCGGAAACAGTTTTACGCCACCATTCTGTTAAAACAAGGCTTATATGATTATGAATATGTATGGCTAAACAACGATACCAAAACTGTAGAAGCTCAGCCCTTTGAAGGTTCATTTTTTCAGACAGAAAACAGTTATCAAATTTTTGTTTATTACAGAAGGCCTGGCGCCCGTTGGGATACCCTTGTAGGCTATAGTAATCTGAATAACAATTCCACGGAGCGTAAATAAACTTTTAGCCTGATTAATAATTGTCATCTATACTTTTATTGTTACACAAATCTTCTTCATTTTAAGATTGGATAATTACTTTAGTAATCAGATTACTGAGTAACCAAACACCTGCCTGCAGGTATATCTAACCAATTTTTATGTTGAAGAGAATTTTTGCATTCGCATTAATCATCACCGCACCTGGGCAAAACTTTGCTCAAGATTCTAAAGCATATACGCAAACCATTAATGGAACCAAATTAAGTTTTGTGATGCAGCCTGTTCCCGCCGGCACCTTCAAAATGGGAAATAAAAATGGCAAACCAGATGAACAACCCGTTCACGATGTTAAGCTTGATGCTTTCTGGATGGGCAAACATGAGGTAACCTGGGATATCTTCGAACCCTTTCTTTACCGCGATTATGAAAAACAAGCCAGCATTACACCAATCCCTGCAGAAGTAGATGCCGTAACCAGACCCACCAAACCTTATTTAGATATGACGTTTGGCATGGGCAAGGAACACCAGCCTGCCGTAGCCATGACGCAATACAATGCCATCCAATTCTGTAAATGGCTTTATGTCCGCACCGGAATTTTTTACCGTTTACCAACTGAAGCCGAGTGGGAATATGCTTGCAAAGCCGGAACAACAACTAATTATTCATTCGGAAATGATCCTGCCAGTTTGAAAGATTATGCCTGGTATAAAGACAATAGCGGAAACAAAACACATCCGGTAGGCGAAAAGAAGCCTAATGCATGGGGATTATTTGATATGCACGGGAATGTAAGCGAATGGACGTATGATCAGTATTTCGCCGATTTTTATTCCAGAACTCAATCCAAAGTCGCCATAAATCCGGTGGCCATTCCAGATCAATTATACCCAAATGCTGTTCGTGGCGGATCTTTTGATGAAATCCCCGAGAACCTCACCTCCACTGTAAGACTGGCTTCTGATCCCTCATGGAAACAGCTCGATCCGCAAATCCCGAAAAGTAACTGGTGGTTTCCGGAGGCACCGTTTGTAGGCATGCGATTAGTGAGGCCTGTTAAAACTCCATCAAAAGCCGAAATTGATGCTTATTATAACAAACAACCAATAAAGGATTTTTAAATCACCTCACCTATTGAACCAAATATAAACCTACAATGAAAAAAGAACTAAACCCAAACGAAAGGCGCGAATTTCTAAAAGCCTCTGCCCTATTGGCTGGCGGTGCAATTTTAAGTAGTATTCCGCTTGCCGGCGCTTATGCATCTGGCACCGATACCATCAAAATCGCCTTAATTGGCTGTGGCGACCGCGGAACCGGTGCAGCATTTCAAGCACTAAGTACAAAATTCAATTTAAAACTGGTAGCCATGGCCGATGCTTTTCAGGATCGACTCGATAGCAGTTACCAATCATTAAGCACTAAATTTGCCGCCAAAATGGATGTTCCAAAAGAACGCCAGTTTGTAGGATTTGATGCTTATTTAAAGGCCATTCCGCTCGCAGATGTGGTTTTGCTGGTTACGCCCCCAGGCTTCAGGCCTATTCACTTTGAAGAAGCAGTGAAACAAGGCAAACATGTCTTTATGGAAAAACCGGTAGCCGTAGATGCCCCGGGAATTAGAAAAGTTCTGGCCGCAGCAGAAGAAGCCAAAAAGAAAAAGCTTAACGTAGTAGTAGGTTTGCAGCGAAGGTACCAAAGCAATTACCGCGAAGCCATGAAAAGAATTCAGGATGGAGCAATTGGGGATATTGTTTCTGGTCAGGTGTATTGGAACAGCGGCGGCGTTTGGGTTCGCCCTCGAACGGCTAATCAAACTGAAATGGAATATCAAATGCGCAACTGGTATTATTTTAACTGGTTATGCGGCGATCATATTGTAGAGCAACACGTTCACAACATCGATATTGCCAACTGGATTACCGGAGCAAGCCCACTTTCGGTACAAGGAACAGGAAGCCGTGCCTGGCGTACCGGTAAAGATTATGGCGAAATTTATGATAATCACGCCAACGAGTTTACTTACCCAAATGGCGTAGTGGTATATAGCCAGTGCAGGCATTTTGAGGGTACCGCCAACCGGGTTGACGAAACTTTTCAGGGTACAAAAGGCCGTGTTTACCTTTCTGGCGGAAACCAGGCCATTATCTACGATTCGAAAGGGAAAGAGATTTACAGCCACAATACCAAGGGCAACGCCAATCCCTATCAAACCGAGCATGATGAATTGTTCGATGCCATATCAAAAGGCGAGTATAAATTCACCAATGCTGATTATGGTGCAACCACAACCTTCTCAGGTATCATGGGCCGCTATGCCACCTATTCCGGACAAACCATTAAATGGGATGAAGCCCTGGCAGCCAATAACAGCCTCATGCCCGAGCGTTTCGCCTGGGATGCCAATCCGAAGTTAATGCCAGATCAAAACGGACTTTACCCCATCCCAATGCCGGGCAAAACCAAAGTTTTATAAGCGATTATGTATAAAATTCTGTTCCTTTGCCTGCTTTTTATCGTTCGTTTTTTCCCGCGGGAAGAAATGAAACCTTACACGATTAAAGGACTGGCACAAGGAACAGATTATACCATTGTGTATTATGCAAAGGATAGCGTAGCAACGAAAAGCGGCATTGATAGTCTTTTAGCAGAAATTGATCAGTCGATGTCGTTGTACCAAAAAGGTTCACTCATCAACCGGTTTAATGCAGCTGAAAAGCAAATTAAAACCGATCGCTTTTTAAACGATGTGCTGAAAAGAAGTTTCGAGATTAATGCCGACACAAAGGGCCTGTTTGATATCACCGTTGCGTCACTGGTTCAAGCCTGGGGTTTCGGACCAAAGGCAACCATAAACGAGCCAAGTGAAACAGAGATCAAATCACTTTTAAGCTGTATAGGTATGCAAAACCTTAAACTGGAAAACGGCATCCTCATCAAAACCAAGCCCTGCATTCAGATTGATTTAAACGGCATTGCGCAAGGTTACAGTGTTGATTTAATTGCAGATTACCTCACTAAAAGAGGGATTAAAAGTTACGTGGCAGAATTGGGCGGAGAGATCAGAATTGCAGGTCCGAAGCCAGACGGAACGCCGATGAAAATCGGCATCGAAGGACCTGATGAACACAACGAACCGACTATCAGGCATATTACCCTTTTAAATCAGGGTGCCATCACCACCTCCGGCAATTACAGGAGATTTCACCAAAGCGGGAAGAAAAAAATCACCCACCTGATTAATGCCAAAACAGGTTATCCTTTAGAGAATGAAATGATTAGTGTTACGGTTTACGCCGCAGATGCCATTACAGCTGATGGTTACGACAATGCCCTGATGGGGATGCACCTTAATGAAGCTTTAAAGTTTATAGCGGAGCGAAAAAATCTGGAAGCTTATTTCGTTTACCATAAAAAGAATGGTAGCATCGCCGATACCCTGAGCACAGGATTCAAAAAAATATTAAAGAACTAAAACAGGCTTTTACCCTTCAAAACAACTGATTAATGAAAAGAAGTGAATTTATAAGAAATAGCCTGCTTACCGCGGGAGCAATCACCACTGGTGCAGGCATTACCAATACTTTTGCTGCTGATAAAAGCGCCACAACAGCAGCAGATAAAGTTTTCAATATGGATTATGCGCCCCACCAGGGCATGTTTGAAAACCATGCAGGCAAAAACTTTCTCGATCAGATTCAATTTATGTACGATAAAGGTTTTCGCTCAATCGAGGATAATGGATACCTGAACCGACCAGTAGCAGAACAAGAGAAAATTGGGAAGCTGCTGGCTAAACTAGGCATGAGAATGGGGGTTTTTGTGGTAGATGGCGGCGACAACTGGAAAACTTCTCTTGCTACCGGTAAAAAAGAATTCAAAGATAAGTTTATCGAAACGTGCAAAAAGTCTGTTGAGGCGGCCAAACGTTGCAACGCGAAATGGCTTACCGTAGTTCCTGGTTTTTATGAACGGAATTTACCTTACGGGAACCAGTTTGCAAATATTATCGATGCCATGCGGGCCGGAGCAGAAATTTTTGAACCACACGGCCTAGTGATGGTGTTGGAAACCTTAAGCGATACGCCAGAATTATTTCTGCAGAAAACCAATGAAACCTATGCCGTTTGTAAAGCGGTACAAAGTCCGGCCTGCAAAATTCTGTACGACATTTACCACATGCAGCGTACCGAAGGCGACTTAATAAAAACCATAGACCGCTGTTGGGATGAGATTGCCTACATTCAGATTGGGGATAATCCTGGTCGCAAAGAACCGACTACAGGAGAAATTAATTATAAAAATTTATTCAGGCACCTGCACCAAAAAGGCTATAAAGGGGTGATGGGAATGGAGCATGGTAATGCTAAAGCCGGTAAGGAAGGCGAATTAGCGGTGATTGCGGCTTATCGTAAAGAAGATGATTTTTTATAGATTCAAAAAATCGTCATTCACAATTTATTTCAGGACCTTAATCAATAGGTGCTGAAATAAATTCAGCATGACGATGCGTAAGTAAAACCCTCAAAAAATCCGTCTTTGCGAGGCAGATTATTCATCTGCTCAAGCAATCTCCATCGAAGAAATCTGCAAAGGAGATTGCTTTGTCGTGTCAATGACGAGATGTTTATAATAGTTATAGCTATAGGTAGGCTTTACACGCTGCGCAGACTTGCATCGGCTGGCCGCCGAAGGGCGCTCTTCTTTATTCTTGATAATAAAGAAGCAAACAATCAAGGCTTGGAACTGATGTCGGATTAGCTCGTCGAAATTTAAATGGCGGTAGCACAAGGGCTCGATTCGGTTTGTAACAAAGATTTTTTTAAGAGCCGTTAGCGCTACCTTGGGATTGTGGTAATTGAACGTGAGTGCAAAAATTTCAACGGCTTCTCCTTCCATCATTTCCCAGGCCGGATAGCAGGGTGGCCATAGCGGGGTGTCATTCAAAGCGCAGCGAAGAATCCCTGCGTTTTCAGCTACTGCCTTCAATTGGTACCGAACCTTTTTTATTACGTTATCTATGAACGGTGGATTAAAGCTTTCGTCATCCTGAACTTGATCACGATCTAGCTTCAATAGGTGCTAAAATTAAATTCAGCGCAACGATTTCGGTTAGTACATCCCTTCAAAAATCCGTCATTGCGAGGCAGATTATTCATCTGCTGAAGCAATCTCCATCGAAGAAATCTGCAAAGGAGATTGCTTTGTCGTGCCAATGACGAGATGTTTAATAACAGTTATAGCTACAGGTAGGCTTTACACGCTGCGCAGGCTTGCCTCGGCTGGCCGCCGAAGGGCTATCTTCTTTATTCTTGATAATAAAGAAGCAAACAATCAAGGCTTGGAACTGATGTCGGATTAGCGCGTCGAAATTTAAATGGCGGTAGCACAAGGGCTCGATTTAGCTTGTAATAAAGATTTTCTTTTAAAGAGCCGTTAGCGCTACCTTGGGATTGTGGTAATTGAACGTGAGTGCAAAAATTTCAACGGCTTCTCCTTCCATCATTTCCCAGGCCGGATAGCAGGGTGGCCATAGCGGGGTGTCATTCAGAGCGCAGCGAAGAATCCCTGCGTTTTTACCTACTGCCTTCAGTAAACACTGAATCTTTTTATTACGTTATCTATAAACGGTGGATTAGAACGGTCGTCATTCTGAACTTGATTCAGAACCTTTATACTTTCGTTTAGTATCTTACCAAATGAAAATGTCAAACAGATTGCTTCGTCGTGCCTCCTCGCAATGACGATTTGCTAACAGAATAACCGCTACAAAGAATCATCTTCCTCAACTCGATTCACGATCTTTTTGAAGAAGCTTTCGGAATTCTTTCATAGCGTCTGGCTTTAGCCGACGCTAAAAAGAAATAGTCATTTACACTATCGGTTGGTGTCTCACCAAACGAAAAGTGAAACAGCTTTCATCTTCGTGCCTCCTCGCAATTGTAATGGTTTAGTAATTCGGTAATGAACTAGTTTATTTTTTGTTATTTATATTGACCATTTCCA
>JAZBLX010000021.1:0-107330 GCA_037033465.1 Bacteroidota bacterium | reverse complement strand
GAAACTGACGGCAATGAATTGATTCATAAATTGAAGGCAATGAATTGTTTGCAGGGTGCATTTCATAGCGGTTGACTTTAGTCAACCGCAATATTATAGAATATAGTTTGTTTAATTTTCCGTCAGTTGAAACTGACGGCCATGAGTTGATTCACAAATTGAAGGCAGTGAATTGTTTGCAGGGTGCATTTCATAGCGGTTGACTAAAGTCAACCGCAAATTCTAAATAATTATTCAGCTATAAACTTATAAAATGATTCAAATTCACGATGCCAGAACCATTCTGCATGTTTACCGTCTTCTCTTTCAAAGAAAACAATGCGCTCATTTTTGCCATCTGGATTTAACAATGAATAAACTTTTTTAATATTATTAATCATTTCATTGCCTTCTTTATCTCCGGCAACGAAAAATAATTTATGGTTTTGCAATCCGGATAATCGTTCAGTAATATGATCATATATCTGTGGCGCCAACCATAATGCCGGACTAAATATGCCCGCTGATCCGAAGGTACCGGAGTACTCTGCTATGGTAAAAAGCGTAATTAAGCCACCCATTGAACTGCCTGCAATAGCAGTATTCCTAACATCAGGCAAAGTACGGTAGTGCTGATCGATAAACGGTTTAAGCGTTTCTACTAGAAATTGTGAATAAGCTTTACCTTCACCTTTTCCATTTTCACTATCATACGGATTATATTCGTTTAATCGATCATCTTCGCCATGATCAATCCCAACTACAATCATTTCTTGCCAACCCTCACGGATTAAATTATCAATAATTATATCAACTGCCCACTCATTATTCCTTGCAGGCTTCGCATGAAATAAATTTTGGCCATCCTGCATATACAGAACGGGATATTTCTTTTCTGAATCTTTGTAGCTTTTGGGAAGATAGATCCAAACCTGCCGATGTTTGTTAAGTTGAGGAATGTAAAAATCCTTGTCAACTATATGCACATGGTCACCAAATTGGTAATCGGGTTTTGGTTCTTTAAGGTTATCCTTCCAATTTTCAATTCTTACATCCATATCAAATGAACATTAGAAATGAATGCCTGGTTTTGACCGATCGACACACATTTCTGAAAATTTTGTTCTATTTGCTAAGCACAATATCTGTGATTTGATGTATATGCGCTTAAGAATCAATTAGCAGTTTACCTTCGGGCTTAAATTTGGGAAAACACGAAATTTAGTCTTGTAAGCTCTGTTTTGACTTGTTTCATACCAATTAAACCGCCAGACATGCCGCTTGATTGCTGAAAAACGTTTACGGTAAGTTCATTTTCTGCGGTTTGCGCCATTGTTACATTAAATTTATAGTAAGATACAAATGCACCTAATAAAAGCCTTTTGATTCTACTACCTTTTTCCAAAACTAAATTTCCGAATTGCTGGTCGGTAACTTTATAGCCTTGAAGCTCAAAATAGTGGTTTATTTTTTCAGTCATTTCTGCAATAGAAATGTCTTTATATAAATTAGAAATCAAACCATCAACAGTCTGGAGGTTTTTAACAAAATGTGGCATAGCGTTATTTTTTAATTATGTTTATTTTAGTTCATCCAGTACCTTAAATAATTTTTTATTAATTCCACCTCCACTGTAGTTGTTAATATTAATTACAATTACATATTTATTTCCTGCTGTGTCAGTGTGGTATCCGGCGAATGCGGAAACATCATTTATAGTGCCACTTTTTATTTTCATCCCATTATATTCTGGCAAAGCCTTATAAAAATCTGAAAACCAAACTTCTTTTTGAATTTGATATAAAATACTTGCCATTGCAGAGGTTGTGATTCTATTTCCGGGTGAAAGGCCACTGCCGTCGATAATGTTCAATGCCGATTTATCGATACCATTATTTGCCCACAAATTGATTTCCGTTTCTACACCTTTAGCAGTTGTGGCTAGCTTGCCAGACTTTAAAGCCATCGTTTTTAATAAAGTTTCTCCATATAAATTCACGCTTTTTTTGAGAAACCAATAGGTTATCTCGCTTAAAGTAGGCGAAGTGATGGTACTGATTTTTTGCGAAGTGGCTGGAATTAATGAATTATTTAACTCCATTAACCTTGCTGTGGTCACCTGTTGACTGGTCTCTATTCCTAATCTTTTGAGTGTATCCTGTAAGCGGTAGACACAGTCGAAAGCCGGATCTGGTAAAGCTACTGAAATGCTGGGTTTGCCAATGCCGATCCCCCAGCTGCCACGTAAATAGGCAACATTAGAATAGGGTGGTAAGTACGCATAACTTCTATCGCCGGTGCCTGGTGCACCAGTTTTCAGCTCATTTTTAATTTGAATATAGGGAGTATTGGGGGCTGTTTTAACCACTGTAACATCGGCTGATGTACCAGATCCAGGGCGTAAATGGATGTCGAACTGATTTTCTCTCCAGGCTAGCCCCGAAGTTCCGGCACCATAGTAATTACCTATGTCTTGCCAAACCCAACCTTCAGGAGTAGTTTGAGTGCCAAAAATACGATCATCACCGATGATTGAGCCATCAATTTTCTTAATTCCGGCTGTTTTTATTGCTGCTACCCATTGGGATAAAATTACATTATCTTTATTCTGATAACGCCACGATCCTAAAGTTGGATCCCCACTGCCTGTAATAATGATATTTCCTTTCAGCGTTCCATCAGCCATAATATTTCCCGAATACCCCAGTGTAGTCTGAAACTGAAAATCTTTACCTAAAATGCTGAACGCAGATGCTGCTGTGATGGTTTTTAGTGTTGAAGCGGTGGCTAATCCAATCTGCTCATTTTTTGCAAAGAGTACTTTGCCTGTTTTCGCATCCAAAACACAAATCGAAGTTAGTGCATGTTTCGCCTGTTCATCTGCCAAGAGAATATTAAACGCTTTCTCGAGGTTTTGTATTTTATTCTGGGCGAAAATATTAAAACAGAATAAAAGGTAGGGAATGATTAATAAATACTTTTTCATGTAATGGTATAAGCCTGGCTAAATTAAAAAATCAATGTGATTTTTCTTATTTATAACTTTTGTTTGTGTGGTTTGATAAACATTAGTGAAAGTGGAAGGGAATTTTGCTTTTTTATTTTGGTTCCATTTTTTCCAATGAATTGGTTTCCTGATTCGGTGATTATTGTTTTTTATCATTTAGCCGTTAAATAACTTATTGCGTTTGATTTCCTTTCCTTGTCTCAGTTTTACCGCGTGATAAATGGTCGGTACATCATTTGTCCATTTTTTTAAAGTGAGTACAATGGCCAGAATTTCTAACCTCGTTAGTAGACCAATCCACAGGCAGCATTCAAATAGCACCTCTGATTTGCAATGAGCCATAATTTCAACCAACGTTGCGAATAATACAAGCGTCCAGATTTTTGCTCCGATAGAGTGAGTTGCAATCTCTTTTTTAAATTTGATATAACTTACCAGATACGTTAATGCTTCTGCGCCGAATAAAATGATTAGTTTGATCAGATTGAGTTTAAAAAAATCGGGACACTGAATATAGGTGGCAATGGCAATGGATATAAAAAATGCCTGGTCGATACCAGAGTCTAACCTCCTTAGCTTTTCTGAAGAAACGTTTAGCTTTCTTGCAATGATTCCATCAAACACATCCATTAATAAGCCGATCGTTAATAAGCTAATGGCTAGGAATGGATAATGATCAACCTGTAAACTACTGAGGATAATAATCCCAAAGCCAATTAATAACCTGGAGTAGATTAAGATAAGAGGTGCATTTTTCATTTTGGAGCGCGCATAAAAAAGCCCGTACTTTTTGCACGGGCTTCAATTATTTTTAAACTAATTCTTTTCGAATGAGGTATTCTGCAATCTGAACGGCATTAGTAGCAGCACCTTTACGTAAGTTATCAGCAACAATCCAAAGGTTTAAAGCTTTAGCAGCCGATTCATCCCTGCGGATACGGCCTACAAAAACCTCGTCTTTTTCATGTGCATCTTTAGGCATTGGGTACTTCAGGTTTGCTACATCATCTACAACGATAATACCGGGCGATTTTTCCAAAATGCTCCGTACTTCAGCCAGATCAAAATCATTTTCAAACTCAATGTTCACAGATTCTGAGTGACCTCCCATTACCGGAATACGAACAGTAGTTGCCGTAACCCTGATGGTATCATCGCTCATGATTTTATTCGTTTCCTTCACCATTTTCATTTCTTCCTTGGTATATCCATTATCCATGAACACATCAATATGGGGAAGAACGTTTAAATCAATTTCGTAAGCATAAGCCTTTGGTCCATCAAAGATACCTTTACGCTCGTTCATCAATTGTTCTACCGCTTTAACACCTGTACCGGTAACCGATTGGTAGGTAGAAACAACCACCCGTTTAATTTTATATTTATCGTGCAATGGCTTTAAAACCACCACCATTTGAATGGTAGAGCAATTTGGATTAGCAATGATTTTGTTATCAATAGAAAGCTCATGGGCATTAACCTCTGGCACGATCAATTTAATCGCAGGGTCCATTCTCCAGGCCGAAGAATTATCAATAACGGTTGTGCCCGCTTCTTTAAAACGTGGCGCATGCTCTAATGAAGTATTTCCACCAGCAGAAAACAGCGCAATATCTGGTCTCATGCCAATTGCAGTGTCCATGCTAACGATTGGAAACTTCTTACCCTTAAAAGTAATTTCCTTACCAACACTCTTTTCTGATGCTACGGGAATTAACTCTGTTAAAGGGAAATTTCTTTCCTCCAATACTTTTAACATTACGGTTCCAACCAATCCGGTTGCACCTACAACTGCTACTTTCATTTTAGATTTTAATTATTATATTTATAAAACATTTGATATAAGTCCAAATATGCTAAAAATTAAGCTTATATCCCTATTGCTACCAATTAAATTTGCAGTCTTTATTTCTAATCCTTATCCTATAAAAGATAAGTTGATCAAAAATCAAACTGTACCCATCCCAATCAAAGATATCGCTGCTGAATCCCATAGAAATAAGGGAAAGCCTTCTTGCGCAAATTTAATTATTAGCCCGGGCGATCTGTTGATATCTGAGGTGTTATTTAATCCGCGAACAGGAGGAGTAGATTTTGTAGAGATTTACAACAATTCTAATCACGAGATTGATTTAAAGGAGTTGCAACTGGCAAACGTAAACACTGCCGGGGCCATCGCTAATGTTAAAAACGTTTCCCCAAAGCAACTGATGATTGCTCCGGGCTCATACTGGGTAATTACGACCAACCAAAACAATATCAAACAAAATTATCAGGCCAAATTCCCAACTCATTTTGTCCAGATCAGTAGCTTGCCGGCATTTAATAATGATAAAGGATCGGTGATTCTCCAAAGTAATGGTCTGGTTTTGGACAGGCTCAACTACGATGCAAAAGTTCATCATCCGCTAATTCGGGATGAAGATGGCATTTCAATTGAAAGGGTTTCATTTACTGTAGCTACCAATGAGCCTGGTAATTTTAAATCTGCGGCGGCTACCGTAGGATTTGCTACACCAACCTATGAAAATTCTCAAAGTGCGATTGCAGGTGGCAATGATGTCCATCTACTATCTAAAACTTTTTCTCCGGATGGGGATAACTTTGAGGAGCTCCTGACATTGAGTTACCAGCTTGATCAAAATTCAAGTGTAGCAACAGTGAATATCTATTCAGATAAAGGAAGATTAGTAAGGAAACTTATAAAAAATCAAACAATTGGAACTAACGGTATTTTAACCTGGGATGGCTTAGACGATAATGGAAGTGTAGCCGGTCTCGGGATCTACATTGTTTTGTTTGATATCTTCGATCTGCAGGGAAATACAAAACGGTATAAAAATACTTGTGTTTTGGCTGGGAAGCTAAACTAAAAAGAATCATCTGATGAATAGGTGCATTTGCCGTATTCATCAGATGACTGATAAGAAGATTTATTTCAAAATATTTGCCTTAATGTATGCACAACTTGCCGCCACTGACTCAATCGGATTAGGCTTATAGTTCGTTTCATGCTCAACAAAGAAATGTTTCATGCCTGATAATTTAGCATCAGCAAAAATAGGTTTCCAATCGATGCTTCCTGTTCCAACTTCTGCATTTAGCGCAGGATTTGCTTTGTCCATATCTTTTACATGCCACATGGTGAAACGACCAGGATTCTCGGTAAATAATTTAATCGGATCATTTCCGGAGCGAACTGCCCAGTATAAATCTAATTCAAAATCTACTAATTTTTTATCAGTTTCATTTAATAGAATTTGATAACCTGTAGTTTCTCCTTGTTTTTGAAATTCAAAATCGTGGTTATGATAAGCGAGGCGCAAACCTGCATCTTTACACATTTTGCCCGCAATATTTATTTTTGCAGCAAGTTTTTTATAGTCTTCAGCGTTTTTTCTGATGCTGGCATCTAAATAGGGAATAGTAATATATTCACTGCCTAAAACTTTTGCTGCGGCAATGGCGGCTTTCAACTCATCGGTATTCCCATCTACAAGATAAGAACCTAAACCGTAGTGACCACTCACTGCTTTTAATCCGTTTTCACTCAGTAATTTTTTAAATTCAGCTGGTGTTAATCCCCAAAATTGATCTTTAACAGAAAAGCCGTAAGTTTCAACTTCTGTAAAGCCTGCTTTTGCAACCTTTTCAATAGTGCCTTTTAAATCTTTAGGCAAATCAGTTCTAAGTGAATAGAGTTGCAGGCCAACTGCTTTTTTCTGAGCTACGCAAGCAAATGACGGAGCCAAAAGTAAGGTTGCTATAGCTAAGCAACCGTTGATGATAAAACTTTTTCTTGATAACATAATGGTAGATTTAAATATCGCAAATTTCAACGGCCTTTTTCAAAGAGCCAATTTTATCTGCATTTTTTGGTATAAATTCTTGAGCAACGAAACCTTTAAAGCCGGTTTCTAAAATGGCCTTCATAATTGCCGGATAATATAATTCCTGTGTTCCATCAATCTCATTACGGCCGGGAACCCCAGCAGTATGGTAATGTGCAATGTATTGATGATTAGCTTTTATCGTTCGGATCACATCACCTTCATCAATTTGCATATGGTAAATATCATAAAGCAACTTGAAGTTTTCCGATCCCAGACGTTTGCAAAGTTCGGCACCCCATGCGGTTTTATCACATTGATAATCGGCGTGATTAATTTTACTGTTGAGTAATTCCATTACCAATACCACACCGTGCTTTTCTGCGAGTGGCATTAACTGTTTTAATCCTTCGACGCAATTGTTCCAACCCGTTTCATCATCCTTTCCACGTCTGTTACCACTAAAGCAGATCAGGTTTTTATAACCTGCAGCAGCAACCAAAGGAATCATGGCAGAGTAGTTTTTAATCAGCTGTTCGTGGAATTTTTTGTCGTTAAAACCATCAACCAGGTTAATTTCGGCACCATTGCACATGGTAGATTCCAGACCATGTTTTTTTAAAATTGGCCAATCCTTCGGACCAACCAGGTCGATACCTTTGATGCCGATTTTTTTAGCTTCTACACACAACGCGTCAACATCAAATGTGCTGAAACACCACCTGCATACTGAATGATTAATGTTGCCCTTAAGCGCTAAAGACTGTGTGGGTTTATCCATGGCAAAGGATGAAATACCTGATGACACACCAATCGCAGCAGTGCCGGCAATAATGTTTTTCAAAGCATTTCTTCTATTTAGTTTTGACGACATGTTTTAAAGGGCTTTAGCTTCTATTTCAGATTTTGTTCTATCATTAAAGAGTACAGCAAAAAGCAGGAAAACTACAGCAGCGATACCTGCAGGAATAATCCAAACCATTTTCCAGTCTACAGCGCCATTAGCTGCTTTGTAAGTATCGGTAATCATACCAGCAACTTCAAAACCAATTAGCATCCCAACGCCATAAGTAGCCAACGTAATTAAACCCTGTGCAGAACTTTTATAGCGCTCACCGGCTTTTGAATTGGTATAAATTTGTCCTGATACGAAAAAGAAATCATAGCAAACGCCATGTAACGCAATACCGATAATTAACATAAAGCTTAAGTCGCCAGCGTTACCAAAGGCGAATAATACATAACGTAAAGCCCAGGCCAGCATCCCCACTAATATGGTTTTCTTAAAACCGTATTTTGAAAAGAAAACAGGAATAGCCAATAAGAACAATGCTTCAGAGATTTGACCAATGGCCATCTTTCCCGTTGGATTAGATACCTTAATATCTGCTAAGAATAAACCGGCATTTTGGTAGTAAAAAGCCAGTGGAATACAGATTAGAATCGCTGAAATAAAGAAGACCGCGAAGTTTTTATCTTTTAAAAGCTTAAGTGCGTCTAAGCCAATTAAATCACCCACTTTAATTTTTTCTGTTGAGGAAACTTTTGGCGGTGTTTTAGGAAGGGTAAAACTGAAAAGACCAAGGACTAAGGAAACTATGCCAGCCATTAAAAACGTACTTTTTAACAGGCCTGATTGAATGCCTTCCGGAGAATCCCAGTGGAAAACGAAACTGATTAGTAAACCAGCGATAATCCAGCCAATGGTTCCCCAGACACGGATTTTAGAAAATTCCTTTTCTGGATCCTGCATTTGATTAAATGAAACCGAGTTTACCAAAGCAAGGGTTGGCATAAATAAGATCATATAACCCAGAACGTAAGGGTAGAATACGCTTACATCAGTTGCACTGTACATTTGGTACATCAATATCGCACCTACAATATGTAAAACACCCAGGATTTTCTCAGCGTTAAAATATCTATCGGCGATTAAGCCGACAATAAAAGGGGCAATAATTGCTCCCCAGGATTGTGTACCAAAAACGGATGCAGATTCTGATCCTGTTGCTTTTAGGTTATTACCTAAAAATGTTCCTAGCGTTACAAACCATGATCCCCAGATAAAGAATTCGAGGAACATCATGGTGGAGAGTTTGAAGCGGGTAGTGGTATTCATTTGGTCAGTAGTTATATGGCATGTGAAGTGGATAATAAATATATATCCAACCTAAACATTTATTATTTAAATGTGCAAAAAAGAAATGTAGGGAGAGCATAAAAATATTCACATTATACTACGCTTCCTACATTTCTATCAATTATAGTTCTTTTATAGTGATGTTTTTGTACCAAACTTCGTCACCATGATCCTGCAATGCAATTTTTCCAGACTTGTAAGTGCCCCAGTTTTCCCACTTCGCAAACTTGCTTCCAGCAACTAAATTTTTCCAGTTTTCATCCCAAAGGGTAGTTTTTACTACTTCAACACCATTTAAAATTAAGGTTAAATTTCCTTTTTTGCTAATAATTTCTGCTTTGTTCCATTCGCCAACTGGCTTAACTGGTTCAGAAGAACTTTTAATCAGATCATAAAGATCACCAGAACGGTGTTTAGTAATTTTTCCGTCAGGATGACCATCATTGTCAAGTACTTGTTGTTCTAAGCCTGTAGAGTAAGTAGCGTGATATTTTGGTTCTTCATGTACGTAAAAAATCACGCCACTGTTTGCTTTTGGTGCTACTTTCCAATCGTACTTTAAGTGAAAATCTTTGTATTCTTTGTCGGTAACCAGGTCACCGCCACCATCAGTACCTTTGGCTTTTGGATCGAGGTGTAAAGCACCATCCTGAACCTGCCATGCACTGCCAACATTCGTTTTATTATAAGTATGCCAGCCTGTAGTCGTCTTTCCGTCAAACAAAGGTTTGAAACCTTTTTGGGCTTTTGTTATTTGTGTTACTGCCAATAAGATACAGGCAGAAAGAATAAGTTTTTTCATTGTGTGTTATAAATAAACCCCGCAGGTTTTGCATCTACGAGGTTTCCGTTATTCATTAAAGAGTTAAATCATTCCAGCCTTTACGGTATTCGCGTTTCACGAATTGGTTGGCTTCGTCAAAATTGGTGATTTTCATCTTGTCATTATCCCAAAGCATTTTCATGTATCTGCCTGGGTAAGTTACTTTTCCATTTACATTTTTTTGAATATCAAAGCTTCTGATCGCCAGGTTTGCCATTAATAAAGCTTCCGTTAAAGGACCGGCAATTTCGAATGGCGAACTTACTTCCTGCTTGCCGTAACCAGCGATAGACGCTTCAACCCATTGTGCATAGTGACCATCTGCACCGCCTTTAACGCGGGCATATTTTTCTTTTACGTTGATGTCTTTGTTTCGGCTTAAAGGTAATAATTTAGGGTTTGCACTATAAGTTTCAGACATCATTTTACCTTTTGTTCCGATGAACAAAGTACCATTTCCGCCATCACCAAAAGTTTCATTGGCTTCTAATTCTGCCGGGCGTTCTGGCTGGATTCCACCATCCATCCAATGTAAAGTTACATCACCTTGAGTTTTATCTGTTTTAGGAAATTTTAAGGTTACGTGACTTGATGGAGGACAGCTTTCCGGGAAATATCCGCGTTTAAATTCATCAACATAAACAGAGCCAACACTCGCCTCTACTTCTTTAGCATATTTTAGATTTAACACGCTAAAAGGAGCTTCAATCAGGTGACAACCCATATCGCCTAATGCACCGGTTCCATAATCCCACCAGCCGCGCCAGTTAAATGGTACCAATTTATCTACATAATCTTTTTCAGGAGCAGTACCTAACCAAAGGTTCCAGTCTAATTCTTTTGGGATTTCTGATTTCTTATCAGGCCAAGGAATGCCTTGAGGCCAAACCGGACGGTTAGTCCAGGCATAAACGGTATGTACATCGCCAATTAATCCTGCTTCATACCATTCTTTCATTTGGCGTGGACCATTATTTGAGGCACCCTGGTTACCCATCTGCGTTACTACTTTGTATTTTTTTGCGGCAGCGGTTAAAATACGGGCTTCGTGAATATCGTGCGTAAGTGGCTTTTGTACATAAACATGTTTACCCAACTGCATGGCAGCAAGTGCCTGGATGGCATGGTTATGATCGGGTGTTGAAATGGAAACAGCATCAAAATTTTTGTGCTCTTTATCAAGCATTTCACGATAATCTTTGTAATATTTCGCTTTTGGAAATGCCTTTACACTACCAGCTGCACGGCGATCATCTACATCGCACAGGAAAGCGATCTCAGCTTTGCCACTTTTTGCGAACCCGGCAATATCACTTTGTCCTTTTCCGCCAACACCGATACCTGCAATAAGTAAACGATCGCTAGGCGCTAAAAAGCCTGGCCCACCCAATACATGGCGTGGAACGATCATAAATGCAGCTGCGGCGATGGCGCTGGTTTTAATAAAGTCACGGCGGTTACTCGTGTTTTTATTTTCTTGCTCTGTTTTCATTAGGATGTTTTGAAGTTTGATTCCGGTTTATTACTTCTTTTTTAGGGATAAAATATATTTCACCATCAATTTAGCATCAGCAGGTTTTAATGATGCATGTGCAGACATTGGCATTGTACCCCAAACGCCTGTACCACCTTTAATAATTTTATCTGCTAAGTAGTTGATGTTTTTTTCTGTTGCAGGGTATTTTTTAGCAATATCCACGTATGCCGGGCCAATGATTTTATTCACTTTGTTATGGCAGCCGATACAGTCTGATTTGTTAATTAATTTTTCGCCAGCACTCATTTGCATAGCATGGTTGGACAATGTTGCCGTTGCCACTACCGTTTTCTCTTTCTCTAAATCTGCTTTGGTAAAAGAGGCCATAAAAATTACTACAGCGCCTAAACCTAATAATGTTTTTTTCATGTGTGTGTTGTTTTTACTTACATGTAACCTTATTTCAAATGATTAAAATATGGTCATCATGCTTGTGTGTTAGTCTTATAATCCTAATATTTTTTTATTGAAAGCGCTATCACTACCCGATGCTGCAAAATCATCAAATGCTTTATCGGTTACTTTAATGATGTGATTTTTGATAAACTCAGCACCTTCGCGGGCACCATCTTCCTGATTTTTAATACAACATTCCCATTCCATAACTGCCCAGCCTTTAAAATCATATTGCGCCAGTTTACTAAATATGGTTTTAAAATCTACCTGACCATCTCCTGGAGAACG
This sequence comes from Bacteroidota bacterium, assembly GCA_037033465.1. Classification (GTDB taxonomy): domain Bacteria; phylum Bacteroidota; class Bacteroidia; order Sphingobacteriales; family Sphingobacteriaceae; genus Pedobacter. The sequence continues at coordinate 95,330 of JAZBLX010000021.1, read as the reverse complement.
ATATCTGCCCGCACGATTTGCCCAACTCTGGTAACCACCAAAAGTACCTTGTTTCCCGGTCGGATTAAATTCTGCATCTTTTACGTGGAAAGCTTTAATTCTTTCGTGATAAATATCGATGTATTGAATATAATCCAGTTGTTGTAACACAAAGTGAGATGGATCATACAATAAGCATGCCCTGTTATGATTATTCACCGCTGCGAGGAACATTTCATAAGTTTCGCCATCGAATAAATCTTCACCCGGATGAATTTCATAGCAAACATCCACGCCACAATTATCGAATTCGTTTAAAATAGGCATCCAGCGTTTTCCTAGTTCAGTGAAACCTTCTTCTACTAAACCTGCAGGACGCTGCGGCCATGGATGAAAATATTGCCAAAGCAAAGAGCCGCTGAAAGTAGCATGTGCATTTAAACCTAAGTTTTGAGATGCTTTAGCCGCGTATTTCATTTGCTGCACTGCCCATTCGGTTCTGGCTTTTGGATTTTTATGCAATTCCTTTGGTGCAAATGCATCAAACAAATCGTCATAAGCCGGATGAACGGCAACCAGTTGACCTTGTAAATGCGTAGAAAGTTCAGTGATTTCCAATCCGTAAGAAGCAATAGTGCCTTTCAACTCATCTGCATAGGTTTTACTCTCTGCAGCCTTTTGTAAATCGATAAACCGCTTGTCGAGCGTTGGCATTTGGATACCTTTAAACCCTAAATCTGCTGCCCATTTACAAATGTTGTCTAAAGAGTTAAATGGTGCTTCGTCGCTAATAAACTGTGCTAAAAATACCGCTGGTCCTTTTATTGTTGTCATGCTGATTTTTAAATTTTATAATCCCACCATTTCTGATCTGATTGACTGGAGTTTACCACGTTTTCAATAAATGCCATTCCACGAACGCCATCCTCAGTTGTCGGGAAATCCAGCATCTCAGCAGTAGGCTCTTCATTATTTAATTTCGCATTTACCGTAAGGGCGAAGTTTTTGTAGATATTTGCAAAGGCTTCTAAATAGCCTTCAGGGTGGCCTCCCGGAGTGCGGGTATTGTGTTTTGCAAAACTGCCCATATAGCCGTTGCCTGTTCTGTAGATTTGTGCCGGTGCATTACTCCATTTTACCAGAAGTGTGTTTGGCTCCATTTGGTGCCATTCTAAGCCGCCTTTTTCGCCGTAAACTTTAATTTTTAAGGCATTTTCTTCACCAGCTGCAATTTGTGAGGCGATGAGTACGCCATTAGATCCGTTGTCAAATTTTAATAGTACGTTTCCATCATCATCAATGGCTCTTCCTGGAACAACAATATTCAAATCAGCACAAATTTTGGAGATTTTTAAGCCCGAAATATATTCGGCTAGGTGTGCTGCATGTGTACCAATATCACCCATACTGCCGCTTTTCCCTGTTTTAGAAGGGTCTGTGCGCCATGCAGCCTGTGCGTTTCCTTCACGTTCTGATAAGGTACTTAACCAACCTTGAGGATATTCAACTATGATTTTTCTAACCGCTCCGATTGCACCTTCACTAACCATTTGTTTAGCTTGTTTTACCATCGGATAACCCGAGTAGGTATGCGTCAGGCAAAGGGTTAAGCCTGTTTCAGCTACTTTAGCATGCAGCTGTTTAGCCTCATCCAGGGTAAGGGTCATTGGTTTTTCAATCACCACGTTAAAACCCAGTTCAAGCGCCATCATTGCAGGAGCAAAGTGCGCAAAATTTGGGGTAACAATGGTAACAAAATCTATTTTTTGATCTGCCGGCAATTCACTTTCTGCCTTGAGCATTTCTTCGTAGTTTTTGTAGATTCTTTCATCTGGCAGGAATAACAACTTACCAGATTCGTATCCAACTTCAGGATTTACACTTAAAGCACCCGCAGACAGTTCTATTAAACCATCCATGTTTGCTGCAAGGCGATGTACGGCGCCGATAAAGGCGTCTTTACCGCCTCCTATCATGCCCATTCTTAGTTTTCTTTTCATTTTCAGGGGATAGGGTGTATGGCATAAGGCTTAAGGTGTAAGGAGTTTTAAACCTTACACCTTAAGCCTTCTACCTCAAACCTTTCTATATGTTGTTTTTCTTTAATTCTTTTACAGCATAATCAGCAGCACGTGCGGTTAGAGCCATAAAGGTAAGTGAAGGGTTCTGACATGCGATTGAAGGCATACAGGCACCATCGGTAACAAATACATTGCTTACCTCATGCATCTGGTTCCATTTGTTAAGAACAGAAGTTTTAGGATCATTACCCATTCTTGCTGTACCCATTTCATGGATAGCCATACCTGGATAGCAACCTGCATCGTAGGTTTTGATGTTTTTCATGCCTGCTTTTTCTAACATTTCAGCTGCATCATTCATCATATCCACACGCATTTTCTTCTCATTCTCTTTGTATTCGCAGTCAATTGCCAATACAGGTTGTCCCCATTTATCTTTTTTGGTTTTATCGATATAAACGCGATTTTCGTAGTAAGGTAACATTTCTCCGAAACCACCTAAGCCCATTGTCCATTTTCCAGGTTTGGTCATTTTTTCTTTTAACCCAGCACCGAATGATAATTCAGCAACATCACTTTGCCAGTTGGATCTGCTTGCACCTCCCTGATAACCAAATCCGCGAAGGTAATCACGCTTATCGTTACCAATGTTTTGATATCTCGGTACATAGATCCCGTTTGCACGGCGACCATAGGTGTATCGATCATCAAAACCTTCAGCATCTCCCGAGGCACCGCAACGGAAATGGTGATCCATTAAGTTGTGACCTAGTTGTCCGCTTCCATTACCTAATCCATTTGGATGAGCCTCAGAAGTAGAGTTTAATAATATGAATGTAGAGCCTAATGTAGAACCGTTAACAAAGATGATCTTTGCATAGAACTCCATTGTTTTGTTAGTTTCTGCATCGATAACCATTACCCCTTTAGCTTTCTTAGTATCCTTATCATAAATGATGTGATTAACTATTGAGTATGGCCTTAACGTTAAACGTTTAGTTGCCATTGCAGCTGGCAGGGTAGATGATTGCGTGCTGAAGTAGGCGCCAAACGGGCAACCTCTGCTACATAAGTTACGGTATTGGCAGTTTCCACGGCCTTTATGAGGAACGGTTAGGTTCGCCACGCGACCGATCATCATAATCCGTTCTCTTTTATAATGCTCTTCAATGCGTGATTTAACAGATTTCTCCACAATGTTTAAATCCATTGGGGGTAAAAAGTCTCCATCCGGGCAAGTAGGCCAGTTTTCTTTCGAACCACTGATCCCTGCAAACCGCTCTGCATAATCATACCATGGCGAAAGTTCTTTATAACGTACCGGCCAGTCACTACCGTGGCCATCTTTTGCATTATCTTCAAAATTATGATCACTTAAGCGATAACTTTGACGACCCCACATTAATGATTTACCGCCTACGTGGAAACCACGATACCAGTCAAAACGCTTATCTTCTGTGTATGGGCATTCCAAATCGTTTACCCACCATTTTTCATTGGCTTCACTATAAGGATAATCTCTTTTTTGTACCGGGTGGGTACGTTTCTGCTCTTCGGTTAATCTACCTGCGTGTTCAAACTCCCAGGGGCTTTTCATTGCCGTTTCATAACCGGTAATGTGCTCGATGTTCATGCCTCGTTCGAGCATTAACACACGTAAACCTTTTTCTGTAAGTTCTTTTGCAGCCCAGCCGCCACTAATTCCCGATCCTATTACAATAGCATCGTAAGTATTTTCTGCTTTTAAATTTGTATTTAAATTCATGATGTTTTGTTCGTTGTGGTTAGAAATTAGGTTGCCCAGGATTTTTGTCCGGGTTTAAGCTTAGTGTTGCCGTCATATCTTCCTGGAACAAGAACATATTCACGTGCTTTTGTACATCCAATTTCTGAAGAGTAATAACCTAAAAGGGTTAAATCTCTTGCTGTAGTGAAAAAGTAAATCAGGTCTTTGTTTTCTTCTGATTTAGCCTCTTTATCTGCAATAGACATCAGCCTTAAATCAACCATTAATTTGGTTCGTTCAGGAACGGTTAAGGCTACATAACTTTTTTTGAAATCTTGCATCGACTTGTCCTGAAGCTGTTTGAAACCTCTTGCAAATGAGGTTTGCATCTCCTTCGGATAACAATCCTGCATCATCATCGGGATGAATTTGCCTAACCCTGCGGCTTTAGCGCCAGCTGATGATTTAGTTGTCGGGACAATTATGTCGGCAAATTCTGCGAAAATCTTTTGGTCCTGTACCGAAAATGAAACAAAATTCTTTTCGTTTTCAGGAAGTGTAAAACTTTCAAATAGAACGCCCATTGTACTCGCTGAGATTGCTCCTCCCAGTAAAAATGCAACGTTTTTGAGTGCTTCTCTTCTGTGCATCGTTTTTATATTTTATATATTGGTTATTTATGCGTTGAATAAGTAATATTAGAAAAAATTGGCATATTAATCAAATATGAAAGCTTTAAATAAGCATTCGCAATGCGATTGTTACTAAATAGAATAGTTCTAAATAAGATGTAAATTATTGTCTTAAGCACGTTTATTATTTGTTTTTACCTGCTGATTACTTCGTGTACTATTTACATTAACCATCTGTAAATTGAACTTTTGCTAATAAATATGAAGTGCCGAACGTTTTGAAAGCTTTTTTTTGATTTTGATTTCTTTTACTTGGTGTCATTTCCGAAATCAGCAAACTTTAAATTCATGATAATATTCAGTTATTATGCTCAATTATTAAGGCGGCACCGCAATAAAAATCGTTAATAATATCGGTGATACAAAGCAGTTTTTACAGATATTGATTTATTAACCGGTAAAGGCGCAAATACCTGACGCTTAGTTCAAATATTTTTAACCGTTTTGTCTCATTTTTTTACCTTTGCACATTCTCAAAAAAAATATGCAGGAAAAAATTATTGTATTGGGCTCTAACGGGCAGATTGGTACTGAGCTAGTAACCATGTTACGGAAAATATATGGTGATGATCATGTAGTTGCCTGCGACATTCGCAGACCTGATTACGACATTAAGAATTCTGCGCCTTTTGAATTTGTAAATGTCCTGGATAAGGAAATGATCAATGGCATTTTCAAAAAATATCAGCCAACCCAGGTTTATCTCCTGGCTGCTTTACTATCAGCAACAGGAGAACAGAATCCAAAACTGGCCTGGGATCTAAACATGAACGGTCTTTTGAATGTTTTAGATCTGGCACTTGAGTATAAAGTGGCAAAGGTTTACTGGCCGAGTTCGATTGCAGTTTTTGGACCGAATTCGCCTAAAGACAATACCTCGCAATTCTGTGTAATGGATCCAAACACGGTTTATGGGATCAGTAAATTAGCAGGTGAACGTTGGTGCGAATATTATCATCAAAAATATGGATTGGATGTTCGTAGTATCCGTTATCCTGGTTTAATAAGCTGGAAAGCAGCTCCAGGTGGTGGAACAACAGATTATGCCATTCATATATTCCATGAAGCGCTGAAAAAAGGAAGTTATCAGAGTTTTTTAAACGCAGAAACCGAATTGCCAATGATGTATATGGATGATGCCATCCGTGGAACGATAGAGTTAATGGATGCGCCCGCAGATCAGATTTCTGTGCGCAGCAGTTACAATTTCGGCGGAGTTAGTTTTACTCCTGAAGTACTGGCAGCTGAAATCAGAAAACATATTCCGGATTTTACCTTAACTTACGCAAATAATGATCCGCGCCAGCAGATTGCCAATAGCTGGCCACGTTCAATAGATGATGGTTTTGCCACTAAAGATTGGGGCTGGAAGCCTGAATTTGATCTGGCGAAAATGACGGAAGATATGTTAAATAATTTAAAGAAAAGCTAAAGGGCTAAAGCTAAAAGCTAAGGATCAAACTTAAAAAAATAAGGTAGAGGGTTGGAAGGTTGAAGGCTTAAGGTCTCCTATCTCACGTCTCCTCTCTCAATACTTACTACAACATGGGAAGAGCATTCGAATTTAGAAAAGAAAGAAAATTTAAGCGTTGGGCCAAAATGGCGGTTCAATTTACGCGTATTGGAAAAGATATCGTAATGGCAGTTAAGGATGCAGGGCCTCATCCGGAAACCAACTCCCGCTTGCGTACGGCGATGCAAAATGCAAAGGCTGTAAATATGCCAAAAGATAGGGTAGAAGCGGCAATCAAACGTGCTTCCGATAAATCTATGGCCAATTACGAGGAAATCGTTTATGAGGGTTATGCGCCTCATGGCGTTGCAGTTTTAATTGAAACGGCTACCGATAATACCAACCGTACCGTTGCCAATGTTCGTAGTTATTTCAACAAAACTGATGGGTCTTTAGGTAAAACCGGATCGTTAGATTTCGTTTTCAACCGTAAATCTGTTTTCCGTTTTACACCTGCTGAAGGATTGGATCTGGAAGAATTAGAGTTCGAATTGATAGATGCAGGATTGGAAGAGCTTTATGTAGAGGCTGATGAAGATGGAAATGATGTTGCCGTAGCTCAAGGTGCTTTCGAGAATTTTGGTCCTTTGCAAAAAGCCTTAGAAGAAAAAGGGATCGAACTAAAAAGCTCAAAACTGGAGCGAATTGCTTTATCTCATCACGAAGTGACTGAAGAACAAGCCGCAGACGTATTGAAATTAATTGACAAGCTGGAAGAGGATGATGACGTGCAAGCAGTTTATCATAACATGGCTGAATAGAAAATAAATTAAACCTCGCAGGTTTTTAAAACCTGCGAGGTTTACAAAACTCATCAAACCAATAAAGATTTTATATTTTTAACTAACTGCTACTTGAAATTATAATCTTTTGCAAATTTCAAGCGTTGATGCTTATCCTCATGGTACGTTTCGAAAAAGACTTTCCCACCAAACCAAGAGAAAACCTCATCTCGCTTCAAATCTGTTGCCTTATCAGAAATTAAACTGAGATATGATGAATATGGATAAGCTCTAAAATCATCTAAAAAACCATGAGCTTGTGGATTAGCATGAATATAAGAGATTAGTTCTATTAAATAAAACTCATCATCAACTTTCTTCTTTTTAAATCTTTCTTCAAATAACTTTCCTGTCCTGTTGTAGCGTTTTTTATAGGCTTTTGAATAGGAGTTAAATAAATTGGAAAACATCTGGACTAGAGATTTTTCCACTTGTGGTTGGTGTGAGATTATTTTCTTTTATTCTGATTAAAATGTGGAAATGATTATTAAGTAAACAATAGGTATATATATCTGCTACTGGCAAAATATATTTACGTATTAACTTTAAAAAATAAATGTAATTTGCTTCTTCCTTGAATAGCAGTTCGCTGTTGTTACCTCGATTATAAATGTGATAAAAGTAACCCTCCTCAAATGCATTTGAGTATTTCATAAATTAAAGTTAAAATAGTTTTTGACTTTAAAAAAACTCGTAGTTCTCTATACTTCGAAACCTCGCAGGTTAAAATTCTGAAAAGTAAGAAGTCGTGAAACCTGCGAGGTTTGTTTCACTATCTCTTCCTGTGACTAAACAACCACGGCAATAACTCGGGTTCTGCAAATGCACTATCCCAACTGTTGTGGTTGGCCTGAGGATAAAGCGTAAACTTTACTTCTCCGCCAACTGTTTTTAGCCTTTCGGCAATAGCCATTGAAAATGCCGGATCAACGATATCATCTTTACCTCCATGAAAAATCCAGAGTGGAATGGTCTGATATTTTTTGATGTTATTGGTATTGTCGCCGCCGCAGATGGCAAAAGCTGCTGCGAATGTTCGTCGCTGCCTCCTCAATAGTTCATAAGTACCCATTCCCCCCATCGAAAGGCCGCCAACATAAACCTGATGCTTATCGACAAAGGGTTTTCTAAGGAAATCTTTGACCATGCCTTGCAGTGCATGCATGGCTTTTGTTGGTTTACCATCCGCTACAAAGCTAAAATTCCGTTTGCCTTTTTCATTCGTGGTGATATTTACGTTTGCCCAATAACTCTCCATCGGGCATTGTGGAAATACGATTATGGAAGGGAAGTTTTTGCGGATATCATCTTTTAAAAATAATTTAGCGCCGTGAGTCAACTGCTTCTCATTATCGCTTCCACTTTCTCCCCGGCCATGCAGAACGAATAAAATAGGATATTTCTGATTTGGATTAAAGTTTTCCGGAAAAAGGATTCTATAGTAAATGGAGTCTTTCCCCTTAATGAAAGTTCCGCGATCATATTTTTTTAAGTCCTGGGCATTCAATATCAATCCGAAAAAAAGCAAAAGAAGGGTGGGGAATAGCTTATTCATAGCACAAAAATAAAAAACCCTGACCATTTTGCAATAGATCAGGGCAGGGTTACCATATGTGTGTTGTGTTATTTCAAGGAGAATGATGCTTCTTTCACATCTCTAGAATTTGTTCCGATAAATACCTGGAAGTCTCCGGGCTCAGCTACAAACTTTAAATCCGAGTTGTAAAATTTAAGGTCATTTTCTGAGATGCTAAACGTAATGGTTTTACTTTCACCAGCTTTTAGACTCACTTTTTGGAAACCTTTCAGTTCTTTCACCGGGCGGGTAATGCTGCCTACCAGATCCCGTGTATACAATTGAACCACTTCCTTACCATCATATTTACCCGTATTGCTCAGGGTAACCGATGCGGTAATAGATTTTCCTTTAGTTAAGGTGTTCGAGCTCAATTTGATATCGCTATAACTGAATGTGGTATAGCTTAGGCCGTATCCAAACGGATATAATGGATCATTGCTTACATCTAGATAATTTGAACGGAATTTTTCGAACCACTTGCCTTCAGCTAATGGACGACCAGTATTTTTATGTGCATAGTAAATTGGCACCTGACCAACATTTTGAGGGAAAGTGGTACTCAATTTTCCAGACGGATTAACTTTGCCAAATAGCACATCAGCAATGGAATTTCCTGCTTCACTGCCAGGGAACCATACATTCAGGATTGCGGGAATATTTTTCTCTTCCCAATTCAAAGCCAACGGACGGCCGGTAAATAAAACCAATACAACGGGTTTGCCGGTCTTGGCCAATGCTTTAAGCAAGTTTTTCTGTGTTTCCGGGATTTGAATATCAGTAACGCTACTACTTTCACCGGTAAATTCCGAACCTTCACCAACAGTGGCTACAATGATATCCGATTTTTCAGCAACCTTTAAAGCCTCTTTAATCATTTCGGATTCACTGCGTGGATCGCGTTTATAAGTTGGATTGTGAACGTTTACATAACGCTGCTCCATTGCAGAATCTGCAAGAAAGTTAGCGCCACGTGCGGTTAAAATTTTCGCATCGTTCCCTAGCGCATTTTTTAAACCTTGTAATACCGTAACCGATTTATCAAATAAAGCGGCAACACTCCAGGTACCGTACATATTTGCAGTATTATCTGCCAATGGACCAATTAAGCCGATTGTACCTGTCTTTTTAAGTGGCAAAATGTTATTTTTATTTTTTAGTAATACAAAACTCTCTGCTGAAATTTCACGTGCTACCTGACGGTTTTCTGCGTTGAAAACTTCTTTTTCAGCACGTTCTGTACTTAAAAACTTATAAGGATCGGTGAAAAGACCCAATTTATATTTCGCTTGAAGAATTAAACGACAAGCCCTGTTAATTTCGTTAATACTTACTTTTTTCTCTGCCAATGATTTCTTTAACGTACCTAAAAATCCTTCGCCAACCATATCCATGTCGATACCTGCATTCATTGCTAAAGCAGAAACGGTTTGCAAATCCCCCATTCCGTGGGCAATCATTTCAGGAATTCCGGTATAATCTGTTACCACAAAACCTTTGAAACCCCATTGATTCCGCAAGACATCAGTCATTAACCATTTACTTCCGGTAGCCGGGATGCCATCCACTTCGTTGAAAGATGCCATAATACTTGCTGCACCTGCATCTACTGCTGCTTTGTATGGAGGGAAGTATTCATTATACATCCGCACCTTGCTCATGTCTGTGGTGTTGTAATCTCTACCGGCTTCTGCCGCACCGTATAAAGCATAATGTTTAACGCAAGCTAAAATTTCATTATTGGCTTGTAATTTACCCTGGTAACCTTTAACCATGGCTGCCGCAATCTGTGAGCCAAGGTAAGTGTCTTCGCCACTTCCTTCAGAAATTCTTCCCCAACGTGGGTCGCGGGAGATATCAACCATCGGCGAGAAGGTCCAGTTAATGCCACTGGCACTTGCTTCAATAGCTGCAACTCTGGCTGTTTTTTGTACCAGATTCATGTCCCAGATACAACTTACCCCCAAAGGAATTGGGAAAACAGTGTTGTAACCGTGGATAACATCCATTCCAAAAAGTAATGGGATTTTCATTCTGCTCTGCTCCACCGCAACTTTTTGCACCGCTCTGATTTTTTCTACACCTTTAATGTTGAATAAACCACCAACTTGCCCGGCTTCGATTTTTTTACCTATATCGCTGCTGTTGGCTTGTCCGGTGGTGATATCACCAGAACTCGGCAGGTTTAACTGGCCGATTTTCTCATCGACAGTCATTTTCGCCATGAGTTTATCGATGAAGGTGTTCATCTTAGCCTCTTCCGGTGAGGCCGATTTTTTGTTTTGGGCTGATGCGTTCAGCGCAAAGGATGCTAATAAAATAATCAGGATTTTCGCTCTATTCATTGTATGTGTGTTTTATTCTTTAAAATTTAATCTACTTTTTTAACTGCTGTTTTCGCCGAGATGCCATTTTCATTGATGGCTTCAATAGCAAAATAATAAGCTTTTTGGCTATCCATCGCTTTAAACCAGTGTTCATTAAAATCGTGAATCATTATGCAGTTATATAATTTATCCGGCGCAGTGCCGTAATACAAATTGTAGGCAAAAGCATTATCAACGGGCTGCCATTTGATGTAGGCACTGCGCTTATCTTTTTCTGTTCTCAGTACAATCAGGTTTTTAACAACTGATGGCTTTTCGCCGTTTCCATTGCCAAAAACCCGTAAGCCACTGATGGCAAACTTACCGGTTGGCATGTGGAGATTAATCATTTTGATAAATCTGGTTTTTACCGGCTTTTGCAACTCAATATAATCGTGGGGAACATCGGTTTTGTTTTTGCTTTTATCTACCAAAAGCGTCCATTTCTTCCCATCCGTTGAAGAGAGGATTTGGTATTGGTGGTAAATTCCAGTTTGTTTACCTAAAAATTCAGCATCCTGATCAGCATAGTTAATCTGGATGGCATTCACTGTGGCTAAACTTCCCAGATCGGTTTGAATCCATTCTCCACTGTTACCGGTTTTTGCGCTCCAGTAGGTTTTGATGCTTTCATCAACGGCATTATTGGCATAGAAACCGCCAAGCGTTGAAGACACGGTAACAGGCTTTTTATAATTGATCAGCATCCAGCCTGGCCCGGCAGGCCCATTTTCTTTTCGCGCTGAAGGCAAATAAAGCGGGTAATCGCCAAACGCAGTATTTGTCCACATGACATCGTCCTGATCAAAACCAGTTGGCCAAATGCCCATTCTACGTTCCCATGTGTTTTTTACGCAAATGATGCTGGTAGAAATATGCCAGTAATTTTTTGCATTATCCTGAAAAGTCGCTCCATGTCCGGCACCGCGGGAGAATCCACCGCCCTTGTAACTTAACGGATCGGATTGCGGCGTAAACTGTGTATCGTAAAATAACGGTTTGCTACCCACTACCACACCATCAGAATAACCGCTGAACTCCGTACCAGGCGCACCATATTGAAAGTAATACTTCCCATTATGTTTTGTCATCCAGGCACCTTCAGAAAAAGGATCCAGGAAAGTATTATCCATATATTCACCAAAACGTTGCCAGCCATATCGCCAGCTTTCGAGCAGATACATTGGCGTACGGGTTCCCTTAGGTTTAAAGGTTTTGCGGTCAAGCTCCACGCCGTACATTGGATAGTTGTTACTACTGCCATTATACATGTAAAACTTGCCATTATCATCAGTAAAGAAAGCAGGATCCCAACCGCCAATTTCCAAAGAATCTACCAATGGAAACCATTTGTTTCCTTTTGGATCTGTACTTCCCCAAAGGGTGAAGTTTTTGGTATAGGTACTTCCGAAAACCACCATGGTATCGCCAACAATGCCAACACCTGGTGCGCATAGATCATCTTTTGTATTATTCCAGGGACGAAGGAATTTGCGCGCTTCAAACTTCCAGTTCAGCATATCCGGGCTGTGCCAGTAACCTGACTGGTTGGTGCTAAATAAATAGAAATCTCCTTTATAATTTACAATTACAGGATCAGCTGTAGCGCGATGTTTCCCCCATTCGGTAAAGGATTCATATGGCGTGTAGCCATAATCCAGATTGATTGGGTTACAATACGTTTTTTGCTTTTGCCCAAATGCAGTCAAAAACGAAGTGAAAAATAAAAGTGTGAGTATGATTTTTCTCATCTTATTTGTTGGTTGAATGGACTTACGAAGCATCACTGGTTGTTGTTAATGTGAACTTCGTCATTCTACTTTATTACTTGCAAAATTTTCGAAGTCTTTCCGTGCTTTTGGCCTTCGAGACTTCGGAAGTTGATTTGACTTAAGAAGTTTAACTGGCCTGCGGGGCTGGAAAACTTCGTAAGTGTTACCGTTAAATTTTCGAAGTCTTTCCGTGCTTTTGGCCCTTCAGACTTCGGAAGTTGATTTGACTTAAGAAGTTTAACTTGCCTACGGGGTTGGAAACTTCGTAAGTGTTACCGTTAAATTTTCAAAGTCTTTCCACGCTTTTGGCCATTATGACTTCGGAAGTTGATTACTTTTTATTTCCGGACTTTCAAAACCCAGCTTTATCAATCCTTTCTGTACATCCGGGTTACTCATAAATAATTTCCAGAGCAAACCAGAACGGTGATTTTCAATCATGACCACAATGGGTCCCTGATCGATTCCTAAATATCGCTGTGGATACCAATTATCAGTTTCTGAGAAGGCATCATAAAATCCATATTTCCCCCAGACTTTTTCGCCCAGGTCTTCATAAAGATGACGAATCACTTTCATCGATTCCTTTGGTGTGTAAGGAATGGATGAAATTGCTGCGGTAGGGGAGATCACCCCAAAATCTTCTTGTGGATTATGTGCTGCATATCCCTTTACTGAATAACTCGCCGTTAAACCCCAATTATTTTCTCCGTAGCCTTTAAATTTTTTAGGGTTGGCTACACAATAATCATGGATGGCTAAAGTATGGTTCACATTATTTTTCCAGTAATCGGCGTAACGGTCTTTCAAACCTTTAGGATTTAGGCCTAGATATGAATAATGCGCCCAGAATAATGGTCCTACACTATTTTTTTGCCCCTGGTATTTCATGGTAAAAGGATGATTGTAAACTTCAAAATTTGCTTTAATGGCACCTTTATCCGCCCATCCTTCGTGATAAACTTTGGCAGGAATAGTATGAGTAGGAGATGAGGCTGCCAGTACATACATAATTAAGCATTCATTGTATCCTTTAACCGGAAAATTCATCTCCCATTTATATTCTGGCGACCAATGCCAGTAAAGTACATTTTGGTTTCCATTTCGGTACCAGTTGAAATCAATTCCTCTCCAAAGCTCATCTGCTTTCCTGGCCAATGCTTTTTCTGCAGCCGAACCATTTTTATAATAGGCATCAATACAGATCAGGGCCTGGGCAACGAATGATGTTTCTACTAAATCTCCACCGTTATCTTTTTGTCCGAATGGGCGAACTTTGCCCGTCTCACCATAAATCCAATGTGGCCAGGCGCCATGAAAACGATCGGCTTTAGCGAGGAAGTCAAGTATCTTATTTAAACGGGCCAAACCCTCTTCTTTGGTCACGTAACCCCTATCGATACCGCTTAATAGGGCCATTAAACCAAAGCCTGTTGCGCCTGTTGCTACAGTACTTTTATCATTTTCGGGGTAAACATTGTCTACATGAAAACGCTCTCTTCCGGCGCCAGAGGTCGGTTCTGCACCATCCCAAAAATATTGAAACGTTTGTTTTTGAACAACATCAAGCAACTCATTATCCGAAAGCCCTTTCTTAATGGAAAGTGTGGTGGCTTCAGCTGGTTTTTCCTTTTGGGCACAAGAAGGCAGGGAAATTGAAAGGAGCGAGGCGAAAAAAATGTGACTGATTTTTAACATAGCTGGGAAAAGAAAAAAAGGCTGCCAGATGACTGGCAACCTTTAACAAAATTATTTTTTAGTAACCAGGATTCTGCGTAAGCAAACCTCCACTTAAATCAATTTCAATTTGTGGAATTGGCCAAACTTCATTTTTGTTTGGTTTCCATCCTTTAGGCCCGAAGACCTGTGCTGCTCTGCCTTGTCTGATCACATCAAAATATCGGTCATTTTCCATGGCCAGCTCAACCTGTCTTTCTTTCCAGATGGCATTTCGCAATGCGGTTTGGTCTGTAGTGGTAACGTCTGGTAGAATTGCCGTATTAGTACCTCTCGCTCTTCTGCGCACTCTGTTAAGGGAAGTTAAAGCTTGTGATGGATTTCCTAGTTCGTTCGCTGCTTCTGCGTTCATCAGCAATACATCGGCAAATCTTAAAACCCTGAAGTTCTGTTGTGCACCTTCATTAAAACCAGAAACCCTGGTGTTAAAAGGTACATAAGATTTCTGGTTATAGCGTTCATTTGGAACCGTAGTTGGAACAAGATCACCTTGTGGAGTGGTTTCGCCTCTGAACAAAATGGTTGCATCTCTTCTTGGGTCACCAGTTTCAAAAGCTGCGGCCAATTCTGCCGATGGTGTATTGAAACCCCATCCCATAATGCCTGCAACACCTTGTACCTGGCTATACTGAGAGTTTGAAGCATCAGCATTGCTTTGTAGCAATTCGGCCTGTACTTCGAATAGAGATTCTATATTATTTTCATTTTGTGTTCTGAAACCTTTTTCAAAATCAGGAAATAAATCATAACCTAAACCCATTACCTGGTTGGTAAGTGCAAGCACGTCTGCCCATTTATTTTGATACATGGCTACTTTCGCTCTCAAACCTAAAGCTGCACCTCTGGTTGCTCTGCCTAAATCTGCAGCGCCGTAAGATTGCGGCAATGCTGCAGCTGCTTCTGTTAAATCTTTTTCGATTTGAGCATACACAGCTGTTCTTTCTGCCTGTGGTACATTAAACTCTCCACTACTTTGCGGAACAGTTAATCTAAGTGGCACTCGACCGTAAGCTCTTACCAATCTGAAGTAGGAATACGCACGAACAAATTTCGCTTCGGCCAAGTACCTGGCTTTTAACGATTCATCCATTGTAATTTTAGGAACATTATCCAATACCTGGTTGCATAGAAGAATATTCTGGTATTGGCCAGCCCAAAAATCTAATAGCGAACCTTGAGTTGAGGTTACCGTAAATTGGTCATACAAGTTAAAGAAAGTTGCATCTGTAGGCGTACTGCCTTTATCAGCTTCATCAGATCCTGTGCTTTCAATTGCGATTGCATTAAAGGCAACATTGTTCCAACTGCGGAGATTAGCATAGATCGAGTTTACGCCTTTTAGCGCATCTTCCTGATTCTGCCAGAATGTAGCAGATGGCTGTTGACCTTGTGGTGGAACATCTAAAAATTCTTTTTTACAGGATGCGGTAAATAGCATTGCACCGAGGGCAGCTGCAATTACGCAAGATTGTATATTTATATTTTTTTTCATTTTGATTTCGATTTAAAAGGTTACGTTAACTCCGAAATTGTAAGTTGCAAATAATGGGTAAACGTTGGTGTCTACACCTGCGTTCGTTGGCACACCGCCAACTTCAGGGCTAAAGCCTTTGTATCCAAAAATGTTAACTGCATTCTGCGCATTTGCAAATACTCTTAAACGTTGCATTTTCATCTTGCTGCTGATGGCTTGAGGAAGCGTATATCCTAACTGGATATTTCTTAACCTGATATAATCCCCTTTTTCTACATAGAACGAACTAGGCGCATTATTTAGGCCACTTGCTAAACTAGCAGATGGGTATGTATTGGATGATCCTGCTCCTGTCCAACGGTTACTAATGAAATCTTTAGTATAGTTTTCATTACCGAAACGGTTGCTTAAATTAGCATTGAAAACATCAACGTCAGCCACACCCTGAATATCTAAGGTTAGATCGAAATTTTTGTAAGCAAAATTAGTGTTTACACCGTAAGTGAATTTAGGATTCGGGTTACCTAGAACAACTCTATCTCTTAAATCAATAACTCCATCACCATTTACATCAGCAAATTTAAAATCACCTCGTTTAAAACCAGGCCAGGCTGCTGCTTCAGCATCTGTTTGGAATATTCCTTCCACCTGATAACCGAAGAATTCTCCAATAGGACGATTATTAACCGTTCTGGTAGATAAGTAGCCACTTGTTAAACCATCGCCGCCTCTGTAAATTGGATTCGCTCCGGAGGTTACATTTAAAACTTTGTTGTTGTTCATTCCAACGTTACCACTGATGGAATAGGTGAAACCACTCTTGGTTTTATCAGCCCATGTTGCAGAAAACTCAAAACCTCTGTTTTGGATATCTGCCTGATTGGCAATAAGCGATGGATTACCAGCACCTGTACTTCTCAAGATTGGAATATCGAATATAGCTTGTTCAGTTTTTCTATTGTAATAGTCTGTTTCAATTGTTAATCTATTATCAAGAAAGCCCATTTCTAAACCAATATCGGTACCCGCACTTCTTTCCCATAATAGCGTTGGAGGAACAAATGAATCGATATTTGCACCAGTATAAGGTTGGCCACCAAAGAAAGCGATAAATTTGGGGTCCTGGGTAACTCTTAATACAGTAGGGTTAATTGGAACACCAGCGTTACCTACTTTACCCCAGCTACCTCTCAGTTTCAAGTTGCTAAAGATTTTTTGATCTTTCATGAATTCCTCATTACTGATCACCCATCCTGCTCCAATTGAAGGGAAATCTCCCCATAAGTTATCGGTTCCAAAAAATTGTGATGCACCGTCTCTTCTGATGGAAGCATTTAATAAATATCTGTTTTTATAAGAATAGTTTACCCTTCCGAAGTAGGAAGCAAAAGTTGATAATTCACCTCTATCAATAATATTTCTGCTTGCAGCATTACCAAGCGCCAGATATAAGTCACCTTCCGAAGTATACGGAACGTTTAAAGCATCAGCGTTGGTTGCATATAACTTGTTGCGTTGTGCGGTTTGACCAGCAAGAATAGTTAAACTATGATCTCCCCATTTTTTGTCGTAGGTTAAGGTGTTTTCAATAATCCAGTTTCTATTTTCAACACGATCTATGTCTAACTTACTGTTAGTGTTTTGTTGGGTATTACTGGCTTTGTAAACCGGAACATAACCTCTCACTTCCTGCTGCGCAAAATCACCACCGAAACTCGTTCTGAAGGTGAAGTTTTTTAAGAATTTAAGTTCTGCGAAAACGTTACCTGTGATTTTATAATTTGTAGTTTGTTGGTTAAAGAAATCTAATGTAGCCTGAGGATTCATATTGCTACCATTACCTAAATTAAAAGCATTCGGATCGCCATAGCTTCCATCGGCATTAAATACAGGCACTACAGGAGATGCAGCATATAATGCTCTGAAAATACCCGAGGCTGGATCTTTTGATTTGCTTGAAGTTGCTGTAACGTTATATCCAATTTTTAACGGTTCAAAAACCTGAAATTCATTAGATAAACGGGCTGTGTATCTCTTATAATTGTTGTTCTTCACAATACCATCCTGATTTAAATAACCAAGAGAAAGGTTGTAAGTCGATTTTTCAGCACCACCGCTAATAGAAAGTTGATGGTTAGTAATTAATGCTTGTCTAAGTGCAACATCGTACCAGTTAGTTCCTTCTCCAAGATTTGTATTGGTAAAAAGTGGATCTGCACCTTGCAGGGCATAGGCTTCATTAACAGCGGTTGCATATTCTGTAGCATTAGCCATTTCAACTTGGTTTGTCACTGTTTGTACACCAACAGTACCATTATAGTTAATTACCGCATCACCTTTTTTACCTTTGTTTGTTGTTACTAAAACCACACCGTTAGCAGCCCTGATTCCATAAATAGATTGTGCCGATGCATCCTTCAAAATGCTGATGTTAGCAATATCAGCCGGATTAAGGAAGTTTATATCGTCATACCAAACTCCATCTACTACATATAGTGGTACAGTTTTACCATAGATCGTTCCTGAACCTCTAATTGTGATGGTTGGTGAACCACCAGGTGTACCTGTATTGGTAATCGAAACACCGGCAACTTTACCTTGCAGTGCGCCAACCGGGTTGGTAGAGATCTGTTTTGAAATATCTTCTCCTTTAACATTGGCTACAGAACCGGTAACATCAATTTTTCTTTGGGTACCATAACCTACTACCACAACCTGCTCGAGTTGTTGTCTAGAAGACGCTAATACTACATTGATTGTGGTACGGTTTGCGATTGCCTGCTCTTGTGCAGTGTATCCAATAAAGTTGAATACTAAAGTCGCATCAGCAGGTGCGCTGATCGAGTAATTTCCATCTGCATCGGTCTGCGTTCCACCTTGTGCGCCCTTGATTGTAATAGTTACGCCTGGTAAAGATGTTTGATCACCTCCATCAGTTACTTTACCTTTTACGGTAATGTTTTGCGCAAATGCTATGTTAACCGTTAGCAAGCAAAATGCAGCGAGAACAGAAATTCTTGTAAAAATTCTTTTCATGCTTTTATTAATATTTAGTTTAATTGTTATGATAAATGTGAGGTTGTTTATCCGCTTGTGCAAGTGAATTGACCTCAACATCATTACATCATGAGAACCAGATTGGTTTATGAAAGTTTAAGACCAAATGCATTTTTAGACTAAAAAGGCACTTTTTAGCTTTTTAACATTAATTTAACATCAGGCTAAGTGTGAAAAGTACACGAAGGTTTTCAATGCCTTTAATTTTAGCTTATGAGAGGTAATGATGTAGTGCGAAAACAGGATGTGTAATGTTTTTTATCGAAACTCGGGATATTAGGCAATCGTTACTGGCGAATTTTGTAAGGCAGAAACTACAGTTCCATCAAAAATTCGGTGAGGTTTTTATCGTGAGGAACTTCGAGTTTTTTACGCAATCTGTATCTCCGGATTTCGACTCCTCTCAGGCTGATATTTAGCAGAGATGACATTTCCTTACTGCTCATATTCATCCGTAAATAAGCGCAAAGTTTTAAATCATTCGGTACCAGGTCAGGATGTTGTGCCTTCAGCTTTTTAAAGAAACTTTCATGCGCCTCATTAAAACTGTTCTCGAACAAATGCCAGTCCCGTTCATCATTCATTCCATCATTTATGACCTTCACAATCTTACGGGTTTGATCGTCTGAAAGTTTTTTACCATTCTCATCTTTAAGTTTGGTAATTTCAGTAATTAACTTCTGCAACAACTCATTCTTGTAAACAAGCGTCATGGCAGAATTGGCCAGCTCTCTGTTTTTTGAGGCCAGCTCTGCTTGAAGTTTTTCCGTTTGGAGCTTAATGATTTGTTTTTCATTGGTCTCCGCTTCTTTCCTCAAAATCTCATCCTGCTCGGCTTTTAATCGGTCACTTATTTTTTGGCTGTCTCTTTTAAGTTTCCGTTCATAAATTTTCTTACCCATGATTAAAACCACAGCGAAAAGGATCGAATAAACCAGTAATGACCAGTTGTTAAAGTACCAGGGGCGAAGAATAGTGAATTTGAAGACCGTTACATCCGTAATGGAAGAGTCGTTAAGCTTTGCTCTGAGTTTGAATTTATAGCTTCCGCTGGATAAGTTTGTAAAATCCTTCTCAGCGGCGTCACTCCAGTCTGACCAGTCTTTGGAATAACCTTCTAAAAAATATTGGTACTTCACCTTGGCTTGTCTGTAGTAGGGCAGTGCGAAGGAAATCCGAATGTTATTTCTGCTATAGGGAAGTTCAGTCTCATTTCTTGTTTCACTAAGTGTATAATATTTGTCGGTAATGTCCTCAATACGGCGAATAAGTACCGATGGGAGCTTACTGGGTAATGAATGGTTCTGTTGCGTATTATAAATCACAAATCCATCATCTACGCTAATCAGGTAAATCGAGCTGCTAATTTTATTAATATTCTCATAATACTGAACCATCCTTCCATCAAGCAAACTAAACTGGTTAGAATCGATTTCAATTTTACCGGGCTCAGAGAAATTAACAAGGGATGTTTTTCCATGATTAATGAACCAATATTTCTTATCACCTGCTTTAATGATATTATTGGAAGTGGCAAAAGACCCGAGCTTTTTGTTCAATACTTCGTACTTGGTAAATTTGTTGCTTAACTCATCGTAGGTATAAAATCCCTTATCTGATGAAAAGACAATTCTGTTTTCTAAATTGAAGATGTTGATATTATAGTTGCCAGGCAAGCCATTCCGCTCATCAAAATACTTGGTGCTGATCACTTTGGTATAGTTGGAGTTTAGCGTTACTTTATAAAGGCCTTTATAGGCGTGGCCAACCCATAAATCTCCTTTAGTATCCTGCTCTATAAACCTCGATGGTGCATTGAAGCCCGAAATCTGCATTACAAATTTCAAACCTGATCCCGCAATTTTCTGATAGAGTGATAAGCCGACGTATGTGCCCTGAATTAAATAATCCGGACTAGAATTTAATTGCTTAATAGTCCAGCCGCCGCTTGTTCTGGAGATCCATTCAATTTTATCGCTCAAGACCTTAAATGTGCCGCTGTTATGGCCGCAAATCAACTCATTGTCAACAATGTTCAATTCCCATACCTGTCCCTGTGAGCCCTGAATTAGTTTAAAGTTAAAGTTTGATGCTGAATTTGGCGACCAATCACTATAAAACAAACCTTGGTTAGTTCCAAGATAAATTTTGTTATTGAAAATGATGCTGGAGTAAACCGTTCCAAACTGACCGGTTTTATCGAAGTAAAAGTAGAGTGGTGAATTCAACTCAATCCGGTCGATTCCATTATCTAATCCTGCCCAAAGATTTTGTTCATCATCAGCATACAGGCTTAAAACGGTATTATTTTGAAGTCCGCTGGATTTATTAATTTTCTGAACGACATTTCCATTTTCATCGATAATTATTAAACCATTTAAGATGGTTCCGAAGGCATAATATTTTCCAAGCAGCCTAACGCCGTTATTCAGCTGATAGGTTTTTAAGAAATCATTAGCTGGTGTATTAAGCGGACTAAATGTTTTTCCGTCATAAGTAAACAGTCCGTTTTTGCTTGTGCCGATTAACAATCCTCCATTTTTATAGGGAAGAATAGATAAAATACCTTGTTTACCCAGCTGATCACTTTTTGGCAGATAAACCAGCTTATTTCCAACCAGTTCATGTAAGCCGTTTTCTAACACTTCTACGAAAAACCGGTTATTTACTTTGTGAAGAAAAAGTAATGATTTAGGAGATGATACGATCGAAATCTTATTGTTTTGATAAACGAATATTTTTGAAAACGTTTGGAAAATTATGCGGTCACGATCGATATAAATTTTCCAGACTTCATCAGTAATTCTTGAACCTTTTGGTAATAGCGAAGTAAGCGAGTGATAGGTTAGTTTATTGTCTTTAATTGCCCAGTATCCGAATTCGCCGAAGCAGCCGGTGTAAATTTTGCCCCTGTTATCTGTTGCTACAGATCTAACAATTTGTCCGTTTGGCATTCTGTATTTTTGCCAATACTTTCCATCAAAAGTGAGTAAGCCTTCGGCATTGCCATAATACATTACGCCTTGCTGATCTTTTGCTATGCTCCAGTTCTGATTCCCTGCACCATAAACAGATTTTGAATAATTTTCAATATAAGGAACACCGATACTTTTAATATCGGATGCAAAACTATAGTTGGATAGCAGGAAAAATAATAAAAACAGACGTAATATGCGGAACATATAATGGGATATGGTTAAGCCATTGCGCTACAAAGTAAACGAAAAATATTGGATGCTTGTTAGTTGATGGTTTAATTATTGAGCTAACTGGTTAATGGTCTATAGTTGATAGCGATTAGTCCATAAGCATATTGGTAATTTGAAAATTATAACGAGCTCTTCAGCTTAGATATCATTTTGCAAAGTTGTTCGTATTCAATATAAAGTCTTTTAAATTCAGCTTCTGATATATAACTCCTTGATGATGCCATAAATAAACAACTTACAACTTCAGGTCAGGATCAAATAGAGTAGGTTAAGAACCTTGAAAATTCGGCTTTCGATTGCCCCATACAGCCTTCCGCAATATTGAGGTTAACTGAATCTGCGGCTTTTTTAATTTGATTAGATAAGCTGAAAAGTTCTATTTTAGGAAAATTTTTTGCAATTATATCTATTTCATTACTTAGTCTTAAAGAAATCTGCCATACCTTTAATTCTTCAAATTTAAAAGCCATAGCGTTTTTTATAAATGGTTGAAAATAGTTGATTGCGGCGTGCCATAAGATGAATTCAAGTATAAAATGCAAGAATGAGCGCTTCTCATATCTATTAACTGTTATTTATCCCATTAATAATAGTTTATGAATTCTACCTAAGCTATTGACCATCAACCAAGGGCATCAACTTCACCATTTCAGCTTTCTTAGCCACCGGCTGCGGAACTTTTACGTAATATCCGGTGCCATCATATGGTCGCTTGCGAGGGTTTGTAGTGCACGCTGTTGAGCAGCAACCTTGTAGTTCTTCTCCACAATCATCGCATTGTGTAATGTGCTCATTGCATTCTGGATTTGCACAGTTAATCATTTTTGGAGTGGTTTTGCCACAGTTGTAACAAACCGATACAATTGTAGGATTTACCTGATTAACATCAACAGCAATCCGGTTATCGAAAACATAACATTTTCCTTCGAAATCTTTACCGCCGGCTTCTTTCCCGTATTTTATAATTCCACCATGTAATTGATAAACATCATTAAAGCCGTGGTGTAAAAGTAGTGCTGATGCTTTTTCGCATTTAATACCGCCTGTGCAATACGTTAAAATCTTTTTGTCTTTGTATTGCGCAAGCTGATTAATTTGCTCTGGGAAATCCCGGAAATTTTCGATATCCAGTGTAATGGCATTTTTAAATTTTCCAAGATTGTGTTCATAGTTTGAACGCACATCCAAAATGACTACATCTTCATCATCCTTCATGGCCATGAAATCTACAGGCTCCAGGTGTTTACCTGTTTTTTTATTTGGATTAATGATAGAAGTGTCTCGCAAACCCGAGTGAACAATTTCAGATTTGTAGCGGCAATGCATTTTTAAGAAAGATGGCTCTTCTACTTCATCAATCTTAAACTCTGTTTTCGCGAAACGCTCATCAGCGTGGATGGCTTTCATATACGCCTCACAAGATTCTGGGGAGCCCGAAACGGTTCCGTTTAAACCTTCATCGGCAACGATAATGCGACCAACCAGGTCTAAAGATTTACAAAATTTAAGGTGATCTGCAGCGAATTGTTCTGCATCTGCTATGTGACTATAGCAATAGTAAAGTATGGTTTGATATCTTTTCATAATGCTGTTGATACCGTTGCAAACGGCGTTTAAAGCGGGACAAAGATAAAGAATAATCCTGAAGCTTAAAAGAGCCTCTGCTATTTAGTTCCGCATTAGCGGTTGAATAGAGCGGAATCTATATAAATGTTATTGTTCCAATCAGCAGCAGCTGATTAATCAACTGTTAAAACTCATAAGATAATTTAAAACCCTTTTGTATTCTTTTATTCGAATCGAAAGCATAGCCATAATCAATTCTGAAGTTTAGTCTTTTAAAGCCAAAATAAAATTCACTGTAGTTTCTTTTTTCAGGTGAAGTAAGGTAGGCACCGCCGATAATTTCCTCCACTTTCAATCTCCGCAGAAGCGGTATTTTACTGATGAAGAAAGATCCAAAATTATGTTGATAATGTGCTTCAAAATACTGCTTGGTTGTGCTGAATAAATAAAAATCCAGAAAATGAAAGTTCCGTACATCCGCATCGAAAATTAAAGACTGGTTTGCCCTGAAGTGTTTCCAGTCTGGATAATATAATTGTTTTGCGTTTAAAAATTTTCCGGCGCCGATAAGAAAAGAAGATTTTCCCAATAGCAGGAAATGAACATCCTTCTGGAATATTTCGGCAGATAGGAAATCGTAATTTACATCAGAATTAAAGAAATTCGGTATCCCTTTTCTATAGGTAATTTCCAGGCGGGGGTATTTGCTTTCTATATAAAAACGTCCATCTGGCCGGGTAATATATTTTTGTGCAATAGAATAGGCCAGCGTTCCGGTAATGATAAAGCCGGTATGTTTCGGGAAAAGAAGACTTTGATTATCCAATGGTTTAAAAGGATCATTCGCGGTAAACTCATTTGTTTTACCAAATGTTAGAAAACTTGAATTTAACAGCGCCTCGCGTTCGGCATAGTCTGCCGTAACCTTTAGCTCAAAGCTTGGTGCAAATTCTCTGCTTGCCTGGATGTTTAGGTAGCGCCTCTCATAAAATTTGGAGATGTTTCGTCCAAATACCAATGCGTTAATGCTGTTGCGAAAAAGATTCGTTTGCCTCAGCGAGTTTAGGTTTGCTACCTCTGTTCCAAAACCAAAACTGATCATTCCATTTTTAATGGGGTCATAAAAATATTTTGCCTGGATATTTCCATTAAAATGCCTGTTGCCAAAACCATAACGCACTTCTGGCCTTACAGAGTAGTAGCGACCATCGTTAAAGCCCTGCTTCAGTGAAACAGCATATCTTAAAGCTACCCCTTCGATAGTATTGTAGAAGACGCTTTTAAAAATTGGATCGTAAGTAATGCTCTTTTTATTATAACTATGGTAATATACGTAAGGTGTAATGAGTATTTGGGTGAGATTGAATTTGTTTTTGACGTTATCAACTGAATCCAGGTATTTTTTAGATGATTTCAGCCGGCTTACACTATCCTTTTTTGTATAATTTTCGGTTTCTTCAAAGGTAAGGGGTACAGGCCTGGATTTGACCCAGTATAAGGAATCTTTTTTATTAGAAGAAGCATTTATCCGCAAGATTTCGTTGCTGAAAAAACGTTTATTAAAAGCAGGTTCTACATTATAGTTTTTATAAACACCGACAGCATAACCCGAAAACTTAAAACCAAGTACCTTGCCTTTTATATCAAACTGAACGGATGATGGAACGGCTATTTTATTGATTAAAACCAGTTGTTGTTTGATGTTTAAAGTATCTATAAATTCAATTCCTGATTTTTTAGTCAGATATAAATTTACTGAATTTAACCGCCAGCTGCCATTTGAAATATAAATTTCTCCTGTAAATGCCGGATCGCTGATCCTTTTGGGCTTAACCTCTATTTTACTAATGGTTTGCCCGTCTTCATCCTTATTGGTACCCAGTAATTTAAAACGGTAATATGAAAAAGCATTATCTGCAATGGGAGAAATAAAGCCCCTCACATTCAGTTTATCTTCCAGTACTACATTTCTATAAAAATTAATAGTTAGGTCTGAGGCCTTATTGAAACTGAATCCGTTATCGTTACCGGCCACTTTTGAAGAGACCATTACTTCTTTAATCTTATTTTCCCGCTGAAAATCCAGCTTCGATACCGTTTCAGAAAGGTAAATAATACCCTGTCCTTTATCATTTAAGTCTAAAATTTTACTAACATCCCGGCCAAAAAATTTCTTGGGTGAGGAAAGTAGTTTCTGCACGCCTTTGGTATAAACATCGCAGGTAAAAGCTTCAACTTCATTGAGATAGATTTCTCTGTTTTTAATGGCTTTTCTGATAATTTCATCCGCAGTATCTTGCTCCTTATTATTGCGTCCTATCACCACATCATTTAAAGTGAAAACCTTTGAAGTGAGTTCGATGTTCAATGATTTGTGATCAAATAAAGTAGTGCTTAATAGCTTGGATTCAAAACCTACGGCAGTAAAAAGCAGATCGGTTTTACCTGGCGGAAGGTTTAACTTATAATTTCCTTCTATATTAGATGAAGTACCTTTTGTTGTGGTATTAACGTAGATGGTTACAAAAGGAACGGGAATACCTTTTCCATCTGTAACTTTACCTGTTAACGTAAATAATTGTTGTGCCTGCGCATTAATTCCCCCTAAAAAAGCCAGTAAGAGCAGCTTTAAAAATAATCTCATTCGGTATGTCAAATCTTCGTCACGAAATATAGTAAGAATTTTAATTTAATGAGGGGTTAATTTTAGTATTCAGATTAACGGTTTTTTTTCATAAAAAATACTTACATTAAGGATCATTGCAACAAGCGGATGCTATTAAAATCCGTAGCTAATTCTGAAACCCTGATTAATTTTGTGGTTCCCATCATAGGAAAAGCCATAGCTTGCTCTCAAAATCAAACGTTCCAATCCGAAGTAAAATTCCTTATAATTTTTCTTGTCAGGCTGGGTAAGGTAATTTCCCCCTACAAATTCCTGTAATTTTAATTTACGCAGTAATGGGATTTTGTTGGTAAAGAAGCCTGCAAAATTATGCTCAAGGTGTGCCTCGAAATATTCTTTGTTGGTGCTGAACTGATAAAAATCCAGGAATTGAAATTTTCTGATATTAGGTGGGAAAATGGTTGAAATGTTACCTGAGAAATGTTTGTACTCTGGGAAATACATTTTACTGTTGTTTAAAAACATACCTGCACCCGCCATAAATGAGGTATAGCCCCAAAGGCCCAATCCAATTCTATCTTGTTGAACTTCTACTTTTACAAAGTCGTAATCGATATCGCTTCCCAGAACACCATTAAATCCTTTTTTATAGAGTACGGTAATTTTTGGAAATTTCGATTCGGTATAAAATTTACCGTCAGGCCTGGTGATGTACTGCTGTCCGATGGTATAAGTTAAACTTGCGGTTGCACTTAACGAAGTATAGGTTGGAAATAAAGGGGTTTCCACCTCCGGACTGAATGGGTTATTGGAGGTGAATTCACGTTCCTTGTTATCAAAGAATTTGAAATCTGTACTATTGGTTAAATAATGATTTCTGCTGTAATCCACGGCCAGATTAGCTTGAAGACCAGTGCTTAGCTCTCTGCTGGTATTGATATTAACAAAACTTTTCTCGTAATATTTCGGGAAATTCTTTTCATAAAGCAAAGAGTTAACTGTGTTCCCAAAAGGAGTCATCGATCCTAAGTTATTCATATCGAAAATACCATTTCCAAATGAAGCACCTACACTAGCCCTTTTTGTTGGGTCATAAAAATAATTTCCAGTTAAACTCCCTGTTAATTTTTTATTGGCAAACCCATATCTCACTTCTGGTCTGATGTTATAAGAAGCATTGTTCTCCAGTTCTTTTCGATACGTTACGCCATACCGGAGCACAAGTCCTTCTACGGTATTATAGAAAATAGATCTTCGGATGGCATCAAATGAATAATATTCCTTGTCATATCGATCATTGATGCTATAGCCTTGCAGCAATAGCTTCCCGACGCTAAAATTATTATTGTCTCGCTCAAGTGAATCGAGGTATTTTTTAGATTCTTTAAGCTTTGCTATACTGTCTTTTTTAATATAATTCAGTTTTTCATCCGGCGTTAAGGGTATGGGGCGATTGTTGCTCCAATAAAGAGAATCCTTCTTGTTAACCATTTTGGTAACCTTCAGGATTTCTCCATTAAAAAAGTTTTTAGGGAATTTAGGATTCAGGTTGTAATTGCTGTAAATACCAACAAAATAACCTGCGAATTTAAAGCCAAGAACATTGCCATTAAACTGAAAGTTAACGCTTGTTGGCATATAAACCTCGTTAACCCTGGTGAATTGCTGATTAATATTCAGGGTATCAATAAAATTAATACCAGCACTTTTGGTTAAATATAAATCGGTATTATAAATTCTCCAGCTTTCATCAATGATGTAAATTATTCCCCTGAAAGCAGGGTCGTAAGTACGTCTTGGGATAACTTCAATTTTGTGGATCAGTATACCGTTTTCATTGGTCTCGCCCAGTAATTTATATTTATAGTAAAATAATGCGTTATCAGCAATTGGTGAGATGAAACCCCTGGTACTCAGCTTATTTTCCAGAAGATAATTATCATAAAAGTTGATAATTAAATCGGAGGCCTTGTTAAAACTGAATGCGCTATTTGTGCCGGCAACTTTTGAAGAGATCATTTCCTCATGAACATCATTGGGACGTCGGAAATTAAATTTGCTCTGAGACTCCGAAAGATAGATAATTCCTTTTCTGTTGGTATCTAAATCCATCACCTTTTTGATGTCTCTTCCCATGAATTTTTTCGGCGCACCCTTTAGCCGCTGAACACCTTTAATATAGACATCAGCAGAAAATTCATTAACCTCATTGAGGTGTTCTTTTCTCATTGATATTGCCTTCCTAATGATTGCAAACGCAGGGTCCTCCGCATTTGCTTTAATGGTTACATTATCCAATGTATAACTTTCAGAAGATAATTTAACGTCTAAAGTCATATTACCTTTTACGTTAACTATATTTTCCTGTTGTTTAAAACCTACTGCCCTGAAACTAAGCGTATATTCTCCATTATCCAGCTTCAGTATATATTTTCCATCAATATTGGCTGAGGTGCCTATGGTTGTGTTTTTTAAATAAACAGATGCAAATGGTACTGGTTGTCCGCCCGTATCCCGTATGGTGCCCGAAACGGTTTGTTGCTGGGCAAACGAAAAATTAGTAAGACCGCAAAACAAAATGAGTGCGTAAATTTTTAACATATTAATGATTAGTAAGCTATAAATATCGAATAAGTTTTAAGACTATACAGATTTTCGATGTTAAAGTTTGTTAAGATGAATAAAAAGTTTATAAATGCTATTTTATCATACAATCTTTCGACATAAAATATGGTTGCTGTGCGTTAGGTAAAAGCTTTTAAAGGCAGAAATTGATCAGAAAGCACAGTTATACTAATATTCGATGAGGTAGTATACGTACGTGCTTTATAGTGGTGGAGATCGTTGGTAGGGAGAACACAAAGAAAGTATTGCGACTTATCAAACCAATGTAATAAGGAGATTGGCTGAGTTTGGATAACTACAGCTAAAATTTTAACTTATCTGCGATCTTCTGATCACTAAGATTCCGGCAAATGCTGCGGGTAGTAAGAGCAAAGTAATCCAACCATCAATCGGACAGTTTAATAGCCGGTAATCTACCGATGTGCCGGTGCCTCCCAGGCTTAGCAAACCTACAGGGCAGGAGGGAGATCCTGAAGCATTTTGTACAAACTGAGTATATTGAGTAGTTCTTGTTGCGTTTGGCGGGCAGGTTTCAGATATTCCTCCTGTCCATCCGTATAACCCTGCAGGAGGGGTTATATAAATTAATCCTGCCCTTCTGCATCCCCTCACTACTTGAGCAGATGAGTCTATTATCGACATTATGGTTGTTAAAATCACTAAAATCCATTTGATATTTCCTGACATGGCACTAAACGAAAAGATAACTGACTAACTGATGCATTAAACTGTTTCAAAGTTAAAGGTGGTTTAGTGTTGATAGTCAGTTCGTTTTATTCAGTTTTTAAGTGGGTTATCTGTTTTTTGTAGATTTATTCATTTTGTTTAGTTCGTTTGTAATACTGAGGATATCGTATTATTATTACTCATTTTTCGGTTAGGCGAACTGAAATTAAATATGAACCCTTACAAGAAAATACATTGTCGTTTTTTATAACTTTGGGGCATAATCAACATTAAAAAGCCATGTACAAAACTTTACAACCTGTTCTTCAAAAAGAGCTTGAAGAAATTGAAAACGCGGGATTGTTTAAACGCGAACGCATCATTATTACCCCTCAGGGTGCTGATATTAAGGTAAGCGGAGGCGCAGAGGTGATCAACTTTTGTGCAAATAATTATTTAGGCCTTTCTTCACATCCTAAGGTAATTGAAGCTGCAAAAAAAGCAATTGATGATCACGGTTATGGCATGTCGTCTGTTCGCTTTATTTGCGGGACTCAAGATGTTCATAAAGAATTAGAAGCAAAAATATCTGAGTTTCTGGGTACGGAAGATACGATTTTATATGCTGCTGCATTTGATGCTAACGGTGGCGTTTTTGAGCCATTATTCAATGCTGAGGATGCCATTATTTCTGATGAATTAAACCATGCCTCCATTATAGACGGCGTTCGTTTGTGTAAAGCACAGCGGTTCCGCTATAAAAATGCGGATATGGAAGATTTAGAAAAACAGTTAATTGCAGCGAAAGATTGTCGCCATAGAATCATTGTAACTGATGGTGCTTTTTCAATGGATGGATCGGTTGCTCCGTTAGATAAAATAGCCGATTTAGCTGATAAATATGAGGCATTGATTATGATTGATGAATCACATTGCTCTGGCTTTATTGGTAAAACGGGTCGCGGAACGCATGAACATTTCAACGTGATGAATCGCATTGATATTATTACCGGTACTTTAGGGAAGGCTTTAGGTGGAGCATCTGGTGGTTTCACTTCCGGCAGAAAAGAAATTATCGATATGTTACGCCAACGCTCTCGTCCATATTTATTCTCAAATACCTTGGCTCCGGCTATTGCAGGAGCATCTATTGCGGTATTGGATATGTTAAGCGAAACCACTTCGTTAAGAGATAAGTTGGAAGGCAATACAAAATACTTCCGTGAAAAAATGATTGAGGCAGGATTTGACATCAAACCAGGCTTCCACCCAATTGTTCCGGTAATGCTGTATGATGCGAAGATTGCACAAAACTTTGCCGCTAAAATGCTGGATGAAGGTATTTATGTGATTGGTTTCTTCTACCCGGTTGTGCCACAAGGTAAAGCCAGAATCCGTGTTCAGCTTTCTGCCGCACATGAGCAACATCACCTGGATAAAGCAATTGCCGCTTTCACCAAAGTGGGTAAAGAATTGGGTGTAATTTAATGCTATAATATACTGTTTGATATTGTTGATCTACAGGGAGATTTACATATTATGCTTGTCGAAGTATTGTTAAGAATATTTTTAACAAGCCTTCGACAGGCTTATTATTAACGTATATTGTTATTGCCTATGTTTCAATGAATAAATTATCCTTTAGGCCTACATTTTAAGTTCTTGATACCGCTTTTTCAGTTTGTATACATTCATATTCTTCCCGGAATTAAAACTCCCGTTATCTCTAAATTTTTTCCTGAGCCTTGTCAATGTGGCTTTTTTTGTTTTGAGTTCATTTTCTTTTGTGGCGATATGGTAAACAGAATTTTTGAACCCGCTAAGTTTAAATTTTCACGATATTTTGCCGTATATTTGAACCCATGTTGCAGGATAAGATCACACTATACTCGGAAGAAATTAATGCTTTTGTAACTGAAAAAGCAGATGAATTAGAACAGTTCCGTATTAAATACTTAGGAAGTAAAGGCGTTATAAAAGAGATTTTCGACGAATTTAAGTCCGTTTCCATTGAAGAAAAAAAATCTTTAGGGAAGGTTTTAAATGAATTTAAACAACTTGCTGAATCAAAATACATCACGTTAAAAGAAGCGAACGAAAGCAGTCAGTCGCAAACTGCGGTGAACGAACAGGATTTAACCTTACCTGGTGAAGGTTTTGAAATTGGTTCCCGTCATCCCCTGGCACTGGTTCGCCGTGAGATAGTAGAAATTTTTGCTAAACTTGGTTTTACGGTTGCCGAAGGACCGGAAATTGAAGACGACTGGCATAACTTCTCCGCATTAAACTTTCCGGAAGAGCACCCGGCGAGAGATATGCAAGATACTTTCTTTATCAAAAAAGGTGGTGAAAAAGGCGATATAGCACTGAGAACACATACCTCATCTGTTCAGGTGCGCATGATGGAACAGGGGCAACCGCCATTCAGGGCGATTATGCCAGGCAGGGTTTACCGCAACGAAGCAATTTCTGCAAGAGCACATTGTTTTTTCCATCAAATTGAGGGCTTATATGTTGATGAAAATGTATCGTTCGCCGATCTTAAGCAAACCTTATTTTATTTCGTCCAGGAGTTATATGGTGAAGGTACAAAAGTACGTTTCCGTCCGTCTTATTTCCCTTTTACAGAACCATCT
This sequence comes from Bacteroidota bacterium, assembly GCA_037033465.1. Lineage (GTDB taxonomy): Bacteria > Bacteroidota > Bacteroidia > Sphingobacteriales > Sphingobacteriaceae > Pedobacter. The sequence continues at coordinate 63,307 of JAZBLX010000021.1, read as the reverse complement.
GCAGAAATGGACATTTCCTGCACCATTTGTAAAGGTGCAGGTTGCCAGCTTTGTAAATATAGTGGTTGGGTAGAGATTTTAGGTTGTGGAATGGTTGATCCAAATGTTTTGGAAAACTGTGGTATTGATGCTAAAAAATACAGCGGCTTTGCTTTCGGGATGGGGATGGAAAGAATTGCCAACTTAAAGTATGTCATTAAGGATTTGCGTTTGTTCTCAGAAAATGACGCACGTTTCTTAAAACAATTTAAATCGGCCCTAATTTAATAATGCGATACCTATATAGTCTGGTTATTATCCTTGTTTTACTTTCCGGCTGTGGAAAAGAGCAAAACTATGTGCCGGAAGTAGTGGTTAATTATAATGTTACCCTTACCCAATTTAGTTTGCAGGCAAAAAACGGAATACTATTGGTGCCTAATCAAGGTGTAGCCGGATTAATAATTGTTAGGTTATCGTCAGGTAGTTTTGTAGCTTTCGATCGATGCAGTACTGTTAATCCTGAAAAAAAATGCGCTATTGTTCCTGATGAAGGAAGTATAACTGCCACAGACCCTTGCTCAGGCGCAAAATTCTTACTGCTTGATGGTACACCACAGAAAGCACCGGCAGAGAAAAATCTTAAAATTTACAACATTTCCTTACAAGGAAATGTACTATTAAACGTAAGTAATTAATGGAAGCTGAAAAAATAAAAGAAACAGTAAAAAAGGCTGCCAAAGAACTTTTTAGGAAATACGGTTACCACAAAACCAGTGTGAACGAAATTGCTAAGAAGGCCCGGATAGCTAAGGCGACCATATATAAATATTTTGAAAGCAAAGAACAGGTTTTAGATAGTATCCTGATGGATTATCTTGATCAAAATCTGCACGAAATCATTAACAATAAAGTAAGTTATGGTTCTGAAGAGGAACATTTAAAAGCTTTAGTAATGAAGACCAGCCGACTATCGTTCACCGCTTGCAATGAATTTATCGGATGGGATTTTGTTCGTGAAAATGCCAATTCGCAGGAGTTTCTGAAACATTTATCAGATCAATTGGAAGCTTTATTATTAGCAGCTTATCTGGAACTGGATAACTTCAAGAATAATCCAGCCAGAAGAGAGGGCTTGGCCTTTTTATTGAAAGCAAGTAAAAGCATCGTATTTTCGTTCGCATTTACTTCAGTAAGTGATTCTGACGTTAGAAAGAATTTTGTGAGTTTCCAGAAAGAAATTCTTCCCTTCCTGGTGAAAGCAGCGCTTTAAGCTTTACTGCTCAGCGTAATAATCTTTTGTCTTAAATTTTTGGATGCTCTTTTGCATTCTGCCTCCGGTTAATTTTTGAGTAATCACGGTGACGTCGTCTCCAATGCTCGAATCTTCAATTACGGAGGCTACCTCAATCAGGCCTTTTTTAGCATCAACGGCATAAGTAGTTGTTTTATGGTAACAACATCCGCTTTTTTGATCGATGCTGATTTGCTTCTTCTTCCGGTCAACTTCAAACATACCAAGGTTTTCACTTGCCAGTTTAGTAAAGTTCTGATCCAGGATAAATTTTCTGTTTTTGCCAGCCAGGTAAACATCGTAAGACGGACTGGCATAAGCTCCATTGTTGCCGTTTCTAATCGCAACGTCTTCAAAACCATCAAAATTAAAGTCGCCAAAAATAAGCGGACTCTGGTATTTTCCAAGATCTATCCAGCCGATTCTGGCATCTTGTTTAGCTGTTAAACTGAAATCCAGGTCGAGCGAGTGAAAGGTTTGAATATCATCTCCCGAGATTTTGTCGTAGAGCACAATAGTTGCTTTCCCTTCGCAATGGCCATCGTTGCAATCGGCAACAAATAGCTTTGCATCATACTCATTAGAGGAATTATTCGATAGAAATTTGAATTGTGCGAATGTGTTGAAAGAAACAAATAAGGCCGCGCAAATGATCAACAGTTTTTTCATTAAACAAAAGTACCTGATTCGGTTCAAGTCAAAAGTTAAAAAAAGTTAATGATTTGAGCATCATTATTCCCATTTAAATACTTTTACTGCAACGGCATAGATCACAATTCCCCAGATCATCAAAATCATAATCTGGAATTTCACATCCCACAAGCCCATTCCTTCGAAAGCAACCTTCCGCATGGCATCATTTAAATAAGTTAGTGGCAAAGCCCTGCTGATGGGTTGTAACCAAGTTGGAAAAGCTTCAATAGAGAAGAATGTTCCCGACAATAAAAACTGTGGTAAAGTAACAATATTGGAAATAGGAGGGACCATACTCTCGCTTTTTGCAATGCCTGAAATGATAAAGCCAAAACCCATAAAAACAATAATCCCCATCGTGGCCAGCAGCAACATATTAATCACCGTGACGACTCCATGAACGAGTGTTAAACCAAAGAAGAAGTGGCCCAGAACGATAATAAATAAAGCGCCAATGAGCGCAAAACCTATTCTGGCAATTCCTTCACCTATTACAATGCTCGATCGCTTTACCGGCGTAGCGAAGAAACGTTTAATGACCAGCGTTTGGCGCAAGCTTAAAAAGACGAAAGCTGTACCAAATACGCCGGTGCTTAATAAAGAGAATCCAAGCTGGCCTGGCAAAATAAAATCGATGGTCTTATATTCCCTGCCGGTGATGGTACTTTCTTTAATTTCTGCAACTGTTGGCTTTAATGTTTTATCATAAAATAGGTTATTTAAAACTGATTTCAGGATGCCACCTTTATCCCGGGATGCAGATGTATAAACCACGTTAACGGAGTAAGCAGCGGTATTCACTTTTCTGTGCACATCGATCATCGCATCTACGTTTCCTTTTTCGAGTAACTTCGCAAACTCTTCTTTTGATTTATCTTTCACCAGACGAATCATCCCTGTCTTTTCCAGCATGGTTTCCACCGGGTTGTTGATATCAGATCCGGGTGTAATTCCTACGTCAATGCGGGTACCGCCACCGCCAAGAAATCCGAAAACTAAAATGAAAATCAGTGGGAAAGCCAGTGTGAAAACCACAGCAGACGGGCTTCGCATAATAGAACGGAAACTTGCTTTTGCCAGTGCCAAAGTCGCTTTGGTATTGCTGTACCGCACAGTTTTGGTAGATCTTTCTGTTCCTAAAAGAGAACTTGAATTTCCATCATTCATATGAATTATATTATTTACCAGCTTTTTAGTCTGGTTATTGGTAAATCTGGTTTGTTTATGTAATTGATCCCAACAGAATCTGTACCGTTGAAAGCTTTTTATTCTTTTTTTGCTAATGGGCTATTCCCGCCATTCTTTTCCGGTAAGGCTGATAAATACATCTTCCAGGTTGGCTTTTTTAACTTCTTTTTTCCGTTCGAAGCCGCTACTAACCAATTGATCGATGAGATTATCCGGTGTATCAACAGCAATAATTTTTCCGCGTTCTACAAAAGCTACCCGATCGCAGAGCTGTTCTGCTTCATCCATATAGTGTGTAGTGATTACAACTGTCGTTCCGGCATTTCTGATCTGAATAATTAAATCCCATAAATTTCGCCGGGCCTGCGGATCCAAACCTGTTGTTGGCTCATCCAAGAAGATAATTTTGGGTTGATTGATTAGTGTGGTAGCGATTGAGAAACGTTGTTTTTGTCCGCCGGAAAGGGCTTTGTATTTTGCTTTTGCTTTATCCTGAAGGTTAACTTTCTCCAGCATTTCCATCGGCTTAATATCAGCGCCATATAGGCCTGCGAAAAGTTCAATTAACTCAATCAGATTTAAATTTGGATAATACCCTGCTGCCTGCAATTGTACGCCAATAATTTGTTTAATCGCATTTGCATGTTGATCAACAGACAAGCCATCTACAATGATCTCACCTGATGTTTTATCACGTAGTCTCTCAATAATTTCCAGTGTCGTGGTCTTTCCGGCGCCATTAGGACCGAGCAAACCAAAGATTTCATTTTCATAGACTTCAAAACTTAAATCCTGAACGGCAATGAAATCATCGTACTTTTTTACCAGGTTTTTAACGCTGATAATGGCTTTGTTTGTTTCCATAAGCGAAGATAAGGAGCTTTAAATGAATTGACCGTGAATTTGATCAGTAAATGGGAAATATGATTAAATAAAAATGCGAATCAGGTTGGATTCGCATTTTTATTAAAGTTGAAAGTTAAAGGTTCAAAGTTGAAAGTCTGGGTGCAGAAACATAAAGTGAAAACTTATACCATGTAATTATGCGTTACATTCTGTAATATTAGACCTGTAACCTACAACTTGTAACCCGCAACCTGTAACTTACAACTCCATTACCAAGCCAGTTTACCTGTCATTACATCAACGAAATCATCGAATAAATAGCGGGAATCATGTGGGCCTGGAGAAGATTCAGGGTGATATTGAACTGAAAATGCTTTTTTACCTTTTACACGGATACCTTCAATAGATTTATCATTTAAGTTGATGTGGGTAATTTCTACTTTATCTGAGTTTCTAACCTCATCCGGCACCACTCCAAAACCGTGGTTTTGAGAAGTAACTTCACAATGGTTTTTGATGATGTTTTTTACAGGATGGTTTAAACCGCGGTGACCATTAAACATTTTCATGGTACCGATACCATTTGCTTCTGCCAATAACTGGTGACCTAAACAAATTCCGAATAAAGGTTTATCTTCCTCTAAAATTTCTTTAATGGTTTCAACTGCATATGGCATTACCGAGGGATCGCCGGGGCCGTTTGAAATGAAATAACCATCAGGACTGAATTTTTCCATTTCCGCAAACTTGGTTTTTGCAGGGAAAACCTGAACATAAATATCGCGGTTTTCGAAGCTGCGCAAAATGTTTTTCTTAATCCCTAAATCCAATGCAGCCACTTTTAAACTTGCTTCCGGGTTACCGTAGAAATAAGGTTCAGTTGTACTTACTTTAGAAGAAAGTTCTAAACCTTCCATCGAAGGAACTTCAGCAAGCTTTTGTTTCAATTCATCAAGATCTGTAATTTCTGATGAGATAATGGCATTCATTGCGCCTTTATCTCTGATGTGACGTACCAGGGCACGGGTATCAATATCAGAAATTGCAACCAGATTATCATTCTGGAAATAGTCCTGAATAGATTCTGTGGCTTGTTTACGGCTGTAAACGATGTTATAATTTTTACAAACTAAACCTGCAATTTTAATCGAATCAGATTCGATTTCTTCTTTCTGGATGCCATAATTACCAATATGAGAATTGGTTGTAACCATGATCTGTCCGAAATAACTTGGGTCGGTAAAGATTTCCTGGTAACCTGTCATCCCGGTATTAAAACAAATTTCGCCAGTAGTGGTTCCGATTTTTCCGGCAGCTTTGCCGTGAAAAACAGTGCCATCGGCCAGTAATAAAATCGCAGGTAACTTGGTGTAGTTAGTCATGGTAATTACAATATGGATTTTGAGTTGAAAAAGACTTGAAAAAAGGGTTTCTCTCAGCAGTTAAGCTGTTTTTGCTGGGTGCAAAAAAAGATGAATATATCCCTTCCATTTCGGGGTACAAAGATAGCGTTTATGAATTGAAAATTAAAGAAAAAAGTAAAATAAGGTTTAAGATAAAAGCAGAAAGACGAATGCTAAAAGGTGTGACGCTGATTTGAATAAAAAATGATTTCTCGTTGAGATAGCTTTAGTCTTTCAGCTTAATTAAAGAAAAAACAATACTTTTGAGGCACCAAAACAAAACCAATGTCGGTACATAAAGAAATTAAAAGAATAACCACACACATTTTGCAGGAAATGAAACAGCGTGGTGAAAAAATATCCATGCTAACCGCTTACGATTATTCAATGGCAACCATTTTAGATGATGCCGGACTGGATGTTTTACTAGTTGGCGATTCCGCTTCGAATGTGATGGCTGGGCATGAAACCACTTTACCTATTACGTTAGATCAGATGATTTATCATGCTGCCTCTGTAATCAGAGCGGTTAAACGTGCTTTTGTGGTGGTTGATTTGCCTTTTGGTTCTTACCAGGGAAACTCTAAAGAAGCACTGAATTCTGCCATCAGAATCATGAAAGAATCCGGTGCACATGGGGTGAAACTAGAAGGGGGAGAAGAAATTATAGAATCGGTTCAACGTATTATTACGGCTGGTATTCCGGTAATGGGTCACCTGGGTTTAACGCCACAATCGATTTATAAATTCGGTACCTATACCGTACGTGCGAAAGAAGAAGAAGAAGCCAATAAACTTAAAACAGATGTGTTAGCCTTGCAGGCCGCTGGCTGTTTTGCCATTGTGTTAGAAAAAATCCCTGCTGCATTGGGAAGGGAAGTTTCAGAAAGCCTGCATATTCCAACCATTGGCATTGGTGCCGGTAACGGTTGCGATGGACAGGTTTTAGTTGTGAATGATATGATTGGCCTGACTAAAGGTTTTAAACCGAGATTTCTCCGCCAATACATCAATTTATATGATGATATCTTAGGCGCAGCGCAATCTTACATCCGTGATGTGAAAAGCAATGATTTCCCGAGCGAAAAAGAACAGTATTAGGTTTGGAGTTTTTAGTCTGGAGTCAAGAGTTCAAAGTACTAAGTCGACAATCTGTGTTCACAAATAATTGCCTAACCTATAACCGCCTAACCTGCTAACCCCTTCAACTCCAAATGCCAGTTACCGATCGAGACATACTTTTTGAAGATAACCATTTAATCGCCATTAACAAGCGGGCGGGCGACATTGTGCAGGTTGATGAAACCGGCGATGAGCCTTTGGATGAGCAGGTAAAAAAGTATATCGCCAACAAATATAATAAGCCCAATGGCGCATTCTTAGGTGTGGTTCATCGTTTGGATCGGCCGGTGAGTGGGGTAATTCTTTTTGCGAAAACCAGTAAAGCTTTAGAACGGATGAATGCCGCTTTTAAAAACCGTGAAGTGAAGAAAACGTACTGGGCCGTGGTTAAGAATAAGCCTGAAAATGAATCAGGAACGTTAATTCATTGGTTAATTAAGAACCCCCAGAAGAATGTAGTTACTTATTACAAATCTGAAGTTCAGGGTTCTCAGCGAGCAGAGTTGTCTTACAAACTGTTGGCAAAAGTGGGCGAGTTTTACCTGATTGAAGTTGATCCGCTTACTGGTCGCTCACATCAAATCAGGGTCCAACTTTCTTCTATGGGCTGCCCGATCGTTGGCGATAACAAATATGGTTATCCCCGCGGAAGCAAAAAAGGAAGCATCTGCCTGCATGCCAGAAGACTTCAATTCCTACATCCGGTGAAGAAAGAACCTGTAAATATATTCGCTAAATTGCCTGTAGATGGTTTTTGGGAAAGGTTTGAGAACATCTAAGTGCCTTAATACTCCGGGTAATTGGTAATTATCTGCAATCTGTTTTCTTGAAAATCATCGACTTACCAAAACTAAGTGCGGAAAGATTTTTGAATTTTGCTTTTCCATTTACCTCCTCAATATCACCGGTCGCCTCCAGCAGTTGATCATTCTTTTTTAACCATACTACTTCGCGGATAGAAGTCATTCCTTCTGATTGGAAGGTATAATCCGCAATAATCGTATCACCTTTAACAATCCCTGTAACAGCGCCATTATTTTTGTCCTTTTCAAACAGATTATAACTCAATGTGCCAGTTACCTGATTATTTTTGGTTTCTAAACTTAGAAAAGCAGAATCTTTCTGGCTAATGTATTGATAGCAATGTTTCAGGCTATCTTCCGTTTTGGTAGCTTCAGCATTGGATGACGGAGTTTTGGTGCTGTTACTTTGGCAAGCTGCTAATGCAGATGTAAAGATGGCGAGCGCCGTGATGATATTTTTCATAGGTTGATTTTTGATTATCAACTACAAAGTGCTTGCCAGAATACTTTGATGTGGCTCGGCGTGAAGTTTATCCAGCTATAAGGAGAAGTCATAAATGGAAAAGCCCCGCATTTGCGAGGCCAGTCCTGACAATTAAACTAAGTTTTTACCAAACATAAGTGGCTACAGCCCCTTTATCCAGGCTACTGGTAACCATCTTTCCTTTGTATTTGATGTTGAATGTTGTTTCTGAGTTATTATTGTTGCATACAATCAGCACATGTTTGCCTTCCGGGGTTAAGAAAGCCACATTTTGTAAGTTTTCAGTAACGTTCGACGCAATTCTTACCGAACCTGCCTGAACAAATTTTGATGCATGACCAATTACATAATAGGCCACATTGCGGCTAACTGCTGGTGATATGGTGATGGCCCCTAAGCATGAAGTACAACCACCTTTATCTGTGTGCGGATTGTAGTTTGCATCTGCCGCCAAATTCCATTCTAAAACGTTTCTACTCCAGTTTCTGGTCGCGCCAATTATTAATGTCGAGACATGCCATTTCAAATCCTCGGCGAAGTTGCTTGGCCCACCAACCCATTGCTCCGTGAAGTAAACATTTTTATCCGGATGTGCTTCATGCACTTTCGTTAATGCCGTAATAGGACCAGCGTATAAGTGAAAAGCAGAGCCATCTACATATTTCCTAGCTTCAGGATCGTTCAAAATGGTGATTGGATATTCAGGTTTATCAGCGTTATGATCGTAAATTATAATTTTAGTGTTGATCCCGCTACTTTTAAAAACAGGACCTAAGGCCGTTTTAATGAAATTTGCCTGATCTATAGCAGACATATACATACTTGGGTTATTACCCGGATGCAGCGGTTCATTTTGCGGGGTTATGGCATCGATTACAATCCCTTCGGCTTTCATAGCCTGGATGTATTTAACCAGGTATTTTGAATAGGTTTGATAATATTCGGGTTTTAAACTTCCACCGATAAAACTATTGTTGGTTTTCATCCAGGCAGGCGCCGTCCATGGAGAACCCAGGATTTTAATGGAAGGATTAATTGCCAAGATTTTTTTCAACACAGGAATTAAATCTGCCTGCTCTTTTTCGATGGAAAATTTGGCCAGTGTTTCGTCGGTTTGTCCATCAGCTAAATCATTATAAGTAAAAGGAGTGGCACTAAGATCTGAACCGCCAATGCTTATTCTGATGTAATTTACACGAATGGCGTTTTCCTGATTTGCAAAAAGCTCGTTCAGTAATTTGTCTTTTTCAGCTGAAGGCAATGCATTAATTAATGATGCACTTCCGCCGGTAAGGGTGTAGCCAAAGCCATCGATGGATTGAAATTTAGTAGCTGGATTTACTTCTATAGTGGGATTAGAATGATTAGCGGCTGAAAAGTTCAATGCGATATTTTGCTTCTTCAGCAGTTGAGACTGGTCGCCTTTAGTTAGCCAGAACCCTACTTCACTTTTTACAGTAGAGAGGGCTGCAGTGTCATTTTTAGAATTTATACCTACTTGCTTTTTAGAAGCGCAGGCAGTAAAAAGTACACTGGTGACCAAACATAAATGATAAATAAATTTCATAGGTATTAAATTTAAATCGAAAACCAATCTGTATAGAGAATGATTTTTGTAAAAACTGCCTTGAAAATGCTCAAGGCAGTATATTTTTAAGAAAGGGATGTCAAAAAGGTGTAGTCATCGTAACTTATTTAGAAGCTTAACTACTTTTTGCCATTCCCTTTTAACGAATGTTAGGGTTTCTGTCTAACTCCGCTTGCGGAATCGGAAACAGCAATTTTGCAGCGGTAACATTATAATTCAAATTTGCACCACTACCATTCTTTTGCGCATTCATCACCGGGATTGCCCTGTTTGTTCTTAATAAATCAAACCAACGGTGACCTTCAAAAGCCAGTTCAAGGCGACGTTCTTTTTCAATTGCTAAACGCATCGAAGCCTGATCATTTGTAGGCGTAGCCCCAAGGTTTACCCGACGGCGAATCTCATTTACTACCGGAGCAGCAGCAGACCAACCTGATGCCGATAACTCGTTCAATGCTTCCGCTTTCAACAATTTAATATCGGCTAAACGAATAATATAGGAGTTTGCTAAATCATCGTTGCGGTATTTGTTGATAAAAGGATAGTTTGATTTTGCCCAATAATCATCAGACCATCCTTCGCTACTTACATTTTTAAAGCTTACGCTTGAATTTTTCCGAATGGCATCACCTTCAGCATCAAATGCAGCAATCAGGTCGTTTGTTGGGGTACAAAAGCGTTTCCAGCCAGTTCCTACGATTACGCCAGTCATCCAATTGCCACGACCATTCGGGCCACCCCATCCATCGTATTGCATTTCCCAGATCGATTCGCTGTTGTTTTTATGTGCACCATCAAATAACTGATCAAAAGAACCAATTAAGCTATAACCACCATTAATAGTAGCATCTGCGTATTGTTGTACTTTAGCCCAATCCGGATTAGGTTTAGATGCATAAACTTTCGCCAATAATGCATTTACAATTCCTTTTGTAATGATGCCTTTATTTGCTGCCGTGGTACGAACATTTGGTAAGGCAAATTCCAGATCTTTGATAATCTGCGCATAAACCTCCTCAACAGAGGACCGCGATTTCTGCATTTCTTCTAAAGAAGTTGGTGATTTTAATACCAGCGGAACACCGCCATATAGCCTCACCAGGTGGAAGTAAAAGTACGCTCTCAAGGTAGAAGCTTCTCCTAAAATCTGATTTCTTCTGCCATTCGCATCTAGAGCCGGATCTTGAATATTCGGAACATTCTCTAAAACTTCATTGGTATTCTTTATATTAGAATAAAGACCGCTCCAATCGCGACCTACGTTTCCGTTAGTGGAGTTAGTTGTGAATAAATCGATCTGGATGTTTGCAGGATTATCACCGCCCGCATACGCGTTATCTGCCATCACATCGCCATTAACCATGTAATCCCAGATATGATAATCGTTATACATGCCGCCATAAGCGCCTGCCATTAATTTTTCTGCACCCGCAGCTGTAGTAAAGGCCACATCGGCTGTAACCTGGTTAAAAGGCTGTTTCTCCAGGAAATCTTTTTTGCAACCGCTTTGCAAAGTAATCGTTAATGCTGCGGCCGCTACTAATGAATATATTTTTAGTTTCATTTTCTTAATTGTTAAAATCCAACATTGATTCCGAATAATAGACTTCTGGATTGTGGATAAGTACCGTAATCTACACCCATCGATGGTCCGTTGGCATTATTTACGTTAACCTCCGGATCGAGACCTGAATACTTAGTAAAGGTTAATAAGTTATAACCAGTAGCAAAAAGGGTAAGCTTACTCATCTTTAGCTTTTCCAATACAGATTGACCGAAGCTGTAAGAAAGCGTAGTTGTTTTTAACCTTAAATAAGAGGCATTTTCAACAAAGCGGCTCGAAGTAAGTGAATTTTCTGAACTGCTTCTTAGTGCTTTTGGAATATTAGTGACCTGGCCTGGAGTAGTCCATCTATCTAAAACGGCTACAGATTGGTTTTTCGAATCAAACATTCCTTCAATATCAATTCTCGAAGCATTGAACAATTCGCTGCCCTGAACGCCCTGGAAGAAGAAGTTTAATCCCCAGTTGCCATACGTTAAATTGTTGGTAATGCCATAGATGAACTTAGGTTGCGCAGAGCCGATAAAAGTTCTGTCGCCCGGATCAGCAGAACCCGTAATGCCGTTTCCGTTTGTATCTGCATATTGTGCGGCTCCATTGGCTGGATTCACACCAGTATATACATAACCATAGAAACTTCCAAGAGGTTTCCCCGCCACTACACGAACAGCATCATCACGCTCGTAGATGCCCGCAAAGTTAAGCGATTGGGTAGTTGCACCTAAATCGGTAACCTTGTTGCGGTTGATAGAAAAGTTTAAATCAGTAGTCCATTTGAATTTTTCACGATCATAGTTTTTTGTTGATAAAACAAATTCCAAACCTTTGTTTTCCATTGAGCCAACGTTATACGCCTGACTTCCAAAACCTGATGAAGGAGGCAACTGAACGTTGATTAAAAGGTCGTTAGTTTTCTTCAAATAAGCATCTGCTGTGAAAGTAATGCGGCTATTGAACATTGATAAGTCTAAACCGATATTTGTTTGTGTGGTTTTTTCCCACGAGAGGTTATCATTAGCAGGATTTTGCAGGTTATATTCACCCTGTGCATTTACATTGTAAAGTTTTAAGTAAGCGTAATCTCCAATTCCTTCATCGTTACCTACCTTACCCCAGCTACCACGAAGTTTTAAATCATTGATGGTTTTGCTGCCTTTCATAAAATTCTCGCCAGAAATTCTCCAACCTGCAGAGAATGAAGGGAAGTAACCGAAGCGGTTTTCTTTTGCAAATCTGGATGATCCATCAGCCCTGAAATTAGAACTGAATAAATACTTGCTGTCGTATGCATAGGTAATCCGTGCAAGATAAGATTGCTTCGTCCATTGCGCGCGCTGAGGTATGGTTAACGCAACTGATGGTGCAGTTGGGTTTCCGGCAACGTCATAAAAACGCGTCTGTTCATTATTGCGATACCGATAATCTGATGATTGGATGGTATAGCCCCCTGTAGCGGTAAAAGCATTTTTACCCACGTTTTTAGTGTAGTTTAAGATGTTTTCGTTTAGCCAAACCTGGTCGTTAGTGGTATTGTCTCTGTAAACGCCTCTTTCCTGACGGCCATAAGTGGTTAAGAAATTATCCGTAAAATAGCGATAGAAATTTTTTCTCGAATTTGTACTGATGGTAGATTTGAAGAATAAATCTTTAGTGAAGTTTAACTGCGCACCGAAGGCACCAATAAACCTGAAATCGCGGTTTTTATTGTTAGAACCGAACGCGAGCGCCAATGGATTGTCCCAGCCCCCGGCATTTGGAATAGTCGTGTACTGACCATTTGGTTCAAAAATGCCAATAGTTGGAGGCGTAGTTAATGCACCCAAAATAACACCACCACGAGATACACTGCTATTATCGCCAACATCAATAGAATTGCTAGATGTCAGTACTGCGTTTCCGGTTAATTTTAACCATGGGGTGATGTTTTGCGAGCCATTGAAGTTCGCCGTTAAACGATCTAACTTTGCTGGGGCAACAACACCTTTATCTTGCTGATAACCTGTAGAAAAGTAATACTGACCACCCTTTACGCCACCAGAAATCGAAGCCTGATATTGGTTTTGCGTTCCGGTACCAAAGGTTTCCTTTTGCCAGTCGGTATTGTTATTGCCGCCAAAAGTAGTATAACCCAATTCTCTCATTAAGCCGATGTACTGATCATTGTTAAGTACTTCTTGTTTTTGCCAGAAATTAGAAAAACCAGTAAAAGCATTAAAAGCGACTTTAAGCTTTCCGGCACTTCCTTTTTTAGTTGTGATCAGTACCACACCATTTGCTCCGCTCGAACCATAGATAGCGGCTGCAGATGCATCTTTCAAAATGGTCATAGATTCAATGTCATTCGCATTTAAAAAGCTCGCATCCCGGGAGGTTACACCATCAATTACATACAACGGACTATTAGAAGCCGTAATTGAAGTATTCCCCCTGATACTGATGGAAATTCCGGCACCTGGTTTACCAGATTGAGAACTCACTTGTACGCCTGCAGCGCGACCCTGAATAGCCTGCAAGGGATTCGTGATGGGTTGGTTTTCTAAATCTTTTGATGATACTGAAACAACTGAAGTCGTTAAATCTTTTTTCGTTGTAGTACCATAACCAATTACGACTACCTCGTTGAGTTGTTGATTGTCATCAGACATGGTGATGTTAACCGATGTACGATTATTCACCGCTTCCTCTATCGTTTTGTACCCAATAAAAGAAAATTCTAAAGTAGAATTGTTTGGTGCTGAAATGGTAAACGCTCCATTGTCTGACGTAGACGCGCCCTGGTTAGTACCTTTAACCTTCACAGAAACCCCGGGAAGAGGTAATCCTTTTTGATCTTTTACCTGCCCCGTTACGGTAATGTTTTGCGCCATACTGATGGATACAGCACAAAGGAAAAATACCATAAGCAATGTAAATTTTTTTCTCATAATTTTTGCTTTGTTAATATTATATGAAGTAAAGTTAATACTCAATTCATGTTAAAAGCAAGTTTTCTAGAAGTTAAATTTTGATTAAAGTACTGATAATTAATGGTTTATAAATTTTTTGATACGCTTTGATACCGCTATTAATTCAATACTTTTAGTGCTGATTATCAGGTATTAACTAAAGAAATGGGATAGGGGTTCAGGATGATTTTGATACGGTTGAATACCGGTTAAATTATTTATACCTGTGAAGGTAAATAACAAAAATGTGACTAATTAAAATGACTAATTATTCGATTACGAGCTGGCTCCAACCATTTTTACCGCTTTTTTTGATTGTCTTTTTACGGTCTTCCATTACCTTTTTAATTCTGGATCCGAATGTCCAGCAGGTACTCTGCCTGATGGAAAGCAGTTCTGAAAGTTTATGTGAGGAGATTTTTCCTTTCGATGAATAAATCAGGAAAATCATATAAAATGCTTTGTTAATCGGAATTCTGGTATTGTGGAAAATGGTGTAGGTAGTAACGGATTCTTCATAGCCGCATTTGCTGCATCGGCGGCTATTGAGGATGTGACCACTAAAGTAATGATCATTGCTACACTTTCTGCAATGGTATCCATTTTTCCATTTAAGTTCGGCTAAAAATGCGTAGCAAGATTCTTTGTCAGGATAAATTTTGCTGAACTCTTCGAAATCAACTTCTGTGTCCATCACCCGGTCCCGGGATACTTTCTCCACATTCGTTTGAAGTGCTACGTTATCGTGCTCCAGCAAAACGTTCATTCTGGAAATCTCTTCCGCTTGTTTTTGAAGTAGAGTGTTCGCTTCTTCCAGTGCCTGATTTTTGCTTTCAATAATCAATGATTTATGAAAAACATCTCTTGTACGTTCTTCTACTTTATGCTCCAGTTCTCGGTTTACGGTGTCTTTCAATTTAGCATTAACGGCCATCTGGCGAATGATTTTTTGTTGTGCTTTATCCTTATTAAGTTTTAAAATCCTCACCTTATCGCCGATGGCAAAAGAAAGGAATACCATTTCCAAGATAAAACAGAAACTCAGGCTATAATAACTGATTACGCCGAAATTAAGCCAGCTGATGCCAAGCATAATTAAAAATTTGAGCATAAAGCCAGTAAACAGGAAACTGTAGCCAAGCACAAAGAAACGTGCAGGCTTGTAACCATTTTTGTAGATGTATATTCCGGTAAAAAATGCCACCGATAGGGGAATAGCTTCAATAAATTTGAAGCTGAAGAGCGTTTGATCAAACCAATAGCAGTAAACAAAGAAAATAAATCTGATGATGATTACGCCAATGATTAAGCGGTTTATCTTCGGCGCCTTACTTTTTACCAGAAGTAGTTCTCGGGTAAAGAGTAAAGCGAAAATACTAATGGCACATAGCGCGAATGCATAAGCCACCTGGTTCCAGCCAGGTGAATCAGGCCAAAGGTATTGATAGGCAATGCCATCCGTGCTCATTTCGAAAAAGCCTATACTGAGGTTATAGAGTACGTAAAAAAGGTATTGCTTCTGCCTGATGGCAATGTACATAATCAGATTATAAAAGCTGAAAACCAGGATCATTCCGTAGAATATTCCAAAATAAAAATATTCATCCAGTGCATAAGAAATGAACCATTCAGTGGTTCGCAGTACAATAATGATATCGGAAATCTGGGATGACCTCACTTTAAAATAATAGGTTTGAATATTATTCCCTTTATTTTTTAGCGGAATCTCAAAGTTTTTATGGTTAATCAGTCTTTTATTAAAGGCGTTTGAATCACCCAGGGATTCAGTATGATAAGTTTGATCTTCCTGCGGAATGTAAGCTGTGATCTGATCTATCGTTTGATCAAAAAACTCAAGCAGGAATGGCTTTTCAGCATTTTGATTATGTTTAATCCTGACTCTAAACCAATAGGTTTTATTGAGCTGCTTGGTTTGTGGAGTACTTGATGTGCTTGCTTTGAAAGCTTGATCAAAAGTTTTACTCTTAATCTCTTCAAAAGAAAACCGATCAGCGGGATCTTCCAGCACCTCTATTTCTTTAAAAGTGAAAATATGCTGAGGAACAGCATCCAAGATCTGCACAACATTTTGGGCACTGCTTTCAGCATTGATCAGCAGCAGAAAGAAGGATATAATTGGAAGTGTTTTCTTTAAAAACGTTTGCATTAGCATCTGTTGCAAAGGTACAAATTTGTGGAAAGCAAGCGATTATTTTTGATCAGGGAGATTTCAATTTAAAAGGTTAGTGAAACACTGGTTCCTTCGTTTTCAACGGAATTGATTTTGATTTCAATTTTATGAAAGCTGGCGATACTTTGAACAATTGCCAGACCCAGGCCAAAGCCATTTTCTTCGGTGTTGCCACGTTTAAAGCGATCAAAAGCATTTTCAAGTAGCGATTTACTCATCCCTAACCCGTTATCTGCAATGATTAGCAGATACTTTTGATCTTTCATTTGGCCGGTGATTGTTATGGTTCCGCCTTCGCGATTGTACTTTATCGCATTATTAATCACATTCATCAATAAGGTGTGCATCAATGCTTTGTTGCCAGTAAATTGGTAATCATTTCGCAAGTCTATCTGGTAAAGAATGCTTTTATCTGCTATCCGGTCCTCCAGATCTTCATAAATATCAGTCAGCTCTTGCCGGAGATCGATCTCTTCTGTTTTTAAATATTGGTTGTTTTCTACCTTAGAAATGAGGAGCAGGCTGTTGATAATCACTTTCAAACGGTTCAATGTTTTAATAGAAGCATAAAGTTTATTTTCATGCGCTACCGGAATTTCCGGCGTATTTAACATGTTTTCGAAACGTGTACTCAGAATGGAAATAGGCGTTAGCAATTCATGAGAAACATTGGCAATAAACTGTTTTTCAAGGGCGAATAAAGTGTTTATTTTTCGCATCAGCGTGTTCACACTATTATCCAGGATTTTAAAATCATCAGTAGAAGTGGGGATATTCTGATAATTATAATGCAAAGGATCATCAACCTTATTGATTTTTTTATCAATAATCAGATAAAAGGGTTTAAGCAGAAAGTTGGAAAAGGTATAATCTGCCACCAGCGTAATTAGAAGTGCTATTACCAGTACTATCAGTGTGTAAAAGCGAATCGACGTTTTAATCGATTGTAAAGTCGTCATTGTTTCCCCTATTTCCAGATTGTACCAATTGGAGTGATAAGAGAATTTATGGTTTAAGATTCGGTAAACTTCAATATCGCCTTCAATTTCTCGTCTTTCGGTATAAACCACTGCGGTAGAATCTTTTTGATTGTCTGGAATATCCGTTAACACGATAAACTCTTCCTTCAAAATGTTATAGTCTGTAAACGACTCCTGTTTGTTTAGTAAACTATCAATTTCACTATTCGTCAGGTTTTTTATGATCTTATTCTTTTTCTTAATTAGCCGGTTATCCAATTGATTATAAGCCAGTTTTTCCAGGAAGAACAAAATAGCAGCGCCTAGAAGTAATATAATGGCAATTTTGGTAACAGCGTTGTATAAAGAAAACTTAACCTGGAGTTTCATTTTTCGGATTGTTCGTTGTTTGTTTGTTTGTTGTTTAGTTAAAGGAGCAGATGGTGAAGAGGGTTAGGGGGTTAGACCTGATAACTGATAATTGTGAGTTGGTTAGGGGGTTAGCGGGTTAGACTTGTAAATTGGAAACTGATAACTGTAAATTGGTTACTGGGTTAGAATCGCAAACTGTTAACTAGTTACCGCTTAACAATTAATCCTGTAACCAATACTTCTAACCGTTTCAAACCACTCAATTGGAGCAGTAGCGGCTAATTTTTTACGCAGGTTTTTCACATGTACATCCACAAAGTTAGAATCAGAGTTTACTTCTAAAATATCTCCCCATACGTGTTCTGTTAAACTCATTCTCGAAACCACACGATTTTTATTCAGCACCAGATAATTGAAAATTTCAAATTCCTTTTTAGTGAGATTCAGGCGTTCTTCGCCAAAAGAGACTGTTCTATTTTGAATATTCAAAAGGAACTCATGAATATTTACCTCATTCTTTTCGAGTTTATGTTTTCTTCTGGTGATGGCGTGTATCCTGGCCAGAAGCTCATTTAAAGAAAAGGGTTTTGGCAAATAATCATCGGCACCCTCATCTAATCCTTTTATACGGTCGTCTACTGCGCTTCTGGCGGTTAAAATAATGACAGCATCATCACGGTCTTTCATCGCTTTCAACTGTTTTAAAAGATCAAAACCGTCTCCGTCAGGCAAACCTAAATCAAGTAAAATGAAATCATAGTTATTCACAAAGATTTTCTCTTCAGCAGAAGATTTTTTCCAGGCATGTTCTACAATAAACCCCTCCTTGCTCAGAAATTCATCCATTTCGAGTGCCAGGCTCTTTTCATCTTCAACTATAAGTACGTTCATTTTTATGTGGATTTCTTGTTCGTTTGTCGTCGGTCGTTTTCGTTGTTTGACTGTTAGTCTATAGATGTTCGTTTCAAGGACGTATTGGTGATTAGCTTTCAGCTTTGGCCTTTCCACTTTACCTTTTCGCCTTTCACCTTTTAGCTTTCCCCAACAACTAAGTTAACGTTTTTTAAGATGATCGAACAGGCTTCTTGGATTTCACCTTTCGTAATGATGAGGGGAGGAGCGATGCGCATGGAATTGCTGCAATGCAAAAACCAATCCGATAGCACCCCGTCCAGAATGCAGGCATCAATAATTTTTTTATTTATCTCGAAGCTTTCAAATTCAACAGCCAGCATGAGGCCTTTACCCCTTATTTCTTTGATTGCAGGATGTTCCAAAAGTGATTTAAACAATTGTCCCTTCTCTTCCACATCATCTACGATTTTATTGTCGACCAAAGTTCTTAAGGTAGCTAAACCTGCCGCGCAACAAACCGGGTGGCCACCAAAGGTAGTCATGTGGCCTAAAATAGGCGTATGTGATAATACAGACATGATCTCTAATGAACTGATAAAAGCGCCAATTGGCATGCCGCCCCCAATTCCTTTAGCAAGAATTAAAACATCAGGAACGATATTGTAATACTCAAAAGCAAACATTTTACCGCTTCTACCAAAACCAGATTGTATTTCATCAAAAATCAACAGCGTTTTAGTCGCATTGCATTTTGCGCGCAATGCCTGCATATATGCTGAATCTGCGACACGGATTCCCGCTTCACCCTGAATAGGTTCGATAAAAACTGCGGCGATATCTTCGGTTATTTTATCCAGATCAGCGATATTATTATGTTGAATAAAACTGACATGAGGTAAAAACGGGCCATAGCCAGAGGAGTAGAAGTCGCTTTCCATTAAGCTTTCTGCTCCTTGAGTACTCCCATGATAGGCATTTTTACAGGCAATGAAACCTTTTCTTCCGGTATAACGTTTAGCCAGTTTCATGGCGCCTTCCACCGCTTCAGTTCCTGAATTTAAGAAATAAGTGCAACTCAGCGTTTCAGGTAAAATATCGGCGAGTGCTTTTGCGAAGTTTACCTGGGGCGTTTGCACATATTCTCCATACACCATTAAGTGCATATACGTTTCTGCCTGCTCCTGAATGGCTTTTACCACTGCCGGATGACAATGCCCGACATTACTTACGCCGATACCGGCAATCAGATCCAAATGTTTTTTATCAGATGAATCGTAAATATAGACACCTTTAGCCCTAACAAATTCGAGCATTAAGGGTTCAGGAGAAGTTTGTGCGTTGTGTTGTAAGAATAACTGACGTTGGGTAAGCATGGCACAAAAATACAGCAAAAGGGGATGAATCTAGTTTTTATTGGTCATCTTATGATAAAAATCTGCATACTTTCTTCCAATGGAGATTTTAAGGTCATTATGCAATACCACATGTGAGCGTTCCAGTATTTTTATTTTATTTTCTGCAATGATATAGGAGCGATGAATTTTTGAAAAACCTTTCTCATTGATTAATAACACATGTGAGATTTTTAAAGCAAGCGGTTCGAGTAGGAATTTCTACGACCTTGGTATTAAGCTGGTCTACAACAAAGAGGGGTCTAAATTTAAATATTGGGTAGAGGGTGTGAATGTGTTAAATATGAATAACCCCGAAATAGTAGAAATTTCCTCCAGTAATAATATATTTTCAGTTGATGTGATCAGCAGGTTATCCGGATTTGCCGGAGTTGGTTTGTCTTATCAGTTTTGATATCAAACCTAATTAATAATTAAATTGTTGATTATAAAAGTAACTATTCTCTCTTCCCACCCCTAAATTTATTCAACAATTCACGTTTAAATCCTTCTTGCGCACGGTAAAATTTACCAACCACTTTAATTGGCAACTGAGATTTAAGTTTGTTATAATATTTTTTATCAAGATTGAGGTCTCGCTGTTTGAAATCAAACTCACTGGTAATTAAACTTTGAACTTGTGCGTCTGTTAGATTATCTATTTCAGTCGTTTTTCTGTAGGAGATCATTTTTTGCATGCGTTCTTTGCGTAGTGCATTTTGCTCCTTTTGCATGTCATTATAGATCGGCCAGAACACCTTGGCCTCTTCAGGCGAAAGATTTAATTTTTGGGTAAAAAACGCAATTTTTAAAGATTCTATTTCTTCACTTCTTGGCTTTTGGGCCAGTAGTGTTGTGGGTAATAAAAACATCAAAGTAGCGAAAAGTAAATTTCTCATTTTATTTTTTATGCTGATTTTCAAGATGATAGAGCAAAGATGATTACCGATTAATGCCAATCATCAAATGCTTATAAATTGTTTAACTCGTGAGATAAATCACTCGGTGAGTAATTACTCAAAAGGTAGTTTTCCATTTCTGTATCTGACGCAGAAGTATTGGTTGCTCTTGTGTTATTCTGGGTCTCTAAATGCTCAATAATTGTGCTTTCATCAATATCGTATAGAAGTTGTTCGTTAGCCAATTCTGCTGTTGGTGTTACAGGCATAATGGTTGAATTATTCTGATAAAAATACGCTCCATAGGATGCAATCAAAACGAAACAAGCTGCGCTGGCATACTTAACAAAATTTCTTCTCCAAAGCGGGATAATTTTAGCCTCTTTCTTCGGCTCTTCAAATGCAATTTTATGGTTAATCGTATCCGCTAATGTGTCAAAATAACCTGTCGGAACGACGAAAGCATCTTCAACTTTTGGCCATGCGGCTAACTTAATATTGGTTTCAATGCGTTCCCTTAGGTTGTCAAAATAATCCTGTGGCACTTCAAAACCACTTTCATTCGTTTTTTTGTTTAATCCGTCTATGAAGATAGCTGTTGCCACTTGATCTTCAACACTACTGAAATATCCATTTGGAACGGTAAAAGGGTTGTGCTTTTGTATGGCTGCCAGGGCAGGAGCATCCTTTTTCCAATCGTTATTTTCTATATTCTCATTCATCACAGTTATATGATACAATTAGCTTGAAAAGGTTTAATAATCAATTTCATCATTTGTAATAAAAGCTTCAATTTTTTTTGCGGCGATATGAAATGATGCTTTTAAAGCCCCTACGGAAGTTCCCAGTATTTGAGAAATCTCTTCATATTTCAGGTCATCATAATACTTCATATTGAAAATCAATCTTTGCTTTTCCGGAAGTGTAAGAATTGCTTTTTGCAACTTCAGCTCAAGTTTATCACCGTTAAAATAGGAGGAAGCCACCAGGTTTTCAGCCAGTTCAGTTGAAACGTCGTCTAAAGATGTATTGTTTCTCAGCTTCTGCTTATTTAAAAAAGTGATGGATTCATTCGTAGCAATACGGTAAATCCAGGTATAGAGCTGAGAATCGTTTCGAAATTTTTCCAGATTTTTCCAAACCTTTACAAATACTTCCTGCAAGAGGTCATCACAATCATCATGGTTAAGTACCATGCGCCTGATGTGCCAGTAAATTTTCTGCTGATATTTTTTCAAAAGCAAATTGAAGGCTTCGTTGCGGGTTTTTTCAACGGCAAACATTTCCAGAATGTGCGAATCTTCAACTAGTTTCATTTATGAGAAAAAGAGAATAGATAATGAGGAATGGATAATAGCTAACAAGAAATAGAAAAGGGTAATAGGAATAGATAGTAGGGAATGGAGAAATTGACATTAGGGAACGGGAATAGATAGTAGGAATGGGAAATTGACATTAGGGAATAGGAAATAGACTATAGATGACAGTTGCATCTATTTTCCATTTCCTATTTTTCTATTATCCCAATGGCATATTTATCATTAAGCTTTCTTTCTGCCAATCACTTTTTGAACGGCTTCAACAATGTTTACTGCATCTAAGCCGTATTTAGACATTAACTGATCTGGTGTTCCGCTTTCGCCGAAAGTATCATTAGTGGCTACAAACTCTTGTGGAGTTGGTAACTCAGTTGTCAGTAAACGTGCAACACTTTCGCCTAGACCGCCAAATTTGTTATGTTCTTCGCAAGTTACTACGCAACCTGTTTTCTTAACAGATGTTAAAATGGCTTCTTCATCTAAAGGCTTGATCGTATGAATGTTGATAATTTCAGCATCTATACCCAATTCAGCCAGTTTCTCGCCTGCTTCAATTGCTTTCCAAACCATGTGTCCGGTTGCAATAATGGTTACATCAGTTCCTTCATTCACCATCCAGGCCTTACCGATCTCGAATTTTTGATCAGGATCTGTAAATACAGGAATTACCGGGCGACCGAAACGTAAATAAACTGGTCCTTCATATTCTGCAATGGCCATAGTTGCAGCTTTGGTTTGGTTATAATCACATGGATTAATCACCACCATACCTGGCAACATTTTCATTAAGCCCAGATCTTCCAGAATCTGATGCGTTGCGCCATCTTCACCTAACGTCAAACCAGCGTGTGAAGCACAGATTTTAACATTTTTGTTAGAGTAAGCTACCGACTGGCGGATTTGGTCGTAAACGCGACCCGTAGAAAAGTTAGCGAAAGTTCCGGTGAAAGGAATTTTACCACCAATGGTCATCCCTGCGGCAATACCAATCATGTTGGCTTCTGCAATACCAACCTGTGTAAAACGCTCCGGAAAATCTTTAATAAAAGCATCCATTTTAAGCGATCCAACTAAATCGGCACATAAGGCAACCACATTTTCGTTTTTCTTTCCTGCCTCATGTAAGCCAGCTCCAAATCCCGAACGTGTATCTTTTTTCTCTGTATATGTGTATTTTTTCATTTTGTTTTTAGATATGAGATATGAGATTTTAGATCTGAGATCGGGCGACAAATTGTCTCGAATCTCATATCTATTGTCTCATATCTAGTTTAATAGTCCCCTAAAGTTTCTGGTAATTGTGCCAAGGCTAAAGCCAACTGCTCATCGTTCGGTGCTGTACCATGCCATTTGTGACTGCCCATCATATAATCTACACCAGCACCCATTTGCGTGCTCATTAGGTTTAAGATTGGTTTGCCCTTTCCCGTTAAGGTTTTAGCGTAATGCAAACCTTCAACAATGGCTTGCATATCATTACCATCAGTATTAATTACATGCCATCCGAAAGCTTCGAATTTTGCCTGTAAATCATCTAAGGCTAATACTTTACTTGTAGGACCATCAATTTGTTGTCCGTTATAATCAACGGAAGCAATTAAATGATCAACTTTGTTAAATGGAGCAAACATTGCCGCTTCCCAGTTCTGGCCTTCCTGTAATTCTCCATCACCCATTAACACAAAAATATGAGAATGATCACCGTTTAGTTTTTTCGCTAAAGCTGCACCAATTGCAACCGATAATCCTTGTCCTAACGAACCAGATGCAATACGAATTCCTGGTAAGTGTTCATGTGTAGTCGGGTGACCTTGTAATCTGGAATCCAATTTACGGAAGGTTGCCAATTCACTTTTATCGAAATAGCCGGCATGTGCTAATGTACTATACCAAACTGGCGAAATATGCCCGTTAGACAGGAAGAATAAATCTTCTCCGGCACCTTCCATTGTGAAATCTGTTTTGTGGTTCAATACTTCAAAATATAAGGCCGTAAAAAAATCTGCACATCCAAGCGAAGCGCCTGGGTGACCAGATTGACATCCGTGAACCATTCTTACGATATCTCGTCTGACTTGCGAGGCAATATCTTCTAGCTCTTTAATTGTATGTTTCATTAAATACGAGGTTGTTGTTATATAGCAAAGTTAATATTTTACTTGCCATATCATAATTAGTTATTGATTAAATCGAGTACTTGTTGTGTTGCATTTTTGGTGTCAACTTTCTTAATGATGTGAGCGATTTTTCCTTCGCCATCAATAATGAAAGTGGTACGGACGGTACCCATATATTTCTTTCCGTACATGTTTTTTTCAGCCCAGACGCCATAATCATTTACAATTTTCTGATCAGTATCTGCCAGTAAGGTAAAAGGTAAACTGTGCTTGGTAACAAATTTCTGATGAGATTTTTCGTCATCAACACTTACCCCTAAAACCATAATATCCTTTGCCTGCAGACCTTGATAGTTATCTCTGAAATCGCAGGCCTCTGCCGTGCAGCCCGGAGTATCATCTTTTGGGTAAAAATAGAGAACCACGGTTTTACCCTTGAAATCGTTTAGGGAAACTTCATTGCCGTTTTGATCTTTAGAGGTGATTGCAGGTGCCTGATCACCTTCTGTTAACGTTGCCATATATTAAAAATGATTGATTTCAAAATCTTTGTTTTTGCAAGTTAAACAGTTTAAGTTATTATCGTGTTTATCTCAAAATAAAATATGACTTTGCTTTGTTTTAGCCATCTTTTATGACAAAACATCAATTTTATCTTGAGAATGAGAGATTATAATGCCGCGTATTTTCTTTTAAATCTGTTACCACCAATTCAAAGCTGTGCTTCCCAGCTGATGTTCGCTCATCAAAACTATGCCAAAGCGTAGCTGATTTGGTATCGAACTCCATCAAAATCCATTTACCATCCAGATAGCCGTTAAAGCTTTTTATACCCGATAAGTTGTCACTAATTTTAAAAGTCATTTTTGACAAGCCAGCCATATTTTTGCCATTTGCAATATTTACAGGTGTAATTCTGGGCGCAATGGTATCAGTTGCAATATAAAAAGTGCCAAAATTTCTAGGCGTAGCTTTAATGTAACCGTTTTCGTAAACTCCACCTTGAGATGATCCGCCGGTACTTACAATCAGGGCCTTACTCCTTAAGTTTTCCGGAAGTTCATCAGCCTTAATCCATAAATTAAAACCAACATGAAGGGGAGTATATCGGTTATGAATCTGATGAATAGCAGAGTAGGCATTTCCCGCCGGCCTTGGCAGTTTCTTATAAATGAAATTCAAATCATTATATAAAGTGCCTTGCGGAAAGATCACCTTGATGTCTTCATTATTAAGTTCGTTCACCTTTCCATAAGGATAAATGGTTCCTGATGGAACTGTAGTTAACAAAACTGGTGCGGTTCCAGCGTTAACGGTGAATGGTAATGTCGATGAATTTCCTTTGGAATCTGTAATGATATAGCGAAGCTGATGTGATGCGCCATCATTAAAATTGATCTTGCCGCTATTCACTAAACCACTATATATTTTTAATGGATTACCCGGATCTACAAAGCTTTTCTGGATACTTCTTTTTGTATTCAGGTAGGTTGGATAATCAATATGAGCATTGATGGCTTTGCTATTTTCAAAGGCGAAACGCTCTAAAGCAGAGGTATAAATCATTTTACCATCCAGCTCCAGCTGGATAGAATATACGCCATTTGTTCCTGATAAACCATTATGGCGATCGGTAACCACTATCCCGAAACCTACTTCGCCCGTTAAACTTACAGGTGCCATTGCTTTATAATTTCCACTCGCACCTGAAATGCCTATAGCTTGTTTTGGTGTAAATTCATTAAAAGTTTTTCCATTTAAGCGGTAAACATATAAACCATGAATAATTGGTGGAATATTATCTGGAATATTAATGCCGAAGAATTGTGGGTTGATCGTTTCTTCAGTTTTTGTATCTCTAATTTCGAAGTGTAAATGCGGCCCGCCAGAACTCCCGCGATTGCCCGACCAGGCGATTACCTCACCTTTGCGCACCGGAATTAAAGTTGCATCAGGAAACTCGTCAATCTCAAAAGTTTTCTTTTCGTATTCTACATTTTTTACGATTGTGGCTATTTTAGGCGAAAAGCGTTGCAAGTGGCCATATACAGTCGTAAATCCGTTGGGATGGTTAATGTAGAGCGCTTGTCCGAAACCACTGTTCTGAACCCTTAACCTGGATATATACCCATCTGCAACTGCATAAACCGGATAACCTTCGCGCTGGTTGGTTCTAAAATCTATTCCAGAGTGAAAGTGGTTGCCACGAATTTCGCCGAAAGATCCCGCCAGGGCTGGAGGAATGATATCCAGCGGCTGTCTGAAATCCGTAATTGGATATTTATTTGTGCTAAAAATTTGTTGCGCCTGAACTAAATGTGCAGTAATGGAAAAACAAACGAAGAGAGAAATTTTAAACTGGTACAGGATCGGTATTTTAATCATTCGTTATTTAACATCAAAATTTAAAAGTTGTTTACCTTCTAACCAGGCTTCTAATTTATCTCCCTGATTTACTTTGCCAACACCTGCAGGTGTTCCAGTGAAAATTAAATCGCCTTTTTTTAAGGTAATATACTGCGAAACGAAACTGATAATTTTTTCGAAAGAGAAGAGTAAATCGCTGGTGTTCCCTTTTTGACGCAGTTCGTTATTTATTTTAAGCTCGAAACCCAGGTTGTATAAATCTTCGAAGTCGCTTTTAGGTGAAAATAAACTTACTGGGGCAGAACTGTCAAATCCTTTTGCAAGTTCCCAGGGCAAACCTTTTTCTTTGTGTTTAGTTTGAATATCGCGGGCCGTAAAGTCGATTCCAAGCCCGATCTCGTCATAATAACCTGCGGCGAACTTTTCAGCAATGTGTTTTCCCTCTTTACACACCTTTAAAACAACCTCAAGTTCATAATGTACATCATCAGAAAAATCTGGAAGATAGAAAGGTTTGTTATCCTTTAACAGCGCTGTATCAGGTTTCATGAAGATTACCGGTACGGTGGGCACCGGATTGTTTAGTTCTTTTGCGTGTTCGGCATAATTTCTGCCTATTGCTATAATTTTCATTTTTAAATATCTAAGTGAATGAAGGATGAAGATTGCTCATCCCTTTCCAAAAATAGAAAAGAAAATGATTTTATAAAACTGAGATCCGCTTTACCTGGCTTTCTGAACCAGCCATTACACGTAAAAAATAGATGCCGGCATTTAAGCGGCTGGGAATAGTGAAGCTTCTGGTTTGCTCACCTGCATTGAGCCGTTCGTTAGCTAAGGTTATCACCTCGTTTCCAAGCAAATCGATAATTTTGATGGTAGTTTGAGTCCCATCTTTAGCAATTGATAAAATAATGTTCAATTGATCTTCGACTGGATTAGGATATATTTTTAAAATGGTAAGCAATTTATCTTTACTTGCCGCAATGTTTGGCGATTTGGTAACAGTAGAATAAGTGCTAAACGTTCCGGAATATTTCAGTGTACCAAACATGGGTTTGTAAGGTTCGATATTTGCCTTAATCTCCGGAACTTTAATTGTTTTTTTTGTTCTGTTCTTTAAGCTAATATGAACACTGTCAGCTTCTTGCGACCAGGAATTTAGACCGCACAATAACACTATGCACAACGCGCATAGAAATTTTGTGAGTAGCATTATCCTAGTGTAGAGTTTCATCAAATTGGTAAAGCAAATGTATTAATTTTAAACAAAGAAATTAAACATTTTGTTCAAAAGCCATAATTTAACACAATTTAACAATAATAATTGTTTTTCATCGTGTTAAAAATACACAATAATTTGGTTGTTAATTTGTTATACATAGTTTACTTTTGCCGCACTAAAAAAATATAAAGTGTCAAATCATAAAAATGTTAATGCATTAACCGCCGGTGGGGTACTGATTAGTTTAGGAATTGTATTTGGAGATATTGGCACATCGCCACTCTATACCCTTAATGCAATTTTCAAAATTATTTTAGGTGTACATAAAGGCTTTGTTGCCAACCCTGGCGCAATAACACCGGATGTTGTTTTAGGCGTACTTTCCTGTATTATATGGACACTCACCCTCCAAACCACCATTAAATATGTTATCATCACCTTAAGGGCAGATAATAAAGGGGAGGGAGGGATTTTTTCTTTGTTTTCTTTAGTAAGAAAAAAAGCCAAATGGCTGGTCGTACCAGCGATAATCGGAGGCTGTGCACTTCTTGCTGACGGAATTATTACGCCCAGTATTACGGTAACTTCCGCCATTGAGGGCTTAACCAGTAAGTTTGATGTTCCGGTAATACCAATTGTAATCACCATTTTAACAATGCTGTTCATTATTCAGCAGTTCGGAACCAACCTGGTTGGAAAACTTTTTGGTCCGGTAATGTTTGTATGGTTTGCTATTCTCGGCGTACTTGGAATCTTATTTATCGTTAAGGATTTAAGTATCTTAAGGGCGCTGAATCCTTATTATGCCATCCACTTGTTGGTTACCAATCACAATGCATTTTACATTCTCGGTGGGGTATTTCTTTGTACCACGGGTGCCGAAGCCTTATATTCTGATTTGGGACACTGTGGAAGAAATAATATCAGAATCAGCTGGATCTTTGTAAAACTGACGTTGATTTTAAATTATTTAGGTCAGGGAGTTTGGATTCTTCAGAATTCTGACCACTTTTTGCCCGGTGCTAAAATGAATCCGTTTTTTATGATTGTACCAGATCAATTCCAGATTGGAATGGTCATTCTGGCAACAATGGCGGCAATTATTGCTTCACAGGCATTGATCAGTGGTTCATTTACCTTAATCTCAGAGGCTGTAAGGTTAAACCTTTGGCCGAAAATCAGAATCGTTTATCCAACCGTTTCTAAAGGCCAGTTATACGTGCCGTCTATCAACTGGATGTTATGGATTGGCTGCTGTGGTATAGTGCTGTTATTTAAAGAATCAGAAAGAATGGACGCAGCCTATGGTTTGTCTATTACCATTGCGATGCTAATGACTACCATCCTCGTTAGTTATTATTTACGCAGTAGAAGATTCCCGAAATATTCTATCCTTATTTTCTTTGTTACCTATATCATTATTGAGGGAACATTCTTAGTGAGTAACTTAACCAAATTTGTTCATGGTGGTTGGGTAACGGTATTAATTGGTTCCTTATTATTTACCATTATGTGGAGCTGGTTTGTGGCCAGGAAAATTAAAAACCGCTTTGTTAAATATGTGGAGATTGAAGATTATTACCAAATCTTAAGTGAGCTGAGTAGCGATGAATCTGTTCCAAAGTACTCTTCACAGCTGGTTTATTTAACCAGTGCAAATTTTAAAACGGAGATAGAATCGAAGATTATTTATTCCATCATACAAAAGGAACCTAAACGTGCCGATGTGTACTGGTTGGTTCACGTAGATGTGATGGATGAGCCTTATACGCTTGATTATAAAGTAGAATTCTTAATTCCGGGTAAGTTAATCAGAATCGATTTCAGACTGGGTTTCAGGGTAGAGCAAAGGGTTAATTTGCTTTATCGTAAAGTAGTAGAGGAATTGGTTAAAAATGGAGAAATAGACATTACCAGTCAGTATACATCGTTGAATAAACATAAAATTGCAGGCGATTTCAGGTTTGTGTTGTTAGAAAAACACTTGTCTAAATTTACGAAGCTAAGTTTCTACGAACGCCAGATTATGGATTACTATTTTATTCTTAAGAAGCTGAGTTTATCTGAAGAACGGAGTTTTGGCTTAGATAGCAGTTATGTTGATGTAGAAAAGGTGCCATTGATTTTCGTAACACCAGATGATATTGAACTGAATAGATTAGCGGTATAATGCTTAGAAACCTATTAATTTTATTCGCGATCTTATTGTTCATTGCCGGGCCAGCTGCAAAAGTTAACGGTTTGGCACATAGTGAATACTATTTGATTCTCTCTGGGATTGGATTGGTGATTTTAACGGTATTTGTATTTAAAAAGCGATAGTGAATCGGTATTTATAGGTCGTTTGTCCCACCGACCGAAACTCATATTTGAAATTTCTTGTTTGTCGGCAGGTGAGACACCAGCCGATAAGTGGATGCTTCATTTAGTATCATGAATCTATCAGTCGTGTGTTCTACCGACCGAAACACATATTTAAAACTTTTTGTTTGTAGGCAGGTGAGGAGATACACCAGCCATAGCGGGAAATTTCTAATTTATCAGAGGTTTAGACACCAGCCGATAAGGGAAACTTTGTTTAGTATCATGAATCTATCAGTCGTGTGTCCCACCGACCGAAACATCCTCCTATGTTTTTAATCTGGTGAAATTTTATGCTTAGAAGCGGTCTAAAATTAGCGTTTCAACTTGCGAAATTTCAAAAGGCTGTGCGCTGAAGAATTTCGCAAATTTTGATGACAGTGCCAAAAACTTTCGAAGTATTTTTCCTTAATAAAGGCATCAAAACTTCGCAAGTTGACCTTCATTTATGAAATTTTAGACAGCTTCTTACAGAACCCTGTAAACCTAAATCTCCGGATTGGCTAATTTGCTGTGTCGGTAGCCATAGGCGAAGTACACCACTAAACCAATAACCAACCAGATACCGAAACCAATCCAGTTCGAAATGCCGAGTTCGCACATCATGTATAAACAGCTGATTAATCCTAAAACAGGAATCAGCGATAGATTTTTAGTTACGCAATAGTAGGAAATCACCACGCAGATGATGAGGAAAATCCACATGGGTATTTTGTGTTTGAACAAGCTCCAGCCGCTTTCATATTTCTTCTCAAGAGAGACTTTGGAAGCAGAGATAAACTGTTCATAACGGTCGCCGGGCAGGGCGCTTAAGTAAGATTCTGCATCTACTTTTTCTGCCAGCATGATCTGTGGTGTAGCATTTTTCACTATTTCCGCTTTCACTATTTTTAGCTCTTCACCATTTAAGGAGGTAACAAAATTTACGGTCGTTACTATTCTTGGTGAATTAAAAAAGAATGCTTTTGTTTCTTTTTCATATTGTGTAGAAGCAAATACCAATGCAGCTATAAAAGCGATGGGCACAATGAATTTACTATTTACATACGGAATTTTGAATTTTCCACGTTGTACATCCGGACGGTTCTGCAATACCAAAACACCTGCACAAACCAATACAAAGGCGAACAAAGTTCCGATAGAGCAAAGATCGGTTACAATAGTGAGGTTCATGAAAAGCGAAGGAATAGCAACTACGAAACCAACTACGATGGTTGCAAAAGATGGCGTTTTATATTTCGGGTGAATTTTTGAAAATGATTTCGGCAATAAACCATCGCGGCTCATGCTCATCCAGATGCGGGGTTGTCCCATCTGGAAAACGAGTAATACACTGGCCATGGCAAAAACGGCACTTACCGCGATAATTCCACTCATCAACTTCAGATCAATCTGATCAAAAACGAAGGCTAAAGGATCACCAACAGCCAAAGTGTCTGATTTCACAATTCCTGTTAAAACAAGTGCAATAGCTACATACAGAATCGTACAGATGATAATGGCCCACATCATCCCGCGAGGTAAATCACGTTGAGGGTTTTTACATTCTTCCGCGGTAGTAGAAATGGCATCAAAACCAATGTAGGCAAAGAAGACGGCCGAAACTCCCTTTAAAACACCAGATACACCATTGGGTGCAAATGGATTCCAGTTTCTGGTATCCACATAAAATATCCCAACGGCTAACACCAGCATAATAACGGCAAGCTTCACAACCACCATGGCATTACTGGCATTTCGGCTTTCTTTCATTCCACGGTAAATTAACCAGGTAATTAAGATGATAATGCCTAGTGCAGGGATATCTGCCACCAGGTGAAACCCACCGATTTTTGGCGCAGTTAGCCAGGCATTATTGGCTAAAGCAGTGGCAGCATCAAGGGCGTTGAGGTTTTTGCCAGCTGCCAGTAAAGCCTCTGCATGTTTGTTCCCATTGTAAGCGCTTAGATAATCCATTGTAGCCCAATCCGGAACATGAATTCCGTTAATGCCAAGGAAGGGGATTTTTATGGTTGAAAGCAGTCCGGTGAAATAATCGGACCAGGAAATGGCTACTGTAATGTTTCCGATGGAGTATTCCATGATGAGCGACCAGCCAATAATCCAGGCCACTAGTTCGCCGAAGGCAACATAAGAGTAAGTATAGGCGCTCCCTGAAACCGGCACCATAGAGGCAAATTCTGCATAGGCAAAAGCGGCGAAACTACAGGCAACTGCAGTAAAGATAAAAAGAAAAATTACGGCAGGTCCGCCGTCTGCACTGGCTTTACCAATGGTGCTAAAAATTCCGGCACCGATAATGGCCGCAATACCGAAAGCCGTTAAATCGCGTACGCCAAGTGTTTTGTGAAGGGTATTTTCATGATCGCCATAGCCGCCTGCTGCATCTTTTAATATCTTTGAAATAGATTTCTTCCTGAATAGCTTTTCGAACATCTTAGTTTGCTTGTAGTATTCCTCAAACTTAAAAAAATATCAGTTAAAAACGTTTAAAGCAACATATAAATTTCGATACAGCATAAATTCGCCCCTGTAATTGCGCCAAAAAATAATAGCTGGATTGTCAAAAATTACTGAAATTGTCAAAGGAAAGTGTTTGTTTCACTATCGTCCTTTCTACGGAACCTAAAAAGTTTACTTTTGCCATCATTATCATCAGGCTATCTTATATAGCCTGTTTCTGTTTTTTAAAATTTTGCAATGAATAACGCTGGTCAAGTTACCTATATCAAAGAAAAGAATCAAAAAGTTGCGACGATCTTAGCCTTCGCTTTAATTCCATTATCGGGCTTTGCAACAGATATTTATATTCCATCGCTACCCACTATGGCTGGCGAAATGAATGTAAGCAGTATTCAGGTCCAGCTTACGCTTAGCATCTTTCTCATCAGTTACGGTGTATCTCAATTATTTATTGGCAGTGTTCTAGATAGTTTCGGCAGGTATAAAATTGGCCTTTATGCATTGTTGATTTTTGCTGCGGCAAGCCTGGTTATCGCAACTACCCATAATATATACCTGATTTATTTGATGCGGGTAATTCATGGTTTAACGGTGGGTGGCATTGTGGTAGCAAAACGTGCTTATTTTGTCGACTTGTTTCAAGGCGATCAGTTGAAACACTATTTAAGTTTGTTCTCCATCATCTGGTCTACCGGACCCATCATTGCCCCATTTGTTGGCGGATATTTGCAGGCGGCCTTCGGCTGGGAATCTAATTTTTATTTTCTGGCAGGTTTTGCACTCATTTTTGCGCTACTGGAATTTCTGTTTAGCGGAGAAACCTTAAAACATTTTACCGATTTCCAGCTGAAAAAAATAGGTAACATCTATCTAACCATGATTAAAACGACCAGTTTTACCCTGGGGATTGTGATGTTGGGTCTGGCTTACTGTATGGTAATGGTCTACAACATGACCGGACCATTTATTATAGAACATGAATTGAAATTCTCCCCGATAATAGCAGGTTACAGTTCGCTGGTTCTTGGTTTCGCCTGGATGGTTGGAGGCTTTATTGGCAAAGCAACCATCAATCGCCCGTTCTTTAACCGCCTGGCCATTAATTCGGCACTTCAACTTGTGTTCGTAATCCTGATGATTTTAAGTCTGAACTTCATCAGCAACTTATATTCACTGATCTTCTTCGCATTCATTATTCATATTGGTGCCGGCTATACGTTCAACAATTACTTCACCTTTTGTTTGAGTCAATTTCCGAAAAATGCTGGCATAGCAGGCGGTTTAACAGGTGGAATTACTTATGTTATTGTTTCCTTTTTAAGTTATGGTATTGTGAATTTCTTCCCTGCAAAAGATGAACAAAATTTGAGCTATAGCTATCTGGTGATGATTTTACTTTCTGTTTTGGTGATGTTTTTAATCATGAAGACAAGAAAGAAAGATGAAGTGGCTGTTTAGTTTTTTAAATATAATCTCTTAGCAGGCTTAGCCGATTGCTTGTTATTTTATTCTACCTGCTTCATCGTTTAAGCCTGTGTTTCGATCACGTGTTGCTTTAATGGCAGAACTTCCAAAATTGTAGTTTATACTCAATCGGAAGATTCTAGTTTCGAGTTTTTGGGTCAGATTATAATTTAGGTTAGATAGGGCGCTGCTGATGGTGGCCTTCCGGCTATTAAAAATGTCGTTCAGGGCAAATTTTAAATTTAGCCTTTTATCTAACAAGGCCTTTTTCATTCCGAAATCAATTCCGTAATATGGCTTAATGGCATATGTTCCATAAATCTGGGCAGAAATGAAATCGCCTGAAACCTCTGCAGATAAAGTTGGCGTAATCGTAAAATTCTGGTTGCTATTAATCGAAACGGTTACTTTTTTCCGGTCATAAGGCAATCCAGCTAAACTTGAAGATCTGGTTTGGTCAAAATTACTGGTAACGGTATTATCCATGGTCCAGAATTTGGAAATTGTAGTTGGATAGGCAACAGTTAAATTGTAAGATGAGCGGTTATCCAGGTTCTGAACGGTTTGATACAACGTTTTCTTCTCGTTATCTGGAAGAAATACATCGAGGATCAGATCATTCGTTCGGTTATAACCGACTGTAATGTTCAGCGATTTTTCCCGATTGTAAGATAGCTCAAAAGCGTGAGTGTATTGTGGATTTAAAAAAGGATTTCCCAGAGCGAAGGTGTAAAGATCTACGAAGTAAACGAACGGATTCAGCGATTTATAATCAGGGCGATCTATTCTTCTGCTGTAGGAAAAGCCGATGGTATTAAGTGGGGATAGTTTCTGATTAATGTTTAAGCTGGGAAAAAAATCAAGGTAGCTCCGTTTTACTACTTTTTCTTCGCTCACTGCGTAACCTTCCGAATTGGTTTGTTCAGCCCGGATGCCGGCTTCCATGCTGATAGATTTAAAATCACGCCTAAAAGTTGCATAGGCTGCATTAATGTTTTCCTTGTAAATAAACCGGTTGCTTCTTGTCGGGTCATTTTGCCATTGCGAAGCCACAAAGTTTTCAAATTTAAAATCATTATCTGTACTTACCCAGCTGCTCTTTAAGCCTAAATCAAGTTTAGTTTTCGGGCTTAAGGGTACGGAGTAGTCGATTTTTACCGCTTCAATTTTTACTGATGACGGTGTCGAGTTTCGGAAAATTAAGGGAAGTCTGTACGCTGTTTCGTTTCTCGTTAAGAAATAATTATCATAAACCACATTTTCTTCACTTTGATAATGCGCATAATCGAGATCAAAGGTGAGTTCCTTTCCAAGGGTATCCATCACCGATTTATAATTCAGATTGTAAGCCTGGTTTTTATATTTATTTGCTGATGGACTCTCAGCAAGGATGGTTGAATCAACATTGGTAAAGCTCGAACCAATATGGGTTACACCATTCGAACGGTCATGACCATTATTTAGATAGCCAGTAGTAAGTAAGCCTATCGTATTCTGATCATTCAAAAAATAATCAATCCCGGCTTTATAATTATTATTGTGTGTGGACCGGATCTGCCTGCTTTGCTGTTTGAAAAATGTTTCAGATGCCCCATCATTTGCAATCCTTTCGATGGCTAAATTTTCAATCGCTTTATTATTGTTGTTATTCAGGCTGCCGAAAACGTTGATCCTTTTATTTCTGTGGTTTAACGAAATGCCAATATTGCTCTTTGGCTGTTGTCCGTAGCCGAAGCCTCCATCGAGACTTCCATTCGTACCGAAACTTGAATTTTTCTTTAACTTGATATCAATTATTCCGGCACTGCCAGCTGCATCATATTTAGCCGATGGGTTGGTAATCAGCGAAATGGCTTTTATTTCGGTTCCATTCATTGATTTTAATAATGTTGCCAGTTGTTCATTGGAAAGGAAAGTAGATTTTCCATCAATTAATACATTTACGCCACTTTTGCCACGAACGCTGATCGTTCCTTCCTGATTCACCGAAACACCGGGTATTTTGGCCAATATTTCTAAGGCACTGTTACTTGTAGAAACTATGCTATTTTCCACGTTTAGCACAATTTTATTGTTAAACCGCTCAATTACTGGTTTTTTAGCAACTATTGTTACACCGCCCAGGCTTTCCTCAATAGTGTTGAGCACAATGCTCTTTTCCACATGTTGTATGCTATCAATTTGCACTTGAACATCAACAGGATGAAAGCCTAGCGATGTGATATGTAAAGTGTACTGGCCTTGTGGAAGATCATTGAAACGGAACCTTCCTTGCTGATCTGCTGCTGTAATTTTTAAAAAAGAAGAATCTTTTGTTGCAGATAATCTCACCGAAGCAGAAACCGGTTTCTGAAGATCATTTAGAATTGAACCAGAAATGCTGTTTGTTTTCTTTTGCGCCTGCGCGGGGGAAAGCTGGAATAGAAAGATACAGATGGAGAGCGTTAAGATAGGTTTCATTTTGAAAACATTGAGGTTTGATTAGTCGGTATACTCAGAGTACAAGGACAAAACTAACCGATCGGTTCACTCAAAGATTCTTTTTAACAGAGTTTAACGTGAATTAACAAATTTTCACATCATATAGTTCAGTGGTTCATTGGTCATTTGTTCATTGGTTTTGTCCAAAGTTCAGGGTTTGGTGCAAAGCGATCGCTTTAGTTGAATCCACGCGATTGGTCGCGTTGAGCGGAATCGAATGAAGTTTTTGTGTGCCCTGCGTTTCCGTGGCAAAAAGGTACGGGATCTTAGCGGGGCGCTAAGACCAGGTATTTTCATAGCCTCTCCATTTCGCTGAGTCTTAGTCGAGATGACGAACGTTTTATAAACAAAAAGTCGTAGCAAATGCCACGACCTATGTTATTCAAAACGAAGGGAAAAGCTTTTAGTCCTCCACCTTCATCCTCATCCCAATTTCTCTAATTCTCCCTTAACAAACTGTGCCAGTTCTTTTACGTAATCAGCACTGAAATCGAATTTAATGCCAGCGGTCTCATAGATTTCGTTGATTGGTTTCGTATAACCTAAAGATAGTGCCGCCATGTATTGATCTAAAGCCTGACCTGGATTTTCTTTGTAGTTTTTCCAAACGGCAATGGCACCCAATTGTGCAATGGCATATTCAATGTAATAAAAAGGAACTTCGAATAAGTGCAATTGCTTTTGCCAGCCGTTACCAAATTGTTGCTGCAAATCATCCCAGTTGGCGAAACCTGCCCCAAAACGATTATAGATTTGTTTAAAAGTTTCTTCGCGATCTGCTGCGGTGTGGTCTGGATTGGTGTAAATCCAATGCTGAAACTGATCAATTACTGCAACCCATGGCAATGTTTTTAATACATCAGCAAGTTGTTCTTTTTTCGCACGAATCAGATCTTCCTCGTTGTCAAAATAAACATCCCAGTTATCCATGGAAATTAACTCCATACTCATAGAAGCCAGCTCAGCAACTTCAGATGGACAGTGTTTAAAGTCGTTTAACTCCAGGTTTGCGGTTAAGAAAGTATGAATGGCATGTCCGCCTTCGTGTACCATTGTAGTTAAATCGCGAAGCGAGTTTGCAGAATTCATAAAGATGAATGGTGCGCCCGTCTCGGCCAGAGGATAATTATAACCGCCTGGCGCTTTACCTTTCCGACTTTCTACGTCAAAAAGGTTATTGGCTTTCATGGCGGCTAATTTAACGCCCAATTTTTCATCAATGGCATTAAAACACGCAATGCTTTTATCAATTAATTCCTCCCCATTATTGAAAGGTTTTAGCGCTGCTTTTCCGCTAACACTTACCTCCAGGTCCCAGGGTTTCAACACATCCAGGCCTAGAGCCTCGCGGCGCTTTTCTGCCTGCTCTTTTAAGATAGGAACGATCTCTTTTTCAATCGCATTGGCGAAATCATAACAATCCTGTGGTGTATAATCAAAACGGCCAAGCGCCTGAAACATGTAATCGCGGTAGTTCTCAAAACCGGCATTTAATGCAACCTGATTCCGCAATTGAATTAGCTCATCAAACAGCATATTCAAATCATCCTTATCAATTAAGCGACGTTGCTGAATGGTTTTCCAGGCATTCTCACGCACTTCACGGTTCAAATCTTTAATGAAGATCGAAGCCTGTTCAAGGGTGTATTCCTGACCATTAATTTCCACACTCATGGCACCGGTAATGCCTTGATATTTTTGTTGTTTTACTTGTAACTGTGTAAACAATTCAATGTTTTCTTCGCGGTAGATTTCCAGTGCTTTCTTGATTGCCCTGCTGTAAACAAAGAATTTCTCTTTATCCAGATCATCCATAAATGGGCTTTCTACGAATTTTTTATTTAGCGCATTCGATAGGGGAGAGATTTTTGGTTCAATTTCTTCCGCAAAATACTGGAAGTTTTTAACCAATTCTTCGTTGGCTGTATCGCAGCTCATTTTAATGTAGCGCCATGCAAAATCTTCTTCAAGCGCAGCTTCTAATTCTGAACGGTCTTTTAACCATTGCTCCAGTTCTTCCACACTACTAATTTCTCTGTTTTGCAATTCTGTAAAAAGTGGTTCAAGGCTTTCCCAGGTAATGGTTAAATCCTTAGGAATATATGTTCTGTTTTTTTTTTCTATAATCATAATATTTAATTAGTGAATGATTAAGTTGAAGAATTAGAGAATGATTAAAATTAATGAATGATAGAATGATATTGAAAGTTGTCAAACGTGCTCTCATTCAAAACTCACTT
This sequence comes from Bacteroidota bacterium, assembly GCA_037033465.1. Taxonomy (GTDB): domain Bacteria; phylum Bacteroidota; class Bacteroidia; order Sphingobacteriales; family Sphingobacteriaceae; genus Pedobacter. Next base: position 24,694 of record JAZBLX010000021.1, on the reverse strand, counting down.
ATTCTATTATTCGACACTCACTCATTCAAAATTCATTCTTTCTATCATTTTGTTCTTATATAGGCATCAATTAAAAAGCAAATGGCAAACACCACAGATGCATATCCGTTTAAGGTTTGGAATGCCCTGTTTACTTTGCTAATGTCATTTGGTTTTACGAGCAAATGTTGATAAATCAGCATGGAGCAGAAAAATACAATTCCTACATAATAGACCCAGCTAAATTCGGTAAAGAATACAGGTAAAATAACGCAGGTTGCAGAAAGTACATGCAGTAAAACAGATACTTTCAAAGCATTTTTTATGCCAAGCGCGGATGGAATGGAATGTAATTTTTCTTCGCGATCGAAATCTTCATCCTGTAAAGCATAAATAATGTCGAAGCCGCTTACCCAAAACAGTACGGTAAATGAATATAAAACAGGTACCAATGCAAAGTGACCCGTTACGGCAATGTAGGCACCAATAGGAGCGAGGGCCAGGCCTAAGCCAAGTACGAGGTGACAAAGTGCGGTAAATCTTTTGGTGTAGCTATAAAACAAAACCACGAACAATGCAACCGGGGATAAATAGAAGCAGAGCGGGTTAATGAAATAGGTGGTAACCGCAAACAGCACACAATTGGCAATGACGAAAATCAGGGCTTCATTTGCTGAAACTTTTCCTGCAGGAATATCCCGCATTTTAGTGCGTGGGTTTTTCGCATCTATGTTTCGGTCCAGATACCGGTTAAATGCCATAGCAGAATTACGGGCAAAAACCATACACAATAATACTAAGATAAGTTTATACCACGAGAACGGGTTTTCGGTGGTGGTTACCCCCAGAAAAAAGCCGATCATGGCAAACGGTAATGCAAAAACCGAGTGGGCGAATAATACGAGTGAAAAGTATTTTTTCATTGATTTAAAAGATGATGGTCAATGGCTCATGGTTAATGGCTTGGTTGGGCTATAAGCTATTGACCATAAACCATCAACTAAATAATTTAAAATTTCTTATATTCTGTAGGAACGACAAAATCATGATTTACTTCTCCAATAAATTGAAGCACTTCATCTTTTCCAGTTCCTTTTTCGGCTGAAGAAATAAAGGTTGCAGGAATCTCTTCGAAAAACTCGCCCAGCTTTTTCTTAAACGCTGCGACGTTTTTTTGTGTAGTTGTCATTCCTTGTTTATCAGCCTTTGTGAAAATCAATGAAAAAGGAATTTGTTTTTCACCCAGCCAATAGCAGAATTCGATATCGATTTGCTGAGGCTCTAGGCGGCTGTCAATCAATACGAAAATACATTGCAGGCTTTCTCTTTTGGTAATGTATGCACGAATGAACTTTTCCCATTTTTCTCTGCTGGTTTTAGAAACCTTGGCGTATCCATAGCCCGGTAAATCTACTATATACCACTTTTCATTAATGAGAAAGTGATTAATTAACTGCGTTTTGCCGGGACGTTGCGAAGTCTTCGCTAATCCGTGTTGATTCACCAACATATTAATTAGAGAAGATTTTCCCACATTGGAGCGGCCAATAAATGCATATTCGGGCATTAATGGGGCCGGTAAAGCCGAAATCTGGGTGTTGCTGCAAACAAATGTTGCCGTTTTGATAACCATAGGTGCAAAGGTAGGGTTTTGAGTCGGAAGTCCGAAGTCGAAAGTCTTGAGTTCGGAGTTGGGTGTTTGGAGTTAAGGACATATGGTTTTGATGAATTAATTTTGAGTCGTGACTTTGACATTTAAAAGCCCCGAACGATAAGCGATAGTTTTGGGTTAAAGACGACTGGTCACAAAAATTAATGAGTTTAAATCGATTGCTAAACTGATAACTCCCAACTGACAACTCCCAACTGATAAAAACTTTAGATTTTATGAAGATTTTTTACTTTAACGTGTATACTTTGCATAAGTGACTTCAGACTCCGGACTAAAGACTCCCGACTTTTTCTCTATCTTTGCCATACATCATGAATCAGAATATTACTCCATATCAAGTAGAAGATGCAACTAAAAAAGAGCAGGTTGCAACCATGTTTAATAACATTTCGGGCACTTACGATTTTTTAAATCATTTTCTTTCTTTAGGAATTGATGTGATTTGGCGCAAAATGGCCATTAAAGAGTTGGTTTCTATACAGCCGAGGAATTTGCTTGATGTAGCAACCGGAACGGGTGATTTTGCCTTTGAAGCCATTAAAAAGCTTCATCCCGAAAAAGTGATTGGCGTAGATATCTCAGCAGGAATGCTGGATGTTGCGAAGAAGAAAATCAATGAGCGCAGTTTGAATGAAGTTTTCACGGTTCAAATTGGCGATTCAGAAGGTTTACATTTCGACGACCATACTTTCGATGCCATTACCTGCGCCTACGGTGTTCGTAATTTTGAGAACCTGGAAAAAGGATTGGCGGATATGTATCGGGTATTGAAGCCTGGCGGAAAAATGGTGATTCTAGAATTTTCAAAACCCAGGGCATTCCCGGTAAAACAGCTCTACAACTTCTATTTCCTGCACATTTTGCCTGCGTTTGGAAAAATGTTTTCTAAAGACGCAAGGGCTTATACTTATTTACCAGAATCGGTTGCGGCCTTCCCGGATGGAAAAGATTTTACTACCTTGATGGAGAAAGTTGGTTTTAAAAGTACCAAACAAAGAATTTTAACGTTCGGAATAAGTTCAATTTACGTCGGCACTAGATGATAAGAAAATTAAGCCTCATTCTCTCTTTGTTTATCGGATCAAGCACGGCATTCGCTCAGAATTGGGGTGGTGGCATTGATGATGAAGACTGGAGTTTCGGGTTTAACTTTCAATATATCTCTGCGGAATATAAAATTTTAAAAAAACAAAATTGGCAAAGCCCTTTTTTTGAAGAACCAAATTCTTTTGGTGTAACTTATGATGGAAGTTTAGGTGGACAACTGGTTACAAATCATATGAATGCAATTTCCAGCAAGCCATCTCAGGGCTTCGGATTAGGCTTTGTAATAAACAGACGGATTTCTGAAAACTTTGATCTCCGTGCAACGCCATCTTTGATCTTTAGCGACCGGATTGTAAGCTATGAATACGAGCCCCTGGAGCCTCTTGATCTTGGAAACGGGCAAATCAAAAACTTTCAAACCCTGATCGATAAGAAAGTGCAGGCTACCATGTTTGAGTTTCCGTTAGGAATCAAAGTGAAATCTAATCGTTTAAATAATTTCCGTGCTTACTGGTTAGGTGGCGCAAAGTATTCTATTGATATCGCATCAAAAAAGAAAACCTTTGATGAAGGTGAGGCCGCTATTAACAAATTATTAAAAAATCAGCGGAACTATCTTTCTTACGAGACTGGAATTGGGTTTGACTTGTATTTTGAATATTTTAAAATGTCGCCGGAAATCAAGCTATCCTATTCTACAAATGATATTCTCCAACACGATAATACCGCATTTGCAAATCCGATAGATAAGTTGAAATTACGTCAATTAACGTTCAGTTTAATTTTTCAATAGCCGCACCATTCAAAAAAACTTACCTTTGCCTGCGAAGGTAAATCATCGGCCTTAATTTTAAGTTCAGGGTTTATCAAGACTTAAAAATCACATACATGTCTAAAATAGTTTTAATTACAGGCGCAACATCTGGCATTGGCGAGGCTTGTGCACGTACTTTTGCTCAACAAGGTTATCAGTTAATTTTGCTTGCCCGCCGTGAAGATCGTTTGTTGAAAATTGCACGAGAGCTTAATAATCAATATGGTGTAGAAATTAAGCAGGTTTTGGCAGATGTCAGGAATAAGCAAAGTCTGTCAGCTGCGCTGGAAGACTTACCTGCTGATTGGAAAAAAGTAGATATCCTGGTTAATAATGCAGGTTTAAGCCAGGGCTTAGATCCTATCGATCAGGGCAGTACAGATGATTGGGATACCATGATTGATACTAACGTAAAAGGGTTATTGTATGTTACTAAAATCGTTTCGAACTGGATGATTCCACAGCAATCGGGCCACATTGTAAATATTGGTTCCATAGCCGGAAAAGAAGTTTATCCCAACGGAAATGTATATTGTGCCACCAAACATGCGGTTGATGCTTTGAGCAAGGCCATGAGAATAGACCTGTTGCCTCATGGTATTAAAGTTACAGAAATCAATCCGGGTATGGTAGAAACTGAGTTTTCTGTCGTTCGTTTTAAGGGAGATGAAGATCGCGCTAAGAAAGTTTACGAAAACCTGGAACCGCTTATTGCTGATGACATTGCAGATGCTATTTCATATGTCGTGAGCCGGCCGAAACATGTAAACATCAATGATATGTTAATTATGCCAACAGTTCAGGCAACAGCAACGATTATAAATAGAGGTTAGTTGTTTGGTTTTTTAGTGCTATAGTAGTTTAGCTTTGAAAGCCCGAAGATCATAACATTTAAAAACCAAACATCCAAAAAGTTAAAAAAACAATGATACAAATAGATCAGGAAATTAAAAAAGCCATGTTGGCTAAAGACAGCGCTCAGTTACGCGGTTTAAGAGCGATAAAAGCCGCTTTACTTTTAGCTAAAACAGAAAAAGGATCAGCAGAAGAAATAACAGAGGAGACCGAATTAAAGATTCTTCAGAAGCTGATTAAACAACGCCGTGAATCAGCTGATATTTATAAGTCGCAAAACCGTGAAGATTTATATCAGGTTGAAGAGGAAGAAATTAATGTAATTAACCAGTTCTTGCCACAACAGTTGGATAGGGTAGAAGTTGCTACGATTATCGAGGATGTAATAAAACAATCTGGCGCAACGTCGGTTAAAGATATGGGGAAGGTAATGGGGCTGGCAAACAAAGCACTCGCTGGTAAAGCCGATGGAAAGTTAATCGCCGAAATTGTTAAAGAGAAGCTGGGATAGTTTGGAGTCCTGAGTCCAGAGTAGTGAGTCTAAAGTTGTGAGTACAAAATTGTGAGGTAAGTCTTCTCAATACCTGATACTCACATCTCAATACTCATATCTCTTACTTCATGCCCACTCACACGCTCTAAACAATGTTTTTGTACCGTTTCGTGTTTTATTTCACAAAAATGGCACAGAAATGCGAAAATTTAATTTTACTCTATTAACTTAGTGCACAATACCACAAGAATACATATGACATACCAGGTAACAGAAGAAGACGGATTTAAATACATTGAAGCTGGAACAGGCGAAACACTGGTATTGCTACATGGTTTGATGGGCGAATTAAGCAATTGGGAGCAGGTTATTGAGCGTTTTAAAGATCGTTACCATGTAATTATTCCAATTCTTCCGATTTACGATTTACCCATTTTAACCTTAGGTGTTAAAGCTTTATCAAGATACCTGCACCGCTTTTTAAAATTTAAATCACTTAATCAAGTGGTATTAATTGGTAATTCATTGGGGGGGCATGTTGGCTTAGTGTTTACCGTAGCGCACCAGGAATTTGTTAAGGCTTTGGTACTAACCGGCAGTTCTGGTCTTTACGAAAATGCTTTCGGCGGGTCTTTTCCACGTCGCGAAAGCTATGATTATATTAAGGAAAAGGTAGAGTTTACGTTTTATGATCCGGCAACAGCAACTAAAGAACTGGTTGATGATGTTTTTAAAACCGTTAATGACAGGTCTCGAGTGATCAGGATTTTAACGATGGCTAAATCTGCAATTCGGCATAATATGGGCAAGGAATTGTCGAAAATAACCATTCCGGTTTCCCTGATCTGGGGTAAAAATGATAAAGTTACACCGCCGGAAGTAGCACATGAATTCCATGAATTACTGCCGAACTCTGAGCTGAATTGGGTTGATCAATGCGGACATGCGCCAATGATGGAACAACCAGAAATATTTAACAATTATTTGGAAAAATTTCTAGATAGAATATTACTTAAATAATGTTTGCAGCAGAAATCATATCGAATGAAATTCCAACACTGAAAGCTGAAGATTCAGTTCAGAAGGCTTTGGATCGCCTCAGCGATTTTAAACTGAAGCATTTGCCAATCGTTAATGAAGGTATGCTTGTTGGTTTAGTTTCCGAAGATGATTTACTCAACGTTCATGATCACGATACGCTTTTAAGTGACAATACATCGGTTCATTTACTCAGCGTTTTCGTTCCCAATGATGCGCATACTTATGATGTGATCAGATTGTTAAGCCAATTGCACCTTACCGCAATACCAGTTGTAGATCAGCAGAAAAATTACCTGGGGCTAATTTCGGTTAATGAGATCGTTGATGCTGTAGCAGAACAATATGCAGTACAAGAACCCGGAGGGATTATTGTGCTAGAAATTGGTAACCGGGACAATTCGCTGGCACATATTGCACAAATTGTAGAAGCAGACAATACCCAGATTTTATCTTCTTATGTGAATTCTTTTGCGGATTCTACCCGTTTGGAAGTCACCTTAAAAGTGAATAAAACGGAAATTACCTCATTGATAGCCTCATTTGAACGCTATGATTATCAGGTAAAAGAAGTATATAACAATACGCAGGTTGATGATGGATCGCAGGAACGATACGATTCTTTCATGAACTATTTAAATGTTTAAAGCCGATTATGAGGATAGCAATTTACGGGAGAGACTTCAATGATACAGTTTTACCATATGTTCAGGAAGTTTTTAACCACTTAGCCAGCCACAACGTACAGCCGGTTTTATATTCAAAATTTAAAACATCCCTCCATGGTAAGATCAGTTTACCAAAAAATACCGTTATTTTTCATAACCACGTAGAGCTTAAAGAACGAGCTGATGTCTTAATCAGTTTAGGTGGCGATGGAACACTTTTAGATACCGTTTCGCTCATTAGAAATTCAGGCATTCCGGTAATCGGGATTAATTTCGGTCGCCTGGGATTTTTGGCCAGTATCAATAAAAATGAAATAGAATCGGCATTGAAAGCTGTAATTAATGGCGAATACACATTAGATTGCCGTTCACTATTGGTTTTAGAATCTGATAATCGCTTGTTCGGAGAAGAAAATTTTGCATTAAATGACATTACTATCCACCGAAGGGATAATTCTGCCATGATGATTATTCATGCGAAGATGAACGACGAATATATCAATTCTTATTGGGCTGATGGACTAATCATTGCAACACCTACAGGTTCTACAGCCTATTCATTAAGTTGTGGTGGCCCAATTATTTACCCGGATTCCAGAAATTTTGTAGTGACGCCAATCGCGCCGCACAACCTTAATGTCAGGCCGGTGGTGCTACCAGACGATCGTAAATTATCTTTTGAAGTAGAGGCAAGGGAATCCAAGTTTTTGGTTTCCTGCGACAGCAGAACCGTAACGGTAGAAAGATCAGTAAAAATTACAATAAAAAAAGCCGACTTTTGCTTAAATCTTATTCGTTTAAATAATGAAACTTATTTAAGTACGTTAAGAAATAAATTATTATGGGGAATAGATACCCGTAACTACTAAGTATGACGCCAAACAAGCTCCTCTTAATTTTCTTATTATTTGCTTTCAGTGCACCGGTATCCCGTGCTCAGGAAGGCGGGAATTGGGAATTAGGGATCATGGCAGGGGGAGCCGGATATATGGGTGATCTAAATCAGAATAATCCAGTAAAAATCAGTGGTTTCTCTGCTGGTGTCTTCGGAAAGAGAAATTTCAATCAATATATTGGTGTCCGGTTAAACTATACTTACGGGCAAGTAGAGGCTAATGATGCTGAATCCAGTAATCAGCAGTTCAGGGATAGAAATTTGCGGTTCAAAACAAGTTTAAGTGAGTTAAGTGCAATTGCCGATTTTAACTTATTTAATTTTAAACTCGGTGGAGGCAACAGGCAATTTACGCCATATCTGTTTGCAGGAGCAGGAGCGGTGATCTTTAAACCAACCATTAAATATGACGGAGAAAAATACCGTTTAGATCGGAAGACTACAGAAGGGCAGGAAAATCCTTATAACAATGTGGCACTCACTATTCCATACGGAGTAGGCCTTAAATATAATTATAAAGATACCTGGAGCGTTTTTTCTGAAATTGGTTACAGAACGCCGATGACAGATTATATTGATGATGTGAGCGGCAAATATCCGGATCGGAATAAAGATGTTAATGTCGGTAATCCGCCTTTAAACCTAACAAATCCTGCAGATCTTAACAATCCAAACTATCTAAATATTGGAGTTCCTGGTACCCAAAGAGGAGATTTTAGAAAAAGGGACACTTATCTATTTGTTAGTGTTGGCATATCTTTTACCTTTGTATCCTCAAAATGCTACTCGTTTTAAGTTGATTTTGACATAATTAATGGGATTTAAAGAACAAATAGACTATAGTCGCCTGCCAAAGCACATTGCCGTAATCATGGATGGTAATGGTAGATGGGCCAAAGGCCAGGGTAAAGTACGCGTTTTCGGTCACGAACAAGGTGTGCTTTCTGTAAAAGATATTGTAGAGGGGTGTGTAGATGTAGGTATTGAATACTTAACACTTTATGCTTTTTCTACTGAAAACTGGAACAGGCCGAAAGAAGAGGTAGATGCCTTGATGCAAATCCTCATTTCTACCATCAATAACGAAACCGAAACACTTAATAAAAACAATATTAAGTTAAATGCCATTGGCAATATTTCTTCTTTGCCTCAGCAATGTATTAATGATTTGCATGAGGCGATGGCGAAAACAGCACACAACGAAAAATGTACCCTTACACTTGCATTAAGTTATAGCGCTAAATGGGAGATTTTAGATGCAGCTAAACAAATTGCTGCGGCAGTGAAAGACAACACCATCTCTATCGAGGAGATTGACGAACAGTTATTCTCATCTAAGTTAACAACGGTAAATATGCCAGATCCCGAACTGATGATCAGGACGAGTGGCGAACACCGGATTAGCAATTATTTGCTTTGGCAAATGGCTTATACGGAGTTTTATTTTACTGATGTGCTTTGGCCAGATTTCAGACGCGAAGATCTTTTCGAGGCAATAGTTGACTATCAAAAACGCGAACGCCGTTTCGGAAAAATTAGTGAACAATTAAACTAATTTTTCTTTTAACACTTTTTAACAAGCGTTTAAATTAACTTAGCGCCACTTTATACGATAAATGTAACCATCAGAAGGGAATATTAATAAAGCATTTTTTGCTCTATAAAACCCGTACCTTCGTGGCCATTACTGAACAAATTATTTTAATGAAAAGAATATTTCAAGTTTTAATCCTATTAGTTTTAGCCGCTCCGGCCTTTGCTCAAATACGTCCACAAGGTCAGGCACCGGTAACTCCATCCTTAAAGGTTGGGGGCTTAGACCTGGATTATTTCAGTCCGAAAGAATACATTATCGGTGGTACTACTGTAACCGGTACGCAATATCTGGATAAAGATGTACTCATTACCCTTTCCAAATTAACAAAGGGAGATAAGATTGTTCTTCCAGGTGAAGCAACTTCCGATGCTATTAAAACCCTTTGGGCACAAGGATTGTTTGACGATGTTCAAATTAATATCGAAAAATTTGTTCAGGATTCAGTCTATTTTGAAATTGAAGTAGTGGAGCGTCCTCGTTTAAGTTCAATTGACTTAAAAGGAATCAGCAAATCTCAGAGAACAGCCATTCAGGAGAAATTAAACGATAAAACGGGTAAGATCGTTAATGATAACTTATACAATACCACTTCTGCAATTGTAAAGAAGTATATGTTAGATAAAGGTTATTTCTTTACTAAAATTGCTTACAGTACCCGTAAAGATCCAAATGCCGAAAACAGTGTGGTGTTAGAAGCCAATATTGATAAAGGAAGCCGTGTTAAGGTACAACGCATTAACATTACCGGAAATAAAGATTTTAAAGCAGCAAAACTGAGAAAGTTTTTGAAAAGCCCTAAGCAATTTGCTTGGTGGCGTTTCTGGGGTTCTGGAAAATTTTCGAAAGAGAAATATGAAGAGAACAAGCTGAAGATGATTGCGAAGTTGCAGGAGAAAGGTTACCGTGACGCAACGCTTTTGAAAGACAGTATTTATCAATACAATAAAAAGAAAGTAAATATCGACATGGATATTTACGAAGGAAAAAAATATTATTTCGGAAAGATCAGCTGGGCAGGTAATGCCATTTATCCTGACAGTATCTTAAGTAAGGTTTTAACGATTGAAAAAGGCGACGTTTTTAGTGAAGAAAGATTAAATAAAAAACTAAATGGCGGTGGTGAGAACGGTGGTGATATCAACAGTATGTATACTGATAACGGTTACTTAACTTTTAATATCGATCCTGTTCAAACTAAAATTTACGGCGATACGGTTGACGTAGAAATGCGTATGTATGAAGGCCCTCAATATGTAAATAACAGAATCACTTTAAAGGGTAATACCATTACTAATGATAAAGTGGTTTTAAGGGAAATCCGTACAAAACCAGGGCAGAAATTTAACAAGAGCGATTTGATTCGGACCATTCGTGAGATCGGTCAGTTAGGTAACTTTGACGAATCTAAAACGGTACCTACACCTCGTCCTAATCCGGCCGATGGTACAGTAGATATCGAATATGCAGTGGAAGAGAAACCTTCAGATCAGATTGAGTTATCAGGTGGTTTTGGTGGTGGCCGTATCATTGGTACCTTAGGTTTAACCTTTAATAACTTCTCTTTACGTAACTTATTTAACCTTAAAGCTTATAAGCCACTTCCAAAAGGAGATGGTCAGAAATTAAGCTTACGTGGACAAACGAATGGTAAATATTATCAATCCTATAGTTTCTCTTTCTCTCAGCCTTGGTTTGGTGGGGAGAAACCAGTTAGTTTTGGTGTGAGTGCATTTACCTCATTACAATCAAATGGTTTAAACTCTGATGATGGCAGGTTCCAGAAAATTCGTTTGAATGGGGTTACCGTTAGTTTAGGTAGAAGGTTAAACTGGCCGGATAACTATTTTCAGTTGAGTCATGCGGTGAGTATTCAACAATACATCTTAAATAATTATGACGGTTATTTATTCAGAAATGGAACGTCTTATAATATCAACTTATCTCAGGAAATTAGCCGTGATTCGAGAGATTCACCAATCTTCCCGAAATCAGGTTCATTTATTCGTTTTACCATTCAGGCAACGCCTCCATATTCATTATTAAATAAAACGAATTATGCTACCGCATCTGATAAAGAAAAATATCGCTTTACAGAGTATCATAAATGGAAGTTTGATTCGCAATGGTATCAGCGTATTGCCGGAAACTTAGTGGTTAAAGCACAAGCACAATTCGGTTTCTTAGGTCAGTATAATAAAGCTGTGGGTCAGTCGGCATTTGAGCGTTTTAAATTAGGGGGTGATGGTATGCAGGGATTTGATTTCTTGCAAGGCTCAGAATTGATCGCGATGCGTGGTTATGCAAATAATGCAGTTATACCAAATGGAGCCGATCCTCGTATTGCACAACAGTCAGGTAGCCCAATCTATACTAAATATGTTTTAGAACTTCGCTATCCGGTTATTTCAAGTCAGCAGGCAACGGCATTCGTACTCGCTTTTGCAGAGGGCGGTAACACCTGGAACAAATTTGGTGACTTTAATCCGTTTAACGTCAGAAGATCTGCTGGTATCGGTGCCCGAATTTTCTTACCGATCTTTGGTTTACTTGGTATTGATTACGGACATGGATTTGATACTATACCAGGTGTGAGCGAGGGCGGTAAACAAAACTTTACTTTCAGTATTGCCCAACAACTTGGAGGGTTCTAAGTCATAAAACTTATTTTACAAGGGATGTTCAACCGAACATCCCTTTTTTTATGAGCGCGGTTTTTCCGGAAGTAATTGTTGCGTTTTTGTAAACCCCTGCCGTATTTGAGAATTAGACTCGCAATTTCAGTAAATTATGATCGTATAGTTCAATTGTTAAAAAAAGTTAAATGATTTAGTTTGCTTGGGCTTTAGTTATTTGATAGTATCTTTGTATAATATGTTTAGCAGGTAAAGGAGGCCTGGGGCGTTTAAGCAGCGTTAGGTTATTGAAACAAATCGTTAATACACACACAAATGGGACAATCATATTGCAGGTATTGAACCTGAAATGGTGTTTGTTTCATCAACATTAAAACTAAAATTTAATAGATGAAAAAGTATCTTTTAATCGCATTTCTAATTTGCACGTCTTTCGGCGCATTTGCGCAGAAGTTTGCTTATGTAGATACAGAGTACATTTTAAAACAAATGCCAGAATATAAATCTGCATTGAGTCAATTGGAAGTGGCTTCAAAACAATGGCAGCAACAGGTTGACCAGAATTTTTCTGAGATAGACAGAATGTACAAAGCTTACCAGGCAGACCAGGTTTTGCTCACAGATGATATGCGTAAGCGCAGAGAAAATGAAATTATTGAAAAAGAAAAACAAGCGAAAGAATTTCAACGTCAGAAGTTCGGTCCGGACGGGGATCTTTTCCAAAGCAGAACGAAATTAATTAAACCCATTCAGGAAAAAGTTTCTGATGCAATTAAGCAAATCGCAAAGGCAAAGTATCTGGACTTCATTTTTGATAAAAGCAGTGAAGCTACGATGATGATTTATGCAAGCAGTAACTACGATCTGAGTAACGATGTAATTGTAAAATTAGGTTACAAACCAGGAGCTGCAAATAATTAGTATATTCGCCCGTTGAAAATTCGAGAAAACAATTAGAAAAAATAAAAAAAAGTAAAATAGAAAGATGAGAAAGTTAATTAACGTATTCTTTGTAGCAGCAGGATTAGTGTTTACAGTGAATATGGCAAGTGCGCAACAAAAATTGGGTCACATTAATTCTGAAGAAGTTTTCGCAAACCTTCCTGAAGCTAAAACGGCTCAAACTACTTTAGAAACATTAGGCAAGCAAAAACAAGCTGATATTGATGCAATGATCAAAGAATATCAGACAAAAATGACAAGTGCTCAAGCTTTGGAAAAAACGCTAAGTGAGGCAAACAAAGAAGCGGTAGGTAAACAATTACAGACTGTAGGCCAGGAATTGCAGGATTTGGAAAAAAGAATCACTGATGCCCGTACAAAAGCTTCGCAAGATATAGGTGCTAAACAAGGCGAATTGTTTCAGCCAATCCAGGCTAAAGTTGCAACGGCAATTTCGGCAGTAGCTAAAGAAAAAGGTTTAGCTTACGTTTTCGATATCGCAAACGGTCAGGGCGGTAATAACCTGGTTTTCTGGGAAGGTGGTGATGATATCACTTCTTCTGTTAAAACCAAATTGGGTATTTCAGCTACTGCTGCAAAACCAGCGGCACCTAAGAAATAGTGCTGAGTCGGGAGTTTGGAGTCTAAAGTCTCCTTACCAATTCAAAATAAAAGCGGAATTAAGTTTAACTTAATTCCGCTTTTTGTTTCTTAAAATTTGAAAGTTAAAATATCAATCGGTTAATGCTTTATCTCCTAACGTACCTGTAAAGCAGTCTAACTTTTCAACCTTCAACATTTATCAATATCTTTACCACAATGAAGGCAACATCACCAATAGGCATTTTTGATTCAGGTTATGGTGGATTAACCGTCTTCAGGTCTATTGCTGACCAATTACCCGAATACGACTATATTTACCTTGGCGACAATGCCCGTTCGCCTTATGGCGACCATTCTTTCGAAACTATTTATAAGTATACGCTGGAATGTGTAGAATGGCTATTTGAAAGAGGTTGCACTTTAGTCATATTGGCTTGTAATACGGCATCTGCTAAAGCGTTAAGAACCATTCAGCAAAATGATTTACCAACCAGATACCCCGATCGAAGAGTGCTTGGAGTAATCCGGCCCACGGCAGAAGTGATTGGCAACTTTACTCAAGCTAAACAGGTTGGCGTAATGGGCACGAGAGGTACCGTTAATTCTGAATCCTATCTGATTGAAATTAATAAGTTTTTCCCTGATTTAAGCGTTTATCAGCAAAGCTGCCCGATGTGGGTGCCATTAATTGAAAATAATGAACATTTGCAACCTGGTGCTGATTTTTTTGTTAACGAATACTGTAATGGTTTAATGGAGCAATCTGCAGACATCGACTGCGTCCTGCTGGCTTGTACACATTATCCCTTACTCTTACCGAAACTCAAAGCAGTCTTTCCAGATCATATCAACATTTTAACGCAGGGAGAAATTGTTGCCAATAGCCTAGTTGATTACCTGAAACGGCATCCGGTGATAGCGCAAACATTAGGTAGACAAGGTGAAAAACACTTTTACACCAGCGGCGATCCAACCACGTTCGATGCTCAGGCATCTATTTTTTTTAACGAGCCCTTAAGGTCAAAGAAAATGTAAGTGCTATGTAAGCATAATATATGCACCTAAATGCGCTTATCATGCACTAGGTATGGGCTTTGTATGGGATAGGAGTGGGAGCATGCTAAGCGTTAGTTACAGCATTTTCTACGTAGTTGATCTCATATTGTTCGTGGTATAAAATACTGGCCAATAGCGCATATTTATTCTTAATGCCTGGTTATTTTTAGCTGCCTAATAGATAACTGAAAACTCTTCCTTGTAAAGTCAAGTCGAAAAAACCGAGCTAAGCTTTTGATTTATTACGAATTTATTGTGGTAGCTTTTCTACCCTGATCAGTATAGCAGGTGATGTCAGCGCATCAAGAAATGAAATTACGGCATCTTTTTCGGCCTTACTCAGCATTAAGCCTTTCAACAACTTGTCATTTTTAGGTAGCAGCGGATCATTTTGTTGTTCGGGCCTTACCCGTTGAACAGGCATACCAATGTTGTACATATTCATTACACCATCTATATTCGGGAATAAGCCATTGTGGAACCATGGTGCAGTTTTCATCACATTTCTTAAACCTGGCGTTTTAAATTTGCCAACGTCTTCGGGTTTTTTCGTTACGTTATATAAGCCAAGGTCTTCGTATTTACGCCCATAATAGGTTAACCCATCGTTATGAAATTCATTGTCGGTAAACAAGGGTCCGTTATGGCAATTGATGCAGTGGGCCTTGGTACGGAATAAATGTAAGCCCATTAATTGTTGATCTGTCAGGGCTTTTTTGTCTTTAGCAAGAAATCGATCAAATGGTGATCTCCTGCTAACAATGCTGCGCTGAAAGGTGGCCAAACTTTCGAAAATCCTTTCATTGGTCACTTCTTTTGATCCGAATGCATCTTTGAATAAAGGCTGATAACCTTTTATTTTAACAAGTTTTTTTGGCAAAGCCTTAATGTCCTGATGCATTTCATTGTGCGCTGCAACAGGACTACCTGCCTGTTCTTCCAGGCTATTTGCCCTTCCATCCCAGAAAAGACGTTTGTAAAACCACACATTTTCTAGTGATGGCGCATTTCTGATGTTACTTAAATGGTCATGCCCCACAGAAACCTGACGGCCATCTGCCCAGTGTAAATCTGGTGCGTGACAACTGGAACAAGAAATCTGGTTTGAGCCAGACAAACGTGGATCAAAAAAAAGGATTTTTCCCAGTTCCACTACCTTCTTAACCGAATCATTTTTTAAATCGACAGGCGAGGGTGGGAGCTCTCCCAATTCCTGAAAAACAGCGCCCTGATCCACAGAAGGTTTTGGCCATTGATCTGTGGGTTTTGAATAGACTTTACGCAAGCTATCTATGCTCAAATCATCCTCTTCATTAAAGTTCGCTGATTGAAAAGAAAATAAAATCAATCCGATGAGGATTAGGGCAAGCGTAATAAAAACTTTATTCATGAGGTTAAAAATATAGATTTAAGCTAATATTGGAAGAAAAACGGTCTTTGCCGGGTGCTGAAACGATATTTCTATTTAATAACTTTTGTTCCAGTTTTTGAGTATATGTGGCATTTATTTTAAACGACGCCTGCATGGTATTGAAAATTGGGAATCCATATTCTCCAGCAATACTCCCAGCCAAATGTGATGAAGTGTTATAGAGATAATCATGGTAGATTACATAACGGGTAAAATAGGCTTCATTCGCTTGCAAAACTTTGAAAGTATCATTTAATGGTAGTTTGTATTGAGCCATAAAACTTAGTCCAAAGAAGCTATTTTTAATACAATTCTTCCTTACACCAGTACCTCCTACAAAAAGTAAGTTTTCAAAACTAATATCATTTGCCTTAACACCATCTATGCTTTCTTCTATAGTTTTACTTACTTGTATAAAATGATTATATGCAATCTTTTTACCTGCTTTATTAAAAAATATTTTGGCTGAAATATTATTACGTGCATAAATATAATTGTTTGCCAGAAACACCATATTAAAATCTTTTCCAGTTAAATCATTATAGTTTAACAGTGCACCAATACTAGCTGATTGCAGATTTTTTAACCAGAGTAGATTAATACTCATTTTGTTAAGATCGTATTCAGAGAATTCGGTAAATCCATCGACAGTAGAATGGAAATATCGTTGATGCTCAGTGATATAATTTCCTGATAAATAGAAATTGCCAGCCGAAGATGAATTGATATCTAAATAAACATCGAAACCTTCTCTAGTTTGGTTATCAGTGTATACTCTGTTGTTTGCTTCTAAAACGGGTTTGCCTTCTCCGTATCCATTTATCAGGTGATTATAATACATCGGATAGACAGAGCTTTCATAATATCGTGGATTTTTATATCCAATATTAACTTTTTCCTGTCCGTAACCATTTCTATAAGCCAAACCAATTTTGATCTTTTTTGATAAGTTATAGCCCAATGATCCTATTAAATTAAATTGATATTCTCCTATATCTCCACGCGGATCATTTGTTGAAAAATGATTTCCAACTTTATAGTCGGTGCCGATGGCAATATCAAATTTATCGCTAAAGAAAGTTCTGCCTGCCATTGCCTTAAAAGTGTACACGCTTCTTTCGTAATGTACGTATGCGGGAGATCCAAAATAATAAGGTGTTGACGTGTTGCTGCGGGTTTGGTGAGAAAACCTGGTGCTATCTTCAAAGGTTTTTTTATAAGAAAAAGCGCCAAACAGTTTAATCGCACCTAATTTCGTAGCTCCCTCTGTTAGTAGTGTTCCTGCGTTAATTTTGGTTGCACCTTGTGAAAGGGTATAATGGCCCTTATGAAAATCATAACGCAAAGCTATTCTGCTAACTTTATTAGGCATCAACGAACTAAGATAATAGCTACTTTCTTTTGCGAAATTATAAGATAATAGCGATACAGAATCCGTATAATAGTTTAATGATTTTTTAGCTTGATCTAAGCCAATAGAATCTTGCTTGCTTTGGGCAAAGAGAAATAAAGGAGAAAATAATGTGGCAAGTAAAGTTTTTACTTTTTTATTCATCGTTTTTTGAATAGCCGGCCAAAACTTCAGCCGGCATAAATCTTATTTAAATGTTCTTGGTGCAGCAAGTGTAAGATTCTCGAAATCTTCGGTACTATTATTTGTGTCTTTTAAAATAACACGACCATTAACCGTTTTTTCCGTCTTTCTAATTACCGATTGAGATGTGTATTGTCCGAGTGGAGAAAATGCAAAACCTGCATCTAAACCCGCGCCATATTTTTTAGGTATTCTATCTGAAACCTCATTCGGTTGAACTTCAACAGCATCTAACACATATTTTGCTGGGATTTGATAGAATTTATTTGCGCCAGATGAAGGGGTGGCTTTTGTAGGATAATTATATTGGGGCCATGCTTCAGGATTCTGATTGGTACCTGCTTTGATAAGTGCATAAGAATATCTTCCGCCCGTGTCAAAAATCATGTCAGTTCCGAAATATGCAAATACCTTTAAGTTAGGAATGGCAGGATTGTCAATGTCAGAGGCTAATGGTTTACTTAAAAATGGAGCATAATAAGCTTCAAAATTTGCAGTACTTAAATCAATAGTTAATGCTGGATTTAGAACAGAAATGGTTTTACCATCCGCGCCAGTGAAGGGAGTTTTATGATTAATAGCAGTTTGTGCAACAACAATACTTTCACCTGGTCTGATTGGGTATTGTTTACCTGTACCAGGAATCATAAAAAATGCCCTTGCATAAATATAGTCGTTGTTCGCATCGATGTTAGCTGGCATGCCTACTGATTTGGCCCAGTCCAATTGTCCGGTTGCAAGTAAATTATAAGTTGAGCTAGAACTTTTTGTTATAAGCCCAACAGTTTCGGCAAAGCATAAACTATCTGCATATAAAGTCTTATCACTATTATTGTAAAATTCAATGAACTGATCACGGAAGGTTGCGCCATTAACGCGGTCAGAACCAGAGTAGGATATTTGTTTAATAACCCAATCTCCAATGCTTCCTGAAACTAATTTTAAATCGATAGTTTCTGAAAATCCAACACCTATCGGCTTGTTTTTTACTGATGCATTGTAAGTAACATCTTTAGCAACTGCATTTCCTGTAATGCTAGCGTAGTCTTTTGCTGAAATGATTATTGAGGCATCAATGTCATAAAGGCCAGGAGTTAATTGAGTTGCCTTCAGCATTCCTTTATCTGAAGCAGTAAACTCCTGTATAATCTTTGTATCAAGATTAGTAACTTTTACCTTCACACCTGTTAGTGGAAGCTGGTAGCCACTCGTTTGCAAACTGTAAGCTACCGTTACGTTTACGTCAACAGGCTGTATGTCTGTTGTATTGTTTTTTTTGCATGATGCAAATGCCAAACTGGCCAAGATTAAATAGAAGTACTTTCTCATTTTTTTATAGTTTTAAAGATATTTCTGCTCCGAAAGATGGCGCAGCATTTGGGTATTTATATTTGCCACCACTTGAAATGTAGTAAGGCTGATTGTTAAAGACATTGTAAACGTTAAAGGAAAATCTAAAACGTTTTTTTATTTCCTTTGCAAGGCTTAAATGAAAGTTAGGAACAATTGTAGGCACATTATCGTCGTTAATTTCTGATGTTGGTTTGTAAAAATGGCCATAATCTGGATTGTTCTGGTCGAAATTGGTTATGGTAATATATCTTCCATCTCTAGTAAGATAAGCAAGCGGGACTCCTGCTGTTTGTGATTGTGTCGTTTTTTGTAAAAGACTAAAATCTGCCGAAAAACTTATAATTAAACTAATTTTAGGAATATGTGTAGAGGAACTTATTCTTGCGTTGCTGAGATAAGAAATTCTTCTAGTTGGTTCATAGTATGCAATCAAAGCATAATCTGGTCTTGTTGGAGCTGCATCCTCAAGAATACTGCTAACTGACAAATTATTAGTCTGATAATTGGTTCTAAACAAGCCACCGCTTAAGTTAAAGCTAGTAGCTATCTGTTTTATTCGGGGTGTATTTAGAATAATTTCTAATCCCTGGTTATCTGAACGTAAATCGTTCGCGAATGATTGAGTAGTAAAAACATAATTTTTTATTCCTGTTTGCACTACTATTGGGTGATTATTAGCTTTCAATGTAGCAGAATAGGTTGGTAGTGTAATGTAGTTTCTGTTGGATATTGTACTTATTCCCTCTCTAGAGTCTTTGCTAAATAATGAAACAGAAAGGTTGAAATCCTTTAGTTTGATTTGGGAAGTAAACTCGAAAGTCTGACTTTTTGGTGATTTAATATGACTAGCGTCATGATCATATCTATTCACATAAACCAAATAAATACTTTCTGCTGCATTTCCGTTAAATGCATTTAATAGCGGAATTTCATAATATGTTGGACCTGGGTATCGCTGAGCTAAAGAAGGAGATTTAAAGGCAAGTCCATAAGCAAATCCAATTTTTATGTTTTTATTTAAAGCATAATTCATATTTAACCTTGGAGAGTAAGATGGTAGAGCATTTTGAATGTCGTATCGTATTCCTGCCCTTACATTTAAATCGCGTTTAAATATTTTTAGTTTAAATACATCTTCTGCATACAAACCTACGTTTTGCTGGGGCACCGCAATATTGAAATCATAATATCGTTCAGAACGGCCTGGTGATAAAGATGTGGTAGTAATCGCAGTACCAAATCTTGGTCTGTTAGGATCCAAAACCTGCCCTTCGCCTTTATTTGCGCCATAATCGTAGCTTAATCCAAAGCCAAGGAAATGAGTCAGTGTTCCGGTTTTTAGATCTGCATTAAAATCTAGTTTCGCAGAAGCGTTAGTGGGTCTTCCATCAATTAAGCTCGCTGCTGTATATATCCCCGATTCATAACTGCCTTGATGAATGCCAGTGCTTGTGGCATCAGAAACTAAAACAAAGGGTTCATTTTTAAGTTGTTCCTGATAACTTACCTGATGACCTTCAGAATATTTTAAGTTTAGGGAGATATTTTTTAGAAAGCTTGTGTTTAATCTATAAGAACTTCTGTTCGTAATGCTAGCAGTCCAGCTGTCAAATCTGGTAACCTTTTTTGTTATGTCATCGTCATCACTTTTTAAACCATCTAAATTTCTTCCATAATCTATGCTTAATGTATTTTTTAACCTGTTGTCCTTAAAGAATGTATTGGTATACATGGTGTTGGCGTTAAGCCGTTTGTATGCTTTCAGTTTGTCTCGATTATCTGCAAATGAGCTTACATAGTTTATACCAACATTAATTGCTCCTGCCTTTGGAGATAGTTTGAAGCCTTGAGAATAACCGTATGAAGTGGCGTTATCTCTCAACTGCATGCGTAAATAGCCTGGTGCTTTACCGGCCTGCCTTTCTACTATGACTGCACCATCAGTTAAATCGCCATATTTAGACGGTGCAACACCCGCTATAACTTCTATACTTTCAATATTATCTGCTGGGATTTGGCGTAAATCTGTTCCTCCAAATGTATAATCTCCTGAATATCCAGTACTGTTGGGTCTCGAGCTGCTTAGCCCATAGGTTGCGCCGGTTGACATTAAAGAACCTCCAGCACCTAGGCTACCAGGATTATAACTCTGCATATTCATATTATTGCTTATTGCGTTACCATCAATTATAATTGCTACCCCAAAAGCATTGCTTAGTTCAAAAGAACCGCGTCCATTTGTGGTCGGTGCTACTGTAGTGCGCAGTGTAATGTTCTGAACATTTTGTAAGGATGGTGCCACAACTTTTCTATTTGGAAGTTGATTAAGTAAATCATTTAAACTCAAGGCAGGGGTTTGTTCGATGATATCTCTAGAAATAATCAGAGAAGAATTGGATTGGCCGTCATAGTTACGTTTGGCATTAATGTCTATCGTTTCCAGACTCAAATTCAAGTCTTTTAGAACTATAATACCCAGATTAATGTTGCTGCCGAAAACGTTAATTTTTTTTTGCTGTTTCTGATAACCAATACAAGTAAACTCCAGTGTTAATGTGATATTTGATAGATGGTTAAGCGATAAGTCAAAAGAGCCATCAGATTTGGTTGCACTGTATTGATTAAGCTCATCAATCCTAATATTTACCGATGGAAGTGGTTTATTCTCCTGATCAATAATTTTTCCAGTTAAATTGGTGTTTTGTGCCCTTGTAGATGTTGCCCCTCCGCAAACAATAACAGCAATAAATATTCTCAACAATTTTTTCAACTCCAGTATCCTTAATTAGACTAATTCTTAATAATTGGCCAAAGGTGTAAAAATTACACTAACTAACCAAACTATTTAGATTAATTCTAGATAATAATACAATCTATAGGAATATCATTACGTGATGTTGTCGTTAATCCAAATTAACCTCTCCGTGACAAAAGAAAATACTTTTGTTTAGGTTGTGAGTATATAAAAGGATAACTTTGCGCCTTCATAACCCACACAATGAGTGATCAGATAAAACACGAATGCGGAATCGCTTTTATTCGCCTGTTAAAACCACTTTCTTACTACCAGCAAAAGTACGGTACAGCACTTTACGGCCTTAACAAATTATACCTTTTAATGGAAAAACAGCATAACCGGGGCCAGGATGGCGCGGGTATTGCCACCATTAAACTGGATATGAAACCCGGCAGTAGGTACATCAGCCGATACCGGAGCATGGCTTCGAATGCGGTAGCAGATATCTTCGAATACGTTCAGAATAAGTTCGTAGATATTCAAGAAAACACACCTGAATTAATGCAGGATACAGAATGGCTCAAAGACAACGTAAGCTTTATAGGCGAAGTGTTAATGGGTCATTTGCGTTATGGTACGCATGGTAAAAACAGTATTGAAAATTGCCACCCTTTTTTAAGGCAAAACAACTGGATGACGCGTAACTTAGTTATTGCCGGTAACTTCAACATGACCAATGTTGATGAGTTATTAGAGCAGTTATATGAGTTGGGTCAGCATCCAAAAGAAAAAGCAGATACGGTTACCGTTCTGGAAAAAATCGGTCACTTTTTAGATGATGAAAACCAGGAGCTTTTCGATCAGTATAAAAAAGAAGGACACGATAATGTGGCCATCACACACAAAATTTCTGACCATTTAGACATTGCGAATATTCTTCGCCGCTCAGCTAAAACCTGGGATGGTGGTTACTCGATTTGCGGAATGGTTGGTAATGGTGATTCATTCATTATGCGTGATCCGGCAGGTATTCGCCCGGCTTACTATTATTATGATGATGAGATCGTTGTAGCGGCATCAGAAAGGCCGGCTTTGCAAACTACTTTCAATATCCAGTTCAAAGACGTTAAAGAGATTGATCCGGGTCATGCTTTAATTATCAAAAAAAATGGTGAGGTAAGCATGGAGCAGTTCCGCGAACCTACCGAAAGACTTTCCTGTTCTTTCGAACGTATTTATTTTTCGAAAGGAAGTGATGTTGAAATTTATCGCGAACGGAAACAGTTAGGTCGTTTACTGAGCGAAAAAATTCTTCAGTCTGTTAACTACGATTTGAAAAATACCGTATTCTCATTTATTCCCAATACAGCAGAAGTTGCCTTTTTCGGAATGGTAGAAGGCGTTCAGCAGTATGTAAGGAAGCATCAAAAGGATACGCTTTTACATCGTAAGGAGCAGTTAACGGATGAACAGCTGGATGATTTGCTTTCCATGGCACCCAGGGTTGAAAAATTAGCCGTTAAGGATGTGAAGCTGAGAACCTTCATCACTCAGGATGCAGATCGAAGTGAAATGGTTGCGCATGTTTATGATACTACTTATGGAATTATCAATAACCATCAAGATACATTGGTAGCGCTTGATGATTCGATTGTGCGTGGAACGACGTTGAAACAAAGTATAATTAAAATCGTAGATCGTTTACATCCTAAGAAGATCATTATTGTTTCTTCTGCGCCTCAGATCCGTTATCCTGATTGTTATGGTATCGATATGAGTAGGATGGGGCAATTTGTAGCGTTCGATGCGGCAATACAATTGCTTACCGAAAGAGGAATGTGGCAAGTGATTGAAGATGTTTACACGAAATGTAAGGCTTCATTATTACTTCCAAAAGAGCAAATTGTAAATCACGTAAAAGAAATCTATAAACCATTTACACCTGAAGAAATTTCAGCTAAAATTGCACAGATTATTACGCCAAAAGGCACTGTGGCTGAGGTTGAAGTGATTTACCAAAGTTTAGAAAACCTTCATGAGGCTTGTCCGAAGAATAAAGGAGATTGGTATTTCTCTGGTAACTATCCAACTCCCGGTGGTAACAAAGTGGTAAATAAAGCTTTTGTAAACTGGAAAGAGGGAAATAACCAACGTGCGTATTAGACAACTTTTTTAAATAAATAATAATAAATGGCTCATATGAAGATATGGGCCATTTTTTTGTTTAATGAGTTTTGCTTTCGCGATCTGTCCTTGCAAGTGATTTCGATCTTATTTTTGAAAAAAATCTTTTTTATAGGTTTAATGGAATTCCACGCGTAGTGAAACTATACCATTACGATCGATACCTATAATGAACGCTTTTGCTCTTTCTCTTTTGGGATGATGTTAAAAAGCAAATAAGAGCTTTCTGCTACGCTGGCTTGCCTCGGCTGGCCGCCGAAGGGCTTTTACTTTTTTGCTTATTCGAGAAGTTGTCAATAGAATTCATTAGCCCCACGCCGTCATTTCGAGCGAAGCCGAGAAATCTTTCAAGTTGAAGAATGGCTGTGTTCAAAGATCTCTCCATTGCGCTGCGCTGCAGTCGAGAAGACGATGATACGGTGGTCATTTCAACTGCAGGGGAGATACCTTTGAACCATGAGCGTTAGTTAAGCATTAAACATTTTCTCCTTCCATCAGTTCCGAGGCCGGTAGCAGGGTGGCCATAGTGATATTGTCATTCAGAGCGTAGCGAAGAATCCCTGCGTTTTTCCCTACTGCCTTCAGTCAGCACAGAACCTTTTTTATACGTGATTTCGTGAACGGTGGGTTAAAGCGGTCGTCATTCTGAACTTGATTCAGGACCTTAGCAAGATAGGTGCTGAACTGAATTCAGCATGACGATTTGGCTGTTACATCCTTCAAAAAATCCGTCATTGCGAAGCAGATTTTTCATCTGCTGAAGCAATCTCCATAAAAGAATCTTCAAGGGAGATTGCTTCGTTGTGCCTCCTCGCAATGACGATGTGACGAGAAAAATCACCGCTACGAAGAATCGTCCTGAACTTGATTCCTGATCTATGGATTCATATTATTATTTTCAATCGCTAGCTGCGAAAAATTCTTATTACACGCCCTTTCCCATCTGAAGGTGCCGATAGGCAGATAGGGGCTTTTTTCCGCTGCGCTGGCTTGCCTCGGCTGGCAGCCGAAGGGCTTTTACTTTTTTGCTTGATCAAAAAAGTAACAAAAAATCAAGGCTTGGAACTGATGTCGGATAAAATCGTCAAAGCTTAATTTCGGCAGCACAAGCACCCGATGAAGG
>JAZBLX010000020.1:308-109311 GCA_037033465.1 Bacteroidota bacterium | reverse complement strand
CTATCTGTTGTGGGCGTAGGAATTTTGAGTGGGGCTGACCTTAGTACGAGAGGACCGGGTTGGACTAGCCTCTAGTGAATCTGTTGTTCCGCCAGGGGCATTGCAGAGTAGCTACGCTGGGAATAGATAAGCGCTGAAAGCATCTAAGTGCGAAACTAGCCACGAGATGAGAATTCCATATAGGACCGTAGCAGACTACTACGTTGATAGGCTACAGATGTAAAGTTGGCGACAGCATAGTCGAGTAGTACTAATCATCCGAAGCTTTCAAAGCAAAACAGAACTGTTGTTTGTTCTTCGTAATAACTTCTTTCAATAATGTTTAAGGTTTAAGGCCGAAAGGTTTAAGGCGGAAGGTAATCCCTCCACCTTTATACCCTCTACCTTCTACCTCAATAAAATATTTAGGTGCCTATATCGGTGGTGTCCACCTCTTCCCATTCCGAACAGAGAAGTTAAGCCCACCAGAGCCGATGGTACTGCGGTAACACGTGGGAGAGTAGGTCGGTGCCAAATCTTAAAAGCCTCTAAACAGGCGTTTAACCAGAACCCTTGCAGTAACAACTGCAGGGGTTTCTGCGTTTAAAAGAAAGCTGAAAGTTATAAGTTGAGGTTTATAGGTTATCAGTCTAATACGTGACATTTTGTAACTAACACAATTCACCCGTAGTAACAAAGATTTAAGATCAAAGGCTAGCGGAATGCATAAGCGTTATAGCAGAAAGCGCAAATTAAATGAAAGATAAATCAAGATAATTAAACGTGCTTAGCATAAAGTATATCCTTACTCTTTAGTTGATCTGTACCTTTATCATTATCTAGTTATTCTAAAACTCTCCGTGCTAGTTTTCATTGGTTTAATAATGCTACGGGCAATAGCGTGGACTTAAGATCGTTTAATAATACTAATCTCAATTTAATGTATTAGTAATAACAAAGTTAAATCTTCGATATTATCTCTCAAAGGGTTTAACTTTCGGCAGCTGATAGGGCAACGCAGGTTGATAAATATTATATTTGTAAAAACTTGTATCATTATGCAGACGATAAAGGAATTGGAAAGTGGAGAATTGGAAGGATGTACATCTTTGAAGTTATCTGAAAGATTAACAGATTTTCCTGTAGAAATCTTTACGTTGGCAGAAACTTTGGAATATCTGGATTTGTCATCGAACAAATTATCTGTATTGCCTGAAGATTTCGGAAAATTAAAGAAATTGAAGGTTTTCTTTTGTTCTGATAATGAATTTACATCTTATCCTCAAGTACTCGCAGAGTGCCCCCTTCTTGAAATCGTTGGGTTTAAGGCAAATCGTATTCATGATATTCCTGAAGATGCAATTAGCGCAAACCTTAGGTGGTTAATTTTAACCAATAACCGGGTGTCTGCATTGCCGAAGTCTATCGGCCAATGTTATCGCCTGGAGAAATTAATGCTTGCTGGAAATCGCTTAGTGACATTACCAGACGAATTGCAATACTGTAGATCGTTGGCTTTACTTAGGCTCTCTGCAAATCAAATTGAAACGCTTCCCGAATGGTTATTTACTATGCCAAAATTGTCTTGGTTAGCTTTTTCTGGCAATCCTTGCGGAAGAAATTCAGCTTCGGAAATTGAGGCGCCTGTCATCGCGTATGAAAGTTTGCAAATCAAAGATAGATTAGGTGAGGGTGCTTCCGGAACTATTTATCGTGCATCGCGAGATGGGATGATGCAGGATGTAGCGGTAAAAGTGTTTAAAGGAAATGTTACCAGTGATGGCTACCCGGAAGATGAAATGAATTCGAGCCTGGAGGCTGGTGAACATGATACACTCGTTAAGATCCTTGGAATAACGGACAATATAGTAGAATCGAAAACTGGTTTGGTTATGGAACTTATTCCTAAGCATTATGTCAACCTGGGTAATCCGCCAAGTTTGAAAACCTGTACACGTGATGTTTTTGATCCTAATGTTTCCTATTCTGCAAAGCAAATTCTCAATATCTTAACTTCTATTTCATCAGTGGCGAATCACTTGCATGAAAGGGGAATCATGCATGGCGATTTATATGCGCACAATATGCTCATTGATGATGAGGGAAATACTTTATTCGGGGATTTTGGTGCTGCTACAATGTATGAGCGAGATTTGTTAACCGATACTTATGCGCTGGAACGAATCGAGGTGAGCGCGTTTGGTTACCTGCTTGATGATCTTCTGTCATTATACCACGTTAGTAAAAGTGACCATTTTAGCACTGCATTAACTTCCTTGAAAACTTTATGTCTTTCACCTATAAGCTATAGCCGTCCGAATTTTGGAGAAATTGAATCTATTCTGGACAAGATAAAATCGGGAGTTTAATTTTTAACTTTCTTTCACCGCTAACTGTCCGCAAGCTGCATCTATATCTTTTCCACGGCTACGGCGAATGTTGGTTGTAATCCCCTGTGATTTCAAATAATTAGCAAACGCATCAATTTTGTCACCTTCAGCATTTGTGAAATCAGCGAATGAAATTGGATTGTATTCGATGAGGTTCACTTTGCAAGGGATGTGTTTACAAAACTTTGCCAGGTCCATCGCATCTGAGATTTCATCATTAAAATGGTTAAATACAATGTATTCGTAAGTAACCGGATTTTTTGTTTTGGCGAAATAATATTTCAGGGCTTCAGCTAATGCCTTTAATGAATTAGCTTCGTTTATTGGCATAATTTCATTCCGTTTCTTATCATCTGCAGCATGAAGAGAAAGTGCCAGGTTAAACTTTGCGCCGTCGTCTCCCAGTTTTTTGATCATTTTTGCAATACCGGCGGTAGATACGGTAATGCGTTTATAACTCATATTTAAACCATCGGGTGCGGTGATGCGTTCAATTGATTTCAATACATTGGCATAATTTAATAAAGGCTCACCCATGCCCATATAAACAATGTTGGTAAGTGGGTTATTGTAGTTTTGTTTAGCCTGTTTATCAATCAGTACAACCTGGTCGTAAATTTCATCTGCATTTAGGTTACGCTTACGGTCCATATAGCCTGTTGCGCAAAATTTACAAGTTAAGCTACAGCCCACCTGAGAACTTACGCAGGCGGTCATTCGGTCTTCCAAAGGAATGAGTACCCCTTCCACAATGTTTCCATCGGCCAGACGAAACGTATTTTTAATGGTATGATCACTACTGAACTGCGAGTTATTTACCTGAACGGCATTAATGGTAAAGCCTTCATCCAATGATTTGCGCAAATCTTTTGAAAGATTGCTCATTTCATCAAAGTTTGTAGCTGATTTTTCCCATAACCACTGATAAATCTGCTTTGCCCTGAATGCAGGTTGCTGCATGGCCACTAAGTGCTGTTGCAACTGCCCTAAATCAAGTGAGCGGATATCGATCTTTTTTGCTATTACCATTTGGTGCAAAGGTACTTAAAAAGCTTTTAAGCTAAAAGGCTAAAGCAAAAAGCAAATGGTTGTGATTCAGAATTTTACAATTAACAGGCTATCTTGATTTGGGCCTGCTATTTGATTTTGGTGCAGACTTCCCTTTTGCAGGTCGGGCTTTTCTATTGGCCGTCGTATTTTTTGCGGCAGTTTTGCCTTTAGCTGACGCTGGACCCGTATGTTTTTTAGGTGTTGACTTAGCTCCGGTGGCCTGTTTTGGTTTTTGGCTTTTTTTATGCTCTTCCCTTAACTCCGGAACCTCTTCCCATGTATTTGACTTTTTTCTCGCAGGGCTTTTGGCTTTTGGACTGGCTTCTGAGGATGATTTTTCTACACTTTTCATAATCCCAGACATTTCCTCATCGGTAAGTTCTCTAAACTCTCCGGTAGGAATACCTTTAAGGTTGATGTTCATGATGCGCGTTCTTTCTAATTTGGTTACCTCATAACCGAAATGCTCACACATTCTTCTAATCTGCCTGTTTAGCCCTTGAATTAAAATGATATTAAATACGAATGTGCTGACTTGCCGAACCTTACATTTTCTGGTATTTACCCCCAGAATGGGTACACCATTACTCATTTCGAAAATGAAGTCTTCTGTGATAGGTTTGTTTACGGTAACCACATATTCTTTTTCGTGCTTATTTCCTGCCCTTAAGATCTTATTTACAATGTCACCATTATTGGTTAGAAAGATAAGGCCGGAGGAATCTTTATCCAATCTTCCAATAGGAAAGATCCGTTCGCTATGGTTGATATAATCAACAATATTATCTTTTACGTTTGATTCTGTAGTACTGGTAACCCCTGTTGGTTTATTAAAGGCCAGGAGGATGAAGTTGCTTTCTTCTTTTGGCTCGATGTTATGTCCATTTACCATTACCCTATCACCTGCAAATACCTGATCGCCAATTTTGGCCCTCTTGCCATTGATAAATACATTTCCCTTTTCTATAAAACGATCAGCTTCTCTACGAGAGCATAATCCACTTTCGCTAATGAATTTATTTAATCGGGTTGCAGGGTTGTTATTCATGCTACAATTTTACGGAAATAAATTTGGTATCAATCATCACAGGTGAGCGGAAGGCCGAAATTTTAGCTGAGGTGATTGCGCGAATTACCTGCCCCTAAAATTTATAATTCAACACTGATGCGTATAAATACTCAATCTTTCACACTTTATAGCTCTGTTTTGTGTAAAAAGAAACTAACAATGTGGTGCATAAACCTGAAAATTTATCTTATTTTTGGTCAGTCAATTACGGCAATATAGCTCCTACTCTCCTTGAAACTGGTATTAAAATTAATCGTTAAATGATTCATTTACCAATCTGGAGGCAGTTTAAAACGTAATGATTTATTCCACCATGTTTCCCATTGTACGATCCAAAAGAATAGTTTACAAGCAACTAAAATTTAAATCAGATGTCTGCTGAGATTTCCGTTACTAAACCTTTATTTAAAATAAAAGAGACTGCATATACTTTTAATGTTGAAGAATACATCAGTTTTCTAGATCAATGCGAGGATTTTATGTCTGTAGAAAAAGAAAACTTTGAGGTGATTCTTGACTGTATTGCTGAGCGTTTGATAAATTGCGCTGATGCCAATACACCAATTGGTGAAATCAGGCCTCAGATCAAGTTGCTTAAAGAACTAGGTTTTTTTCTTAAAAATATAGTAAGTGTTGCACCGACAGTATAACCAGTACCATACTTTTGTTTTTGATGCAAACCTGTAAAAGTTCGTTGTACTTTTCGAGTAGTTCTATGTATTTATCTTTCCAATTTGAATCGTTCATGCCAGCTGCGTTTTCTGCAGATTCTGTATAATGAAGTGTACTCTTGCCAATGGTTTCGCCTTTTACAAACAGGGATGGAAATTCGGAAGAAAAATCGTGATTTAATACCGATCCTATTCTGAATATAATCTCTGGTTTAAGGTGTCTTTGATTAAACCAGTTATATACTGATCTGCGGTTCACCTGAATAATCCGGGCGAGTTCCGCGATGCTGTATCCGTTTCTTCTGATTATTCTTTCTACTGTTTGGCCATGGTGGAGTTCCATAATGATAATGAAATTGGGTTTAGGTGATTAATTTAATGTTTAGATGAAATTGTTTTCGACTGATCAGCAATGATGTTGCCAATATTCACTCTGATTTTTGCAACCAGGGCACAATCAAGTTGATTTAATATCAGTAATACTGTTTTTTCCTCTACTTCCAATATTTCGGCCTGACTGCCTGCTTTGAAACCTTGATTGATTAATACCTTATCACCAACACTCAAACGCTTATTTGTGATTGTTTCTATTCCATTATAGTTAGAGAGAATTTCATTGATCCTGCTGATGTCTTCATCCGGCATAACTGCTGGCTTTCCACAGAAATTTATATAGCTTAAAATGCCTGTTGTTGCCAATACTTTATATTCTTCGATGGCGCTTACATATACAAATAGGTAAGATGGGAAAAGTGGTTTTTCGATCAGCTTATACCGGTCTGCCCATTTACTCTTGATGGTGATAACCGGGCAAAAACTGTGCAATCCTTGTTGACTTAAGAGCTGGTGTGCTTTTTTTTCATAGTTAGATCGTGTATACACGACTTTCCACTTTTTCTTTCCCGCAGCGTGTTGCGGAAGGGATGTTAAATTCATATTTATTGGGTAAGACGTTGTAAAATAAACGAAAATACGCCGGATATGTAGCTTAACAATTACATTTGTATATCATTATGTGAATTTATGTAAACCCATTTCTTTGATGACTAGGGTTTTATACTCTTTTTATGTTTAAGTCTTGATTTATTGGCTATTATCTGTAACACAGGTTTCCATAAGTCAACACATTTTCACTTTTGTGAAGTATTTTAGCTGTATAATGTTCCCAAAATACCACGTTCTGCTAACCAACTAAACCGAATACTCGTTTCAAAATAAAATCTGCCCTACTTTCGCAGAAGCTTTTTAGGACGCTCATCAATTCAATCCCCGAGCATACCAATTCGTCAAAAAGGATCACTGTAAGTGAAATGGCGAAGCTATACCCCTCAGTGTAATCAACATTATTATGAAAAAAAGATTTCTATTGCTTTATGCAGTAACAGCCATGTTATTGCTTTCTGCGTGTAACGCTTACAAGAATGTGCCCTACTTTCAAGATCTGGACAAGAGTAAGCAGACTACTGAAGACATTAAAAACTTCAGTGCATTAACGATTCAAAACTCTGATATCCTCGGAATCACGGTTAGTAGTCTGAATCCGAAGGCCTATAGCGATTCCAGCGCAAGACTTTCAGGTTATTTGGTAGACCAAAATGGTGAAATTAAACTGCCCCTGATTGGTAAGATTTCAGCAGCTGGTTTAACGACGGGTGTTTTAGCTGATCAGATTCAATCAAAATTGACAACTTATTTGAGAGAACCTGCTGTAACGGTTAGAATGCTCAATTTTAAAGTATCGGTAATGGGTGATGTTTTAAAGCCTGATGTTTATAAGATTCAAAGTGAGCGTGTTACTGTTACTGAAGCTTTAACGATGGCCGGAGACTTAAATATCACAGCAAAAAGAAAAAATATACTGCTTATCCGTGAGGTAGATGGAAAAAGAGAATTTATTCCGATAGACATTACTTCTGCGAAGCTTTTCACTTCGCCATATTATTATCTAAAGAACAATGATGTTCTTTATGTACAACCAGACAAAACCAAATATGCATCAGTAGACGGAGGTTACCGGACAGTGAGTCTGGTACTTTCGGCACTGTCTATCGTTGCAATCGTTCTTTCAAATTCGTTGAGATAAATTTATGAAAACTAATAATGAACAATATATTTACACACCGTTTGTAGAACAGGCGGAGGTAAAGCAGAATAAAATATCAGAACTAGTAAGTAATTTACTCTACCATTGGCCACTTGTCATCCTTAGTTTAATTACTGCTATAGTGCTTGCATTTGTATACATCAGTTCTACGAATTCGGTTTATAATGTAAAGGCTAAAATATCGATTAACGATAACAAGAATAAAGAGACTAATGTAAAGGAAGCTGCTATGGAGCAGTTATCCTTATCAACAGGAAATAAGTTGGTGGAGAGCGAAGTAGAGGTCATTAAATCTCGTCCGTTGATTAGAAATGTAGTTGATTCTTTGCAATTATGGGTAAATTACAGTGTCAAACAAAGACTTAAGACAGTTGATGTTTATACCTCTTCGCCTTTTCGTCTCCAGTTAATTAAACCTGCTACATCACTATCGACTCAAAATTTTGAGGTAAATATCGTTGACGGCAGAGAGTTTAAGATCATTCATAACGAGGAAGAGATTGCAGGTTACTTCGGCAAACCGGTAACTGCCAGTTTTGGAAGCTTCACTTTACTCGCTACTGATAAACTGGCGAACTATAAGGGCGAAACCATCCATGTAGATATGGTTCCTTTAGAAACAGCAGTAACTGCTTACCAGGAGAAAATATCAACCAGTTTTAACAAACAAGCGCCATTGGTGGAGTTAAATATTGAAGATCAGGTTCCATTAAGGGGGATTAGAACGCTAAATACATTAATCAGTGTTTACAAAAACTCAAATATCCAGAATAAAAATAAAGAAACGCTGACTACCTTAAAGTTTATTGATGACCGGTTGACTTCTTTACGTGGGGAGCTTTCTCAAGCTGAAAAAACGGTTGAAGGTTACAAGAGTAGTGTGGGTTTAACAGAAATTTCTTCTAAAAGCCAATATTACCTGGATAATGCACAATCAAACGATGGTAAACTAGGTGCAGTTAGTGTGCAGCTAAATATCATTAACGGTATTGAACGTTATGTCAATTCTGAAAAGAACTCATCGAGCCCACCCGCTACCATTGGTATTGAAGATCCGGGATTAATTGCTTTAGTTGGAAAACTAAGTGCACTGATGTTGGAAAAAGATCAGTTATTGGCCACTGCACCAGAAAGCAACCCCATATTTTTTCCAATCAATTCTCAGATAAAAAGTACTAAAACAGCAATAAAGAACTCAATTAGCAATATTAAAGCATCGTTAGTGTCTACCAACCGCGAGTTGCGTAAAATCAGTTCTGGATTTGAAAGTTCCATAAAAGATATTCCGGTTCAGGAACGTCAGTATGTGAGTTTTAAACGCCAGATGGATATTAAACAAGGGTTGTACATCTATCTATTGCAAAAGCGGGAGGAAGTAGCGCTGAGTTATGCTACCACTCTGAAAGATGCACGGATTGTAGAAAATGCCTATGCCGGCAAACCTGAATCTAAGAAAAAAGGTCCGATTACCGTTGCGCTTCTTTTGGGCGTGCTTTTCCCGGTAGGCTTATTATCTTTCAGGAAAAATCTTCGCAACAAAGTATTAACGGTGAACGATATCCAATTGGGTACCGCTGTTCCGGTAATTGCGGAACTGATCCACGAGAGTGGAAAAAACGAGTTGGTTATGCTTAAGAAAGGTGCGTTTGCGATTACCGAGCAGATCCGTAACCTTCGTACCAATATTTTACAGCAAACCAGTGGTTCTAATAACCAGGTTATCTTATTTGGTTCGAGTGTAGCGGGCGAAGGTAAGAGCTTTGTAGCCAGTAATTTCGCTTTGTCATTAGCGGCAACCGGCAAAAAGACGATCATTCTGGAGCTGGATATGAGAAAGCCTAGAATTAGCAAAATTTTTAAAACTAAAAATACAACACTTGGTATCAGCAGTTTTTTAGAAGGGAAAGCTGAGTTAAGTGCTATCATTGAACCCTCTGTCTTTAACGAAAACTTATCTATCATTGGTTCAGGTCCTATTCCAATGTATCCTTCAGAATTATTGGAAGGCGATAAAATGGCTGATTTAATTAACCAGCTAAAAGAGGAGTACGATCACATCATTATTGATTCCCCACCAATGCATTTGGTAACAGACGGATTGATTCTTTCGCAGTTTGCAGACGTGTGTTTATATATGGTTAGACATAACCATACTGCAAAAACTGAACTTAATTTCGTAGAAAAATTATATCAGGAAGATAAAGTAAGGAATATGTTCATTGTATTTAACGGTGTGTTTATGGATAGCAGATTTGGCTATGCATTGGATTACGGTTACTATAGTGAAAAAAGCAATAAAAAATTAGGTTCTGGTGCATTCACAGATCTTGCATTAAGATTCTAAGCTTTCCATTTTCATACTCAAAAATTCATGTCTGCCTCAAAAAGAATACTTTCCGGAACAATAGCCTCATGGGTGCAAATTGCAGTAGCCATGGCTGCGCAAATTTTACTGGTACCCCTTTACTTAAGCTTCTGGGATGCGGCAACTTATGGGCTATGGCTCGCGGTATTGTCTTTTTCGAGTTTACTTAGTGCCTTTGATCTAGGGTTTCAGGAATACATGAACTATGAGTTCCTGAAACTTGGCGGCCAGCTGCCCAAGAAAATGAGCAAGTTGCTGTCATCGGGAATGATGGTTGCCATTATATTAGGTTTGATTCAAATTGCGGTTGTTTTACTGATTTACTGGCTGGATGTTTTGCCTATGATATTTAAAGATCTGGGATCATCCTTAAGGGGAAAAGCAATTCAAGCTTTCTATGTACTGTTTATTCAGTCTATCGTTTGGTTGCTTTGCAATACAGCCGGCGGATTGTTAAACCGAATCATGGCTACATACGGCTATTATCCAAGAATGGCTTGGTGGAGTGTAGTTACCAATACAATGTTACTGGTATCACCGGCAATTGCAGTTGTATTTGGTGCAGATTTATTAACTGCTGGTATTGTAATGGGTGCAGCTAAAGTCGCCTTTGATATTCCTGTTTGGTTTGACATGTTAAGGTTATTGAAAAAACACAAAGTGAAACTAGTTAAACCATCTGTTGAATTAGGATGGAGCAGTTTCCGCAGGTCTACAAATCTTTCCGCGACCGGATTTTTAGAAAATGTTCGCCAGCAGGGGGCGCGGCTTATCATGTCTCCAATTGTCGGCGCTACGGGTATTGCAATTTTTTCTACGATCAGAACCGGATCGAATGTAGCCTTGCAAGGCCTGCGAACAATTATTAATCCGCTAATGCCAGAGCTGATGACCTTTCTCCACAAACGTGATCAGGAGCGGACTGAAGTTGCTTTTAGTACGCTTTGGGTAGTTACTATTGCGGTAATTGCACCATGCTTATTAGTGGTGCAGACTTTTATGCCCTTTATCTATCATGCCTGGACAAGAGGAAAACTGAGCTTTGATCCCTGGCTATTTGCCTTGCTATCATTAAGTGTTCTCATCTATGCTTTATCTCAACCTGGTATTGCTGTAGTAAAAGGGAACAACCTGTTAAAACCGCAATTGATGATCTCTATCATGAGTGCCATTATCGCGGTAGTAGGAATTTTTATTCTTGTTCCTATTTACGGCATCAAAGGTGCTGGTATGGCGCTGTTGCTTTGCGAAATTGTTGCCTCGGTTGCCTTTACTAAAATTGCAGGGAAATGGCTGGAAGATGTAGGCTTGAAGTGGCCTCAGCGGGGATATAAAATCGCATTGTCATCGGTAGCCATAACCAGTTTGGGTTTGGTCACCATGATCATTAGTCCGAAATATGAACTGCTAACGCTATGTATCTCTTTATTTCTACTGGGATATAATTTTTATCGTTACTGGCTTACCTTACCACAATTGGCTGTAGTTAAAGCAAAAGCTATTTTGAGTGGTTTCGCAAGCAAAAATTAATCTACTTATGAATATTTCAGCATATCAAAAAAACAAAGCTTATCAGTTAAAAAAACCGATACCCCTGGTAAAGGTGATGGTAGGATCGGCATTTTTGGGTCAGGCCAAATTTTATTCACGGGTGATGCTGTTTATTGCATTATGTTTTCAGTGCTATTTCTTCTGGACTACCGATAACGTGATTGTGCTTGCCAACATTGCAATTGTTTGGCTGACTGTAACCGAGTTTATTCTTACAGACGATATGGTGAAGAAATATCCGTTATCGTTATTTATCGTACTGGGCTTTGCCTCGACACAGTTTTATTTCCCATTGCTGTTTACATCAATGGAATTTAAACCAGTTGTCTATAACCTGGAGAAACCGCAGGATGTATTTTTTCATGCAAGCCTGGTTTTAATTGTATTATTTATTGCCCATTATATTTACAGGCTTTTGCCGACGCAAAGAGACCGCCAATCATTTATATTGAAGAAATTGGGTTTTTTCCAAACGCCACAGAATTTACAATTGTGGATTATGGGAATCATTGGTTTCCTGGCTAATATTTACGTTTTGGTTTTTAATCAGGCTTTGGCGACAGAAATTAGTGGCGATGCATCTGGAAAAGCCATTCAGGCATTATTTCCTTTTGCTTATGCACCTTATTTCATTCCCTTTAAAAGTTTATTTGGTGGCATAGGTAAGGTTAAAAAGTCTACCATTTATCTGCTGGCAGGCTTTACGGTTTTACTTTTCATAGTGAGTATTGCCAGAAATAGCCGTGGTGTTTTTATGGTTGGTTTTGCCTCCATTGGTTTCGCTTATTTTTTGGGTTTGCTTATCGGTGTTTTCGGCGTTCCAAAAATTAATTATAAAATTGCTTTACTAGCTATTTTTGGGCTATGGTTCGTAAACGGTCCGCTTGGAAATTTAGGTACAGCAATGTTGCTTGTTCGTTCAGAACGTTCAGATATCAGTAAAAAAGAGCTGATTGAAAAAACGTGGATTGCCATGAAAGATGACCGGGCCATTGCCCTCCGCAGACTGGAAGACAGACAATTGGAAAGCGACTGGGATGAACGTTATTTAGACAATGCGTTTGCATCCCGTTTTGCTACGATAAAGTATAGTGATGCCAGCTTGGTGCAGGCAGAAAAAGTGGGTGAAAATAACCCGCTAATGAGGTCGCATACCATCAATTATGTTTGGGGGGCGCTTCCTGATCCAATTCTTAGGGTAATCAAACCCGGCATTGATAAAGAAACCCTATATGCCCAATCTTTCGGTGATTATATCTATAATTTAGCCGGAGCGGGAAATATAACTTTTGGTGGTTACCGGTTGGGAAATATGTCTGGTACAGGAATGGCTGCATTCGGTTATTGGTATCTGCTTATCCTTGGTTTGGTAATGATTCCTGTTTTTTTATTGTTCGACAAATTCGTGATCAGAGGATCGCGAAAATATATTCTTAAAGGTAAGGTAGAGCATAATATTGTCTTCAGCGTTTGCGGATTACTGGCACTAACCTCTATTTTTCAGTATTTACCCACAGAAAGTGTAGCCGGCCCTTTTACTTTTTTAATAAGGGGTTATGTGCAAAGTCTATTTCTATATTTTATTGTTTTTAAGTTTTCGGGTTTATTCGTTAAATCTGGCACATCAGCCAATCTCAAATTGTAAACATTTTTAAACTTAATTACAGATTATGCTTAACATTTTATATTTCGGCGATAACCGCCATTTTTCAACCGCATTTCATCGTGCAAAGGCATTGGAAAGACTAGGGCACAAGATCCTGGCCTACCATAATCCAGAAGAAACATTGCCTGGTTATTTTAAGTCTTCTATTATGAGTGCGGTTAATTTTAGAAGTGGCTATCGCCTAGTACAGCCTACTATTTATGTAGAATTAAAAAAGATTTTGCATTCCGGGTTGAAACCTGATGTAATTTGGGTAGATAACGGAGAATTTTTTGGCAAAAAATGCCTGAGACTTTTAAAGCAGTTTAAATGCCCGATTATTTTATACAGCATCGATGATCCGACAGGGAAAAGAGACGGAAGAAGGTTTGATAGTTTTTTATCAGCGATCAAATTGTACGATTTAATTGCCGTGGTAAGGGAAGAAACCGAAGATGAATGCAAATTACTGGGTGCGAAAAACGTTTTGCGGGTAATGAGAAGCTATG
This sequence comes from Bacteroidota bacterium, assembly GCA_037033465.1. Lineage (GTDB taxonomy): Bacteria > Bacteroidota > Bacteroidia > Sphingobacteriales > Sphingobacteriaceae > Pedobacter. The sequence continues at coordinate 95,978 of JAZBLX010000020.1, read as the reverse complement.
ATGAGGTTGCACATGCGCCATATAAAAGCGCCGCTGAAATACCTGCAAATTTCAAATCTGAGGTGGCATTTATTGGCACCTGGATGCGGAATGAAAACCGGGATGAATTTCTAAAAGTGTTAATTGATGCCGGTATTGCTGTTTCTATTTGGGGAGATCGCTGGCCTAAAAGTCAGCATTTCGAAGTACTTAAGCCTTTTTACCGGGGTCCAAATTTAGGCGGCAAAGATTATATCGCAGCCATTCAGGGCGCTAAGATTTGCCTGGGTCTGCTTTCTAAAGGAAACCGTGATTTACATACTACGCGATCTATGGAAGTGCCTTATGCAGGCGGGATGTTATGCGCAGAACGCACCAGTGAACATACTGAACTCTACGACGAAGGTAAGGAAGCCATTTTTTGGAATGATGCGCATGAATGTGCCGAAGTTTGTAAAAAGCTATTAGCGGAAAAGAACATCGAAACCATTAAAAATGCTGGCATGAAAAAAGTAAGGGCGTTGCGTTTGGGTAACGAGGATATTTGTAGACGCATCCTGGAAAGAGGATTATCCATCGCTGTATAAATTTATCATTTGAAATTGAAAGATGTGCACAGCCTCCTGTGCTCAACAGGGAACGAATTACCGCCTGTATCTTTTGATGTATTTCCAATATTGTTACAGGCCTCTTAGCCGGCTGGTGCTTTCAAATCTGTTGTAAAATTTCATGCTTAATATATTATTTTTTGGGGATAACCGCCATTTTTCTACGGCTTGCCATCGGGCAAAAGCGTTAGAGAGAATTGGGCATCGGGTGACGCATTTTAATCCGGAAGAAAATCTTTCAGCGTTTTTTAAGTCTCCGTTAATGAGGGCAATAAATTTTCGCAGTGGTTATCGCCTGGTCCAGCCCTCCGTTCAACGTAAACTAAAGCAGATTTTACAATCCGGCGTAAAGCCCGATGTCGTCTGGGTAGATAATGGAGAATTTTTTGGGAGGAAATGCCTGCAGATTTTAAAGCAATTTAATTGCCCGGTAATCTTATACAGCATTGATGATCCAACAGGTAAAAGGGATGGACACCGGTTTGATAGTTTACTCGAAGGCATAAATTTATATGATGTTATTGCGGTAGTACGCACCAAAACTGCCGAAGATTTTGAAGCGTTGGGTGCGAAGAAAGTAATCAGGGTGATGATGTGTTACGATGAAATTGCACATGCACCTTACCAAAATGAAGCTGAAATACCTGCAAAGTTTAAATCTGAAGTGGCATTTATTGGTACCTGGATGCGGAATGAAAACAGAGATCAATTTATAAAAGTACTGATAGACGCCGGAATTTCCGTTTCCATCTGGGGAGATCGCTGGAAAAAAAGCAAATATTTTTCGGCACTTAAGCCCTATTACCGAGGTGCAAATTTAGGTGGCAAAGATTATATCGCAGCCATTCAGGGCGCAAAAATCTGTCTGGGTTTACTTTCTAAAGGCAACCGGGATTTGCATACTACCCGATCGATGGAGGTACCTTATGCCGGCGGCCTACTTTGCGCAGAACGCACCAGTGAACACCTGGCGCTTTATGAGGATGGTAAAGAAGCTGTTTTTTGGAATGATGCACAGGAATGCGCAACACTTTGTAAAAAATTGCTGGCCGGAGATAACATCGAAACCATTAAAAAAGCAGGAATGAAAAAGGTAAGGGCCCTGAAGTTGGGCAATGAAGATATCTGTAAACTCATCCTGGAAAAAGGATTATCTAACGCAAATTAACGACTGAATGATATGCTTAACGAAAGGGATAAACATAGACAAAAGCGCCACCGAAAACGATTTGAAGCTAAAATAGATCCTTCGGCAATGGTGGTAGCCTTTAATAATCATGGCTTAAATGCCGATCTGTTTAGCCTGATCTATTCCATGCTTAGTGAATTACCGGAGCACATCCGTTTAAAAATCCACTTATATGGAATTGATTCCGGGGATTTTACCAATGACTTTACTGACTTTGGCACCAAAACCCTTATAGCGTATGGCGTGCCTTTGCATTATGTGCGCATCAATGGTCAATATGAGTTATCTGAACATTATGATGCAATAGATATACTGATCTTGACTGATGATAATGAGCGAGGTTTAATCGCCGTAAAGTCTGCACTAACTGCAGGTTGCTCGGTCATTACAAACAGAAAAATTGCAGGTGAAATTCACCTCAATATTAAAGAACGTTTAAGGATAATTGATAATCAATGTACCTCAGCGCTTTCTGCCCATGTTGCTGCGTTTGCTGCACAACGAAGAAAATTTGATTGCGCTTTAGCAAGCTAACTTATTTAAACCTGCCTCAATTTAAAACTTATGCAAATTATTTTCTTTTCAAACCCTGATTTTTTTGGATCAGAGAAAAGACCAGCGTTTTCCAGTATGCCCCGTTTCACTAATATGCTTGTTGATGGCATGAAGGATAAAGCGCATGAGGTGAGCGTTTGGACACCGAAATCTACATTCTTCGATTTGCCTTTCCCTTCAAAATTTAAAAAATGGATGGGTTATATCGATCAATATGTCATGTTTCCGATTCAGGTAAAAAGAAGGCTTAAAAAAGTGAGTCCTGAAACGATTTTCGTGTTTACAGACCAGGCGCAGGGCCCATGGATGCCTTTGGTGCAAAATAGAAATCATGTGATGCATTGTCACGATTTTCTTTCTCAGTGGTCGGCCATGGGCGAAATTAAAGGCCAGGAAGTTGGTTTCACTGGAAAGATGTACCAGAAGTTTATTCGTGATGGGATTAAAAAGGGAAAACACTTTATTACCAGTTCTTATAAAACGGATGCTGATTTGAAGAAGTTACTGCCTGAAGCCAAAATGGATACCTATATGATTTATAACGGACTTGAAGAATTCTACAAACCGTTGGATAAAATCAACGTCAGGGCCTCTTTATCATTAGTTCTGGGTATTAACCTAAGCAATGGTTATTTGTTGCATGTCGGTGGTAATCACTGGTATAAAAACAGAAATGGTGTAATTGAAATTTATAATGCCTGGCGATCGATGACTAAAAAAAGAATCCCATTGCTATTGGTTGGTCCGCCACCGGATGATTTCATCGCTAAAGTGCAAAAAGAATCTTCTTACCGTAGTGACATTCATTTTTTGGTTGGCCAAAGTGATGAAATCGTTAGTCAGATTTATGCAGGAGCTTCTCTTTTTCTTTTCCCTTCTTTTGCTGAAGGTTTTGGCTGGCCGAGCGCAGAGGCAATGGCCTGTGGTTGTCCGGTAATTACCAGTAACGAAGCGCCAATGACTGAGGTGGTAAGTGATGCTGGGTTTTTAATCCCTTTGCGGGATACCGAAAATCCGCGGCAATGGGCAAATGATGCTGCACTAGTGGTAGAGGATGTATTAAACACACCGGACCAGGAAGAGTTGATCTTAAAATCTATACAGAACGCCAAACGGTTTAATAAGAAAAAAGCGATGGATGACTTTGAGCAGGTCTACAATCGGATAGTAAGATTGAATTAATAATAACTGCTTAAAATTTATATATGGTTACGTTAGTTACTTCGCAAATTCCAAAGGCGAGTCCGGATATTACACATTTATTAGCTTTCGAAGAATACTGCAAGGATAAAAGTAACTGGACGATTAAATGCGGGCCAAAACTTTTTAATCCGCGATCATTTTCACTCCGTTTTTATGCTGCTGTTCAAGCGCTTTTAAAGCCGGTTTTAAAACGGGTTAAAATTAAAGGCGCGGTGGTATCATTAGGGCTTCCTTACTACTACTACCTCACTGCAAAAACATTTCCATATTATGGTACCCATTGTGATTTGCGGGTATTGTGGACTTATGATGTTTGGGAGCCGGATTATAAGCGTGTGGAAGAACTGGTAAATAAAAGTAAATTAGACCTTCTCTTGCTTTCTTCCTACCAGGCAACCGAGCATTTTAAAAAATTAAATTTAAGCAACTGCAAGGTACATTGGGTGCCCGAAACGATAGATGTTCATGCTTATCAACACAAGCCATGGAAAGAGAGATCCATTAATATACTCTCATTTGGCAGATCATGGCTCCAATACCATCAGGAGATTGTAGCAGGCTGTAATGAGCATCATATCAATTATCAGTATCAGGAGCGATCTGCATCACACGATGTTGCCGTTCACGGTTTGAAAAAGAAGCTTCAGTTTCCAACTACAGAAGATTTTATAGCGGGTCTGGCAGATTCGCAGATCTGCATCTGCTTCCCGCGTTGTATTACCCATCCGGCATTAGCCGGGGAGGTTTCTACACTTACCATTCGGTATTTGCAGGCCATGGCTTCCAAATGTGTAATTCTGGGTGCCGCACCAAAAGAAATTGCGCAGTTATTTGACTATAATCCTGTTATCGAAATCGATTGGGAACAGCCGGTAGAACAGATCAGACACATCCTTGATTATCCTGAAGCGTACATGGAAATTGTAGAAAAAAATTACCAGATGGTTCATCAGCATTTTCATCATCAGCATGCCATAGATCAAATTAACGAACTCGTAAAAGCCAATTTGACTTAAAAACTAAATATTATTATAATGAGCGAGCAGCCAGTGCAAAAGATTCTCCATGTCGTATCCTCTATGGATCCAAAGGAGGGGGGCGTGTGTCAGGCAGTAAGGACAATCGTTGCGGGTTTATCTACCAGAAACATTTATAGCGAAGTGGTTAGTTTAGACGACGCTGAATCTTTTTTCTTTAAGTCTGATCCGTTTACCGTGCATGCCTTAGGGCGTGGTAAAGGACCCTGGAGATACAATAAAAGACTTACATCATGGTTTGTAAGCAACTTATCTTATTTCGATAAGGTAATTGTACATGGACTTTGGACCTACATGGGCTTCTCTTTACAGAAGGCCATTAAAAATATCTCAGCTAAACCAGGTGAGAAAATACCTAAAGTATTTGTAATGCCGCATGGCATGCTGGATCCTTATTTTCAGCGGGCATCTGGCAGGAAAATGAAAGCTTTACGAAATACTTTCTACTGGAAGTTTATCGAAAATAAGCTGATTAATACAGCAGACGGCATTTTATTTACCTGTGAGGAAGAAGCTGCCCTGGCAAAGTTGCCATTTAAGCCTTACCAACCTAAAAAAACCTACATCACTGGTTTGGGCGTAGAACATCCGCCAGTATATGTAGATGAAATGAAAACTGAATTCGAGAGCCGTTGTCCGCAATTGGATAACTCGCCTTATCTTCTTTTTCTCAGCAGGATAAACGAAAAAAAGGGCGTTGATTTATTATTGGATGCTTATTTATCGATAATCGAATCGGTAGAGACAAATCCACGCTCAGAGTTAGCCGGTTTGTTGCCAAAACTGGTTATTGCCGGCCCAGATCTGGAGAGCGAGTTTGGAAAGAAAATTCAGAAGCAGGTTGAACAACATCATTTGCTTAGAAAATCTGTCATTTTTACGGGCATGTTATCTGGCCTTTCCAAGTGGGGCGCATTTTATGGATGCGAAGCTTTTATCCTGCCCAGCCATCAGGAGAATTTTGGAATTGCAGTGGTAGAGGCGCTTGGCTGTTCAAAACCAGTGCTTATTTCCAACCAGGTAAACATCTGGCGGGAGATTAATGAAGACGGTGGCTGTTACGTTTCAAATAATACCATCGACGGGACAAGGAAACTTCTCGAATCCTGGGGGCAAAGTTCTTACAAAACAAAAAGAATGATGTCTAAAAATGCATTTTATTCCTTTACAAAAAACTTCGCTACAGTGCCTGCTACAACCAAATTTGTTGATGCAATATCTAACCCAAACTAAAATGAGTATTGAAACCGCAAACTTATTGGAAAGTGATCTTTCAAAATTCGACATCGGAGATTACAATGCCGGGAACAAATGGAAGGATATACTTTGGTACCCTTTTAACTATCTTATTTTAAATAGCAGCATCCCTTGGCCAAGTTCGATGAAGGCAAGTTTACTCCGGTTATTCGGCGCAAGGGTGGGAACGGGTTTGATCATTAAACCACGGGTGATTATTAAAAGCCCGCGAAGATTGTTTATTGGTGACAACTGCTGGATTGGCGAGTCGGTTTGGATTGATAACCTGGATGATGTGGAGATTGGCAACAACGTTTGTATTTCGCAGGGCGCGATGCTGCTTACCGGAAACCACGATTATAACAAAATAGATTTCCCTTATCGTTTAGGTTCAATCTTATTAGAAGATGGCGTTTGGGTGGGTGCAAAATCAGTGGTGTGCCCCGGAGTGAAATGTTTATCACACGCCATACTCACTGTAAATTCTGTGGCGACAAAAAACCTCGAACCCAGGAAAATTTATTCCGGAAATCCCGCAGTATATATCCGCGACCGAAAAATTACGGATTAATTATTTGAATCATATTACAGATAGATTAGCTGCTTTAAACCAAAGCTGATCTAAAGGATCACTCAGCACCAGCAATCATTTGAATTGGGCACGCGGTGATTTATTTTGCATAGAAACATCATTCGAAAAAATAAAATATTACCTCCTTCTGCTCACCGGTAAGCATAAACTACGCGTGCTCGCTCAAAACAAATTTTATGGAACAAATCAACACCGCAAAAAAGCGCATTTTATTACTTGGAATTAATTTTTCGCCTGAACTTACTGGTATTGGGAAATATTCAGGAGAGATGATTGATTGGTTGGTTAAGAATGGATATGATTGTACAGTTGTTACTTCATTCCCTTATTATCCTAACTGGAGCGTTCAGCAACCTTATAGGGGGTTGTTTTATAAGAAAGAGGTTAATGAAACCGGCGACCTGAAAGTTTACAGATGCCCGCTTTATGTACCCTCAACACCAACGGGAAAGAAAAGAATTCTGCACGACATCAGCTTTTTTTTAACCTCGCTTATCATGATGATTTACCTACTGTTTAAGCCGAAAAGCGATTATGTTTTTTGTGTAGCTCCGCCATTTCACCTGGGTTTTCTAAGTAGTTTTTACTGCTTTATTAAGGGAAGTAAGATGATTTACCATATTCAGGATCTGCAAATTGAAGCTGCCAGAGATCTTGGGGTGATTAAAAATCAGTCCTTGTTTGGCCTGATGCTTAAGATGGAGAAATTTATCCTTAAAAGAACCACTTACGTTTCTACCATTTCTGAAGGGATGCTGGAGAAGGTAGCACTGAAGACTGATAAGAAGGTACTTATGTTTCCAAATTGGGTAGACGTAGAGGAATTTCATCCGATTAATAAAAGGGATAAACTGAAAGAGCAGTGGGGCTTCAAACCGGATGCTAAAATTGTTTTATACTCGGGTAGCATTGGTGAGAAGCAAGGTTTGGAAAGTTTAATTTCCATTGCTGATGATTTTCAAAAGCATCCATTCATCCAGTTTATTATCTGTGGAAATGGCCCTTACCGGAACAAGCTGCAGGAATTTGCAAAAAATAGAAATTTAATGAACATTAGCTTTCTGCCGCTGCAGCCGCTTCATATTTTTAATGAGTTTTTAAATATGAGTGATGTTCACCTGGTGTTGCAAAAGAAAAATGCCTGCGATTTGATGATGCCATCCAAACTTGCAGGAATACTTTCTTCCGGAGGGTTGGCATTGGTTACTGCAGAACAGGGAAGTACGCTTCAGAAAATTATCAAAGCAAATAACATGGGGGTGGTGATTAACTGCGAAGATGAAAATCTTTTAGCCAGCACAATTCTAACTTGTTGTTCTGGTGATCACCAATCCAAAACGCAAAATGCCCGTGAATATGCGATGAGAGAGCTTAACAGGGATGTGATTTTGAAACGGTTGTTTTCTGAAATAGAAACTGGGAAAAAATCGAAAGCCCTTGTGCCGAAGATTAACGAGATTAAAACAGAACTGGTTTTCAGCAATAATAATTAAGCCCTCATCCCATCATGAACAATTTCAATCTATCTGACGAATCGATTATAGATCATTACGAAAAAGAACTGGCCGGCCACTTAAATAATCAGTATGTACTCAGCGCACCGGTCGATGTGCTGAACCGGGAATATATTTTCCAGCAACAGCTAAAGAGGGGATTTGATATTCTTTTTAGTTTAACGGTTCTGATTGCTTTTAGCTGGGTTTATGTAATTGTTGCAATCCTCATCCGGGCAGACAGCAAAGGCAAAGTGATCTTTAAACAGCAGCGAACGGGGAAAGATGATCAGCCATTCTGGTGCTATAAGTTTCGTACCATGGTGGTTAATGAGCATGCACACACTAACCATGCGCAGAAGAATGATGCCCGAATTACCAGCATTGGCAAATTCCTGAGAAAATCCAGCCTGGATGAGTTACCTCAATTTTTTAACGTGCTTATGGGTACCATGAGCGTGGTTGGTCCGAGGCCACACATGCTCAAACACACCGAAGAGTACAGGCATACCATTGATAATTTCATGCTTCGTCACAGCATAAAGCCTGGTATTACAGGTTGGGCACAGGTGAAAGGTTTCAGGGGAAATACAACAGGGGATGAGATGATGGAGAACCGGGTAGAACACGATATCTGGTATTTAGAAAACTGGTCTAATAAGCTTGATCTGAAAATTATCATACTTACCGCAAAACAGGTTTTCAGAGGACATGAAAACGCATTTTAACGAAAAAATATAAAAATATTAAATAAAAAAGGCAATGAAAAAAAAGGCATTAATTACAGGGATTACCGGTCAGGACGGCGCGTATCTAACTGAACTTTTACTAGAAAAAGGTTATGAAGTTCACGGTATTAAAAGAAGAAGTTCACAGTTTAATACTGACAGGATTGATCATTTGTATCAGGGGCCGGAAGTAGAAAATAGAAATTTAGTACTTCATTACGGTGATTTAACAGATTCCACCAACCTGATCAGGATCATTCAGCAGGTACAACCTGATGAGATTTATAACCTTGGCGCCATGTCTCATGTACAGGTAAGTTTTGACGTTCCGGAATATACTGCAAATGCGGATGGTATTGGAACGCTAAGAATTTTAGAGGCCATTAGAATTTTAGGCTTACAAGATAAAACAAGAATTTACCAGGCCTCTACTTCAGAGCTTTACGGATTAGTACAAGCTGTACCGCAAAGTGAAACCACTCCTTTTTATCCACGCTCGCCTTATGCAGTTGCAAAAATGTATGCTTATTGGATCACTGTAAATTACAGAGAAGCTTATGGCATGTATGCATGTAACGGAATTTTATTTAATCATGAAAGTCCGCTAAGAGGCGAAACATTTGTAACCAGAAAAATTACAAGAGGTGTTGCTAAAATAGGTTTAGGGCTTCAGGATATGCTTTACCTGGGTAATTTGGATGCGAGAAGAGATTGGGGGCATGCAAAAGATTATGTTGAGGCTATGTATTTAATTCTTCAGCAAGAATCTCCTTCAGATTTCGTGATTGCAACAGGAATTACGACTCCGGTGCGCGAGTTTGTGAAACTGGCATTTGCTGAAATCGGTGTGGAAATCGGATTTTCCGGTACTGGTGTAGAGGAAAAAGGTTTTGTGGTATATTGCAATAATCCTGATTATCAATTAGAAATTGGCAGAGAAGTGGTTGCCGTTGATCCAAAATATTTCAGACCTACAGAAGTTGATCTTTTGGTTGGAGACCCAACTAAATCAAATCAGTTGTTGAACTGGAAACCTAAATACGACTTGCAGATGCTGGTAAGTGAAATGGTTGAAGCGGATGTGGAACTTTTCAAAAAAGACCAGTTACTTAAAGAATCAGGTTACGTAATCAAAAATCAATATGAATAAAATGGAACAGACGGATTTAAAAAATTTGGACGCTAAAATCTACGTTGCTGGCCATAAAGGCATGGTTGGTTCGGCGATAGAAAGGGCCTTAGTGAAGCAAGGTTATACCAATATTATTAAAAGAACCTCTAAACAACTGGATCTTACCGATAAGCTCGAAGTGGATCATTTTTTTGCAACACAAAAACCGGATTATGTGTTTTTGGCGGCAGCTAAGGTGGGCGGAATTCTGGCCAATAATACTTATCCGGCAGACTTCCTGGTTCAGAATATTAATATTCAGAATAACGTAATCCAGGCATCCTATAACAATCAGGTTAAAAAGCTCTTATTTCTGGGTTCTTCTTGTATCTACCCGAAAATGGCGCCACAGCCAATTAAAGAAGAGTATTTGTTAACCGGTGCGCTCGAAGCCACGAACGATGCTTATGCAATTGCCAAAATTTGTGGAATAAAGATGTGTCAGGCTTATTCAAAACAATATGGCATTAATTATATCAGCGCCATGCCAACTAACTTGTATGGCAAAAATGATAATTATCACCCCGAAAACTCACATGTTTTACCGGCTTTGATTCGTAAAATCCATGAAGCAAAAGTGACCGGGCTTCCAGAGGTAACAGTTTGGGGTACGGGTACGCCTAAGCGGGAATTTTTGTATGCTGATGATTTGGCAGAAGCCTGCGTTCACCTGATGAAAGTTTACAATAGCAGTGAGATTGTCAACATTGGTACGGGAGAGGATTTGACCATTAAAGAGCTGGCAGGAGCCATTTCTAAAGTTTTGGAATACGACGGGAATTTAGTTTTCGATGTTTCCAAGCCGGATGGAACGCCAAGAAAACTGCTTGATGTTTCGAGAGTTAAAAATACTGGTTGGGCACCCAAAGTGGAACTAGAGGAAGGTGTTCTTCTGGCCTACCAGGATTATTTAGAACAGATAGATTACCCAAACATAGCTGTTGGCAGTAAATCGCTTTGTGCATAACACAAAGCAATTTATACTGACAGTAATTCCAGTATAATAAAGAAACACTTTTTTTATAGTGTGTCACTGGGGACAATTGAAAAAACCCTGAGCCGGATGGCCAGGGTTTTTTATTTTTTACCGATTCCAGTGCCTAAAATCCCTGTTCGTCTGCACTAGGGCCGTAGCTGCCAGGAATGGGAATGTTTAACAGGCGTAAGTAAACGCCAAGCTGAGCGCGATGGTGAATGATTTGGCTAAATGACATACGCATCATCTCATATTTGGTTAAATCAGCCAATATAACCTCTCCGTTGCGCATAATCCACCGCTTATCAAAATCTTCTACGCTCGATTGCGCCAATCCAGATCTGCCTTTCTCGTAACAATCCTCCAGAAGTTTAAGCAAATCATCACTCGTTTCTACCATTTTTTCCTGGTAGGGAGCCGTTTCAAAATCTAGGCCATCAGTTGTTAATGACAGGTTAATCCATTCCGGTAGTTCGGCAATGTGACTGGCGAGCGATTTTAATTTCATGCTCTTTTCATGTGGTGCCCAACCAAATTTATCTGCCGGTACAAGGGCCAGAAACTTTTTGGTCGTGGTAAATTCAGATTCCAATTCCTTCAGTAATGCTTTGATAATGTCCATATTTTTTTGTTTTGATTTTTCAATTCCCTGTAATTCCATTAATAGTAAGTCGGCGAAGCTCATTGTTTTTTGTTTTGGTATTACAAAGAAACCATGGCGTACTGACAACCCTATGGCAGTGCTAAAAAAATATATTTAGTTTTATTTTTATCGCATTGAAGGATCAGCCATTTGGAATGGATCAACAGTGTTTTAGAGGCCTGTATAGGAAAAATTTTAGCAGACGGCACTTTTAGAAGTTAACCGGTAACATACTCATATAATCACTTAAAGGCATATGGTCTGTTTTAGAAAATGGCGTTTCCAGGTTCTTAAGACAAATAATTCTGGTTAGATTGAAATCGCGGTATTGATTTCTAAAATGACACCAGGCAATCAGGTGCCAGCTAAAAGCATAAAAAATCAGTCCAATGGCTTCGACACATCGTTTACTGGTTAGCTCCTTTGCATTTTTGTATTCGAGTTCCATTAAACTTTTCTCGGAAATGGCATGCTGGATAAGGGAAAGGTATCCATAATTAAACGTTAAACGTTCCGGAATCTGCAACTTGATATGCTGATTCATTTTTTCTAATTTTTCTTTTTGCGCAGTTTTTAAAACGGCTTTTACTTTGGTTAATGCTGTCGAGTAATGAGAACGGATAGATTGATCGGCGAAGCCATTCACCAGGCTTTCTACCAGGAGCAGTGCATTTGCCTCATCCATGTTGAAAGATACCGGAGGTAAAAAATATCCCTGAACCAAAAAATAGCCTTTGTTCGCCTCGAAGCTAATGGGAATTCCCTGCTCACCAAGTGCCTTAACATCACGGTATACGGTTCTAATGCTCATGTCAAACCGCTGCGCAATCTTCTCCGCGGTAATATACTTAGTAGATTGAAGAAGTGTGAGGATGCCGAAAAGGCGATCGATGCGGTTCATGTTTTCAGGCTTACAACAAAACTAAGTAAATAATTTAAACCTTTTAGGGGTACAATTGTATTATATTGTTCGATATGTCTTTTGGGCGAAAATTTCGTTACTATAAAGACACAAATCTACAGTTCATGGCAGCCGCAATTCAGAAGCGTTTTTTTCGGGCAGTAAAAAGTAAGGTCATCATCGGGTTTCTATTGGCTTGTTGTGCGTTGCTACTGGCCTGGGGAATCAGCAAGTTTGCCTTTACAAGAATGTTAAATACTGTTGAAGAAATTTCTGCACCAAATGACAGGTTAAGAATAGTAAATGATTTATCGCATAAAATTGCGCGATTGGATCAGTTGCAAAGAGATGAAGCTTTTAATAAGCAAGGCAATTATAACTTTTTACGCGAATCCAGAAGATTAAGATCAAGTTTGGATACCCTTAGGGTGCTTTATGCCGGAGATTCAATACAGCTTAAGCGGATAAAATCTATTAAAAGCTTGCTTGGGCAGCGCGACAAACAATTTATCGCTTATCTAAAGGTTAGAGAAACGCTGGTCAATACTAAATCTTTCTCCAATGAAGTTCAAAAACTGAACGAGTTGGTAGCTACCCGGGCCCGTCAAACCGATAGTGCTGTTTTGACTACTGAAACTACAACATCTACCACCACTGTTGCACCAGAAGAGGAACAAAAATCCAGAGGGTTTTTAAGTAAGCTATTTGGGAAAAAGAAATCTGACATTTATAAAATCATTAACGAAGAATTTAAAGTGAAACGTGATACGTTGAACGCAAAAGCGGAAGACAGTATCATGAAAAGCATGACGGGTTCTTTGAAAAACATCGAGAATGAGCAGCGTCAAAAAAGCCGCAAGTTTTTAAAGCGTGAAGCAGATTTATCTACTGCCAGTAATGCTTTAACAAATCAAATACTCCAAATTTTAAGGGAAGTAGAAGGGGAAGCCGTAGCGCAGGTAGATTTAAACGGCATTCAGGCTAAAGAGGTAGTAAATGATGGGATTACGCAAATCACGGTTATCATTATTACATTCTTTTTTCTTACCATCATTTTGCTTTACCTTATCCTCACCGATATCACCAGGAGTAACAAATATCGTAAGGCGCTGGAAGAGGCTAAAGATTTAGCTGAATACCACGGGAAGGCCAAGCAGCGGTTCCTCTCCAATATGAGCCACGAAATCAGAACGCCTCTGCAATCTATCCTGGGCTATGCAGAATTAATCGCTCAGCAAGATCAGCCTAAGAAAAAAGATGTTGATGCGATTTACCAATCTTCTATTCATTTGCTTCAGATTGTAAATGAAGTACTCGATTATAACCGGATAATTTCCGGAGAGTTTAGCTTTAATAACCAAGCTTTTGACATTAAAAGAATTATTGAAGAAGTTACATCTGTCATTCGCCCATTGGCTGCCCAGAAATCATTAACCTTGATTACCAACTTAAATTTGAGTGATGTAGCGTTTGTTCGCGGCGATGCTTTCCGGTTGAAGCAAATTCTTTTCAATTTGCTGGGGAATGCAGTAAAGTTTACGTTGAAAGGCGAGATTACGTTGGCGGTTACCTGTAAAAAGCAGGAGGGAAACCTTCATTTCAACTTCACAATTAAAGATACCGGAATAGGTTTTGATGAAAGGGATATTTCAAGAATATTCAATGAGTTTGAACAGATTGAATCAGCAGAAAAATATGTACTCAATCAAACCGGAACCGGTTTGGGCCTGGCAATTGTTAAAGCTTTAATTGATGGGCAAGGTGGAAGAATCCACGTGAAAAGTAAAACAGGAATTGGAACCACTTTTAATCTCTATCTTACTTATCAGGAGAGTAGGGAGGCCATAATTGATCCATTAGATTTAGAACATTATGCTATTGTAAACCCGGGTATGGTTTGGGTGATTGATGATGACAGGCTAATTCTGGAACTTTGCGGATTAATTTTTGAAAAGAATAAAATACCCTATAAGATTTTTAACCAGGTTGCTGATATTTTACGTGAGGAGGCCGATGCTCAACTGAAATATGTTCTGGTAGATATGCGCCTTCCTGAGATGACCGGGCTGGAACTTTGTCATATCCTCAGAAAGAAGCTCCCTGCCAGTGTTAAGTTTTATGCTATTACTGCTCAGGTATTACCAGATGAGCGGGAAATGGTATTGAGCGAGGGTTTTGACGGCTTGATTTTGAAGCCTTTCCGTGCAGCGGATCTACTTTCTATCTTTGAGAAAAGAGCACTCGTAAACGAACCGCCTGAATTTGATTTTTCGTCTATCGAAAAGATGACCTTCGGTGACCAGCAGATGCTGGAAAAAATCCTTGTCAGGTTCAAGCAGGATTGTATCGATGATTCGGAGGCACTAAAATGTCACCTTGAAGAAAATGACCAGGATAAAAGCAGGCTAATTGTTCACCGGCTTGCTGGAAGAACGGCACAAATGGGTGCTAAAACATTGGCTCAGGCATTGCGACAATTGGAAATTGAAATTGCGGAAAACGGCTTAAACCAGGAGAGAGAGGATGCAGTAAGGAATCAACTTAAAAAGTTGGATGCGCTAATTGTAGTGATGGGAGAGCTGGAGCCACAATAACCACGGCCGCCTATTTACAAAGGTTAGCATTTAAGCAATCCCATATCTTTCCATTTTAGAATAAAGCGTCTTCCTGTCAATATTAAGCATTTTTGCTGCTTTTGATTTGTTATGCCTGGCCTTGATTAAGGTTTCTGTAATTAAAGCCTTTTCATTTTGCTCAGTTACTGCTTTTAAGTCAGAAGAACTTCCGGGCATGGTTTGCTGATTTACAGCAATCATCATTTCATCAGGCAAAGCATTTACCTGTGCCACCTCTCCCGGGGTTAATAGCACCATGCGTTTAATTACATTGCTGAGTTCCCTCAGATTTCCTGGCCAATCGTAATTAAGTAATAGCGATTTTGCTTCTGCGGATATGCTTTTTACCTTTCTATCTAAATCACGATTGGATAGTTGTACAAAGTGATTGATAAATAATTCAAGATCACTGCCACGTTTTCGAAGTGGGGGCAGCTGAATTTTAAATTCGTTTAGGCGATGATATAAATCTTCTCTGAATTCGCCGCCCGCTATACTATTTAACAAATCATCATTGGTAGCCGTAATAATTCTAACATCCACGGCAACAGGTTTTGTGCTTCCTAAGGGTTGGATTATTCGTTCCTGAAGCGCACGAAGCAGCTTAATCTGAACTTCGTAGCTCAGATTTCCCACCTCATCCAAAAACAAAGTTCCACCATTTGCGGCTTCAAACTGACCTTTTTTATCATTCAAGGCACCTGTGAATGCACCTTTTACATGGCCGAATAATTCACTTGCTGCTAAATCTTTTGATAACGCACCACAATCTATGGCGACAAAAGGTTTACCGGCACGTTTGCTTTGTTGATGTAGGGTTCTGGCTGCAAACTCCTTTCCTGTGCCGCTTTCGCCCTGAATAATAACAGACATATCGGTTGGTGCAACCAGGTCAATGTGTTCATAGAGCCGATCGGCAATGGCACTTTTGCCTTTAATAAAATCTGTTTCGGGAGTTTCGGTTTTTATATTATTAGGTTCCTTTTTTGTTAAGGAATTTTTAATTACCATTAGAAGCTCATCCGGATTCACTGGTTTAGTGATATAGTCGAATGCACCCATTTGCATAGATTTGACTGCGGTACGAACATCATTGAAACTGGTCATGATGATAATCGGGGTGGAAATACCCAGGTTCCTATTGTGTGTAATAACATCGAAACCTATTCCATCGGGGAGGCGATAATCGATTAAAAAGAGATCGAAAGTTTCATTTTCTATCAATTTAAAAGACGACTTAATGTGCGTAGCCAGTGAAATTTTGTGGCCGTGTTTGGTTAAAAAACCTTCAAGTAATTGTGCAAATGTGGTGTCGTCTTCTATAATCAGGATTTTGGCCATATAGCAAAAATAAGAAAAGCCAGTTAAAAACTGGCTTTCTTATACTAGGTAGATGTAATATTTGGGTTTACTCAACCGGTTTACCGTCTTTGTCAATTTTAATTGAACCAGTTTCGGCTTCTTTTTTTACGTTAATAATGTAATACTCTTTTGTGCCTTCTTTAACCGACCAGGCTTCAGTAGCTGTCCAGCCTTTATAAGTATCAGATTTCAATGCAGTTGTTATCGGCTCTGGAAGCTCTTCTAACTTCACCGGAGTTTTTACTGCGCTATCTTGAACTGCAACAATCGCAGCATTTTTCATTGTATTCACTTCACTTGCCTGTACTGCTGAGAATCCTGCAAAAGCTAAGAACGCAGCTGATAAAATTAATTTTTTCATCTTATTATATATTTAATGGTGATGAAACTATCAAATAGTTTCGTGATTTGTTTAGTTGAGCATAACCCGGAGGCTACACTTATTGATTATGCCTTTGGGGCAATTATTATTGAACTGGTTTGCCGTCTTTATCAATTTTCACAGAACCTGTTTCTGCTTCTTTTTTAACATTGATTAAGAAGTATTCTTTTGCACCTTCTTTAACTGACCATGCTTCAGTAGCTGACCAACCTTTATAGGCATCTGATTTTAATGCTGTTGTTACCGGCTCTGGAAGTTCTTCTAACTTAACCGGAGTTTTTACTGCGCTATCTTGAACTGCAACAATTGCAGCGTTTTTAATTGTATTTACTTCACTTGCCTGTACTGCTGAGAACCCTGCGAACGCTAAGAATGTAGCTGATAAAATGAACTTTTTCATAGTATATAAAATTTGAATTTTAATATGTGTAACAATACTTGCTAATGTTTCATAATAATGCCAAACCAGGCGCAAAACACTAACGGTCTGTAATTCAGTTTTTTGTGCTTGTGCCAAAAATTTAATTGTGTGGAATTATTCCACAAATTGTGGGGTTTGGTAACATATTTGTTCTTGTATGTATGTTGTTGCTGGGTTTTTATAGGTTAGACCGACCGTTACCTCTTTTTCTAAGCAGGGGCTTATGATGAATCGTTCCTTGCTCAAGTGCATTTATTTTAAGCAGCTTATAGCTTATGATCTTCTTTCTTCACCCAAAAAAATAAGAAAATGAAAATAAATTTTTTAGAAAAGAATATTTTTTTCTATCATTGCAGCCCGATTAAAGCCTCCTTAGCTCAGCTGGTAGAGCAACTGACTTGTAATCAGTAGGTCATTGGTTCGATTCCGATAGGAGGCTCTTTTCAATTTTCGAATGCAGGATACGATTTTAGATTTTCTTAATTCTCCAATCACTTTTCATCTAAACTATTTGCATGCTTGCAAATCGTAATTCCTGAATCTAAAATCCTAAATTCGTTTCATGCTTAAATATTATTCTGCAGATTGGATTTTTCCTGTAAGTACGCCGCCAATCAAAAATGGTGTGGTTTCCGTCAATGAGGCTGGAGAGATCCAGGAAGTCCTTAGTGAACAACAAGCTCAGCAACTTTTCTTAGCAATAAAAAGATACAAAGGTGCAATTGTTCCTGGTTTCATTAATACGCATTGTCATCTGGAATTATCGCATATGCTCGGCGAGATTCCGGAACGAACAGGCTTGGTGGCCTTTGTACAAATCGTTATCAAAAGCAGATCTGCTGATCCGGAAGAAATTCAGTTGGCCATGCATCATGCTGACCAACAGATGTTGGATAATGGAATTGTAGCGGTTGGCGATATATCCAATCAGCTTATCTCAAAAAAAATTAAGCAGCAAAGTAAAATCTATTACCACACCTTTGTAGAGGCGTTGAGTTTTAATCCCGATAGGGCAACTGCAACAATGGCATTCGCTCGCGATATCAAAGACCAATTTTCCCCTTTGCCTGCATCTGTGGTTCCACACGCACCATATTCCGTTTCGCCTGAACTTTTCGGGTTAATTAGCGCAGTGGCTGAAGAAGAGGATGCTTTTATTAGTATTCACAACCAGGAAACCCCAGATGAAAACGAATTTTTTGAGCAGAAGTCGGGAAAATTTCTGGAGCTTTATCAATTTCTAGGGCTGGATTTAGCATTCTTCAAGCCATCTGGTAAAACCGCTTTACAAACCTGGCTACCTTATATTAAAAAGCAGAAAACGTTGCTGGTTCATAATACCGTTTCCAGTAAAGAAGATGTCGCATTTGCAAAACAGCATCCTGCTGATTTATATTGGTGCTTATGTCCGCAGGCAAATGTGTATATCGAAAATGCCCTACCTGATGTAGATTTATTTATTTCAGAAGGATTGAAAATTACCTTAGGTACAGATAGCTTAGCGAGTAACCACCAGCTCAACATTTTGGCTGAAATGAAAACCCTGCAATCACTAAAGGGGCTAGAGTTCAAAAAGCTTTTAGAATGGGCAACCCTAAATGGTGCAGACTTTCTCGGACTATCGCATCAATTCGGGTCGATTGAAGTTGGAAAATCGCCTGGATTAAACCTGATACAGTTATCAGCGGATTTTAAAATTGAAAGTGATCAGGTGATTAAATTGGTGTGAGGGATAATGTAATTGTTCACTGATAAGTTTATCTTACATTAACTATATAAATACATGATGAATCCAATCTGTGAACTCCTCAACATCAAGTACCCGATTATTCAAGCCGGCATGGTTTGGTGTAGTGGTTGGAAATTAGCATCCGCAGTTTCTAACGCAGGCGGTTTAGGAATTATTGGAGCGGGCTCGATGTATCCCGAAACCTTGCTGGTGCACATTCAAAAATGTAAGCGTGCTACCAGCAACCCTTTTGCGGTGAACATTCCGCTGATGTATCCGAATGTTCAGGAAATTATGGACATGGTAATTTCGGAAGGTGTTAAAATCGTTTTTACCTCTGCGGGTAATCCGGCTACTTGGACAGCCATTCTGAAAGGAAAAGGCATCATTGTGGTGCATGTTATTGCAAACACCAAATTTGCACTGAAAGCTCAGGAGGCCGGTGTTGATGCGATTGTTGCCGAGGGTTTTGAAGCGGGCGGGCATAACGGCCGCGAGGAAACCACAACGTTATGTTTAATCCCGATGATTAAAGCTGCCGTTAATATTCCTGTGATCGCCGCAGGAGGAATAGGCAGTGGTAAATCAATGTTGGCCGCCTTTGCGCTTGGCGCTGATGCCGTTCAAATGGGTTCGGCTTTTGCCATTGCAGAAGAATCTTCTGCTCATCCTGCATTTAAAAATAAAATCATTTCCTCAACCGAGGGCGATACCAGGCTGGCCATGAAAAAACTTGTGCCGGTAAGGTTATTAAAGAACGGGTTCGCTGAAGCGGTTGCTAAAGCAGAGGCTGAAGGTGCAGATCAAAGGCGTTTAATTGAGTTATTGGGTAAAGCACGGGCTAAGCTTGGCATGTTTGAAGGCGATATGGAAAATGGAGAACTCGAAATCGGTCAGGTTTCAGCAATGCTAACCGAGATTAAGCCTGCAAAACAGATTCTTGATGGAATCTGGCAGGAATTTATGGCGCAACAAAAACATTTATCACACTTAAATTTCGCATTTAATACGATATGAATACAAAATACCTTATGGTTTCTAGCAGCATTTTCTTTAGTTTAATGGGATTAGCCTGCTCATTTGCGCCAAAAGAAATATTAAGTTATCTGCATTTCGAAAACCTGGAGCTACTTGCTTTAATTATTCAACTGTTGGGTGCGCTTTGCCTTGGTTTCGCTATTTTAAACTGGACAGCCAGGTCGAATTTGATTGGAGGTATTTATAGTAAACCCGTTTCGCTTGGAAATTTTTTACATTTTTTAGCGGGAGGATTGGCAATAGCCAAATACTATTTCAAGCACACCGCAGATACGGTATTGATTGCGCCAGCAGTTATATATGTACTATTTGCCATTGCCTTTGGACTAGTTTCCTTTGGTAGACATGAGTTTAAAAAACAAGCGTAACATCACACAAAAAAATTAACTTTGTTGGCATGATGAAACACATCGATATAAAAGTCACAGGAAAGGTGCAGGGCGTATTTTTCAGGGCGAGCACAAAAGCGGTAGCCGATCAAATGGGCATCCGTGGCTTTGTTAAGAATGAGAAAGATGGTTCTGTCTATATTGAAGCCGAAGCAGAACAATTTATTCTAGATGCTTTCATTGATTGGTGTAAAGAAGGGCCAGATAAATCAGTGGTGGACAATGTAGAGATTAGTGATGGCGAGCTTAAAGATTTCCGAAATTTCGAAGTGGTAAAAAAGAATTTGCTTTGGTAATATTAAGTTGCGATTTTAGATTGATGAGTTACGCTTTGAAATCTGGAATCCTATTATTTTATAATTAAATCGATTTCAATTTTAGCACCTTGAATGGCTATTCAATCTAAAATCTAAAACTAAAATCAATTGTCTGTATATAAAAAGTTTCTTGGGCAAACAATGGTTTATGGCATCAGTACGATCGCTTCAAGATTATTAAATTTCATTCTAACACCCATATTTACCAGAAGTTATGGCGCTGCGGCGCTGGGTGTTTTTACTAAAATGTATGCCTATGCTTCTATGACCAATGCTATTCTCGCATTTGGAATGGAAACTACATTCTTTCGGTATCTAAATAAATATGAAGATAGAAAAGCCCAGGTTTACAACAATTCCTTTCTAATTGTGGCCTTTATTTCCACGCTATTTTTAATTACAGGACTTGTTTTTACAGAGCCGATTACCAAATGGTTGCTCAACAATAACATGTCTCACTATCAGGATCAAAGAAAATATGTTCAATATTTTTTATGGTTATTGTTTTCTGATGCCATATGTGTTATTCCTTTTGCCAGGATCAGGGCCGATGGAAAACCATTTCGTTATAGCATTATCAAATTTGTAAATATTCTGAGCTATGTATTGCTGAGCTTATTTTTTATTTATGGCATTCCGCTAATTATTAAACATGATTTGCCCGGACGTGAATTCTTTCAAGGCTGGTTCCGCGATAAGTGGGTTGGATACGTTTTCATCTCCAACCTGATTGCAAGTGGAATTACATTCCTGCTTTTAGTGCCTGAGTTTTTAAAGGTGCAATTCAAGTTTGATGGTGCATTATTTAAAAATATGTTATCGTACAGCTGGCCGGTACTGGTTGCAAACTTGTCTTTTATCATTAATGAAAATTTAGATAAGATTCTGTTAGACCGCTATACCACTGAAGCCCAGGTTGGGATTTATGGTGCGGTTTGTAAGCTAGCCATCTTCCTGAGTATTTTCAATATGGCTTTCAGATTAGGTGCTGAACCATTTTTCTTTAGCTATGCAAAAAATGAGAATGCAAAAGTTACCTATGCTAAAATCTTAGAGTATTTTGTAATCGCCCTTTCCATTCTTTTTGTGGCCTTAACGGCTAACATCGAAATCTTAAAATATTTTATCAGCCGAGATAAAGCTCACCTGGCCGAATACTGGGTAGGATTACCAGCTGTTCCATATCTATTGGTTGGTTATGTGTGTTTAGGGGTTTACATGAATCTTTCTATTTGGTATAGATTGTCTGATCAAACCCGTTTCGGACTATATATCTCGCTTGTTGGCGCAGTGATTACTATTGTTTTTAACATGATCCTGATTCCAAAATACAGCTATATGGGTTCTGCGTGGGTATCAATGGCAACGTATGGTACCATGATGATTATCTCCTATATCCTCGGGCAAAAGTATTATCCAATTCCCTATAACCTGAAAAAGATTCTTGCTTATTTAATTGTTTCCACTATAATCGTATTTTCATCGTTTTTTATTTTTGATAAAAACATTTATATCGGCAATGCCATGCTTATCGCGTTTATTAGCGGAATTGCGTACTTTGAAAAAGACGATTTAAGAAAAATGTTAAAACGATAAATAATTATTACACAGACTTACTTCCCCTTATTAAAATGAATATCAACATCATCAATAAATCTGGACACCCATTGCCTCAATATGAAACTGCTCATGCTGCGGGGATGGATTTAAGAGCATCAATTACTGCAGAAATTACCTTAAGACCTTTAGAACGCCAGCTCATTCCTACCGGTTTGTTTATAGAATTGCCAGTTGGTTTCGAAGCACAAATCAGACCAAGAAGTGGCCTGGCTTACAAACATGGCATTAGTATTGTAAATTCACCCGGAACTATTGATGCAGATTATCGTGGTGAAATTAAAGTGTTATTGGTAAATTTATCTGATACCGATTTCAAGATTGTTAACGGAGATCGTATTGCCCAAATGGTAGTCGCTAAACATGAAGCCGTACAGTGGAAAACAGTAGAGGCGCTAGGCGAAACGCTAAGAGGTGAAGGTGGATACGGGCATACGGGGAAGGGTTAAGTTTTGAAAGATAGAGCTTGAATGCGTGAATTATGAGTGAGAGAATGTTTTTGCAACTTGTATAATCATTCCAGCATTCATTCCATTTAATATATGATAAAGAGGCATATTTTTTTTGCATTGTTGGTTATTGGCGGAAAAACTTTCGCCCAGGTTCCTGTTGTTTCCGCTGCCCGGGATAGCAACATGGTAAAACAGTTTTTTTTTGCTGGCTTGCGGGATAAACTGACCGATAATTATGCCCTGGCGTTAACCAATTTTAACAAGGTTGTTAGTTTGGCGCCAAACAATGATGCTGCGTTATTCGAAATGGCCAATGCGAACCTACGGTTAGATCGTCTATCAGAAGCAGAATTAAATATCAGGCAAGCGATCATTATAAAGCCGAACAATCCCTGGTACCAGCGCTTGCTGGCGGAGATTTATAAACGGACCAACAAAATGCCTGAGTTGATTGAAGTATTTAATCAGTTAATTAAGATAGAGCCGGAAAATGATGCCTACTATTTTGATAAGGCAAATGCACAGTTTCTATCTAATCAAACAGATGCTTCCAAAAAAACTTACGAGGAGATTTTAGCAAAATTTGGCGAATCTAATGAACTGCTTGCCGCTAAGAAACGCTTCCAGCAAAATTCTGGTGCTTCAGAAAGTGATATTGTAAAGCTTCTGGAAGGCAATCAGGCTGATATCAAAAACTATCTTTATGCAGCGGGCCTGTTGCTGCAAAAAGGTAATGATGCAGAAGCATTAAAGGTTTTACTAAAAGCGCAGCAACTGGCCCCTGATAATTTCGAAATAAACCTGGGGCTTGCAGATATCTATGTTAAGCAGAAAAATGATGAAAAGGCATTTGCGTATTTAAAGCAGGCTTTCGGAAGTGCAGAGATGCCTTTGAACGAAAAAGTAAAAATCATTGCATCATTGTTTTCCAAATTGAGTCAGCCCGTTGTTGCCGAAAATGTGACGGCACTAAGTAAGCTTTTGGCCGAGAAAAACCCTTCGGATGCAAAGGTGCTGGCACTTTATGGGGATGTTTTATATCAGCAGAATAAATTAAAAGATGCACTAATCCAGTATCAGGCGGCATTAAAGATCAACGATCAGGTTTATGTGGTATGGGAGCAAATTATCAATATCCAGACATTAGTGGGGCACTATGATGATGCCGTGAAGATGGGTGATGAAGCGCTTACCATTTATCCAAATCAAGCCAGCCTCTATTACTATACAGCTTATGCCTTATTCAAAACAGGTAAGTTTGATCTGGCTCAAAGTAACTTGAAAACGGCCTTACAGTTAGATGTAGAGAACAAAAGCCTGCAAGCGCAGGTCTTTGCGCTGCAAGGTGATATTTATGTCAATCAAAATAACTTTGCTTTGGCCAAAGTGGCTTTCGAAAAAGCCATTGCAATGGAGCCGGATAATTATTTCATTATGAATAATTATGCTTATTACCTTGCCTTAAAAAATGATGACCTGGCTAAAGCTGCAAAATATTCGGAAACTGCAGCCAATGCGATGCCTAATAATTCATCCATTACAGATACTTATGCCTATATCCTGTTTAAACAACAAAAGTATGATTTGGCCAAGGTTTGGATAGAAAAAGCCCTGCAAAACAATACCAATAAAAACGGTGTTTATCTGGAGCATTACGGAGACATTCTCTTTATGAAGGGAGATAAAGATGCCGCCCTGGTACAGTGGCAAAAGGCAAAATCTGCAGGAAACGGATCTGAAGTATTAAATAAAAAAATTAATGAGAAGAAGTATTTTAAATAGCTTGCTAATTGCAGGTACAGTAATTTCTGTATCTGCGTGTAAACCTAAGAAAGTAATTGTTGTTGCACCTCCGGCTGCCGAAGAAGTAAAAACGGATAACACAAAAGCAGAAGCTTTGGCTTTACTAAATAGTAAGCAATTGAAGTTTAATACGCTTTCGTTAAAGGCGAAAGCCACATTGGATATGGCCGGTAATGCTAATGATGTAACTATGAATTTCAGGTTGAAAGATAAGGAAATCATTTGGGTAAGTATCACCGCATTGGGTGGCGCATATGAGCCAGCCAGGGCTTTAATTACACCTGATAGTATTAAGGTAATGAACCGGGCAAAAGGTGAATATCTAAGTAAACCATTTAGTTATATCTATAATTTTACCAATAAACAAGTTAGTTTCAATACCCTGCAAGCCATGTTAACCGGTAATGCGATGGGAGAATTTTTAACACAAGACTCGGGCTTGAAACAAGAAAATGGCGTTTGGGTAGTCACCGGAAGTAAAGAAGGCCTGGATTATAAACTGCTATTTAATACCCTTTTAAAAGTTGAGGAAACGAATCTGAATGATGCAAAAACTGGTCAGGCGTTAAAGGTAATGTATTCCGATTATCAGAATTTAAATGAATCATTATTCCCCAGCGCACTTAAGATCAACACTTTATCTGGAATGAAGAAAGTTAATATCGATTTGAAATTTGTAAAAATAGACGGTAATGTTCCATTGGAATATCCTTTTAAAGTTCCGGGTAATTATAAGCTGGTAAAGTAATATTCTTTGCCTGGTTTAAAAATATTTTAAACAGTCATCAAATATTTAGGTTGAATTTTCATCCGTTTATTTGCCGGCTGTTTTTTTTATGAGCTGAATTTTTCTAATGAAGATGAGGTGAAGTTTTTTTGCAAAGCCTTTTGTATCTAAATTTTAATATCTTTTCCTATAAAATTTTTATACTTTTGAATTAATGAAGCTACAAAAAATCATATTTATACTGTTTTTAAGCGTATTTGCCTATTCGGCCACTGCACAAACCGAAAGTCAGCTCAGAAGGAAAAAAGAAGCTATACAGCGTGAAATTGAACAGCTCCAAAAGAACTTGAATAAAACTGCAAATGGTAAAAAATTAACTTTACAGCAGATTAATGCAATCAATGCACAGATTCGTCTCCGTCAGGATAAGATTGGCACGATTAACTCTGAAATAAAAAACCTCGATAATCAAATCTCTCAGAACACCAATACCGTACATACATTACAAGGTCAGTTAGGTGATCTTAAAAAAGAATATGCGGGGATGATCCGTTTTGCACAACGAAACAGAAATGCTTACGAGAAGATGATGTTTATTTTTGCCGCCAGGGATTTTAACCAGGCTTATAAAAGAATAAAATATCTGCAACAATTTAGTCAATACCGTAAAAAACAGGCTGGTTATATTGAAAATACCCAACAGGATTTAAACGGAAAAATCAAGGTGCTGGATAAAACCCTGAGAGAGAAAAGTGATTTGCTAAAAGAACAGGAGCGGGAGCGGGAGCGTTTAGGTAAAGATAAGAATCAGCAGGCAGTGGCATTGAATCAGTTAACAAAGCAAGAACGCCAATTTAAGCAAGATATCAATTCTAAGAAAAAAGAACAGGCCCAAATTAACCGGGCAATTGCTGCGGCAATTCAAAGGGCTATTGAAGAGGCCAGAAGGAAAGCAGCAGAAGAAGCACGTTTGGCAGCGGCGAAACGCGCAGCTGAAGAAAGAGCTGCTGCGGCGAAAGCAAAAGCGGAGAATAAACCAGCTCCAACCACCAGCACAGCGCCTGCTGTAAGAGCGAAAAGCACTTCAGAGTTGTTAACCGCTACACCAGAGGCAGCAAGACTTTCTGCGGGCTTTGAAAATAACAGGGGGAGACTGCCATGGCCGGTATCAACCGGAACGATTACAGAAAGGTTTGGTTTGCATAAAGTAGATCAGGCTTCATATTCAAATGATGGGGTAGATATTACCACGGCAGATGGTGCTGCGGTAAGGGCTGTATTTGCGGGTAAAGTCGTTATGGTTCAGAACATTATGGGTAGAACCGCAGTGGTGATTAACCATGGAGAATACTTTACGGTTTATCAGAATTTAAGAGGAGTGAGCGTAAGTGTGGGTAGTTCTGTTGAAACCAAGCAAACCATCGGTGCGGTAGCCAGCACGGGTGATGATGCGATACTTAAGTTCCAGATTAGAAGAGGCCAGGGCGCTTTAAATCCGGAAGCCTGGATTAGTAAATAAGAAAGTTTTAAAATGTTTATATTTGTATAAAATAGATTAGTGATGTATCAAGGAACGTTGTTAGAGTTTTTAAATATGGGTGGATCTGAGATCGTACTTATATTAGTGGTAGTTCTTTTGTTATTCGGTGGTAAAAAATTACCGGAACTGGCCCGAGGCTTAGGAAAGGGAATCAGAGAATTTAAAGATGCATCTGATGGTGTTAAACGTGAAATCCATAGAAACATCAATGCGATGGATCTGGATAAAGAAGAAGCTGAAGAGAAAGTTGCAGCTAATCAGGCTGATCAACCAGCAGCTGAAACAGCACCGGTAGAGGAGAAAGTGAATACAACAGATCATCATCCGTCAAGCACTCCCATAGATGAAAAAATTGTAACTGACAGTCAAAAAGTTTAAACAAAAAAGTTATGTTAAATACAACAATAGCAGCAATGCTTGGAACGCCAGAGATTATCATTATTGCGGTAGTGGTATTGTTATTATTTGGTGGTAAAAAAATTCCTGAACTGATGCGTGGTTTAGGTAAAGGTGTTAAAGAATTTAAGGATGGTAAGGATGGCGTTGATGGAGAACAAGTTGACCCATCGAACCGTGATAAAACCGTTTAATTGCTATAATTTTAAGTTTTGAAGAAATACAGCTCTCTAAAAGAGATCCAGGCACTCATTTCGCAAAAGCAACTTACTTTACCCGGTTTATTGGCTTATTATTTTAAGCAAATTTCAGATAATGAACACCTCAATGCATTCAATGAGGTGTTTTTTTATTCGGCAGAAGTGCAGGCGAAAGCGGTACAAGAAAAAATAGCGCAAGGTACCGCAGGTAAACTTGCCGGGATGATTATTGGTATTAAGGATAATATCTGTTATCAGGATCACATTGTTACGGCATCATCAAAAATGCTAGATGGCTTTGTGTCGCCTTATTCATCTACCGTAGTGCAACGCTTATTGCAGGAAGATGCCGTAATTATCGGTCGCTTAAATTGTGATGAGTTCGCAATGGGTGGCTCTAATGAAACCTCTTACTTCGGGCCAGTGAAAAATGCTGCAAATCCGGAATTAGTACCAGGTGGGTCTTCCGGCGGTTCTGCTGTAGCTGTTCAGGCCGATATGTGTCTTGCTGCCATGGGTACAGATACCGGCGGATCTGTAAGACAACCAGCAGCCTTTTGTGGGCAGATTGGTTTAAAGCCAACGTATGGACGGATTTCGCGGTATGGTGTTATTGCTTATGCTTCTTCATTTGATCAGGTTGGGCCGATCACTTCATCCGTTGAAGATGCGGCATTATTGCTTCAGGTTTTAGCAGGCGCTGATGACTATGATTCTACTGTATCTTCATTAGCCGTGCCCGATTATCCTGCCCTGCTGAACGAGAAGAAAAGTCAGCGAATAGCTGTTTTGAAAGAAACTATTGATAGTGACGCGCTCGATCCTGAAATTAAGGCTGCTATTTTAAAATCTATAGCCGATCTTCAGAAGAAAGGCCACACAGTTGAATATGTATCTTTTGATCTTTTAGATTACCTCGTTCCTGCTTATTACATTTTAACCACAGCAGAAGCGTCATCAAATTTATCCAGGTACGATGGGGTACATTACGGACACCGGAATACAGATGCAAAATCGTTGACTGAGCTTTATAAGTTATCACGTGCGAAAGGTTTTGGCGAAGAGGTGAAAAAGCGTATTCTATTGGGCACATTTGTTTTGAGCGCAGGTTATTACGATGCCTATTATCAAAAAGCACAACAGGTTCGCAGGTTAATCAGAGAAAAGATGGATAACCTGTTCCAGGATTATGACTTGATTTTATCGCCGGTAGCACCAACAACTGCTTTTAAAATAGGAGATAACATGCAGGATGCATTGGTAATGTACCTTGCAGATATTTTTACTGTTTTACCTTCATTGAGCGGAAATCCGGCAATTGCCTTACCTTTAGGCAATAATGCAGCTGGCTTACCGTTAAGTATTCAATTTACAGCCAAACATTTTGAGGAAGATAAGCTCCTTGCTTTTTCTCAGGCATTTTTAAAATAAGCGTATTTTTTCTAAAATATGCACAGCGTTTTTTGTGTTGCTCCGGCCAAAACCGGAGAACATGCTGATTAATTTCGGTAGGAGAACTGAAAAAAAATAGCGCTGGATAAACCAAATTGCCCATGATAAAAAAAATACTTTTTAACAGTGTATGCGCCCTCATAGGTTTTGTTTCATTCTCTTCTGCCCAGCAGAAGGTGAATATTGATAGCCTTCCGAAAATACAGGATAATATTTTCATCAATACCGACCCGGTTTCGGTACCACTGATCTACGAAAACCCATTATTAATGGGCCAAAATTACATCTACAAGCTAAGGTTGGATTCTATAGCTAAAACCGTTCCCCTACCTTATAATGAATACGTTCAGCAGTATATAGACATTTATGCCAAGCGAAAAGATTTATTTGGCAAGATGATGGGCTTATCAAATTACTATTTTCCAATTTTTGATAAAGCATTAAAAGAGTTTGATATTCCGCAAGAGATTAAATACCTCACCATTGTGGAATCGCAAATGAATCCCCATGCCATTTCCAGAGTCGGCGCAACCGGTATCTGGCAGTTTATGTTTGGCACAGGTAAAGCCTACGGTTTAAAAATGGATAATTTTGTAGATGAACGCAAAGACCCTATTCAGGCCAGTTATGCTGCTGCACAATATTTCAGAGATGCTTATGAAGAACTGGGCGATTGGTTACTGGCTATTGCAGCCTATAATTGTGGCAAAGGCGCAGTAGCCCGTGCAATGATTAAGGCAGATTCGCGTGATTTCTGGGTAATCAGGCAGTTTTTGCCGAAAGAAACCAGGAATTATGTGCCGGCTTTTATTGCTGCAGTATATGTAATGAATTATTCAAACAAACATCAAATTTCACCTCAGGCCTGCAGTTTATTTCTAAAGACAGATACCGTTCAAACCAATAAATTCGTTTCCCTATCCGACCTGGCAAAAGCCTTAAATGTTGACGAAACAGCCCTTTTTGCACTTAATCCATCATACAAAAAACAAATTGTTAATGGTACTGATGAAGAACCAAAACGGATTGTAATGCCGAAGCTTAGGGATATTGATTATGCCGGAATTTATGAAGTGCTAAATAACACTGAGTTAGAGACCAGCATGCGTGTGGTACAGGCGAGTACGGATGATGCAAGAGACCTGCGAAAATTAAAAGTTGCTAAACATATATCCAGCAATTCGGTAGTGCTACATAAGGTTGCCGCAGGGCAATCGCTCACCACCGTTGCCAATAAATATGGTGTTGAAGTGCAGGATTTAAGGGTATGGAACGGACTGAAGAGCAAAACCATTGTGCCCGGCCAAAACCTTAAAATCTTCGCTAAAAATGTGAGTCGCTTAAAACCGTCCGTTTCTTTCCTGAAATACACGGTAAAATCTGGCGATACCTTATCTGAAATCGCTGAGAAATTTAATGGCGCCACGGTTCAAAGTATCAAACGGGATAATAAGTTGTCCAAGGCAGGCTTGCACGCAGGAATGATTCTAAAGATCAGCAAAGGATAGTTGGTAGGGATCTACTTAATTTCACTATAAACTGATAAAAGTATATTGCCCCTTCCAAATAACAGGGCAATATATTTGAATTACCAATCAAAATCAGGTGCATTGCTTAACTTCTTTCCTGAGGCTCCGCATTAAATATAGCGCTCTTTCTAATTTGGTAATTGTTCAAATTGAACAAAATAAATAGCGCTCTGATTTCTTATTCTTTAAATTGTCATCATCATGGTTTTGTCTGTCCAGTAGCGGAGTATAAGCCGGAGTGCTGATTTCGCACGACTTATTTTGCTTACATTATGTTTTCTGCCTGATAAAAGAATCGTACCTTTGCCCCGTCACTAATAAGTTACTTAATGAGTAATATCAATAGAAAGCAAGATGCGCTCGATTACCACTCGCAAGGGCGGCCAGGAAAAATACAGGTAGTTCCTACAAAACCAACAACTTCACAACGTGATTTAACCATGGCTTACTCGCCTGGTGTTGCAGAACCTTGTTTAAAAATAGCAGAAAATACTGATGACGTTTACAAGTATACTGCAAAAGGGAATCTTGTTGCTGTAATTAGCAACGGAACTGCCGTTTTAGGGTTGGGGAATATTGGGCCTGAGGCCAGCAAGCCAGTGATGGAAGGTAAAGGTTTATTGTTTAAAATCTTTGCAGATATCGATGTATTCGATTTAGAACTGGATACCAAAAACATAGACGATTTTGTAAAAATTGTTAAAGCTTTGGAACCAACCTTTGGAGGGGTTAACCTCGAGGATATTAAAGCGCCGGAGTGTTTTGAAATAGAAACCCGCTTAAAGCAGGAAATGAATATTCCTGTGATGCACGATGATCAGCACGGAACGGCTATTATTTCTGGCGCAGCATTATTGAATGCCTGTGAAATTCAGAAAAAGAAAATCGACAAAATTAAGGTAGTGGTAAGCGGGGCAGGTGCGGCAGCCGTTTCCTGTTCAAAAATGTACCTTTCACTTGGTGTAAAGAAAGAAAATCTGGTAATGTTTGACATTAACGGATTGATTAATACAGAACGTACTGATCTGGATGATATGCGGATGTATTTCGCAACCAGCAGAAAAGATATTGGTACCATAGGCGAGGCCATGAAAGGCGCAGACGTTTTTATCGGTCTTTCTGCAGGAAACGTGATCCAGCCAGAAATGTTGGTTGGAATGGCAAAAAACCCGATTGTTTTTGCAATGGCAAATCCCAACCCGGAGATTGCTTATGAGTTGGCCATTAAAACCCGTAAGGATTTGATTATGGCAACTGGTCGCTCTGATTATCCAAACCAGGTGAACAATGTATTGGGTTTCCCTTACATTTTCCGTGGTGCGCTGGATGTTCGTGCAACCACCATTAATGAGGCCATGAAAATTGCAGCTGTGAAAGCAATTGCTGAATTGGCTAAAAGATCAGTTCCTGAGGCCGTTAACCTTGCCTATAATGCGCGTAACCTGAAATTTGGAAGGGATTATATTATTCCGAAACCAGTAGATTTCAGGTTAATTACAGAGGTTTCCATCGCGGTAGCAAGAGCTGCTATAGAAAGTGGCGTTGCTCGTAAAGTAATTACCGACTGGGATGCGTATTCTGAGGAGTTAAGGAAGCGTTTAGGTTTGGATGATGCCATTATGCGCTCTATTACCACCAAAGCCAAAACTGATCCTAAACGCGTGGTGTTTGCAGAGGCTGATAATTATAAGATTTTAAAAGCTGCTCAAATTGTTAAAGATGAAAATATCGCAATTCCGATATTACTGGGGAACAGAGAAAAAATTCAGGCGATTATTGATGAACATGCGCTTGAATTAGACGGTGTTGAGATCATCGATCAGATGCAAAATCCAGCTAAAACGAAACAATATGCCGCGGCATTATACAAAAAACGACAACGTAAAGGAGTATCTATAAATGATGCCACTAAGCTGTTGAGAGACCGTAACTATTATGGTGCATCGATGGTTGAGTTTGGTGAAGCAGATGCTATGATTTCTGGTTTAACAAAAAACTATGGCGATACCATTAAGCCCGCTTTGCAGGTGATAGGCGTTGAGCCGGGCGTGAAACGTGTGGCTGGTATGTACATGATGATGACCAAAAAAGGTCCGGTCTTTTTTGGTGATACTACCGTGAACGTAGATCCGACGGCAGAGGAGTTGGTAGATATTACTTTGCTGCTGGATAAATCGGTAAAACAGTTCAATATAAAGCCTAGAATTGCTTTATTATCATATTCTAACTTCGGTTCGAATGATGGGGTAACGCCAAATAAGGTAAGAGAAACAGTTAAAATACTTCATGAAAATTACCCCGAAGTGGTGGTAGATGGCGAGATGCAAGGCAATTTTGCAATCAACAATGAACTCTTGAAAGATAATTTTCCGTTCAGTACGCTAGCAGATGGACCTGCAAATACACTGGTTTTTCCTAATCTGGAATCAGGAAACATTGCTTATAAACTTTTGCAAGAGCTCGGTGGGGCAGAAGCTGTCGGGCCAATTTTATTAGGTTTGAATAAGCCTGTTCATATTGTTCAGTTAGGAAGTTCGGTGCGAGAGATCGTAAATATGGTTACTATTGCAGTAGTGGATGTTCAGGCAAAAGAAGAAATTGCTGAAACATTAAAACGAAAAGGTATATTTACAAAAACAACTAAGAAGTAATACTCCATGTACGCCTATATTGATGGTAAATTAACATACAAAAACCCAGCGTTTGTTGTGGTTGAAGCCGGTGGTATAGGCTATCATATAAATATTTCATTAAATACTTACAGTGCTTTGGGAGATGCAGAAAGGTGTAAACTCTACACCTGGCTGTACGTAAAAGAAGATGCACATACCTTATACGGGTTCGCCGATGAGGGCGAACGCCGTTTATTTTTACATCTGATATCTGTTTCTGGAATAGGCCCCAATACGGGTAGAATGATTTTGTCTTCCATAACACCTGAAGAAATTCAAACAGCAATTGTTAAAGCAGATCTGCCACTTATCCAAAGGATAAAAGGCTTGGGTGCCAAGACCGCACAACGCCTAGTGCTGGAGCTACAAGATAAATTAAAAAAAGAGGGAGTAGATTCCTTAATTTCTATGCCCCAGCATAATACTGTTAAGGATGAGGCATTATCAGCATTGGTCATGCTCGGATTTGCCAAACAAACTGCCGAAAAAACCCTCGACCAAATATTAAAAGTAACAGAAGGAACACTTTCTGTAGAGCAACTAATTAAACAAGCTTTAAAAAAATTATAGATCTTAACGCCTTTGAAGAGAATATCTACACTCTTATTTCTCATCCCCATTTTCCTGATTGCTCCCAAAAACGTCTTCTCACAAGTGGTTCAGAGCAAAGCAGATACTGCTTTGTCTAAGAATAATTTCGGTTTAAAGGAAAAACAGCGACTGGGTATCAGTTCTTTACGTAGTCCGTTTTATCCAATACCTAACAATGTGAGGCAGGTGGTGGAATATGATGCAAAAAATAAACGGTACATCGTAAAAGAATTAATAGGTGATAGATATGTTACGCAAACTCAATATTTAACCATTGATGAGTATTCACGATTGGTTAATAGTGAAATAAAGCGTGGCAACTGGCGTAATATTTCTAATGCAGAGGTTGGTGACTATAGAAATACAGGTATTATTCCAAAAATTCAGGTTAACAGCAAAGCGTTTGAGAAGCTTTTTGGTGGAACAACCATCGATATTCAGCCTCGTGGTGAAGCCGAACTTACCTTTTTAGGACGCAGAAATAAGAATGAAAATCCTTTATTTAATGAGCGGCAAAGGGTGCAAACCAATTTTGATTTCAATCAGAGAATTCAAATGGACCTGGTCGGGAACATTGGTACAAAGCTTAAGATAAAAAGTAATTACAATACAGAAGCACAGTTCGATTTCGAAAATCAAATTAAGTTAGATTATACTGGCGGCGCTGATGATATTATTAAAAAGATAGAAGCTGGTAATGTGAGTTTACCATTAAATACCAGTTTAATTACCGGTACACAGGCATTATTCGGGATCAAAACCCAACTGCAATTCGGAAAACTGAATGTAACGAGTGTTTATACCCAGCAGAAATCAGAGTCACGCGAACTTCGGATTACCAACGGTGCACAACAAAACGAATTTGCTGTTACTGCAGATAATTATGAAGCCAATAAACATTATTTTCTGGCACAGTATTTCCGCAATAACTATAACCGGCATTTGGCCAATGCGCCCATTATTACCTCGCCGATTCAGATCACAAAAATTGAGGTATGGATTACCAATAAGGCTGGAAATACCACCGACTCGAGAGACATCCTGGGTTTCCTGAACTTAGGCGAAAATCAGCCGTTTAATCCAGGTGCGATTGCCGGCGGGGGTTCAGCATTGCCAGCGGGTACAACGGCAACAGGGTTTCCGCAGCAATCTAATAATTTATTGGCAAGCTTACCAGCTGATGCCAGGTTTACCAATTCAAATTCGATTATACCCTTTTTTCAAGCTAACGGCGCTACAGACCAGTATGCGAAACTAACCTATGCCAGAAAACTAACCGAACGCGAGTTTACTTTTCAACCGCAATTAGGTTATATCTCCCTGAATAATCCGCTCAATGCAGATGAGGTTTTGGCAGTAGCTTATCGCTATACCTATAATGGAGTGGAGTATCAGGTGGGTGAATTTTCTACTGATGTAACTTTTGATGCTGCAAATCCAAAAGTGCTTTTTGCAAAACTGCTAAAGAATGAAACCACGAAAATCAATCTCCCAACCTGGGATTTGATGATGAAGAACATTTATTCCATAGGCGGTTATCAGATTAGTCCGTTGAATTTTAAACTGGATGTATTTAGGATTGATAATGAGACCGGGGTAGAAAAGCCGATCATGACAGAGGGGCAGAATACCGCTAACAAACAGTGGATCTCTTTAGTTGAATTTGACAGGTTAAATCAGCAAAACGAAAAAAAGCCAGATGGGATCTTTGATTTTGTAGCCGCTAACAATGCTTTTGGTTCCTATTTTTCTAACAGTTCTACAGCAAACAGTACCTTCGGATCTAACTTATCATTAAGTGGATTGGCAGCCTTAATTAACAACACCAATACCGGATATATTACAATTGATCCTGCGAACGGCCGGATTATCTTTCCTATTGTAGAACCATTTGGTCAGGATCTGGCGAGCAAATTCGCACCGGGCGAACAGGCTTTGATTGATAAATACACTTTCACCGCGCTTTATGATTCCACGCAGTTGATTGCGAAACAACTGTTTCAGAATAAAAACAGGTATGTTATTAAAGGACATTATCAATCGGAGATTTCTTCAGAGTTCAGTTTAAATGCAATTAATGTTCCGGAAGGATCTGTAAAAGTTTTCGCAGGTACTATGCCTTTACAAGAAGGAGTAGATTTTACAGTAGATTATCAGGGTGGCAGGGTTAGTATCATCAATCAGGCATTGTTAACATCCGGTCAGCCGATTCGAATTACCACTGAAAATAATGAACTTTTTGGTTTGCAGCAAAGGTCGTTGTTCGGAACACGTTTAGATTACAGGCTGAATAATAAGCTGAATCTTGGCGGTACGTTTATGAATTTAACGGAGAAACCACTTACACAAAAAGTAAATATTGGCGAGGAACCAATTTCCAATACCATTTGGGGTGCAGACATTAACTATACTTCATCTTCCAGGTTTTTAACCAAACTGGTTGATAAACTCCCTTTCCTTTCTACTAAGGCGCCATCGAGTGTTAATTTTTATGGCGAGTTTGCGCAACTGGTTCCTGGCCATCCGCGGGCATTAAATTTTGCAGGGAGCCGAAGTGGAGTAAGCTATCTTGACGATTTTGAAGCCTCCAGATCCGTAATAGATTTGAAGAGTGCAATATCCTGGCAGTTATCGGGTACGCCTCAGGATTTTCCCGAATCGCAATTGTTAAACGACCTTACTTATGGTTATAACCGGGCGAGGATTGCTTATTACAATATCGATCCGACTTTCTATAACTCAAATGCAACCACTACGCCAACCAATATCAGAAACAACAGAAATGAACTTTCTAATCACTATGTGAGGCAGGTAATTGAACAGGAAGTTTTTCCATTTAAAGAAACCGCTACCGGCCAGGCTTTAAACATTACTACTTTGGATGTTGCCTATTACCCAACTGTTCGCGGACCTTACAATTATGCTACTACTGGGTTTTCGGCTGATGGCAAGTTAACCAATCCAAGACAGCGTTGGGGTGGTTTCCAGCGGAAAATTGAAACAAACGATTTTGAAGCTTTAAATGTTGGCTTTATTGAGTTTTGGGTACTGGATCCATTTATCTACAACAGAAATTCGCAGGGTGGTGATATTTATTTCAATTTAGGGAATATCTCTGAAGACATTTTGAAAGATGGAAGAAAGTCGCTTGAAAATGGATTGCCAGCCACAGATGATGGCTCTAAGTATGAAGAAACAGCCTGGGGACGCGTTCCAAGATTACAACCCGTAATTCAGGCTTTTGATAATGACCCGGATGCAAGACGTGCACAAGATGTTGGTTTAGATGGTTTATCAGATGCCAATGAAAAGACAAAATTCGCTGCAGCCATTAATCAAATCAAATCTCAGTTAAATGCAACTGCTGCAGCAGAGATTGATACCGATCCATCATCCGATAATTATTCTTATTTCAGAGGTCCGGCTTTAGACCAGGTTAATGCCGGGATCTTAAAACGTTATGAGCGATACAACGGACCAGAAGGGAATTCGAAAACATCTCAGCAATCGCAGGCGGAGTTGGGAATAGAAAATTCTGCCTCAACCTCACTCCCCGATGGTGAAGATATTAACCGCGATAATAACATGACGCAAAGCGATGAATATTATCAGTACAAGGTAAGTATGAGACCTGGGATGGATGTTGGTCAAACGCCATTTATTACGGATAAAGTAACCTCGCAGGTGAGATTGGCAAATGGAAATTCACAAGCGGTAACCTGGTATCAATTCAGGATTCCTATTACGCAATATGAGAAAAAAGTGGGTAACATTCAGGATTTCAAATCAATCCGTTTTTTCAGAATGTTTATGACCAACTTCGCAGATACTGCCATCATGCGTTTTGCAAAACTGCAATTGATTAGGGGAGAATGGAGAGAATTTAACGCTAAAAATACTGCCGACCAGGTAATCGTTGATCCAAGTTTACCCGCATTAACGCCTGATAATTCTTCAGTTGAAGTATCAACAGTAAACATTGAAGAAAATGGGAAGAGAAGTCCAATTCCTTATGTAACGCCTCCAGGTATTCTTCGGGAGCGTGACTTTAGTAATTACCGCGGTGATACCCGTTTGAATGAACAATCTTTATCGGTTACGGTAAAAAATCTTCGTGATGGTTATGGCCGGGCAGCATTTAAAACGGCTTACAGCGATTTCCGTTCTTATAAACACCTGGAAATGTTTGTGCATGCCGAGGCTATTAATAATCAGTTGCTAAGCGACCGAGATTTGAGTGCTTTTTTAAGAATTGGAACGGATAATCAGGATAATTACTACGAATACTTAATGCCTTTGAAGATTACCACTCCGGGCACCAGTGATCCTGACGCCATTTGGCCGGAAGCAAACCGGATGGATATCAATTTAACTTTATTCCAAAATGCCAAACTTGCCAGAAATGTGGCAAAGCAAGCGAACGGACAACCATGGCCAATCAATGTACCTTTTACTTTTACCGATGGTGATCGCACAATTATTGTAAAGGGCCAACCCGATATGAGTAAAGTGCGGGTGTATATGCTCGGGGTAAAAAATCCGCTGCGCAATCTCAATACGACTGAAGCTGATGATGGGATTGAAAAAAATGTGCTGGTTTGGTTTAATGAACTCCGCTTAACTGAGTTTGATGAAAGAGAGGGGTGGGCAGCCACTGCCAGATTAAATTTAAAACTGGCAGATTTTGCGGATGTGAATATTTCCGGCAGTAAATCAACCATTGGTTTTGGTACAATAGATTCGAAGGTAAGCGAGCGTAACCGTGCTGACAATGTTTTATTAGATGTTTCTTCTGCTGTGGAGTTGGGTAAATTTTTACCGCAGAAATCTGGGGTGAAAATTCCAATGTTTGTCAATTACTCTAAGCAAGTTTCTACGCCGCAATACAATCCAAGAACCCCAGACATAGAATTGAAAAATGCTTTAGATCAATCAACCAAAGCAGAAAAAGATTCGATATTGAATTTTGCACAAGACTATACTGTACGCAGGGGAATTAACTTCACCAATGTGCGTAAAGAAAGAACGAATAACAGCAAACCTGTTCGGCTTTGGGATATTGAGAACTTTGCAGCCAGTTATGCTTTTACACAATATGACCATAGGGATTTTATTAATCAAAGCAGTATTCAAAATACCTACCGGGCTTCCTTACAATATAGCTATGCGAAAGAGGCCAAAACATATGCCCCTTTCGAGAAAATTATTAAATCAAATATGCTAGCCATACTGAAGGATTTTAACTTTAGTATTTTTCCCAGTGCCATCAACTTCAGAATTGATGTAGACCGGCTATATTCTGAAAATACGTTGAGAAATAATGATCCTAATAATTCAATTCCAATATTCCAGAATGGCTTCGGAACAACTTTTAATAAGAATTTCAGGATGAGTAGAATCTACGGAATTGCATGGAATTTAACGCGTTCACTGCAACTGGATTTTAATGCTACGAATTACTCTATTATTGACGAACCGGATGGACGAATCGATGGAATGAAACGAGACACCGTTTGGCAAAACTTAAAGAAGTTAGGGCGCACAACAGATTATAACCACAACCTGAATGTTACCTATACTTTGCCCATTGATAAAATACCAGGTCTTAATTGGGTAACGGTAAAAACCAGGTATGGGACAAATTTTAACTGGCAAACGGAGCCTTTATCAACGCTTTTGGATCCAAATATCAATTTAGGAAATACGGTTCAAAACAGCAGGAATATTCAGGTTAATCCAACCTTAAATTTAGCTACCTTATATAATAAATTCGGTTTCATCAGAAATGCGGGTAATAGTGAGGAGACGGGAGATAAGCTTAAGAATTTCTTCGTCAACTTACTTACCAGTGTAAAAAATGTGAGTGCCAATTATGTGCAGACAAAAGGGATTTTCTTACCAGGATACTTGCCTAATACCAAATATTTCGGTATTGATAATGTAACCGGAGCACCTGGCTTAGGCTTTGCATTTGGAAGTCAGCGAGACATTAGAGATATGGCCCTAAACAATGGTTGGTTAACTACAGATACCTTGCAAACGCAGTTATATGTAAATACCCTTCGAGAAGATTTACAGTTTACCGGACAGATAGAACCTTTCCGTGATTTAAGAATTACCATTCGGGCAAACAAATCACAAACCAGAAATTTCTCCTCAAATTACAGGTATGTGGCCAGCGTTGCTTCTTTTGAAAACTTAAGTGCAATTACCACGGGAGATTATAGCATTTCATACATTGCGCTGGGTACCGCATTTAAAGAGAAAAATTCAAGTGTCATTTCTTCTTTATTTAATCAGTTTATGGCCAACCGGATTATCATTTCCAGAAGATTAGGTACGCAGAATCCAAATTCAGCAGGAGTGGCGGATGGTTATTCGGATGGTTATGGTAAAGAAAGTCAGGATGTCATTATCTCCGCTTTCATGGCTGCGTATTCTGGTAAAGATCCTGGTAAAATGAGCATGAATTCTTTCCCGAGAATTCCACTTCCAAACTGGACTTTAACTTATAATGGTTTAACCAAAATTGCGTTCGTTGCAGATCATTTCTCTTCTATTGATATCAGACATGGCTATCGCTCTGCATACAACATTAATGGTTTCAACTCTTTGTTAAGGTACCAGGAAAGCAATGGTTCTTCTATAAACAGAGATGCCAATAATAATTTTCTGCCGGAGTTTCAGTTTGCGCAGGTAACCGTATCAGAATATTTTTCTCCTTTAGTTGGAGTAGATACCAGGTTCAAAAATAACCTGAGCGCTACTTTTGAACTTAACCGATCGCGTTTGCTGGGTTTGAGTTTAGCGAACAGCCAGCTGGCACAACTTTCTGAAAACAACGTGGTATTGGGGATGGGCTACAGAACAAATAAATTCCGGTTCCCTTTCGGCTGGTTTAAAAGTTTGAAAATGGATAACAATATGGATTTCAAGCTGGATGTTGCCATCCGTGATAATAAAACCGTTATTTACAGGGCCGATGTAGAGGAAGCTGAAATTTCATCAGGAGCAAAGAACATTACCTTAAGACCAAGTGTGGATTATGTATTGAACCAGAAATTTAACGTTAAGCTATTCTACGATTCCAATATCACAAAGCCTTACACTTCGCAAACGTTTAATACCTCTTTCAGTAATTTTGGTTTCAGTTTAAGGTTTACGTTGAATTAAGAATTTCGGTATAGAATAGCGAATAACACTTCAACATTCCAACATAATATTTAACTTTGCCTAAACTAATTTAAAATACATGAACTTTCCATCAGAATTAAAATATACCAAAGACCACGAATGGGTTAAGGTTGAGGGTAACGAAGCTTTCATCGGCATTACAGATTTCGCGCAACGCGAATTAGGTGATATCGTTTATGTTGATATCAACTCAGTTGGTGATGAAGTGGCGAGAGAAGAAGTTTTCGGTACGGTTGAGGCTGTAAAAACGGTTTCTGATTTATTTATGCCGGTAACGGGTACTGTACTGGAAATTAATTCAGACCTGAATGATAATCCTGAACTTGTAAATTCTGATCCTTATGGAAAAGGCTGGATGGTGAAAGTGTCACTGTCAGAACTTGCAGAAATTGAAGATTTATTAACTGCTGATGCTTATCAGGCATTGGTTGGCGCTTAATCTCATTATATTTTGTACAAAGCACTGAAACGGCAAAAATGGGCCATATTCTGGACGCTTATCATTTTAGTGCTTTGTAACATAAAGTTGCCTGAGTCTAATGGTCCGGGGTTCTTTTTTGTAGGATTTGATAAGATGACCCATTTGGGTTTTTTCTTC
The DNA here is from genome assembly GCA_037033465.1 of Bacteroidota bacterium. Lineage (GTDB taxonomy): Bacteria > Bacteroidota > Bacteroidia > Sphingobacteriales > Sphingobacteriaceae > Pedobacter. The sequence goes on along the minus strand of JAZBLX010000020.1, from coordinate 54,643 downwards.
GTACTTTCTGTTTTCCTGTTCTATGGAAAAATAAAATACCAGCATAGCTATGGATTCAGAACATTAACGATATTCAAAATCCTTTTAATTAATTTTATTATCGGGGGAGCCATAGAACTCTTACAATGGAAGGTATTTACTTATCGCTCTGCAGAGTGGTGGGACCTGGCTTGTGATATGATTGGTGCGCTAATGGCTGTTTTTAGTTATATATTACTGCATAAATTAAATTTCGATGAAAAAAATAATTAGTTCAGTATTTATAATGATCACCTTATTCTTGAGCGGTTGCAGCATTTTTAAAAAAGATTGCAACTGCCCAAAAGTTTATTACAAAAGTTACCCATCCCAACATAGGTAGCCAAATATTCATCCCAAATGATATAGCAGTGGCGTTCGAATCGCTGTATTTAAAATGTTACCAAGCATTTAACAATCGATAACAAACCTTTAAGCTTTAGCCTAGTCTGATAGCTTAGTTTTGTATTATCATATCTAAATTTTTTTAATGAAAAGGAACGTTCAAAGGGCAATTATCATTGTTCTTATTTTTTGTAGCTACATCGCTCAGGCACAGAATCCGGGTTCGATAAACGGGAAAGTTATCAATGCTAAAGATAAGCAGCCTGTGGACTTCGCCACCATTGCGGTGAGAAATCTCAAAGATTCTGTTGTGGTAGCATCAGGCCAAACAGCGCCAGACGGAACGTTTACTTTTAAAGCCATCGCACCCGGAAAATATAGAATTTACGCCGCTTTCTTAGGTTTAAAGACGGCTACAAAAGATGTTGAAGTAACAAAAGCTGCTGTTAATGCGGGCGAAATTGCTATGACAGATGATGGGGTGGATCTAAATACCGTAAACGTTACCGCGAGCATTCCGGTCGTGGTAAAAACAGACACCTTAGAATTTGATGCAAAAACCATCAAGGTTAGGGAAAATGCTGTTGTGGAAGATGTATTGAAAAAACTTCCCGGTGTTGAAGTTGCTAAAGATGGGAGCATTAAAGCGCAGGGCGAAACCGTTACCAAAGTGAAGGTAGATGGGAAAGAATTCTTTGGAACAGATCCTCTACTGGCAACGAAGAACCTGCCGGCTGATATGGTCGATAAAATCCAAGTGATTGATGAGCAATCCGAGCAATCTCAATTCTCCGGTGTAGATGATGGTTCAAGAACGAAGATTCTGAATATCACGACCAAAGCCGGAATGAAAAAGGGGTACTTCGGGAACAGTACCGTTGGCTATGGTACTCAGGATAGATATGATGCAAGTATCAATGTAAACAAATTTGATAATGACCAGCAGTTTAGTGTGATCGGGCAGTTTAATAATGTGAACAAGCAAAACTTTGGGCAGGGAAATGGTGCAGGTAATGGTTTTGGTGGAGGTGGCCGTGGCAACTTTGGCGGCGGCGGAAGTGGTGCGGGAAGTGGCGGAATCACGAATACTAACGCGGGCGGGATAAATTTTGCTGATACCTATAAAGACGGAACACAAATTCAGGGCAGTTATTTTTTTAACCGATCTGATGTTTCCAATCAACAACAGAGTTTTACACAAAACTTTTTAGGCAATAGCATTACAACAGTAGCCAACAACGCTGATAACAATACGGACCGGATCAATCATAGATTTAATTTCATGATTGATACCAAGCTGGACTCTTCAACAACCATCAAAATTCAGCCGAACGTCTCTTATACTCAAAGCGATGCAACAAACCTCAGTAATTATGACAGAAACTTGCTGGCATCTCAAACGACAGGCTTGCAACGTTTTATTAGTGGTAGCTCAACACCAAACATCACCAACAATTTATTGGTCAGAAAGAAATTCAAAAGAAGGGGAAGAACGCTGTCACTTAATGTTAATACATCGATCAACAATAATGATGCAGATAACTATAATTATATATCAGAAGCAAATACAATTAATAGCGTAGTAACGAATACCCTTACCGATCAGTTAAACAAAGTTAATACCAATTCAATAAACAATACTTCCAGATTGGTTTATACAGAACCACTTTCTAAAACGACAAGCTTAGAATTTAATTATCAGAATGGTTATAATCACGATAATCAAGGTCGGCAGGTATTGGATTTTAATTCGGCCAGTGGTCAATATGACTTAGTTAATTTTGATTATACCAATACCTACGAAAATCAAACGTTAACCAATGCCGGCGGTGTGAGCTTTACCACTAACGAAAAAAAATATAACTGGAACATTGGTGTAGCGGCCCAGCAAACCAACCGAGTAAACTCTAACCTCACTACAGGATTAGTTCGCACGCAGAATTTCATCAACTTAACGCCTTCCGCAAACTTTAGATACAATTTTAGTAACTCCAGGAGGTTGAATATTCGATACAGGGGGAACACACAACAACCAAGTATCAGCCAGATTCAGCCGATTCCTGATAATACCAATACACAGAGTGTTTTTATTGGTAATCCTGGATTGAAACCAGCATTTAACAATACCTTAAATATCAATTATAACAATTTTGACTTTGCAAAAAGCAGAATGTTCTTCGCTTTCCTGAGCTTAAGTCAGACTTTTAATGCCATTGGAAACAGTAGTCAACTGATTACCGATCGTAATGATGAAAACTTTGGTAAAATAAGAACCACTTATGTGAACGTTGATGGAGTTTATTCCGGAAATGGAAGTGTGAATTTCGGGGTGCCGATTTTGCCGGAAAGAAAATTAACTTTAAATGCATCATTAAATGCAAACTATAACCGTAATGTGAATTTCACAACAGGCAATGACAATCCGAATGATTTGGTAAGAAATGTTACAAATTCAATCGGAATTACCAACAGATACAATTTTGTAACCAACTTTGATAAGTTCGATTTAACCGGTGGAATCTCCGGTACGTACAATAGGGCAACCTATTCTGCCCAACCAAATGCCACAACTAACTTTTACACCTGGAACCCAAGCTTTGATGTGAGCTACGTATTTCCTGGTAACATCCGCCTGGCTGTAGATTTAGATTATATTAAAAATACCGGCAGGGGAGAAGGATTTAATACGCAGTTTACCTTAGTTAACTCCTACATCAGTCGTCAGTTTTTTAAAAACAGGGGAACTTTCAAAATTGCAGTAAATGATGCTTTTAATCAAAACCAGGGGATTAGCAGGACAGCAACAAACAATACCATCACCGATTTAAATTACAATGTGTTGAAAAGATACTATATGTTTTCGTTCACTTATTCGCTTACCCGAATTGGAGGAAGAAATATGAGTGGCGATATGCAGATGCCTACACCAGGACAGGGTGGAGGACAACGCATGAGGATGTAAAATCGATTAGTTAATTTTAAAGGCTCGTGTAAAAACGGGCCTTTTCGTTTAGTAAGGAATTAATAAATGTCTAACTAACCTTTATGTATTTCATTTGTTACCTGATACAAATAAACCATTAAAGTGCAGAATAGTCTTTAAGTTTAAAGTCAGAAAACTAACCGAATGAAACATCTTTTTACGCTGCTTATTCTTTTATCATGCTTCATCACCTATGCTCAAAAAACCGGAACGGTCAGCGGCCGTGTTCTGCAGTCTAAAGATAAACGACCACTTGATTATGCCTCTGTAGCCATTAAAAATCTTGCCGATTCTTCTACTGTTGGCGCGATGAATACCGGTGAAGACGGTACATTTAGTTTTAAAGGCCTTAAGCCAGGATCATACCGGATCTATGCAGCCTTTCTCGGATTAAAGAATACGAATAAAGACTTTACTATTTCTGCAGGGCAGCCAGGCATAAATATTGGCGATATTATATTGGAAGGTGGAGCCATAGATCTTCAGACTGTAGAAATTAAAGCCGAGATTCCGCCGATTGTGGTGAAGCAGGATACATTGGAATTCAATGCCAATTCTTTTAAAGTAGTAGAGAATGCAGTAGTAGAAGATTTACTTAAAAAGCTTCCGGGGGTAGAAGTTGATAAAGCTGGAACAATAAAGGCACAGGGAGAAACCATCACAAAAATCAGGGTGGATGGTAAAGAGTTTTTCGGTAATGATCCGCTGCTGGCTACCAAGAATCTTCCGGCAGATATGATCGATAAGATTCAGGTCATTGATGAACTTTCGGATCAGGCACAATTTACAGGGATAGATGATGGTTCCAGAACAAAAATCATTAACATCACTACCCGGAAAGATAAAAAGAATGGCTACTTCGGGAATACAACCGCAGGTTATGGCTCCGATAAACGATATGATGTTAACGCCAATGTAAATCATTTTAATCAGGATAGAAAACTGAGTGTGATTGCCCAATTTAACAATGTAAACAAACAGAATTTTGGTGGAGGCCTGGGTGGTGGAAACGGAGGTGGTAATGGCGGCAGAGGTGGAATTACGGAAACCAATGCTGCGGGTTTCAACTTCAATGACACTTATACAGATCAGACAGAGGTAAGCTTAAATTACTTCGTCAACAAATCAGATAACCTAATTCTCAGAAATAGTTTAACGCAAAATCTTTTAGGCGATGTAACCACTATTTTTAATAATGATCAAACTAATCATGCAGACCGTTTAAACCATCGGCTGAATTTTATGGTAGATACCAAACTGGATTCGTTAACGTCGCTCCGCATCCAACCCAATCTAAGTTATACCAGCAACAGCGGTTTAAATAGGAGTATTTATACCCGCGATTACGATACTTACACCATTAACGGTACCCAAAATTTAAGCAACAACAATACTTCGCCAGCTGTAAGCAACAATATTCTTTTTCGAAAAAAGTTTATGAAAAGAGGAAGAACACTATCATTAAATTTAAATACCAATATCAATAACAACGATGCTGATAATTACAATCGGAACAATGAAACCCGAACGGAGGGCGGCTTAACCACGCAAAAAATAACCGATCAGTTAAATGATCAGGAAAGTGAGTCGATTAATCAGAATACAAGATTAGTATATACTGAGCCTCTTGATAAAACATTAAGCCTGGAATTTAATTATCAAAATGGCTATAATCATAATAAATCTAATCGGTTTACTTATGATTTTAACCCTGCAACATTGCAATATGATTTGCTTGATACTACCTTTAGTAATGCTTATGAAAACACTATTCTAATCAATACTGCGGGCTTCAGCTTTAATAAGAACGGAAAAAAATACAATTGGAATGCGGGGATGGCGGTGCAGAATACAGACCGAACCAATGATAATATTACCCGGGGATTTATACTGAAACAGAACGTTTTCAATTATACACCATCAGCGATGTTTCGGTATAACTTTAGTAACAGTAAAAGATTTGTGATTAATTACCGTGGTACTACGAATCAACCAACAATACAACAATTACAACCCATTCGAAATAATACCAATACGCAAAATATCCCGGTCGGAAATCCTGATTTAAAACCTGAGTTTAACAACAACCTTCGACTCGCATTTAATACTTTCACCGTTGGTAAAAACAGATCTCTGTTTATCAACGTTAACCTTACTCAAACCTCAAACAAGATTGCCAATAGCAGTAGTTTAATAGAAAGTGGCCCCGATCAGGGAAAATTAGCCATCCTCCCGGTAAACGTAAGTGGCGTTTATGCCGGCTCTTTAAATTCATCGATTAGCCTCCCGCTAATGGCAGAGAATAGACTGAATTTTCACATCAACATTGGCGGTAATTACAATCGGGATGTCAACTTTACCAACTCTCTAAAAAACATAACGAATAGTTGGGTGCTGAGTAATGGATACCGTCTGGTGTCAAATCTCGATCGCCTGGATTTAACAGCAGGCATAAATGGGTCAATTAATCGTGCTACCTATTCCGTGCAGCCAAATTCAAATACCCGCTTTTACACTTTTAGTCCGAATGTGAGTGTGAGCTATTTGTTTCCCGGCGATATCCGTTGGGCGATTGATGTAGATTATAATCAGAATACCGGAAGGGGAGAGGCATTTGATACTCGATTTACCTTATTGAATTCTTATATAAGCAAACAGTTTTTTAAAAATCGGGGGACGCTTAAGGCAGCTGTTAATGATTTGTTGAATGAAAATCAGGGAATCAGCAGAACCGCAGATAACAATACCATACGGGATGAGCGCTACAATGTGTTGCAACGCTATTTTATGTTCTCCTTCACCTATTCTTTAAACAGAATGGGTGGTAAAAATCGAATCAGCGAAAAAGGTGAAGGTGGAAGACGTAACCGTGGAGGTGAAGGCTTTGGCAGAGGAAGATCAGGAAATTAATCATGGGTTAGTCAAACCTGGTTTTCAGCATCAAGATACCATTCATCTATTTGGAATAAATCTAAAGAAAGGCTAACTTGCACCTGATTTAGCACATGAACCCGAAAGGATTGAGATAGTATTTTAATCGTGGAGGCTCATCTGAGCATAAAACAAATACAGATGAAACTTTCAAACTTAAAAGTCGGAGAAAAAGGAACAATCATTTCATTTACAGACCTTGATCTTTCTGTAAAATTGATGGAAATGGGTTGTTTGCCAGGTGAAGTTGTTGAGGTTGAGCGCTTTGCTCCGCTTGGCGACCCAATGGCAATTCGTGTTGCTGGTTATCAGCTTTGCTTACGTAAAAGTGAAGCCGATGTCGTTATCATCAATAAATAAGCTGGTTTGGATATTAAAGTTGCGTTAGTTGGTAATCCCAATACAGGTAAGTCTACTCTGTTTAATCGCTTAACGGGATTAAATCAAAAAATTGGAAACTTTCCGGGGATTACGGTAGATAAGAAAACAGGTTTTATGAAACTTGCCAATGGCAAGGGTGCAGAAGTAATTGATTTACCGGGAACCTATAGCTTGTACCCAAAAAGCGCTGATGAAAGTATCGTTTTTCAGGTTTTGGCTGATGAGCATAATAATAGTTATCCTGATGTAATTGTACTGGTAGTTGATGCATCTAACCTTAAGCGTAACATGCTTTTGTATTCGCAGGTTGCAGATTTGGGAATTCCGATGGTACTGGCGTTGAACATGGTTGATCTTTCCGAAAAACAAGGGATTAATATTGATTTAAATAAACTCGCTCAAAAATTGGGTGTGCAGGTGGTTTCAATTTCTGCACGGAATAATATTGGGATTGATAAACTTAAAAATGCAATCTCCAATACCAATAAAATTGCCACACAGTTTCAGGATGTCGACGTCAATATTCTTGCGCCCGCGGCAATTAATGCCATTAAATCAAAACTGAATTCTGATAACGATTACTATGCCTTGCAGGTTTTGCATCAGCATGAATACCTTAAATTCTTTTCTGAAAAGGAGCAGGAAGAAATAGAAGAAATAGAGCAATCACATCAATTTGAGTCTTCTAAAACGCAGGCAGCCGAAACCATTGTCCGTTATAAATACCTCAGTTCGATATTGGCAGATGTAGTTTCTGATGAAGGTGTTGCGAAGAAATTTACTTTTAGTGATAAACTCGATTCAATTTTAACACATAAAGTCTGGGGATTCGCGATATTCATATTAATTCTCTTTGTGATATTTAATGCCATTTTTGCCTGGTCTTCTTACCCGATGGAATGGATTGAAGCAGGCTTTGGTTTTATTACGGAAATTGGCCATAAGTATTTACCAGAAGGTATGTTCACCAACTTACTCCTCGATGGTATTATCGCTGGCTTGGGTGGGATTTTCGTATTTATTCCTCAAATTGCGATTTTATTTGCATTCATTTCAATTCTGGAAGATACCGGATACATGTCCAGGGTGACTTTTATGATGGATAAAATCATGAGTAAAGTCGGCTTAAACGGCAAGTCTGTTGTACCCATGATAGGAGGTTTGGCTTGTGCGGTACCATCTATTATGGCAGCGAGAAATATTGAAAACTGGAAAGACCGGATGATTACCATCATGGTTACGCCTTTGATTAGTTGCTCTGCCAGGCTTCCAGTTTATATTTTAATCATTTCGCTAATTATTCCCTCAGAAAATATTTTTGGAATCTTTAATATGCAGGGACTGGCTTTAATGGTGATGTATCTTGTTGGTGTTGTTGCTGCGGTATTGGTTGCATGGATCATGAAGTTGATCATAAAAACCAAAGAGCGGGCCTACTTTATTATGGAACTGCCCATCTACCGTATGCCAAGATGGAAGAATGTACTTTTCACCATGTATGAGAAATCGAAAACTTTTGTTTTTGAAGCCGGTAAGGTGATTATTGCCATTTCAATCATTCTTTGGGTGTTGGCTACTTTTGGTCCAGGTAATCGCTTTGAGACTATTGACAAGAAATACGCAGCTGCACTAGCTGATACCACAAAAAATACAGGGCATATTGAAACGCTCGTAGCCACAGAAAAGCTGGAAAACTCATACGTTGGCATTTTAGGTCATTGGATTGAGCCTGCTATTCGGCCACTAGGTTACGATTGGAAGATTGGTATCGGTTTGATTACCTCCTTCGCTGCGAGAGAAGCTTTTGTAGGTACAATGGCGACTATTTATAGTGTAGATGGAGGGGATGAAGATACTTCTACAATTAGAGCGCGCATGTTGGCCTCTGTAAACAGCCGTACAGGTTTGCCCGTGTACACTTTCGCTACAGGTATTTCTTTAATGTTGTTTTATGCCTTTGCCATGCAGTGCATGAGTACTGTTGCCATTGTATACCGGGAAACTAAAGGTTGGAAATGGCCGGTGATTCAGTTGGTTTACATGACAGCCATGGCTTACTTTGCGGCACTGATTGCCTACCAGGTGCTGAAATAGATTTAGTAGTATTGAAGTATCAGGTATTAAGTATTAAGTGCCAGGTATCAACCATAACTAAATAACACGTGCAGTTTTTGTTCGTTCTAGAATTCTCACCTGTTATTTTTTGTGCTATTTCAACTTATAACTTTCAACTTAAAACAATCGCCCGGAGACTCCCAACTGAAGATTCCTGACTCTCGATGTAAAACTACCCCAACTCAATCTGCCTTTTAATACTTTCCTCCAAAGAGATTAAAGTCTCAGTTCTTTGAATACCGTTAACTGCCTGAATTTCTTCGTTAAGTACGTGACGTAAATGATTCGTGTCTCTGCAAATTATTTTAGCAAACATGCTGTAGGCACCTGTAGTATAGTGAAGCTCTACCACTTCCTTAATTTTACTGAGTTGGGCAACGGCGTCTTTGTACTGAATCCCTTTTTCCAGGTAAATGCCTAGAAAAGCACAGATGTCGTAACCTGCTTTCTGAGGATCTATGATCAGGTGTGAGCCTTTGATAATGCCCATTTCCTGCAATTTTTTCATTCTGACGTGTATCGTGCCACCAGAAACAATCAGATCTTTAGCAATTTCAGTATAGGGTTTTGTAGCATCTTGCATTAACTGTTTCAATATATCGATATCGAGGTTGTCAATTTCTAAATTGGAATTGTCTTTTTTCAGCATATTTTTGAATTATGATAAGCGAATTTACAAATATTTATCAATATTATAAAAATAAAATTAAATGTTTAAAATATTTGCAAGGTATTAGTTGTTCCTTTACATTTGTATCAAGCAAATAACAAAAAGGAACGTTCTTTAACAAATTGCTAAACATACTGTAGGGTGGTGAAACAGGCAGACACACCTCCTTGTCTCGGTGGCGGAGAATAATGGGAAAACCAGCAATGGCTAACCACTCCTTGGAGGTTCGATTCCTTCCCCTACAGCGGCTTTAGCCCTAAGTCAAGAGTCCATAGTCTTTAGTAGACTTACGACTGCAGACTTTGGACTAATGACTAAAATTGTTGGGTGGTGAAATTGGCAGACACGCCTCCTTGTCTCGGTGGTGGGGAATAATGGGACAAACGCAGTTTATTGGGTTGACCACAATTAATTTTTTGAACTGTAGCTAACTACCCCTTGAAGGTTCGACTCCTTCCCCAACAGCATTTTTTATGAATAATAAGTTAGTTAATTGAGCAATCCTGGATAGGTTGCTCTTTTTCATTTTCTAACCTTCTGGAAAAATATCGAAAATATTACATCAGTTATCACTATATTACCGATCGATTACACTAAATACTTAGTAATCCCCTGTAATGAAGAGAGTATCAATAAAAGACATAGCCAAACAACTAAATATTTCAATCACATCTGTTTCCTTTGTGATTAATGGAAGAGCAAAAGAAAAAAATATTAGCGACGCATTAACCAAAAAAGTATTGGATCTGGTTGCCGAGCTTAATTATCAACCGAACTCTCTTGCAACGAGTTTGCGCACTGGAAAGACCAGAATTATTGGCTTTCTGGTTGATGATATCTCAGAACCTTTTTTTTCCGGTATTGCGAAGCGCATTGATGAAATTGCCTCGGAACTTGGCTATAAAATTTTGTTCAGCAGTACAAGGAACGATACAACCAAGGCAATAGAGTTGCTACAGATTTTTAAAGATAGACACGTAGATGGTTATATCATGGCCCTGCCCGAGGGTTTAGAAGATGAAGTGAAGAAACTGATTGCAACGGATGCTCCAGTGGTTTTATTTGATCGCTATGTGCAGGATGTACAGGCTGATTATGTAACTATCAACAATAAGGAAAGTACAGCACTCGCAACCGAGCACCTCATTTCCAATGGCTATAAAAACATCGCTTTTATCACTGTTGATTCTGTTCAGCTACAAATGTTCGATCGGCTGGCTGGCTATGAGGAAACGATTGCAAAGCATAAACTAAAACCATTCGTAAAAAAGATCAATTACAGTACTTCAGCAACAACGATAAAAGAAATGTCTGAATTTTTTAATGCAAATAAGAATTTGGATGCGGTTATCTTTGGTGCAAATTACATTAGTCTTGATGGTCTGAGGACTTTTAGGGCTATGGGCCTGCGGATTCAAAAAGACCTCGCCATGGTATCATTTGATGATTTTGAAATTTTAGAGTTTTGTGATCCACCAGTTACCGCAATTGCGCAGCCTTTAGAGGCTATTGCAGAAAATATTATGAAAACCCTGATGGATAGGCTTAAACAGACCACCACAGATAAAAAATACACAGAGGTGGTGGTTCCAACAATATTTAACATCCGCGAATCCAGTTTAAAAGCGAAAGCATAAAAAAAGGGAACAGATTTTAAACATCTGTTCCCTTTTTTTATTGCCTGATAGCTCATTAGACAGTCATTACATCCTTTTCTTTTGCCTCTGCGTGTTTATCTACTTTAATAATGTAGGCATCAGTTAATTTTTGAACTTCACCTTCACCTGTTTTTATTTCATCATCAGAAACACCTTCGCCTTTAAGCTTCTGAATTTTGGTGTTTGCGTCTTTACGGATGTTCCTAACAGTAATTCTGCCACGCTCAGCTTCTTCCTTAACTTTTTTAACCAGGTCTCTTCTTCGCTCTTCTGTTAAAGGAGGCACTACCAAGCGGATTACAATACCATCGTTTTGTGGATTGATCCCAATATTCGCCACTTGAATGGCTTTTTCGATCGGCACCAAAAGCGATTTCTCCCAAGGTTGAATCACAATCGTTCTTGCATCGGGCGTGTTGATGCTGGATACCTGCGATAATGCCGTAGAAGCGCCATAATAATCTACATAAATACCATCAAGCATTCCTGCAGATGCTTTACCAGCTCTAATTTTAGTTAGTTCAGATTCACAATGATCGATCGCTCTCTCCATAGCAGATTCTGCATCCATCAATTGTAATTGTATGAGTTCGTTCATAATGTGTGTGTTCTACAAAAATAATAAATTAATATACTATTTAACCAATGTTCCAATCGAATCGCCATTTGCGATCTTCATAAAGTTCCCGTGCTTATTCATGTCAAACACAATAATGGGTACCTGGTTTTCTTCGCAAAGGGTAAAAGCAGTCATATCCATTACATTTAAACCTTTATCGTAAACTTCTCTGAAAGAAATTTCTTCATATTTAGTTGCTAACGGATCTTTTTCAGGATCTGCCGTGTAAATACCATCTACGCGGGTTCCTTTCAAAACAACATCAGCTTTAATCTCAATGGCACGTAGCGCTGCTGCAGAATCTGTTGTGAAATACGGGTTCCCGGTACCTGCTCCAAAAATAACCACACGACCTTTTTCTAAGTGGCGCACGGCTCTTCTGCGAATAAATGGTTCACAGATCTGTTCCATTTTGATGGCGGTAAGTAGACGGGTTTTAATTCCCACCTTTTCCAGGGCATCTTGCAAAGCCATGGAGTTAATAACTGTGGCCAACATCCCCATATAATCAGCCTGAGCACGGTCCATCCCACTTTTTTCAGCACTTAAACCCCTGAAAATGTTTCCGCCGCCGATAACGATTGCGATTTCCAAACCTTTATCGTGAACAGCTTTAATATCTTCAGCGTATTGTTTAACGCGTTCATTATCAATGCCGTATTGTTTATCGCCCATTAGCGATTCGCCGCTAAGCTTTAGCAGGATGCGTTTGTATTTCATGACCTCAAAAATATTAAGATTTTTTTAATACCTGGCTATCCTTTTCGATAAATGATGTAAATATTTAGAAAGACAAATAGATAGCAGCATGATCCGGCTTTTTGGAAAATAAAATGGCCGGGTTAATGTTGTAACCCAGCCATTGATTATGTGATAAAGATTATTGATTAAACCTGTACCTCAATCCAAATTGAATTCTCCAGCGAGCAGTCTCATCAACGCTACTCGAAAATGTGTTCACTAAAGGGGTATTATTATCAGCATTTAAATAAGGGAATGAAAAGGTAGGTTTACCTGTAGCATCAATCCCTTTAAAGTTCAGTAAGCCGTTTGCTCTGTTGGCAAATTTTGGAACACCCCATGTTTTATTGATCATGTTTCCGAAGTTAAATACATCAAAAGTAAGCTGTAGGGAGTGTCTTTTCCCTTTCAAACTTCCGAATAAATCCTGGGCAATGCGGATGTCAAGTGTTCCTATCACGTTACCAACTAAACCATTTCTTTCTGCATATTGGCCTCTTCTTTGGTTTAAATAGCTATCCTGAGTGATGTAACTATTCAATTGCGACCAGAGCTGATCTGTGGTTCTGGTATCTCCTGAATTCTCCGGTACCAGAACAATGTCAGACTTATTAGCCGGAACAAAAATTAAATCATTGCCACTTAAACCGTCATTATTTAAATCATTACCATAGGTGTAAGAATACCTGAAACCATCCTGCAATTGATAGAACATCGAAAATGTTGTTCCTAAATGATGGATATATTCTTTTCTATAAACAACAGAAGCAATGAAACGATTTTTAACCATGTAGCTCGAATAAGAAAGTGCATCTGTGTTCGGGCTGCCGGAAACCTGGCGGTCTCTCCACATGGATTGGGCGATAGAACCCCCATCATTTACCGATCTGGAATCGGTATAGGTATAACCAGCGGTAGCAAATAAGCCACCAGCAAATTCTTTAGATATGGTTCCCGTTAGAGATAAACTATGACCTTTATCAGTATTGGTCATCACAATGGCATCAGATATATTTGGATTGGCCGGTGTCGGAGCCGCTGAGCCATAGATTCTTGAAGCGGTATATCTTTGGCGGTTATCTGCACCTTGAAGAAGCGTATAAGCAGAAGTATTCAAATTTGCATTGCGAAAATAAACAGAATTGATATCTTTTGAATATAAGGCTTCCAGCGTTCCAGTAAAGCCTGCAGGTAATTTTTGATCAACAGCTAAATTAGAACGCCAAACCTGCATAAATTTGAAATTCTGGTCGGCCACTGCAAGGTTATAAGCTGTATTATTTGCTGCGGTAGATTTGTTTAAATTTCGGTAAGCATCAACATTAGGTGTAAAAGGTCTGTTTGTCGGATTGGCTATAGATTCCGAGCCAAACTGAACGCCATTATTACTGGCCTGGTTAGAAATCCAAACTAAAGGAGGACGACCAGTAAATAGCCCTGTTCCACCTCGAACCTGTGTATTTCCTTTATTATTAACGTTCCAGTTGAAGCCCAGGCGCGGCGACCATAATATTGCGTTTTTAGGAAACCTGCCTACATCAATTTTCTCGCCGTTTTCGAAAGTCAGTCTTTCTACATTAGGGTTGGCAAGTAATGCAGGGGAAGAAACATTTGTTAAATCTGCACGTAGGCCTGCCGTTAACTTTAACTGATCGCTAACGGTGAAAGCATCCTGCGCATATAAGCCGTACATATTGGATTGAATTTCTGCGTAAGGAAATGATCCATCCGCTAATACAGAATATTGAACCTGATATCGGGTAGCATTGGAAACACCATTGTTCGCGCTATTATAAAAGTCATCTAAACTTTTAAATGTATAGGTGCCATAGTAGTTTGGCGCAAAACCATTACTGGTTCTATACCCTTCGTAATTGGCTCCAAGGGTAATCTCATGGCGCCCTGCATATATATTAAAGTTATCAGTAACCTGATAAACTTTAGTTTTTAAACTATTAAATGCTGTAAATGGCTCATAGCCAAATGCAGTGTATGAACTTCCATCAGGATTCATGATGTCTACCAAGGGAAAAGGTTTGTTTCCTTTAGATTCTCTGAAATCGTTCATGTTATTGTAACCAACTGTTAACTGATTGGAGAACTTATTGTTGAAACGTGTTCTGAATTCCAGGTTAACATTATCCATGTTATTGTTAATGCCATATCCGGCAGATTGGAATGGAAGCCCAAGTTGTGAAGGCTGACGGTTGTTTTTTGGTGCTCCGCTATTGCTTGGTAAAATGTCTTTGTATGATCTGAAGTAGAAATATTTTAAGCTTAAAGTATTTTTATCATCAATATTATAATCCAGTTTAGCGGATAATTTATCACTTCTGGTTTTTAGGGCATAGTTTTCATATCCGCCGGCATCATAACCAAGCGTTTGCAAAAACGTACTTAATTTGTCCAGATCTTCACCTTTAGCCTGTGAAATATTTGGACCAGTGCTTCCACCTCTTGATGCAGTAAAGCCCGTTCCGGGATCTGACCTTCTTTCTAGTTCACCACTTGCGAAGAAAAATAATTTGTTTTTAATAATAGGACCTCCAAAAGTAAATCCATAACCTTTTAAATTAAAATTAGTTACCGGCACTTTCAGGTTTGCATAATTGTAATCGCTTACCAGATCCTGATTTCTATAATAGGTATTTAATGAACCCTGGAACTCATTGGTACCACTCCTGGTTACTGCATTTATAGCCGCACCGGTAAATCCACTCTGGCGAATATCATAGGGAGCAATGTTTACCGTAATCTCTTCAAATGCATCCATGTTAATGGGCTGGGAACCTGTCTGGCTGCCAATTGTGCCTTGTAAACCAAATGCATTGTTAAATAGGGCGCCATCAACAGTAAAATTATTGCCAAGGTTACTTCTTCCAGCAATACTCGGACTACCAAATTGTAATGAGAATTGCGGGGTAAGCTTAACAAAATCGGTAAAGCTTCTGTTTAAGGTTGGCAGATTTTGAATTGCTGTTCTGGAGATGTTTTGCGAGGCACCTGTTCTGCCGGAGTTGAAAACTTTACTTTGTTTGCCTGACACCACAACTTCGGAGAGATTGTTCGCATCCTCACTTAAAGTGATGTCCAGGGTAGAGCTTTGTCCGAGGGCTAATTTCTCCACACGCTGTATCTGGTTTTTAAAACCGATAAAAGAAACGGTAATGGAATAAGGACCACCGATGCGCATGGCAGGTAAGTTATAACGGCCATCAGATCGGGTAGAGGTAGCATAACGAGAACCGGAAGGTTCGTGAATGGCAATTACCGTGGCACCGCTTATTGGCCCTTTGCTATCAGCTACAATACCATTTATTGATGCAGTGGTTTCATTTTGGGCTACTGCATCAATCTTCAGAAAGATTAAAAATATGAATGCAGTAAATAATAGTAAGGTTTTTTTCATGAATTTTTTTTCACAAAAGTACACCGACTTTTTCTACCCCATATGTTGTTGATGTTAATTTATTATTAACAACCTTCCCTGTTCGGGGAAGATCAAATTAAATCCAGGCTTATTCTGCATTACTAATTGCTGTTTTATTTTCAGCATATTTTTTAACGGTGGTTTTCGATGTGTAACGATCAGCGATACCTTTTTCATGGCTTCGGGCGTTGTTAGTTGTTGCAACTTTGCAAGCTCATTAAAGAAAAGCTGAGGGGTAAGGTGACCAAATAATTGATTTTCAGGCTGCTCATTTGGGAACGATACTTCCAGAAGTATCGCCTTAAGTTTACCCGAACTAATAAGCGGGGCCACTTCCTGCCATAGCCTGGAGAGCTTATCAGATTTTTCTATTTCATCTGCACCTGTATCGCCAAGATATAGCACGTAATTATCTTTTGCCTGAATTAAAAAAGCCGTGCTTTTATAAGGCTTGCCGTGGCTGAGTTCGAAAGCACGAACCTTCATTTCGGTATTTGTTAGAGGATAAAATATTCCTTCCTCTAAATTGGTATAAGTGTATTTCTTAAGTTGAGGTTTTTCGCCTTCGTTTCCGAAATTTGCCCAGGCATCCCAGGTAAAGTATTTATCTCTAAGAATCTGAAGAACCGATGGTATTCCGTAAATATTCTTTGCTGTATCGGCTGGCGAATTGATGATGAGCCCGGCAACATGGTCTAAATGCGCATGCGATATTAAATACCCTTTTATTTGTTTACGTTGAATGTCTTCACTAATACCTTTCAACGTTTTCCTATCTATGGCTTTCTGAATTCCTGCATTGATGGTTCCTGCATCCAGGCAAATAAATTGATTACTGCCGTACGGCGCCAGCATATAAGATGATAAGTTACTTTCGTCATCACCACCTTTAACCCCAAGCGGTATAATTTTAAATGCATGGTTCTTTTGCTGTGACCAGGAGCTGAAGGAAATAAATAAAAGGATTAATATCAGGTAGCG
Organism: Bacteroidota bacterium; assembly: GCA_037033465.1. Taxonomy (GTDB): domain Bacteria; phylum Bacteroidota; class Bacteroidia; order Sphingobacteriales; family Sphingobacteriaceae; genus Pedobacter. The sequence goes on along the minus strand of JAZBLX010000020.1, from coordinate 37,771 downwards.
CTTCTTTAACATCGTTATGGGTTTGAACAGATTAATAGGAATCCCCTTTGAAGATTACCTTTTTTAGGTTTAAATTTTCATCTAAAATGAGCAGGTTAGCCTGACTTCCGATTTCAATCTTTCCTGCCAAATGTTGCATGCCGATTACCTTCGCCGGATATTGAGTTGCCATTTTTATGGCCTGAGCCAGATCAATTCCGCAATAATTTACACAGTTTTTTACCGCTTCTAACATGGTTAAAGAAGAGCCTGATAATGTGCCATCAGGCATGATAAATTTGTTTCCTTTTTTGATGTGTTGATAAGGGCCGGTTGAGCAAGGCGTAACAGCATCGGTAATTAAAAATAATCTATCACTGGCGAGTTTGTACGCTAATTTTACTACTTCAAAATCTAAGTGCTGTCCATCTACAATGATGCTGGCCATTGCTTTGTCATGGTTGAAAAATGCCGTAGGGATACCAGGAGCCCTATGGTGAATTGGGGTCATTGCATTAAAGAGGTGGGTAGTGGTTTGAATGCCGCTATTGTAAGCATGAGTTGCTTCTTTGAAGGTGGCATCGCTGTGGCCTAAAGATACCACTACATTATGATCTAAAAGGTATTGGATCACCTCATCTTCATGTAGCTCTGGTGCGATCGTCATCATTTTAATTACACCATCCCCAAAATCCAGAAGCGCTTTGATTTTATCTAAGTTCGCTTTCCTTACAAGAGTTGGTATATGTGCGCCCAGGCGTTTCGGGTTTAAGAAAGGGCCTTCCAGGTGTAAGCCCAGGAAATTTCGGGCGGATGTACGGTATTCTTTTGCTGCTGTGATACAGGCATTGAAAACTTCCTGTGTGTTAGTCGCCATGCAGGCCAGGAAACCGGTGGTGCCTTTCTGCAATAAATCATCCTCCATAATGGATAGTGATTCTACAGTGGGTTCTGCAGAAAATAACCTGCCACCACTGCCGTAAATTTGCAAGTCTATAAAACCAGGAACAACAAACTCGCCAGCCGAATTAACAGTAGCTTTTTGTATATCTGTTATCTTACCCTGATCAATACTGATGCTGTTTCCCTGTTGCAGAAAATCGTCAGCATAAAACTTAGCATTTGGAATCTCTAACATATTACCTATTTTGATTCGCTCAAGTTACTAACTTGATACTTAATTTATGTGCTGTCTTGCTAAATTTATGTATTTGAAGGTACTTCATTCTGAAACCAATAAAGGTAAATTCAAGTCGTTCAGGGTGTTTAGGCTTCTCTAAAAATTTTGCATAAAAAAAGTCCCGATTCTCATCGGGACTTTTTTAAAATATTTATAAATGCTTAAGCACCTAACTGTACACGTTTGAAAGCCGATACTGTTAATCCTTTAGAAGTATTATCTAAGAATTTACGAACATCTACAGAACCATCTTTAACAAATTCCTGGTTTAATAAAGTACTGTCTTTGTAGAATTTATTCAATTTACCGGCAGCAATTTTTTCAACCATTTCTTCTGGTTTACCTTCAGCACGGATTACGTCTTTAGCGATTTCAATTTCACGCTGGATAGTAGCTGGATCAACACCTTCTTTATCTACAGCAACTGGGTTCATTGCAGCAATCTGCATTGCAACATCTTTACCAGCTTCAGTAATATCAGTGCCGTTAGCGCCTTCAAATACCACTAATACGCCCATTTTTCCGTTAGAGTGGATGTAAGAAACTACTTTCTCTCCAGATATATTTGCATATTCCTGAATAACGATTTTCTCTCCAATTTTACCTGTAAGTTCAGTAATGGTTTCAGCAACTGTACGTCCATCTTCCAAGGTAATTGCTGATAATTCTTCAGCTGAAGCAGGATTGTTGGCTACTGCTGCAGCTAAAACAGCCTGAGCAAGATTGCGGAAATCTTCTACTTTAGAAACTGGCTCAGTTTCACAAGCCAAAGCAACTAATTTACCATTTGTGCCATCTGCTGAAACAGCGATTGATACCAGACCTTCAGAAGTAGCATTACCAGAACGAGCGGCAGATACTTTTTGACCTTTTTTGCGCAATAAATCAACAGCTGCTTCAAAATCGCCGTTAGCTTCTACTAAAGCTTTTTTGCAATCCATCATACCAGCACCAGTTTGTTGGCGCAACTTATTTACATCAGCGGCAGTAATTTGTACTGTAGACATTATTTGAGTTTTTGAGTTTTTTATAAAATGCTATGGGTTAAAGATTACAGATTCTAGGTTTATACCTACAACACGCAACCCTCAACCCATAACTTTGATTATTATTCTTCTGTTTTCGTTTCTTCTGATGAAGATCCTTCAACTTCCGCTTCAGCAGTTTTTTTACGTCTTGGTTCTTTAACCTCTGGCGCATCAGCTGCAGCTTTAGCCGCTACTGCTTCTTTTTCTGCTTCGTCATCTTTCTCACGTTTACGTTCGTCTAAACCTTCTTCAATCGCTTTGATAATTACATCAGTAATTAAAGAGATTGATTTAGTTGCATCATCATTCGCCGGGATAGGGAAATCGATGTTTGAAGGATCAGAGTTAGTATCAACCATCGCGAAAGTCGGGATGTTTAATTTTAACGCTTCAGTAACTGCGATGTGTTCTTTCTTAACATCAATTAAGAATAATGCTGCAGGTAAACGGTTTAAATCAGCAATACCACCTAAAAGTGATTCTAATTTAATACGCTCACGTTGAATCATTAAACGCTCTTTTTTAGATAAGATCGAATAAGTACCGTCTTTAGTCATTTTATCGATGTTAGACATCTTTTTGATTGACTTACGTACAGTAGCAAAGTTAGTTAACATACCACCTAACCAACGTTCGGTTACGAAAGGCATGTTTACTTTTTTAGCTTGTTCAGCTACGATTCCTTTTGCTTGTTTTTTTGTTGAAACAAATAAAACTTTACGTCCTGATTTTACGATTTGTTTAATCGCAGCCGCAGCTTCTTCAGTTTTAGTTAATGTTTTATTTAAATCTATAATGTGAATTCCATTACGCTCCATGAAAATGTAAGGAGCCATTTTTGGATTCCATTTACGGGTAAGGTGACCAAAGTGTACACCTGCATCCAATAAGTCTTGATAAGTTGTTCTTGCCATTGTCTTTGCCTCCTGTGATTAACGTTTACTGAATTGGAATTTCTTACGGGCTTTTGCACGTCCTGGTTTCTTACGCTCAACCATACGCATATCACGCGTCATTAGGCCTTTAGCACGTAATGCAGGTTTTTTCTCCGCATCTAGTTCAACAATCGCTTTAGCAATAGCTAAACGAACAGCTTCTGCTTGTCCTTTTACTCCACCACCCTGTACATTTACAGTGATATCATAACGACCTGTAAGCTCAGAAACTTCTAAACTCTGGTTTACGATATATTGCAAAGGTAAAGTTGGGAAATATACTTTGTGATCTTTACCGTTAACGGTAATTGCGCCAGCACCATCTTTTAAGTAGATACGTGCAACCGCTGTTTTTCTTCTGCCTGAAGTGTTAGTAACTGACATTTCTTAAAGTTTAATGGTTTTTGGAGATTGAGCTGAATGTGGGTGGCTTTCACCTGCATACACAAAAAGGTTTGTGTATAATTTTTTACCCAATTTAGTTTTCGGTAACATACCACGTACCGCTTTCTCGATTACACGTTGAGGGTGTTTCGCCATTAACTCTTTTGGAGAGATAAAACGTTGACCACCTGGATAACCAGTATAAGAAACATATTGCTTTTCGCTGAATTTGTTTCCTGTCAATTTAACCTTGTCTGCATTGATAACGATAACGTTATCTCCGCAATCTACGTGTGGGGTGTACTCAGGCTTGTTTTTACCACGGATGATCATAGCGATCTTCGATGACAAGCGCCCCAAAATCTCGCCTTGCGCATCAACAACAATCCACTGTTTGTTAACAGTTTTCGCATTGGCCGAGACAGTTTTGTAACTTAACGTATTCACTTGCTTGTATTTAATTTATTAAACAATTTATTATTCCCATTAAAATTGGGACTGCAAAGATAGATAGAAAACTTTTATTATCAAACAGTTGAATAAAAAAAGTTGAAAGTTATTTGTTAAAGGTTGAAAGTATACAGGTAGGAGGGGATTTGCAATTATTGTATCGGATTCATGATAACTTATTTTTGAGCAGCTATGTTAAATCCGTTATGCTTTGCGGCCGTATTTACATGGCTCTTGAAAAGCAAAAAGCCCGGATGTTTGATCCAGGCTTTCTGTTTAGTGTGTTTTCGGGCTACAATTTTATTTCTTCATCTTTAGATGAGATAAAATGAAACTCATTTAAATAGTATGATGATTGTGCTTTAACTTTAATCCACTGGCCGTATTTAAAAAACCAGCGGCGTTGTAAGTTGAAGATTCCTTTAGTAATATAAGCTTCAATATAAGGATGAACACTTAGTGTTACGCCTTTTTCATTTTGCTCTTGTAAAATATAATTAAGGTTGTTCTCAATATCATCCATTAAAACAATACTTGCTTTAATTTCTCCGGTTCCACCACAAGCCGGACATTTTTCTACCGTAACAATATTCATCTCCGGACGAACGCGTTGTCTGGTGATTTGTACCAAACCAAATTTGCTTGGAGGCAAAATAGTGTGTTTGGCTCTATCCAATAACATCAGCTCACGCAAATAATCGAATAGCATTTTACGGTTTGTTGGCTTGTGCATATCGATAAAATCGATCACCACAATGCCGCCCATATCACGCAAGCGCAATTGACGGGCAATTTCTTTTGCCGCCTCTTTATTTACCTGTAAAGCATTTTCCTCCTGGTTTTCTTTACTGGCCGTACGGTTCCCGCTATTCACGTCTATAACGTGGAGCGCTTCGGTATGCTCTACTACTAAATAAGCACCACCTGGTAAATTTACGGTTTTTCCAAAAGCATTTTTAATTTGCTTTTCTATTCCAAAATGATCGAAGATGGGTTCTTTCTGCTTGTAAAGTTTCACGATTTTTTCCATTTCCGGAGAAATATCATGAACATAAGAACGGATATCATCGAACAGCTCTGGCGTGCTCACGTAAACGTTTGTAAAATCAGGATTCAGAATATCACGTATTAACGTTGATGATCTGTCCATTTCTCCCCAAACTCTTTTCGAGGGTTCGGTTGAAGGAACTTTTTTAATGAAGTTTTCCCACTTTGCAATCAGATCTAATAAATCTTTTTGCATTTCGGCAACTCCACGCCCTTCAGAAACGGTTCTGATAATTACCCCAAAATTTTGAGGTTTAATACTTTCGATAATCTTCTTTAAACGATTACGTTCGGTATTACTTTTAATTTTTTTTGATACAGATATGGTATTGGAGAATGGCACCAGTACCACATATCTGCCGGCAATCGAAATGTCGGAGCTTAAACGTGGCCCTTTTGTAGAAATTGGTTCTTTAGCAATTTGTACGGGGAGGAGCATGTTTTTCGCCAGCACATCAGAAATTTTGCCAGCCTTATTAATATCGGCTTCGAGCTTTAAATTATCTAATAATGTGCCTGTAACCGAGCCATTACGCTTGATTTTAGTTAGCTTAATTAAAGATTGAACCTGAGGGCCCAAATCAAAATAATGCAAAAAAGCATCTTTTTCATAACCAACATCCACAAAAGCAGCATTCAGGCCAGGCATAATTTTTTTAATGCGGCCTAAATAAATATCGCCTACGGCGTAGTTAGTATTGATTTGTTCTTTGTGAAGCTCAACAAGTTGTTTGTCTTCAATCAAAGCTATGGTAACTCCGGCAGGAGTCGAATTGATAATTAATTCTTTTACCAACAGCTACAGATTTAAGGCTTTCGCCTATTAACAAATGGATAGTAAACGAGAAAGAACTTGATATAGCCAAATGTATATGAGATTAGAAAAATCATATAAATACTTTAAACCTCACAGTTTTTACTATGAGGTTTAAAGGGCTTTTATCAAAATAAGAATCTATTTTTTCTTATGTCTGTTTTTTCTTAAACGTTTCTTACGTTTGTGGGTAGCCATTTTATGTCTTTTTCTTTTCTTACCGCTTGGCATAATTTTAAGTTTTAAATGTTTTTATTAATCCGTTAATTAATTTTTATTCTTTAGTTCAGCTACCTTCTTATCAATGAATGATGATAAGGTTGGGTTCGCCGCTAATTTTTTGCTTGATAAATAAGCATCCATTGCTTCTTTGTTCTTGCCTAAATTTTCTAAAGCTGTTCCTAAATAAAAATAGGCTTCAGGTGTAGGAGCAGTGTCAATAACCGTATTGAAACGGGGAATTGCTTTGTCGAACTGGCCTGATTTTATCGAGAAGATTCCTAAATTCATATTTGCTTTAACATTTTTTGGCTCTTTAGCAACCACCTCCAGCAGCATTGCAATCCCTTGCATTGGTGCGCCTAAGCCATTTACTATCGTTACGCCTAAACCTGTTTTGGCTTCAATGTTATTTGCATCCTTCTCTAATACATTTTTGTAAGATGTATTGGCCTTCTGCAATAATGCAGGTTGAGCCAAGCTATCTTGAGTACTTTCAAAAGCCTTCATGAACTGATTACCTGCGGCTAACCATGTTTTAGCTGATGGTTCTCCCTGTGCAATCACTTCTAAATAAAGTGCTGATGGAGTAATTTGCTCCACATCATCCCATTTCTGGGCCAATTGTTTTGCTACTTCAATTTTTTCTGCGCCTTTAGCACCTTTGTAACTGTTTTCTAATGCTGTAATGTCTGTAGCCAAATTCTTATTGAGTACATTCTTAGCCGCTATAGAAGAAGTTTCGATGCTTAGAACTGCAGTAGATGGTGTTGATGCTGTGCCAGCCATCTGCTCGGTAGCAGGCATTTTGCCATTTTCTTCTGTAGGTTTAACCAAACCCTTAATGTCTCTCGTGAATAAAAAAGCAACAAGCAATAAAACTGCTCCAATAATAATGATTTGTTTCGATCTGATGCTGCTATTCATAATAAGACTTAGGCTTCTACACTAATTTTTTTAGAGTTGCTTTTAACTTTATCAACAAAAACTTTTGCTGGTTTAAAGCTAGGTACAAAGTGTTCTGGGATAATTATTGCAGTGTTTTTAGAGATGTTTCTAGCAGTTTTTTGTGCTCTCTTCTTAACAACAAAGCTTCCGAAGCCTCTTACGTATACATTTTCACCGCCAATCATGCTTGTTTTGATAACCTTGAAAAATGCCTCAACTGTTTCCTGTACATCAACCTTCTCAATTCCGGTTTTTGTTGATATTTCTGAAATAATATCTGCCTTAGTCATATTTACTTATTTATATATATTGTGTTTTAATATTATAACTGTTTTGGGGTTGCAAAAGTATTGCTTTTTAATGAGATAGGGAAATAAAAGATGATTTTTTTATCTGCTGGGATATCAGGCAAATGCAAGATTTTTTTTTATCCAATAAATACGCCGTAATTTGCATCAATGACATTCCAGATTGAACTGATAAATTGGTATCAAAATAATAAAAGAGATTTGCCCTGGAGGCACACAAACGATGCTTATACCATTTGGTTATCAGAGATTATACTACAGCAAACCAGAGTAGAACAGGGCCTCCCTTACTTCAATAGTTTTTTAGAAAATTTCCCTACCGTAGGCGACTTTGCAGCTGCCACAGAAACCAGAGTTTTAAAACTTTGGCAAGGTTTAGGCTATTATTCCCGCGGGAGAAACATGCATGCTACCGCACAAAATGTAGTGAATAATTTCAATGGAATATTTCCAACGCTTCATGATAGCTTGATAAAACTCAAGGGAATTGGCGAATATACTGCCGCTGCAATTTCCTCCTTTTCGTCTGGAGAGGCAAGGGCTGTGGTTGATGGAAATGTTTTCAGGGTACTCGCCAGGTACTTCGGCATTGATACGCCAATAAATTCTCCGGCCGGCAAAAAAGAATTTTTTAAGCTGGCTAATGAGCTTCTTTACCAGGAAGATTCTGCAACCTATAATCAAGCTATTATGGAGTTCGGAGCCATTCAATGTAAGCCGAAATCACCTAATTGTAGTGTTTGTCCGCTAAATCAAACCTGCTTTGCTTTTAATCATAATCAAGTTAATCTATTGCCTGTTAAACTTCGTAAAGCATCACAAAAGCATCGTTACATTAATTATTTTATATGCCAAAATGATGGGGAGATTTTAGTGCGTGAAAGGCAGGCCGGTGATATCTGGCAACATCTTTTCGATTTTCCTTCTATCGAAACATTGGAAGAAGTAAATTTTAATGGTGCAGGGTTTGCAGAAAGGGTAGCAGAAAATTTCGGTGTAGCGGCCAGGTTTATACCACTAATGAGTAAACGACATATATTAACGCACCAAATTATTCATATCAACTTTTTTTTGTTAAAAAATTATATATTTAACTTCGATAAACAAAAGGAACTTAATTGGGTTTCTTTAGAAAGATTGAATGAATTGCCGCAGCCAAAAGTTATTCATGATTTTATTACAGAATATCTTTTAAAACGGAATGGCCTAACTATCCAGATTCCACTTGATCTATAATTTTTAAAAAACTAACCAAAAATATTTATGTCGGGCATTAACAAAGTTATTTTAGTAGGCCATTTAGGCAAAGACCCTGAAGTACGTCATTTAGATGGCGGTGTTACCGTGGCAAGCTTCCCTCTTGCAACCTCAGAAACCTATAATAAAGATGGAAAACGAGTAGAACAAACAGAATGGCACAATATTGTATTGTGGAGAGGCCTCGCAGAAGTGGCTTCAAAGTATCTTCAAAAAGGAAAACTGGTTTATATTGAAGGTAAACTAAGGACAAGATCTTTTGAGGATAAAGAAAAAGTGAAGAAATATGTTACTGAAATTGTCGCGGAAAACTTTACCATGTTAGGCCGCAAAAGCGACTTTGAACAGAGCCCTACAGCCACCATTCAGCAAGCTCCGGCAGAACGTAAAATTGAGGATGAGTTTACCATAGGCCCTTCGGATGAGAATGGCGATTTGCCTTTTTAAGCTTTTATGGTCAGTAGAGATAAGCTTTTTCATCCTATCTTTTTACTATCTATTATCCTACTGCTCACTAACGATTTCTTTTTCAAATCAATTTTCCACAACGAATTAACGGGAAAGCTATCAGATTTTGCAGGTCTGTTTGCTTTCCCTTTTTTCTGGACTGCCATTTTCCCTAAACAGATCAAATTAATTCACATTGCAACAGCAATTGGGTTTGTGTTCTGGAAATCCGGCTATTCACAGCCAATAATTGATTCCATTAATTATTTCGGTTTCCGAACCTTTCGTACAGTTGATTATACAGACTGTATTGCACTCATCAGTGTAGCGGCTTCCTATATCATCTCATTTAAAACGCTTCCTATAAGAACCAGGCCATTAATAATCAGATTAGTAGCTCTAATATCAGTCTTCGCGTTTGTGGCCACCACTCAGGAGAAACAGGGACCTCCTTACGAAGAAAACTTTAAAACGATAGATTTATACAACCAAAGCGCACATCAGTTAACTGTAATTGTGAATTTTAAATATTCAGAAGTGGAATTGGCAGGAGATACCAGTTTAGATAACGAATTCAACCGGATTGATACTTTAAAATTAGCTTCAGGTAGTTATAACACAGTGAGAACGCCTATTTTTACCGGAAAGAGTACAAGACTTCCGGTTACATTTAAGATTACAGTTTCTGATTCATTAGGAAAGCTGCAAAAAATTTATAATAAAAATACATTTTTTAAAGCCCTTGATACGGATAACGGCCACGGGGCTAACAATGAAAGTGGGGAATACTGGAGTTTGAATATTGGAAAAAAGAAGCCAGAAAAGATTGCACCTTTTACCATTTACGGAAGATGGCAGACCATTTCTAGCTCGACAAAGTCTCATACATTTGAAATTAGAGAACGTTACTATTATGATGTTGATCCGGATAGTGACTTAGCCAAATATGAAATTCAAGATAGTATGCTTAGCGTTTTCTATCCGAAGAAAACAATTCGGGGAAAGATTACCCGCCTGAAGGGCGATGAGTTGTCCATCAGATGGGAGAATCAAAAAGTCTTGAAATATGAGAAGTTATATCAGTAGACCTACCTCAATTGGAGATAGGTCTGATTATTTGTTATTCAACTGTTACAGATTTGGCCAGGTTTCTTGGCTGATCAATATTACAGCCTCTTAAAACCGCAATATGGTATGATAAAAGTTGCAATGGAATGGTAGCCAGCAATGGAAGGAAGGCTTCATTGGCATCTGGAATTTCAATACAGTAATCTGCCATTTTCTTTACTTCTGTATCGCCTTCAGTAACAATGGCAATTACCTTACCTTTTCTGGCTTTTACTTCCTGAATATTGCTGATTACTTTTTCATAAGATGAATTTTGGGTAGCGATAAAAACTACGGGCATTTCTTCATCAATTAAAGCGATAGGGCCGTGTTTCATCTCCGCAGCAGGATAACCTTCTGCATGGATGTAAGAGATTTCCTTAAGCTTTAAAGCACCTTCCAGCGCTACAGGGAAGCCGCTTCCACGGCCAAGGAATAAGCAATTCCGGGAATCTTTAATTTTCTCTGCAACCTCTTTAATTAATTTATCTGATTCCAGTGCTTTTTGGATTTTTTCCGGAATATGATCCAGCTCTGTTAAAAGCTCTATCATTTTCGATTCTGTAATGGTTCCTTTCTGTTGCGCCATGTAAAACGCCATCAGCGTTAATACCGTAACCTGAGCGGTAAATGCCTTAGTAGAGGCTACGCCAATTTCCGGACCAGCATGTGTATACACACCTGCATGGGTTAAACGCGGAATGGAGGCGCCTGCAACGTTACAGATTCCAAAAATTGTAGCGCCACGTTCTTTAGCCATTTCAATAGCAGCCATTGTATCTGCAGTTTCTCCGGATTGTGAAATGGCGATAACCACATCTTTCTCGGTAATAATTGGGTTACGGTATCTAAACTCAGATGCATACTCCACTTCAACCGGAATCCTGGCGTATTCTTCAATCAGGTATTCGCCTACCAGGCCGGCATGCCAGGAAGTTCCGCAGGCTACAATAATAATTCTGTCGATATTCTTTAACTTCTCTGCAAATTCTTTTATTCCACCAAGTTGAACCTTTCCCTCGCTTGGATAAATACGGCCGCGCATACAGTCCTTAATCGATCGTGGTTGTTCATAGATTTCTTTCAGCATGAAATGCTCAAAGCCACCTTTTTCAAGCATTTCTAACTTCAATTCCAGCTCTTGTATTAATGGCGTCTGAACGATATTATCCAGTTGTTTCACCAATAAATCATCTTTGGTAACTAAAGCAATTTCGCCATCTTTTAAATAGATTACATTTTTGGTATATTCAATAATCGGCGTCGCATCTGAGGCAATAAAGTATTCGCCTTTACCCACGCCAATTACCATCGGGCTACCTTTCCTCGCTGCAATTAAACGATCTGGATGATCTTTATCCATGATTACAATGGCATAAGCGCCACTAACTTCATGTAAGGCTAAACGAACAGCTTCCAGAAGATCTAAGTTTTCAAGTTTTTGGATTTCCTCAATTAAATGGATGAGTACTTCGGTATCGGTATCACTTTTAAATTCATGACCACGGCCCATCAATTCTTCTTTCAGCGTAGCATAATTCTCAATGATACCATTATGAATTATAGATAGTTTTTCATTATTGGAAGTGTGTGGATGTGAGTTCCGGTCCGACGGGATACCATGGGTTGCCCATCTGGTGTGTCCCATTCCGATAGTGCCTGTACGATCCTGATTTTCTGCAAACGCTTCTAAAACGGCTACTTTACCAGCCTTTTTATAAATCCTTTGTCCGCTTTCGTTCATTAGTGCTATGCCTGCACTGTCGTAACCTCTATATTCCAATCTTTTCAGCCCTTTTAAAACAATTGGCCAAGCTTCTCTATAACCGATGTAACCTACTATTCCACACATAAATTTGGGGTATTTCTAAAGTCGACGAATATACTAAACAAAGATTGTTCCGCATGAAAATAATTTTTCAGGCATAAAAAAACCTCAGCTTTTTGGGGCTGAGGTTCATTATGGGAATTAAACTTGCTAATTTATTTTAGTGTAATAAATGTTCAGTTTTATTTTATTGGTTGCGTTGCCAAAAGATCCGATAACAGCTCTTCCTGCAGAAGTACCCGATGGTGTAATGTCATAGCCCGTTGTAGATGATGGCGCTAAGAATGTTCCATAATCAGTGATGGTTTTATCAATAAGGCCCTGTACATATGCCGTAACATTGAACAGATATCTATTATTCAGCGATTGGTAAGCGCCACCAAACAGACCTGTTGCATTAGAACTTGCCAGGCTGTTGTAATCAGGTAAGGTTGTAGGTTGTTCAGCAATATCCCAGCGATACAATGCCAGTCTTTCTGCCGGAACAAAAGGATTTGCAAATGAACCGTTGCTTACATCAACAACTAATTCTGCCTTGTTTACAACAACTTTACCGTGTGTATTGGCAAAGTTTGCCAGGTTTGGAAAAGATATTTTTGTTTTAACACCAGCTAAACCTTGTAAATAAGTTACATTATATTGTGTAGCAGCATTTGTTAACTGTGTTTGAATATCCGTACCGGTGTAATCATGTTTAATATTTGCCGTTACAGCCCCTGTGGTAATTGAAATTGGAAAATTTACAGAAACCGTATCGATGCCATTTGATGTGTTCGGTTTTTTATAAACCAGTTGAACATAAGAATTTGACGCCGCAAAATCGACAAAAGCAACTCCACCACCCGCAATAGTTGATGATGTTTTGTTAATCTCGGCATATAAACCTTTGAAATAGTCGATAAACCTGGCACTTGTTGTAAAAGTAGCTGCAGGCTGTGCCAAGATAGTACTTTGAATAAATGCCCTGTTAAGCGGGATTCTAATTTGTGCTTTAACTGTTTTTAAAGTATCTGCTTTACCTGCAATAATATCAAAAATTTTAATTGGTGTTTTTGGGAAGATTTTACTGTTGAAATTACCTAACAAAGAACTGTTGTGTGCCTGTACATCAGAACTTTTAAAGTTTGTGATTTTATTCGTCAACTGGTAAACATCAATACTATATTTAGAAGTTGTAGTATCTCCATAAAACTGGTTGCCCAGATTAAGCACAAGTACCGCCGAATCTAAAGTAGAGTTGGTGCCAAAATCCTGTGTAGAGGAAGTTGGTGGTGCAACAGACATCGCCAGGCTGGCTTCGGTTTTTCCAAAAATCGGATCAACCATATAGCCTATGGGGTGCTGAGTTAACACATTTGTTGTAATATCACCTTCTTTTATTGTTTGTGAGTTGATTTGCTCATTATTAACCAAAGTACCTTCGATAGCTGCATTTGGATCAACATCCAAGCCAACAGCACCCGGGTTTTTACACGATGCAAAAAGAAAAAGACCTATCAACAGGGTTAATAAGTCTTGTTTTGTAAATTTCATATTTAAAATAATAATACCTGATTAAGCAACTGAAACCAATTCATCATTTGAAATTTCTTCATAAAAAGTATAGAAGTTTTCAAAATTCTCGGTTAAGTTAAATGCTAATGTTGGTTTATTGGAATCTTTAACAAATTTTAACACAGCTGCATCAAGATTTTCATCTGCTAAAACCACTGCATCAGAGTGAGTTACTGCTCCAATGTGCATGCTGTTACAATCTGCCGGAACGAAAGCTTTAGTATCTTCTTCAGTCATGTTAGCCATTACTGCTTTAGCTGCAAATTTATCGTTCAGTTTTTCTGTAAAACCGTCTTCGTAAATGGAATACACTACTTTAGAATTTTTGAAAGTAGGATCGTTTTTATAAGTGGTTTTGATATAAGCCGGAACCAAAGCACTCATCCAACCATGACAGTGAACAATATCCGGAGCCCATCCTAACTTTTTAACAGTTTCTAATGCGCCTTTGCAGAAAAAAATTGTACGCTCGTCGTTGTCGTCAAAGAATTTTTCATTCGCATCTCTAAAAACCTGTTTACGTTGAAAATACTCTTCGTTATCAAGGAAATAAACCTGCATACGTGCAGCGGGGATGGAGGCTACTTTAATAATTAAGGGATTATCATTGTCGTCGATAATGATGTTCATTCCCGACAAGCGGATGACTTCGTGTAAACGGTTTCTTCTTTCGTTGATGTTGCCGAACTTAGGCATCAAGATGCGGATTTCAAATCCTTTTTCCTGCATAGCCTGTGGTAGTTGACGAGTGATTTCAGAAATTTTTGTAAGCTCGAGGAAAGGCGACATCTCGTGTGTAACAATCAGCAGCTTCGTTTTTGCCATCTCCATATTCTAAGAAAATATTAAGTTAAATAAAAGATAATGAGCTGCAAAGGTAAGCATAATAATACTATTTATCAATATAGCAAGCATTTGTTTGGTTTCGTTTAGATTAATTTACACCTTTACTATTTAATTTAGATAGACCGAATTGGAAATATTTAAAACCAAAGCAACGCTTAAAGCTTTCTTAAAACCTTTAAAAGAATCGGGTAAAAAAATAGCACTTGTACCTACAATGGGTGCCTTGCATAATGGCCATATTTCTTTAATCAAACTGGCCCAGCAAAATGCAGACATCATTATTTGCAGCATTTTTGTAAACCCTACGCAATTTACAGACCCAAAAGATCTGGAGAAATATCCTCGTCCTATTGAACACGATTTAGCCATGCTGGAAAGTGCAGGGTGTAGTGGAGTGCTCATGCCAAATGTGGAAGAAATGTATCCTGCAGATGAAAATGAAAATTGGCACATCGACCTCGGTAAAGCAGAATTTTTACTGGAAGGTGAGTTTAGAAAAGGCCACTATCAGGGTGTTACGCAAATTGTGAAAAAACTTTTTGATGCTGTAGAACCTGATGTCGCCATGTTTGGGCAGAAAGATTTTCAGCAGGTATTGATGATTAAGAATATGGTTAAATATTTTGATCTTCCTATCCAGATTATCACCTGTCCTATTATAAGGGAAGATGACGGACTGGCAATGAGTAGCCGCAACATTCACTTATCAGCTGCTGACCGGCGACATTCTTTAGTATTAAATGAGTCGCTTCACTTTGTGGTTAAACATTTTAATGAATATTCATTGGAAGAACTGGAAGCAAAGGCAAAACGCCTTTATGAAGATATTGAAGGGATTGAACTGGATTATTTTACCATCGCCAATGGTAATACCTTAGAACCGGCAGCATCAAAAGATGAAGAAAATTTGGTGGCGTTAGTTGCGGCCAAAGTCGGGTCTACAAGACTGATTGATAATATGATTATTAAATAGTGTCAAGATTTAAGTTATTAGGTATATGATTAAATGCCTACATGACCCGATAAGCATCAGCATGCTAAATTTTGGGTTTATTTTTTTGCAAGTAAAACCTTATGCCCTAAACCTTTTACCTTCAACCTTTTTATTACTAACTTTGCCAGATGGTTATTACAATATTAAAATCGAAAATACACCGTGTTAAAGTAACACAAGCTGAACTAAATTATGTTGGCAGTATTACGATAGATGAAGATTTGATGGATGCGGCTAATATTATAGCCAATGAGAAGGTGCAAATTGTTAATAATAATAATGGCGCACGTTTCGAAACTTATGTGATTAAGGGCGAACGCGGTACCGGAACAATCTGTTTAAACGGTGCAACAGCTCGTCTGGCACAACTAGGCGATATCCTCATCATCATGTCATACGGAAGCCTTCCTATTGAAGAGGCAAAGAAATATAATCCTATCCTTGTTTTTCCGGATGACAATAATCATTTACTAAAATAGCATTGTGACCCTCGATCTAAAAACGGCAGTAAAATACCTCATCATGCTTTTGATCGGTGTAGGTATTTTATCTCTGGCGTTTAGCGGTCAGGATTTGGGAAAGATTTGGCTGGAGATTAAAACAGCCAACCTTTTTTACGTGATCATCTCTGCGTTATGCGTTTTAATTGCTTACCTGCTCAGGGCATTACGCTGGCAGATGCTTTATAAATCCATTCACTACCAGGTTGGTTTCTGGAATGTATATCACGGTGTAATTATTGGTTATTTAGCCAATTTAGCCTTACCCCGCTTTGGTGAAGTTGTCCGCTGTTCTGTAATGAACAAGACCGAAAGGGTCTCAGTTTTTTCTTCCTTGGGGACGGTAATTACTGAAAGACTTTTTGATGTATTGGTGCTTTTTCTCACTGGATTAGCCATGCTCATTTTTCAATATGATCTAGTATTTGATTTTCTTTATTACCGCATTTACCACAATATCACAAATTACCTGATACATCTTAACTATGCCTGGCTGGTGGCATTTGCAATTCTAATGGCCTCCCTTTGCAGTGCCTTGGTCTATTTTTTACGCAGAAGAGTCAGCAAAAAGTTCCTAAGGATTTTTATAAGCCTGAGGCAGGGATTTGGATCTTACCGCAAAATGAAAAATAAGGGGTCATTTTTACTTTGTACGGTTGGTATCTGGAGTTTTTACCTGATTTCTATGTATTTCTGCTTTTCTGCTCTTCCATCAACGGTTAATTTACATCTCAATACCGCGTTTACGGCTCTTGTGTTTTCTGGATTTGCAATGGTCGCACCCGTTCAGGGTGGGATAGGTGTTTTTCACTGGATGGTAGCGCAGTCTTTGGTATTATACGCTATTTCTTTCAAAGACGGATTGGCCTATGCTACCATTATCCATTCCTTGCAGCTCTTACTTATTCTCATTTTAGGAGGTTTAAGTATGTTTTTAATATTAAAGAAGCCATATCCTAAAAAAATTAGTTCATAATTAGATCTTCTAGGTTGTTCTGATTATTTCCCTTATCAGGTAGTCTATTGCATTTAGAATTATTTCAATAAAATTACTATGCAGCCATAGTAATTTTAGATTTGAAATGCTACATTTGATTTACTAACCCTTTATACCTAAATGTTATGCATTTCGAATTAAGTGAAGAGCAAATAATGATACAACAGGCTGCAAGAGATTTTGCACAACAAGAACTCAAGCCTGGTGTAATCGAACGTGATGAGCATCAAAAGTTTCCGGCTGAACAAGTGAAAAAGCTGGGTGAACTTGGTTTTCTGGGCATGATGGTGAGTGAGAAATACAATGGAAGTGGTCTTGATGCCATTTCTTATGTGTTGGTGATGGAAGAACTTTCGAAAATTGATGCATCATCATCTGTAGTGGTTTCGGTGAATAATTCTTTGGTTTGCTATGGATTAGAAGCTTATGGCAGTGAAGCGCAAAAAGAAAAATATCTTAAGCCACTGGCATCTGGAGAAAAAATTGGTGCGTTCTGTTTATCAGAGCCAGAAGCCGGATCAGATGCTACTTCACAACGTACTACTGCAGAAGATAAAGGTGATTATTATCTCTTAAATGGAACAAAAAACTGGATCACTAATGGTAGTACAGCATCAACATATCTGGTTATTGCACAAACACACCCTGAGTTAAGACATAAAGGGATCAATGCTTTTATTGTTGAAAGAGGGATGGAGGGCTTTACTATTGGCCCAAAAGAAAACAAGCTGGGTATTCGTGGCTCTGACACGCATTCTTTAATGTTTAATGATGTTAAGGTGCCCAAAGAAAATAGGATAGGTGAGGATGGATTAGGATTTAAGTTTGCCATGAAAACGCTGGAAGGTGGCCGGATTGGGATTGCTGCACAGGCCCTTGGGATTGCTCAGGGCGCTTTTGAGCTGGCTACGCAATATGCCAAGGAGCGTAAATCGTTTGGGAAACCGATATCAGAACATCAGGCAATTGCCTTTAAACTGGCTGATATGGCCACGCAAATTGAAGCGGCAAGATTATTGGTTTACAAGGCAGCCTGGTTAAAAGACCAGGGTTTGCCTTATACGCAGGCAGGCTCTATGGCTAAGCTGTTTGCCTCTAAAGTAGCAATGGATGTAACTATTGAGGCCGTTCAGGTGCATGGAGGATATGGCTTTGTGAAAGAATATCATGTGGAACGATTAATGCGTGACGCAAAAATCACCCAGATATATGAAGGAACTTCGGAGATTCAAAAAATGATTATTTCAAGGGAAGTGATACGCTGAGATTTAGTCGATAGTCAATAGTCTGGAGTCTATTGTTTGATGTAGCATAGTTTCGATTTAGTCTGACCGTTAAATGAAAAGCCTGTGAATTTAAGTACAGCACTTAAATTCACAGGCTTTTAATATATGTCGTATTATGGGTTTGAACTGTAGACTCAAGACTTTTGACTCAAGACTCCTGACTCGCTATTCTTTCTCCCCGGCAACGGCGCTAAAGATCGCTTTGATCAAAGCAACAATGATCGCTAAAAATGCAGCAGCAAAGAAACCGGAGGTGTTAAATGAGGTCATCATGCTATCTACCAAAAGAATCATCAATACGGTAATAATGAAAGATACCAGACCGAGTGTTAAAAAATTGATTGGAAAAGTTAAAAGTCTCAAAATGAATCCAATAGTTGCGTTGGCCAGCGCGATTAGAACTGCCGCGCCAAGGGCGCTCGCATATCCGGTTACTTCTACACCAGGAACCAGTTTTGCGCCAATAAAAAAGGCAAGTCCCATCAAAAGAACTTCAATAATTAATCTCATAATGTTTAAATTTGTTAATGTTTAAAAGCTTGTGTAAAATTTTTGCAGTTGTGATAATCGCAACTCCTTTAATTTCTTGTTCTGGTAGAAACAAAAAACCTGTAATTAAGTTTTCGGCAGATAGTGCATCAATAGTAGTTAAAAATATTGATGAGGCGAGTTTACTGCAGGCTAAAAACCATTATAAAGATAATGTTGATTCTATAGCTTTGATTTCAGTTATATTAAAACCAGAAGAACTGGATATTTTGCAAGATGATATTGTTGTGCCGGGAAAGGTTATCGTAGAGGGTGATTCTGTAGTTTTCTCCCCTGAACAACCTTTTCAGAAAAATAAAAGTTACCAGGTAGAAAATTATATCGGAATTAAGTTTGCAGGCCTGAGTAACTTACTTAATGGTACTGCCAGGCATAATTTACAGCCGCAAAAGCAAACACTTAAACGGTAATAATCAGCATAATAATGAGATAACTATTTGATTTTTCACAAGAAAGTACTATATTTGCATCGTAATCGAAGAAAAGAGAAGGGGACAATGTCCCCTTTTTCTATGAAATCAGGTTAAAATATGCAGGTAGAAAAGAAAGTTGCAAGCCTCGTTGAGGAAAAGATTGCAGATCGGCCAGAGCTTTTTTTGGTTGAAGTGAAAATGTTGCCAAACAATAAATTGATTATTCATGTTGATGGCGACGAAGGTATTAGCATACAGGATTGTGTGGCCATTAGCAGGCATGTAGGTTTTCATTTAGAAGAGGAAAACGTAATCGAGCAGGCTTATAATTTAGAAGTTTCTTCTCCGGGTGTGGGTGAACCATTAAAATTGAATCGCCAATACGTAAAAAATATAGGACGTACTTTAAGTATTAAATTTAAGGATGGCCTTAAAAAGGAAGGAAAACTTTTAGAAGTTACAGAAGACAATCTAATTTTAGAAGAATCGGTTAAAGAAAAAGGGAAAAAAGCGGTAAGTGTTGAAACAACTATACCGTTTAATGATATATTAGAAACAAGTGTGTTAATTTCATTTAAGTAAAAATGAGTACTACAACAATTAATTTAATCGACTCTTTCCAAGAGTTTAAAGATTTCAAAAATATAGATCGCCCTACGGTGATCAGTGTGTTGGAAGAAGTTTTTCGTAGCATGTTGCGTAAAAAATACGGAACTGACGAAAACTGTGATGTGATTGTGAATCCGGATAACGGAGATTTAGAGATCTGGAGAACCAGAAAAGTAATGGAAGATGGTTTTTCTGAAGACGATGATTTAGAAATTGAGCTTGCTGAAGTTTCTAAATTAGACAATACATTAGAAGTTGGAGACGATTATATTGAACAGATTACTTTAGAAAGTTTCGGTCGCAGGGCGATTTTAGCTGCGCGCCAAACGTTGGTTTCCAAAGTATTGGAGTTAGAAAAAGATGAAATTTTCAAAAAATATAAAGACCGTGTAGGTGAGATTATCACCGGCGAGGTTTACCAGGTTTGGAAAAAAGAAACTTTGGTTCTGGATGATGAAGGCAATGAGCTTTTAATGCCTAAAACAGAACAGATTCCTGCCGATTATTTCAAAAAAGGTGATTCTGTGAGAGCCGTAATCTCTAAAGTAGAAATGATCAACGCGAACCCGAAAATTATTATTTCAAGAACTGCTCCTGAGTTTTTACAACGTTTGTTTGAACTGGAGGTTCCGGAAATTTTTGATGGCTTAATTACTGTTAAGAAAATTGTTCGTGAGCCAGGAGAACGTGCTAAAGTTGCTGTAGAATCTTACGATGACCGTATTGATCCGGTAGGTGCTTGTGTGGGGATGAAAGGATCTCGTATCCATGGTATCGTTCGCGAATTGAAAAACGAAAATATTGATGTGATTAATTTCACAAATAATATCTCATTATATATCACACGTGCTTTGAGCCCGGCAAAAATCACGTCAATTAAATTGGATGATGAAACTAAACATGCATCGGTTTATTTAAAACCAGATCAGGTTTCATTGGCAATTGGACGTGGCGGACATAATATAAAACTAGCTGGTAAGTTAACTGGTTATGAAATTGATGTTTACCGTGAGGCTGGAGAAGAAAGTGACGAAGATGTGGATTTGGAAGAATTCTCAGATGAGATCGATAGCTGGATTATTGATGAATTAAAGGCTATCGGGTGCGATACTGCTAAGAGTGTTTTGGCACTTACAGTAGAAGATTTGGTAAAACGCACAGACTTAGAAGAAGAAACCATTAAAGAAGTGGTTCAGATTTTACAGTCAGAATTTGAATAAGTGGTGTAATTGCCAAATAAACACTACTTTTGTATTATATTAAAAATAACAGGAGCTAAATGTCAGACGACAAACCAATCATTTTAATTAAAGCTATTAAGGAACTTAATATAGGCATGGGTACGGCCGTTGAGTTTTTAAACAAAAAGGGATTCTCTGCCGAGAAGAGCCCGATGTTTAAACTTACGGGAGACATGTATAGTGCCTTATTGAAAGAGTATCAGGGAGATAAGATCGTAAGAGAAGAAGCCAAGCAAATAGTGATTGGTAAAATACGTCGTGACGAGCCTGAGACTGAAAAGCCAGTAGAAGCGCCGAAGAAAAATACCGATTTCGAGAAAAATGAAGAGGTTCTGATTAAGAATACTCAAACATCAACTCCTCCGGTAGAAAAACCTAAGGCTGTGGAAACCCCTAAGGTAGAAACTCCGGCACCAACTCCTGCGGCAGCAGCGCCAGTAGTACCTGCTAAGGCAGAAGATAAAGCGGAAGAAAGCGGATTACCAGGTGTGAAAATTGTAGGTAAGATTGATTTAAATGATCTTAATTCTAAAACACGTCCTGCTAAGAAAGAGGAAACTCCTGTTGCTCCGGCACCTGCGCCTGCACCAGTTGCAAAAGCACCAGAGCCAGTGAAACCTGTAGAACAACCAAAAGCTGAAGAAAAACCAGTAGAGGTTAAGAAAGAGGAAACTCCTGCTGCTCCGGCACCTACGCCTGCACCAGTTGCAAAAGCACCAGAGCCATTAAAACCTGTAGAACAACCAAAAGCTGAAGAAAAACCAGCGGAGGCGAAACCAGCAGAAGTAAAACCGGCAACTAACGAGCCTGAAGTAATCAAGGCCCGTACAGTTAAATTAACCGGTCCGAATATTATTGGTAAAATTGTTTTACCAACAACACCAGATAGAAGAAATGGTCCTGTGGCATCATCTAGCGATAGTGAAGCTGCAAAACGTAAACGTAAACGTAAAAAAACTCCTGGAGCACCGGGACAGCCAGGTCAACATGGGGGTCAAGGTCAGCAAGGACAAAATCCTGCAGGCCCGGGTCAGCCAGGTGCATCAGGTACGCCTCGTACACCTTATCAGGGAAACAGACCGGGTGGTGGTACACCATACCAGGGTAATAGACCAGCTGGACAAGGTGGTACACCATATCAGGGAAATAGAAATAACAACAGACCAGGTTTCCAAAATAGAAATGCTACTCCAAGCGGACCTAAAGAAGAACCTACTGAGAAAGAAATTCAAGATCAGATCAAAGCAACACTTGCTCGTTTGAGTGGCGCTGGTAAGTCTGGTAAATTTGCTCAACGTGCTAAATTGCGTCGTCAGAAACGTGATGATGTAGCCTATAATGCGGAAGAAGCAGCAAACGAACTTGAATCTCAATCAAGAATATTAAAGGTAACAGAATTTGTTACTGCTAATGAATTAGCAAGCATGATGGATGTACAGGTAACCAAAATTATTGGTACATGTATGAGTCTGGGTATGTTTGTTTCCATTAATCAGCGTTTAGATGCTGAAACCTTAACCATTGTTGCTGATGAGTTTGGCTACGAAATTCAATTCGTTAAACCAGATGAAGATGAGGAAAATGTCATTGAGGAGGAAGATAAAGAAGAGGATCTGATCGAAAGAGCCCCTGTTGTTACAATCATGGGTCACGTCGATCACGGTAAAACTTCATTGCTGGATTATATCCGTAAAGCAAATGTAGTTGCCGGTGAGGCAGGTGGTATTACACAGCATATTGGTGCTTACATGGTAACCACGCCAACAGGAAAAAAAGTAACATTCTTAGATACACCTGGTCACGAAGCTTTTACGGCAATGCGTGCACGTGGTGCTAAGGTTGCAGATATTGCGATTATTGTAGTAGCAGCGGATGATGCAGTGATGCCTCAAACAAAAGAAGCAATTAATCATGCACAGGCAGCAGGTGTGCCATTGGTATTTGCTTTCACAAAAGTGGATAAACCAGGTGCTAATGCAGATAAGGTACGTGAGCAATTATCAGTAATGAATATTTTGGTTGAAGATTGGGGTGGTAAATATCAATCACAGGAAATCTCCAGCAAAAGCGGCTTAAACGTAGATTTACTTTTAGATAAAGTGTTATTGGAAGCGGAGTTATTAGAACTTAAAGCCAATCCAAATAAGAGGGCAACAGGTTCTGTGATCGAATCTGCATTAGATAAAGGTCGTGGTATTGTAACTACGGTATTGGTTCAGGCCGGTACATTAAGAGTTGGAGATCCAATCTTGGCAGGTAGTTTTAGTGGACGTGTTAAAGCGTTAACCAATGAACGTGGTGCTAAGGTAGAATCAGCAGGTCCTTCCCAACCCGTACAGGTTTTAGGGATGCAGGGTGCTCCTACAGCGGGTGACCGTTTTAATGCGCTTGAAAGCGAAACTGAAGCACGTGATATTGCCAACAAACGGATGCAATTACAGCGTGAACAAGGCTTACGTACGCAGAAACACATTACCCTTGATGAGATTGGTCGTCGTTTGGCTATCGGTAACTTTAAAGAACTTAATATCATTGTTAAAGGTGATGTGGATGGTTCAATTGAGGCACTAGCCGATTCATTATTGAAACTTTCGACTGAGCAAATCCAGATTAACGTAATTAGTAAAGGTGTTGGTCAGATTTCAGAGTCTGATGTATTGCTAGCGTCTGCATCTGATGCGATTATTATCGGTTTCCAGGTTCGTCCATCTACTGGTGCACGTAAATTGGCTGAAGCTGAGCAAATTGATATCCGTTTATATTCTATCATCTACGATGCAATCAATGAGATTAAATCAGCGATGGAAGGTATGTTGGATCCGGAGTTTGAAGAAAAAATTGTGGCTAACGTTGAAATTCGTGAGACTTTCAAAATTACCAAAGTGGGTACCATTGCAGGTTGTATGGTATTAGATGGTAAGATTACCCGTAACAGCAAGATCAGAATCGTTAGAGATGGTGTTGTTGTTTACACAGGTGAATTAGCTTCACTGAAACGCTTTAAAGATGATGTGAAAGAAGTATTAAAAGGTTACGAATGTGGTCTGAATATCCAAAACTTCAATAACATCGAGGTAGGCGATATCGTTGAAGCTTATGAACAAGTAGAAGTAGCAAGAAAATTGTAAGATTAGCAATTAAATAAAATACTAAGGGCATCAATTATATTGATGCCCTTTTTGTTGTATCGGAATTATTTGATTTTTATCAAATTTTGATTGGATAATAATTTCATGAATCGATATATCATATAGCTCGGCTATTTTCTTTAATTGCGATAAGGCAAAATCAACCTCATTATTCTCCCACTTTCGATAAGCTACTCTGCTTATCCCTATAATATTGGCAACGTATTGTTGCGTGTACTGGCGTTCATCCCGATACCTTCTTAAGGTATTTCCTACG
This sequence comes from Bacteroidota bacterium, assembly GCA_037033465.1. GTDB lineage: Bacteria > Bacteroidota > Bacteroidia > Sphingobacteriales > Sphingobacteriaceae > Pedobacter. Next base: position 13,446 of record JAZBLX010000020.1, on the reverse strand, counting down.
TCTAACATTTTGAGAACTGATAATTTTTGTGTTTCTAAGGATTTACAAATGTATATATAATTAGTAAATAATGATAAAGGTAATTTATCATTATTGATTGATTTTGGAGTCAGATTTGTATTATAAAAGTGTATTTTTGAAGCTTAACTTATTAGTTTTAAGCATCACTAAAGAAAAATAAAGGTTTGAATTTGTACGCAAATAAATTATATTACTTAAGACATTTATTGTTTTTGATTTGTCTGTCAATGATATTATTAACCTTAAATGGTTGCAAGAAGGATGAATTATCTAAGAATGATGAGGAAATAGTTTCCCCAACCTCGGGTTCAAGAATTGAATTAACATTAGATTCTATCTTTCTGTATGCAAAGCAAATTTACCTTTGGAATGATGTTTTGCCGTCCTATAAAGATTTGAACCCAAGACAAAAATACGCTTTCATCAATCCTGAAATGAATGCCTTTAGAAAAGAGCTTTTTGATCTTTCGCAGTTAAAAATAAATAAAGATTCGGGGCTTCCATACGAGGCTCTGCTTTCTACTAATAGTCCAAAATATTCTTATCTCCAATTAGGAATTTCAAGGGGCGGGACACAGCAGGCAGGCTTTTCAACTAATGAACCTATTTTGTCAAAAAAAATCATTGCGTCGGCAGATAAAACGATAGCATACAGAGCAATTGGTTCTTTTCCTTCTTTAAATAGCATCAAACTTAAGCTTGATCAGGCTTTCGATGAGTTCGCTGTTGCGAATCCAAAATATCTTATTTTAGACTTAAGATCTAACGGTGGCGGCTATGTGGAGACTGCAGAATACGTTGCTAATTTAATTGTGCCCAGTAAATTAACAGGTAAAGTGATGTATTCCGAACAATTTAATGCTACCCTTCAGGCCGGGAATGGCAAGATTTTAAGGCATCAGCCTTATTTGGATGAGTTTGGCAAGGCTGTATTTTATAAAGGCAGAACGGCGACTTTAGAAGATGTTGATTATTCTGAACAGGGAAATACTTACCAATTTGCAAAAAAGGGAAAGCTAGAATCTATTGAGGAAATTTATGTCATTGTTTCCGGGCAAACTGCCTCCGCCAGCGAGTTACTGATCAGTTGCCTAAGACCATACTTTAATGTTAAACTTGTCGGCGAAAAAACTTATGGAAAACCTGTAGGCTTTTTCGGCGTGAATATTGATAAATACACCGTTTATTTAAGTAGTTTCTTAATTAAGAATGCACAAGGCTGGTCTAACTATTTTAGTGGAATGGAGCCTAACATTCCTGTAGTTATTCCGGCTAATCTAATTTTAGGTGATGCCGAAGAACCATGTTTAAAAGCTATTTTATCTGCGATCAATGGTACTTTAAAATTGCCATCAAAAGCGAAGTTAGTCGATATTTCAAAACGACAATCAAGTCAGCTATTAACTATTGAAAGTGATAATAATGTAGGAATGATAGAAAACAGACTCAGATTAAAAAGGTAATGTAGTATAAATAATACTTTATGAGTCTATTTGTTTCGTTTTGATGTATTATTTTCATTTATATTGATAACCTGAAGTTGTCATCTGTAATTTTTATCATCGGTAGTTTTGAAAAAAAACTATTTATGAAAAAAAATTACAAGTTAAAAATTATTTGCTTGATGTGCATAATTACAGCGGCATTTAGCAGTTGCAAGAAGAGTGATTTTGCGGAAGAGGAAATTCTGAAAAATAATCATGGTAACATAGCATATTCCGGTGATAAAAAGTATGATGTTTTAGGATATGGTTATGATGTAACAGATTTGTTTGCAGAAAAAGAATCGACAAGGTTTCAGGTTATTGATATTGAAAAATTCGTGGCTCAAGATGGGAGTTATCTACCTAAACTGGGTGTGGTTGATTATTATGATTATACCTTTGGAGAAAATGGTTCCAATTACTCAAAGAAATTATCACAAAAATATTCTGCTTCACCAGACGTTTTTGGATTATTTAAAGGAGAACTAAACTTATCTTTTGCCGGAAAAGACAGCTCTTCATCTAAATATATTTATGCTTCAGCTAGAAAAATAATTGAACAGAAGAGTATGCAGATATTCTCGACGACTGATAATATAAGAGAAAATTATCTTACTGATAAGTTTAAATCAGACGTAACTAACCTATCTGCTCAACAATTGATTGCGAAATATGGTACCCATGTGCTAACGAATATTACCCTTGGCGCCAGATTTGATTTTAACTACCAAAGTCAAACAAATAGTTCAAAGAGAGAAGAAGCGTCCAAAGCCGGTCTAAAATATAATGGATTGTTATCTATTGTTAATGTTACAGCGGATATTGAAGTTAATAAGGTTGAAGCAAATTCTAATTTTAATCAAACTGTACATTATAGATCTATTGGGGGTGATGGAACAAAAGGTTTGATAGGCGATATTTCATTGGATAATTCACCTCAGAAATTAACAGTTGCTGCTTGGCAGAGTAGTTGCAATATTGATAATGCTGTGTTAATTAAAATTGGTAAAGACGGCCTAATACCAATTGAGGATTTAATTAATGATCCTGCAAAGAAAGCAGAAGTTAAAAACTATTTGGCTCAATATTATTTAGCAAATGAATATAAGTCTACACCTGATCCAATTTATGTATATTGGAGTAATAAATATACTGATCATTATTATGATAAATCAAATAGTCCGACAGCTGGAGCTGGCTATTGGGTAAATGAGGGTGTAGCATTTAATGCTTATTCATCTCAGATACCAGGATCAGTTCCTGTATATCAATATATGAGTGAAAAATATTCTGATCATTATTATAGCCTAAATAATGGGCCTACAGCTGGAGACGGAAGCTGGATAAATGAGAGAGTAGCATTTTATGCTTATTCATCACCTGGAGCAGGTCGTGTTGCTGTATATGCATATATGAATAATAACATTGGTGATCATTATTATAGCTTATCTAACTCACCAACTGCGGGAGATGGAAATTGGAAAAATGAGGGGGTTGCATTTTATACTGCAAAATAATCTTTTTAAGAAGTAGATCAAAAGAGGCTGATTATCGCCCCTTTTGATTTTTACTTCTTTTTGTTTAAGGATTATATTTAGTTTAAGATTTAATACCTTTAATTTATATTTTAGGTTCATAATATAATTTGTAGTCTAATCAAGTGGAGACTTATCTGTAATATTTTGCATACAAAAATGTTAAAAGAGCTTCAATTATAATTTGAAGCTCTTTTTTTTGGGATATTCGCAACTTAATTAATAAAATCAATGGATATTGAATTTAAAAATAAAGAGATAATGCAGACTAAAAATTTCGACTTTGTTGATACCATTAGGTGTATTTCCATGATCGGAATTGTCCTAGAACATAGTCCTGCCGTTGGAAATGATATTTATTTAAATAATGTTGATACATTTATTGGGGCATTATTTATCCAACTCTTCAAATTTAGTACAATTGCTTTCTTTCTAATCGGAGGTTTTTTAATAAATTATAAGTTCCAGGAATATAATTCTTTACAATATTTAAAAAATAGGTTTAAGAATACAATAAAGCCATGGCTGTTTTGGGTTTTTGTATTTATGGTTCTTACAACTATAGATAGATACGTTGCATATCGTAAAGGTGGAGAAGGATTGCTGGTTACTCATTTTTTCCAGTATTTAGTGGAGCTTTTGAATCATGCATTATTCTATACGACTTACTGGTTTATATTAAATTTTCTTATCTGTATAACCATTCTATTAATATTTAAGAAATTTTTATACAAGATCTGGTTTGGGGTAATATTAGGATGTATCTCAGCTATATATAGTATTAATATTTATTACAACTGGTTTATAACATTGCATTCTGCAGCCCTATTCGGATTTATTTTTTTTCTATGGCTGGGTGTTTATTTAAATAAATATTATGATAGGATTATTGTCTTTCTAAATAAAATTACATGGTATCCATTGTTATTATTAGGATTTATGTCGTTCGGGCTGGCTATTGCGGAGTCATTTCAATTATTGAATCTTGGCTCGAAAGATGCTTATAATACCTTGCGTATTTCGAATATTGTATACTCTCTTATCATTTTTGCAGTACTCCTAAAAATTGGAAATATACCAACTATGCAAAAGAAGTTTCAACCAAGAAAAACAACGTTTGGTGTTTATTTAATCCATTATTTGTTGATAAGTAGGTTTTTACCATTAATATTTCAACCACTCAAGTTAGACTACCAACATTTATCAATCTGGGCAAATACTGGAATTCTTTTGATTAGATTTTTAATTACTTACTCATTAAGTTTCACGATTACTTCTATGATCTTAAAAACGAGACTAAAATGGGCTGTTGGGCAGTAATCTTACAGCCTATTTAACTCCTTTTAGTTTTCATGTTCTGTCGACAAAGTAATAAGAAGAAGGGTTTAGAGAAATCTCCAATTTCCGAATCAAGTTAATAGAATTACCTTATTTTTGAGGTAAATAAATCATAAGTTGATTTACAATAGAAACAATTATATAAATGAATAGCCATTTATAATGGATGAAATTAGTACAATCAAACAGCCAATAATTTTGCTAACAGGATGCATAAATCCTGAAGGAATGACTTTTACAAAGTTGCAGGACCCTGAAAAAAGAAGGCTTCAATATATTGAGGCTATCAAATTCTATTTAGACAATACGCATAATTTAATAGTATTTGTTGAAAATTCGGGTATTGATATATCAAAAGAATTTGTACACTCCACCCATAAGGATAGATTAGAAATTCTTACATTCTTCGGGAATGGCTTCGAGAAACATTTGGGAAAGGGGTATGGAGAAATGATAATTCTTAAGCATGCTTTTGAATACTCAAACTTTATAAAAAAAAGTAATAGCATTTTTAAAATAACAGGACGATATAAACTTTTAAATATTAAATCAATATTGAAAGCATATGGACAGCATAACTGCGATGTCATGGTAGATTTGCCATGTCAACTAAAGTATTCTGATTCAAGAACGTTTATTGCTGATAAAGCTTTTTTTGTAGATTTTTTATTTCAAACTGCGAGTATGATTAACGATAGTATAGGTTACTACTTTGAACATGCATTGAACAGAGCAGTTCTATTATCTATAATGGAAAAGAAATACTCTTATTTACCGTTTAAGTATAAGCCCAGATTAAAGGGAGAATCAGGTACGGATAATTTAAATTATGATTATTCTTTCTTCTACTGGTTTCCACAAAATTTAAGGCAGATTATTCAATTTAAACTATTTTTGAGGAAATGGGAAATACAATTTTCTACTAAGTAAAATTATGGGTAGTGCATTTTTTCTACTTGATATTGTGTGTTAACTTATCTATTTATATAAAACATTAAATTGAGAATATCCATTATAACAATTAATTATAATAATGCTTTAGGCTTAGAAAAGACAATTAAATCCGTCTTATGCCAAACCTATAAGTTGATAGAATATATCATTGTCGATGGAGCATCTACTGATAGTAGCCAAGTTGTTATCGACAAGTATAAATCTAATATTTCTTATGCCTTAAGCGAAGGTGATAATGGAATTTATAATGCGATGAATAAGGGAATAAAGCTAGCTACTGGAGATTATATTCTCTTCTTAAATAGCGGAGATGTACTTAACAACAATAAAGCTATTGAAAGTGTTGTAGAATCTAAGTGTACAGAAGACTTGGTTATATGTGACATGACTTATGTCGATAATAATGAAATGCATGTTTGGGTTCCTGAAGATAAATTGACTTTCGACGCATTATCTCATAAAAGTATTCCTCATCCATCAACACTTATAAAAAGAAAACTTTTTGATTCGATAGGCTTGTATGATGAATCACTAAAAATAGTTTCAGACTGGAAATTTTTTATGCTTGCTATATGTAAGTATAGCTGTAGCTATCGACGTTTAAGAATTATTTTAGCCGAATTTGAAGGCGGAGGAATAAGCAATGATCCAAACAATTATCCATTAATTTCGGAAGAGAAAGAACTTGTTATTTCCGAACACTTCTCGGCATTTATAACTGACTATGCTGAATTACACGCTGCTAGAAAACAATTACGTAAACTAAGAAATATAATTAGGATCAAAAATCTTTTCCGATTAAAACGATAATAAGTCGAGAAATTTGGAAAATGTTCTTCAAAAAGCGCTTCACAGATATGTATATTTTGCTTACTTTGAAAGACCTATTTATTCGTATTTATACGGCAGTTAATTGCATCTTGGCGTGCTAATCTTCAACTCATGACTGAAACGTTGATAAACTGGTCTTTTTGATTTATTGTGAATTGGATTGTAACGATTGTTTTCCTCTCGTAAAAGAGTATACTTTAAAACAAGATACAGAACCACATTTTAAAGAAATTTGCTCTTGGCACTTATTTGAAGGATGAAATCTTCATGCCAACAAATTGTTAAGTTAATTTATGAAAAAAAAAATATTATTTATCACCCAGCATTTAGGCAGAACCGGATCAGAGATGGTATTGTGGTATTTATTGAAAAATTTGGATCCTGCAAAGTATGAAATCAGCTTGTTTTGTAAGAGTAAGGGAGAATTGTATGATGCCTTACCAAATTATATAAATAAATATATTATGTATAAAAACAACCCAAAAGGGTTGTTACGGTTTTATAGAAGACTCGTTAAACTTATCGGCATCAATCCGATTCAACATCAATTAAATAATATTCAGCAAGAAAGTAAGGCCGATATTTGGTTTGTAAACACAGTTGCATTCCCTGAAATATTTGAAATTGACAAACCCCAAAAGGTGAGGTTTATTACTTACGTTCATGAATTTTTATTTGCATTTAGCGAGATTCAGCGTAATGCACTGGAGAAAATGATTTCTTATTCTGATGTTTGTATTGGCTGTTCTGATATCGTTTACAATGCATTATTGCCCATTCATGATTTTGTTGAAAAGCAATATAGTTTTATAGATACCGACACCATTAATGTAGATAAGATGGTAGTCAATAAGCTAAAAGAATTTCATGGGATTTTGCCTACTGATTTTATATGGGTTGTTTCCGGAGGCACTAAATATATGAAAGGTTTTGACTTGGTACTGCCCATTCTAGATAAGTTTAAAGACCAGAATGTTAAAATCCTATGGTTAGGTACAGAGCTTCAAAATGGCTTAACTTATTATGTTAAACGCATAGCAGAAGAAAAGTACCCCAATAAATTAATATGCGTTGGCGCAGAAGATACTAATTATTATAATTATATGGCCATAGCAAATGGCTTTTTACTATTATCTAGAGAGGAAACCTTTTCATTAGTTATGTTAGAAGCAGCATATCTCCAGCTGCCAATTGTAGCTTTTAATGTGGGCATTGCCTGCGATTTTGTTAAGGAAGAGATGGGGTTTGTCGCATATAACAACACTTTAGCTGAATTAATAGATGGAATAGAAAAAATACATAATGGTTCGACAATTAATAGGGAGAAACTCAAGGCCGAAGCTATGAAGTTTAGTAAAAATCAGCAAATGCCTCTGTTTGAGCAACTTTTACAAAGGATCAGTTGAAATTTAAATCCAGAGCCATACGATCTTATTTCTAAAATTAGGCCTTAGCTTTAAAAAGCTTACTTTTCAGATTCTTGAAAAAAGATTTTTTTTGCGTTTTGTTCCTGCTTGTATAATAATTTTTGATATCAATGTAATGCTCGTATTCATTTTGTTTTAAAGCTGTATGATACCGCGCTAATATCTGTTTTAAATCGGGACGTACTTCCGCAGTAAACAAAGACCATTTAGAGATTTCTATCGGGTTATTATAATCCCAGCCGCTGTAATGGAAAAAGCAAAGCGGAGTAGTTTCATTTACGAAAAACGTTCCATCTTTTTCCGAAATTTGTCTTTCATGCAAATTCCAATAAGCTACATTTATACCCGCATTAGTTTCTATAAATACATTTTTGAAATATAGTGGGACAAGATTTAACCATAATTGTTCGCCGTAAAATCCTCTCTTAAAATCATATATGCACTCTTTAACAGATCGCTCTCTTAACCAATCAATGTAACTATCCGTTTCTGCTGATTTGTTCAGTTTAAAATAACCACCATTATATAGCCCGGCATTCAATACTTCTAACTCCTGACGCTTCATATCAATATTTGGTGGATGCGTAAAATGAGGGCTTATTACAATTGCACTGTTATTAACTATAGTATCAGGCAATTTCCCAAAGAAGTAAGTGTCAGAATCACAAAAAATAACTTGATCAATATTTTTTTGATTTAAAAGATGTCTTGCAAATAGTACTTTAGAACAATTTGCCAACTGCATAGCGTTGTAATTTTGAGTTATAAAATCAAATTCCTCAATGTCTAACTCGTGAAGCTGAAGGATCGGATATTTTTTTATTAAATCATTTGTGGCAATTTGGTCATTGCTTAAATAGTCAGCAAGGCATATGCAATACTCGAATTCTGGATGATATAGTTTCGCCGAATCCAGCAATGATACCGCATATGGTAAATAATTAGTTGTAACTACTGTAAAAAATAAGGTCATTTCAAGAATATTTGATCAAGTTTTCTATAGCACTCTTCCTTTTCGTAGTTGAGGTAAAAAGCAGCCGATGCATTCTCTGCTTGTTTTTTGTATTCCAACTCGTCTGTCAATAGTTTTATAATATTATTCCCAAATCCAGCAGGTTCATCACTAACCAAGCAACCGTTATTGGTTTTATCGATCAAACCATCAACGCCTCTGCTATTGCAAACTACAGGTAAGCCATAAGACAGTGCTTCTACTACCTTTATCTTGGTGCCAGTACCGGTGAGCATGGGGCATAGGGCTACTTTAGCATTCCGATAATAAGGTGATAAATCTTCAGCAAAGTTTACCGTAATAATATTAGAAGCGTTTATGTTCAGGTGCTCATTTATCTGACCAATAATACATATATGCAGATTCATAGGCAATAAGGGATAGACCTCATTAAAAAACCATTTAGCAGATTTTCGATTATGTACATTATCACTTGCTACATAAATTAGATCAAACGATCTTTCTTCAGTAGTATTAAAATTCTCTGGTTTGTCCATCATCATTGGAACCAGTACAACCTTATTTTTGCAAAACTGACTAAAAATATATTGTTCTTCAACAGAAATAGCTAAAGCAATATCAAATAAAGAAATTCTTCTGATTTCCTCTTTAAAAGATTGGCCAATATCATTTTTCTTTTGATGTTGAGCTGTTATAAAGTCGTGTGTATCAATTACTTTAATTGAACCCTTAATGAAATGATTGTTTTCTAACAGTGTAGCCCAACTTGCATAGTTGATGTAGATATAATCGTAATTATTTTCTTTTAAAATTTTTTTGAAAGCCCTTTTGAATCTTAAAGTCACCAATTCGGGGAACTGAAGCGGAAAAAACCATTTCTTGTTTTGATAGAAGAAGTTAGGTAGTTTGTAAAAAAGTAAATAAAAGAGAAGATTTTTTTTGGAAGGCTTTTTTTTAATAACATGTGTATTAGTAGCCAATCCTGATTGCTCGAATGCCTTAATATCTGTTTCGTTCCAACGTCCGGTGAAATACTCGCTTACAAAATCAATTTCAAAATTCCGTGATTTAAAATAGCTTAACATGCTTAAAGCCCTGGTTCTATTCCCCGCAACTTTTTGCAGCGGATTATCAGGCATAAAAAACAGTATTTTCTTCATTTAATGCTTAATCGTTAAAGGTCTGCATGTCAATTAAACGCCTGTACAAACCATTTTTGTTCATTAACTCATTATGGCTTCCTGTTTCTACTACGCTACCTTTATCAATCACAATAATTTTATCGGCATGTTGTATTGTGCTTAAACGGTGGGCAATGACAATTGATGTACGGTTTTTCATCAGATTGTTTAATGCATCCTGCACTAATTTTTCCGATTCTGTATCTAATGCTGAAGTAGCCTCATCTAATAACATGATCGGCGGATTAGCCAATACAGCCCTTGCAATACAAACACGTTGTTTTTGACCTCCTGAAAGTTTGTTTCCTCTATCGCCTACATTAGTTTGATAACCGTTTTCTGTATTCAGTATAAAATCGTGCGCATTTGCAATTTCAGCAGCTGCAATAACTTCCTCTTCAGTAGCATCTGGCTTGGCAAATGCAATGTTATTAAAAATGGTATCGTTGAAAAGAAAAGATTCTTGATTAACGGTTCCCATTTGTGCCCGGATACTTTCTACAGTAAGTTCTTTGTAATCTTGGCCATCAATTTTGATGTTTCCGGATTTCGGATCATGAAAACGTGGAAGGAGATCCATCAATGTGCTTTTTCCTCCACCTGATGGACCAACCAGGGCTACAGTTTTTCCTTTTTCAATGTCGAAGGTTATTGAATTTAGGATCTGTTTTTCACCGTAGCTGAATGACACATTCTGTAAGCTAATTGTATGGTTAAAGCCATCCAGAATCTTTGCATCCGGTTCGTTAACTAACAATGGTTTGGTGTCTATTAGATCCAAAACGCGTTCACCTGCTGCGATTCCGGAGTGAATGCCGCTAAAGGAATCTGTTAAAGCCTTAGCGGGGCGCATTACTTGAGAGAAAATAGCGATGTAGGCAATAAAATCTGATGCGGTTAGTGCATTCTTATCATTATTCAAAATCAATGATCCGCCATACCAAACGATGATCGAAATCATTAAAACACCTAAAAATTCGGAAACCGGTGAGCCGAGTTGCTGACGTCTGACCATTTTGCGGGTTAAGTTCGAATAGAAGATGTTTTCTTGATTAAACTTGTATTTAGTTCGTTCTGTAGCATTGAAGGCTTTAATAATTTTAATGCCACTTAATGCTTCATCTAAAAAACTAATCATTTTCGCGAAAGATTCGTGCGATTCTTTTGCCTGTTGCTTTAACCTTTTCACAATTTTGCTGATAATGAATGCAGAAATTGGGATCACCAATAAGGAGAATAAAGTAAGCTTGGCGGAGATGTTAAATAAAAGGATAATATATACAATAAGTGTTACAGGTTCTTTAAAAACAACCTGTAGAGTATTGGTTACCGTAAATTGAACCACTTGTACATCAGAAGCTACTTTAGAAATAATATCTCCTTTTCTCTCATTGTTAAAATATCCTACATGAAGATTCATCACGTTATCGAAGACCCGCTTTCTGAAATTTAGTAAGGTATGAACCCTTAGATCTTCCATGTAACGTTGAGAAAAATACCTAAACAGATTAGAAAGCAATACAGAAATCACAATGATAATGCAGATATACATCAGCGTACTTTCTATGCTGTTAACTTTAATCGAATGGTTAACAAAATCCCTTAACTTGCCCAGCAAACTAAATGATGAAGCGGCTTTATTGGTTAAGCTTGGTGTTTGACAAGCTTGCTTGTTAGCATTTAAGAGTGTTTCAAACAATGGTGATAATAAAGCCAAGTTGAACGTTCCGAATAGAATAGAAAGCATGGTTGCAATAACATAAGGTATTGCAAACTTTTCTATGGGCTTGGCAAATGATAATAAACGAAAATAAGTTTTCATTAAGTATTTTATGTGTAACGGAATTTAGGGAAGTCCCTAGCCGAAAAAAATTAAACTTTGCAAATGTACGGTTTTTCATACAGACCAAAAGATGAAGGAAATCTCTAACAATTAAGATTACACAATTCTTAGTTTAATGGTGGATAGATCGCAATTACTCTGATTTAAAGATGAGAGCTTTATTAAGAATAGTTTTTTTATTTATTTGCCCAAACATTCCTGGTACAGACTTAGATATTGATTTGCGGCAATATCCCAAGAAAACTTCTCAGCCTGCGCAATCATCTCCTGAGTTCTATCTCTTTGAATAAAGTCTTTCATGCCGTCGGTAAACACTTTATGCATTTGTTCTGATTCAAAACTATCGAAATAATAGGCTGCTTCGCCGCCTACTTCTGGTAAAGAAGTAAATTTTGAAAGAAAAACCGGTTTGCCAAAGTGCATGGCTTCAATAATTGGGAGCCCAAAGCCCTCTGCTACTGATGGAAACAAAAAAGCATCACAATTTTTATAATACCAAGCTTTATCATCATCACTGATAGGGCCGGTAATATGTACTCTTTCTAAGCAATTGTGTTTTCTTGCCTCCTCTAAGATACGTTCCTTATGGGGTGTTTCCCGTCCAGAGATTACAAGTTCGAAATTGTTATCTTTCAAAAGAGCTGGCAGTAAATGAAATCCCTTTTGTACAGATAGCAAGCCAATCGTAAACAAAAATTTGCCCGTTGGTTTAAATGCAGGTCGATGATTATCGTTAGCAATCAACTTGTCTGCACCATTGTAAATCACGCTCACTTTATACGTGGCTTCAGGAAAGTAGTGCTTCACATCATTTGCCACGAATTCTGATATGCAAACAATTTTATCACATTGAGATATGAACTTGCCCAGTTTTTTTAGATAAACTTTAATTCTATGTGGTCTGCTAAATTTTAAATGAACCTTATTCATATCATGAATGGTCATTATTTTTTTTGCATTTACCTTGCCTGGTCTTAACCTGCAAGTCTGATCTGAGAGATGGACAAGATCAAATTCATTTTTTTTTCTAAAAAATAAGCGATCGAGTTTAGAAAGATATAAAATATCAACCAGGCCATTGAACAGGTATTGCGTTTGCTTAAATAAATAGAATTTGAATGTAAATTTCCCTTTATTTTGTTGAATTAACGCATCACCAAGTCCTTTTCCAAATGAAAAATAGCCACAGTTAGCATCTTTCATAGAATCAAAAGTGACTAGAACTGAAGGTTTTTTCATTAATATATTTTTTCTGTTTAAAAGATTTAGCAAATATAGTCAGCTAATTTCTGCATTTACTTCACAATTTTATAGTTGCGGTATTCAAACAAACGCAAACCAGTTAGATCTTCAATTTTTTGCAGCAACTTTCGTCTGAAATTCATTTTGGGAGTTTCTTTAGTTAAATCCTTTTCAAATTTCCAGTTTGCAGCCGCAAGTCTTTGTTTCATTACTGCAGGATGCGTACCTTCAAAGTGCACTAAGCGGTCTGCGTTGTGCATATCAAACGTTTCCTGAACGGGGAAATTTTCTCCGATCCATTCTTCCGTT